>NZ_CP034348.1:2636619-3858679 GCF_009762325.1 Roseovarius faecimaris
TGGTGGGCAGGCTGCGCACCGTTCCGGCGGCAAGGGCGGCGGCGATGAAGCCGCGGCGCGAGAGGTTGGGCATGACACGGCCCCTTACTTGTTGCGAACGATTCTCACCTAAGGCGCGAACCGGCGCGTTTCAAGGGCTTGCGCGCCACCGAAGGATGCCCCACTCTGCCCCGCATGACAGGACCTCGCCTCACCCCGCTTGCCCAATCGCTGCCCGCAACCGTGCCTTTTGTCGGCCCCGAAGAGCAGGAGCGCAACCGTGGCGCGGCCTTTGCCGCGCGGCTGGGTGCAAACGAAAGCGTCTTTGGCCCTTCGCCCGGTGCGATTGCCGCGATGCAGGCGGCGACGGGGGAGATCTGGATGTATGGCGACCCGACGAGCCATGATCTGCGCACCGCCCTGGCGGCACATCTGGACGTGCCAATGCCCTGCATCATGGTGGGCGAAGGCATTGACGGGCTTCTGGGCTATCTCGTGCGGCTGCTGGTCGGCGCGGGCGATACGGTGGTGACCTCGGACGGGGCCTATCCGACGTTCAACTATCATGTGGCCGGCTTTGGCGGGGTGTTGCACAAGGTGCCTTATGCGCAAGATTGCGAAGACCTGCCTGCGCTGATCGCCAAGGCGCGCGACGTGGATGCCAAGCTGATCTATTTCGCCAATCCAGACAATCCGATGGGAAGCTGGACCACGGGGGCCGAGATCGAGGCGGCGCTGACCGACCTGCCCGAGGGCTGTCTTCTGCTGCTTGACGAGGCTTACGCGGAGTTTGCCCCGGAGGAGGCTGTTCCTCGCATTGACGTGCACGACCCAAGGGTCATCCGTATGCGCACCTTTTCCAAGGGCTATGGCATGGCGGGGGCGCGCGTGGGTTATGCTTTTGGCGCAGAGCCCCTGATCACCGCCTTTCACAAGATCCGCAACCATTTCGGGATGAACCGGGTGGCGCAGATCGGCGCGCTGGCCGCTTTGCAGGATCAGGCGTGGCTGGCGCATGTGCGTGACGAGGTGGTGGCCTCACGCGGGGAGATCACCCGGATCGCGGCGGAAAACGGGCTGAGCGCCCTGCCCTCGGCCACCAATTTCGTGGCGGTGGATTGCGGGCGCGATGGCGATTTTGCCCGTGCGGTGCTGGCCGGGCTGGTGGGGCGCGGGGTCTTTGTGCGCATGCCCTTTGTGGCCCCGCAGGACCGCTGTATCCGGGTCAGTTGCGGCCGGGCAGAGGATATGGCGGCCTTTGCGGCGGCCCTGCCCGAAGCGCTGGCCGAGGCAAGGCGCTGAGACCCGAAGCAGCGGCGGAGCCCCACTGAAACAAGCACCACACAAAGAATTAACCTGACAGATGCATTTTCTGCGGTAAGCTCTGTCTCATGAGACAGCGACCCATCAGCCCGGCCCCCGATTACACCAACGCCGCATTGGTGATGGGGCTGGTGAACATGCTGTGGATCTTCATGGTGATCTGGGCCTGGATCGGCCTGCCTGCGATCCTTGTGCTGGGCTATGTGCTCGACAAGGTGATCAGCCGGATCGGGGCGCGCCGCCGCCGGTAGCCAGAACTGCCGCCGCCGCCTCAAGCGCGCCGCGCCCATGCGGCACATCAAGGGCGGTCAGCCCGGCCTCGACCGCGCCCAGCAGCCCCATGATCATATGCCCGTTGACATGGCCCATATGCCCGAAACGGAAAAACCCGTCTGCGGCATAGCTGCCCGGTTCGGCCATGCCCAGCCCGATGCCCAGTGTGACGCCCAGTTCGGCCTCGACCCAGTGGCGCAGTTCGGTCCCCTTGGGCGCCGGCAGGCTGAGCGAGGTGACCGCATGGCTGCGATGCGCCGGATTGGCCAGATTAAGCCGCAACGCGCCGCCTTCCTGCCAGGCGTCAGCAGCGGCCCAGATCGCGTGCGCGAGCGTTTCGTGGCGGGTCCAGATCGCCTCCATCCCCTCGGCATGGATCATATCGAGCGCGGCGCGCAGGCCAAAGAGATGATGGGTGGGGGCGGTGCCGCAGAAATACTGGTAGAACAGCTCGGGATCGGCGCGAGGGGTCCAATCCCAATAGCGGCTGACCCGGGGCATGTGCTTGCGTTTCTCGGCGGCGCGGGCGTTGAAAAAGACAAAGGCAAGGCCGGGCGGGACCATCAGCCCCTTCTGGCTGGCTGCGACCATGACATCGACGCCCCAGGCGTCCATCTCGAACCGGTCACAGGCGAGCGAGGCGATGCAATCGGCCATCAGCAGCGCCGGGTGGCCTGTGTCATCAAGCACGGCGCGCATGGCAGCGATGTCATTGAGCACCGAGGTGGAGGTGTCCACATGGGTGGCGAGCACGGCCTTGATCCTGTGCGTCTTGTCGGCGCGCAGGGCCGCGTCCAGCCGGTCCATATCCACCGGCGCCTGTTTGCCGAAATCGAGGATTTGCGGCTCGGCACCCAGCGCCTCGGCCATCTCAGCCCAGCCATGCCCGAACCGGCCTGTACAGGGCACCAGCACCGCCTCACCCGGTGCGATCGTGTTGGCCAGCGCGGCCTCCCACGCGGCATGGCCATTGCCGATATAGATCGTGGCCGCCCCATCGGTGCGCGCGACGCGCCTGAGATCGGGGATCAGCCCCGCCGTCAGCACCTCCAGATCGCCGCCATAGATGTTGGGCGCGGGCCGGTGCATGGCGCGCAGCACTTCCTCGGGCATCACCGAGGGTCCGGGAATGGCGCGATAGGCAGGTCCGGGGATATGGGGCATGGCTTGGCTCCTCAACGTCGTGGCGCACATTACGCGGCGCATCCGCGTCGTCAATCGCCTTGCCAGCCGCCCCCCCTGCCCCTACATGGGGGCGGCTGACGACACAAAGGAGCGGCAAGGGTGGTCAAAGGCCTTATCAAGCGGATCGGTGACTGGGAGCGGGAGACCCGCGCCTATTACAACACCGACCTCTCCACCCCCGAGAACCGCCGCCGCGCGCATATCTATAACCTGTGGTTCGACCACGCGGTGCTGCGCAAATTCTGGACCAATTTCTGGCCGGTGGCGCCGGGGGTCTATCGCTCCAACCAGCCGACGCATGCGCGGTTTGTCAAACTCAAGGCGATGGGTATCCGGTCGGTCCTGAACCTGCGGGGCGCTGCGGGGGCGGCGCATTACCTGGTGGAAGAGGAAAGCTGTCGCGAGCTGGGGCTGACCCTGGTCAACTGCACGCTGCACGCCCGCTTCGCGGCCCCGCGCGAGGATATCCTGGCGGTGATCCGCGCCTTCCGCGAGATCGAGAAGCCGTTCGTGATGCATTGCAAATCCGGGGCCGACCGGGCCGGGTTCGCCTCGGTGCTTTACCTGCATGTGATCGAGGGCCGCCCCCTCAGCGAGGCCCGCAAGCAGCTCGGTCTGAAATACCTGCATATGAGTTTCTCGCGCACCGGCATTCTGGGCTTCATCCTGGACCGCTATGAGGCGCGCAATGCCGAGAGCCCGATCAGCTTTGAAGACTGGGTGGCGACGGAATATGACCAGCAACAGATGCAGGACGCGTTTGAAGTCGAACGCAAACCCTGGTTCTGAGGCCGCGCCGGAAGAGTATTCTGCCTCCGGCGGGAGTATTTCGAGAACAATGAAAGGGCGGGCCTGTTTCATTGTTCCTTAAATACTCATATTCCAACCCTCAGTATTTTCGGGCCAGCTGTTCGGGGCTCGCCCCCAGAAGATAGCGGATCAGAAGTGTGAGATTGCGCGCGCCGCGGCGGAGCCATCCATCACGCCGATACTTGGCGGCACTGGTGGTGATGCGGCCGGGCAAGACATCGAGGCGGCGGCCAAGGGCGCGGGCCATGGCCACGTCTTCCATCAGCGGGATGTCGCGATAGCCCCCCACCGCGTCATAGTCGGCGCGCGAAATCAACAGGCCCTGATCGCCATAGGGCAGCCGCAAACTGCGCGCCCGCAGATTGGCCCAGGTGGCGACAAGTGTGGGCGCCAGCCCACGCGCATCGAAGCGCAGGCGGAAATGGGCGGGGCGATGGCGCGCCATCTGCGCCTCGACCAGCGCGGGCCAGTCGTCGGGCAAGAGGCTGTCGGCATGCAGGATCAGCAGCCATTCGCCCGTCGCCTGCGCCACTCCGCGCCGAAGCTGGCCGCCGCGCGAGGCAGGCCCGGTGACAAGCTGCGCCCCGGCCTCTTCAGCGATGGCAAGGGTGGTATCGGTCGAGCCGCCATCGGTGAGGATCAGCTCGCGGATCAGCGCGGCCTCCACCCCGGGCATGAGCCGCGTCAGGCAGGCGGGCAGGCTGTCGCCCGCGTTCAGCGTGGGGATCACCACCGAAAGCCGTGCGCGCATGTCATTGCCCCTGTTCCCTGTCGTCTGAGCGCTTATATTACGCGACAAGACGGAAGGGGAGAGCCGATGACACGCAGCATTCTGAAGATCAGCGGCGCGGATGCCGAGCATTTCCTCCAGGGGCTGATCACCAATGACATTGCCAGGCTGGATCAGGGGCTTGTCTATGCCGCGCTATTGACGCCGCAGGGCAAGTACGTGGCCGATTTCCTGCTCTGCCGGGAGGGTGACGGCATCCTGCTCGATGTCGACGCCGCGCTGGCGCCAACGCTCGCTCAGCGGCTGAACATGTATAAGCTGCGCGCCGATGTGCAGATTTCCGAGACGGGCCGCAAGGTCCGGCGAGGGGTTGGCGTGGCGCCGGACGGGGCGCTGGCGGATCCGCGCCATGCCGCGTTGGGCTGGCGGCTTTACGGCGGCGAGGGCGGCGATGACGGCACCGATTGGGATGCGATCCGCGTGGCCCATTGCATCCCCGAGACAGGCATAGAGCTGACCCCTGACACATACATTCTGGAAGCCGGATTCGAGCGGCTGAACGGCGTGGATTTTCGCAAGGGCTGCTATGTCGGCCAGGAGATTGCCGCGCGGATGAAGCACAAGACCGAGCTGCGCAAGGGGCTTGTGACCGTCGGGATCGACGGTTCGGCCGCCCTGGGCAGCGAGATCACCGCAAACGGCAAGCCCGTCGGCACAGTTTACACCCAGGCGAATGGCCAGGCGATTGCCTATCTGCGGTTCGACCGCACCGGGCCGGAGATGCAGGCGGGCGAGGCCAGGATCAGCTACACCCCATGAGCCTTGAGGCGGCGGTGACGGCCCTGACCGGGCAGGCCCTGCTTTACAAGGAGCGTTTGCATGGCGGCGATCTGTCGGAGGTGTTCCGGCTGACCCTCGCGCCCGATCACGCAACCATCGTGGCCAAGCGCGGGCCGATGGTGACGCGTGAGGCGCGGATGCTTGAGGCGATGGCGGAGGCAGGCGCGCCGGTGCCGGATGTGATCGGCGCCCATGGCGATCTGATGCTGATGGAAGACTTGTCGGAGGGACGGCTCACACCGGACATATGGGGCGACCTGGGCGCGCAGCTCAGCGCGATGCATGCGGTGACGGGGCCGTATTATGGCTGGCCCGAGGACTATGCGTTCGGGGCGGTGGCCATTCCAAACGCCCCCTGCCCCACCTGGCCCGCATTCTGGGCCGAGCGCCGGTTGATGGCCGCCCCCGATGCACTGCCTTCTGACCTGGCCCGGCGGGTGGAGGCGCTGGCCGTGCGGTTGCCCGAATTGCTGCCCGAAGCACCCCCGGCATCGCTCCTGCATGGGGACCTGTGACAAGGAAATCTGCTTGCATGCGGCGGGCAGGCCCGGATGATCGACCCGGCCTGTTACTACGGCCATGCGGAGGTCGATCTGGCGATGCTGGACTTTTTTGGCCGCCCCGCCCCAGATTTTACGCGACGTTATGGCGCGCCGGAGCCGGGCGCGGAAACACGCCGACCGCTTTATCAGCTCTGGCCGGCGCTGGTGCATCTGCGGCTGTTCGGCGCAGGTTACCGGCCCTTGGTTGAGGGGCTGCTGACCCGCGCAGGCGCCTGAATTCAGGCGCGTTCAGAATATTCCATCGTCTCGGTGTTGACCACGATCGCCTCATCGGGGCCGACGAAGGGCGGCACCATCACCTTCACGCCATTGTCGAGAATGGCGGGTTTGAAGGAGTTGGCCGCGGTCTGGCCTTTGACGACCGGCTCGGTCTCGACCACGGTGCAGGTGACCTTCTGCGGCAGCGTCGCATTAAGCGCCTCCGACTCGTAGAACTCCACCTGAATCGTCATGCCATCCTGCAGAAACGGGCGACGCTCGCCCAGGATTTCCGCTGGCAATTCAATCTGTTCGTAGGTTTCCGCATCCATGAAGACGAGCATCCCGTCGCTTTCATAAAGGAACTGCTGATCCTTCTGCTCAAGCCGCACACGCTCGACCTTGTCGGCGGAGCGGAAGCGCTCGTTCAGCTTGGAGCCGTTGCGCAGGTTGCGCAGTTCGACCTGGGCAAAGGCCCCGCCCTTGCCGGGTTTGACGTGCTCGACCTTCACGGCAGCCCACAGGCCGTCATTGTGCTCGAGTACGTTTCCGGGGCGAATCTCGTTTCCGTTGATTTTCGGCATTGTGGCAAAACCATGTCAAAAGGTTGATCAAAGATTGACTGACCCTATATCTGGGGTCAGCGGAGGGGGCAAGATGGCGAAATATCGTGCTGCATTTGCAAAAGATATGCATAGAATGCATAGGAGTTATGCATTTTAGGCCTATCCGAATCGATCAAAAATCGCCATAACCCACGCTACGCCAAAAACGCAAGAGCAATAAAAACAAGGACGAAACATGAAAGATTTCGTTGACGGCACCGCCTTCAA
This sequence comes from Roseovarius faecimaris, assembly GCF_009762325.1. Classification (NCBI taxonomy): domain Bacteria; kingdom Pseudomonadati; phylum Pseudomonadota; class Alphaproteobacteria; order Rhodobacterales; family Roseobacteraceae; genus Roseovarius; species Roseovarius faecimaris. The sequence continues at coordinate 2,643,354 of NZ_CP034348.1, forward strand.
TGCAGAGCAAGGCAATCGTGCGCGTAAACTTTTCGCAGCTGTTGTACTGGCTGCACTGGATGATGCCATTTCCGATGACAAGAAATATGGCAATGGTCCCGAGCAGATCGCTCGCTGGGCGCGGTCTCGTGATGGCCGCGAAGTGCTGAGCTGTGCCGGGATCGACCCGAACGAACGCGTCGTGTCGGGTCTTATGGAATTCGTCGGCAAAGGGGTGCGGACCTCTGTCGCGCTGTCGCGTGAAGAGAGCGAGCGCCGCAATGCCGCTGCCCAGGCCGAAGCCGCCTGAGCACTCCAGAACCAACCTCCAAAGGGAAAGCCCTGCCAGTGATGGCGGGGCTTTTTCTTTTCCGGACTTCGCTTTACCCTGTAGGCAGGATGGGGAAGCGCAATGGCTTATTACGATCTAGGCAGGTATTCCTGCCCTGTCACCACCACGTCGAAGAAAGCGCAGCGCTGGTTTGATCGTGGCCTGAACTGGACCTTTGGCTACAACCACGACGAGGCCGTCAAATGTTTTGAACGGGCGGCACGGCACGACCCGGGCTGTGCCATGGCGCAATGGGGCATCGCCTATGCGGTGGGCCCGAATTACAACATGGAGTGGCACCATTTCGATGATCCGGGCCGTGCGGCGGCCCTGGAACGGGCCTATGACGCGACGCAGGCAGCACTCGCCCTGCCCGATGTGACGCCGCCCGAGCGCGCGCTGATCGAGGCGTTGCAGGCGCGGTATCCGCAGCGCGAGGTGCCCGAGGATATCGACGAGATGAAGCCGTGGAACGATGCCTTCGCCGATGCGATGCGCGCGGTTTTTCACGCCCATCCCGATCACCTCGATATCCGCTGCGTGTTCGCAGAGGCGTTGCTGAACCTGACGCCCTGGCAAATGTGGAACCTGGCCGAGGCGCGGCCCGCCGACGGGGCCAGCACCGAGGAATGCCAGAGGGTTCTGGAGGCGGCGCTGGAGGATGATGCGCGCGCGATGCATCATCCGGGGATCACGCATCTTTATGTGCATCTGATGGAAATGTCGCCCACCCCGGAAAAGGCACTGAAGGCGGGCGATGCGCTACGCGAGCTGGTGCCGGATGCGGGGCACCTGATCCATATGCCCACGCATATCGATGTGCTCTGCGGGCATTACAGCAATGTGGTGCAGTGGAATGAGGCGGCGGTGCGCGCCGATATGGAATTCTATGCGCGCGAAGGGGCCTTTAACATCTATACCGGGTACCGGCTGCACAATCTGCATTTCATCATCTATGGCGCAATGTTTCTGGGTCAGATTGCCCCGGCCCTGCGCGCCGTGCAGATCATGCGCGAAACGGTGCCGGAGGCCCTTCTGAGGATGGAAAGCCCGCCCATGGCCGATTTCACCGAAGCCTATCTGAGCTTCGAGCCGCATATCCTGGTGCGGTTCGGCCGGTGGGAGGAGGCCACGCGCCTGCCCCTGCCCGAAGACCCCGAGCTTTACTGCTCGCTTGTGGCCAATGTGCATTATGCGCGGGGGGTGGCGCATGCGGCGTTGGGGAATGTGGCCGAGGCGGAGGCGGAGCAGGCGCTGTTTCACGCCGCCGTGGCGCGCATCCCCGAGACGCGGCGGGTGCATAACAACATAGTGGTGGACCTCATGAAGGTCGCCGCCGAGATGCTGGAGGGCGAGATCGCCTATCGCCGGGGCGCCTATGACGCCGCCTTTGCCGCGCTGCGCCGTGCCGCGCATGCGGAGGACACGCTGCCCTATGACGAGCCCTGGGGCTGGATGCAGCCGGCGCGGCATGCGCTTGGCGCGCTGCTTTTTGAGCAGGGCCATGTGGACGAGGCCGAAGCGGTGTTTCGCGAGGACCTGGGCCTGGGCGGACAGCTGAGCCGGGCGACGGTGCATCCCGATAATGTGTGGGCGCTGAAGGGATTGTATGATTGCCTGACGGCGCGCGGCGAAGACCGTGAGATCGTGCAGATCAAACAGCGGCTCGATCTGGCCAATGCCCGCGCCGACAAGGCCGCGCGCGCGCCCTGTTTCTGTGCGCAGGCGGCGATGTAGGGCACCACGTCAGGCCCATCGGCAGCCCCCGGGTTGGCGATTGGAACAGGTATTCTGCGGCGCTTTATCCCCGCCAAATCCGCGTGCAGAATGAGCGATGCGCCCAGCGTCACCATATAGCCAGCCCAGGTAGGGGGCTGGCTATGGGCCGTAACCGGCCTTGGGTGTTTCGCTCAGGCCGGATCGACAAACACCAGAACCCAGAACAGCGCGGGGGCCAGTTGCACCAGCGCGAGACAAGCGATCAGCAGCCGAGAACGCAGGCTTTCGAACCGGCGCATCAGGATCAGGCAAAAAAGCAGGGACAGGCCCGTTTCCACCGGGCCGACAATGCCCGCGTGATGCGCGGTGTCCCAATAGCTGATCGGGCTTTGAAAGACCCAATCGGACAGAGGCCAGAAATGCGGGCGGCCGTCGTCGTGATGCAGCGGAAAATCAAATGCCAGATGCAACAGCCCGGAGGCCGCGAAGATCATCGCGGTCCGCGCGCCCATCCACCAGGCCAGGGCAAAGCCCGCGCCCCAGACGATAAAGGAGTTATCGACGGCAAACACCGCCTGCCAGGCATCGGAGAAATAAAGCTGGTTGAACACCACATGCGGGCTGATGCCCAGCACATAGATGGACACGGCGGTCATCACATAGAGCGACAGGTCCGGGGCCAGCGCCCCGCCCAGCGCCGCCAGCGTCGTGCGGCGCTGATACGGCCGGGCAAAGGCCGCGGCGGCAAAGATCAGGTGGGCGGGTGTATTCATGTCTTTCCTTGCGCCAATACGCGGCCTATCACGGCGCAAGGCGATAATGGGGGCAAGCGATGCCACGGTCCATCATGATTCAGGGCGCGGGCTCGAATGTGGGGAAATCCATGCTCGTGGCGGGGCTGGCGCGGGCTTATACGCGGCGCGGGCTGAACGTGGCGCCGTTCAAGCCGCAGAACATGTCGAACAATGCCGCCGTGACTTCGGATGGCGGCGAGATCGGGCGCGCGCAGGCGTTGCAGGCCCGCGCCGCGGGGCGCGCCCCGCATACGGATATGAACCCCGTCTTGCTGAAGCCCGAGACCGAGACCGGCGCGCAGGTGATCGTGCAGGGCCAGCGCCGCGCAAGCCTTGAGGCGCGGGCCTTCGGGCAGGCCAAACCCGAGCTTTTGCGCGCGGTACTGGAAAGCTTCGGGCGGCTCAAGGCGGGGGCTGACCTGATCCTCGTCGAAGGCGCAGGCAGCCCGGCCGAAACCAATCTGCGGACGGGCGATATTGCCAATATGGGCTTTGCCGAGGCGGCGGGCGTGCCTGTGGTGCTGGTTGGCGATATCGACCGGGGCGGCGTGATTGCGCAGCTTGTGGGCACGCAAGCCGTGCTGTCGGGCGAGGATGCCGCGCGGATCAAAGCCTTTGCCATCAACAAGTTCCGGGGCGACGTGCGGCTGTTTGACGGTGGCCTGAAGGATATCGAGGCACGCACGGGCTGGCCTTCGCTGGGGGTCGTGCCGTGGTTTGATCAGGCCTGGCGACTGCCTGCCGAGGACGTTCTTGATATCGCTTCGTCGCCGGGCGCGGGTGTCAAGGTGGCGGTGCCGCAACTCAGCCGGATCGCCAATTTCGACGATCTGGACCCGCTGAGCGCCGAGCCCGGCGTGACGGTCGAGATCGTTCCGCCCGGGCGCGCCCTGCCCGGTGATGCCGATCTGGTGCTGATCCCCGGCAGCAAATCGACGATTGCCGATCTGGCGTTTTTCCGGGCGCAGGGCTGGGATGTGGACCTGACGGCGCATCTGCGGCGCGGCGGGCATATCTTGGGCATTTGCGGCGGCTATCAGATGCTTGGACAGGAGGTGGCGGACCCCGAGGGGATCGAAGGGCCCGCCCAAACGGTGCCGGGTCTGGGCCTGCTGGAGGTGCGCACGGTGATGCGCCCGGCAAAGCGGCTGACCCTGTCAGAGGCCCGCTATCTGCCGTCGGGGGATGCCGTTTCTGGCTATGAGATCCATATCGGAGAGACGGACGGGGCCGATTGCGCCCGCGCCTGGCTGGAGGTGGGGGGCGCACCGCACGGGGCCGCGCGTGCCGACGGGCGGGTGCTGGGCTGTTATCTGCACGGGCTGTTCAGCGCCGATGGCTTCCGGCAGGCCTATCTGCAACGGCTCGGCGGGCAGGCGGTGATCGGGTATGAACAGGCGGTCGAAGAGACGCTGGATGCCCTGGCCGACCATCTGGAACGGCACATGGACCTCGACAGGCTGCTTGCGCTCAGCGCAGAGGTCTAGAAGGGCGCGGCCCGGCGGGGCGTCTTATTCAAGCTCTTTCGTGGCCAGGGCGCGATGGATCTCGCGGCGCACCAGCTTGCGGACATTGCGGGTGATCCGCTCGCCCAGAGAGCCCTGCAATTCCTGACGGACAATCTCGGTCACCAGATCGCGCAGCGCTTCCTCATCCAGAACCGCCTCGTCATCGCCCAGCGGATCCTCTGCCCCGGCAAAGGCGTTGTCCTTGGCCGGTTCCGGACCGGGGTCCGGAGCCAGGGCTTCGGGGGCGAAATCATCCTCTTCGGCCACATAGGGTTCAAGACCCTCGTTGGGCGACACGATCTCGGCATCCTCGATCTCGTCCTGCCAGGTGAAGGGCTGAGTCGGCTCGGCGGCGTTGTCATCGCCGGGCGCGTCACCATCGGGTTCCCAGTCATCCTCGCGGGCGGCCACGGCCTCTTCAAAGCCGGCGGCGCGTTCCGACAGGGCGTCGACGGCGTTTTCCCGGCGCTCGTCATCCTGCCAGTGATCATCGTGGTCCTGCGGCGCGTCTGCCGCGGTCTCTTCCTCGGGCTCGGGCTCTGGGGCCGCTCCGGTGTCCTCGTCATCGGACCATTCATCCGGCTGCGGGCTGCCGTCATCGGGCTCGGCGGTGCCTTCAAGCGCGTCACTGCCGTCTTCTGCCTGTTCCGGAGTGTCGTCTTGCCAGGTGTCGGCCTCTGGCTCGGCCTCGGCATGGTTTTCCGGCTGCGCCGCGGCCGCCTCGTCCGCCTGCCCGGCCTCTTCGGCAGAGGCGCTCTTGGTTGCAGACACGCGCAATGCGGGCGTCAGAACGAGCGCGTCGGCGGGGGGTGTCTTGTCTTCCGATGCAGGGGCATCGCCGTCATCGGCCGCCTCTTGCGGCGCGTCCTTTTGCGCACGGTCATCCGCCGACACGAGCCGACGGATGGACGAAAGTACGTCCTCGATTTCCACATTCGTCACGGGATCTGACATACTGCTACCCATTCCTGCCTGGCTCGTAGTGTATCCAAGGGGGCGAAGGCGCACAATGGGTTAGGCGGTGTTTTAAGCGTAATTCCGGGGCATTCACGACCGGCACGCGCGCCGCTCACTCCTTGCCGAGCGCCTTGAGAACTTTGTCCAACTGCTTGCCCTGCTTGCTTTTTTCCACGGGCGCCTCTTTTACGAGGTTGTAATAGGCCGCCGGATCATAGGTCTGGACGTTGAGCCGCAGGTCCTTTGCCGTCAGCTCGCCCATCGAGGAGAGCACCGCATAGGAGGCGATGAACACATCCGCCTCGGCCGAGATCAGATTGGCCTCGGCATCGAGCAGGTCCTGTTCGGCATCGAGCACATCGAGCGTGGTGCGCGCGCCAAGCTTGGCCTCTTCGCGGACCCCGTTGAAGGCGACGCGCGCGGCGCGCACTTGCTGCTGGCTGGCGATGACACCTGCCCGCGCGGCGGCAAGCTGGGCATAGGCCACGCCGACATTCTGAACGACCTGATGGCGCACCACATGCAGGTTGGCCCGGAGCGCGTCGCGCTGTGCCATCGCCTTGCGCTTGGTGGCCGAAAGCGCCCCGCCCTGGTAAATCGGGCCGGTGACCTGAACGCCCAGGCTGCCGGTGCGGTTATACTCGTTGTCGAACACTTCCTGGCTGGCCCCGAGCCGCCCCTGCAGGCTGAGCGTCGGCTTCATCGCCGCGTCGGCCGCCATGATGTTCAGCTCGGCCGCGGCAATGTCATGCTGGGCGCGGCTCATTTCCGGGTGCTTGCGCACCGCCACGGCCTTGGCGGCGTCAACATTGCCCGACAGGCGCGGCGCGCTGCTGGGCGGGCGCAGATTGCCCGGCTTGCGGCCCACGGCGGCACGAAATTCCTCGACAGCCTGCAGATAATCCCCTTGCGCCAGCGCCAGCCCGGATTTGGCCTGAGCCAGCCGCGCCTCGGCCAGGGCGACATCGGTACGCGTCACCTCGCCCACCTCGAACCGGTCGCGGGCGGCACGCAGTTCCTGACGGATCAGGCGCAGGTTGTTTTCGCGCAGGGTCACGAAACGGGCATTGCGGCGCACGTTCATATAGGCCTGCACCGCCCGCAAGAGCACCTGTTGTTCAACCGAGATCAGCGCGTTGCGCGTGGCCAGCACGTTTTCCTTGGCGGCGTCGATCTGAAACTGGGTCCGACCGAAATCATAGAGCAGCAGACTTGCCGTGATGCCAAGGTTCACATCCGTTGCCCGGGTGCCCACGGTGATGGAATTGTTGCTCACGCGGCCAAAGGTGCGGGTGAGGTCCGCCGACCAGTTCAGGATCGGGCGCAGCCGCGACACGGCGATCGCCACATCCTCGTCCGCGGCGCGCAACAGAGCGCGGTTCTGATCCAGAAGGCCGCTGTGGTTATACGCGCTCGCCAGGGCATCGGCGAGGGTTTCGGCACGGGCGCTGTGCGGGGTGGAGACGCTCACAAGGCCCAGGGTCACCAGAGCCAGTGCGACGGCGCGAAACTGTTTGAGCATCAGCAGACCCTTTACAAATCGCCGCCGCGCGCCATCAAAGCGTGAACGCGGCGTGCTTTTCAAACCCCGGAAGCACCGGTGCACCGGCGTTGAAGGCAAAGCGCCAGCTGACGTCGCCATCGATCTTGTAGCCCACACGCACGACCCCCAGCGCCCCTTCCTGGAACAGGCAGCAGATGCGCCCGCCCTCCTTGAGCTGATCGGTGATCGCGTCGGGCAGATGCTCGACAGCGCCCTGCAGGATGATCACGTCATAAGGTCCGTGCTCTGCCGCGCCCTCGCTGAGGGGCCCGTGATGGACCACCGCGTTGTCAGCGCCCTGATCCAGAAGCAGTGTCTGGGCTTCCTGCGCGGCGTCTTCGTCGGGCTCGACGGCGACGACAAGCTCGGCCATGCGCGCCATGACGGCGGTGGAATAGCCCAGCCCCGCGCCGATATCGAGCACCAGCTCATCGCCGCGGATATCCAGAGCGTCGAGCATTTTCGCAAGCGTCCGCGGCTCCAGCATGACGCGCCCGCCCCCGAGATCGAGGTTTTCGCCCATATAGGCCGCCTCGCGGGCCTGGCGCGGCACGAACGCCTCTCGCGGCACCGAGAGCATCGCATCGATGATCGGGAACTTGGTCACATCGGAGGGGCGGATTTGCGTATCCACCATCATGGTGCGGCGGGCAGCGTAGTCGGTCATGGGCTAAACTCTTGTGTTCAGAATCCTTGTGCTCTGTTTTGACACAGAACCGCCGAGGCGACAATGGCCGAGGCGGCTCAAAACCTGTCCATGGTGTCGCGTCCTGACCCGCCGGACGCGCGGCACGTTCGGGGGCACGCAGGGTCTTGCAAGGGGCGCAGCGATCAGATACTCCGAGCCGACCACTTTGAGACGAGGCGAGTTGGCGGAGTGGTGACGCAGCGGATTGCAAATCCGTGTACACCGGTTCGATTCCGGTACTCGCCTCCATTTAAAAACAATCACTTAGCCGAATTCTTGTAGCTATACGTGAATTTCAAACACGGATATTTGAAATTATAGCGCCGAGCCGCCCCTGCCGCTCTAACTCGCAACGAAAGCGCATGTGTGAAAAATCGAGGCTATTGCCTTCTCTTGACGGGCAAACAAAGGACCAACACACAGACTTCTTAAGCAATATCTCAGCATCCCTGCCGTTGATCGAGAAACAAACGAATGTCCGGTGCAGGACAAACCTGCCATCAGGGAAGCTCCATTGGCCCGACATTTGATTCAAAGCAATGCACGGCGCTGCCTGTCGTGATAGAGTTGTAAGCTCCACAACGTTATCCCTTTCTTTTTTTGGGATTTTTCGAAGGACGCCAAAATGCATATCGAAGTCAGTACAGATAACAGCATCAAGGGGAGTGAAGCCATCACGGCCCAAATTACGGGATTGGTACAGAACGACCTGGCCTACCTTGCAGAACATATAACCAGAATCGAGGTCCATCTCAGTGATGCCAACGCCGACAAGTCCGGCCCAGATGATATAAAATGTGTTCTGGAAGCACGGCTCAAAGGCCAGCAGCCTATGGCCGTCACGGATTCGGCCTCGAGTTTAGAACAGGCAACGAGGGGCGCAGCCGGCAAGATGAAAAGCGCACTAGAAAGCACTCTCGGGAAACTAACGGACCGTCGCTAACATATTCGGCATCAATCTTTCATTTCACCGATCGATCTACACCCTCGGGCAATAAGGCATCTGACAATGATGGAGTTAGATTATGACAGACGAAGACAAGCTTTGGGCACTTGAAGAGCGGTTTTGGACGGAAGGCGCTGACAATGCGCGGAAGATGACGACAAAGGGCGCCGTATTTGTTCTCCCTTATCCGCCGGGAATACTTCAAGGCGACACTGTGTGGCGCGAGAGCTTAGTCGCGCAGAGGTGGCGGTCCGTCGTATTTTCGGAGCGCTACTATAAACAAGAAAAGAATGTTACCGTTTTGGCCTACCGTGTCTCAGCAGAACGCGGGGACACACCGATCTACGAAGCCCTTTGCACTTCCACCTACCTGCGGGATGAAGGCAAATGGCTTCGAGTTTTGCACCAACAAAGCCCCATAGCATAACTGTTCCACGGCCGCTGTACAGGCTTGCTGTGCGACTGTGGCGTTCCGAACGGTCAACGTCCGATTAGGGCACAGGACGAAGCCGCTGCCGCGGCAATGGCGCTTGTTGCGAGTGTTGCACGATGCTTCAGGGACCGCGCGTTTTGTGATCTGGCTGACTTGTTTGACGATTGAGGTTTCTCAATCGACAGACAGGAGGATTTCATGGTCAGCGAGAGAACCACACCGCTGCGGGAGCGGATGATCGAAGACATGCGTATTCGGGGCCTGGGGAACAAATCCCAGCAGGCGCACATCCGGGCGATCAAGGATTTTGCCGGTTTTCTGGGGCGCTCGCCCGACACGGCGACGCCGGAGGAGCTTCGCGGGTATCAGCTTCACATGACTGACACCGAGGTCACGCCCTCAGTCTACAACAGGCGCATCACCGCTCTGCGTTTCTTTTTCTCGATGACCTGCGGGCGGGATGAGATGAAGCGGTACATGCAGTTTCGCACAGAACCGCGCAAACTACCTGCGGTGCTCAGCGTCGAGGAAGTTTCTGATCTTCTGGCGGTCGCCCCCGGTCCGGGGCTCAAGTACCGCGCGGCGCTCAGCATTTCCTATGGCGCGGGGCTTCGGGCCTCCGAGGTCTGCAATCTCACCACCGGCGATATCGAAAGTGATCGGATGCTGATCCATGTTGTGCAAGGTAAGGGGCGGAAGGATCGCAAGGTGATGCTGTCGCCCGGATTGCTCGACCTTTTGCGCGACTATTGGTGCGAGGCACGCCCCGATCAGGGCACGGGCCGAAGACTTGCTGCCGGTTGAGTACTTCCACGTGGTCTTCACTCTCCCGTAGCCGACGTCCCTGTCGGTCGTGGAGGCATGCCCTCGTTTTCAGCAGCATGGATTGACGCCATGTCACGTGCACCTAGACGCGCCGGGTTCCGGTCCAGGACATCCCTGTCAGACTGGGGCGTCCGGCGCCCCGAATAGAGATGTCGCATATGTGCTGCAGAGACCCCGTCGGCCTCCATCACGAGGCGCACCATCGGATCAGCCAGCATTTCCTCAAGGAAGAAGTCGGACAACGCTCTGCCCGTCAGCTTGTCCCTGGCGCGGGCATAGTCCAGATCGGCAAGGGAAAGGGTCAGAGACCGCGCAAGCCCCGGATGCGATGTCCGGGGATGAAGTTTCACCAGGACTGAGGCTTTCCAGGCTGCAGGATTCTGTTGATCCGGGGGTGAAACCAACTCCGTTTCGATCTCGTACTCTCCCGCCGGGAGCGTCTCGTCAAAGCCTGGAACGGTGAACGGTCGGGAAAAAACCGCAACGGTCTTGCTCGTCAGTTCTTCCATTGGCGTGATCCTCTCCCTTGTTGCTGCGGGTGGTCCGCGCCCCAGTTAAGAATGGGGCGCGTGGCCTGTGAACGTCTCAAGATGTCTTGGATTTCGCTAGCGCATCCTCGCCGGCGGCCTTCGACTCGTTCTCCTTGGCTGGGGTCTTCGCGGTCTCCGCGGGCTTCGGCTTCATTGCGGCCGCAGCCCTGGCGGTCAGGTCCTTGAAGGACATATCATCGATCCTATGATTGGCCGGCGCCAACTCCTCGTCCATGTCGGACCGGGATGCCTGGCATCGATACTATCTATATAGGGGCTGGCGACCCGATTTACGATGGCGCGCCGCCAAGAAGACAAAGATCACACCAGATCGTCAGTCCAAACCTTGAACTCCGTCAGCGTGTTCTGACCAAATGTCTGGGTCAGAGGGACGTCAGCGGCATCGCGGCCCCGCGCGATCAGAATTCTCGCAAACTTAGGCTTGTTGTTCCGCGGGTCGAACATGTGCCATTCACCAGCGAGAAAGACCTCCATCCACGCCGCAAAGTCCCCGGGCGGATGAGGCAGAGGTTCACCGATGTCGCTCAGATATCCGGTGCAGTAGCGTGCCGGAATATTCATGCAGCGGCACAAGGCGATGGCGAGGTGAGCAAAATCACGGCAGACGCCCTGTCGCTCGGCCATTGACTGCGATGCGGTGCGCGTCGCTTTCGCCTGCATGTAGTCGAAGCGGACATGCCCATGCACGAAATCGCAGATCGCCTGAACGCGTGACCATCCCGGGTCCGTGGTCTCGAAAAGACGCCACGCCTCCTCCGAAAGAAGATCGGTATCGCAATACCGGCTGCCCCGAAGAAACACGAGGGTCTCGAAAGGCAGATCCTGGACCGCGTGCTGCTGCGCGCCAGGGGACGCGGGATCGGGTCGGCCATAGTCGCGGAAGATGCCATCCGTTGACAGCGCGAAGTCGCCCGCCGGAGCCAGGAGGCGCGTACACCAGTTGCCGAAGCCGTCGCGGTAGCTTTCGAGCGGCACGCTTGGCGACGTCACGAGGTAATCGGCACGCTCCAGATCGCCAAAGCGCGAGTAGTGGACGTTCAGCATCGCAATCAGCGGCGTCGGCTGCGGGAAGCTGTATCGCAGACGACACCCGATGCTGACCCGCATGCCAGACACACGGCCGCGCCTGGTCATGTCATGAGTATCTTGCAAGGATGAGCGTTCCGAGGCATCGGGCCGGTGCCATCCTGCGCAAGGACGGGGAAGGCCAGGGACGCTATCACTCCAGCCACGATGGTCAGCCTCGAGATCAACCTTGCCAGCGGGTGTCTCATCGCCGCTTGCTCCTTGGCGGACCAGAGTCCGCCGGTTGCAGCGCGAGTCTTCGATAGCCCAAGCGTGAGCGTTCCAGTCAGCCGTCGCGTGGGCGCGGGCGGCGGCGGGGAGCCCCTGGAATTCGATCTGGATGGCATTCCTTCGTTCTCGGCCACCTGGATCGCGAAGTCCGGCGGAACTGTCCGATGAGTACGACCGGTCATCGGGGCGACAACTTGTGCAGGGCCGCAGCGGCAAGAGCATGTTCCTTCTGGTGGTAGTCGCCGCGGAACTTGCCATCGACCTCCACCTCCCAGGTGCCGTTCCTTTCGCGCACCTGAACTCCACCGCGGTGCGGTGGCCAGTTCATGGAAGACCCCATTTCTCCTCTGCCTTTCGCCGACACGGGTTTCTTGTCGGTCAATTTCGACTCCTTCGCGATGGGCGCGCGCTCCTCTCCGAGAAGCATCACGGCGCGAATGAATTCTTCCGCGTAGTCGTCGGTTTCGCGGTAATCGTGTTCGTGCGGCACCATGCGCATCGGTTCCACGAACCGTTCTCGGAGGTGGTCGACGAAACGCGGCTCGGTACGTGCCATGTAAGCGATCAGGGCCTGCAGAATCCGTTCATGGGCCAACACGCGCCGTTCAAGATCGGTCGTCTCTGCTGCCGTCCTGGTTAGATGTTTCACTGATGTCATAGCGTATTGTCCTCCTCGCTGCGCGGTTCGACGCTGGATGTCGTGTGTTCGAGCGAGGCAGGCAGTCCTTCGCCTCGTCGCGATCCAACTCTTGCCATACACCTACCAGCCAAGCGCAAATCGTGTGCTGACGCAGATTAGGGGCACGGAAATTAAGTGGGTGTGTCTCGCTTGGAAGCGGAAAAAAGCCTGGGCAATCCACGTGCCATGACCAAGAAACTATTGCCCCAGCTCGACATCTGTGCGTGTCACGATTGGCGTCGAGGGGTCTTGCGCTGGTCGGGCCCTGCCGGTTGATGCCACGCCACCGTCGTCCGGGACGCTGCCCGGATCGCGGACGGGGTCTGCCTCGCCCTGCATGCCGCGCAGGAACTGGAACAGATCGCTGTCCGTCGTCAGGACAAGCGTCGTGTCATCCGAGATCATGTCGCCGTAGGCCTGCATGGTTCGGGTGAAATCGTAGAATTCGACCGAAACGGCATCGACATTGTAGGCGCCCGCATAGATTGCTGCTGCTGCGGCATCGGCGGCACCGCGGATTTCCTCGACAGCGCGATAGGCTTCGGACTGGATCTTGTTCAGATCCCGCACCCTGTTGCCTTGAATACGGGCCGCTTCACCGTTGCCTTCGGACAGGAATCTTTCGGCGATCTGCCGGCGTTCCGAGATCATGCGGTCATAGATCTTGGGTCGCACGCTCTCATTGTAGTTTATGCGCTTGAAACGAATGTCGAGAAGCTCAATCCCGAAGACGCGCACCTTCTCCGCCGCCGCCTCGAAGATCTGCTGCTCGACCAGCGCCCGCCCCTTCGTGATGGGAACCAGTGCGCCAATGTCCTGCGCAAGCTCCTGATCAGTCAGAAGCGTGTCCCGAAGCGGCGTCCGGCCCCTGGTCGTGCGCACAATCTCGATGAGTTCGTGCTTGGCGACGGCGTTCCGCGTCTCGCTACCGAGGATATCATCGAGGCGCGACTGGGCGCTGCGCTCGTCGCGCAGGCGCAGAAAGTACTGCAGAGGATCGGTGATCTTCCAGCGCGCGAAGAGATCGACCGAGATATAGAGCTTGTCTTTGGTGGGCATGTCCGATGGCGAGCCGTCCCACTCCAGAACCCGGCTGTCGATCCGGTTAACCTCCTGAACGAAGGGGAGTTTTATCTTAAGACCGGCCTCGGTGATCGGCGCGCCGACCGGTTTGCCGAACTGGGTGATGATGGCTTGCTCCACCTCCCCGACCGTGTAGATCGCGGATGATGCAGCGGCGAGACCGGCGACGGCGATCCCGGCGGTAATGGTCGAAATGGTCTTCATGGTTGCTCTCCTGTCTGTCGATCCAGGTTCAAAAGCGGCAGGATGCTTGCCGTGGACCCGTCGACAATGATCTTGGAGCCAATTCCCGGCAGAACATCCTGCAGGGTTTCGATGTAGATCCGGCGCCGGGTAACTTCGGGCGCCAGACGGTATTCCGTCAGGAGCGCCGTGAAGCGTGCCGCATCGCCCTCGGCTTCATTGATCCTCCTCAAGCGATAGCCATCGGCTTCGCGGATGCGCTGGTCCTTTTCGCCTTCGGCCAGAGGTATGACGCGGTTGTATTCGCGGCGGGCCTCGTTGATGATCCGCTCCTTCTCTTGTTGTGCCTGGTTGACCTCGTTGAACGAGGCCTGAACCGGCTGGGGCGGATTGATGTTCTTCAGCTGTACCTGATCGATGCTGATGCCCATCGCGTATTTGGTCGCGAGCGCCTGCATCTTCATCAGGGCTTCGCTTTCGATTTCCTGGCGCCCGACGGTGATCACCTCGTCGACTGTGCGGTCTCCCACAACTTCGCGCATGACGGACTCCGAGACGTAACGCAGGGTCGCGCTTGGCTCGCGCACTTCAAACAAGAACTTCCGGGGTTCGGAAATCCGGTACTGCACCACCCACTCCACGAGCGCGGCGTTGAGATCGCCAGTCACCATCTCGGTCTCGCGGCGACCGTCCGTCGGGCTCTGATAGGGATCGGAGGCACCCGGAGTCGTGAACCCGAACTCTTGTTTCAGCTGGCGCTTGACCGGGACCAACGTGGTCACGTCGATCCCGAACGGGATCTTGAAGTGCAGCCCCGGAGGGACCTCGGCCGAGTACTTCCCGAACCGTTGGACAATCGCGACGGAGTCGCTCGGCACGGTGTAATATGAGGACCACGCCCCAAACGCCGCAAGCGCAATGGCGGCCCCGATTGCAAGACGCTTCACCGGTGGCAGACCGTCCGGCAGGATGCCGTGCAGCCGATCCCGACCCCGCCTGAGAATTGCGTCAACCTCAGGGGGAACGCGGGTCTGCTTGTTTTTCCAAGGTCCGCGATCTTCCGGTCCATTGTTATCAGAAGGCATCGCAAGCTCCTATTTCGGTTTTGGCACTCGGTGCGATGCCTGGCTCGCGCGTTTGACGGTGCGAACCGTTTTGCGCCATCACATCGTCGGCTCTGAACAGCATGACCTCAGAGTTCCAGTTCCTTCAGGCAGGCTTGCGCAATGTCTCGGTCTGGGGCATCGGTTCCTGGCATCGTCGCCCAGCCGGCTGTCATGAGAGCGTCGCGCCTCTGGTAGGTTGAGGCTGCCCGGATCGTTGCAAGCTTGTCCACCCGAGCCGGGTCTGACCGCGCCATGTCGAGGCAGACCGGTACCATTGAGGCGACGACATCATTACGGGACATCGCCACCGCCCGGTCATTCGAAGTGCCGCCGGTCACCCAGCCACCCCATGTAAATCCGACGACGCCGACAAAGACAGCACCGATCACGGCACCATAGATGCCGGGTTTGAGCCATTCGGGAGTATTCATTTCAAGTCCTCCTGCGGAGAAGGCGCCGCCTCGCCGTGATTGTTCTTCTCAGTCGCGGCCCGATCCCGGCTCAGCGCCTCTTTCACGTCGCTGTCGGAAATCGCACGTAACTCGGTACGTCCCGCATGACCGCCCCTTCCGCGCACCGTCAGGTAGGTCGCCGTCCGTCTATAGGCCTCGAAGCTTAGCCCCTGGAGAAGCTCTTCTTCGACGAGAACCTCGTAGTCGCCCGCGGGCAAATCGCCCGGGTATCCCGGCAAGGTGAACGGGTTTGAAAACGTCACCGTCGATCTGGTCGACCGCATGTTCATCTCTGGTCTCCGCGATGTTGGCAGATCCGTCGCTCACCACTGTTGACGGCCCCTTGGAGTCCGGGACGGACCAGTCGAACGATTTAGTATCTTGTACCTCGGGATCGTCCGACTGGTGCTGACGCATGTTAGTCCCGGGCACCGAACCGGCTGCGACCCCGTCCTTTGGTCAGTCGCCCACACTGACCTGTGTAAGGGCGGCGAGACCGACCTGCGCGTATCCTTTGGGAAACAGGGGCGATCTGCGTTCCTGCAACCCTTGAAAGGATTGGCGATGGCCGACCCCAATGTTCTCAACCCGCACCCGCCCGAGTTCGATCGGTTTCTTCATGCGTCCGTCGGCGAGGACCGGAACGGCTATGCCGTGACAGTCCTTTCCACGCTTGCGCGGCTCGGTCTCGATCCATGGAACGAAACAGCTGAACTGGTCACGCTGGGACACGACGCCGCGCGCGCGCGGTTGGAAACGCTGCTTGCCCGGTTTCAGGATGTTCCCTCACTTGCAAGCGATCATGGCAGGGTCGCACGTGACTTGAGCCAGCTGCTTCCTGAAGGCCGGACGTCAGGTGCCCTGCAGCGCGCTGCCTCGACGGTGGCCGATGGCCGCCCGGGAACAAGCGGCGCGATCTGGGCGGTGCTCGCGATCATCTTTGTGCTGTTTCAGATGTTCATGGTTGGCGGGTCGGGGTCAGGCGAATGACCGTCTCAACCGCGACCGCGAGGAGACCGGCACATGCAGCGCACAAGTCCGGTACGCTTTCTCCACACGAACAGGGCATACTCTGGGAAATGGAGGAACACTTCTGGACCAGTGGCGCCGACAGTGCGCAGGCGACCACAGCAACCAACGCCGTTATGGTCTTCCCCTATCCGCCCGGCATCCTCCAGGGCGACCAGATCTGGCCCCATCTTCGCGAAAGGACCGGCTGGCGTTCCGTCGTCATGGCCGAACGGCGCGTGACGCGATGCGGTGACATCGCGATCCTCACTTACCGGGTCTCGGCTGAAAAAACCGACGTGCCGATCTACAAAGCGCTTTGCGCCTCAACGTACCTCAACGATGAGGACACCTGGCTGAGGATTTCCCACCAGCAAACTGTGGTGATTTAAGAACCGCAGAGGCAATCGACCTGCCGCGGGCGCCGGGACTAACCTGCGTCAGTGCGGCGAGGCCCTGGCACGGTTAGATGAGACGTGCCCGCCGAATATTTGGTGGCGCATCTTTTTCCGAGTACCCGAGAAGCGTGTGGGCGTGCCGATCCCCAAAGGGTCGGCATGTCGGCGCGCTTCTTATTCTCGGAACGTTCAGGAAAGGACAATTCCAATGACTCCCGAACAGAACAAGACTGCCGAGAAGATGACCTCCGTGAAGGCCGCGTGGGACAAGGCGCCCGCTGGTCCGAAGAAGGACGCGGCGCTCAGGCACTACGAGGCAGCCGAGAAGGCGAACACGGCGAAGAACGACGCCGAGACCAACAAGGAACTCGATGCGGCGAGCGAGAAGCTCTCGTGACATCCGACACCTGATGCAAACCTTGGCCGCCCCTCGCTTTGCGGAGGGCGGCCCTCTCATTTCAGGAGCGGGCCGCTCTGATCCAGATACGCCGGATCGAACTCGGCAAGTTCCACCAGCCCCTCATAGTCGTGAAACGTCACGCGGCCGTCCCGAAAGGTCACCAGTCCGTTCTCGCGAAGCTGCCGCAGGACGCGGTTCACGTGAATCGCACTAAGCCCCAAGGCATCTGCCAGGTGATACTGGGTCAGCGGGCAATCATACCCATCCTCAGTCCCCATGCCCACCAGCGCAAGCCGCGATCCCAGCTCCAGCAGGAAATGCGCCATGCGGGCGTCAGCATCACGCCTGCCGATCCCGACGAGATGCTCCACGACCATCGCCTCGTCCCTTGACGCTGCCCAGAGTATGGCGGTCGCCAAGCGAGGGGTCCGGGCGAACGCTTCCAACAGGTCGCTTGTCAGCACTTCGGCTGCCTCGATGTCCACGATGGGTTCGAAGCTGTGGTCCGACGTGCGCAACAGGACGCTGCGCAATCCCAGAAAATCTCCTGGCACCTGGAAATCCACGATCTGCCGGGTCCCGTCGGCCTGCAGTTTGTAGGAACAGACCCAACCCGCGGACAGAATATACGCGGCCTGAGCCGACTGGCCCTGATGCACCATATCACGCCCCGCGACGAAGGAGCGGCGACGCTGATGCAGTCGTTCAAGCACGGCCAGCTCGACCTCCGACAAAGCGACAAAGGCCGAAAGTTTGCGGGTCAGGGGGCTGTGTTCAACTGATGTCATGTGGCCTCCCGGCGTGTCGTGACCCAAGAGCAGAAATCGGCTCGGACACTGCTCTGGATCAGTCCAGCATAGAGCAATTCCTGCGAGATGTACGGATACATCTGAGTCTCACCTTCTCTCAGGTTCACGATGCCAAGGAAGGAAACTCAGATGTCCACCGCAAGCGAACATGCAGGCCAGGCCGCCCTATCGATCTGCGAGGCGCTCCTGCTTGCCATGAACGATCGCGGGTTGCTGCCGGAGCATGAGATCGTGGGGGTTCTTCGCGACGCCGCGGCGACCCATGAGAACGCGGTCGGTACCGAACTCGAAATGGAAAGGCACCGGGCCGTCGCCGAAATGATCAACACGATCATCGCTGGCGGGAACTCTGTTCGACGCCCGTGAACCGCTCGGGCGGCGGTGTCGATCCGAATTCTCGGAGTGGAGACCGAATAGGATACCGCGGACTTGCGCGCAACGCAGCTAAGCATTTGACCCGGCCCGTTTCGCCAACGAAACCTCGACAAGGAGAACGTCGATGTCATTCACTCCACTCCACGACCGGGTTCTTGTTCGTCGCATTGAAGGCGATGAGACGACGAAGGGAGGTCTCATCATTCCCGATACCGCTAAGGGGAAACCTCAAGAAGGCGAAGTCGTCTCCGTTGGCGCGGGCGGAAGACGCGAGGACGGCGAGCGCATCCCGATGGACGTGAAATCCGGCGACCGGATCCTGTTTGGAAAATGGTCTGGATCAGAGATCAAACTCGATGGCGAAGACTTTATGATCATGAAGAAGAGCGACATTCACGGCGTGATCGCATGAGTCCATAATCCCTCATTGCACCCTCAGTCCAAGGAACCCAAGAAATGTCCGCAAAAGAAGTTCGGTTTAGTACCGACGCCCGCGACCGCATGCTGAAAGGCATCAACACTCTGGCCAACGCCGTGAAGATCACCCTTGGACCCAAGGGCCGGAACGTCATTCTCGATAAATCCTGGGGTGCGCCACGCATCACCAAGGATGGTGTGACCGTTGCCAAGGAAATCGAGCTGTCGGATCATTTCGAGAATATGGGAGCGCAGATGGTCAAGGAAGTCGCGCAGCGCACCAATGACGAGGCTGGCGACGGCACCTCGACCGCCACCGTGCTCGCCCATGCGATTGTCCGGGAGGGCATGAAGTCGGTCGCGGCCGGCATGAACCCGATGGATCTCAAGCGCGGGATCGACAAGGCCGTTGCCGCGGTTGTCGCCGAGATCAAGACAATGTCCCGACCGGTCGGCGACAGCGACGAGATCGCGAAGGTCGGCTCCATTTCGGCAAACGGAGAGGTCGCGATCGGCCGCCAGATCGCCGATGCGATGGCCAAGGTCGGAAATGAAGGCGTGATCACCGTCGAGGAGAACAAGGGGCTGGAGACCGAGACTAAAGTGGTCGAGGGCATGCAGTTCGACCGCGGCTATCTGAGCCCCTATTTCATCACGAACGCGCAGAAGATGGTCGTCGAGCAGGATGACTGCGTCATCCTGCTTCACGAAAAGAAACTGACCACCCTCGCATCCATGGTGCCTCTGCTCGAGGCGGTGATGGAGGCCGAAAAGCAACTTCTGATCGTGGCCGAGGACATCGAGGGCGACGCGCTGGCGATGCTGGTCGTCAACAAGCTGCGCGGCGGC
The DNA here is from genome assembly GCF_009762325.1 of Roseovarius faecimaris. Classification (NCBI taxonomy): domain Bacteria; kingdom Pseudomonadati; phylum Pseudomonadota; class Alphaproteobacteria; order Rhodobacterales; family Roseobacteraceae; genus Roseovarius; species Roseovarius faecimaris. The sequence goes on from NZ_CP034348.1 coordinate 2,662,683, forward strand.
TTGAAGGTGGCGGCCGTCAAGGCGCCCGGCTTCGGGGATCGCCGCAATGCGATGATGGAAGACCTCGCCGTGCTGACGGGCGGTCAGGTGATTTCCGTGGATATGGGCACCAAGCTGGAGAATGTCACCATGGACATGCTCGGCACGGCGAAGAAGGTCGCAATCACCAAGGATCACACGACGATCATCGACGGTGCCGGCGAGAAGGACGCGATCGCGGCGCGCGTCACCCAGATACAGGCGCAGATCGAGGACACCACCTCGGACTACGACAAGGAGAAACTGCAGGAAAGTCTGGCCAAGCTTGTCGGCGGCATTGCCGTGATCCGGGTCGGCGGGGCAACTGAGATCGAGGTGAAGGAGCGCAAGGACCGCGTCGACGACGCGCTGAACGCCACCCGCGCTGCGGTTCAGGAAGGTGTCGTGCCCGGCGGCGGCGTGGCCCTGGTTCATGCCGGCAAGGTGCTGGCGACGCTGAAGGGCGAGAACGGCGATCAGAATGCCGGCATCAAGATCGTCCGGCGCGCGATCCAGGCACCATTGCGCCAGATTGCCGAAAATGCCGGGGTCGACGGATCGGTCGTTGTTGGCAAGGTCATCGAGAACGACAGCCGGAGCTTCGGTTTCGACGCGCAAGCCGAGGAGTACGTCGACATGCTGAAGGCCGGCGTTATCGATCCGACGAAAGTCGTTCGGATCGCACTGGAAAACGCCGCGTCCATTGCCGGGCTATTGATCACGACCGAGGCGATGGTCGCGCAAAAGCCCGAAAAGGGCGGCGCCGGTAACGAAATGGCCGATATGGGTGGAATGGGCGGAATGATGTGAATGGGCGGGGCCTGTGCGCAGGAGCCTCGGGACGAGAAATCACATTCCCGATGGACATGAACACCGATCTAGTCAGCACAATAATTCACAATAGGAGAAACGGAAATGACCAAAGGCAACAAGCAACGCGGCAACCGCGAAGCGAAAAAGCCTAAGAAGGTGAAGGAAAAGGTCGTTGCAACAGCCGACTTCACGAAGGGCAAAACCTTGACCAATCTAGGCGAGCACAAGAAGAAATAGGTAGAGGGCCAAGTGATTGGCTATCAGTGAATATTGGCTATCACTGAATACGGAGCCTGATGGCGGCGGGAGACGACGCGCATAACACTTTGGCAGAGCTTCCGCTGCGCAAGGCTGCACCTATGAGACGAGAAGCACCGGAGATTTCTTTCATTCGCGGGGGCCCGGACGCTTGCCGCCTGAGCCGTACGCGACGCGGCTGAGGCGCCGGCAACTGCGTCTCGTGGTCAACGCATCCGCGTTGCGATGACAAAGACTCTGTCGACCCGAAAAGGTATGCTTCTCCCGTGATCGATACTCATCAAGGCCTGCCCCACGAGGCAGCCGACAGCATAACGAAACCATTCGCACGCTTCCTGAAGATCGAAGCGGCAGCTGGTGGACTCCTGCTCCTGGCTGTTCTGCTGGCTTTGGGGCTGGCCAACTCGCCGTGGCAAGAAGGCTTTCTGCGTTTCTGGGAGACCCCCATCGGCCTCACATTCGGCTCGTTGGATTTCACCCGCTCTCTGCGGCACTGGATCAACGACGGTCTGATGACCCTTTTCTTCTTCGTGCTTTCTCTGGAACTCAAGCGCGAGTTGGTGCTGGGCGAATTGCGAAACCCTCGACAGGCCGCCCTGCCGTTCGCAGGCGCCCTGGGTGGCATGGTCGTGCCGGTCTCTCTGTATCTTGTGCTGATGTCCGGCCAGCCCGGCATACATGGCTGGGGAACCGTGATGGCAACCGATACGGCCTTCGTGATCGGGTGCCTGGCGCTCTTCGGAAGCCGGATCCCGCCCACCTTGCGATTGTTCCTGCTGTCTCTGGCCATCTTTGACGACGTCGGCGCAATCCTTGTGGTCGCCTTCGGTTACGGTGAGGCGTTGAACTGGTCGGCTCTCGGATTGGGCTTTCTGGGGATTGGTATCGTCGCAGGCGCGTCGCGCCTCGGGATCAGAAGCGTACCGGTCTATTTCCTTCTGGGAGCGGCAGTCTGGTTATGCTTCGACGCTTCTGGCGTCCACGCGACCATTGCAGGTGTCATTCTGGGCTTGATGACGCCAACGCGCATATGGGTGAGCGATGCCCGCCTGCGTGCAATCCTTGGGCGGGTACTCGCCGTTCCGGCCGGCGATCGTCGACATGGAGATGCCGCAAGCCACCGCGACCTGCGTCAAGCCGGCAGAGCGGTCACTGAGTCGCTCTCACCAGTCGAACGGCTCGAGATGATGCTGCACCCCTGGGTCGGCTTTGCAATCATGCCGATCTTCGCACTGGCAAATGCCGGCATCAAGGTTGAGGGTGTCGATTTCGTACAACCGGTCTCGCTGGCGATCATTGTCGGCCTGGTGTTGGGAAAACCGATCGGCGTCTTCGTGTTCGGCTGGATTGCCGTACGATCCGGCCTGGCGCAACTCGCGCCGGGCTTGTCGTGGCCTTTCATTCTGGCTGGCTCTTTTCTGACTGGGATCGGTTTCACGATGTCATTGTTCATCGCAGGCCTCGCATTCGACAGTTACGTCCTGAATGCGGCAAAGTTGGGTATTCTCGGCGGATCGGCGCTTTCGGCGATACTCGGCATCTCGCTTCTGATTTGGCTCACATTGCGAATGAGGTGACGAAAACACACAGCCGATGCGCTGCGCGACCTCGTTCATGTACCCTTACTATCCATCGTCGATGTCGACGCCGATCAGTTCTGAGATGCTTTTCTGCCCAATGTTGCTGCAACAGCCGACGACGCAGCGCAACGTGCAGCAACTGCCCGTAAGGAAGGGAACACGAATTGGAACGACACGGGAACCGGTATGGGCCTTGGCTGGCTCTGCGCCCTGCTGATCCTCGTACTGGTGGTCGTGGCCATAGAGGCACCGATCAAACTTCTTCGACAATAGGCGCAAGCCGGACAGGGCGCCCCGCCGTCCAGACACCGAGCCTATGTTATACTGCGCATGCAGTAGTGAGGGCTGTTTATTGGGCGACCCTTAGGGGTGCAACCTAGGAGGACGAGAAGATGAATTGGAACGACATGGGCTTCGGAATGGGTTTCGGGATGGGGTTTGGCTGGCTGTTCGGCCTGTTGATCCTTGTGCTGGTGGTTTTGGCCATAGCGGCGCTGATCAAATATCTTCGGAAATAGGAAAAAGGACTTCGCAATGACCTACACGATCAATCGCGTGATCTCCGGCGCAGGTATCGACGACATTGACTCTCGTGCGCGCAAGGCGCTGGCGGATCAGGGTTTCGGCGTTCTGACCGAAATCGACGTCAAGGCGACGATGAAGAAGAAGCTGGATGTCGAGATGCCGGCCTATCGCATCCTCGGAGCCTGCAATCCGAAGATGGCGCATCACGCCATCGGGATCGAGCCGCGTGTGGGTGCGATGCTGCCGTGCAACGTCATCCTGCGCGAGGTCGAGGATGGCGTCGAGGTCAGCGCCATCGACCCGGTTGCGTCGATGCAGGCGATCGAGAACAGCGAACTTACGGCTGTTGCGGGCCAGGTCCGAGACCTTCTCGCGAAGGCCGTTGCCTCGATCTGAGGTGGGGTTGCGCGCAATCATCCTCGTGGTGATGGCGATCCTCGGGATCGCCGTGCTCGGTGCCTGGCTATTCGCGCCTTCTGCTTTCGACCAGGCACGCGGCCTGATGGACGGCGAGCGTCTGGAGATGCTGGTGGCGCGCGCCGGGATCTGGGGGCCGGTTCTGATCGTCACGCTCATGACCCTCGCGGTCGTTGCGAGCCCGGTCCCGAGCGCGCCCATCGCGCTGGCCGCCGGTGCGGCCTACGGGCATGTCTGGGGAACGGTGCAGGTCGTGATCGGCGCAGAACTCGGGGCACTGATCGCCTTCGGTCTCGCACGGGTGCTGGGGCATGATTTCCTGCGACGGGTCTTTGGTGACCGCGTCGATGCCGGGCTGCTCGGCTCGCAGACCGCGTTGACCGCGACGGTCTTCGCCAGCCGCCTGATGCCGTTCGTGTCTTTCGACATGATCAGCTACGCTGCGGGGCTCAGCCGCCTGCACGCCTGGCGGTTCGCCCTCGCCACGCTGGCCGGCATCATTCCGGCAAGCTTCCTGCTCGCGCATTTCGGCGGCGAGGCGGTTAGCGGAGACCTCGGGCGCGCGACATGGGCGGTGCTCGGACTTGGGCTCGTGACGGGCCTACCGCTGCTCTGGGTGGCGATGCGGAGAAAGCATGAAGAGAGCCTTCCCGACCAAAATTGGAAAGGGCTTGACCTTCCAACCGCTGGAGGTGGCAAGCTGAAAAATAGACCGAAAGGCTGACAGACCATGGAACACGATCACCACCACGCGGCACCCGACGTGCCCTCGGGGGCCGAGACGGCGAAAGACCCGGTCTGCGGGATGACGGTTGCAGTCAAGCCCGATGGACGTCACGCCGAGTTCCAGGGCGAGCCCTTCCATTTCTGTTCGGAGAAATGCCAGACGAAGTTCACGGCGGATCCGTGGTTCTATGCCTCGGGAAGGGCCGCCGGACAAAAGAAGGCCGCACCGGCCAACGTCCAGTACACCTGTCCGATGCACCCCGAGATTGTTCGGGATGCGCCGGGGTCATGCCCGATCTGCGGCATGGCGCTGGAACCGATGGTGCCGTCCGACGAGCCCAGCGAGGAGCTGACAGACTTCACACGCCGGATGTGGATCTCGGCTGCCGCCGCGGTGCCGCTTATTATCCTGACGATGGGTGAACTGGTGGCGCTGCCGGTGCGCGACTGGATCGGGCATCAGACGGCCAGCTATCTCGAGTTTCTGCTGGCCACGCCCATCATATTCTGGGCGGCGCTGCCATTTTTCCGGCGCGGCTGGGATTCGATCGTGAACCGAAGCCCGAACATGTGGACGCTGATCAGCATCGGCGTGGCGGCGGCATACCTTTACTCGCTCGTCGCCACGTTCCTGCCGGGGGTGTTTCCGGAACAGTACCGGATGGGGCACGGCGTGGGGACGTATTTCGAGGCGGCGGTTGTGATCGTGACGCTAGTCTTCGTGGGCCAGGTTCTCGAACTGCGCGCACGCGAGCGCACCGGGGATGCGATCCGCGCGCTCCTCGATCTCGCCCCAAAGACGGCGCGGCGTATCCTGCCAGACGGTACCGAATATGACGCGCCGCTGGAAAACATCATGGAGGGAGACCGGCTGCGCGTGCGACCCGGTGATGCGGTCCCGGTCGATGGGACGGTGATCGAGGGCCGGTCGTCGCTTGACGAGAGTATGCTGACGGGTGAGTCGATGCCCGTCGAGAAAGGCCCGGGCGATGCGGTGACCGGAGCGACGATCAACAAGAATGGCTCTCTGGTTATGGAGGCGGGAAAGGTCGGATCCGACACCGTGCTGGCGCAGATCGTCGCGATGGTGTCGAACGCGCGCCGCTCGCGCGCGCCGATCCAGGGTCTGGCTGACCGGGTGTCGGCGGTATTCGTGCCGACCGTGGTCGCCATAGCCGTCGTCGCCTTCATCGTCTGGCTGACCGTCGGCCCCGAGCCCGCGCTGGTCTTCGCGATCGCTTCGGCGGTGTCCGTCCTGATCATCGCCTGTCCCTGCGCGCTTGGGCTTGCGACGCCGATCTCGATCACAACGGCAGCAGGACGCGGGGCGCAGGCGGGCGTGCTGATCAAGGACGCCGAGGCGCTGGAACGCATGGCGGCCGTCGATACGCTCATCGTGGACAAGACCGGCACTCTGACCTTGGGCAAGCCGAAGCTGACGGACCTTATGGCGCTTGGCGACATCGCCGAGACCGACCTGCTTTCGCTGGCCGCAGCGCTGGAGCGCGGCTCGGAGCACCCTCTGGCCGAAGCGATCGTCGAGGGAGCCGAGACGCAGAGTGCCCCGCGTCAGGAGGCCACGGACTTCGGTGCCGTCACCGGCAAGGGCGTACAGGGCAGCGTCGGTGGGCGTGCGGTGGCGCTCGGCAACGCGGCGATGATGCGGGAGATGGGTCTGGATACGGGTGCGGCCGAGGCGCACGCCGACACCCTGCGCGCCGAGGGCAAGACGGCGATGTTCGTCGCTTTCGATGGCGCGCTCGTCGGCATCGTGGCGGTCGCCGACCCGATCAAGGACTCGACCGCACAGGCGATCCGCGAACTTCATGCCCAGGGTCTGAGGGTGATAATGGCGACGGGCGACAACGAGCGCACAGCGCAGGCAGTGGCAGGCAAGCTCGGGATCGACGAGGTGCGGGCGGGCGTGCTGCCCGAAGCCAAGAAGGTCCTTATCGACCAGTTGCGTCGAGAGGGCCACAAGATCGCAATGGCGGGCGACGGAGTGAACGACGCGCCCGCGCTGGCCGCCGCGGATGTCGGCATCGCGATGGGCACGGGCGCGGATGTGGCGATGGAAAGCGCCGGCATCACCCTGCTGGGCGGTGACCTGATGGGCATCGTCCGGGCGCGCAAGCTCGCACGCGCCACTTTGCGCAACATCAAGCAAAACCTGTTCTTCGCCTTCGCTTACAACGCGCTTGGTGTCCCCATCGCAGCAGGACTGCTCTACCCCGTCACCGGCCTTCTCCTGTCGCCGATGATCGCGGCGGCGGCCATGAGCCTGTCCTCCGTCTCGGTGATCACCAACGCCCTACGGCTCAGGCGGGTCAATCTCTGACCTGCCAGTCCATACATGCGAACTCGAAAGGAAACGCAGATGACCCAGAACGCTTTTTCCCGCCGCACGCTTCTGATTGGCGGCGCCGCGCTGGTGGCTGCATCGCCCTTCAGGACCCTGGCGCTAGGCGCCGGTCCGGCGATCCACGTGATGAAGGATCCGAACTGCGGCTGCTGCTCGGCCTGGATCGAGATACTCGAAAACGATGGTTTCGCCGTAACGACCGAGGCGAGCGCCGGGACGCTTCTGATGCGCTACAAGCTGGACAACGGCATCACGCAGGAGATGGTCTCCTGCCATACGGGGCGCGTGAATGGCTACATGATCGAGCGCCACGTCCCTGTTGCCGACATTCGCCGTCTGCTGGTGGAACGCCCCGACGCGGTGGGCCTCGCAGTGCCCGGCATGCCCTACGGCTCGCCCGGGATGGGGCCGGAAAGCGAGCGCGAGGCCTATGACGTGTTCCTGATCCAGCGCGACGGATCGACCGAGGTGTTCACCTGCTACGCTGCCGCGTGACCTTGAAGCTGCGATTCCGCTTCTGATCAGGGACGAGAACACAGGCGTGCCTGCTCCCGCATCACGGCGTAATCGCTCAGAATCTCGGCGTTGGCGGATCCGTCCGGCAGAAAAGCCAACTCCTTGGCCATTGCTCGTCCCCGATGAACACTACGAGGCCCCGAAGAGTCCAATCTGTGCCAGCGCATCGAAACACCCGCTAAGGAGTGCGAAATCACGCGATCTAAACATGAACACACACTGCACACGACACCGCGCAAGCCACTGATATTCTACCGGAATTGCCACCATCCATCACTGAACAGGCGCATAGCACGTCTTCGAACGACCGCTTCGAACCGGACTACAGACCTTGGTGCAGAGCGCAGCATTCGGTAGTATGGGCTCTCACTTAGCCTTCGCTGCAATCCACCTTAAGGTCCGCATTGCCGCCCATCACATGGAAAACCCGCTGCATCGAATAGAGTGGGGCCTCTGCGACCTAACAATTGCGGCGTTCCCTGGATCCACATACGTGTTGTTGCAGGAACTCGGCCTGCCACTCGATATGATCTACCGACCATAAAACGGAAATATGATCTGCGGATCATACGGCATGAAAGGCAATCGCCCGACGTCGTATGCCAGCAGCAATGGCATCTGCCAAAGGCTGTGGAAACCCATCCGGCAGGTCTGCTAGTGTCTTGTCCAAGGCGGGTTCAAGCTCAGACGCGACGCCCGACAAGACCTCTTCCGCCAGCGCCACACCAAAACCTGCCGCCTTCGCAGCCTGCGGGAAATGGCGCGGCACCACCTCATTGATCCGATAGTGCCCGTCGACCGCCATCGCGAGACGCATCCGGTTTTGGCGAATTTGACCGTCATCCACGGCTTTTTGTGCGCTCAGCACGTCATAAAGCGGGGTCAAAAGGAAACCGCCAGGGCGCAATGCAATACTGAAATTCTTGGCGTGCCCGTCCGTCGCGCCCAACAACCAAAACAGCACCTGCGCGCGGAAAAAGGCGCGTTGATCTTCGTCAGGGTCATCACTGCCCTGCAGCAGCCCGATCCCTTCGGTGATCCCTGGCCCGCCATCCATTTGGTATTTTTGACTGGGTGGGACTGAGAGCGCTTGGCAAAAGTCTTCCTGCGGGAGGCGGATCAACCGGCCATCTTTGGTCCAGCGCCGATCGAACCGGGTCACAACAAGGCTCCGCACGTCCTCGAAGTCGGCAATCTCGACTTCAGCCACATCCATGCCCATGGCCCGACAGAGGTTCATGCAGAAAAACTCGTTCTCAACACTGTCAGACAAATCGATCCCTGCGGGCAGAACGCCAAGCTGCGTCTTGAGGATATGGGTTGTTGGGGTGAGCCCCGATGGACGGATCCACGCGCCCTCGTGGCGTAGCAGCGCCATTTTTTCCTGCGCCCCTGCGATAGAAATGCGGAAGTCGTCTTCCTCATCTAAGCCTAGCGGAGCGTTTGCGAGGTTGCGTAACATATCCGCAACCTGTGCCTCTGAAACGGGCTCTCCCTCGAGTGCGCCAAACTCGGGGATCTCGCCCGAAACGAACTGCAAGGCCCCTACGCAATCGCGCCCGATTTTCTCCAGCATGTGCCAGGCGTCCGTACCGCCTGCACGCACCCGAGCGGCTACGCGTTCGCGTATCGCCTGATTGTCCGGCAGCAGGTTTTCCAAGTAGGCGATAACAGGGCCGCCCTGGTGTGCCACTTCACGCAAAGGCAGCGAAAGCGAGATGGGCATGGCATGTTCCCATGCCAACCATTCCGGATCATAGATAAAGCTGATCGCGCCTGAACCAGCGAGACGCAAAGCCCCCACCAACCGTCCGTTCAGAAGCACTTGCATCGTGCCGCTACGCCCGTGTTTGGCCATCAGAAGATATCCTCAATCTCAAGCGAGCCACCGCGTTCCACCAATCGGAACTCAAGCCCAAGTGCCGCCATAACAGCGAGCACTGTGGCGAGCTTGGCTCCCGCGTCGCCATTCTCGAGCGACGAAATCGTCGCGACGCGCAAATTCGTACGCGCGCTGATGTCGCTTTGGGTCCAGCCGCGCGCTTTGCGCGTCCGGCGAAGTGCCTCGCCGATCTGCTCGGCCGTTCGTGCTGTGAGGTCCATGATGTGGCTCCTTTTACGGCACAGCGTAAATTAAAACAAATTACGCTGCAACGTAAATATCTACTTTTTACGCCATGGCGTAACAATCGAGCCGCACTTATGCCTGCAGCCCCGCAGCGCGCACCTGCTCGGGCGTCACCAGCTTTGACGAGATCAAGCCCTCAATCTGCCGGTTTGTAATGTGGCGGCAAAGAGGGTGGCGTTCACGGATCCACTCGGCGAGGCTAGCGCGACCTTTGGCTTCGGCCTCTCGCGCCTTCTCCCGGTCCGCCTGTATCTGGGCAAGCCCCTTCTCCCATCGGCACATCTTGAACCAGTTGTCTGAGAAGCAGACCTTGCTGCGCGTGTATCCTTCGCTTTCCTTCGCATAGGCTTTGACCGCATGTTTCAGGTCATCGGGCTCCACACCGGCTTTCAATGCTGCAGCGATCAGGCGCAGACTGGTCCGCCGGTCTCGGATCCTGTCCTCGGGATACGCCGCCAAGATCTTCTCAGTTTCAAGAGCTTCAACCTCCACCTCCGCCGCCTCGCGCCTGCGCGTAGGTAGTTTATGGATGGTTTTAGGATGGTTTGGGGTCCACCGTGAACCCCGTACCCCGTTCACCGTGGACCCCGTGCCGGGTTCAGGCTGGACGGGGTTCACAGTGACCCCCGTCTCGATGTCGGGCTCAGCCGTGGGCTCGAGCGCGGCCACGCGTTCCAGAACGATGCGGTAAATGACGGTGTAGCCGTTCTTGCACTGCCGCCGCCCCGTCTCGATCAAAATGCCTTCGCGGAGGAAGTCGATGATGGTGCGCTTCACCGTGCTCTCGCTGAGCTCAGTGTGGCGCTGGATGGTCCCCTTGGAGCACCAGATGCCTGAGCCATCATCGCTCGCCTTATCGGCCAGGAACATGATGATCTGCTTGCGCGCGGCGCTGCCGAAGCGACGCTCTGCGCATTCATTTGCAACCGCCCAACTCATCGAATTATCCCAAGGTTAGAAACGATTTTGTGAGCATTCTGGCACGCAAACAGCGTTGAAACTTTCGCTTTTTGTTCACTTTTTGTCAGGAGGTGTTTTGCACCCATAAGCCGTTGTTTTTGCGACCGTTCTTTCTGGATTGCAAATCCGTGTACACCGGTTCGATTCCGGTACTCGCCTCCACAAGCTTCCTTAACAGAACAACGCGCCGAAGGCGCAGGAAACTCCGGGATCTCAGATCCGGGGCAGCCGCCAGGTTGGGGTCAGGCCGGATTGCTGACAGAAGGGCCGTGTATCGACGCCGGCGAAGAGCCCGTCGCGGGTCACCAGAACGGTGCGCCATCCGCGGGCCGCGGCGCCCAGAATGTCAGTATGCAGCGTATCGCCGCACAGCGCGATGCGATGCCTTTCGATACCGGGCAGCGAGGCTTCGACGATCTCGTAGGCTTCTGGAAAGGGCTTTCCGTAGAATCGGATATCGTCCAGCCCCTCATCGGCCAGCAGATGGCCATAATGGCCGGGTTCCAGCGAAAACCCATGATCGCGTGGCGCGGCCAGGTCGGCATTGGCGATGACCAGCGGGCGCGGCGCCGAAAGAAGGCTCTCGCGCAGAAGCGCCTGCTGCGCCTCGGTCCAGACTTCGGTTGACAGAAACAGCACGCCGTCGACGCGGGCATAATCGCGCGGATTGTCAGTGAGGCGCAGCGTGTCGACCGGAATATCGGAAAGATCATCCGACGGCGCCGCGATACAGCCCCAGAGGCCTGGTGTTAGTTCTGCGAGCGCGGCGTCCCGGCTGGTGACGATTTCCTCCTGCGTCACGGGCATGCCGAGTTTCTGAAACTTCGCCGTCGCGCCATCGTGGTTGTAGCTGGCGGCGTTCGACAGGATGCGAATGTGGCGCCCCCGCTCGCGCAGCTGACCAAGCCGGTCCGCGGCGCCCGGGATCGGCGTTTCACCCACATTAAGCACGCCGAACGCGTCGAACACGAAGGCGTCCACCTCTTCCGAAATATCCAGAAGCGAGCCGATATCGATGGTTTCAGCCCCGAACGTGGCCTCCGGCAACCGGTGCCGCACGGATTGATAGCGGTCGAAAATGCCGATGGCAGTGTCCATTTTCCGGGCCGGTCCTTGCTTGCGATCCTGGCCTAATGGTACCGCGATGCGGGGAAAATGGAAGAGAAAACAACAAAACGACAAAAAGGCTTATTCCCACAGAACGCGGCGCAGATGCGAGCATTTAAGGGAGACGACGGGGGAAACCCGGTTGTCCGGGCGCCATCAACGGCAGATAAAAATGTTGTTTTGGCGTTTTATTCAGGTATCGTCGACTCAAAGAGACAGGATTCTGATGGCATCCAAGAAGATCAGACGCCGCGACCTGATTCAGCAGGTCGTACAGGAACGAGGGGGAGTGAGCGTGGGGGCGCTGGCCGAAATGCTGGGTGTATCAACGCAGACGATCCGGCGCGATCTGGATATTCTGTGCGATTCCGAAGGGTTGCGCCGGGCGCATGGGCGGATCGAACTGGCCGAGGACCGGCTGAACACCCCGTTCGAACAGCGCGCGGGCACGAATATTGTCGGCAAACGCGCCATCGCCGATATCGCCGCGTCGCGAATCCCTGACGGCGCGACGCTCTTTATCTCGATTGGATCGACCGTTCTGAGCGTCGCCCGCGCCCTGCACCGGCGCAAGGAACTGACCGTTATCACCAACAATCTGAGCGCGGCGATGGCGCTGAGCGAAGAAGTGTCGAATCGCATCATCGTACCGGGCGGGGAAATCCGCCTGCCGGACCGCGATTTCGTGGGCGAGGAAGTGGTGGATTTCTTTTCGCATTACCGCGCAGAATACGCGATCTTCGGCACCGCCGGGATCGACCGCGAGGGCGGGCTTCTGGAGTTTCATCAGTCGGAGGTGCGGGCCACGGAACAGATGCGCAGGAACGCAACGCACTCTGTCCTCGTGATCGACCGAAGCAAGTTCGGGCGGCTCGCCCCGGCGGTGGGCTGCCATTTGTCCGACATCGACACCGTGATCTGCGACAGGCCTCCTGCTGCGGATTATGCAGAGCTGATCGAGGGGTTGCGGGATCAGTTCGTCTTTGCCGAGGAGGCCAGCCAGCAATGACCGAGTCCTTTGTCCGTGTCGATAACGTCGCCAAGCGCTGGAACGGGCAGCTTGGTGTGGAGCATATCGACCTCGACATTCCGCGCGGCGCGTTTGTTGCGCTTCTGGGTCCGTCGGGCTGTGGCAAATCAACGACGCTGCGTTTGCTCTCGGGGCTCGAATTGCCCGATGAGGGGTCAATCCACATTGACGGGCGCGAGGTGACACTGGCCGCGCCGTCCGAGCGCAACCTGTCCATGGTGTTCCAGTCCTACGCGCTGTTTCCGCATCTGAGCGTGGCCGAGAACGTGGTCTTCGGCCTCAAGGTGCGCCGGGTGGCGGCGGCAGAGCGGCGCGAGAAGCTCAAACGTGCGCTCGAGATAACCGGGCTGCTTGGTTATGAGGACCGCAAGCCGGGCGAGCTTTCGGGCGGGCAGCGTCAACGCGTGGCCCTGGCCCGTGCCATCGTCGCAAATCAGCCGCTTTGCCTGATGGACGAGCCGCTGAGCAATCTGGATGCCAAGCTGCGCGCCTCGGTGCGCAAGGATATCAAGAAGCTGCAGCTCGATCTGGGGATCACCGTGGTTTATGTGACCCATGACCAGACCGAGGCGATGTCGATGGCGGATATGGTCGTGCTGATGAAGGACGGCCGCATCCAGCAGACTGGTGCGCCCGAAGACCTCTATTACAAGCCCGCCAACACCTTTGTCGCCGAATTTGTCGGCTCGCCCCCGATGGCGCTGATCGACGGGTCGGCGCTACCGGGCTTTGACGGGGTGGCCTCCATCGGGCTGAGAGCCGAGAACGTCACCGTGGTCGAGCCGGGCACCGGGCGGCTGACCTGTCAGGTGTCGGAATGCGAATTCCTGGGCTCGGAGACCTTCATCGGCCTGTCACATCCGTCTGCCAAGGGTCTGACGGTCAGCATGCCGGGGCTCAAGCATATTCCGAATGGCGAGACATTGGAGATCACCTTCTCGGACAGCGACCTGCACTTTTTCGACAGTGCGGGCGAGAGGACAGAGCACAAAAAACACGCGACCGCGGACTGACGGCGCAAGAGGGACTAGACCATTCAAGGGAGGATCAAATGAAAACCATCAGACAACTCGGACTGGCAACCGTGGCATCTGCCGCGCTGGCCATCCCCGCTGCGGCGGAAACGGAACTGACGATGTATTACCCCATTGCTGTCGGCGGCGCGCTGACCGAGGTGGTGGACGGCATCGTGGCTGATTTCGAGGCGGCCAACCCCGATATCAAGGTGAACGCCATCTATTCGGGCAACTATGACGACACGCGCGTGCGCGCCCTGTCGGCGCTGGCCTCGGGCGAGCCTGCACAACTTGCCGTGATGTTCTCGATCGATGCCTATGACCTGATCGAGCAGGACCTGATCGTCGCCTTCGATGACATCGAGGGGGTCGATGCGGGCTGGCTTGACAGCTTCTATCCGGCACTGATGGCGAACGGCAAAATCGAGGGCAAGACCTGGGGCATTCCGTTCCAGCGTTCGACCATCGTGGCCTATTACAACAAGGACATGTTCCGCACCGCGGGGCTGGACCCGGAAAGCCCGCCCACGACCTGGGACGAGATGATTTCGATGGGCAAAGCCCTGACCAAGGACGGCACCTATGGGATCATGATCCCGTCGACCGGCTATCCCTACTGGATGTTCCAGGCGCTGGCGATCCAGAACGGCAAGGAAGTGATGTCAAACGACGGTCTGACGACCTATTTTGACGACCCCGCCGTCGTGGAAACGCTGGAATTCTGGAAATCCCTGTCGACCGAACATGGCGTGATGCCTGAAGGCACCGTGGAATGGGGCACCCTGCGCCAGGCCTTCCTGGAGGGCCAGACCGCGATGATGTGGCATTCGACCGGCAACCTGACAGCGGTCAAGAACAACGCGAGCTTTGATTTCGGCGTGGCCGAGCTGCCCGCGAATGTGCGCAAGGGCTCGCCCACCGGCGGCGGCAACTTCTATGTGTTCAAGGACACCACCCCCGAGGAGAAAGCCGCAGCGCTGAAACTGATCGAGTTCATGACCTCGCCCGAGCAGGCCGCCACCTGGTCGATCAAGACCGGCTATATGGGCGTGTCCGCGGCGGCCTATGAAACCGAGGCGCTGAAAAGCTACACCGCCGAGTTTCCGCCCGCTCTGGTCGCGCGCAATCAGCTTGAAAACGCCGTGGCCGAGTTCTCGACCTTCGAGACCGCCCGCGTGCGCGAGGGGCTGAACAACGCCATCCAGGCGGCGCTGACCGGCTCGAAATCCGCCGCCGATGCGCTGGCCGAAGCACAGGCCGCCGCCCAGCGCCTGCTGCGCGACTACCAGTAAACCGATCGCGGGTGCCCGGCCTCGGTCGGGCACCTGCCCTTCTTCACGGGCAGACCACGGATCATGTCAGAGCACATCAATCTCGAAAAGCGCAGACAGGCCATTTATGGCTGGCTCCTGCTGTCGCCGGCGATGATCCTGCTGACACTGTTCGCCTTCTATCCGTCCATCGCGACCCTTTGGTCGAGCCTGTTTTCCAGGGGCACCCGGCGCAAACCCTCCGAGTTCGTGGGGGGAGAGAATTACGCCGATCTGTTTGCCGATCCGGTGTTCTGGAAAGTGGTCACGAACAACCTGATCTATGCCGCGGCCACGATCCCCATCTCCATTGCCATCGCACTGGCCATGGCGCTCTGGGCCAACTCGAAAATCCCCGCGCGCGGCTTCGTGCGCACCGCCTATTTCACGCCCACTGTGCTGCCGATGATCGCGGCGGCCAATCTGTGGCTCTTTTTCTACACGCCGGGGCTGGGCGTGCTTGACCAGTTTTTCGGCCTCTTTGGCCTGCCCAGCATCAACTGGCTGGGTCAGCCGGAAACCGCACTCTGGGCCGTGATCATCGTGACGATCTGGAAAGAGGCCGGGTTCTTCATGATCTTCTATCTGGCCGCGCTTCAGACGATCCCGGAAGACCTGAAGGAAGCCGCCGATATCGAGGGCGCCAGCCGCTGGACCTATACAAGGCGGATCGTGCTGCCCTTGCTGATGCCGACAACGCTGTTCATCATGGTCAATGCGCTGATCAACTCGGTCAAGCTGATCGACCACCTGTTCATCCTGACCAAGGGCGGGCCCAATGACGCTTCCAAGCTGATCCTCTATTACATCTGGGAAATGGCCTTTGCCTTCTTCGACGCGCCCCATGCGGCGGCGATGACGATCCTGGTGCTGGTGGTGCTGGGTGTGGTCGCGGGCATCAAGTTCACCATTCTCGACAAGCGGACCCATTACCAATGAACCCGATCATGCGGCATATCGAAAGCATCGGCGCGCTGCTTCTGGCGGTGATCTGGATTTCGCCGCTGGTCTTTGCGTTCTGGGCGGCGTTTCACACCACGTCGGACGCGGTGAACTTCAACCTTGCAGCCCCCTGGACACTGGACAATTTCCGCACCGCCTGGGTCGGCGCGCCCTGGCTGAAGTATTTCCTCAACACCTTCCTTCTGGTGACGGTCATCCTGATCGGACAGTTCATCGTGACCACCTTGGCGGGCTTTGCCTTTGCGCAGGTGCGTTTTCCGGGGCGCGACTTTGTCTTCATCCTTGTGCTGATGCAGCTCTTCATCCTGCCTGAGGTGCTGATCGTGGAAAACTACGCCATGGTGTCGCGACTGGGCCTGTTCGACTCGATCCTCGGCGTGGGGATGCCCTATATGGCCTCGGCCTTTGGCATTTTCCTGATGCGGCAGGCCTTCAAGGGCGTGCCAATGGAGTTGCACGAGGCCGCGCGGGTGGAAGGGTGCGGCTGGTTCGGCATTCTCTGGCGGGTCTATGTGCCGCTCGCGCGTCCGACATATCTGGCCTATGCGCTGGTCTCGGTCTCGACCCATTGGAACAACTTTCTCTGGCCGCTCATCGTCACCAACTCGCCCGACACGCGGCCGCTGACGGTGGGGCTGTCGATCTTTGGCGCGCCCGAGAACGGCGTGGATATCTCGGTAATTTCGGCCGCGACGATGATGTCGGTGGCCCCGCTTCTGATCGCGTTCCTGGTGTTCCAGCGCCAGTTCGTCCAGGCCTTCCTGCGCGCCGGGATCAAGTGACGCCATGGCGCGGCTTCTCCAGCTCAGCGACCTGCATGTGGTGGCCCCGGGCCAGCTCTGTTCGGGTGTGCTGGACACATGCGCGCTGCTGCGGGCCGCGATTGACCGGCTGATTGCAATGCGGCCTGCGCTGGGGGCGCTCGATGGCGTGCTGATCACCGGCGATGTAAGCGATGACGGCTCGCCCGAAAGCTACGCTTTTGCCCGCGCCGAGCTGGACCGGCTCGGGCTTGCCCTGCTGCCGCTGCCGGGCAACCACGACAATCGCGCGGCCTTCCGCGCAGGGTTCGGCGATCTTGAGATCATGCCGGAACAGGGGCTGATCGACTGGGCGGCGGATGTGGCGGACTGCCGGGTGATCGGCCTCGACACGCTTGTCGAGGGACAGGGCGGCGGGCGCCTGCGCGCGGAAAGCCTTGATTTTCTGGCGGCCGAACTTGACATGGCGGGGGGGCGGCCCGTGATCGTGGCGCTGCATCATCCGCCCTTGCGCACGCGAATCCGCTTCATGGATGCGATCGGACTGGACAACGTCCCGGCTCTGGAAAAAGTGCTGGAGCGCGCGCCGCAGGACGTCACCGTGCTGGCCGGGCATGTGCACCGGGTGCATCTTGGGCGTGTCGGACGCCACAGCGTGATGACAGCACCTTCGGTCTGTTCGGCCTTTGCGCTGGATCTGCGCGCCAAGGCACCGGTGGGTTTTCTGAAAGGCCCGACAGGCTGTGCCGTGATCGAGACCGGGCCGGGAGGTACGTGGAGCGTTCTGCCGCTTGATCAGGCTGAAGGTCCATATCCGTTCTGATCGAAACCTGCATCAATCGGGTGCTTGGAAAAGGCAGCCTCGGGCAGCCGATAAGGCGACCTAAGGATCAGGACGCCGCCAGAGTCTCTTGTCTGGCGTCAGCAATCTGTTGGCGCACCCCTTGGCGGATGACCATGCTTTCGCGCTCGATCAGGTTGAGGCATTCGCGCGTGTTGGCCTGAAAGTCAACCAACTGCGAGATGATGGATTTCATGCTCTGCGCCTCGTTTCCGATCCGTGCGACCTCGATCTGTGACAGAACGCGCGTCATGTTCAGCCCCGACAGGATACGTTTGAGACAGACGCAGTTGAAAATGAACCGCTCCGCCTCATTGGAGATGCTGCGCAGGGCGTTGTCGGATTCAAGCCTGTAATCCGACATTTGTTTTTGCAGGCGTTCGACTTCTTCTTCCTTCGAGAGGCCGTTATCAAGCGGCTCTTCCCGCTCGAACTGCGCCAAGAGTTCCTTTTGCAGACTGCAGGTACAGCTCAGGAACAGGCCCGTCCTGATCTTTTCAAGCGCGGTGTCGGAACTGTCGAGGAAAACACGGATGCGTTCGTAAATTTCATCTGACAGGGTTGTATAATTCATCGAGATCACACTCAGCACCGCCGACTGATCGCCCAATTGCTCGGCCTGGATACGCATGTTGAGCGGGGTGGAGCGGATCGCCTCGAACTGTCTGACGATATCCTCGCCGGTGCGCCTTACGGTGCGCAGGGCATTGGTCATGGTGCTGAAGATGAAAGCGGCCTCGTCCCGCGGCTTTTTCAGCGCCTTGCTGCGCGCCTTGCTTTCCTGACGCGCGGCATGCGCCATGAAGCTTTCGTAATCAGGAAAGCCGAGCGCGTCCAGCCGCTCAATGAACACCTCAGCGCTCCTTTCCGGGGTCAACTGCTCTTCTTCTTCGCGCGCGAGCAGGGCGGCATATTCGGCCTTGATAAGCGAGAACACGTCGCTGGTAGGCTTCATCCGCACCGAAAGATAGCCCTCATCCATCGGGGTGACGATCGCGTAAACCCAGTAGAACAACCCCTCCTTGCTGCGGTTTTGCACATAGGTGCCCACCGGCTCACGCTTCTTGATCTTGTCCCACATGAGCCAGAAGGCCCCGCGCGGCATTTCAGGGTGCCGGATGATCTTGTGCGGTGCCCCGATCAACTCCTGCCAGCTATAGTCGCTGACCCGTTGAAACACCGAATTGCCGTATTGGATCACACCGCGCGCATCGGTACGGGAAAAGAACAACTCGTGAAGATAAAACCGCGCTTCGTTGGCGGCAAAGGAAACGTGGGCATCCGTGTCTGCAGTGGTCATCGTGCACTCGCTCTTGGTTTGCCGTCAGCCTTGGTGCAAAAACCTCAACAATTCTCTAAAGCCAGCCAAAAACCTGCAGAAAATCTCGGGGGACCGGATTTGCCGCCCCGCGCTCTCGCCAGAGCCCGGGGCGCGTGGACCAGCGGACCGGCTTACTGCGACAGCACCGCCGGCCAGTTGGCCTCGCCTTTGGCGATATTGCCGGGGATATCCGCGCTCCACAGCTCTCGGGCGCGCAGGGAATAGTTGAGATACAGTTTGCCGTCGTAAACCGACCAGGCATCGGGATCGGTGGGGGCTGTATAGCCACGCGAGACGGCGTAGGCGCAGTAGCCGCCGAACTGCGGTGCAAAGTCGGCGGGGGCGGCATCGAATGCCGCCTTGTTCTCGGCCGACGAGAAATGCCAGGTCGCGCCGTTATAGCTGCTTTTGTGGGTGTCATTGCCCTTCACCGGTTTGCCCTGGGTGAAATACGCAACCGGGTCATAACCGTTGATCGCCACGCTTTCGGTGGTGAAAACCTCGGGCTGGGCGGCAAAGGACGGGCGGCTGAAAAGCGCCAGGGCGGGCAGACTGGCGGCAGCGGTCAGAAAACGGCGGCGGGTGGGCATGAGCTCTCTCCATGATCGGGTTGTGTCGGTTTCCAACAGATTGGGAGAGCGGCCTCCTGCGCGCAATATCGGACACGCCCATGTGATGTTGCGTGTATACGCCTGCCCGTGTGGCCGCGCCCGCCCGTGCCGGGGCTCAGCTGCCGTAGACCGCGCCCCAGCGCTCGATCAGCTTCTGCTGAAGCTGCTTTGCGCGTTTGTTCCAGCTTGCCGAGCCAGGAGGGCGGGCATCGGACCGGCGGTCGATCTGGGTGCGCTTCTGATCGTTGACCGCGAAAATCGCAAAGGCCATTTCCGTGCCGTCCTGCGCTGTCATGTAGCCTGCGAGGGAACTGACGAAGTAAAGCGTGCCGGTCTTGGCCATGACCTTGATCGGGTGGGCGTCGTTGATCTTGCCATTCTCGTGACGCATGGAGATGGGCTTGAGGATCGGCTTGAGCGCCCCGGCCCGGTGCACCCGCGCAAGGGCCTGCGCCATTGCTGCCGCCGAGACCCGGCTGGCCGAGCCGAGCCCGGAGTGATCGACAAACCGCGCGCCCGACATGCCCAGCGTCTGCCTGGCGAAGGTCGACATCTCCTGCGCCGAACGGCTCAGGCTCCCCCCTGCCCCGCGCTGCGTGGCGGTTGCGGCCATCCCGACCGCCTCGGCGGTCAGGTTGTTGGAGTATTTCAGCATGTCGCGCAGGATCTCGCGCAGCGGCGCGCTCTTGTGGCTGGCCAGTACCACTCCGGTATCGGGCAGCGTCCGCACCTGTTTGCCCGGCTTCACGGCAATCCCGTGGGCGCGCGCGAAGGTCGCAAACACCTCGGCGGCATAGGCCTCGGGCTTGCGCACCGGCAACCAGCGCGCCCCGCCCTTGCCCAGCGCCTTGCTGGCGACGGTCCAGGCGTCATGGTCGCCCTTGTCGGCATAGGTATAGACCGGCATCTCGCGGGCGGCGACGCTCATCCGGGCGACACGCACCTCCGGCCGGTACTTGGCCGAGCGCGCATCCATCGTGACCGCATAGCCATTGCCGCTGCGCTTCCATTCGAAATGCACGCGGTTGAAATTCAGGTTGAGGCCCGAGACCGTCGGATTATACGCCACATGGTCGGGCTGATCGCGGTCGATCTCGGCCACGCTGGGTAGGGCACCGCCATAGGGGCGGATCGTTCCCCGGATTTCTCGTACGCCCGCCGCCTTGAGCTTGCGCGCCAGATCGGCCAGCGCATCGGTATCGAGCGTGGGATCGCCGCCGCCGGCGAGGATCAGATCTCCCTTGATCACTCCGCCCTGTACCGCCGAGGCAGCGATGAGGCGGGTCTCAAACCGATATCCGGCCCCGAGCCGGTGCAGCGCATAAAGCGCGGTCACAGCCTTGGTCACGCTGGCGGGCGGCTGACCGGAGCGGCCGTCACTCTCTTCCAGCACCCGGCCCGATGTCACATCGACGACCGAGAAGCCCACGCGCCCGCCAAGCTGGGCCTGAGCAATCAGCGCCTCCGCCCCGGCCGCTTTCGGCTTGATACTGGCAGCCGTCGCCGCCGCACCGGAGGGCCGCGCCATCGGGCGCAGAGACACCTTGGGCGCTTCGGCAAAAAGCGCCGTCGCCGTACCGGAAAGAAGTCCGCTCAGAAAAAGGCGGCGGGAAAAGGGCTTCGTCATGGTTCAGAATTACCCTCAGCTTTGGCGTGGGGCAATCAGGAATTGCGCCCCGCCCTGATCACTTTTTCGCCGGATCCGATGACTGTCCCGGCCACGCCCCGGACTGGCGCAGCCGGGTCGAGGATATATCGCGCATCGGCACATTCACAAAGCACCAGGCCGGCGTCGCACGATGCGCCAGAAGCTGGCTCATCCGCCCCGGCAGGCGGGCGTGTTCGAAGACTTTTGCCGCCTTGGAGGTGCGCGCCAGCGTGCGTTTGCCGGGCCGTGCGAGGATGCCCACCGGCACGCGCGCCATGATCTTCTGCCAATCCTGCCAGTGATGGAACTGCGCCAGATTGTCGGCCCCCATCAGCCAGACAAAGCGCACGCCCGGGCGCGCGGCCTGAAGAGCGGCCAGCGTCTCGGCGGTATAGCGCGTGCCGACCTGGGCCTCGAAATCGCTGATCTCGATCCTGGGATCGCCCTGCACCAGCGCCCGCGCCGCCGCCATGCGCCGCGCCAGTGGCGCGGGGCCGCGCTCTTTCAGCGGGTTGCCGGGGCTGACCAGCCACCACAGGCGATCCAGCCCGAACCGCTTGAGCGCTTCCTGGCTGATATGCAGATGCCCTGCATGCGGCGGATCGAACGATCCGCCCAGAAGGCCGATCACCTGACCGGCCCGCGCCATCGGCAAGGAGGAGTGCGGCACGAGAAAACCCTTTAAAATCCGAAGCATTTTCTATCGGCTTCAGTGGCTCTGCGCTACTGATTTTTAAGCGCGGCGGTTTCATATGCGCAGGGAGTGGACAACAAGGACCGCCCCGACGTGACCCGCGCTGAGAAACGCCAGCCCCCAGGACCGCCCGTGCACAATTGCTGGGACGCATGCCAGGTGCGCGGTACGGCATTCGGGTTGATGCTTGAACGGATGCGCGACGGGATCGTGCTTCAGGACATGTCGGCCCGGATCGAATGGGCGAATCCGGCCTGTGAGGCCATGTTCGGCTGGACCTTGCGGGAGATGCAGGGGCGCAAGCCGCAGGATTTTCTGCTGCCGCCGGACAAGCGCCCCGGCCCCGAGGCGATCGCCGCCTTCCGCTTTGATCCCGAGCGGTCGCTTTTCTCGCAACTGACGGTCACCGAACATATCCGTCGGGATGGAACGCGGTTCTGGAACCAGCAGAGTTTTTCGATCATCGACATGGGGCCCAAGGACACCGACAAAAAGGTGGTGATCACCTGCCGCGACGTGACCGAACAGGTACGTAACGAGCAGCGCCTCGGGACGGCCCGGGCCGAGCTGGAACATGCGGCCTATCACGATGCGCTGACCGGGCTGGCCAATCGCAAACGGCTTGGGGATTTCATGCAGAGCGCCCGGGTCAGAGCCGAGATCGCGCGGGGGCGGCTCGGGGTTTTGCAGGTGGATATCGACAAGTTCAAGGATATCAACGACACGTTCGGCCACGCCGCGGGTGACAGAACGCTGCGCCACGTCGCTGCGGCCCTGTGCGCCACCATTAGCGAGGCGGAGCTGGCCTGCCGCACGGGCGGCGACGAGTTTCTGCTGATCCTGCCCGAAACCCCGTCCAAGGCCGCGCTGCTGGAGCGTGCCGAAGCGTTGCAAAAGGCGATCCGCGCACCTCTGACGATCGGCGCGCGCGGGATTCACGTCAGTGTCTCGGTCGGGGCCAGCCTGCCCGACCCGTGTGAGGTGACCGACACGGAGGCGCTGTTGCACATGGCTGATCAGGCGCTCTATGCCGCCAAGGACCAGGGGCGCGACCGGATCGTGTTTTATGACGCGCATCTGGGGCGCCGCTTGCAGGCAGAGCAGCTTCTGGCACGCGACCTTGCCAAGGCCGTGACGGACTGCGAATTCGGTATCTTCCTGCAACCTCAGCTTGACCTGACCCGGACCTGCATCAGCGGGTTCGAAGCCCTGCTGCGCTGGCATCACCCGATCCGCGGCATCCTGCCTCCGGCAGAATTTCTGATGGCCGCAGAGAAGAACGGCTGCCTTGCGGATATCGACTATATGTCCATGAACCTCGCGCTGGATGCGCTGGCCACGCTGCGGCGGGAGGGATTCAGCGATCTGTCCATGTCGATCAATGTGTCCAGCTCGATCCTTGCGGATGTGAACTATCCGGGGTTGCTGGACTGGGCGATGCAATCGCGCGGCATTCCGCCCGACCGGATCTGTATCGAAATCCTGGAGACCACCATACTCGACCAAGACGGGCTGGACGTGATGACGGCGGTGGACCGGCTCAAGCGGCTTGGCGTGCGGGTGGCACTGGACGATTTCGGCACAGGCTATGCCGGGCTGGCGCATATGTCCGCGTTCGACATCGATGCGATCAAGCTCGACCGTTCGATGATCGCGCGCCTGGAGGAGGATCCGCGCAACCGGATGATCGTACGCTCGATCATCCGCCTTTGCCGACTGCTCGATGTCGCCGTGGTGGCCGAAGGCGTGGAAACCGGCGGCCAGCTCGACATTCTCCGGCGCAGTCAATGCCCGATGATCCAGGGCTATGGTCTGGCACGTCCTATGCCCGTGAGCGAGGCCATCGCGTGGATGCATGAGATGCGGGCGTCCCCGCACCCGCCCTTTCTGGGCCTCCCGGAGAGCAGTGCATCGGATGAGGGCCCCAACCTGCGGGCCTGACCTGTTCGGCCCCTTCGGGGGACCCGCCTCTCCGCCGCGCGGTCCTGAGCGCGTGTCAGGGTGATTGCCCTCGGGGCTGCACTTGTCTATCTGGTCTCTCAACAACCCTTTCCAAGGAGCGAGAGCCATGGCCGCTTATCAATATGTCTATCACATGCAAGGCGTCTCAAAGACCTATCCGGGCGGCAAGAAGTGTTTTGAAAACATTCACCTGAGCTTTCTGCCCGGGGTGAAGATCGGGGTTGTCGGCGTCAACGGCGCCGGTAAATCGACGCTGATGAAGATCATGGCCGGGCTCGACACGGATTACACCGGCGAGGCCTGGGCCGCCGAAGGGGCCAAGGTCGGCTATCTGCCGCAGGAGCCGCAGCTCGACGAGAGCCTGAACGTGCGCGAGAACGTCATGCTGGGTGTGGCCGAGAAGAAAGGCAAGCTGGACCGGTTCAACGAACTCGCGATGAATTACTCGGACGAGACTGCCGACGAGATGGCCGCCCTGCAGGACCAGATCGACAGCGAGAACCTGTGGGATCTGGACAGCCAGATCGACGTGGCCATGGAGGCGCTGCGCTGCCCGCCGGACGAGGCGGATGTAAGCACCCTTTCAGGCGGGGAAAAGCGCCGTGTGGCGCTGTGCAAGCTGCTGCTGGAAGCGCCCGACATGCTCCTCCTCGATGAGCCGACCAACCACCTTGACGCCGAGACGATCGCCTGGCTGCAACAGCACCTGATCGACTACAAAGGCACGATCCTGATCGTCACCCACGACCGGTATTTCCTGGATGACATCACCGGCTGGATCCTGGAACTCGACCGCGGGCGCGGCATTCCTTACGAGGGCAACTATTCCAGCTGGCTCGAGCAAAAGGCCAAGCGCCTGGAGCAGGAGGCGCGCGAGGACAAATCCAAGCAGAAGACGCTGGAACGCGAGCTGGAATGGATGCGCCAGGGCCAGAAGGCCCGGCAGGCCAAGCAGAAGGCCCGGATCAACGCCTATAACGAACTGGCCAGCCAGTCCGAACGCGAGAAGATCAGCCGCGCGCAGATCGTCATCCCCAACGGTCCGCGCCTTGGCTCGAAGGTGATCGAGGTGACGGGGCTGAAGAAAGCGATGGGCGACAAGCTGTTGATCGAGGATCTGACGTTCTCGCTGCCGCCCGGCGGAATCGTCGGCGTGATCGGCCCCAACGGCGCGGGTAAATCGACGCTGTTCAAGATGCTGACCGGGCAGGAACAGCCCGACGCGGGCGAGATCAGCTATGGCGACACGGTGGAGCTGTCTTATGTCGACCAGTCGCGCGATGACCTGAAGGATGGCGATACCGTCTGGGAGGCGATCACCGGCGGGGCCGAGATCATCCAGCTGGGCGATGCGCAGGTGAACAGCCGCGCCTATTGCTCGTCCTTCAACTTCAAGGGCGGGGACCAGCAGAAGAAAGTGTCGCTTCTGTCAGGCGGGGAACGCAACCGGGTCCACATGGCGCGGCTTCTGAAAGAGGGCGGCAACGTGCTCCTGCTCGACGAGCCGACCAACGATCTGGACGTGGAGACGCTGCGCGCCCTGGAAGACGCGCTGGTGGATTTTGCCGGGTGTGCCGTGGTGATTTCACACGACCGCTTCTTCCTCGACCGGATCTGTACGCATATCCTGGCCTTCGAAGGTGAGGCGCATGTGGAATGGTTCGAGGGCAACTTCGAGGATTACGAGGAAGACAAGAAGCGGCGGCTGGGGGCCGATGCGCTGGAGCCGAAGCGGTTGAAGCATAAGAAGTTTGTGCGGTGACTGTGTTGCCGTTGGCATGAAAGTGAGCAGTGCGCGGCAGCGCATGCAGAGCATTCGCCTGCGCACCCCTTTCGCTTTTCCTTGCTTTAGCTTGAGTTCCGCCATTGGCTCATTGTCGCCACCCCTCCTCTGGGGCTGAGCAACGTCCCGCCAAAAACAACCTCAAGATGCATTAATACTTGCATCAATCCACTTTTGCCTTAACACTCGCCTCACGAAATAGACCTATCCTTGCCCCATTCCTGCCCCAATTGCGGCATTAACCTTGCTGCAAGCTGACACACCTGGGAGGGTTCAGACCATGGCACCGATTGCGCTTGTTCTTGGCGGATTTTTCGGCACCTTTTCGGCGCTGATCGGCTGGGTGGTGTTCGGGCTCAGCCTTTGGGGCGCCGTACAGCTTTATTTCGTCACCGGTCTGGCCGTCGCGGCAGCGCTGATCGTGCTGACCCTGCTGCGCCCGCGCAAGGCGGAGACCCGCAGCAAGACACGCGCGCTGCAACAGGCTTGATCCTCCGGCCACAGCGCCAAAAAATCGCACCTCAAACACTTCACCAGATTTTGATTTTGCCCTTATATCATGGCAGATTATGCCTGTCTGTACGTTAGAAGGGAACATAACGCATGATTAATCGCCGCACACTTTTGGCATCTGGCGCGGCCGCTGCCGCCCTGCCTGCTGCCGCACAAGCATTTGAAGTCGCAGACAAATACAAACCGCAGGACGTGCAGATCAGCACGGCTTACGAATCCGGGCAAATCCTGATTCTGCCGCGCGCGCATTTCCTCTATCTGATCACCGAGCCGGGTGTCGCCCGCCGCTATGGCGTGGGCGTGGGCAAGGCCGGGCTGGAATTTACCGGCAAGGCCGAAATCGGGGCCAAGAAGAAATGGCCGACCTGGCGCCCCACCAACGAGATGATCGAGCGTGAGCCGCGCACCTATGCCAAGTTTGTCGATAATGACTATGTGCAACCGGGCGGCCCGGGCAACCCTCTGGGCGCGCGCGCGCTGTATCTTTTCCAGAAAGGGCGCGACACGTATTTCCGCATTCACGGCACCACCGCGCCGCGTTCCATCGGCCGCTCGGTCTCGAACGGCTGCATCCGCATGATCAATGACCATGTGATTGACCTTTACGAGCGGGTCCCGATGGGCACGGCCGTGACCGTCCTCTGACACGCGGCATTCCGCCGATCCGACAGCCAGACGGGCAGCTTTCCAAGGGCTGCCCGTTTTTTTGTTATGCGAGAAAGACTTGAAAAAATCGTCCAACCCTGTCATATGACCGCTGCGACGTTACCACTATCGACTATCTGCTCCTCTAACGGCTCAGTCCTCGATCTTGCACTGACTTAGCCGAGCTGCCGCACTTACGCGGGCAGCACAACCTGTAGGAGATACGGATATGGCCAATGGCACCGTAAAATGGTTCAACACGACAAAAGGGTATGGCTTCATCGCCCCCGAAGGCGGCGGCAAGGATGTGTTTGTGCACATCTCGGCTGTTGAGCGTTCGGGTCTGACCGGCCTCGCCGACAATCAGAAAGTGACCTTCGACATCGAAGCCGGCCGCGACGGCCGTGAAGCTGCGACGAACCTCGTCCTGGCGTAAGCCAAGCGTCACGAACTTCGGGAAAGGCCTCCGGTTTCGGGGGCCTTTTTCATTGCGCGCTGTCGACCAGTTCCAGCACCGCAGGCCCCAGTGCGGCCACGATCAGGCGCACCCCTTCGGCATTGGGATGAATGCCGTCGCCCTGGAAATAGGGTAGGAAGCTCTGAGGTGTGCCGTCGCCCAGGCCAGCGAAGAAAGACGGGTACAGCGCCACGCCATAATCTGCGGCCAGGTCCGGATAGATCGCGTCGAACGCCGACTTGAACTCCGCCCCGTAATTGCCCGACGCCTGCATCCCCACCAGCAGAACAGGCACGTCGCGCTCCGCTGTGCTGTCAAGGATGCGTTCCAGATTGGCGCGGGTCACCGCAGGGTCGATCCCGCGCAGAAGGTCATTGCCGCCCAGCGTCAGGATCATCGCATCGATGTCGGGCGTCAGGCTCCAGTCGATGCGCGCGGCCCCGCCCGCCGTGGTGTCGCCCGAGACACCGCCATTGATCAGCCGCACCTCGGCTCCCTGCCCGCGCAGCCAGCCCTCTAGCTGCGGCACCAGCCCGTCTTCTGCAGGCAGGCCATAGCCCTGGGTCAGGCTGTCGCCGAAGGCCAGCACCGTGATCTCCTCGCCCCAGGCGGGGATAGACAGAAACCAAAACAGCACCAATGCCTTGCCCCACATGGAGGCCACCCCATATGTGAGGGAGGCTTTCGCCAGACGGGCAATATTCATGACCTCTCCGATCCTCTCTCTCGACGCCGCTGCCCTGTCACTCAGGGGCAATGCGGGGCCCGTGGAGATACTTAAGGGCATCTCGCTCGATGTCCATAAGGGCGAGACGGTGGGTCTGATCGGCCCGTCTGGTTCGGGCAAATCTTCGCTGCTGATGCTGATGGGCGGGCTGGAGCGGGCCACGGGCGGCACGGTGGAGCTTTTGGGCCAGGATCTGGCGCAGATGTCCGAGGATGCGCTGGCCCGGCTCCGGCGGGATCATGTGGGCGTGGTGTTTCAGAGCTTTCACCTGATCCCGACGATGACCGCGCTTGAGAATGTGGCCACACCGCTGGAACTGGCGGGGGACCGGGACGCGTTTGACCGGGCCGCCGAAGAGCTGGAGGCGGTGGGCCTCGGGCACCGGATGGATCATTACCCGGCGCAATTGTCGGGCGGAGAACAGCAACGCGTCGCTCTGGCGCGCGCGGCGGCCCCCCGGCCCGATCTGGTGCTGGCCGATGAGCCGACGGGCAATCTGGACAGCGCCAATGGGGCGGCGATTGTGGAGCTTTTGTTCGATCTCAGCACGCGGCATGGCGCAACGCTGGTGCTGGTGACGCATGACCCGACCCTTGCCGGGCGCTGCGACCGGGTGATCACCCTGCATGACGGGACGATCGCGGCATGAGCCTTGCGAGCCTGCGGCAAGCGACCCGGCTGGCGCGGCGCGAACTGCGCGGCGGCGTCAGGGGGTTCCGCATCTTCCTGATCTGCGTGATTCTGGGCGTCGCGGCCATCGCTGCCGTGGGCACGATGCGCGACAGTATCCAGGCCGGGCTGGCCCAACAGGGCGCGGCCCTTCTGGGGGGCGATGCCGAACTGGAGCTGACCTATCGTTTTGCCGATGAGACCGAGCGCGCCTGGATGGCGCAGCGGGCTGTCGCGCTGTCCGAACTCGCGGATTTCCGATCCATGGCCGTGGTGGGCGAGACCCGCGCTCTGACCCAGGTGAAAGCGGTGGATGCAGCCTATCCGCTGGTGGGACAGGTCGTGCTGGAGCCTGCGATACCGCTTGATCAGGCACTGGCGGGGGATGGCGCGGTACTGGATCCGGTGCTGATCGCCCAGCTTGGGATCGAGGTGGGGGACCGTTTCACCCTGGGCACGAAAGAGATCACCCTGCGCGCCGCGCTGATCCGCGAGCCGGACAATGCCACGGCGGGTTTCGCCCTTGGCCCGCGCACGCTGCTGAAGCGTGAGACGCTGGAAGGGTCGGGCCTGTTGCAGCCCGGCACGCTCTTTTCCACCCATTACCGCATGACGCTGCCGGATGGCACAGACCTTGCGGCCCTTCAGTCCGAGGCCGAAACGCAGTTTGAAAACAGCGGGATGCGCTGGCGCGATGCGCGCAATGGCGCGCCGGGTGTGGCGAGTTTCGTGGACCGGCTGGGCGCGTTTCTCGTGCTTGTGGGCCTCTCGGGGCTGGCAGTGGGCGGCGTGGGGATTTCGGCGGCGCTGCGCGGGTATCTGGCGGGCAAGACCCGCACCATCGCGACCCTGCGCACATTAGGGGCAAGCCGAAGGGTGATCTTTCTGACCTATCTGATCCAGGTGACCGCGCTTGGCGCTGTGGGCATTGTGCTTGGGTTGCTGGTCGGTGTGGGCGGCGTGCTGCTGTTCAGCCCGCTGATCGAGGCGCGCCTGCCGGTGCCGGCGAGCTTTGCCATCTATCCCGCCCCAATGCTGGAGGCCGCGCTCTACTCCGCACTGACCGTGCTGATCTTCACCCTCTGGCCGCTTGCGCGGACCGAGGATGTGCGCGCCGCGACGCTCTTTCGCGATGCCTTGACCGAGGCCCCGTCCCTGCCCCGGGCAGCTTATCTGCTGGCGACGCTTGCGCTGCTCGGGCTGCTTCTGGCGGCGGCGGCATGGTTTTCTCAGACCCTGACGCTCACCCTGTGGACGGCGGGCGGGATCGCGCTGGCGCTTGTCCTGCTCACCCTCGCCGCAAAGCTGGTGCAGGCACTGGCCCGCCGGTTCCGTCGGCTGGGACGGCATCGCCCGGCGCTGGCCTGGGCCCTGGGGGCCATCGGCGGGCCCGGGACGACAGCGGGGCCGGTGATGCTCTCGCTCGGGCTGGGGCTGAGCGTGCTGGCCACCGTGGGCCAGATCGACGGCAATCTGCGGGGGGCCATTGCCCGCGATCTGCCGGAACAGGCTCCGTCCTTCTTCTTTGTCGATCTGCAAAAGGACCAGATGCCGGGGTTTCTGGAACGGGTTGAAGGCGATGACGCGGTCACCCGCGTGGACCGCGCCCCGATGCTGCGCGGGATCATCACCCAGATCAACGGCCGCCCTGCGCGCGAGGTGGCGGGCGATCACTGGGTGCTCGATGGCGACCGGGGGATCAGCTATGCCGCCACGGTACCAAGCCGCACGACCCTGACGGATGGGGAATGGTGGGCAGAGGAGTACTCCGGCCCGCCGCAACTCAGCTTTGCCGCCGAGGAGGCCGCGGAGATGGGGCTGTCCCTGGGCGACGCCATTACCGTCAACATCCTGGGCCGCGACATCACGGCGACGCTGACCTCACTGCGCGAGGTGGATTTTTCGACGGCGGGCATGGGATTTATCATGCTGATGAACCCCAGCGCCCTGGAGGGCGCGCCGCATTCCTTCATCGCCACCGTCTATGCCGGTGCCGAGGCCGAAGCGGCCCTGCTCAGGGATGTGAGCAGCACCTTTCCCAATGTCACGGCGATCCGGGTGCGTGATGCGATTGACCGGGTGTCGGACCTGCTGAGCGGGCTTGCCTCGGCGGTGGCCTGGGGCGCGTCAGTGACGTTGCTGACCGGTTTTGCCGTTCTGATTGGTGCGAGTGCGGCAGATCAGAGCACGCGCACATATGAGGCCGCCATTCTGAAAACGCTGGGTGCGAGCCGCCGCCGCATCCTGCGAAGCCTGGCCCTGCGGGCGATCCTTCTCGGGGCCGTGGCGGGGGTGGTGGCGCTGGCCACCGGGCTTCTGGGGGGCTGGGCCGTGAACCGGTATATCTTCGAGACCGACTTCGAGGTGATCTGGCCCTCGGCCCTGTCCATCATTGCCGCGGGCATTGCGGTGACGCTGCTGGCGGGGCTGGCCTTTGCCTGGGGGCCGCTGACCGCGCGCCCGGCGGCGATATTGCGCGCGCGTGACTGAGAACAGCCCTTCACGCGGTTGAACGCCGTGCCCGGGGATGGCATGACCCGGGCGAGTTGCCGACAGATCGAGGAGTGTCGCCATGACCGACAATCTGCCCATCCCGTTGACCGCACCTCTGAGCCAGGCGCAGCAGACCAGCCTGATCAACCTGGTGCGCCGGGCCGCAAAGGCCGAGATCCTTCCGCGGTTTCGCAATCTGGAGTCGGGCGAGGTTACTGCCAAATCCACGCGGTTCGACCTTGTGACCGAGGCCGATACGGGGGCCGAAGCGATCCTCGCACGGGGGGTGCAACAGATGTTTCCCCATGCGCTTATCGTTGGCGAAGAAGCCGCGAGCGCCGATCCGGAGCTGCGCGCCAGGATCGCCGAAGCCGAGCTGTGCTTTCTGATCGACCCGCTTGACGGCACCTGGAATTTCGCCAACGGGCTGAGCCTGTTTGGCGTGATCATCGCTGTCACCCGTTTCGGCAAACCTGTGCTTGGGTTGCTTTATGATCCGGTGATGGATGACTGGATCATCGCGGACGAGACCACACCGGCCCGCTTTGCCCGCCATATCGGGGTCAGCCGGGCGTTGTCCGTGTCGCGGGGGGCGCCGCTGAGCGAGATGTCCGGCTTCATTCACATGTATCTGATGCCGCAGGACATTCAGGAGCTGATCGCCGGAACCCTGCCGGATTTCGCACGCACCCAGGTGCTGCGCTGTTCCTGCCATGAATACCGCACGCTGGCGCGGGGCAGCATGGATTTCTGCCTTTCGGGTATGATGACGCCCTGGGATCACGCGGCTGGGGTACTGATCTGCCAACAGGCGGGCGGACATGTGGCGATGCTGGATGGCAGCGACTACAACGCGTCTGTGACCGAGGGCTATTTGCTGGCCGCCCCGGACGAGGAAAGCTGGACCCGGCTGCGCGATCGGTTCGATTTTCTGCTTTCGTGAAACTTTCGTAAAATTCCTTAACGTCTGGTTAACCTTACCTGCGCTCGGGGCGGGAATCGGTTACGTTGCGTCAAGAAAGGATGGAAACCCGTGGCAGATCATTCGCGCAAAGAGACAGGCAAAGGCGAGCATTCAACGCTGTCCGAGACCGACCGGAACGCGGCGATTGACCGGCTTTACGATGTCGCGCTGGATCCGGCGCGCTATGAGGCGCTGCTTGACCATTGGGAAACCGCCATCCGGCCCCTGCGCGAGCATGCCGATTTCGAGGCGCCCCGCCTTCTGGACGACCCGCTGATTGCCGGGCATTTCGACCGGGCCAGCGCCTTTCTGGACCGGGTGGACACCTCGACCAAGGTGGATGAGATCGAAAGCATCCTGGCCCCGTTCGACCGGGTGGCGGCCTTTGTGATGGATGCCGAACAATCCATGCGCGCCGTGAACGATGCCGCACGCACCCATCTGGGGCTCAAAACAGGTGCCCGCCTGAGCGACCTGCCAATCAACCCCGAAGATATCGAGGCGGTACGCCGCACCCTGCGCTCCGTGCTTTCGGACAGCCCGGAAAACACGGCGATCCTGCGGGTGCGTTCGGCCCAGAAAGGCCAGTTCACGGTGCTGCGGCTACAGCTCTGCGCCACCGCCGACGGTCAGAAACTGGTGCTGGCGGCTTCCAACGAGGTGGGCTGGCCCGAGGGGTTCCGCGATATTCTGCGCCAGGCTTTCGGGCTGACCGCGGCAGAGGCCGATGTGGTGCGCGCGCTGGTGGAATGCGGCAGCCTTGCCGAGATTGCCGAGCAGCGCAGCCGCTCGCTCGATACCATCCGCGCACAGGTGAAATCGATCCTGTCCAAGACCGAAACGCACAGCCAGGTGGAACTGGTCCGCCTCGCGCTTTCGATGATGGACATCATGAGCCTGACGCTCAATGCCGCCCCTGGCCCGCGTGTTGTCAGCCGGGGCTATGGCAAGCTGGAGGAACGGGAGTTCAAATCTCTCGTTTCTGCTGACGGGCGGCGGCATGACTACCTCGTGCTGGGCGAACCGACGGGCACACCGCTGCTGTTTCTGCCGCTGGATTATGGCTTGGTGCGCTGGCCTGCCCCGGCCGAGGCCGACGCCGCGCGGCGCGGGATACGGATCATCGTGCCGGTCCGCCCCGGGTATGGCCTGTCCGACCCGGTCCAAAAGAACGACGATTACGACAGGGCGCTGCTGGCCGATATTTTCGCCGTGCTCGATGCCGAACGGGTAAAGCGCTGCCCGGTGATCAGCCTTGGCGGTGACAGCTATTACGGCTTCCAGCTTGCCCTGCAACACCCGGACCGGATCAGCGCGCTGATCGGCTGTGCCGGGGTGCTGCCGCTGACCCGGCGTGAGCAGTTCGAGCGGATGGAGAAATGGCACCGGTTCATCCTGGCCGGTGCGAAATACACGCCACATCTGTTGCCCTTCATGGTCAAGGCCGGGTTCCTGCTTGCCCGCAAGATCGGCAAACGCGGCTTTGTGCACGCGGTCTATGGTCAGTGCCCCGCGGATGTGGAGACCTTCGAAAACCCCGATGTCTTCGAAGCGATGGTGACCGGCTCGGAAGTGGCCCTGTCGGAGGATCATATCGCCCATGCCGCTTTCTCGATGCAGATCCTGGGGCGCCAGCGCACCGACTGGTCCGAGGATCTCGACAAACTGAAGGGCCGCCTGCCCGTGATTTTCATGAACGGCCTTCAGGACCCCCAGATTCCCGAGGCGACCCTGCGCGATTTTCAGCGCGATCACGCCTGGATCGATTACCGTGAATATGACGATGCCGGACAGTTGGTATTTTTCCGGCACTGGCGCGATGCGCTGGAGTGTGTGACGCCCTTTCTTGGCAATTAAAATGTGTTTTACCCCATACGGGGTATGACGCTGATTTTTGAACCGGCTAATTTTGAATCATTAGAAGACGAGTATTTTGAAATGTCTGAATTTATTGAGTTTTTACGGGCTTATCCGGAGACGCTCCAAACCATCGGTGTCGTCGGGTTCTTGACCTATATTATCGGGTTCAAGTTGGTCCAGACAGGGCATTTATGCGGGAACGGGGTTGGCTTTGCGCTGACCAATGTGATCGCGGCGTGTCTTGTTCTTGTCTCGCTGGTGGGGGCGTTCAACCTGGCGTCCTTCCTGATCCAGGTGAGCTATATTTTGATCGGTCTTTACGGGATCGGCATGCGGCTGGCCAAGGCCCGGCGCACCCAACCCGGCAGAGACCTGGAGATTTTAGCATGAAAGCCTTTTCGATAAGGATCTTTCAGTAGCAAAGCCAAAGCGGCCCCGGTTTTATCGGGGCCGCCTTTATGCTCAAAGACGGAATTGACTGCGATGACAGAGCTTCTGACACTGTTGGAGGCCCCTCCGCTCAGCCCGCTGCAATGGATCGGCGTCGTGGGGTTTGCCATTTACATGCTGGGTTTCCTGCTGGTGCAGACCGGGCATATGGACGGCAATGGCATGCTGTTTCCGGGCTCGAAGGTCATCGCGGCCCTCTGCGTGATGTGCAGCCTGACAGAGGCGTTCAACCTGGCCACGCTGCTGGTGCAGATCAGCTTTGTCGTGATCGGCACCTATGGCGTGGCGGCCCGCCTGCTGCGCCTGCGCTCAGCCAGACGGCAGGCCGCAATCAGGTTTCATCCCGAGCGCCGGACGGCGGATCGCAGAACGCTCAGCCGCGGCGTCGGAACGGACAGCACCGCTATTCCGCTGCCTCTGCATACTCCTCCATCGGCGGGCATGTGCACACCAGGTGGCGATCTCCATAGACATTGTCCACCCGGTTGACCGGCGGCCAGTATTTGTCCACCCGGAACGCCCCCGGCGGGAAACAGGCCTGTTCACGGCTATAGGGCCGGTCCCAGTCGCGTACGAGGTCTTCCATCGTGTGCGGCGCGTTTTTCAGCGGGTTATTCTCAGGGTCGATCCGGCCTTCCTCGATGTCGCGGATCTCTTCGCGGATCGAAAGCATCGCATCGCAGAACCGGTCAAGCTCGGCCTTGGTTTCGGACTCGGTCGGCTCGACCATCAGGGTGCCCGCCACGGGCCAGCTCATCGTGGGTGCGTGAAACCCGTTGTCGATCAGGCGCTTGGCAATGTCATCCACCGTCACACCGGCACTTTTCTCGAACGGGCGCGTATCCAGGATACACTCATGCGCCACCCGGCCATTCGTGCCGCGATAGAGCACGTCATAGGCCCCTTCCAGCCGCTCGGCGATATAATTGGCGTTGAGGATCGCGACCCGCGTCGCCTGGGTCAGCCCCTCGCCCCCCATCAGAAGCGTATAGGCCCAGGAAATCGGCAGGATCGAAGGCGAGCCGAAGGGGGCCGCAGACACCGGTCCCTCGCCGCCGCCGGTCATCGGATGACCCGGCAGGAAGGGTGCCAGATGCGCCTTGACCCCGATCGGCCCCATCCCGGGCCCGCCGCCGCCATGCGGGATGCAGAAGGTCTTGTGCAGGTTGAGGTGGCTCACGTCGCCGCCGACATCACCGGGGCGGGCCAGCCCCACCATCGCGTTGAGGTTGGCCCCGTCGATATAGACCTGCCCGCCATGGTCATGCACGATTTTGGTGACATCCTTGACGATATCCTCAAACACCCCGTGCGTGGACGGATAGGTGATCATGCAGCCCGCCAGGTTGTCGGCATGCTGTTCGGCCTTGGCGCGGAAATCGTCCAGATCGATATTGCCATTCTCAGCCGATTTCACCGGCACCACCTTCCAGCCGACCATCTGTGCGCTGGCGGGGTTGGTGCCATGGGCGCTCATCGGGATCAGGCAGATATTGCGGTGCCCTTCCCCGCGCGACCGGTGATAGGCCGCGATGGTCAGCAGCCCCGCATATTCGCCCTGCGCGCCCGAATTGGGCTGCATCGAGAGCGCGTCATAGCCGGTGATCGTACAGAGCTTGGCCGACAGATCGTCGATCATCTCCTTGTAACCCAGCGCCTGGTCGGCGGGGCAGAACGGGTGCAGGCGGGAAAACTCGCGCCAGCTGACCGGCATCATCTCGGCCGCTGAATTGAGCTTCATCGTGCAGGAGCCAAGCGGGATCATGGCCCGATCCAGCGCCAGATCCCGGTCCGCGAGGCGCCGCATATAGCGCATCATCTCGGTCTCGGCCCGGTTCATATGGAAGATCGGGTGGGTCAGATAGTCCGTCTTGCGGTGCATATCTGCGGGGATGCGGTATTCAGGCGCGAAATCGTCATCCGCGCGCGCGATCCCGAAAGCGCGCCAGACCGCCTCGATATTCTTCGGGCGCGTTGCCTCGTCCAGGGTGATGCCGATCCGGCGTTCCCCCACCTTGCGCAGGTTCACCCCTTCATCCACCGCCGATTTGAGCACGGCCGCCTGCAGCGGGCCCACATCCACGGTGACCGTGTCGAAAAACACCTTCGGGTCCACCTTGAACCCCGCCGTTTCCAGCCCCTTGGCCAGACGGACGGTTTTCCGGTGGATGCGCTGCGCGATGGCCTTGAGCCCCTTGGGCCCGTGAAACACCGCATACATGGACGCCATCACCGCCAGCAGCGCCTGCGCCGTGCAGACATTGGAGGTGGCCTTTTCGCGGCGGATATGCTGCTCGCGGGTTTGCAGGCTGAGCCGGTAGGCGCGGTTGCCATGGGCGTCGACACTGACCCCCACGATGCGCCCCGGCATGGCGCGCTTGTAGTCGTCCCGACAGGCCATATAGGCCGCGTGCGGGCCGCCATAGCCCATCGGGACGCCGAACCGCTGGGTCGAGCCCACGGCGATATCGGCACCCATCTCTCCGGGTTCTTTCAACAGCGTCAGGCTGAGCGGATCGGCAGAGATGATGCCAATGGCCTGATGTTCGTGCAGCCTGGCGATATGGTCGGTGAAATCGCGCACATGACCATAAGTGCCGGGATACTGGAACAGCGCGCCGAAGACTTTCGAGGCGTCCATCTTGTCGGGATTGCCGACGATGACCTTGATGCCCAGCGGGGCCGCCCGGGTCTTGACCAGCGCAATGTTCTGCGGGTGGCAGTCGCGATCCACGAAAAACGCGGTGGCCTTGGATTTGGCGACACGCTGCGCCATGGTCATCGCCTCGGCGCAGGCCGTGGCCTCGTCCAGAAGCGAGGCATTGGCGATATCGAGCCCGGTGAGATCGGTCACCATGGTCTGGAAGTTCAGGAGCGCCTCAAGCCGGCCCTGACTGATCTCGGGCTGGTAGGGGGTGTAGGAGGTGTACCAGGCCGGGTTCTCCAGGATGTTGCGCTGGATCGCAGGGGGGGTGACCGTGCCGTGATAGCCCTGGCCGATCATGCTGACCAGCACCTTGTTCTTGGCCGCGGTGACACGCATGAAATGCATCAGTTCACGCTCGGATTTTGGCTTGCCGAAATTGAGCGGTTCAGCCTGACGGATGCCCTTGGGCACGGTCTCGTCGATCAGCTGTTCGAGCGACGCAACCCCGAGCCGGTCCAGCATCTGCGCCATCTCCTCGGGCGATGGGCCGATATGGCGGCGGTTGGCAAAATCGTAGGGCAAGTAATCGGTTGGCTCAAAAGGCATGATAATCCTCCCGTTCCAGGGGGCCGGACCCTCCGCCCGCACCCGCCTTCATCTTTCCAAAAATACTCCCGCCGGAGGCATGTCGCCCCAAAGATTTTTCGTACGAAAAATCTTCTGCCCGGTGACAGCTGTTACGCGATGAAGTCCTTGTAGGCGGCTTCATCCATGTAGTCGTCCATCTGGCTGGCGTCGCTCGCCTTGATCTTGAAGAACCACCCGTCGCCGATCGGGTCTTCATTGACCTTGCCGGGCTCATCCGCCAGCGCCTCGTTCACCTCGACGATCTCGCCGTCAATCGGCGCCAGGATGTCCGAGGCGGCCTTAACCGACTCGATCACCACGATCTCGTCATCCTTGGCCACTTCCGTCCCGACCTCGGGCAGTTCGACGAAGACGATATCGCCCAGCTGTTCGCTCGCATGCTCGGTGATCCCGACGACGATCACGCCATCCTCTTCGCGCAGCCATTCATGTTCTTCGGTGTACTTCATCTGTCACTCCCTCGATGATCAGCGTTTGAAATTGGCAGGGGTAAAGGGCATGGGCGCCACGCGCAGCGGCTGGCGTTTGCCGCGCACCTCTCCGTAAAGCAGGGTGCCGTCAGCAGCCAGCGCCGCGGGCACATAGCCCATGGACATCGGCCCTTCGATGGTTGGCCCGAACGCGCCGGATGTGACCCGGCCCACCGGTGTGCCGCCCGTCTCGGCCTCGTAAATTTCGGTGCCTTCGCGCATCGGCGCGCGGCCTTCGGGGCGCAACCCGACCCGCAGTCTCGCAGGGCCGTTTTCCAGCTCGTCCAAAATACGATCTGCCCCGGGAAAGCCGCCCGCACGATCGCCACCCGCGCGGCGCACCTTCTGGATCGCCCAGCTCAGCGCTGCCTCCACCGGGCTTGTGCCCGTGTCGATATCATTCCCATAGAGGCACAGCCCGCCTTCAAGCCGCAGGCTGTCACGCGCGCCAAGGCCGATGGGTTCCACATCCTCATGCGCCAGAAGGCGGCGGGCGAGCGCCTCGGCATGGGTCGCATGTACAGAAATCTCGTACCCGTCCTCGCCCGTATAGCCAGAGCGCGACACCCAAAGCTCGCCGAATTCCGAAGTGAAAATCCCGATATCCATGAATTTCATGATGTCACAGCCCTGCGCGATCGGGTCGAGCACCTGCACCGCCGCCGGGCCCTGCAACGCCAGCAACGCGCGGTCGGTGACCTCTTCGATTTCGCTGTTGGGCATGTTCGCGCGCATATGGGCGATGTCTTGGGCCTTGCAGGCGGCATTGACCACGACGAACATCTCGTCGCCGCGATGGGCGATCATGAGGTCATCCATGATCCCGCCTGCGTCATTGGTGAACACCCCGTAGCGCTGCCGCTTCTCACCGAGGCCCAGCAGGTTCACAGGCACCAACGCCTCCATTTCCTGGGCCGCCCCGGCATAGCCCAGCGCATGGCGCACCACCACCTGCCCCATATGGCTGACGTCGAAAAGCCCCGCCTTGGCCCGCGTGTGCAGATGCTCTTTCATCACGCCCAGCGGATATTGCACCGGCATCTCATAGCCGGCGAAAGGCACCATCTTGGCCCCCAGCTCCACATGCAGGTCATAAAGCGGCGTTCGGCGCAGCGTGTCGCTCATCGGGCTCTCCCAATTTGCGCCAGCTTGATCTCAAAAAACATCAATCCGGCATCGGTTTCACGCAGGCGGATGCGCTGCGCCACGATGCCCCCTCTGTCCTTTCGCCTGAGATCGCTATCCCTTCGGCGGCCCGGTCCTGGCCCGGGCTCTCTCCAGAGCTTTCACTGATCCGTTCGGTCCCTTTTGCCTGAGAGTTTCCGGGGCGGTTGCTCCTTCGGCATCGGCGGTTGCCGATTCTCCCGAACTGATCACGGTGTACGCTAGTATACGCTTTGCGCGCGATCAACCCCGATCTGTGCCGGTGCGCAGGGGCCGCGTGCTGTGGCAGCTGGGCATGACGAACAGCTCAAGCAGGGCCGTGTTGCCGCAGACGAGATTGTCGAGCGTTTCCTTGTCGAGACGGTTGTAGAACGCCTCGAGCGCTTCCTTGAGCGTCAGCCGCAACCGGCACCCCTTGACCAGCGGGCAGGTATTGTCGCCATCGGCGAAGCATTCCAGATTGTGCTGTTCTGACTCAAACTCACGGAAAATGTCGCCGATCACGATCTCGGCCATCGGCCTGGCCAGGGTAAACCCGCCACTGCGGCCCCGCTGCGTGTAGAGGTACCCGAGCTGCGCCAGCTTGTAGATCACTTGTGCCAGATGGCTCTCTGAGGTGTTGCACTTCTCCGCAACCATCGCCTTTGTCACCAAGACGCCCTCGTGCGCCCCGCAGAACATCAGAACGCGCATCGCGATATTCGTTCTTTTGGTGATGCGCATGATCAAACCTCGTGCATGGAGCAGCAGGCGTTTGCATTTGATCTGAGCGACAGAATCGGATGAAAACACATGGAGCAGGTCGCGCTTAGACGTGATAGTGACGCCAATCTACCCCATGAGACATGACATTTGTCAATTTTCTGCGGAATGATGCTTAAAAAACATAGGTATTTCTTTGGCTACGGCAGCCTCGTCAACCGCGACACACACGCGTTCCAAGGCGCGTATCCGGCGCAGCTGAGCGGCTGGAGACGGGTCTGGCGGCACACCAAACTGCGCGAGGTGGCCTATCTCACCGTGGTGCCCGACGCGACCGCCGAGATCGACGGGCTGATCGCCGAGGTGCCCGATGATGACTGGGCCGCGCTCGATATCCGCGAAGGCGCCTATGACAGGGTGGATGCCGCGCACCAGGTGGCCCACCCTCTGCCGCACCGGCCCCAGATCGCCGTCTATGCGATCCCGGACGGCAAGCACGGGGCGCCAACCACCTCGGGGCCCGTGCTGCTGAGTTACATCGACGTGGTTGTGCAGGGCTATCTGCGAGAGTTCGGCGAAGACGGCGCCCGGCGCTTCTTTGAAACCACCTTGGGGTGGGATGCCCCGATCCTGCGGGACCGCGACGCGCCGCTCTACCCCCGGCATTGTCGGCTGA
The DNA here is from genome assembly GCF_009762325.1 of Roseovarius faecimaris. Classification (NCBI taxonomy): domain Bacteria; kingdom Pseudomonadati; phylum Pseudomonadota; class Alphaproteobacteria; order Rhodobacterales; family Roseobacteraceae; genus Roseovarius; species Roseovarius faecimaris. Next base: position 2,703,118 of record NZ_CP034348.1, read on the forward strand.
GCAAGGCTGAAACCGGTTTCGTCGATGCGCAGCTGGAAGCGCTGGAGGTCCGGTTCATCACCCGCAGATAATGCCGCGCGCGCCCTCGCAACTTGTGGGCGCGCCGACGCACCTACACTCGCGCCCATATCCGGCAACGGCACGACCCTGCCCCCGAAGCACTTGAAATATGATATTTTTTTTGAAAGGCTGCGACGAAGCTTTAGATAAAAGCTGGAACGCGACTAAACAAAAAGAGACCTCCCCAAAATGCAATTCAATTACTTCGGCGGCAACCAGGCCTTTCTGAACGACGCTTTCTTCCAGCCCACGGGCGAGTTAGAGCTTACAATTCTCAGCTTCTCGCCAACACAAGCCATCGTGATCCAACCGAGCACAGGGGACGTCACCACTTTCAACGGAACGAATTTCGCCATTGATGCGAATGAAGACCCGACTTCGGGGACCATCACAAGCATCACGTTTTCCACCGGCGGCACCACCACCGCGACACTTACCGATATCAACTGGAGCCTTGTCGAATTCATTTCGGCCCTCGATGCGGCCGGGTTCGAGAACCTTGGCCCAGCCATCACGCTGTTCAGCAAATCCAGCAGTTTCGGCTTCGATGCCTCAGGGGCGACGGACGGGGCCGACATGGGGCTGGATTTTCTGGACTTCCTGCCGCAGGTGAATGCGACCGGGACGATCATCGGCAGCCCGTTTGACGACAATCTCGTCGGCACTGCCGTCAATGACAGCATCAACCCCGGCGCCAATAACGGCAACGATTTCATGGTCGCGACGACCGGCAACGACACCTACGATTTCGGGGATGCGGACGCCGACAGCTTCTACACCGTGGATTACAGCTTCATCAACGGCGCGCGCACCTTCAACATCAACGCCGTCAACGCCACCGCATCGGTTTCCGGCTCGGGTGGCACGGATACCTTTATCAACATCGCGTCGTCGCTCACCTCGGAGCTGGGCGGCATGCAGTTCCACGGCAGCACCGCCAACGATACGTTCAACGTCACCAATGAGCTCGGCAGCTGGGTCAACCTGAATGGCGGACAAGGGGTCGATACCTACAACCTCACCCTGCCGTCAGGCAGCCTGATGCGCGTGTCCTTCAACGAGACCCCGAACAACACCCCGACGCAGGCCGTTGTGGTCAACCTGGCAACCGGTGTGGTCAGCAATGACGGGCACGGCAATACCGAGCAGATCAACGTGACCGGTCAGGGGTCGGTCGAAATCCGCGGCAGCAATTTCAACGATGTGCTGACCGGATCGAGCCGAAATGACAGTTTCATCACCGACCTGGGCAACGACACGGTCAATGGCGGTGCCGGGTTCGACCGCGTACGCTATGACCGCAGCGGTCTGGAAACGGTGACGGTTGACCTGCAAAACAACGTGGCCACCGGTGTCTGGGCGGGGCAGAACTTCACCGATAGCCTGACCAGCATCGAAAGCGTCCGGGGATCGCGCAGCGGCAATGATACGCTGCTCGGCTCGGGGGCCAATGAGATGCTGGACGGCCGCGGCGGCAACGACAGCCTGTCAGGGCGCGATGGCAACGACACGCTGATCGGCGGCGGTGGCAATGACATCCTGGAAGGTGGCAACGGCACCGACCGGGCCGTGTTCGACGTGGAGCTCAGCTTTGTCACCTTCACCGAGCTGAACGGCGGTCAGATCCTCGTCTCCTCGGCCGAGGGCAATGACACGGTTTCGTCGGTTGAACTCTTCGAGTTCACGGATGCCACCCTGACCCAGGCCGACGTGATCGCCCTCGCCAATTCCGGCGGGCCGGGCATCACGCAGGTCGGCAATGACGGCAACGATACATTCGGAGGCTCCAGCGGCGACGATGTCATCGCAGGCGGCGGCGGCAATGACAGCCTGAGCGGCGGGTTGGGCAGTGACAACATCGCCGGCTCGGTAGGCGACGATACGGTTGACGGAGGGTTCGGCAACGACAATCTCGGCGGCGGCGAAGGCAACGACAGCGTTCTGGGCAGCTTCAACAATGACACGATCGGCGGCGGCTTCGGCAATGACTTCGTCGATGGCGGCGGCGGCAATGACGAAATGTCCGGCGGCGCGGGGGATGACACGGTCGTCGGCGGCACCGGCGACGACACCATCGCGGGCAGCTTTGGCAAGGACAGTGTGCTTGGCAATGACGGCAATGACAGCCTCGGCGGCGGCACCGGCCAGGATACGCTTGTGGGCGAAGCCGGAGATGACAGCCTCGGCGGCGGAGAAGGCGACGACCAGATCAGGGGCGGCGCGGGCAATGACTTCCTGGCCGGCGGCGGGCGCAACGACTCGATCAACGGCGGCGCGGGCAATGACGAGATCAACGGCGGCAAGGGGGATGACACCATGACCGGCGGGACGGGCGACGATGTGTTCATCTTCACCGAGTTCTTCTCGGGCGAAGTGGATGTCATCACCGACTGGACCGATGGAGAGGACAAGCTCCGCATGACCGGGATCGAAAACGCCCCCGGCAGCGGGTTGCAGGGCCGTGTCGACGCCCTGAATCCAACCGCCGTCGCCAACGGGGTCGAGCTGACTTATGAAGGGCAAAAGATCATCCTTCAGGGCGCTTCGCTGAGTGATATCGGGGTTGAGGATTTCATCTTTATCTGACGGCCCTGCCCCGGCACGTTCCGGCTGAACCAGACCGGCCCGCCCTGTTCGACGAATGGGGCGGGCCGTTTGTTTATTGCCATCAGCGGCGATTGTGGAACAGCTGCATCAACCGCGACTGGCGCTGGAAGGGCTGCGGCGCCTCGGGCCGGGCCGCCTCATCCATGACCCGTAGCGTCAGCCGCCAGGCCAGCACCCCGAACAGCACCCCGCCAAGCGCCTGCCCGATCAGCACCCCCGTCGCGCCAAAGGCATATGCCCCCGCCAGAACAAAGGGGATCGTCCCCAGCGTGTGCCGCCCCCAGTTCATCCAGGTGGAGAGGAACGGGCGGCCGAGATTGTTGAATGCGGCATTGGCCACAAAGAGCACCCCGTTGAAGAAATACATCAGCGCCAGCGGGCCGCAGAAAAGATAGATCAACTCCCGGGTGATACCGTCCGCTTCGAAAAGCCAGGCAATCGGGCCGCGCAGACCAAACAAAAGAGCCGCCACAGCGGCGATGTAAAGCCCGGTGAACAGCAGTGCTGCGTTGAATGCGCCGCGCAGGCGCGCGCGGTCCCCGGCCCCGAAATTCTGACCGATGATCGGTCCCACGGCCCCGGAAAGCGCGAAGATCACCGCGAAGGCCAGCGGGGTGAGCCGCCCGACAATCGCCATACCGGCCACGGCGGCCTCGCCATACTCCGCCATGGCCCGGGTCACATAGGCCTGCCCCACCGGCGTGGCCAGCTGGGTCAGTATAGCGGGCACCGCAATCGCCAGGATGGGCCGCAGATCGCGGGCGAACGCCGCCGCACCCGGCCGGGCGAACCCGCCATAATGCCGCAGGATCGGACGCAGCGCGACCACCGCGATGGCCACCCGGGCCGCCACACTGGCCAACGCCGCGCCGGTCAGCTCCAAGCCCAGCCCGAAGATCAGGATCGGGTCGAGTATCGCGTTGACCAACCCGCCGATGATCGTGGCCCACATGGCGCGCTGCGCATCCCCATGAGCCCGCAGGATCGCCCCGCCGATCATCCCCACCACCAGCAGCGGCAGGCTGGGCACGATGATGGCGAGGTAATGCACCGCCAGCGCCGCCGTCTCGCCCCTGGCCCCCAGAAGGGCAACCAGATCAGCCAGATTGAGCCAGACAAACACCGCGAAAAGCGCGCTGAAGACGACACCCCAGACAAGCGAGGTGGTGGCCCTCTCCCGGGCGGCCTCCGTCTCTCCTGCGCCCAGCGACCGGGCCGCGAGCGCGCCCGTGGTGATCGCCATGCCGATCCCGAAGGAGGTGGTGAAAAACAGGATCGCCCCGGCATAGCCCACCGCCGCGGCAAGCTCGGCCTTGCCCAGCATCGAAATGAACAGCATATCGATGAAATCGACCGCAAAAACCGCCATGAGCCCGACCGACCCGGTCAGGGACATGACACTGACATGGGCAAAAAGATTGCCCGTCAGGAATTTGGCCTTGTCTTGCGCCATCTGACCCTCATCGCGTGATCGCGCAGGATGGCCCGAAGCGGCGCCATCCGCAACCGCGAAAAGCCTGGCGCTGGACCTTGCGACACAACTCGCCCATGGTGAGGCAAGGAGATCTCTGATGTTCAAGACCCGCCCGGTCCGCCTGCCTTTCGTGTTTCTGATGCGCCTGAGCCGCAAGCTCTGGGTTCGCGTCGCGCTGATGGCCGCGCTGGCGCTGGTCTCGGCCCTGGCGACAACGCTGTTCGAGGATTTGCTGCCGATTGGTCTGCGCAACCGCTTTGCCCCTGATGCGGCGCTGCCGGTGCTGACGATCCTCGCCTCTGGGATGCTCGCGGTCAGCACGTTTTCGCTGAATGTCATGGTCGCGGCCTTTCGCGCCGCCGCTGATCAGGCCACCCCGCGGGCACATCGTATCCTGCTCAATGACACCACGACGCAATCGGTGCTGGCGGTGTTCATCGGCGCGTTCGTCTATAGCCTGAGCGCGATCCTGCTGCTCAAGGCCGGGCTGCATGGCAACGGATCGGTGGTGATCCTGATGGGGGTGACCGCGCTGATCGTGGTGCTGGTGATCGTCGCCATGGTGCGCTGGATCGACCATCTGAGCGACCTGGGCAGCCTTGATGCGACACTCCGCCTGATCGAGGCCGAGACCCGCGCCGGTCTGGTCCAGACCCGTGCCTGCCCCGGCCTCGCCGCGCGGGTGCTGAGCAGCGACACCGTCATCCCCGCCAACGCAGAGGCGCTCAGAGCGCCGAAATCCGGCTATCTTCAGGTCATCGACCTGGCCAAGATCACCGGCTGCCTGCCCGGCCCTGCCGCGCATCTCTATCTCACCGTGGCGCCGGGAACCTTCGTGCTCGAAGGGCAAAGGATCGGCCATGTCACCGGACTGGACGCATCCGCGCTCAAAACCGTGCAGGCCGCGCTGGTGATCGGCGAGGAACGCACATTCGAACAGGACGCCACGTTCGGGCTGCTGATCCTGTCGGAAACCGGCTCGCGCGCCCTGTCGCCGGGCATCAATGACCCGGGCACGGCCATCGACGTGATCGCACGGCTGGAGCGGCTGCTCTGGCACTGGGGCCGCACTGCACCAAAAGATATCCCGTTCCAACACCCGCAGATCTACCTGCCCAGGCTGGACCCCGGGAGCCTGATCGAAAACGCGTTTTCGGGCGTTGCCCGGGATGGGGCGGGACAGATCGAAGTGGTGAAACGCCTGCTCGGCGCGCTGACGGCCCTGCAGCAGAGCCCGGATAGCGAACTCAGCGCCGCCGCCGAGGACATGGCCGACCTCGCGCGTGCCTATGCTGCAAGAGCGTTGCCGCTTGAGCGTGAAAAAGCCCAGATCAGCGCGTGAACCCGCTCAGCCCTTGGCGCGGATCACCTGCAAAAGCGGCAGAACCTGGCTCATGTCGGGCCCGTGGCTTTGCCCGGTCAGCGCCTTCCGGAGCGGCATGAACAGCCCGCGCCCCTTGCGGCCGGTGGCCTCCTTGACGGCTGCCGTCCACGCCCCCCAGCTTTCGCTGTCATAGGGACCATCCGGCAACAGCTCCAGCGCCTGCGCCACAAACTCGCGGTCCTCGTCGTCGATCACCGGCTCGGCACCATCCCGGAACAACGTCCACCAACCCTCGAGGTCTGCAAGGGTCGTGATGTTGTCGCGTGCAACCTGCCAGAACTGCTCCGCCAGCTCGGCAGGCACGCCAATGGCCGCCACATCGTTGCTCACCGCGGCATAGGGCAGCGACTGCAGATGGTGCGCGGTCAGCGGATAGAGATCGTCCACATCGAATTTGGTCGGCGCAGACCCGAAGCGCGAAATGTCAAACCCCTCGATCAGCTCGGCCATATCGCTGCGCAGCTCCACCGGATCGGCCGAGCCCAGACGCGCCATCAGGCTCAAAAGCGCCATCGGGGCGACACCCGCCGCCCGCAGATCGCGCAGGGACAGCGTCCCCAGCCGCTTCGACAGGCTCTCGCCCTGCGGCCCGGTCAGAAGGGAATGATGCGCAAATTCAGGCACTTGCCCGCCTAGTGCTTCGATGATCTGGATCTGCGTCGCGGTATTGGTCACATGGTCCGAGCCACGCACCACATGAGTAACACCCATTTCGGTATCGTCCACCACGCTCGCCAATGTATACAAAACCTGCCCATCGCCGCGGATCAGCACCGGGTCACTCACGGATGCCGCGTCAATCGAGATGTCGCCCAGGATACCATCGGTCCAGATGATCCGCTCCTGATCCAGCTTGAACCGCCACACGCCATTGCCGCGCTCGGCGCGCAGCGCCTCTTTCTGCTCGTCGCTCAGTGCCAGCGCCGCGCGGTCATAGACCGGCGGCTTGCCCATATTGAGCTGTTTCTTGCGCTTCAGGTCCAGTTCCACCGGCGTCTCGAACGCTTCATAGAAACGCCCCATCTCGCGCAGCTTGTCGGCGGCCTCGGCATAGCGGTCAAGCCGCTCTGATTGCCGTTCCACCCGGTCCCAGGTCAGGCCCAGCCACTCCAGGTCCTGCTTGATCCCGTCGACATATTCTTCCTTCGACCGCTCCGGATCGGTGTCGTCGATGCGCAGGATGAAGGTGCCACCGGACTTGCGGGCAATAAGATAGTTCATCAGCGCGGTGCGCAGGTTGCCCACATGGATATAGCCGGTGGGCGACGGGGCGAAACGGGTGGTGGTCATGGGCCTACTCCTAAGACAGAAGCGGCAATGTCACAGCCACGCGGAATTGTCCAGAAACCACCCCTGCTTCTTCTTGGCAAAAATACCCGAAATCTGACGCAACCCTCACGCTGGCAGCACCAGCCATCTCTTGTCCAGATCAGCGAGGCCCGCGCGGATCAGTTCGGCCAGCACGTCGAGGTCGATCTGGTCAAGCCGGGTCACATAGAGGCAGGATTTGCCCAGCTTGTGTTTGCCCAGACGTCCCAGGATCTCGCTGTAATCCTGATAACCCGGCATGATGTATATCGAGAGATTGGCCTTGCGCGGGCTGAACCCGGTGGCCAGAAAATCGTCCTCGCGCCCGCTGTCATACACATAGTGATAGCGCCCGAAACCAATCATCGACGCCCCCCACATCACCGGCTCGAACCCCGTCACCTCCCTGAAAAGCTGTAACAGTGTGCCCCCATCCCGCCGCCGCTGGTCCGGTTGAACCGTCTTCAGGAAGGCCTCGGGCGAGTTATTGCCGGGTTTTGTCTTGTTTTCGGTCATCGACCTCACATTACCGTGACCGCGGCGGGCAAGCCAGATCCCCCGCGCTATCCTCGCTTACCAAGGATAGAGGAGACCTGACATGCCTGCACCGTTCTTCAATCGCCGCACGCTTCTGGCCAGTGCGGCCGCCCTGCCCCTTGCCCCGCTTGCCGCGCGGGCCAGCGCCCCGATGCTGGGCGTCGACACACCCCCTCATCGCCGGGTGAAACTTGGCGCCTTCGAGGTCACCACCCTGCTTGCCGGGGCCGCCGTGCGCCCCGAGCCACAGACGATCTTTGGCATGAATGCCAGCGCCGAGGACTTCGCCGCCCTCTCGGCCGAGGCCAATATCCCGACCGATCAGGCGCAATTCTTCTTCACCCCTACCGTGGTCAATACCGGCTCGGAGCTGGTGCTGTTCGACACCGGACTGAATGCCGAGGGCACCGGTGCCGCGCTGGAGGCCGCAGGCTACAGCACGGATATGATCGACCTCGTGGTCATCACCCACATGCATGGCGACCACATCGGCGGGCTGATGAACGGGTCCGCCCCGACCTTCGGCAATGCGCGCTATGCCACGGGCCGGGTCGAGTTCGACGCCTGGGCCGGCATGGAGAATGAACGCTTCGAGGCCAACATGCGCCCGGTCGCAGAAATGACCACCATGATCGAAGACGGCGCCAGCGCCTTTTCCGGCCACACCGCCATGGCCGCTTTCGGACACACGCCGGGGCATATGGTGCATCTGATCGAAAGCGAGGGGCAAAGCCTGCTCATCGCCGCCGATTTCGCCAATCACTATGTCTGGTCACTCGAACGTCCCGACTGGGAAGTGAAGTTCGACATGGACAAGGCCGCGGCGGCCGCCACGCGCCGCCGTCTGCTGGACATGATGGCGACTGACCGCCTTCCGTTCGTCGGCTACCACATGCCCTGGCCGGGGATCGGCTATGTCGAGCGCTCAGGCGACAGCTACCGCTATGCCCCCATGAGCTATCAGCTGATGCTTTGAGAGACCCGCGCCCTATATCAGGCGCATGACGCAGGACCTGGCTTATTTCGAAGAGGTGGCCCATGCCACCGTGGCGGCCCTGCCGGACCCGTTCCGGCAGGCGGCCACTCAGGTCGCCTTGCACGTAAGCGATTGGCCCGCGCGCGATATGCTGGCCGACCTCGGGATGCGCGACCCGCTGGAGCTGACAGGGCTCTACGAGGGCATCCCTCTCACGGAAAAATCCTTTTCCGATCAGCCCCAGGCGCCAGATACGGTCTGGCTCTTCCGCGAGCCGATCCTGGCGGAGTGGCGCGAGCGGGGCAACGTCGCTCTGGAGGCGCTGATCGCCCATGTCACGGTGCATGAGTTCGCGCATCACTTCGGCTGGTCCGACGCGGACATCGCCGCAATCGCTCGTTGGTGGGAGTAGCGATTTGACCCTGACAGACAAAGACCTGACGGTGTATTACGATGGTGCCTGTCCTCTCTGCGCCATGGAAATCGCCCATTACAAACGCCAGAAGGGTGCCGAGGCACTGGACTTCGTGGATGTATCCGATCCCTCGGCCGATCCCGGCCCCGACCTGCCCCGCGCGGCGGCCATGAAACGCTTTCACGTGCGTCGGCCCGACGGCAGTCTCGCCTCTGGCGCGCGCGGCTTCACCCTGATCTGGCGCAGCTTGCCCCGCTGGCGCTGGGCCGCCCGCCTCGCCGCGCTGCCGGGTGTCACGCCCCTGCTCGAACTGGCCTACCGCGCCTTCCTGCCGATCCGGCCCCGGCTCGCCCGGCTGATCGCCCGGCGCAGCTGATCCTTTCAGCGTTCCCCAAATACTCCGGGGAGTTTGAGGGGTGGAACCCCTCATCACCAAACAAGACGAGCGTGGCGCAGCCACTCAATCGGATCAGGACCGCATGCGGATTTGAAAAGCGGGTAACGCCGCGAGATCAGCCGTTATCGCGCCAGCGGTTGACGATGGGATACCGCCGGTCAAGCCAGAACGCGCGCTTCGACAGGCGCGTACCCGGAGCGGACTGGAATCGCTTGTATTCCGAGATGTAAAGCAGATGTTCCACCCGCTTGGCATCCTCGCGGGCATATCCGGCGGCCACGCAATCGGCAATCGAGCCGTCCTGGTCCACGAGGATCTCCAGAATGCCATCCAGCACCGGATAATCCGGCAGGCTGTCGCTATCCTTCTGATCCGGTCGCAACTCGGCCGAGGGCGGTTTCTGGATCACATTCTGCGGGATCATCTCGCCCGGGGGCGCCAGCATCCAGTCGCGGTGATTGGCATTGCGCCAGCGGCAGGTGTCAAAGACGCGGGTCTTGTACATGTCCTTGATCGGGTTGAACCCGCCCGCCATGTCGCCATAGATCGTGGCATAGCCCACCGCCACTTCGGATTTGTTGCCAGTGGTCAAAAGCATCTCACCGAACTTGTTGGACAGCGCCATGAGGTACAACCCACGCAGGCGCGACTGGATGTTTTCCTCGGTCACATCCGGTTCGGTCCCCTCAAAGAGCGGCGCGAGCGTCTCGGTGATGGCCTGTCGGCCCGCCTTGATGGGGATGATGTCATAACGGCACCCCAACGCCTCGGCCACGGCCTTGGCATCGTCCAGCGAAGACTGCGAGGTGTATTCCGACGGCATCATCACGCAGCGCACATTGTCTGGGCCCAGCGCATCGGCGGCGATGGTGGCCACGATCGCGCTGTCAATCCCGCCCGACAGCCCCAGCAGCACCTTGGAAAACCCGGTCTTGCGCATATAGTCGCGCAAGCCCAGCACCATGGCGTTGTAATCCTGCTCATATTCGTCGGGCAGATGCGCCAGATCGCCTTTCTCCGCGCGCCAGCCATTTTCGGTGCGCACCATGTTCAGATGGGCAATCGCCTCTTCAAAAACCGGCATCTGCAACGCCAGTTCGCCACCGGGGTTCAGCACGAAGGTGCCACCATCAAACACCTGATCGTCCTGCCCGCCCACGAGGTTCAGATAAATGAGCGGCAGCCCGGTCTCGACCACGCGCGCCACCATCAGGTTCTGCCGGACCTCCATCTTGTTGCGATAGTAGGGCGACCCGTTGGGCACCAGAAGGAACTCGGCGCCCGTCTCAGCCAGGGTTTCCGGTACGTCCTCGTGCCAGGCATCCTCGCAGATGGGGCTGCCCACGCGCACGCCATCGACCACATATGGCCCCCCCAGCGGTCCGGCATCGTAAAGCCGCACCTCGTCGAACACCGTCTCGTTGGGCAGCTTGTGCTTGAGGACCGTCGCGCTGATCGTGCCGCGCTTGAGAATGTAATAGGCGTTGTAAAGCTTGCCATCCTGCACCGCCGGGCCGCCGATGGCCAGAGCGGGCCCGTCGGCGCAACGATCCGCCAGCGCCTCGATGGCGCCAATGGCCGCCTCGTGAAAGGCGGGCTTCATCACCAGATCCTGGGTGTTATAGCCGGTGATGAACATCTCGGGCAGCGCCACCAGATCGGCCTCCGCCTCGCGCCCGGCCTCCCAGGCGGATTGCGCGAGCGCGGCATTGCCCGCGATATCGCCCACGGTGGCGTTGAGCTGTGCCAGGGTCAGGCGGAAGCGGTCGGCCATTCTCTCTGCCTCTTTTTGCATGTCACGCCATGATTTAGCAGATCACGAGGCAAGGGAAAGCCGATTTGCCCAAGACCGGCGGCAAAACCCGTTGCCCCTCGCGGCCTGCTCTACTAGTTTCTGAGAGCCTGCCGCAGAGGCAGGCCTTGGGGGCATCAGGGGGCGGTCGATGACACAGGCGCTTGCGAAATCCATCATTCTGACGGCGGCACTGGGGCTGGCCGGTGCAGGTTTTGCGCAGGATGGCGAGGTACAGACCAAGCAATATGACGACGGCGGCATCTATGAGGGCACATTCAAGGACGGGCTTCAGCACGGCACCGGCACCTACACGCTGCCCAATGGCTATGAATATGTGGGCGAATGGGTCGAGGGCGAGATCCGTGGGCGCGGTGTCGCGCGGTTTCCCAACGGATCGGTCTATGAGGGCGAGTTTGCCAAAGGCAAGCCCAACGGCATAGGCAAGATCGTCTTTACCGATGGGGGCACCTATGAAGGCGGCTGGGTCGATGGCAAGATCAGCGGCGAAGGGGTCGCGGTCTATGCCAATGGCGTGCGTTATGAGGGGGGGTTCCTGAACGCGATGCACCACGGCAAGGGCCGGATGCAGAGCCCGGGCGGCTATATCTATGACGGCGCCTGGGTCAATGGCGTCAAGGAGGGCAACGGCAAGATCACCTATCCCGACGGCGCCATCTACGAAGGCGAGGTGCGCCAGGGCACGCGCGACGGCCAGGGCACGCTGACCATGCCGGACGGGCTGATCTATACCGGGCTCTGGAAAGACGGGCAGATCAACGGCACCGGGCGGCTGGTGCAACCCAATGGCGACATTTACGAGGGCGAGCTGGTCAGCGGCCGGCGCGAAGGCCAGGGCAAGGTGATCTACCAGAACGGGGATATCTACCAGGGCAGCTTCAAGGATGATCAGCGCCACGGACAAGGCACGTTCACCGGCACCGATGGTTACAAATATGTTGGCCAATGGGTCGCGGGCAAGATCGCGGGGCAAGGCCGTGTCGTATACCCAGACGGGTCGGTCTATGAAGGCTCGTTCCGCGATGACCTTGCCAATGGCGAGGGCAAGATCACCTATCCGGACGGGGCCACCTATGAGGGCGGCTGGGTCGATGGGGTGATCCAGGGCGCGGGTGTCGCCACCTACCCCAACGGGGTGGTCTATGAAGGCGAGTTCCAGAACGCCAAGAACCACGGACAAGGGGTGATGACCTATGCCGATGGCTACCGCTATGAAGGGGAGTGGGCGAACGGTCAGCGCAACGGCCAAGGCACCGCCACCTACCCCGACGGCACGGTCTATACCGGCACGTTCAAGGACGGGCAGCGCCACGGAACCGGTGAGATCGTGATGCCCGACGGGTTCGAATATGCCGGCGAATGGCAGAATGGCGAGATCAGCGGGCGGGGCGTGGCCACCTACACCAATGGCGATGTCTATGACGGCACGTTCCTCAAGGGCAAACGCCAGGGCACCGGCACGATGCGCTATGCCAGCGGCGAGGAAGCCTCGGGCAACTGGACGAATGGGGCACTGGAAAGCCAGGTGGATACAGCCCCGGCGGAAGAGGCCGAGCCGGACGGCACCGACACATCGGAGACACAATAATCACAGCCCGAGAGCTGTAGCGGGCTAAACACCCCCTCGCAGGAAGGGCGGCTGATCGCTGGTCTCCGGACAGGCGCCATCAGCCGAACCCAGATACCCGCAAAATAGCGCCGGTTTCGGGCATCGCGCCGCAAGTCCCGGGAACATTAAAGAGAGATACTGAGCCCTAGGCCACCTCGCCCGCGTCCATACGGGCCAGAAAGGCCGCGGCGTCTTTAAGCACGGTCGCGCGCCGGTCCTCGTCCATCCGGTCCCAGGTGCGGTACATATTGGCCATGCGCGGGTTGTTTTCGAACCGCTCGCGGTGGCGGATCAGGAAATCCCAGTAGAGCAGGTTGAAGGGGCAGGCCCCCTCGCCCGTTTTCGTGGTCACCGAATAGGCGCAATCACCGCAGTAATCCGACATCTTGTTGATGTAATTACCCGAGGAGACATAGGGCTTGCTGGCAATGATCCCGCCATCGGCGAACTGGCTCATGCCCACCGTATTGGGCGCCTCGACCCATTCATAGGCGTCCGCGTAAACGCTCAGATACCATTCATGCACCGCATGCGGGTCGATCCCCGCCAGCAGCGCGAAATTACCCGTCACCATCAGCCGCTGGATATGGTGGGCATAAGCCTCGTCGCGCGTCTGTGCGATGGCCTCGCGCATGCAGGTCATCCGCGTCTCGCCGCCCCAGTACATCCAGGGCAGATCGCGGTCGTGACCCAAGACGTTCCGCGCAGGATAGTCCGGCCCCTCCAGCATGTAGATGCCGCGCACATAATCGCGCCAGCCGATGATCTGGCGGATGAACCCTTCGGCATCGTTGAGCGCCACGCGCCCGGCCTTGTATTCGGCCTCGACGCGCTGGCACACCTCCAGAGGATCCAGCAGACCAAGGTTGATATAAGGCGACAGGACCGAGTGATGCAGGAACCGGTCGCCTGTCAGCATCGCGTCCTGATAGGTGCCGAAACCCTCCAGCAGATGTTTGGCGAAATGGTCGAGCGCGCGCAGGGCCTGGCCACGCGTGACGGCAAACCAGAATGGCCGCAACTCCCCGAAACTGTCGCTAAACCGCGCCTCGACCAGATCCAGCACCTCCTCGGTGATTGCATCGGGCGTGAACTGCATCGGCTCGGAGCGCAGCATGTCTTCCTTGGCGGGCTTGCGGTTGTCATGGTCATAGTTCCACTTGCCGCCCTCGGGCTGATCGCCATCCATCAGCAGCCCGGTCTTGCGGCGCATCTCGCGATAGAAATACTCCATCCGAAGCTGCTTGCGGCCCTCTGCCCAGCTTTCGAACTCCGATTGCGAGGCGACAAACCGGTCGTCGGGCAACAGCGTGACGGTGAGCGGCGCGTTGTTCAGCGCCTCGATCAGCCGCCACTCTCCCGGCGTGGTGGCCAGAACCTCGGTCGTGCCATGCGCCTGCCCCCGGCGCATCAGCTCTCCGACGATGGATCTTGACGCATCCTCATCATCGAGCTTCGTATAAGCCACCTGCCATCCATCCCCGCGCAGTGTCTCGGCAAAGTGGCGCATCGCCGACAGCACCAGCGCGATTTTCTTGGGATGATGCGGGACATAGCCGGTTTCGTCCGTGACCTCGGCCATGACGATCAGGTCAGTGTCCTTATCCGCCTCGCACAGCGCCGAAAGTGTTTCGCTCAACTGATCGCCCAGGATCAGGATCAGCCGCTTTACCATGGCACCGGCTTTCCGGCCCAGTCGAAGAAAGCCCCGGTATCGCGCGGCGTCAGCCCGTCCAGCACCGCCAGCAGGTTCTGCGCGGCCTCCTGCGGCGGCACGGTCTTGTGACGCGCGGCATATTTCGCCGTAAAATCGGTGGCCACGGTACCCGGATGCAGCGCCACGCAAATTGACCGTTTATGCGTGCGGGCAAGCTCGATCGCGGCGGAATGGATCATCTGGTTGAGCGCGGCCTTGGCGGTGCGGTATGCATACCAGCCGCCCAACCGGTTATCGCCGATCGAGCCAACACGGGCCGACAGCGCCGCAAAGATTGCCGTTTGGTTTCTGGGCAGCAGATGCCGCGCATGTTTCAGCACCAGCGACGGGCCGATACAATTGAGCGCGAACTGATCCGCCATCGCCTTGGGCGTGAGCTGATCCAGCGATTTTTCGGGCGTCGCTCCGTCGATCTCCAACGCGCCGGTGGCAACGAAGATCAGCTCATACGGGCCGGTCAGCGGCGCAAGGGCCGCCTCGACCGAGGCCTCATCCGTCACATCCAGCCCATCGTGCGAGCGCGACAGGGCCGTCACGGTCACCCCCCGCGCATCCAGCGCCTGGGTTATGGCCGCGCCTATCCCGCCAGATGCGCCGATGATGAGTGCCTGTTTCATGACCGGTGAAGCTAGCCGGGTGCCCGGGGCCGTCAACCCAGACCCGTTACCATTTCAGAAACCTTTTCCTGCCAGGCTTGCCGAAACTTGTCTTCAAATTGGGGGCTTTTCATCGCCAAGCCTCAGGCCTATAGTCCGCGCCCATGACACAGCAGGATCATATCATCGCCGCCACGCGCCCCTCAGGGGCCGTTTGTGCTGCACGCCTGCTTCTCCTAAGCCGCCTCTGAGCGTGCCCGCTGGCGCGACCGCTCAGAGGATGTGCCGACCCGCGCCATTTGGCTTAGGACAGACATAAAAGAGATACGAACATGACACAGAGCGACAAGAACCGCGTGGTGATCTTCGACACCACCTTGCGCGACGGCGAACAGAGCCCGGGCGCGACCATGACCCATGAGGAAAAGCTGGAGATCGCGGGACTGCTTGACGAGATGGGTGTGGACATCATCGAAGCGGGCTTTCCCATCGCCTCCGAAGGGGATTTCAATGCCGTCAGCGAGATCGCCAAGAACGCCAAGGATGCGGTGATTTGCGGGCTGGCGCGGGCGAATTTCAAGGATATCGACCGCTGCTGGGAGGCCGTGCGCCACGCAACGCGCCCGCGCATTCACACCTTCATCGGCACCTCCCCGCTGCACCGCGCCATTCCGAACCTGACACAGGACGAAATGGCCGAGCGCATTCATGAGACAGTGACGCATGCGCGCAACCTCTGCGACAACGTGCAATGGTCGCCGATGGATGCCACGCGTACCGAATGGGAGTATCTGTGCCGCGTGGTGGAGATCGCCATCAAGGCCGGGGCCAGTACGATCAACATACCAGACACGGTGGGCTACACCGCCCCGCGGGAAAGTGCAGACCTGATCCGGCGGCTGATCGAGACGGTGCCGGGCGCCGATGAGGTGGTCTTTGCCACCCATTGCCACAACGATCTCGGTATGGCCACGGCCAACGCCCTGGCTGCCGTGGATGGCGGCGCGCGCCAGATCGAATGCACGATCAACGGCTTGGGCGAACGGGCTGGCAATACCGCGCTGGAAGAGGTGGTGATGGCCATGAAGGTGCGCGGCGACATCATGCCCTACACCACCGGGATCGACACCACCAAGATCATGCATCTCAGCCGCCGGGTTTCGACCGTGTCGGGCTTTCAGGTGCAGCCCAACAAGGCGATCGTCGGCAAGAATGCCTTTGCCCATGAAAGCGGCATTCATCAGGACGGCATGCTGAAGAACGCCGAAACGTTCGAGATTATGCGCCCCGAGGATGTGGGCCTGAGCGAGACCAATATCGTCATGGGCAAGCATTCGGGCCGCGCCGCACTGCGCTCGAAGCTGAAGGATCTGGGGTATGAGCTGGCCGATAACCAGCTCAACGATGTCTTCGTGCGCTTCAAGGAACTCGCCGACCGCAAGAAGGAAGTCTATGACGACGACCTCATCGCACTGGTCACAGCGGGCGATGACAGCGAGGACAAACATCTGGTGATCAAATCCCTTCGGGTGGCCTGTGGTACCGGCGGCCCGGCAGAGGCCACGCTGGTCATGACCGTTGGCGGCGAGGAAAAGACCGCGACCCAGACCGGTGACGGTCCGGTGGATGCCACCTTCAAGGCGGTGCGCGAGCTGCATCCGAACAGCGCGCGTCTCTCGCTTTATCAGGTGCATGCGGTGACCGAAGGCACCGACGCTCAGGCCACCGTGTCGGTGCGGCTGGAAGAGGACGGGCGCATTTCCACCGGCCAGTCGGCGGATACTGATACGGTTGTGGCCTCCGCCAAGGCTTATGTGCATGCGCTCAACCGCCTGATGGTCCGTCGCGGCAAGACCGGCGGTGATACGCCTGAAATATCCTACAAGGACGTAAGCTGACGCGATCGGGGCCGCTCATCGCGCCCTTGCGTGCGCGCCTCGCGAGGCCGGCACGCAAGGGACGGATGAGCGCCCCCCCTGATCACGCATAGAGCACACAACCGACCAGGTAGCACAGGGCCGCAAGGCCGGACGCCACCGTGCGAAGGTGATTCCACTGGGTCCAGAAAGTCGCATAGACATCCCAGTATTTCTCGGCTGCGGCCCCGCCAAGGGGCAAGGTATCGAGCCGTTGGTTCATCGGCACATTGCCCAGCATCGTCACACCAACCGCACCGATGAGATAGATCATCGAACCGGCCATGAACCAGGCCCGCGCCGGACCATCGATGCTGAAGAACGCATAGGCCCCCAGCCCGGCACTGACCGGTGCCATGCCCAAAAGCCAGACCAGAAAGATTGACGAGAAGACCTCGCGGTTGATGATCTGCATCGCCTCGATCCCTGTCGTGGGCGAGGCATTCCTGAGCGACCTCATCACAAAATCCGAAAAGGCCAGGAAGACCCCCGCGATCAGTGCACAGATCAGTGTGGCGAGGGCGAAAACGATAAGAGTTGCTGTGGTCATGATCTTTTTCCTTTTGTTAGCGGGCCAGGCCGACGCAGGATCCAGAAGAAGTTCCTGCCTGCCATTTAGGTTTCCATTTTTGAATCACTAAGCTTTACACAGTGTCAATTGACAGGGTGCGGAATACGAATTACTTTACACTATGTCAAGTGAAATGAATCCAACCCGCCTGCGCATTCTGAAAGCCGCTTGGAAATTGCTGGATCGCAATCCCGGCGTCGCTGCGCGCATGTCCGATATCGCCAAGGCCGCCGGTGTCAGCCGCCAGGCTCTGTATCTGCATTTTCCCAACAGGACCGAGCTTTTCATCGCGACGACCAAATACCAGGATGAGGTTTTCGGCATCCAGGACAGCCTTACCCCCAGCCGCGAAGCCACCTCCGGGTACGACCGGCTCGACGCTTTCGTGACCGCATGGGGCGCCCATATCCCGAAGATTTACGGCATCGCGAAAACGCTGATGGTAATGAAGGAATCGGATGAGGACGCCGCCCGCGCCTGGACGGAACGGATGGGCGATTTACGCGAAGGCTGTGCCGCCGCCGTGGCCGCGCTGATCTCGGACTGGGATCTTGCCCCCAACCTGACCGAAACCGAAGCCACCGATCTGCTCTGGACCCATCTTTCGATCAGCCGCTGGGAACTGCTGACACAAGATTGTGGCTGGTCGCAGGAACGATATATGGAGGTGACACTGGCCAGTGCGCGCACACTGATCTGTCGCTGAAACGCGCCGTGGCCGGGAATGGGCAGGATTGTCGGTAACCGGGGGGAGTGTAGCGCGCCGCGGACGGCGCGCCTGACAGGATGTGGTGAGCGAAACGCTCAGGTCGCGATCATATAGATCTTGCGCAGCCGTTCGGTGATCTCCCAGACCACGGGCGCCCCCTTGGAGATGAAGAACGTATCGCCCGCCTTCAGATGCTCTTTGGTGCCGTCGGGATGGGTCAGGGTGATCTTGCCCGACACGATGGTCATCAGCTCATGCACCGGATAGGCCGGGATATCTTCGATACAGGGCGCGCATTCCCAGGTGCCGGTCAGGATGCTTTCATCCTGGGTGGCGAAATGCGTGTGGTTGAGCTCGGTCGTGTCGGCGCCGGTGAACGCTTCCTTGGCCGTCATGTCCGACGGCTCCATCGCCGGATCGGGATCAATGAGAAACGGAATATTGGTCATGATATCCTCCTGTTACGGGCGCCATTCCCAGGGCCGGACAAACGCGCCCAGCACCTGCCCAACGGCTGCATCATCGACATTTCCGGTTTTTTCCAATTGCGCCACAAGTCCACGCTTCTTGTCGTCGATCACATGAGTGACCTTAGCATTCAGACCCGCTTCGTCCAGTGCGGCATTGTAGATGCGTGTGATCGCAAGCTTGCGCAGGTCGGGCTTGAACACTTTGCCCACGGCGGTCTTGGGCAGCTCATCCAGCACCTCGATATGCTTGGGATGTGCGGCGCGCTCATGCACATGTTCCTTGCAATACGAGCGCAGTTCCTCACCGGTCACTGAGGCCCCTTCCACCAGTTCCACATAGACGCAGGGGATTTCACCGGCATGGGCATCGGGCTGACCGATCGCACCCGCCATGGCCACCGCCGGATGGCCCATCAGCGCCTCTTCGATCTCGGCCGGGTCGATGTTGTGACCACCTCGAATGATCAGATCCTTGGCGCGGCCGGTGATCCAGAGATAGCCATCGGAATCAAGCCGCCCCAGATCGCCCGTGCGCAGGTATTTCTGATAGTGGTACAGCTCTCGGTTCTTGTCAGCCTCGGTATAGGTGTTGCCCGCGTAGACACCCGGGTTCGAAATGCAGATCTCGCCAATCTCGTCCACATCGCATTCCGCCGGTCCATCAGAGGTGTCGATCAGGATCTTGACGTCGGTATAAGGCAGCGGCACCCCGACCGATCCCACCTTCTTTGCGCCATCGGGTGGGTTGGCGGAAACCAGGCAGGTGGCCTCGGTCAGGCCATAGCCTTCGATCACTTCCATGCCCGTCGCGCTCTCAAACCGCTTGAACAATTCCAGCGGCATCGGGGCAGAGCCGGAAAACGCCTTTTTGACCTTGGAAATATCGGCATCCACAGGGCGCTGCATCAGGGCCGAAACCGCCGTCGGCACGGTGATCACGAAAGTGGTGCCCCAGCGCTCCAGCAGCTTCCAGAAATTGTCAAAGACACCGTCGCCGCGATAGCCTGCAGGCGTCGGAAAGACCACATGCGCGCCGGATTTGATCATCGCCATGAGGATCACATGCACGGCAAAGACATGGAACAGGGGCAGCGGGCACATGATGCTGTCCTGCTCGGTAAAGAGCAGCCGGTGACCCAGCCAGCCATTATAGACCATGCCCGAATACTGGTGTTGCGCCACCTTCGGCATGCCGGTTGTCCCGCCGGTATGGAAATAGGCCGCGACGCGGTCGCCTGTGCTGTCGTCGAAATCCAGAGAGGTGCTGCACTTGGCCATTTCCGTGTTGAAATTCAGCACCTTGGCATGATGCTGCACCGCCACTTTGGGCCGGATAAGCGGGACGATCCAGCTTTTCGGCGGGCTCAGATAACGGTTGAGATCGATCTCCAGAACCGTGTGCACATTCGGCGCGTCCTTGACGGCCTCGGCGGTTTTCTGGGCAATGTCGGTCTTGGGGAAGGCGCGCAGGGTGATCACCACCTTGGCGTTGGTTTCACGCAGGATGGCCGCGATCTGCTCGGCTTCCAGCAGCGGGTTGATCGGGTTGACGATCCCCGCGACGGCCCCGGCGATCACCGACAGCGCGGTTTCCATCGCATTGGGCAACACCATCGCCACCACGTCGGTTTCGCCAATGCCCAGCTTGCGCAGCATATTGGCCACCTGACACACCTGATCATGATATTGCTTCCAGGTCAGCGTCTCGGCCTTATCGCCCGGCCCGGAAAGAAGCTGATAGCTTACCGCGGGACGGTTGGGATGCACCTGGGCCGTTTCCGCCAGCATCTCATAAAGCGTCTCGGGCCGCTCGCGCGCCTCCCACGGCATTTCATTCGCAATATCCAATGCATCCTGTTTTGAGGCAAAGCTCATCCACTAAATCTCCCTGTCATGGCCCGGTTTGCCCGATGGCCAGTCATTCCCTCCGCAACAACATGATCGGGTTTGCAGCGCCGCGCAAGTTTTACGCGGCGTTCCAACCGGGTCAGGGCGTGACGCAGCCCTGCAACGCTTCGGCCATGGCCCGCAGGAGCGCCGGGTAGAGCGCCGAACCGGGGGTAAAACCGCGCCCCATCGGGTCCAGCATGCCATAGCGCTGCTCTGCGCCAAAGACATTGGCCAGCCGGTCTGTGTCGACGCCGGGCTCGACCAGGACACAGGCCACGTCCCGCTCGTCGATCAAGGCGCCCACATCCGACAGGCGCGCCGCGCTGGCCGGGGCCGCGTCCCCATCGGTCACGGCGGTGACGGCAAAGACGCCGAAACGGGCCTCGAAATACTGGAACGCATCATGTGACACCGCAAAGCGCAGGTCGCGCACGGCCTCCAGCGCCGTGGCAAGCTCGGCCTCCAGCGCGGTCAGTTCGGCCTGGCCGTCCGCCGCATTGGCCCGGTAGGTCTCGGCATTCGCGGGGTCGAGCTGCGCCAACTCTTCGGCAATAGCGTCCAGCCAGACCCGCGCATTCGACGGGTCAAGCCACGCGTGGGTGTCATTGGCACCGTCATGGGCGTGCCCGTGATCATGGCCATGCCCGTGGTCGTCTTCCTCTGCGTGTTTGTCATGATCATGGCCTGCGTCATGGGCATGATCCTTGTCATGCGCGTGATCGTCATGGCCATGGTCCTCCTCATGGCCATGGTCCTCGTCATGGGCGTGATCGTCATGGCCGTGCTCTGCGTCATGCCCGTGCGCATCCTCATGCTCATGGCCCTCATGACCCTCGTGGCCCATCTGTCCGGCAATCTCAAAAGCCACGCCGTCGCGCCAGGGCAGAAGCTGCGTGCCCGGCACCTGCATCAGCGTCAGCCGCGCCGCGTCCTCAGCCACCGCGTCGAGCGCCTCTTCCAGCCAGGGGGCCAACTCCGGCCCCATCCACACGATCAGTTCGGCCTCCTGCAGGGCCCGTGCTTCGGAGGGGCGCATCGCGTGATGATGCGGCGAGGCATCCTGCGGCAGGATCAGGGCCGGCTCTCCCACCCCTTGCATCACCCGTGCGACCAGAGCATGTACCGGGGCAATATCCGCCGCCACATCCGGTGTCTCGGCGCGCGCCGCCGGGCTCATCCCGATACCAAGAACAACCGCACATGCAAAAACTGCCCTGATCATGTCATACCCTCTGCTCAGCCAGAATCATCTGCGCTGTTGCTATATGTTACTTTATAACATATCAACCCCGAGGACTCACCTGCCGGAGGCCCGCCATGGATCCGATCGGATTTGACCAGCACGACCACAAAAGTTGCATCACCAGCGGCCTCAGCGCGGTGGATCGCTATTGCGACGCGCGCGGGCTGCAGTTTACGCCCGTGCGGCGGCGGGTGCTCGAAATCCTGTTGCAGGAACACCGCGCCATGGGGGCCTATGACATCCTCGACATCCTGCGCGCCGAGGATCTGGGCTCGCAGCCGCCGGTGGCCTACCGCGCGCTCGACTTCCTCGTGCGGCATGGGTTTGCGCACAAGATCGAGCGGCTCAATGCCTTCATCGCCTGTGCGCATATGGGCCAGGATCACACCCCGGCCTTCCTGATCTGCCGAGGCTGCGATGCAGTTGCCGAAGCCCATGCCGACCCTGCAGGCGGGATGCTGGGCCGCGCCGCCGCCGAAAGCGGCTTTGCCATAGAACAAGCCGTGGTCGAGGCCCTTGGCCTCTGTCCCTCCTGCCAGGAAAAGGCCGCATGAGACTGATCGAAACAGAGGCCATGTCGGTCCAACTGGGCGGCCAGCGCGTCCTGCATCATGTGGATTTTCACATCGACCGGGGCGAGATCGTGACCATCGTCGGCCCCAACGGGTCGGGCAAATCCACGCTCTTGCGCGCCCTGATCGGCGCGGTTGCTATCGAGGGCCGACTGACCCGGGCACCGGGGCTCAGAATCGGCTATGTGCCGCAACAATTGCATATCGACCCCACCCTGCCCATCTCGGTGCATCGTTTCATGGGCCTGCCCCGCCGTCACAACCGCGCCCAGATCGACAACGCACTTGACCATGCGGGCCTGCCGCATCTGCGCGACCGGCAGATGACAGAGCTCTCGGGGGGGCAGTTTCAGCGCGTGCTGCTGGCGCGCGCCCTGATCGACGCGCCCGATCTTCTGATCCTCGACGAGGCCACGCAGGGGCTCGATCAGCCCGGCTCGGCGGCGTTTTACCGCCAGATCGAAGAGGTCCGCCGCGAGATGGGCTGCGCCGTACTGATGGTCAGCCACGAGCTGCATGTGGTGATGTCAGCCTCTGACCGGGTCATCTGCCTCAATGGCCATGTCTGTTGCGAAGGACAGCCCGAGCTTGTGGCCTCCGCCCCCGAATACCGCGCCCTGTTTGGCTCGGGCACACAAGGGGCGCTGGCGCTCTACCGGCATGATCATGACCACGATCACGCCCATCATGGCCACGGCTGCGCGCATGATCCGCTGCGGGAGACCCACGAAGATGCTTGATGATTTCCTGATCCGCGCTGCGCTGGCGGGGCTGGGCGTGGCGCTGGCCGCGGCCCCTCTGGGCTGTTTCGTGGTCTGGCGGCGGATGGCCTATTTCGGTGATGCCACGGCGCATGCCTCGATCCTCGGCGTGGCGCTGGCACTGGGGTTTTCGGTGTCGGTCTTCGCAGGCGCGCTCGGCGTGGCGCTCTTGATGGCGCTGACCGTCTCGGCGCTGTCGGGGCGCGGCTATGCGATGGACACTTTGCTGGGGGTGCTGGCACATTCCGCGCTCGCCTTCGGACTGGTGGCGGTGGCGCTGATCGACGGGATCCGCATTGACCTCATGGCCTATCTCTTTGGCGATATCCTGACCGTCAGCCGCACCGACCTTGCGGTGATCTGGGGCGGATCGGCACTGGTTCTGGGCGGGCTCGCCTGGCGCTGGCAGGCGCTGCTGACCGCAACGCTCAGCCCCGATCTGGCCCATGCCAGCGGGATCGACCCCAAGCGCGAGCAACTCGTGCTGACCGTGGCCCTGGCCGTTGTTGTTGCCGTGGCGATCAAGGTGGTGGGGGTGCTGCTGATCGCGGCCCTGCTGATCATCCCCGCCGCTGCCGCGCGGCCGCTGGCCAACACGCCTGAGCGGATGGCGGGCATCGCCGCAGGCATCGCGGCCTCCTCGGCGCTGCTGGGGGTGTGGCTCTCCTATCTTCAGGATACGCCAACCGGACCAACGATCGTATGCTGCGCCGCCGCGGCCTTCGCCTTTACCAGCGTTCTGAAGGCCGTGGGCGTCGCACGCTAAGCCTGCCAGGCGCGCTGATCGGGGATATGCAGGCGCAGCCGGTCGCCCAGGGCCAATGGGCCCGGGCGCTCGACCCAGGCGGTCACGCCGCGCTTGCCCTTCGCCGCCGGAAGAAACGCCTTGCCGTGGCCGGGCTTGTCCTTCTCGATCTCCTTGGCCGGATAGACACAAGGCCGGTTCTGCATGTCGATCACAAGGCAGGTCCCCGCCTCGTTCTGAAGCCGCGATGACGGCGGCACATGGCTGAAGTCGGGAATGCCCTCGATCACCAGCGTGGCCCCCAGCCATTCCGGGTCCAGCGCGTCAAGCCCGATCTCATCGGCGATCTCCTGCAATTCCTCGGCTGACAGCACCGAGAACTGGCGCACATTGGCGATTTCGGTGCCTTCGGGATACTGCGTCTTGACCCGCACACAAGAGGCGCGCGTGCGCCCCGAATGCAGCTCGCCTTCGATCCCCTCAAAGCTCAGATCAACCGACTGCAAGGCCTCCGAGCGGATATCGTCCCGGCCCGGAGCGACCCGGCCCAGCCAGGTGACGGTGGCATAATGATCGGTGGGTTTCAGCGCGGGCATGACCTGTCTCCAATGGGATAAACTGCAATGCGCCCACTGTCCGGCAGGCAGGCGGATGGGTCAATCCACTTTCCGTGATCGGGCGATCACCGGCGGGAATGGGTCAGATTGTCAGGGTAAAGAACATCCGCCGGAACGGGAACAGAACCGAGCCATCCTCGCGTACCGGATAGGCCGTGCGCATGACCTCTTCGTAGCGGGCAATCAGCTCGGCCTTTTCATCCGGTTCCAGCGCCTGCAGGATCGGACGGGCATACGTGCTCTCGGTATAGCGGCGCACCGGATGGCTCCCGGGTTCGGCCATGAGGCGCTGATAATACTCGGTCTCCCACAGGCGGAACTGACCCATCGGCGCGAGAAGCTCATCGTATTTCACCGGGGCCATGACCCCAGGCGTGCCCATCTTCTCGACCCGTCCCGGGAACATCTCCTCGACCAGGGTCAGCCAGACCCGGTGCGACGGCGCCTTGTTCTGATGCGGCATCTGCACGGCAAGCGTGCCCCCTTTGCCCAGCATCCGGGCCAGCTTGGGCAAAAGCTGTTCATGATGGCCAACCCAATGCAGCACGGCATTGGAGAAGATCAGACCCGGTGCGCGGCGCGGGTGCCAGTTGTCGATATCGGCCTGTTGCAGGGCGGAATATCCCTTGACCTGCCGGGCCTTCGCCAGCATCGCCGGTGAGGCATCCACCCCGACCAGCTCGCGCCCGCCCGCCCGTGCAGACAAGGCCTGAGCCAGCGCGCCGTTACCACAGCCCAGATCGACGATATCGCCCGCGCCCATCTGGCTGACCGCGTTGAGCAGGTCGAGCCCCGGGCGCAGGCGCAGGTCATGAAACCGGGCATAGGCGCTCGGGTTCCAGTCCCCGGATCTGACGGCTGTCCCGCTCACGCCGAGGGCTCGGGCTCCGGGCCGCCCTCTCCGAGGCCGGGATTGGATTTCGGCTTGGTCTTCGGAATCGCGGTGAGCGAGGGCGTATCGACCTTCTCGGGCGTACCCGCGTCGTTGCCGTCATCCTCTTCCGGCGGCTCTCCCCGGATCACGCGCTCGATCTCCTCGCCGGTCAGCGTCTCATACTCCAAGAGCCCCTGCGCCAGACGTTCCCAGTCGTCCTTGCGGTCCTCAAGGATCTTGTAGGCGCTCGCATAGGCCTCGTCGATCAGGCGCTTGACCTCTTCCTCGATCAGCTCCTTCGTGTGGGCCGAAATCGAGAAACCACCGGCGGCATTGCCCATATAACCTTCATGGGCCTGCTCATAATCGACATTGCCCACCTTGTCGGACATGCCCCAGCGCAGCACCATCGCGCGCGCCAGCCCGCTGGCCTGCTGAATGTCACCGGCAGGGCCGTTCGAGACGTCATCAGGCCCGTATTTCAGGATTTCTGCCGCCTTGCCCGCCATGGTCATGGCCAGCTTTTCCTCGCACTCGGATTTGTGCCAGTTCAGACGGTCGATCTCGGGCAGGCTGACCACCATCCCCAGCGCACCACCGCGCGGGATGATCGTGGCCTTGTAGACCGGGTCGCATTTGGGAAGGGTCAGACCCACGATGGCATGGCCCGCCTCGTGATAGGCGGTTTTTTCCTTCTGATCGTCGGTCAGCACCATCGAGCGGCGCTCGGCCCCCATCATGACCTTGTCCTTGGCATTCTCGAAGTCTTCCATCGTGACAAAGCGGCGGCCGACGCGGGCGGCCATCAGTGCGGCCTCATTCACCAGGTTCGCCAGATCCGCACCAGAGAAGCCGGGCGAGCCGCGGGCGATGATCCGCAGGTCCACATCCGGACCCAGCGGGGTCTTGCGGGCGTGCACACCAAGGATTTTCTCGCGGCCCTTGATATCGGGGTTCGGCACCGTGACCTGACGGTCAAACCGGCCCGGACGCAGCAGCGCGGGATCAAGCACATCCTTGCGGTTGGTGGCCGCGATGATGATCACGCCCTCATTCGCCTCGAACCCGTCCATTTCGACCAGAAGCTGGTTCAGCGTCTGCTCGCGCTCGTCATTGCCGCCGCCATAGCCGGCACCCCGGTGACGGCCCACGGCGTCGATCTCGTCGATAAAAACGATACACGGCGCGTTCTTCTTGGCCTGTTCGAACATGTCGCGCACACGGGACGCCCCGACACCTACGAACATTTCCACAAAGTCCGAGCCGGAAATGGTGAAGAACGGCACCCCCGCCTCGCCTGCAATCGCACGCGCCAGCAGGGTCTTACCAGTACCCGGAGGGCCGACAAGCAGCGCGCCCTTGGGGATCTTGCCACCAAGGCGGCTGAATTTCTGCGGGTTGCGGAGAAACTCGACGATCTCCTCCAGTTCTTCCTTGGCCTCGTCGATGCCCGCCACGTCGTCAAAGGTCACGCGGCCATGTTTCTCGGTCAGCATCTTGGCCTTGGATTTGCCAAAGCCCATCGCGCCGCCCCGGCCCCCGCCCTGCATGCGGTTCATGAAGTAGATCCACACACCGATCAGCAGCAGGAAGGGCAGCAGGCTCAACAGGAAGGTCTGGAAGCCCGATTGCTCCTGGCTTTCGGCGCTGACAGGCACGCCTTTTTCGATCAGCATCGGGGTCAGTTCGGCATCTTCGGGCTTGATGGTCACATAGTCCTTGCCATCCGAGCCGCGAAAGCGAACGCTTTCACCATCGATCGTGACCTGTTCGATATTGCCGGCATCCACCTGCTCGACAAAGTCGGAATATTTCACCGTCTGGCTTTGCAACGTGTTGCCCGACCCTGAAAACAGGTTGAACAGTGCCAGAATCAACAGGAACAGAACCAGCCAGAAGGCGAGATTGCGTGCGTTACCCAAGGAAAGTCTCCCATGACATCGGTCGGTGTTGCGTCTAACACAACGCCCTTGGCTCTTAAATAGAGATCATACCTCGTACTTCAATGCGATAATAGTGTGGCGGTAAAGCTGTCTTCCTCGCGCAATAATGTGGCAGACCATCCATTTGCCAGCCCGGCAAGCGGCGCTGCGATCAATTCCGTGCCCCGCCACACCGCGGGGCTGGCGATCAGGCTGGCAGACGGTCGGCCCGTTTCCTTGCGGTCCGGGCAGAGCGGCAGACCCGCCTCGCCCAGGGCCCCGATGTGCAGATCGTCCTGATGCGGCCCGTGCAACTGCCACCGACCGTCCCAGATCTCCGAGGTCGCGCAACGCGTCTCCGCCACCGCCTTCCACTCGCGGCAGATGCGCAAATGGGATGCGCGCGACAGGATAGAGCAGCCCTGCAAGGTCCGGTCCTTACCGTCACGGGCCTGTTCGATCAGATCACTCATGGCGGACCCGCGTGGCGGATATCCCTCATTCCCCACCCAGTTCAACGCGGCCAGCAGCAGCGCCCGCAAAATCTCGCCGGGCTGATCAAAAAGTGCGTCGCGCGCGAGCACCACATCGCCAGCATCGAATTGCACGATATCTTCAGCGGCCTTGCAGGCGCAGTTTCTCAGGGCCTCATCGGCCTCCCGCAGATTGCACGCCACGCTGGCCAGCGTCCCGGCGGAGATGCCAAGCGGTGCAAGCTCTTTCAGAATGGCCCGCGCGCGGGTGCGGTCATAGGCAGGGTCGTCATTTGTCGGGTCCTCAACCCAGTCCACACCGCGCCCGGTCAGCAGATCACGCAGCGACATACGGCTGACCGAAAGCAGCGGCCGGTGAAAGGTGACCCCGTCCACCACCCGGCGGGCCGTCATGGCCGACAAACCGCTCAGCCCGGCCTCTCGCGACAGGCGCATCAGAAAGGTCTCGGCCAGGTCGTCCGATGTGTGGCCCAGGGCGATATCGGATAACCGATGCTCCTTCGCCCATTGCGCGAGGGCCGCATATCGCCCGCGCCGGGCCATATCCATCACATTGCCCGCCTGGTCCGAAATCTCGATTCGCAGGGTGTTATGCGGCAGGTCGAGCCCGGCACACACCCGCGCGACCGCCTCGGCTTCCTGCGCGGCCTCGGGCCGAAGCCCGTGATCCACGGTCACCGCGCGCAACGCCGGGCCACCGGCCAACGCCCAGTCGTGCAGCAACGTCAGAAGACCCAGTGAATCGCTGCCCCCCGAGACAGCAACGCCAAGGCATTGAGGCATGTCAGGCGCAAAATGCGCCGCGATCTGTTGAAAGGCAGGCGTTGCGCCGCCGCTCACGGACATCCCAGGTTTTGCCGCGCCGATTGTGCTTCCAGCACCGCGTCAGAGCCCGGAAAACGCACCCCGACCTCGCTCAGCGTCACACAGGCTTCTTCGGTCTGACCCAACTGGCCCAGCGCACGGCCCAGATTATAAAGCGCATCGGCGGCCATCGGCCCCTCTGGCGCCGCACTGAACACATCGAGATAGGCCCGCGCGGCACCTGTCAGATCGCCCGCCCCTTCCAGGGCATCGCCGCGCATGATGCCGGCCTGATCGGTCAGCGGTCCGCCGGGGTAATTCGCACGGAATGCCGCAAACATCTCAGCCGCTTCGGCCCAGTTGCCCGCCGCCAGCGCCTCTTCGGCGCGATCAAAGTCGGCTTTCTCACCCACGGCCATCTCGACCGCCGGATCATCGGAGGGCTGCGTGATCGGCAACGCGCCTTCGCTGACCTCGACACCGCCCAGCGTCGTGCCCTCGCTCAACTGGCCGATGTCGCAATTGGCCTCCAGCTCACACAGGCGAAACTCCAGATCGCCGATCCGGTTGCTGCCATCCTTCACCACGCGGGCGATCCGCAGCTCCAGCTCCTCGGTCTTGGCGGTCAGCCGCGCCAGCTCGCTTTCGATCGTGTTGACCCGGTCGAGAAGGCTTTGGCCACCGGTCGCTGTGCCAGCTCCCCCCGTTGTGGACAGCTCGCGGTTAAGCTTCTGGACCTCAACGTAAAGCACCGACAGTTCCTGCCGGATATCGGCCAGCGTTTCGGTGGATTGCGCCGCCACCGCGACAGGCATGGCAACAAGGGCAATCACAAGACAGATAAAGCGGCGCATGATCGTCATTCCCGGCTTAGCTGGACGGGACGACCGAAACCACCGTCACGGCGCGGCGGTTTTTGGCATAGCAGCTTTCCTCGCTGCAGATCTCGATCGGCCGTTCCTTGCCATAGCTGACCACCTTGATCCGGTTGCCCGCCACACCGCGGCTGATCAGATAGTCCTGCACCGCCGCCGCCCGGCGCGCGCCCAGCGCAAGGTTGTACTGCCGCGTGCCCTGCTCGTCCGCGTGGCCTTCGATCAGTGCGTTATACTCCGGGTTGTTGGTCAGCCAGCTCGATTGCCCGTCAAGCGTTGCGCGGCCCGTCGGGCTCAGGGTGGACTGGTCCACCTCGAACAGCACCCGGTCACCCACGGTCTGCTGGAAATAAAGCGGTGATTTCGGATCCTGCGCCGAGCCCGGCACGATGCCCGCGTTGCTCCCGTTCAGGGTCACGTCGTTGGTGTCGTCGAACCGGCCTGCATTGGAACAGGCCGCAAGCGCCAGACCGGCGCTCAGGATCACGGCTTTGCTGAGAAGTTTCATGGTTTTGCCCCACTCATTGAATTTGGTTCTTGGTGTTGTCACATGCTCTGATGTCGTTCTATCACAGCCATCCCGACCATGCTCAAAAAAATATTAACCCGTCAGTTCTGCAAGGGCGACCAGGCCGGATCGCTCGCCCCGGTCGAGGTTGGCACCTGCCGCAGGTTACGCCCGGTGATGTCGACCGAATAAAGGCTGGCCCGGCCCTGCGCGCCCTGCGTCTCGCGGGTAAACATGATCACCCGACCGTTCGGAGCCCAGGTTGGCCCCTCATCGAGGAACGACGCGGTCAGAAGCCGCTCTTCGCTGCCATCCACGCGCATCACGCCGATATGGAACCGGCCCTTGGATTGCTTGGTAAAGGCGATGAGATCCCCGCGCGGCGACCACACCGGCGTGCCATAGCGGCCCTGCCCCTGGCTGATGCGCCGCGCCTCGCCGCCGCCAGCACTCATGATATAAAGCTGCGGAACACCTGACCGGTCGCTCTCAAACACGATCTGGCTGCCATCGGGGCTGAAACTTGGCGCGGTCTCGATCGAGGGCGTCACCGTCAGCCGCTCCGGCGCACCGCCGTCGATGGTCATGCGGTAGAGGTCCGTGTTGCCGCCCCGGGTCAGCGAATAGACCACCGTGCGCCCATCGGGGGCAAAGCGCGGGGCAAAGCTCATCGTGCCGTCCTGCGTGTCCAGCGCGCGTCGGCCAACCGAGGCCACATCCAGCACGTAAATCTTGGGAAAACCCGTCTCATAGCTTGTGTACAGCACCCGGTCGCCCGTGGGCGAGAAGCGCGGCGCCAGCACCAGCGACGAGCTGTCGGTCAGATACTGCACATTCGCGCCGTCATAATCCATGATCGCCAGACGCTTCTGGCGCGCGTCCTTCGGCCCGCTCTCGGCGACAAATACCACCCGGCTGTCGAAATACCCGCCCTCACCGGTGATCCGGGAATAGACCTGATCGGCCACCTTATGCGCGATCCGCCTCCAGCCGTCCTGCGTGCCCACCAATTGCAGCCCCTGGCCCAGCTCCTGCCCGGCAAAAACGTCATAAATACGGAACCGCACCACCAGCTTGCCCGCGTCATCCACGCTCACCGCGCCGCTGATCAGCGCCTGGGCGTTGATCGCCTTCCAGTCGGCATATTGCACCGGGCTGGAGAAGCTGGTGATCGTGCTGATGAAGGCATCCTTGGGGATCTCGCGAAAGAGGCCGGTGCCGGTCAGATCGTCCGAAATCACACGGGCGATTTTTTGCCCAAACTCGGCCCCGGCACTGTCATCCGACACAAAATCGGGCACCGCAAAAGGCAATGGCTCGATCACGCCTTCGGTGATCTCAATCCTCAGAGGGCCACTCTCCTGCGCCGCAGCAGGGCCAAAAAAGGCCGCGCCCCAAAGGGTTAGGGCAACAAGGAGAGTCAGTACACGTACCATCATTTGATCCTCATTTTCTCAGGATTGAAGGTCATTTCAATATCGCGCCAGTGATCGAACTTGTCGCGGGGAAGATTGAAGCCTGAAGACCCGCAACGGATAATCGCCCGCCGCGCGGCCTCAAAGGCCTGCCGGGCCGCCGTGCCGCTGCCGCCTTCCGACCCGATCATGCGGATCGTGCCGATATTGGGCTTGCCGTCCTCGGCCATCTGAACGCTCACCACCACAGTGGTCTGCAACGCCTCGGAACTGAGCGACCCCACGTTCCAGCATTTCTCCACCGCGACCCGGAGCGCATCCTTCTCGCCGGCGGTCAACGGCGGTCCGCTGGGCGCGCGCTGCGTCTCGCCGCCGCTGTTGCCCAGCGCCTCGGCCAGCGCGTCATTGACGGCGGTATCGGGTTGACTGCTCTCGGCGGGCTCTTCGGTTGGCTGCGGGCGGCTGGGCCGTGTCTTGGGCCGGACCGAACGCGTCGGGGCGGACTGCGCCGGCTCTTCGGCCTCGGTCACGATCTCGGTGGTGGCCTCTTCCTCGGCGCTCTGCTCGGTCTCCTCGCGGGGTATCTCCGCGGCCTCGTCCGGCGCGGTCTCGGGTTGGGTCACGTCGTCAATGCGCACATCCGGCTCGGGCTGGGCCACGGGCTCGGGCGCCACACGCTCTGCCGGGCGCGGCTGCGGGCGCACGGCGTCATCGGGCAAAAGCACCGCCACATCTTCCGACGGCGGCTCCAGCACGGGCGGATCATCCGACACCTCCGCCTCGGGCAGTGGCGCCGGTTCTGTCACCTCGGGCGTGTCGTCCACCGTGGCAGGCTCGGCCACTTCGGGCTCCACCTGCTCGGGGGCTGTGTCGGGTGTGGCGGCAATATCGGGGGTCTCTTCCTCGGGTTCAGGCGCTTCGGGCGTCACGATCTCCGAGGTCGCCTCAGGGCTTTGCTGCGGCGCGATCAGGGCGGCATATTCCTCGGACGAAATCGCCGTCACCTCGGTCACCTCGAACGGCAGCGGCTCGGCGGTGAAGACACCGCCAAGAATCGCCCAGCCGATCAGGCCGATATGGCCCGCGCCCGAGATATACTGCCCTGTATTCATCGCCTCCGGCTCAGCCGTCCTGCTCGTCGAGCGACGGCCCGCCGGTATCCGTCACCAACCCGATATTGGAGAACCCACCGCGGTTGAGCGCGCCCATCACCTGCATCACATCCGCATAGGGCACAGCCCCGTCGGCGCGCAGGAACACCCGGCTCCCCTCTCGCTCGGCGGCAATGGCGCGCAGCCGGTTCACCAGCTCGTCGCGGGCCACTTCGGTGGTCTGGATCATCACCACGCCGTCGGCGGTCACCGTCACGGTCAGCGGCTCTTCCTGCTCACCGGGCAGGGCGTTGGCTGCCGTCTTGGGCAGCTCGACCGGCACGCCCACCGTCATCAGCGGCGCGGCCACCATGAAAATGATCAGAAGCACAAGCATCACATCCACGAAGGGCGTGACGTTGATCTCCGACATCGGGCGGCTGCGGCCCCGACCCCTGCGGCGTCGGCTGCCTCCGTCCGATTTCTGAACGACACCGGCCCCCATCGCTCAGCTGTCCAACTGGCGGCTGAGGATCGTCGCGAACTCATCGGCAAAGGCCTCATAACCTGCCACGATCCGGTCCGCATCCGAGCTCAGCTTGTTGTAGAAAACCACCGCCGGGATCGCCGCAAGAAGGCCCAGGCCCGTGGCCAGAAGCGCCTCGGCGATGCCGGGTGCGACCACGGCAAGGTTGGTGCTTTGCTGCTCGGCGATCTCGATAAAGGCATTCATGATGCCCCAGACCGTCCCGAAGAGACCCACGAACGGCGCGGTGGAGCCGATTGTCGCCAGAACGGTCAGCCCGCTTTGCAGGCTCTCGCTTTCCTTCGCGATCGCCACATCCATCGACCGGTCGATCCGCGCCGTGGCCCCGGCGATCAGCCCGCCATCCTGCCGGTGACTGCGCCGCCATTCCATCATGCCCGCCGCAAACACCTTCTCAGACTGCCCGTCCGGATCGGGGCCGATCACGTCGAACAGCTCGTCCAGCGGCTCACCCGACCAGAACTTGCGGTCGAACACCTCGGCCTCACGCCGCGCTGCGCGGTAGACGATGAGCTTCTGAATGATGATCGACCAGCCCCAGAACGAGGCCACGGTCAGCATGATCATCACGAGTTTCACGATAAGGGTGGCGCGCTGAAATAGTGCCCACAGGGAGTAATCAAACTCCTGCGCCAGTGCCAGGGTTTCTGCTTCCATCTGCCTGCTCTTTTTGTGTTGGCCGGTGCGTTGCGGCCTTAATTGTAGGCAAAATAGCCTATTTAAAGGGGGAAAGCCAACATGAACCGCATCAGGGCAGCGAAAAACGCGTGCCTAGTGGACCATCTGGCGGATATTCGCCGGTAGGCGTACCGGCTGACCGGCTGCATTCAGACACACGATGGTAACAACCGCGCTGAACAGCAGCTGCCCGTCGCGGTGCAGTTCCTGCTCCATCACCAGACGCGCGCCACTCACGCTTTGCGTCCGCGTGGTCACGCTCAGCCGGTCGTCAAACCGCGCCGACGCGTGATAATCGGCCTCCACCCGGCGCACGGCGAACACCACGCCATCGTCGTCGCGCATGGCGTTCTGATCAATCCCCAACTGGCGCACCCAGTCGCTGCGCGCACGCTCTATGTATTTGAGGTAATTGGCATAATAGACAATGCCTGCCATATCGGTGTCTTCATAATAGACGCGGATGTCGAACTGGTGGCTCATAGGAAGACCCTACTGCGCGCGCATCGCGGGTGGCAAGCGCCGGAATGTGAGTATTTTGACCAGGAAGAAGCGGGGGTCAGCCGTTCGGAATGCAGGTGAAGGGATAACTCGCCAGGTCGGAATAGAGCGGGCCCTCGGGTGTCAGCTGCGAGGCATAAAGGCCCAGATGGCACGGAAAGAAAGGCGGCGCGCTAAACCCCGAGGCCGTGTTGAGAAATGCCGCAACACCGGATGCAAGGCCATCGGGTTGCTGATGCGGCAGCCGCGCGAGGGTGATATGCGGGCGGAAGCGTTCGCGCGGCAGATCGATCCCGGCACGGCGCACGCATGTGTGGACAGCGGCGCGCAGATCGACCAGCGGTTTGGTCTTGTCCAGCGCCGCAAAGATCAGGCGCGGCCTGCGCCCGCCAAACGCATCCAGCCCGGTGATGCGCAGCTCGGGCGCAGGCATGGCGATCTCCGACAGCGCCTCATGCAGTGCCTCAAGCCGCGTCTCGGGCTGATCGTCGAGAAAGGCGAGCGTCACATGCATGTTCTCGGAGGGCACATGGCGCCCATAGCGCAGCCCTGCCTGCACCTCTTCCAGCGCGTCGCGTACCTCTTCGGGCAAGGCGAGTGCCACAAAGGCCCGCATCACTTCAGCCGGTCCCAGAAGATTTCCAGATGCTTGTTGACGATCTCCTGATAGCGCCCGCTCTCGCGCAGCGCCTCAAGCCCGGCATTGATGCGATAGAGATGCGTCGTGCCACGCCAATGGGTCTTGGAAATGACCACATACAGGTTCTCGCGGCTCAGCGGCCGGTCGATGGGAACAACGCGACCGCGCAACCCCATAGTCACGATCTTGGTCGCCCCCAGAAAGACATTGACCGTCACCGCATCCACCTCGCCCTGCATCAGCGCCTCAAAGCAGGCCTCGGGGCTGTCGGGCTGTACCAGCGTGATCTTGCCTTCGGATAACCAGCGGCGATCCGCACGGTCCAGATCATGGGTGAAATACCCCGCCGGACGGCAGAGCGTTCGGCCCGGAATATCGGCATCGCTGTCATAGACCAGCGCGCTGTCCTCGCGCTTGAACAGCATGATCGGCAAATCCATCAGCGGCTCGGAAAAGTGAAACCGGGCGCAAAGCTCGTTTTCGGGCAGCTCTGTGCAATCCGGTTTCAGCCAGGGAAAGCCCATGTCATAGGTCTTGTCATCCAGAAGCGGAAACAGGTGCTGCCCCCAGTCACCCTCCCAGACCACCTCGTAGGGCACCGGCGACGGGCTGAGCTCAAGTGCGGCATTCACCAGCTCCGTCACCATGCCCTCCCCGGGCCAGCTTTTGTCGACAAAGGGCGCGTAATTCCCGCCGGTCAGCAGCACCATCCCGGCACCGGCCTGCCTGAGCGGCGTCGCATCCGGCTCCGCATGGTCCGCCGGGCAGGGAATATAGACATCCAGACCGGGCGCGAGGCTGTCGATCCCGCCCAGAGCATCCTGGTTGGAATAGTAGATCAACGTCCACTTCTCGCGGTCCTCGTAATGCTGCTCGGCAATGGAAAAAAGCGTATCGCCCGGCTGCACCTTGTAGGTGACATCGCAAAGCGCCAGCACCGCGCCGGGCCAGAGCAGACACATAAACGCCGCGATGCCAGATGCCACACGCATCAGAACTCTGCCCAGACGCGGGTCATATGGGTATCGATGATGTGTTGATAGACGCCGTTCTGCTTGATTGCGCGCAGCCCCTCATTGATCATGGTCAGTAGCGCATCCGCGTCCGGGTGGGTCTTGTGCACGAGCACATGCAACCCCTCGATGGCCAGCGGACGCGGCGCCACCTGCACCTTGTCCTTCAGGCCCAGATCCCTGATCGCCGCTCGTCCCGTGAATTCGTTAAGCACAACGCCATCCACCTCGCCCGCCACCAGCATCGCAAAGCAATCGGCCACCGCAACCGGCTGTTTCAGCACCACCTGCCCCTCCGAGAGCCAGCGCCGGTCCGGCCGGTCAAGCTGATGCGTGGCATAGCCCGCGGGACGGCACAGCGTCCTGCCGCGCATATCCGCATCCTCGTCATAACGCATCGGTGTCGCGCTGGAGACAAACAGGATCATCAGCATTTCAAACATCGGATCGGAAAACAGAAAATTGGCGCAGCGATACTCCTCCGGCGTGCTTTCGCAATCGGGCCGGATCCAGGGAAACCCCATATCCAGAAGCGCATTCGACAAAAGCGGCTCCAGATGAGAGCCCCATCCCTCAACCCAGTGGATCGCGTACCCCTGTGGCGGGTCCGCCTGCCTCATCGCTGCATTGACCACATCGGCGAGAATACCGCCATTGGGCAGATCCCTGTCGGTGAAGGGGGCATAATCCGACGCGGTCATCAGGTTGATCCTGCTCCGGGTCGCGGCGGTGCCGGGCTCGACTGTCAATGCCGCGCTGGTGGCGGTGACATTGCTCAGCGTGACGCCCCCGTCCAGCCCCGCCGGACGCCCGTCGATACAGCCCAGCCACAGGCGCATCCCGGCATGGATCCGATCCGGATCCTCACCGATCGCAGCAAGGTTGTTGGCATGGATCGCCGTCCACATCCCCGCGTTCTTGTAAAGCCGGTCCGCAATGAGCGAGAGGCTCTCGCCGCGCTTCACGGTATAGCTGCCACCACAGCCCTGCGCGGCCACGGGTGCTGCCAGACACGCCAGAACAGCAAAAATCAGGCCAGAAACGGTATGGCGCATACGTGTACCCCCAACATGTAGGGGGACTAAGGCCAAACTTGCCCTTTCGGTCAAGATCAGCGGCAAAGAAAAATGTGGATAACTTGGCCCCTGCGCGGCCGATTGCGGCAGCGGCGGAAAGGATCACAAGCTGCCGAGCGCCTGAACCCGGGCATAAAGGCGCAGCGCCTGGGATGCCTCCTGCGACATCGGTGGCAGGACGGGATCATACGCCGCGCGGATCACGTTTCCGATATCGGGGCGCAGGATCACCGGGCCACTTCCCGGCACCACGGCCA
Source organism: Roseovarius faecimaris (assembly GCF_009762325.1). Classification (NCBI taxonomy): domain Bacteria; kingdom Pseudomonadati; phylum Pseudomonadota; class Alphaproteobacteria; order Rhodobacterales; family Roseobacteraceae; genus Roseovarius; species Roseovarius faecimaris. Next base: position 2,740,200 of record NZ_CP034348.1, read on the forward strand.
GCGGCGAGCTGTCGCGAAAGGCCATGTCCGACCATAGCAGGATGGTCTGAACGCTCTGGCTCAGGGCAAGGGTCTCGGCCGGTACCGCGCTCAGCTCTGCATCCATCCGCAGAAACACAAACGCCGCCTTGATCGCCCCGTCCTCGTCAAAGCGGAAAATCCGGTACTGATTGGCCTCCGCCGCTTTCAGCCTGTCCACCAGCGGCCCGAGATCGGGGATCAGCCGGTCGAGATCGGGCAGTTCGGTCAACTCGTCCCATTCGCGGAAGAAAAAGAGCATCAGGTTCGCACCCAGCTCCGGATCGGTTTCAGCCATGCTGTGCGATGCCAGCGCCACAACCGCCTCGATCGCGCCCTTGACGATCTCCAACGTGGCATCGTCGACGCCAAAGACGATCGGCGCAATCGGACGGCCCCAGCGGGCAAAGAGGAAATCGCCATCGGCACGGGTGAAGAGGGCTTCGATGTCGTCAGGGGTCATGTCACGGCTCCGGATGATCTGTGCGGCGGTATTGGACCAAGCAGACGCTCAGGTCCAGAGCACAGAAAATTCGTACGAATTTTCTCATCCCAAGATTTTTCGTACGAAAAATCTCACCCTTCCCCGCACGAATGTCGGCACTCACCCTTCGAAGAGATCGCTCTGCGGGGTCGGCCCCGGAGCGGCCAGCCCCAGATGCTGCCAGCCCCGCTGCGCCAGCATCCGCCCGCGTGGCGTGCGCTGGATCAGCCCCTGTTGCAACAGGAACGGCTCGATCACTTCCTCCAGCGCGTCCCGGCTTTCGCTGAGCGCCGCGCTCAGCGTCTCGATCCCGACCGGACCGCCCTGATACGCCTCCGCAATGAGCCGCAAATACCGCCGATCCGCCCCGTCGAGCCCCAGATGATCCACACCCAGCCGTGTCAGCGCGTTGTCGGCCAGCGCCTGCGTGATACGCCCGTCGCCTTCGACCACCGCGAAATCCACCACCCGCCGCAGCAAACGGCCCGCGATCCGCGGCGTGCCTCGTGATCGGCGCGCAATCTCCATCGCGCCCGCCTCCTCCGCCGGGGCCTGCATCAGCGCGGCATTGCGCGTGACAATCTCGTGCAACTCCTCGACCGTATAGAATTGCAGCCGGGTCGGTATGCCGAACCGGTCCCGCAGAGGCGTCGTCAGCAGGCCCAGCCGCGTCGTCGCTCCCACCAGAGTGAAGGGCTGCAACTCGATCCTCACCGTGCGCGCGGCAGGGCCCTCACCTATCACCAGATCAAGCTCGAAATCCTCAAGCGCCGGGTAAAGCACCTCCTCCACTGCCGGGTTCAGGCGGTGGATCTCGTCGATGAACAGAACATCATGTCGTTCCAGATTGGTCAGGATCGCAGCCAGATCCCCGGCCTTGGCCAGCACCGGCCCCGACGTCATGCGAAAGCCAACCCCAAGCTCGCGTGCCACGATCTGCGCCAATGTCGTCTTGCCCAGCCCTGGCGGGCCATGAAACAACGTGTGATCCATCGCCTCGCCACGCTGCCGCGCGGACTGGATGAACACCCGCAGGTTGGCCCGTGCCTCGGCCTGCCCGATGAAATCGTCCAGTGTCTGCGGCCGCAAGGCGCGATCGGCATCCTCGGGCAGCGGCTCCGGGCGCAGGGTGGGATCCGAACCAACCATCCCCTAGCCTTTCGGTGCCAGAAGTTTCAACGCGGCCCGGATCAGCCCACCCGTGTCGGCCTCGGGTGCCTCGCCCGCCGCCTGTGCGACCGCTCCCGCCGCCTCGCCCGGGGCGTATCCCAGATTGGTCAGCGCCGAAAGCGCCTCGGCCTGCGCGCTTGCGTTGCCCGGCGCTGCGGCCTGCGCCGGAACGGTCACAGGCTCAACCACTTCCGCGGCGCCGCTATCGTGAAGGGGTGCGGGGGTGGCGCCCATGGCCATCACCTCCGGTGCCTTGTCCTTCAGTTCCATCACCACGCGCTGCGCCGTCTTGGGACCAATCCCCTTGGCCGCCTTTACCGCGTTCCAGTCGCCCAATGCAATCGCGCGGCCCACCCCGTCGGGGCCCAGCGTGCCCAGGATCGCCAGGGACGCCTTCGCCCCGACCCCGTTGATCGACATCAGCAGACGGTGCCATTCCTTCTCGGTCAATGTGGTGAAGCCGAAAAGCTGCAGATTGTCCTCGCGCACCAGAAGGTCGGTATAAAGCGCCGTATGCTCCCCAATTCCGGGCAAGGCGGCCAGAGTGCGCTCTGAGCAATAGACCAGATACCCCACGCCGCGCACGTCGATCAGCACGTGATCGGACGCGCGATAGTCAATCCGTCCGGCGATACGGCCAATCATGCGCGCACCTGCCGCGCCGCTGTCACCTGCGGCGCGCGTGCGTGATGCGCGTGACAGATCGCAATAGCCAGCGCATCGGCCGCATCCGGCCCGGCCAGGTCCACCCCCGGCAACTGCACCTTGACCATATGCATCACCTGGGCCTTGTCCGCATGGCCCACGCCAACGACGGTTTTCTTGACCTTGTTCGGGGCATACTCCCCCACCTCCAGCCCGAATTGCGCAGGCACCAGCATGGCAATCCCGCGCGCCTGACCAAGCTTGAGCGTGGCCACGCCATCCTTGTTGACGAAGGTCTGTTCCACCGCGGCCATATCCGGCGCAAACCGGGTGAACACATCGCTCAGTTGCTGATGCAGGCGCAAGAGCCGCTCGGCCAAGCTGCCATCGCCCGAGGCACAGACCCCGTTTGCCACATGGCTGAGCCGGTTCCCGGAGATCTCCAGAACCCCCCATCCGAGGTATCGAAGCCCCGGGTCAATCCCGATCACCCGCATGTCCTGGCCCTGCTCGTTTCGCCCTTTTGCACATGGCTAGCACGAAACAAGAACAAACGCCAAGCAGAATGCGCCGACTTCAGGCCCCGCGCCTGTGGCAGATGCGCCACGCAGAACCGGTCCAAACGGGGAGGTGCGCCCGCTCAAATCCCATAAAAACATTGTTTTACAATAAGTTGCATAATTTGATCAGATATGCAATCGCTGCATAGTGGCTATGCGAAAATCTCTCCTTGTCAGGTTTCAGCCGCCCTCCTATCTGCCGCCTCAGAGAACGAAACGCGCAACTTCGCACCACTTGAAGGAATTCGAACTATGGCAGTCACAGACTTCGCCCGCAGCGCCGTCGCACCGGCTGGCCTTTTCGCCGGTCTGTTCGGCAAAATCGCAACCGTCTACACCGCATGGGCCACCGAGCGCCAGACCCGCGCTGCCCTGTCGCGCCTGTCGGACCGTGAACTGGAAGATATCGGCCTGTGCCGTGGCGACATCGATTTCGTGGCGCGCAGCCTCTGAACCGGAATACGCTGCGGCGATATCCGGCCCGGCCGGATGTGGCTGACGGACACGAAAAAGCCCTGCATCATACACTGATGCAGGGCTTTTGTTTTCCTGAGACCGTGATCGTTACTTCACAAAGGGACGGATCTGCTGCGCGATCGTCTGGCTTACCGCGTCGGGCTGCATGATGAAGGCCCCGGCTTGCTCCACGACCGACCCCTGAGAGAGCTGGGCCAGCCGCGTCTCGAATGTGCCTTCGCCCAGATGGGCCAGGATCACACCCTTGAACAAGAAGAAACCGAGAACCAGAAACGCGAGGCCTTTGATCGGGAACCCGCCTTCGCGGCGTTTCGGACGGAAGACGATCAGACCATCTTTGCCAACCTTACTGACATAGCCTTCAGCCAGGCGCTCCCGCTTCTCGCCAATCGACTTAAGGCGACGTTCAAATGTCTGGACGTTTGCCATCGCAGCGTTCCTTTCAACCCGGCCCCCACCGCGTTTCAATAAGGGGTAGGCATGAATTGTGGCGAAACTTAGGCAGGCGCCTCAAATTTGCTGCTTTTCATTTATTTTCAGACGGTTCTTTGCAGACTAAGCGTCGTCCAGTCACCAATCTCATCGCGACACGTCAGATTGTTTCCGGCACGTGTATAATGCTCAATCACCTCATCGGCCTGATCATTCAGAATCCCCGACAGAATCAATCTGCCGCCCGCCGCCAGATGCGTCGTGACATCCTCGGCCAGCAGAATCAGCGGCCCCTTGAGGATATTGGCGAAAATCAGATCATAGGGCGCCGCGGCATCCAGGTCAGGGTGGTCGAACCCTGCCGCCTCCAGGCAGTGCACCCGCCCGCTCAGCCCATTGGCCGCCACATTCGCCTGCGCCACCTCCACCGCGACCTCGTCAATGTCACTGGCGAGGATGCGCGCAGGCCAGACCCGCGCCGCCGCCATGGCCAGCACCGCGGTGCCGCAGCCCAGATCAAGCACCGTGCCCGCCTCGAACCCCTCCCCGATCATCCGGTCAAGCGCGCGCAGGCACCCCAGCGTCGTGCCATGATGACCGGTGCCAAAGGCCATCGAGGCTTCGATCAGAAGCGGCTCGGCCCCATCGGGCACCTTCTCCGCATCATGGCTCCCATAAACAAAGAAACGCCCCGCCTCGACCGGGGTCAGCTCGCGCTTGACATGCGCCACCCAGTCGGTTTCGGGCAGTTGCGAGACGACAAATCCGCGGGCCTCATAAAGCGCGGCCAGAAGCGCGAGCCCCGCCTCGTCCGGGGGGGCTTCGAAATAGCCGCCCACTTCCCAAAGGCCCGAGCCATCTTCCAGCTCGAACACCCCGACCCCTGTGGGCTCGGGCACCAGCCGCTCCATGGCGGCACCAAGCGCCTCGGCCGCCTCCTTGCCGATCAGCGTGGTCAGAGCAGTGAATGTAGGCATGGACGTTCCTTTATTTGGTCATTGAAACCCTGTTCTATTTGGTGCCAGATAGACTGGCAACGAGTGTTTGGTGTACGAGTGACAGGTCCCTCCAAAGGAAGTCGCCTCAGAAAGCAGGCATTCGTTCGGGCGGAGGGGGCTCTTGCGTCCTCCGCCTTTTTCGGCACCGGACAGGACCGCCTGAAACGGCCTATTCGGCAGGTGCAGGCACGAACCGGCTGAAGACGGTTTCATTGCCCGGCTCCGGGTGGCGCGGGATCATCAGCGCCAGCGTCAGCGAGATCACCGCCATTCCCGCCGCAAGGAAGAACACCGCCGCAGGCGACACCAGCCAGAGATAGCCAAGCAATGCAGGCAAGAAGACCGCCGCGATATGATTGATCGTAAAGGCCACGGCGGCGGTCGGGGCAATATCGCCCGGATCGGCAATCTTCTGGAAATAAGTCTTGAGCGCCAGTGCCAGCGCAAAGAGCATGTGGTCGATCACATAGAGCGTCGCGGCCAGCAGCACGCCCCAGCCGAAATAATAGAGACCGCCGTAAGCAAGGAACACGATCGCCAGCCCGATATATTCAAAGGCCAGCGTGTTGCGCTCACCAAAAACGAACACCGCCCGCCCCATCAGCGGGGCAAAGATCATGTTGGCCACAAGGTTGATCAGATAAAGGGCCGTGACCTCATGCACCTCGAAGCCGAACTTCTCGACCATCATGAACCCGGCAAAAACCACGAAAATCTGCCGCCGCGCGCCCGACATGAATTGAAGCGCATAATAGAGCCAGTAGCGCCGACGCAGGATCATCTTCTTGATTTGCGGGTTCGGAGCCTCGAATTGCGGATAGGCGGCAAGGCAGAAAAGAGCAACCAGCGCCGTGAACCCGCCAGAGGCGAGATAGACCATGTTATAGGTCAGTCCCAGGCTCTCCCACGTCAGTACGATCAGCAGGTAAACCACGAGTGTCGCCCCTGACCCCGCGGCAATCAACCATCCGAGCGTCTGCGGCGCACGGGCCTTGTCGATCCATTGCAGCTGCAGTGACTGGTTGACCGTCTCGTAATAGTGAAACCCGATCGAGCTGAGCATGGTGATGGTCAGAATACCGCCCATGGTGGGAAACCAGGCGGTGATCGCCGTCGCCACGCCCAGGAGCACCAGAGAGACCAGCCCGAGCACCTGCTCGCGCATGAAGATGATGATGGCGATGACCCCCACGGCGAGGAATCCGGGGATTTCCCGCACTGTATGCAGCCAGCCGATATCTGAGCCGTCGAAGCCCGCGACCTCGATGGTGAAATTGTTCAGCAGCGCCGACCAGGTGGAAAAGGCGACGGGCATCGCCATGGCCATAAGGAACAAAAGCGTCACCGGCCTGCGCCAGAACGGCTGGGTGTGGGCGTCGGCAAGATGAACGATGCGGGTCATGAAACCGGTCTACGCCCGTCGCAGGGAAATGGCGAGAAAGAACACGCGCCCTGCGGCCAAGAAAATTCGTACGAATTTTCTCCGTTAAAGATTTTTCGTACGAAAAATCTCAAACCAGCGCATCAGAAGAAACTCTGCGGATCAATATCGACTGTCAGCCGCACCTGTGTCGGCACCCGCACCTGTCCGATCCAGGCCACCACCGCACCTTGCAGGGCCACGCCCTTGGGCGCCTTGACCAGAAGCCGCACCCGATGGCGCCCTCGGATCCGGGCAATCGGCGCAGGTGCCGGGCCAAAGACCTGCGCACCCGCCTGCCGGAGCGGCGCATCCCGCCGCGCCAGCTCATTCCCCAGATCAAACACCTGCTGCATGTCAGGGCTGCTCAGGATGATCCCCGCCATGCGCCCGTAGGGCGGCACCCCGGCATGCCGCCGCTCCTCGGCCTCGGCCCGCCAGAAGCCCTCTTCATCGCCTGACAGAATAGCCCGGATCACCGGGTGCTCGGGCTGAAAGCTCTGCAGCATCGCAACACCCGCCTTCTCGGCCCGTCCGGCACGCCCCGCCACCTGCCGCATCAGTTGAAAGGTCCGTTCCGCGCCCCTCAAATCGGACCCTTGCAGGCCCAGATCGGCATCGATCACGCCAACCAGCGTGAGCAGCGGAAAATTATGCCCCTTGGCCACCAGTTGCGTGCCGATGATGATATCGGCCCCGCCCCCGGCGATCTGTACGATTTGCTCTTTCAAGGCCCTCGCGGTGCCGAACATATCCGAGGACAGCGTCGCGATCCGTGCCTCAGGAAACAGTTCCGCCGCCTCCTCGGCCAGCCGCTCCACCCCCGGACCCACGGCGGCCAGCCGGCCCTCTGCATCGCAAGATGGGCAGGTCTCGGGCATGGGGGCGGTCTCGCCGCATTGATGGCACATCAGCCGCTTCAGGAACCGGTGTTCCACCATCCGCGCATCGCAATGGGCACAGCCGATCTGATGCCCGCAGGCCCGGCACAGCGTCACCGGCGCATAGCCCCGCCGATTGAGGAACAAGAGCGCCTGCTCGCCCTTCTCAAGCCTGTCCGTCACCGCCCGCTGCAGGCTCGGCGAAATCCAGCGGTTCGAGGGCAGGCTTTCGGCGCGCATGTCGATGGCGCGCAGCTCCGGCAGTACCGCCGCGCCAAAGCGCGTCGGCAGATCGAGCCGTGCATATTTCCCCGCTTCGGCATTGCTCCAGCTTTCCAGGCTCGGCGTGGCCGAGGCCAGCACCACCTGCGCGCCGCAGATCGACGCGCGCAGCACCGCCATGTCGCGCGCATTGTAGAGCACCCCGTCCTCCTGCTTGTAGGAGGTGTCATGCTCCTCATCGACCACGATCAGCCCGAGGTCCTGAAACGGCAGGAACAGCGCCGAGCGCGCGCCCACCACCACCTGCGCCTCTCCCTGCCCGACCATTTTCCAGGTGCGGCGGCGTTCGGTCATGGTCACGCCGGAATGCCATTCGGCGGGGCGCGCGCCGAACCGGGCCTGCAACCGGGTCAGAAACTCTGCCGTCAGCGCGATCTCCGGCAGCAGCACCAGCGCCTGCCGACCCCGGCGCAGGCAGGCCGCCACCGCCTCCAGATAGACCTCCGTTTTGCCTGAACCGGTCACACCCCGCAGCAACGTTGTGCCATAGCTGTCCTGGCCGATGGCCTCGGCCAGCCGCGCCACCGCCGCGCCCTGCTCCTCGGTCAGTTCCTTGCCGGGCCGGTCCGGGTCAAGCCGCGCAAACGGCAGGTCGCGCGGGCTGTCCTCTTCGGCCACAACGCCCTGCGCCACCAGCCCCTTGACCACCGACGACGATACGCCCGCCTCCTCGCTCAGCTCCTTCAGGGTAAAGGCCAGCCCGCCATAGGCCTCCAGCACCTCCAGCACCTTCCGGCGCGCCGCGGTCTCGCGGTCCGGCTCCCGCTGCCCCAGCCGGTACACCTTGCGCATCGATGGCGGGTCGCTCAGCCCCGGCGCGCGGGTGGCCAGCCGCAGCATCGCAGGCAACGGGGTCAGCGTGTATTGCGCCGCCCGGATCAGGAAGCTCTGCATTTCCTCGCGCATCGGGGCCACGTCCAGCACCCGGATGATGCTGCGCGCCTTCTTGAGGTCAAAGCCGCCTTCGCCCGGCCCCCACACCACACCCAGCACCTTGCGCGGTCCCAGCGGCACCTCGACAAACGCGCCCATGTGGCAGCCGCCTTCAGGCGCCCGGTAATCCAGCGTGCCATCCAGCGGCTGCGTGGTCAGCACGGCCACCAGCTCGCCTTGATCGAAAAAGGGCGGCAATGCGGACAAGGGGGCGCAAGCTCCTCACTCGGGGGGTTTCTCAGGGTTGCTCTATGGGGTAAACGCTTGGAGGACAAACGCCAACCCGAGCCAGGATGCTGCCCCATGAAATTTTTTGTTGATACCGCCGAAGTCGATGAAATCGCCGAGCTGAATGACCTCGGCATGGTGGACGGGGTCACGACGAACCCGTCGCTGATCATGAAATCGGGCCGCGATATCCTCGAGGTGACCAAGGAAATCGCGGATATGGTCGATGGCCCGGTCTCGGCCGAGGTGGTGGCCACCGACGCTGACGCCATGATCGCCGAGGGCCGCAAACTGGCCAAGATCGCCGACAATATCGCCGTCAAGGTGCCGCTTACCTGGGACGGGCTGAAGGCGTGTAACGTGCTGACGAACGAGGGCAACATGGTCAACGTGACGCTCTGCTTCTCGGCCAACCAGGCGCTGCTGGCGGCCAAGGCGGGGGCCACATTCATCTCGCCCTTTATCGGACGTCTCGATGACATCAACCTCGACGGGATGGAGCTGATCTCGGATATCCGCCAGATCTACGACAATTACGGGTTCGAGACGCAAATCCTCGCCGCCTCGATTCGCACGGTCAACCACGCGTTCCAGTCGGCCATGATCGGCGCGGATGTGATGACCGCCCCGCCCAAGGTGATCAAGCAGATGGCAAGCCATGTGCTGACCGACAAGGGCCTTGAGGCGTTCCTCGCGGATTGGGAAAAGACCGGTCAGAAAATCCTTTAAGGCCGCATTGGCCGGGCGTCGCGGGCGCGTGCACCCGGCCACTGGCCACAGCCATCCGCCACCGCCGGACATGCGCGGGGTTTTGGCATCAACGCGGCCGACGGCCACGGGCGCGGACCGTGCGCATGTTGTCCAGCCGGTCCCTCGACCGGGTCAGCCCTTGGCAAGAAAGTCCGGCAGATCGTCCATGCCCACAACGTGGCAATAGATCATGTTGATGATCTCCAGCTCTTTTTCGTGCAACGCCATCGTTGCCGCCGCGCAGGCATCATGCACAACCACCACGCCGAAGCTTTCATCGGCCAGCGACCGCACCGTCGAGCTGACACACTGGTCGGTAAAAATGCCCGACACGATCACGTCCGTGATGCCGATATTATGCAGCATCAGGCGCAGATTGGTGCCGGTCAGCGCGCTGTCAGTGGTTTTGGTCACCACGATCTCATCGCCCTGCGGCGAGAGCTGCGGCACGAGCTGGCTGTCCTCGCGGTCCTTGGGCAGAAGCAGATAGTTGAACCCCGGCTTTTTCTGGCTGAGTGACCGGTCGCGGCCATCCTGGGTCTGACAGGCGATACGGGCAAAGATGACCTCGATCCCCTCGGCGCGGGCCCAGTCGAGCAGCTTTGCATTGTTCGGAATGACCGTGTTGTTCATCCGGTCATAGAAGGGCTGCCAGCGCGCGGCCTCGGCCGGATCCTCGTCAGGCTCCAGATAGGTGTTCTGGATATCGATAACCAGAAGGGCCGTGCGTTTCGGCTCCAGCACGATATCGTCCGGATCCTCGGCGGTCTCGTAATAGAAGCTGCGAAAGGCTTTCTTCCAGTCACTCATGATGCTCTCCTATGCGCCGATCCTGTCCATCCAGGCCTGCCCCAGCCGCGCCGTGGTGGCGGCGAAACCGGGGGCCAGCTCCTGTGGCTCAGGCGCTTCGATATGGCTGCCGATCCAGGCCAGAAGCGCCATGCGCCGCAACATCACGAACGTGTCGATCTCGGCCTCTTCCTCGGCGCTCATTTCCCGCACGGTGCGGTAGCCGCGCACCCAGGCCGCCTTGAGGTCGGGTATGCGCGGATCGTCCTCGATAAAACTGATGGCCGCGGCGAAGTCGTAGAGAAACCAGCCCCAACCGCAATCGTCGAAATCGATCAGGCGGGTGCCATTGCTGTCAATCAGAAGGTTGGCCAGCCGCATATCCGCATGGATCAGGTTGAACCGGTCGCTGGCCTTGCCAAACGCCCCGAGCCGCGCGCGAATGGTGGCCTCCACCTTTTCCAGCGTGGGGCGCACGCTGTCATCCACCTCCGGCGCGTCGCGCCAGTCCCCCCATGTGGGCGCCTCGCCAAAGACCGCGTCGACATCCCAGGTCAGCCGTTCGAAATTGTCGGGCTTCTGCCAGCGCAGCACATGCTCGTGACAGCGCGCGGCAATCGCGCCCAGCTCTTCATAGCCATCGGTCATATCGCCGCTTTCGTCCGGCGCTTCGCCCTCGACGAAATGGAACAGGACCATGTAACGCGGATCAGGCAGACCCTCGACATGCGCCTGCTGGATCGGATCGCCATTCTTGCCGATATAATAGCCGGGCGTCGTCACGACCTGTTCGGCATCCAGCGCCTGAAGCCAGTCCAGCTCGCATTCGATGGCGCGGTGCGAATGATAGTTTTCCCGGTGCACGCGCAGGACGGATTTGTGTCCGCCCGGCGCCTCGACCAGATAGGTCGCATTTTCCGACACGTTGATCAGGCGCGCCCGGGCCCCATCGGGCAGATCCCAAAGGGACAGGGACTGGTTCGCCAGTGTCTCCAGATACCCGAGCAACTCCTCCAGCGGCATATCGCTTCCGGCCATGATCTTCTCCTGCGCTGGTCTTCAGATTTCCTCGATCGCCTCAAGCGATTCCGGGATGATCTGCCCGCCATCCACGACGATCTGCTGACCGGTTATATAAGCGGCTTCGTCCGAGGCGAAAAACAGCGCCGCATTGCCGATATCCTCGACATCGCCCAGACGCTTGAGCGGAATCGAGGCCGCCATCGTGTCCAGATATTCCTGGCCAAGATCCTGCAGGCCCTCGGTATAGATATTGCCGGGCATCACGGCGTTGATCGTGGTGTTGTAGCGCGACAATTCCATCGCGGCGGTCTTGAGGAACCCAAGCTGGCCCGACTTCGACGCACCATAGTGGGACCACCCCGGAAAGCCCGTCACCGGCCCGGTGATCGACGAGGTCAGCACCACGCGGCCCTTGCCCGCCTTCTCGAAATGCGGGATCGACGCCTTCACGCACAGGAACGAGGATTTCAGGTTGGTGGCCATCACCTGATCCCATTCGGCGGGGTCCATATCGACCATCTTGGTCTGCGGAAACGCCCCGGCATTGGCGCACATCACATCCAGCCCCCCCTGCGCTTCGGCGGTGCTGTCCACCATCGCCTTGACCGACGCCCAGTCGGACACATCACAGGTTTCATAACGCACATCGCCGTCGATCTCGCTGGCGGCGGCTTTCAGGTCGGCTTCGTTCCGGGCGGCGATGGTCACCTTTGCCCCTTGCCGCGCGAACACCGTCGCGATGCCCCGGCCGATACCTTTGGAGCCGCCGGTGACGATGACGCTTTTGCCTTTGAGGGATGTAAGCATGGTGAAGTCCTCCGTGTTTTGATCTTGTGTTCCGTCTCGTGTTCAGTTCTGTGCCGCGCGGCTTTCCCGGTTCGCCCGGATCAGCCAGGCCACCGACAGGGCAATGAGGATCAGCAGGAAGGATCCCACGACCGACATCACGCCCAGCGTCGGCACAAGCGGCGAGTAGCCCGACACCATCTTGGCATAAAGCCATTCAGGCAGGGTACTGTCGGCGCCGGTGGTAAAAAGCGACAGCGGGAAATTGCCCCAACTCAGCAGGAAGGCAAAAAGCCCCGCCGACACCAGCCCGGGCGCCAGCAACGGCAGGGTGATCTCGCGCAGGATGGTCCAGGTCCCCGCCCCCATGTCACGCGCGGCCTCTTCGAGGGCCGGATCGAAACTATAGGCGCGGATGGCCACGATCAGCGTGGCAATCGGCGCGATCCAGACCAGATGCGCCACCACGGCGGTTTTCCAGCTAGGGATAATGCCAAGCGAGTTGAACCACATCAGAAGCGCCAACCCCAGCACCGTCTGCGGAAAGAAGATCGGCAACAGGATCAGTTTCTGGAACGTGGTCCGATACCGCCACTGATAGCGCGCAAAGGCCAGCGCGCCGAAAAACGCGATCACGACCGAGATGATGGTGACAAGCACGGCCACCGACAGCGACGTGGTCAGAAGCTCACGCACCGTCGAGCTTTCCAGCGCCTCGCCATACCATTTGGTCGAATACCGCTTGATCGGAAAACTCAAGTACCGCGCGCGCGACACCGAGGCGAAAGCAACCGATACCAATGGCAGGTAAAGAAAGAAGATGACCAGGATGCCATAGACATAAAGGGCGATACGGGTCGAACGCGAGGTGGGCATCAGCGCTTCCTCCCCATGATCGCGTCAAGATCGACCTTGCTCACACCAAACAGCGCAAGCCCCCCGATAATGACGATCAGGATCATCGACAGGGCCGACCCCAGCGGCCAGTTCTGCCCGAAGGTAAAGGCCGTTTCGATGTCATCGGCAATCGCGATCACCGCCTGCCCGCCAAGGATCTTGGATTCCGCCAGCGCCCCGGCGGCCAGCACGAAGCTCAGCAACGATCCCACGACAATCCCCGGCGCGGCCAGCGGCACCTCGATCTGCCAGAGCACCTGCCAGCGCGTTGCGCCCAGATCATAGGCCGCCTGCCGCGTGTCGTCGGGCACCATCGCGATGCCCTGCGCCAACGGGAACAGCATGAAGGGCAGATACACATAGACCAGCCCGAAAATGATGATCCCGACGCCATATAGCGGGCTGTCAAATCCGACGCCTGTCCAGGCGCGGAAATGGCCCTCGATCAGCCCGCCCTTCATCAGGGTCAGCACCCAGCCGAACAGGCGAATGTTCTCAGAGACAAAAAGGCTCATCACCACGGCGATGGTCAGCACCAGCGTGAACCGGCCAAAGACCTTGGCCATGCCATAGGCCAGGGGCCAGCTGATCAGCAGCAAGATGGCGGTGGAGGCCAGCGCCATCCCCAGCGACCACAGAAGCGACTTGTAATAGCCCTGCTTGAAAAACACCGAATAGGCCGAGAAATCCGGCATATTGGCCAGCGAAAACACCTTGGCCGGCATGATCGAGAACAGCGCCACCACCGCCATCGGCGCCAGAAACGAGGCGATCAGCACCACCGCCAGCGGCAGCGAGGAAAGAAAGCCGAGCTTGCGGTCCAGCGTGTTCATGCCGCATCCCCGATGAAATGGGTGACATCCGCGTTGAAACCGACGGCGACCGTATCGCCTTCATGCGCGTTCAGCCGGTCTTCGCGCAGCTTTTCAACCGTGACCATCCCCGAGGGGGTCTCAAGCTCGTACTGAATGCGCGATCCCAGCGCATATTCGCCATGCAGCTTGCCCGACAGGGTGAAGTCATAGTTTTCACCGGGGGCGGCAAAGCGCACATATTCAGGCCGGACCATCAACAGGCCATGTTGCCCCTGCGCCAGCGCATCCAGCCGGGTCCCCTCCCGGATCGTCAGGATATCGCTCGACAGCGCCCCAGACCCATCCGCGCTGAGTTCAAACAGGTTCACCTCGCCCATGAATTCAGCCACGAAGCGGCTGACAGGACGGCCATAGATTTCGTCCGCCACCGCGATCTGCTCGAACCGGCCATCCTTCATGATGGCGATCCGGTCCGACATCACCATCGCCTCTTCCAGCGAATGGGTGATGTAGACAAAGGTCTTGCCGGTGCGGGCGTGCAGGTCCTTCAGCTCCTTCTCCAGCGTCTTGCGCAGGCGGTAATCGAGCGCGGAAAGCGGCTCGTCGAAGAACAGGATTTCAGGATCAAACGCCAGCGCGCGGGCCAGCGCCACGCGCTGCCGCTCCCCGCCGGAACATTGCGAGATGCGTTTGTCATAATAGTCCCTCGGCAGGCGCAGCAGGTCCAGCAACTCCAGCGCCCGGGTCCGCCGCGCCGAGGGGTCTTCCTTGCGCAGCTTCAGGGGAAATTCGATATTCTGCCCAACCGACATATGCGGAAACAGGGCCAGCGACTGAAACACCATGCAGGTGGGCCGCAGGTTGGCCGGGGTCTGGTCGATCCGGTCGCCATTCAGAAGAATCTGGCCCGACGTGACGTCGTCCATGCCCACAAGCAGACGGATCAGCGTGGATTTGCCGCTGCCCGACGGCCCCACGATGGTAAAAAACTCGCCTTCGTTGATCTCCAGATCAATATTGTCCAGAGCGGTGAAATCGCCGAATTTCTTGACGATCGACTGAAGGCGCAAAAGGGCCTGTCCTGACATTCCCATCCCCAATGGCTTGAAGGTCTTTGTGGGACAGCCCCGGGCGCATTACCGCCCGGGGCCATCGGTCTTACGAACGACGCGCTTGCGTATAGATGTCGATCAGCGTGTCGTAGGAGGCGACCACCTGATAATCGAGCGAGCGGGCCATTTCCTCGGCCAGGCTGTCCATCTGGATGGCATCAAGCTCTTCAGAGTCGAACTTGCTCATCACGGCATCAGTGCCCATCTGCGTCACCGGGTTATAGGTGCCTTCGGTAAAGGCCACCGCCTTGGAAATTTCCGGATCCTGCACGAATTCCAGGAAATCCTCGGCCAGGCTGCTGGGATCGGGGTTGTTCACGACCGATGTCAGCTCGACCCAGACAACACCGCCCTTGCCGTCAACCGGCCCGGAATTGGGCGTGATGCCGCGCACATTCGTCGCCCCATCATAGCGTGCGGGCGACGCGGTGTAGGTGCCGCCGGTGAAATAGGCGTCGATCTCGCCATTGATCAGCGCGGTGTTCATCGCCACCAGATCGTCCGTCAGCAGTTTCGCCCCGCCAAAGATCGCGTTTGCGGTTTCGGTGAACTTGCCAATGTCGTCGCCCTCAACCGGCGCGAACGGGTTCAGCCCGGCGGTCAGGCACATGTGAATGACGTTCCAGTTGTCATAGGTCAGCACGCCAAACCGGTCCTTCATCGCCGGATCAAGGAACAGGTTCCAGCCCTGATCCTCGGCCATCTCGCGGCTGATCACGTCGGTGTTCACCACAAAGCTGAAGGGCCCATAGCGCTGCGGCATCCCGATCAGCTCGCCATCATCCGCAAAGGACAGCGGGTAATTCGCGAACTCCGGCAGCATCTTGTCGAAATAGGGCATGAACCGCTCTTTGTTCAGCGGCTTGATCAGCCCCTCGGGATACAGCTGATCGCGCGCCCAGGGCTGGTTCACGTTGATCAGATCCCAAACCGAGGTCTCGCCCGCGCGCAGCTTGTTGATCATGTCGGGATCGGACGTGCCGCTTTCGGCGCGCACGGTCGCGTCGGGATTGGCGCTCCGGAAGGGGCCAAGCACCTCGTCCGAGTTATAGCCTTCCCAGCACAGGATGTTCATCCGGTCCGCCCGCATCGCAAAGGCGGGGCTCAGCGGTCCTGCGGCAGCCAGACCCGCGAGCGCTGCGGTGCGGCCGACAAATTGCCGTCTGTTCAGTCTTGAAGTCATTTTCTTTCTCCTGTCGGTTTCGCGGGGGATGGACCCCCTTGGTTATTGCGCCCTGTTCAGGCAGAGCGGCCTTTGATTTTGCTCAAGGTTTCGGTGATCCTGTCCCTCGCGATTTCCATGTCCTTCACCGTCCCGGACATGAAAATCCGCCCCGACGCGCCCATCATCTGCACATCGTTGATCGTCGCGTTGGGGGCGGCTTTCTCCGCCTCGTTCGCCGCGACGCAGGCAAAGAGCGCGGGGGTCATCTCATAGATGAGCAACGCGACACCGGGCACCAGGATCGACCCGTCGCGCGACCGGTTCAGAATGATCGCATGCTGATCCGAGAGGTCCTCGATAATGTCGTGAAACAGGATCTTCGGGGCAAGCTGGTCGCTGGGTTTCGCCTTGATCCCCTTCAGGATCGCCTGCCCCGCCGCATCCAGATCGGCCATGTCGTCGGCATGCAGCTCCAGCAGGCCAAACTGGCGCTCTGTAAACAGGATGCCCGGCTCCATGTCCGGCGCCACCTTGAGCGCCAGATCGGTGATCCGGTGGATCGAGAGCGCCGGCGCCACCTCGATGATCAGCGAATTCTGGCCCCGGAACGGCGGATAGGCCCGCGCACGGGTGGGCGAGGACAGCCAGGCCGCGAATTGCGGCTGCAGATCCTCGATCGGCAGATAGACCCTCAGTTCCGTCATGTCCGGTGCAACCCCCACCTGCTTGCGGACCGCATCACTTTACAGCAGCCGCCGAAAAATGCTTGCCCAAATCGGCATGCGGGCGCGGAATAACGTGCACGGCCGTCACTTCGCCTATTTGTGAGGCAGCTTCCGCCCCCGCTTCGGTCGCGGCCTTGACCGCGCCCACATCGCCTTTGACGATGACCGAGACCAGCCCGCCGCCAACTTCGTTGCGCGCGACGATCTCGACATTGGCCGCCTTCACCATCGCGTCCGCGGCGGAAAGGGCAGGCACATAACCCTTGGTTTCGATCATTCCGATTGCTTGGTTAGCCATGAGTTTTATCCTTCATGAGTTATTTTCGGGATTTCGTTGGTGTTTCTTCATCGATGGAACCGATGATCAGTGCGTCGATGGGTGCGGTCTTGCCTGTAAAATAGGCAGCCGCGACCGACCCTTGGGTGATCAGAACCGCCTCGCCGGTATTGCAGCCCAACGGATCGTAGGCCACGAGATGCCCACCGCCATCGGTTTCCACCTCGAGCAACGCACCGCCAGGCACCGAATCCACCCGGCGCGAGGACCAGATCTTGCCGATGACTCGACCCTTAATCATGTCTCACTCCTTTCGATCCGTATGCCCCTGCGCCGCGCTTCGTCGCGCGCCAGAGGGGTCAGCCGGGATGTTTTGCCCAATCTGAGCGTCCGCGTACCGCCGGTCAGCGCGGCGATGTCGCGCTCGGTCACGAGCGGTTTGTCCAGAACGTCCGGCGCCTGCCGCGCGGGGGCCGTCACGATCGGGCCGCCCACCGGCCTGTAGGCCTCCAACTCGAAGCTGATCTCGCCGCGCGCCACCCGCGCCGCAAAACCGGGATCCGACGCACGGGCAACCAGATCCTGGGCAAATCGCGTCAGATCCGCGCCCGACGTGATGCGCACCCGCTCGCAGCTTGGCACATTCGCGGCTGGATTTTCCCGGCTGAGCGCAGCGATTTCCTCGCGCAGGATTGCGCGTATTTCGTCCCGTAGGCCCGACATTACACAGCCCCTGCATCACGAAGCGCGCTTTCAGCCGCGTTTCTGGCATTGCGCACATCGGCCTCGGTCCCGGCCAGATAAAGCCGTCCGTTGGCGCCGATCATGCGCATGTCGATCAGTTTCACATCCGCCTCTTTTTCCGCCTCGTTGCAGGCCAGAATGGCATAGGCGGCGGACTGGCATTCCAGCAGATAGATGCTGTCGCCGCCCAGAACCATCGAACCGAGCTTGTTTCGGTTCATCAGGAACGCGTGCTGGTCATCCACATTGGTCACAAGCTTGGAGGCAAGGATCTTTGGCGGCGCGACATCGTCCATTGTCTTGCCCAGGGCTTCGAGAATGGCCTGAGCACCGGAATGCACCTCCGCCGTCGAATGGGAATGAAACTGAAGCGTTCCGAACTGGCGCTCCACCACCAGAAGACCGGCGCGCACATCGGCGCTCTTGAGCACGATATCGGTCAGCGCCTCCACATCGAGGCCCGGTGCGATCTCGACGATCTGCGCGGCCATGCGCAGGCGCGGCAACGTTCCCCGCATCCAGGTCGCGATATAGGCCAGGGTCTGCGGCTGAAGCTGGTCGATAAAGATCGACGCCCGAAGATCCGTCATCAGACTTCTCCTTTCAGGCTGCGCAGCTCTTCCAGGATCAGACGCCGCAATTCATCGCGGGTGACATCGCCGGTGCCGCCTGTTTGCGGCGGCGGCGCCTGGACCTGCGTGGGCGTAGAGGGACGGTCCGACGACACCCGACTCAGGTCGACCCCGGCAAGATCGGCGGGCGCCTCCTTGGCATAGGCAATGCGCGTCCAGTGCACGAGGTGCTGCGGCCCCACATTTTCGCCAATCGACGACCGGCCCGCAAAGCCGGTGCCGATAGTGAAGGTCGGCGGCAGATGGGTCTCGAACCCCGCCGCGCCTTGCGAACAGGGCGCATTGACCACCACACGATACACCGGCATGTCCTGCGAGAACTCCACCAGGCGCGTACTGTCCTCGCCATGAAACGCTGCGGAATGGCCCGCGCCCCGGCGGGTCGTGTGCTTGGCGAAGGTCACCGCCTGTTCGAAATCCACCGCCGCCGTCAGGGTCAGCACCGGACAGAGTTTTTCACGGAACAGCAAATCGTCCTGTCCCGGCGTCGCAACGACGGGGACAAGCACCTTGGTGGAGGGGCTGACGCGAATGCCCGCCCGCTCGGCGATCCACTGCGCGCTCTTGCCGATCGCCTCCAGGGTAAAGCCATCGCCGCCAAACAGGTATTCGCGCAGCCGGTCGGTATCGGCCTCGTTGCACACATGCGCCCCGGCCGAGCGCAGCGCGCGCTCCATGTTGCCCCGGTTCGACTCCAGCGTGACGACGACGCTTTCATTGGTGCACAGCACCGAATTGTCAAAGCTCTTGCTCTCCACCAGGCATTTGGCCGCCGCATCCACCCGGGCCGACGGATCGACATAGGCCACCGCGTTGCCGGGCCCGACACCCAATGCCGGGTTGCCCGAGGAATAGGCCGCCCGCACCATCGCGGTGCCGCCGGTTGCGATGATCACATTGATCCGGTCCGACGACATGATGTCCTGCACCAGCGGGATCGACGGTTCCTCAACGCATTGGATCAGCCCCGAGGGCGCGCCCGCCGCCTCGGCCGCCGCCGCCAGATGTTGCGCCGCCTGCGCCGACACCTTCTTGGCCGCCGGATGCGGGCTGATCACGATGGCATTGCGGCTCAGCACCGCCAGCATGGCCTTGTAATATACGGTCGCCACCGGGTTGGTCGCCGGGGCCAGCGCGAACACCACACCGGCGGGCTTGGGCAGCTCGATGATCTTGCGCGCCGCGTCGATGCGCGGCGTCACCAGGTCCATATCGCGGTAGTAATCCAGCAGCTCATGGGTGCAGAGCCGGTTTTTCAGCGCCTTGTGCTCAACCACGCCATAGCCGGTTTCACTCACCGCCAGATCGGCGAACTCGCCCGCCCGGTCATACCCGGCCTTCGCCACCGCCTCGGCAATGGCCAGCACCGCCTCGCGGCTGAAACTCTTGTAATACCGCGCGGCCCAGGCGGCACGGCCCACCTTCATCCGGGCGCTCGACAGGGCCCGGTCGGGCACCGCAAGGCGCGGCGCGTCAAATGTCATATGTTCGCTCATGCTGCCCGCCGCCCCGATTTGAGAAGTTGACGGGCGCGCGGCATGGCGGCGTCAAACCGGTCCATGATCTCCTGGCAGGTATCCACATCCAGAACCACGCCCGGCTTGAATTGCAGCACCCGCTTGTCGAGCGACGAGAAGATCGCCCAGACGCCGTTTTCATACAGCGCCCGCGATACCGCCACGGCCCCTTCGGGATGGTCGAACTCCAGCCCCAGCACCACGCCCCGCTGGCGCACGCCGACGAAAATGTCGGAATGCCGGGCCATCATCTCCTGCATGCTCCGGGCGAAATACTCGGCCACGAAATGCACGTTCGAAATCACCTCGGGCCGTTGCAGCATCTCCATCACGTGATGGCCCACCAGACAGCCCAGCTCGGCCCCGCCCGAGGTCGAGATATGCGCCGCCCCGTCCTCGACCAGCCATTGACCGCATTCTTCCGTCACCAGGCAGGCGCTGATCGGATAGATACCGCCGCCCAGCCCCTTGCCGCACACAAAGATATCCGGCTGCAGCCCATAGCCCTGCCAGCCCCACATCACCCCGGTGCGCATCAGCCCGGTCTGCACCTCGTCCGAGATGAACTTGGCCCCGTATTTGTGGCACAGATCCTGACAGGTCTTCAGATACCCCTCCTCCGGCATGGGAAAACCATAGGTGGCCGGGATCGTCTCGATGATAAAGGCCGCAACGTCGCCGCCCTTCAGCACCTGCTCCAGCGCATCTGCGTCATTGAACGGCACCTGCACGAACTCATCCGGCTTGTCGGCCAGGAAGATCTTGGAAAACCGCTCGTCCCCGGTGGCGACCGACAGGCCCGAATGGCCGTGATAACCCTTGATGATCGACACGATCTTCTTGCGCTTGGTGGCATAACGCGCGGTCTTCAGCGCAATCTCCACCGCCTCCGCTCCGCCAGCGCCGAAAATGGCGTATTTCGTGTGCGGCGCGGTTTTGACCAGCTGCTCGGCAAAGGCCGCGCGGGCCACGGACGGGAACCAGTGATTGCCCATGTCAAAATAATCGAGGCCGGATTTCAGCACGTCGACAAGCTCGGGATGACGGTGGCCGAAATTGTAGGTGCCGCCGTTCAGATGCAGATCGATCAGCCGCTTGCCGGACATGTCATAGAGGAAATACCCCTCGCGCCGGTCAATCACCATCGGCGTACCGGCCTCGGTCCAGAAACTGACCTTGCCGGGGTTCCAGTATTCCGCCGCCTTCTGCATCAGCGACTCTTTCGAGTCGAAGGAAAAGTAACCGTAGTTGAACACGTGATTCCCCTTTGAAGCTGTTTAAATGCTACTCCATAATTTTTGCCTTACAACATTTTTTGTGGGACTTCGGGCAATTTTTTGTCGGAACTTCCGCTAAAATGGGTATACTTCCCAAAAAAGAGGCAACTCGAAAACGAAAATGTCTAAGAAAACTCAACGCCATGACCGGATATTGAGTGTGCTCGACGTCAATCCGTCGATTCGCGTGAATGAACTGGCAGACGAGTTGGGCGTCTCAACCGAAACCGTGCGGCGGGATCTGTCCGAACTGGACGAGACCGGCCGCATCAAACGCACCTATGGCGGTGCCGTCCTGACGAAAACATTCGAGCCTGCGCTTGCCGAACGCCTCAAGCTGCATATCGCGGCGCGCGAGGCCATCGCGAAACTGGCGGTAGAGCGTATCGGCGACGCCAACAGCCTGTTCGTCGGCGGCGGCGCGACGCTTCTGCATTTCGCCCGCGCCCTGCGCCAGATCGACCGCAAGATCACCGTTCTGACCCCGTCTTTCTCGATCGCGACCGAGCTGTCCACCAATCCGCTGATCGAGGTGATGACACTCCCCGGTATCGTGGAGCCCGCCGAAGGCATGGTCTTTGGCGGCGAAACACTCAAATTCATCGCGAAGTTCCGCACCCCCGTGACCGTGGTCGGGGCCTCGGGCGTGGACAGCCGCGGAGTAAGCGAGGCCCTGCTGAACGCGGCCCAGGTCTATGCGGCGATGATCGACAGCGCCGACGAAACGCTGGTACTGGCGGATAACTCCAAATTCGGCACCCGCTCACTGCAACAGATCACCACGCTCAAGCAAAACCTGTGCCTCGTGACCGAAAGGCCCCCGGACCCGCTGATCCGGCAGGCCGTCCAAACCAGCGGCGCCGAGCTGCTTTACCCGCAATCCACCAGACAACATTAGCCTGACGGGAGCTGAAACGCATGAGCCAGAGTTACGATGCAAACCGGTGGAAGCGTTTCGACGATTGGGATGCGCGGGCGCTGAGATTGGACAAGTTCGCGGTGGAAGACCCGGAAAACGGGTTTTCGGCCTTCCGCGGTGCCGCCGATCCGAAGCCGGGGCTGGGCATCAAAGGCGGCAAGGTCACGTCGATGGACGGCGTCGCCGCCAGGGATTTCGACCTGATCGACGCTTTCATCGCCACCTATCACATCGACCCCGACATCGCCGAAGAGGCGATGGCCATCCCCTCGGAACAGCTCGCCCGGATGCTGGTGGACATGAACGTGCCGCGCACCGAACTTACCCGCCTCGCCCGTGGGCTGACCCCCGCCAAGCTGGCCGAAACGGTGGCCCAGCTCAACGCGATGGAGCTGTCCTTTGCCTATTCCAAGATGCGCGCCCGGCAAAGCCCGGGCAATCAGGCCCATGTGACCAACGCCAAGGACGATCCGCTGCAACTGGCCGCCGATGCCGCCATCGCCGTGGCCCTGGGCTTTGACGAGATCGAAACCACCATGCGCGTCGCCCGCAATTCCTGGTCCAACGCGCTGGCCTGTTGCGTCGGCTCCGCCGTGGGGCGGGCCGGCACGCTCTTTCAATGTTCCTCCGAAGAGGCCGAAGAGCTCGAAATCGGCATGGCCGGCTTCACCTCCTACGCCGAAACGGTCTCGGTCTACGGCACCGAAAGCGCCTTTATCGACGGCGACGACACGCCCTGGTCCAAGGCCTGGCTCGCGGCCGCCTATGCCTCGCGCGGGATCAAGATGCGCTGCACCTCGGGTGCCGCCGCCGAATTGCTGATGGGCTTTCACGAGGCAAAATCGCTGCTCTATCTCGAAGCGCGCTGCCTCTGCCTGCAACGCGGCATGGGCTCGCAAGGCACCCAGAACGGCGGCATTGACGGCGCGCCCCTGGCCAGCTCGATGCCCGGCGGTGTGCGCGAATTGCTGGCGGAAAACCTTGTCGCGGTCTGGCTCGATCTGGAATGCGCCTCGGGCAACGATGCGCGCCATTCCGAATCCGACATGCGCGTCGCCGCCAAGGTCCTGCCCTACCTGATCGGCGGGTCCGACCTGATCTGCTCGGGCTTCGGGTCGATCCTGAAATACGACAATTCCTTCAACCCGTCCTCGTTCAACGGCGAGGAACTGGAGGAATTTCTGGTCCTGCAACGGGATTTCGAAGCCGATGGCGGCCTGACCGCGGTAGAGGACGCCCGCGCGCTGGACCTGCGCCGCCGGGCGATCGACGCGCTTTCGCATGTGCTGAAGGATCTCGGACTGGCCGAGGCAACCGAGGTCATGAAACGCTCTGTCGCCGTGGCCTCCGGCTCGAACGACACCCAAAGCTTCACCCCACGCGACGTGGCCCTGATCAGCGACAAGATCCACAGCCAGGGCATCACCGTGCTGGATGTCATCCGGTCGCTCCATCGCGGCGGGTTCCGGGACGAAGCGGAAAACCTGCTCTTTCTGGTCAAGCTGCGCGTCTCGGGCGATTATCTGCAAACCTCCGCCGTGGTGCGCGATGGCCGCGTGATCAGCGCCATCAACGACCCCAACGAATACACCGGCCCGGGCACCGGTCACCGACTGTCCGAGGAACGCCGGGCCGAGCTTGCCGCTATCCGCGAAGTGCTGGACCGCGAGGAAGTGCTGCGCGCCGAGGCCACCAGCGAAATGGGCGAGGCAAAGGCGATCCGCTATCAGACGATGGGGCCCGCCACGCCGGGCACCGATCCGCAGGAAATCGTGGTCGGCGTCAGCCCCGGCTTTGGCTCGAAAATCTTTCGCACCCTGGCCGGTCATCCGCTCAGTGCCGTCTTGCGCGCCCTCAAGGCCGGGATCGAACGTGGCGGCGGCACCATGCGGATCGTCCGGTTCTGGCACACGGCGGACACGTCCTTTCTGGGTCTCAGCGCCGCGCGGCTCTCCGGCTCGGGCCTGGGCATCGGCATCCAGTCGAAAGGCACCGCCGTCATTCACCAGAAAGACCGGCTGCCGCATAACAATCTCGAACTGTTCTCGAACGCCCCGATCACCACGCTCGACCATTACGAAGCGATGGGCTTCAACGCCACATCCTATGCGCAGGGTGTGTTGCCCGAACCCGTCGTCGTGCCGACGCGCGGCGAGGCTCTGGGCGCCCGCTTTCACCCCCGCGTTGCCCTGACCTATGCGATCGAAACCTCCATGACCGAAGATGGCGCCGCCCCCGAAAACCTGCAAATCACCTTTCTGGAAACATGACGATGTCCGACAAACCCCTGACAGCCCGCGATTATCCCGTTGCCGAAACCCGCCCGGAACAGGTGGCCGGCAGCCGAGGCAAACCGCTCTCCTCGCTCACGCTGGATGCCGTGATCGGCGGCGATGTCGACATCGAAGACCTGCGGATCACGCCGCAGGCCCTGTTACAGCAGGCACAGATCTCGCGCTCGGTGGGCCGCGCAGCCCTGGCAGAAAACTTCGAACGCGCCGCCGAAATGACGCGCCTGCCCCAGGATGAGGTCATGACGATCTATGAACTTCTGCGCCCCGGGCGGGCCGAGTCCAAAGACAGCCTGCTTGACGCAGCCAGCCGGATCCGGCGGGACCATGACGCGCAGCAACTGGCGGATTTCCTCGAAGAAGCCGCGCGGTTCTACGAACTGCGGGGGCTTTTCCGCAAAAGATACTAGAACGGCGCACCTTGCGGACACTTCGCCCGGGACAGATGGCCCATCCGCGCCGGGCGCATTGAGGCTTGCGGCATTTTAGTCAACCTCCGCCACCCATTGCCCAGAAAGCCCTTTGAAAATCCATGACAACGCGCGATAAAGGCGGCCAAATACGGCAAAAGACCGAGAAAACCATGAGCAGCAAGCCCCGGATGGAAGACAGCCTGCGTGAGCGTATCATCGCGCAACCGGATGTTATCCTTGAAGATCAAGACCTTATGCGCGCCCTGATCGCCGCGAACGAACGCGCGATGGGCGGCAATATCATCGATTTGCGTGGCATCGCCATGGACCGGCTCGAAAGCCGCCTGGACCGGCTTGAGGACACGCACCGCTCGGTCATTGCGGCCGCCTATGAAAACCTTGCCGGCACAAACCAGGTGCACCGCGCCATTCTGCGGATGCTCGACCCGGTGGAATTCGAAAGCTTCCTGAAGGATCTCGGCACGGATGTGGCCGCGATCCTGCGGGTGGACACGATCAAGCTGGTGCTGGAAACCGTACAGGATGGCGGCGACCCGGCGGTGAAGCGGCTGGGCGACGTGCTGTCGCTGGCCGAGCCCGGCTTCATCCAATCCTACCTCAGCGACGGGCGCGGCAACTCGGCCCGGCAGGTCACCCTGCGCCAGATCCACGAGGGCGACATGCGCATCTATGGCCGTGCGGCGGAATATATCCGCTCCGAGGCCTGCCTGATGCTCGATTTCGGCGAGGGCCGCCTGCCCGGCATGCTGGTCATGGGGGCCGAGGATCCGCACCAGTTCACCCCGCAGCAGGGCACCGACCTGCTGGCCTTTTTCGCGGGCGTGTTTGAACGGGCGATGCGCCGCTGGCTGTCATGATCTCGCCTGCCGCCCGCGATGCCCTGCAGGGCTGGCTCGACAGGCAGAAGGCACTCAAGGGCGCATCGGAAAACACGATCGACGCCTATGGCCGCGATGTGGCGGGGTTCCTCGCCTTCATGACCCGGCACAAGGGCGAGGCACAGGGGCTTGGCCCGCTGGCCCGGATCGGCGTCAGTGACATGCGCGCCTGGATGGCCCATACGCGCGGCCAGGATGTCGGCCCGCGCTCGCTCGCGCGCAAGCTTTCGGCGGTCAAGAGCTTCTACCGCTGGCTGTCCGAACGCGAGGGGTTCGAGCCCACCGCCGTGCTCTCCACCCGCTCTCCCAAATTCCAGCGCAAATTGCCCAGGCCCCTGGCCGAGGACGCCGCGCGCGAGATGATCGCCACGGTCGAGATGCAATCCGCGACCCCCTGGGTGGCGGCCCGCGATCAGGCGGTGGTGACATTGCTCTATGGCTGCGGGCTGCGCATCTCCGAAGCCCTCGGGCTGACCGGACGCGACATGCCCCTGGGCGAGGCGCTGCGGATCATCGGCAAGGGCGGCAAGGAGCGCGTGGTGCCGGTGATCCCTGCCGCGCAGGACGCGGTGGCGGCCTATCTGCGGCTCTGCCCCTATGAGCCCGCGCCCGACGATCCCGTGTTTCGCGGCGTGCGCGGCGGGCCGCTCAGCCCCCGCGCGGTGCAGAAAGTGGTCGAGCGCACGCGCCTGCAGCTTGGCCTGCCCGCTTCGGCCACGCCCCACGCCATGCGCCACAGCTTCGCCACGCATCTTCTGAACGCCGGCGGCGATCTTCGCGCCATTCAGGAGCTTCTCGGCCATGCGTCTCTGTCCACCACGCAAGCCTACACTGCGGTCGATACCGCGCGGCTCTGGGAGGTCTATCAACGTGCCCACCCCAAAGCGTGATTGCACATGGCTTCCGTTTCCGGCAAAAGCCCTGTCATGAGCCAGTCACTCAAAGCGTTATCCGTCCATCTGTTCACCGCCACAGGTGCTGTGTTTGCCATGCTGGCGATGCTGGCCGCGGTGGATGAGAACTGGAGCCTGATGTTCCTGTGGCTTGTGGTGGCCTTCGTGGTCGACGGGATCGACGGCCCCCTTGCGCGCCGCTACCACGTCCAGAAATACGCCCCCCGCATCGATGGCAATATCCTCGATATGATCATCGACTATCTGACCTATATCTTCATCCCGGCCTTTGCGCTGTTCAAATCCGGGCTGCTGCCGGGCTGGACGGGGTGGTTCGCCATCATCGTGATCACCTTCGCCAGCGCGCTGTATCTGGTCGATACCCGCATGAAAACGCTGGACAAATCCTTTTCCGGCTTCCCTGGCTGCTGGAACATGGTGGTGCTGGTGCTGTTCGCCATCGAGCCGAATTTCTGGATCAGTTTCACGCTTGTCGCGGTGCTGGCGGTGGCGATGTTCCTGCCGCTGAAATTCATCCATCCGGTGCGCACGAAGCGCTGGCGCGTCGTCTCGTTTCCGATGATGCTGGGCTGGATGTTCTTCGCCTTCTGGGCCGCCTGGGTCGACTTTCACCCCGAAAGCTGGGCGCATTGGGGGCTGATCATCACGACGGTCTACCTGCTCGGGGCAGGCATCGCGCAACAGATCATCCCGGAACGCCAGGACTTCTGAGGCAGAAAGAAAATTCGTACGAATTTTCTCTTCCCGCTCAGATCAGAAGTCCCGCCGCCTTTTCGTGCCGGAGCAGCCAGACCTTCGTCTCCACCCCACCCGCGCCGGAATAGCCGCCCAGCCCGTTCGCGCCAAGCACCCGGTGACAGGGGATGATGACCGGAATGGGATTGCCGCCACAGGCCCCGCCAATCGCCTGTGCCGGCACGCTCAGCTGCCGCGCCAGTTCGCCATAGGTGCGCGTTTCGCCGAACGGGATCGCCAGCATAGCCGCGCAGACCTCGCGCTGAAAATCCGAAGCCGTGACCCGCCAGGGCAAATCGAAATGCGTGAGCTCTCCGGCAAAATATGCCTTGAGCTGGGCCAGTGCTGCATCGATCTCGGGCGCGCCCGCCCCCGCGGCATGATCGCCCCAGCGCACCCCCGTGATACATCCGTCCTCGCTTGTCACCGTCAGCGGGCCGAGGGGGGTGTGAAGCGTCCCGGCAGCCATGCCGCTCATTCGCTGTTCAGCAGAACGGCCTCGACGCGCCGGTTCGCCTCGCGCCCGGCCCGGTCGAGATTTGGCGCAATCGGCGACAGGTACCCCATCCCTTCCGCATCGAGCTGCGCGCGCGGCACGCCATGCACGCTGACCAGCCGTTCCAGAACCGAGGCCGCCCGCCGTTTCGACAACGCGATATTCGGGGTCAGCCCGCCCACCGTGTCGGTATGGCCCACCAGCGCCACTCTGAGCCCCGGGTCGGATTTCAGAAACGCCGCCAGTGCGGTCAGCGACGCAAAAGGCCCCTCGCCCAGATCGGACGAACCCGACTGAAAATTCAGGTCACCCAAAATCACATGCCCCTGGTCACGCAGCGCCTGGGCCAAAGGCTGATCTGCCTCCGCGCGCGGCAACTGTACCCGCGCGTCGGCTGCCACGCTGACACCGCGGCCCCCCTGCGGGGCGACATGGATCACCTGGATATAGGCGGTCGTGCCGGAGCGGCTGATCAGCAGGCTGGCGTAGCTCTCGGCGGCGGCCTCCTCGCCCTTGCGCAGCGCCACGAAGCGATAGTCGAACAGGTCGACAAACATATCCGGCGCGGGCAGCACCCGGGTGCCGAAGCGAAAATCGAACCCGCCGCATTCCTGCCCCTCGCAATCGAGCAGCACCTGATACCCCGCCGCGGTAAGCTGATCGCGCAGCGGCGCGAGGATTTGCAGCGTGGTGATGGATTGCGCGGCCAGCCGCCAGGCCTGCAGCACGATCCGTCCCTCGACCTCCAGCACCGGCAGCGTGCCGTCGGCATACGGCCCGACCGGCATCAGATAGCTTCCGGCGGGCTCGCTCACCTCCCGGCTTAGCGTGGCATTCGTCGGCAGCGACAGCTCCAGCCCCTGCCCCGCGACAGGGCAGGCACATAAAGCCAGAGCGCCGAGCCAGCCCCGCATCGTTCAGCGCGCCTGACTGTGATAGTCCGGGTTCGGCTGCATCCCGGTGGCACTGGCCACGCGGTTGGACATGTTGAAAAAGCCCGCTACGCTGACGATGTCCCAGATATCGCGCTCCGAAAATCCCACGGCGCGCAGATGATCGCGGTCCGCCTCGCCGATGGCATGGCTTTCCTTGGTGACCTTTTCCGCAAAGCCAAGCATCGCGGTCTGCCGCGCATCCAGACCGGCGGCGCGCCAGTTCATCACCATCGCCTCGCCCAGTTCGGGCTTGCCCGACAATTGCCGCACCGCCGCGCCATGGGCCACCTGGCAATACCAGCAACGGTTGATCGAGCTGACCACAACCGCGATCATCTCGCGTTCCAGCTTGCTCAGACCGCTCTCGGCCAGCATCAGGTCGTTATACATCGCCGTAAAGCTGTTCAGCTTGTCGATATCGAACGCATAGGCCCGCAGCACATTGGGCACGAAGCCCAGCTTCTCGTCGCAGATATCGAAATATTTCTGCGTCGCCTCCGGCAGAGGATCGACCTGAGGCAGGTCAAGGGCGGTGGGGGGGTCAGTACTCATCTCGGCGCATCTTCCTTTATTCGGTAGTGATATGTTCCCACAAGGCGCATCCCGAGGGAAGTGTAGAGCGCATTCGCGCCCGTGTTGGCCTGCGTGCAGATGACCGACATATGCGTGCCGCCCTGGTCCGCTGCCCAGTGGGCCGCCTGGCGCATCATATGCCCGCCCAGCCCCTGTCCGCGATGGTCCGGCAGGATTTCCAGCGCGTGCACCATGGCCACCCCCCGGTGCAGGCCGACATACCCGGTGCCCGCCGGGCGCGCATTGAGCCGCCCGAACAGACCGGTCTTGGGGCCTTGCGCGCGGCGCATCACCTCCACGCGCGCAGGCCCGATCCCGCCGGCGGCCCAAATGTCGCGCATGATCGCCAGCGGCTCCCAGATGGTAAACGTGGTCACCTGCGGAAGAGGGTGTGCCGTCAGCGTCTCCATCGGGCAGGCATAGAGATTGACCGGGTCGATCACGTCATAGCCCGCCTCTGCAAGCAGCGCATCAAGCGCCTCTTCGCCGTCGCGGATCATGAACAGCGGCGGCTGATCCATGCCGCGCATGACCTCCTCGGCACGTGGCAGCTTGTCAGCCGTCACCGGCTGCCGCGCCGTGGCCGCCGAAACCCGTTTGCCGCCCCCCGCCCCGTCGCGAAAGGTGAACACCCCCTCCTCGAAGCGGCGCGCCGGCGGCCATGTCGCCTCGCAGACGTCATAGAGCTGCTGCACGCCCGGCATCATCCGGCAAAGGCCGCGTCGAGTTCGATCAGTGCCGCCTCGACCTGGGCGCCGTCATGGCCCCGGATCACGATCTGCGCACCGAACACGCCGTCCTGCTGAAACGGGTAGGAGCCGATGGACAAATCCGCATACCGTTCGGCCAGCTCGCCCAGCGGCCCGGCAATGTCGCCCTCTCCCCGGAAGATACGCCGCGACACCGAAACCAGCGGCGCGCCCCCGGTAAGCGTCGGCAAAACGCTGGCCACCATCGCCTCGAAAATCGTCGGCACCCCCGCCATGACATGCACGTTTTCCAAGGTGAAACCCGGCGCGGCGCTGATCGGGTTGTCGATCAGGCTTGCGCCCTCGGGAATACGCGCCATGCGCAGCCGCGCCGCATTCAGCTCCTGCCCCGCCCGCTCGTAATGCGCCGCCAGCACCGCGCGGGCATCCTCGCGCACATCGATCGGGCGGTCGAACGCGCGCGCCACGTTCTCGGCGGTGATGTCGTCATGGGTCGGCCCGATCCCGCCCGAGGTGAACAGGTGATCATAGGCAGCGCTCAGCGCCCGCACCGCCCCGGTGATGGCGTCCGGGTCGTCCGAGACCACGCGCACCTCCCTCAGGTCGATACCATGCTTGGCAAGCTCACAGGCAAGGTAATGCATATTGGCGTCGCGGGTGCGGCCCGAGAGGATCTCGTCGCCGATCACCAGCATGGCGGCGGTTGGGTTGGCCATGGCCCCCTCCTTGAATGCGTCTGGCCCTCGGTATAGGCCTGTCGCCATGCGCTTTCAAACCCCTCTTGCGCCCGCCCGTCTGATCCGCCGCTACAAGCGGTTCCTGGCCGATATCCGGCTTGAGGAGGACGGCCGCGAGGTCACCGCCCATTGTGCCAATCCAGGCTCGATGATGGGCCTTGCCGAGCCCGGCACCCGCATCTGGGTCGAACCCAATGACGACCCGAAGAAGAAGCTCAAATTCGGCTGGCGCCTGGTGGACCATGAGAACGGGCATTTCACCGGGGTGGATACGTCACTGCCCAACCGCGCGCTGAAAGACGCCATCCTTGCGCGTGGCATTGCCGAACTGGCGGCGTATGGCACCGTCCGGCCCGAGCAGAAATACGGGCAGAACAGCCGGATCGACTTCCTGTTGCAGCAGTCCGGCCTGCCCGACGCCTATGTCGAGGTGAAATCCGTCACCCTCTCGCGCCAGCCCGGTCTGGCCGAGTTTCCCGACAGCGTCACCGCGCGCGGGGCCAAACACCTCGCGGATCTGGCGGAAATGGCCCGCGCGGGCCACCGGGCCGTGCTCTTCTATCTGGTCCAGCGCACCGATTGCGCGCAGGTCAGCGTGGCAGGGGATATCGATCCGGCCTACCTCACCGCCTATGAGGCCGCCCGCGCCGCAGGCGTCGAGGTGATCGCCTACGGCACGCAGCTCTCTCCCCAAGCGGTGACACTGGGCCAGCGGCTCACCGTCCTGGGCTGACGCTCAGCTTTCGCCAAAACCCTTGGGGATGGGCAGCGGATCAAGCGTTTTGGCCCGTTTCTGCAAATGCCGCCCGATCACCACGCGGCTGATCTCGGTCGTTCCATCGACAATCCGCAGCATCTGGCTCAGCCGCGACAGCCGGTCCATCCCGTAGGGGGCAAGCAGCCCCATCCCGCCCAACACCTGCGTACAGATATTGGCCGCCTTCACCGCCGCATCGGGCACGAACCGCTTGGCATGCGCCGCCATCAGCGGGCCCTCCTCCGTGCCCAGCGCATTCGCCGCCGCCCGGTACAGCAAACGCGAGGCTTCCAGCTCGGTCGCCACATCGCCCAGCATCCATTGAATACCGTCCAGATCGAGGTTCTTGCCGCCGAACATTTTGCGGTTGGCCGAATAGGCAAGTGCCGTATCGAGTGCCGCCTGCATCAGACCGCAACACCCCGACGCGATTGAGACACGTGCAATATCGATCGCCATGAGCGAGCCTTGCAGGCCCTGGCCCACGGGCAGGATGATGTTGTCCTCGCTCACCACAACATCTCTCATGTACATCTCGGACAAGGGCAGGAACCGGTAAGACGGCGTGTCATAGCGCGGCCCGAAGCTCAGCCCCTCGGCATCCGCCGGAATGGCAATCATCGCCATATCCTTGTGGCCCGGCTGATCGGTGGTCTTGACCACGGTGAAATAGATATCGGCCTCGCCTGCCAGGCTGACCCAGGCCTTCGCGCCGTTGACCGTCCAGGTGCCATCGCCGTTGATCACCGCGCGTGAATACATGTTGGTCGCATCCGAGCCCGATTGCGGCTCGGTCAGGGCGAAATTGGCCAGCTTGCGGCCCGAGGTCAGCTCCCGCGCCCAGGACGTCTTGAACGGCTCGGTACCGAAACCACAGGCGGCATAGGTACAGATATTGTGCATCGACAGCGCGAAAGCATAGGCCCCATCACCGCGCCCCAGCTCTTCATAGACCCGGATACCCTCGCCCAGCGGCAGCCCCTGCCCGCCAAATTCTTCAGGCGCATAAAGTCCGGTCAGGCCAAGTGCGGCCGCTTTGTCCGACGCCTCGCGCGGCCAGACCCCGGCTGCGTTCCAGGCATCCACATTGGGTTTGATCACCTCCTCGCAATGCTGGCGGGCGGCGTCGAGAATGGTGTCGATCTTGCTGGTCATGACGGTGATTCCATCTTCTTTCAATTGTCCGACAATTGAATGTCAGACAATTGCATCCACCGCAATATTCATTTTTTCGAATATAATACGATCCCCGGCCTTTCCTCGACCGGACACCGTTCGCAATGTCGTCTGCCCTCTGGTTTTTCCATGTATTTGCGCCTAGATAGGGGCAGTGGGAAGTTAAACGGGGCTTAGGCGTGAACGAACACCAGGGACGCATGACACGAGACGGCATTCGCATTCATGAGGCGGATGGGTTTGCCGGAATGCACAAGGCCGGGCGGCTGGCGGCAGAGATCCTCGACCGGGTGGCCGATCATGTCTTTGTCGGACAGACCACCGGCGCGCTCGACAAGCTGATCGAGGGCATGGTGAATGACGCCGGTGCGACCTCGGCCACCATCGGCTACAAGGGTTATCAGCACGCCAGCTGCATCAGCGTGAATCATGTGGTCTGCCACGGCATCCCCGGCGACAAGGTTCTCAAGGACGGCGATATCCTGAACATCGACGTCACCGTGATCGTCGATGGCTGGTATGGCGACACCTCGCGGATGTTCGTCGCGGGCAAGCTGAACCGCAAGGCCGAGCGGCTGATCCAGGTCACGCATGACAGCCTGATGATCGGGATCGAGGCGGTGAAGCCCGGAAACACCTTCGGCGATATCGGCTTTGCCATCCAAAGCTTCGTCGAACGCCAGCGCATGTCGGTGGTGCGCGACTTCTGCGGGCACGGGCTGGGCACGGTGTTCCACGCGCCGCCCAACGTGCTGCATTACGGGCGCGCGGGCACCGGGCCGACGCTGGAAGAGGGGATGTTCTTCACCATCGAGCCGATGGTCAATCTGGGCCGTCCCGAAACGAAAATCCTCGCGGATGACTGGACAGCGGTGACCCGGGACAAATCGCTCTCTGCGCAGTTCGAGCATTCGATCGGGGTCACGTCGGACGGCTGCGAGATCTTCACCCTCTCACCCGCCGGCCGGTTCCACCCGACCTACACGTAAGCGCCGCCAGAATTTGCGCCAAATTCTGGGGCATTTTCTGTCTCAGAAAATGCGCCTGGATCAGCGGTTCGCGCCCGGCACCCAGAGCACATCGTCTTTCCCGTCGCTATTGGCCATCCGGCCCGCGCAGAAGAACCAGTCGCTCAGGCGGTTGAGGTATTTCACCGCCGCCGGGTTCACACTTTCCATCGTCGCCAGTTCCACCGCCAGCCGCTCGGCCCGGCGTGATACCGTCCGGCACAGATGCAGATGCGCCGCCAGCGCCGAACCTCCGGGCAGGATGAAACTCCTGAGCGGCTCCAGAACCGCCGTCATCGCGTCAATCTCGCTCTCCAGCCGGATCACCTGCGCGTCCGACATCCTGAGCGGCGGATACTCTGCTTCGGCATCCATCTCCATATCCGGGCGGCACAGATCGGCGCCCAGATCAAAAAGGTCATTCTGGATGCGCGCCAGGGCGGCGTCGACATCGCCCTCCGAATGCAGCCGCGCCAGACCCACCGTCGCGTTCACCTCGTCGACCGTTCCATAGGCATTCACCCGCATCGCGTGCTTGGCCACGCGTGCGCCATTGCCCAGCGCGGTCTCGCCCGCGTCCCCGGTCTTGGTGTAAATCTTGTTCAGCACCACCATAAATCAGCCCCCCGAGCGCATCCACAGAAACAGAAGGATCAACACCACCGCCAGCGCCTGCGCACCGATCCGCCACTGCATCATCTTGTTGGATTTCTTGGCCGATTCCAGATCGCCCTTGCCAAAATAGCTGATCCCGATGGCCAGGATCACCACCACCGCAATACAGGCGGCGGCCACGAGCAGAAACAGCGGGTCTTGCAGCATGTGTCATGTCCCTTCGCATACGCGTTGCCGGTGATGTAGTGGAGGCGGCGGGAAAAGCGAACCCTAAAAACGCCTCACGCCCGGCGCAGCACCCAGTCAAGCGCGCGTGTCGGCAGGATGCGGCGCAGCGTGCCCATGATATAGGTCGGCGTGGTCACATAATAGCGCGCCCGCGGACGGGACGATTCCAGCGCATGGACCAGCTTTTTCGTAACAGCGCTCGCGGGCAACTCGAACGGATCCGGCCCGCTGCTCTCATAAAGCCGCTTCTTCAGGCCCCGGCGATACTCCTCGGCGCGCGGCGACGCCTCCCAGTCGATCCAGCGCTCGAAATGCGCAATCGCGTTCTGCCGGATCTTCGACGTCACCGGTCCCGGCTCGA
This sequence comes from Roseovarius faecimaris, assembly GCF_009762325.1. Lineage (NCBI taxonomy): Bacteria > Pseudomonadati > Pseudomonadota > Alphaproteobacteria > Rhodobacterales > Roseobacteraceae > Roseovarius > Roseovarius faecimaris. The sequence goes on from NZ_CP034348.1 coordinate 2,775,003, forward strand.
TCAGGATGAAATGCAGCCCTGTGCCGTGCATCTCCACCCGCATCGTATCGGTCAGCGCCTCAAGCGCAAACTTGGTGCTGTTATACGCCCCGCGCCAGGGCAGCGTGACCAGCCCCAACACCGACGAGTTCTGCACCACACGCCCGTGCCCCTGCGCGCGCATCACCGGGATCACCCGGCGCGTCAGTTCATGCCAGCCAAAGAAATTCGCCTCGAATATCGCGCGCAGCGCATCTGTGGGCAGATCCTCCACCAGCCCCGGAGAGGCAAACGCCCCGTTGTTGAAAAGCGCATCCAGCCGCCCGCCCGTGGCCTCAAGCACCTCGGCAAGCCCCGCCTCGATCGTGGTGGTGTCCTGATAGTCGATCAACGGGCTCTCGAACCCTTCGGCGATCAGGCGCGCGCAATCTTCGGCCTTGCGGCAAGAGGCAAAGACCCGCCAGCCGCGCTCCCGCAGCCCATGCGCCGCGTCATAGCCGATCCCGGAGGAACAGCCGGTAATCAATACGGATTTCTCAGTCATGCGCGCGACACTGCCGTGCCTGCGCGCCGGATGCAATTGCCTTGCGGTCAGTTTGTCGTCGTGATCAGCCAATCGGCCATCCAGCCGATCTCACCGGTTTCCACTACTTCGAGCATGACCCAGCCATTGCCCGGCTCTTCCAGCACGGCAACGGACGACCCTTTGCCAAGCTGGCCAACCTTTTCAAAGTCGGTCCCCGGCCCCGCGCGCATATTGACCAGATCGCCGGTCACCTGCCGGATATCGCCCGTTGGCACGGTTATGACACTGTCCTCGGCCACGCTTTCGGGGATCGTGTAGGTCTCGCTCTGGCGCATCACATAGGTCTCCAGGCTAAAGACCTCCTCGCCGACAAAGCCGGTCGCCACGCTGTCGGGTTGCTCCCGCTCTGCCGTTACATCCGCGGCAATTGCATCTTCCACGGCCTCGTCGATGGCAGTGGTCGCCACCACCTCCGGCACCCGCTCGACCTTGGGCAGCTCCGAGTTGCTGTCATACTCGTTCGAGGCATTGACCGAGGCGAGCGTGATCTGAAACCGGCTGTCCTCATTGACCTTCAGGTCCGACAGGTTGGCCATGGCCCGGGTCACTTCCGCCATCGCCGCGCTGTCCCGCGCGCTGTCCTCAAGTCCGGCCACACGCACATCCGACGGCTCGGCAAGTTGCAGGCCCTGCACCTGAATCGAGTTTTGACCGGGCACGTAATCGCTGCCACCGCTGAGCTCGTAAAAGGCCACGGCCAGAAATGCAAAAGTCACCAACATAAAGCGCCACATCGCGCACACTCCCTGGCTACCACACGTCATAATGCGTTTCAGCTGAAACTCAACTGCGCCGACACGGCGCTCAGCTTCAGGTCAATCGGGTGTCCACAATACCCGATTCGCCCCTCGGCTTCATGGGAAAACCGGAAAAAACTTCCCACCGGCAACGCAGCGCGGATTTGGGGCCTGTGCCTGCACAAAGGGATTGTCGCCCCAAATCGGGGCTTGTATCACATCATCTATGAGTGATTTGGTCGACGACCCCAACATGGCGGTATCCGAACCGCTGCGCCGCGCCATCGGCGAGCGCTATCTGACCTATGCGCTCAGCACGATCATGCACCGCGCCCTGCCCGATGCCCGCGACGGGTTGAAGCCCGTGCACCGGCGCATCCTTTATGCGATGCACCGCCTGCGGCTTGCCTCAACCGGCAAGTTCCTCAAATCCGCCAAAATCTCCGGCGACACGATGGGCGATTTCCACCCCCACGGCGATGCGGCGATCTATGACGCCATGGCGCGGCTGGCTCAGGATTTCTCGGTCCGCTACCCGCTCGTGGATGGCCAGGGCAATTTCGGCAATATCGACGGCGACAACCCTGCCGCCTCTCGCTATACCGAAGCGCGGATGACAGCCGTGGCCGAGCTTCTGCTCAACGGTCTTGACGAAAACGCCGTCGATTTCCGCGACAATTACGATGGCCGGCTGACCGAACCTTCGGTCCTGCCCGCCGAGTTTCCGAACCTTCTGGCCAATGGCGCGTCAGGGATTGCCGTGGGCATGGCCACCAATATCCCGCCGCATAACGTGTCGGAACTGATCGACGCCTGCCTGCACCTGATCAAGACGCCTGACGCGCGCGACGACACGCTCTTGAAGTACGTGCCCGGCCCGGACTTCCCCACCGGCGGCGTCATTGTCGAGCCCGCTGAGAACATCACCCAGGCCTATCGCACCGGGCGCGGCTCGATGCGGCTGCGCTGCAAATGGAAGGTCGAAGATCTTGGCCGTGGCCAATGGCAGATCGTCGTCACCGAAATCCCCTATCAGGTGCAGAAATCCAAGCTGATCGAAAAGATCGCCGAACTGATCCAGCTCAAGAAAATCCCGATCCTCGCCGATGTCCGGGACGAAAGCGCCGATGACATCCGCCTGATCCTTGAGCCGCGCTCGAAGAATGTCGAACCCGATGTGCTCATGAACATGATGTTCCGCAACTCCGATCTGGAGGTGCGGTTCTCGCTCAACATGAACGTACTGATCGACGGGCTGACACCACGCGTTTGCTCAATGAAAGAGGTGCTGCGCGCCTTCCTCGATTTCCGCCGCGAGGTGCTCCTGCGCCGCTCAAAGCACCGGATGGACAAGATCGACCACCGGCTGGAAGTGCTGCAGGGCCTGATCACCGCCTTCCTGAACCTCGACCGCGTGATCGAGATCATCCGCTATGATGACGAGCCGAAGATTGCTCTGATGTACGAGGACTGGAGCCGCCCGCATCAGGCCACGCTCAGCCGGGCGATGCATGAGGCCGATTATGTCTCGCCGCTTGAAGGCGTGGATATGGACAGCCTCGTGCTCATCGCCGATGAAGAGGCGCGTGCCACCGGCGTGCTGGCCGAAAGCGACGAGAGCCGCGCCATACCGATGAGCTATGCAGGCCGCGAAAACGGTCTCTCGGACGTGCAGGCCGAGGCGATCCTCAACATGCGCCTGCGCTCCCTGCGGCGACTTGAGGAAGAGGCCCTGCTGCGCGAGCGTGACACCCTGATGGAAGAACGCGCCGGGCTCGAGGACCTGCTGGAAAGCGACGAACTGCAATGGCAGGCCATCGCGGATCAGCTCAGAGCGGTCAAGAAAACATTCGGCAAGGACACCGAGCAAGGCGCGCGCCGCACGCTGATCGAAGAAGCGGCCGAGGTCGAAGACGTGCCCCTTGAGGCGATGATCGACCGCGAACCGATCACCGTCGTCTGCTCGCAAATGGGCTGGATCCGCGCCATGACCGGCCATATCGACCTGACCCGCGAATTGAAATTCAAGGATGGCGACGCCCCACGCTTCATGTTCCACGCCGAAACCACGGACAAGCTTCTGGTCTTTGGCACCAACGGGCGGTTCTACACCGTTTCAGCCAGCAACCTGCCCGGCGGGCGCGGCATGGGCGAGCCTCTGCGCCTGATGGTCGATCTGCCCAACGAGGCCGAGATCGTGGATCTCTTCATCCACGCGCCCGGTCGCAAGCTTCTGGTGGCCTCCTCGGCGGGCGACGGGTTTGTCGTGCCCGAAGACGAGGTGCTGGCCCAGACCCGCACAGGCAAACAGGTGCTCAACGTCAAGGGCGAGGCCCGCGCGAAAGTCTGCAAACCAGTCTCGGGCGACACCGTGGCCTGCGTCGGCGAGAACCGCAAAGTGCTGCTCTTCGCGCTCTCCGAACTGCCCGAAATGGGCCGGGGCAAGGGCGTGCGGCTTCAGAAATACAAGGATGGCGGGCTATCTGACGCCACCACCTTCACCCTGGCCGACGGGCTCAGCTGGCTCGATCCCGCCGGGCGCACCCGCACCGAGACAGACCTGGCCGAATGGCAAGGCAAACGCGCCTCCGCCGGCCGCATGGCCCCGCGCGGTTTTCCTCGGGATAACCGGTTCACGTAAGACGGGCCTGCATGCACGATTGTGCCGAAGGCCCGGTGCGCTGATGTTGCTGCCGCTGACATCAAAACTGCCGCAGGACCATGGCCAGCCCCCGGGGTGGCGATCCTGTCAGGCGTTCCGGGGCACTTTATCCCCGCCACATCCGCGCGCAGAACGAGAGAGGCACCTAGCCCCGCCATATCGCCAGCCCTGGTAGGGGGGCTGGCGATGGGCCGGGCCGCTGCGCGGCTGTTAACCGGCCTGTGGGCCGCTGATCAATGACCGCTCAGGGCTCAATCCAGCGCGAAGGTCAGCCCGAAAGTCACCAGCCCGTCCAGCGTCCCGCCATCCGCCGGGATCAGCTGCACGAAGGCATTGCGATAACGCGTCTGCACGCCCACCAGCGGCACCGCGTCGCCGATGGAATGGTCGAACTGGTCGCCCTCTCCGGGATACCAGGCCAGCCCGCCAAACACACCCAGCTCAAACTCCGGCGCAATTTCAACGCCATAGCTCAGCGCGCCCAGCACCGAGATATCCTCATAGCTGTTGTAATACGCGCCCAGCGAATACCCCAGGGCGCTTTGCTGCCAGGTCAGGATCACACCGGGGTTGATCTCCTGAAAATCGCGGGTGGCATTGATATGATGACTGCCCAGAAGGATCGACACGCGATCCGGGTCGGCCTCGGCGGCCAGGGGCAAGGCGGCCAGCGCCAGGGCCATTCTCAGTGTCATTGCCGTGTCTCCTGCTCGGATGGCCCCTCTTTGACGGGGGCCCTTTCCTTTGCTCATAGGCGCTTAATCAGGCGATATTATGGCAGCTCACCCCGCCATTCCCGCCCCCCCTTTGCGAGACGGGCTGTCAGGCCCGGCGAGCGGCTCGGCCATCAGCCACACGCCCCCCTCGGGTCTGAGCGTCAGTATCTGCACCGGCTTCGGGTCTTTCCCGGGCACCGGTGTAAACCTGAACCGCGACAGAAGCGTCGCCAGAATGATCACCGCTTCCTGCAGCGCAAAACTGGCCCCGATGCAGATGCGCGGCCCGTCACCGAACGGCAGATAGGCATAGCGCTCTACCGCCTTGCGATCGGCAAACCGTTCCGGGCGGAACATGTTCGGCGCCTCCCACAGCCGCTCCGACCGGTGCAGCGCATAGATCGGGATGATGACGGTATCGCCGGGCAAAATCTCGCACCCGCAAAGCTCATCGCGCGCCTGCGCCGTGCGCGAGATCATCGCCGCCGGCGGATAAAGCCTCAGCGCCTCATCGGCGATCATCCGGATATACGGCAGCTTCGCCACATCCTCCCCCGCCGCCGCGCGCCCGCCAAGCACCGCCTGCGCCTCGCTGCGCGCCTTGTCCTGCACCTCCTGGTCATAGGCGACAAGATAGAGCGACCACGCCAGGGTCAGCGCCGTCGTCTCATGCCCCGCCACGATAAAGGTCAGCAGGTTATCGCGCAGCTCGGCGGTGTTCATCTGCCGCTTGGTCTCCGGGTCCTCCCCGGCCAGCAGCAGATCCAGAAGGTCCGGCACATCGCGCCCGCCCCGCAGACGCCGCGCCTCGACCGCCTCATCGGCCACCCGCTTCATCTCGGCCACCGCCTTGCCGGAAAAGACCCGCCCCGGGCGCGGCACCCAGTCGGGCAGACCCAGCATGTCAAACAGCGATATCCGCCCCGCGGCCTCGATGTAGTCGTCTATCGCACGGTGCACGGCCTCTGCATCCATCTGCCCGTCGCCGGAAAAGGTCACATCGCTGATCACGTCAAAGGTCGTGCGCACCATGTCCGCGGCCATATCGACCGCGCGGTCGCCTGCGGCGGCAATCCGCGTGCAGCTGCGCTCGGCCGCCTCGCCCATGATCGGGGCCAGGTTCATCACGTTGCGATGGGAAAAGACAGGCGCCGCCGCCCGCCTCTGCCAGCGCCAATGCGCCCCTTCGGCAATGAACAGACTGTCGCCGATCGCGGGCCTGAGCAGGTTCTTCGTGACCAGAGACTTTGGATAATTCTCAATATTTTCCAGCAGCATACGCCGGATCGCCCCCGGCTCCATCACCATATGCCAGCGCTTTCCGGTCCGCCCCGAAAGGATCGGGCGCCGTACCGCCTCATCGGGAATGATGTCGATCAGGTTCCGCCGCGAAGCCGCCAGCGAGGCAAAAAGCCCCATCGGTTCGGTATGCAGCGGCACAAAGACGGGCGGCGTTTCGCGGGGCATGGGCGGGCCTTTCAGGTCTGCCATTGATATAGGAAGCCGCCCGGGCGCGGGCAAATCGTTGCGCTCGGCCTGCCTTTTCGCTATCCGGGCGGGCAGATCATGCCTTGGGGGCCCCTATGACTCGACTGCTCGCGCTTTTTGCCACGCTCTGCCTGCTCGCGGCCTGCACCAACCCGAACGACCTCGATCAAGCGCCGGTCGATCTGGGCGATTTCCGGCTTGGCCATAACGTGGCCGTGGCCCCCAACATCACCAAGGGCCCCGCCTCGCGCGAGGCCAGCGCCGAGGAATGGATCGCCGCCATGCAGGCCGCGATTGACGAACGCTTCGGGCGCTATGAGGGCGACAAGCTCTATCATTTCGGCATCAGCATCGAAGGCTATGTGCTGGCCGTGCCCGGCGTGCCGGTCGTGGCCTCTCCCAAATCGGCCCTTATCATCCGGGTCACGCTCTGGGACGACGCAGCGCAGGCCAAGCTGAATGAAGAACCTGAACAGGTCACGATCATCGAAAGCTTTTCCGCCGACACCTGGATCGGCTCCGGCCTGACCCAGTCCAAGGAAAAGCAGATGGAGAACCTCACGCGCAACGCCGCCAAGCTCATCGAAAACTGGATGGTCCGGCAACGCGCCAAGCAAGGCTGGTTCGGCCCCGAGCCCATGGCCTCGCCAGACCCTCAGACCGACAGCGAGGCGCCGGTCGATCCCGAAGCCACCGGCACAGAGACCGGACCGACGGACGAAACGGAAGACAGCTGAAGCCAGCCAGGGCCGACGCCGCAGCACTCGTTTCTATTGTAGGGAATTGGCAGTGCAGGCAGTCTTGAGCTATCCAGTCTCGGAGCAATTTCCCTGAAAACAGGGAATTTACAGGGAAATTCTGCGAATATAGCCTGAAATTGGCGTGCCCCCTTCGGGTGGTCCGGTTTAATTGTTAGTGCATCGTGGGCCTCTGGTCCATTGGAACGATGCTTTTGGGCGCGGGTGGGCGGTAACCCAATGCGCTGTGGGGTCTGACCGTGCTGTAGTGGACGCGCCATTGCTCGATCAGGATTTGAGCCTCGCGTAAGGTATAGAAGATTTCGCCGTTGAGTAGCTCGTCGCGGAAACGGGCGTTGAAGCTTTCGCAATATCCATTCTCCCAAGGCGACCCTGGTTCGATGTAGGCCGTTTTTGCTCCGACGGCGGCGATCCAGTCTCGCACCTTCTGAGCGATAAATTCTGGTCCGTTGTCGGATCTTATCCACTCCGGCGGGCCACGCAGGATGAACAGGTCGGTCAGTGCATCCAGCACATCGGTTGAGTTGAGTTTGCGATCGACGCGGATCATCAGCGCCTCCCTGGTGTATTCGTCGATGATGTTGAGCGTTCGATAGACGCGCCCATCAGCGGTTCGATCCTGCACGAAGTCATAGGACCAAACGTGGTTCGGTCGTTCGGGCCTGAGACGCACGCATGATCCGTCGTTCAGCCAAAGCCGCCCTTTCTTCTTCTGTTTCTGTGGAACCTTCAGCCCTTCACGCCGCCATATCCGTTCAACCCGCTTATGATTCACACACCACCCAGCGTTGTTCAGCAAACCAGTGACCATGCGATACCCATAGCGCCCGTACTGGTCGGCCAGCTCAATGATGTCGTCGGTCAATCGCGCTTCATCAGCACGGCCTTGGGGGACCTTGCGCTGCGTCGATCGATGCTGCCCAAGTGCGCGGCAGGCGCGGCGTTCAGACACGCCAAGCTCCTGCCGCACATGGTCGACGCATTTCCGGCGACGCGAAGGGCTCAGAAGTTTCCCTTTGCGGCTTCCGTCAGGATGAGCTTATCCAAGGTCAAATCGGACACCGCTCGACGCAGCCTTTGGTTCTCTTTCTCCAGCTCTTTCAGACGGGCAAGCTGAGACCGCTGCATCCCGCCATAGAGCTTTCGCCATCGATAGAACGTCTGTTGCGTCACGCCGATTTGGCGCACTGCCTCGACAATCGTCGCGCCTTGCCCCTGCAGAACTTCAACCTGTCGAAGCTTCGAAACAATCTCTTCGGGCTTCTCTCGTTTTCCAGCCATCGCTGATCCTCCAATTTGCGGGATAATCTATCCCAGTTGGTGGACCACTTTCAGGGGGCTACTCCAAGCTTCAACACCGCGACCAGCATGGGGCGCCTGACGCTGAACATGTTGCTGAGCTTCGCCCAGTTCGAGCGCGAAGTGACCTCTGAGCGCATTCGCGACAAGATCGCCGCATCCAAGCGCAAGGGCATGTGGATGGGTGGGAATGTTCCGCTGGGCTACCAGGCAAATGGACGGACGCTGAAGATCGATGAGGCCGAGGCACATACGGTTCGCACCCTCTACGATCTCTATCAGAAACTGGGCTCTGTACGGGACCTGAAAAACCGCGCAGAAGCCATTGGCTTCAGGTCTCGCCGTCGCGAACGATCATGTGGGCGAGTGTCCGGGGGCATTCCGTTCGACCGCGGTCATCTCCATCATATTCTCAGCAATCCGATCTATGCCGGGCGAATCCGGCACAAGGGGCAGATCTATGATGGGCAGCATCCAGCCATCATCGATCCACAGGCGTGGGACAAGGTTCAGGAGCTGCTGCAAAGCGGCGCCACAATCTCACGCGGCACCAGGAAAAAAGCAGTCACTTCGCCGCTGGCTGGCAAGCTCTTTGATGAAACCGGTGATCGCCTGACGCCCAGCCACAGCCGGAAGAATGGCAAGAGATTGCGCTACTACGTCTCCCGACGGGTAATTGCGGGTGGCAGCAAAGAACATCCGGATGCCTGGCGGCTGCCCGCTGAACAGGTCGAGAGGGTACTGACCGAGCTGGTCAGACGCCATCTCGGAAAGCCGGATGCGGCGGCATCAGTGACACTGGGTGTGCCAGCGGCGGAGATCAAGGCGGTCGCCGGGAAACTGTCGGAGTGCATCAGTTCGGCTGACGGCTTGGATTTGATCGAACAGGTCTATCTGCAGCCAGGCGCGATAAGCGTTCAGCTGGACACGAAAGTTCTTGCAAATTGGCTGGGCTGCCTGCCAGGGCAGATCAACACATCGGCACTGACAATCGAAGCACCATTCCAGATGCGCAGGCGAGGTGTCGAGCTGAAACTGCATCTTGGCGATCCCGCGCCGGAGATCGACAAAACGCTGGTGCAGAATATCGCGAAGGGACGTCGCTGGTTGGCGATGATTGTTGATGGCAAGTCGTTCTCAGAAATCGCAGACAATGAGAACGTATCAACACGCCGCATCCAGGACATCGCCAATCTCGCACTGATCGCACCTGACATTCTGGATGCCATCACACTTGGCGAACAGCCCGATGGTCTCTCCACCGATTACCTGATCAAAACCCACTTTTCCGCTATCTGGTCAGAACAGCGCGCGCAGTTCGCCGCGCTCTGAAACTCCCTCTCCCAAACTCGTACCGCCGGAATCGCAAACAGAGACTTCGGCCCGAAATCGGCCCTGAAAGCACTCCGGATCGCGTCTCGCTACAAACCGCGGTACGCCAAGCGCCCGAAAACACGCGACAATGGCGGAACAAACCAGCAGTGTCTGAAATCTGGGAAGTGTTTGGCAGGGGCAGCAGGGTTCGAACCCGCGACCTACGGTTTTGGAGACCGTCGCTCTACCAGCTGAGCTATACCCCTATGGCCGGGGCTGAGGTTTACTCAGGCTCGCGGCGCATTGCAAGAGCCAAGAACGGAACAAAACCAATTCGTGACACCTCACCGGGGACGGGGCGCCCGGTGGCGTCGCCGCACCGCGGAATTTTGTACAAAACACCCCCCTGTTTTGTACAAAACGTACAAAATTCCGGGCCCGTTACGCCTCCATCCAGACATGTTCCAGATGCAGCTCGCGATAGGTCTCGCGGCTGAGGTTCTTCACCTTGCTTGTGTGATGTATTGTCTGGTTGCGCCAATAGGGCTGTATGATGATCCCCGCCTCGCGCAGAATCGTCTGCAGCCGCGCCATGATCCGCCGCCGTGCCTCCACATCCGGCAGGCCCACCGCGTCGTCCAGCAGCGCGTCGAACTCCGGGTCGCTGAACCCGGTTTCGTTCCAGGCCTGCCCGGATTTATATGCCAAAGCAAGGACTTGCACGCCCAAAGGCCGCCCACCCCAGCTGGTCGTGCTGAACGGGTACGAGGTCCAGGCGTTCCAGAACGTGTTGCCCGCGATGATCGTCCGGCGGATGTTGAACCCCGCTTCGCGCAGCTGCGCCCCGATGGCATCCGTCGTCACCGTACGCCAGTCCCCGTCGATGGACACAAGCTCGATCTCCACATCCGCAAGCCCCTCGGACCGCGCCATCTCCAGCGCCCTGGCCGGGTCCACCTCCGGCGGCGGCAGCTCCGCATATTCGGGATGAATGGGAGAAACATGATGATTTTCAGCAACTTGCCCATCGCCGTTGAGCCCCAGAACAAGCGTGATCTCATTATCCACGGCCATTTGAATCGCCCTGCGGAACCTCACGTTGTCAAACGGCGGCTCGTCCACCCGCATCCGCGCCACGATGGTGTTGGCGGTCGAGCGCACCTGCCGCTCCAGCCCCAGCGCGTCCATCACCTCGACAAAATCGGCGGGGGTTTCGTCATTGGCGTCAATCTCACCTGCGTCGAACGCGGCAACAATCGAAGTGGGATCGGCGCCATAGTCAATGAATTCAATGCCTTCCAGGGGCGCCTCTCCGCCCCACCAGCGTCCGTTCTCGCGCCGTTTCACCACCGCCTTGTGCCCGATCTCAAGCGACACAAGCTCAAACGGTCCTGTGCCGACAGGATCTTGCAGAAGGCTGGAGGTCTCGTCGAAACTGCGATGCACCATCAGCGCCGGATAATCCACCATCCCCGCGATAAGCGTGATATCCGGACGCATCAGATGAAGCCGCACCGTGCGCTCATCCACCTGTTCGACCGCCCCCTCGGCGGCTTTGCCTGTGGCCGGATCGATCAGCGCCAGCATCCGCGAAGCCATTGAATTTCCTTCGGATTTTGCGTCACACCACCGTGTGATATTGTGCACGATATCGTCAGAGGTGAAGCTGTCGCCATTGGTCCAGGTGACCCCTTCGCGCGCGGTCAGCGTATAGGTGCGCGCATCGTCCGAGACATGCCAGGCCTCCAGCAGCAGCGGCGCCAGGGTCGCGTCCTGCTCCCAGCGCACAAGCCCCTCGCAAAAGGTCCGCGCGATATTGCCCTGCTCCGACCAGGAAAACTTGCGCGGGTCGGTGATGTCCATCACCCGCCCGCCCAGCCGCAGCACACCGCCCTTGCGGGGCGTCGCCGCCTGCGCCTTGCCCGGCAGCGCCAGACCCAGCGCGCCATAGGCCGCTGCCGCGCTTGCGCCAAACGTGCTTGCCAGCGCCAGGAACTCCCGCCGGGCCAGCACCCCGGCCCGCACCTGCCCTGCCAGATCCCTTACAATCGGCCTCAGGCCGGATGTCTTGGTCATACGCGCGCTCTCCCCTTTGGCCGCAGCCTAGGCCGGTTTTGAAATCTTTGCCATCCGATTTGTGAAAACACGTGTGTTTGCAAGTGCTTCGCAAACCTGTAGACCGGTTAGAAACCAGAGAGGAGCATGTATGCCCGACGGAGTATCGATAGTCATTCCCGCCCGGAACGAGGCGGAAACCGTGGGCAAGGTCATCGCTTCGGTCATCAACATACCCTGCGTGCACGAGGTGCTCGTGGTCGACAACGCGTCCTGGGATGCCACCGCCGAGGTGTCGGCCAATGCCGGGGCAAAGGTGGTCGAAGAGCCCGAGCCGGGCCTTGGCCGTGCGCTCAAGACCGGCTTTGCCGCCGCCGCGCGGCCCTGGGTGATGAAAATCGACGCCGATCTTGCGAAGTTCGATCCAAACCTGGTCGAGCTTCTCGCCGAAGCGCGCGAACCCGATGTCGGCATGGTCAAAGGCCTCTGGCAGGACCCGAATGACGACCTGCCGATGACGCGGCTCCTGATCCTGCCGGCGATCAAGCTGATCTGCCCAGGGCTCAGCCATGTGCGTGCGCCGAATTCCGGGATCTACCTTTTCAACCGCGACTGTATCCAGCTTGGCACCCTCGCGGATAACAACTCCGCCGACATCGACGTGATGCTGCGCGTCCACGGCGCGGGGCAGTCGATTGTCGAGGTGGAGATCGGCGAGATTCAGCACGATCCGCGCAACACCCAGCATTACAACGCGATGGCCGAAAACATTCTTGCGCTCTTTTTGCGCCACCATGCCACCGCCGGGTCCGCAGAACTCTAACCGCTTTCATTGTTCCCCAAATACTCCAGGGGGTCTGGGGGACTGGTCCCCCAGGGCCTGCGTGGCCTGAACGCAATCCAACCGGTGTGGCACAGCCACTCGATCAGGTCACACGCCCTTGAAGTTGGCGCTGCCTTCCAGCCGAAGAGCCTCTTCCAGAGCCTGCTTCTCGGCGCGTTCCTTGCGGATGCGGCCAAACTGCGCCACGGCGATCCCGCCCAGGATGATCAGCCCGCCCGGGATCAGCCCCGCGCCCGGGTTTTCATCCAGCAGCACCATCGCGATGGTGATCGCGGCCAGCGGAGAGAAGGAGGTCGCCAATGCCACATCGCCGGACCGGGCGTATTTCAGCCCGAGGTTCCAGGCGAACTGGCCAATGACGATCACGATGATCGCATAGACCCAGATCCATTTCAGCACCACGGGCGCAAAGAGGTCCTGGAAATGGTCGGGCCCATAGAGATAGAGCGCGATGCTCATGTAGATCGCCGTCCCCAGAATGGTGCGGTAGATCGAGAAGATGCCAAGCGGCACTTCCTTCAGACCCACGCGCGTCACGATCGTGGAGGTGATGAAGGTGAGCGTGGCCACGAAGGCCGCAAGCTCGCCGACGCCCAGGCTGAACGTGGCCCCGTCGCCCTTCAGCCCGATGATCACCGCTGCACCGACAAGGGCGATGACACCGCCCAGAAAGGCCCAGCCGTCGAATTTTTCCTTCAGGATCAACGCCGCGGCCAGGATGAACAGGGGCGGATCAATGCGCCCGATCAGCACGACATTGGTCACCGTCGTGTGCTCCAGCGCAAAGAAGAAAAGCCCCGGCGTGACCGCCGAAGAGAGCACCGCCGACACCGTGAGAAGCATCCAGTCTTTCCGAGTGAGCTTGCGCAGATTGTCCCGGGTCCAGTCCTTGTGAAAGAAAAAGACCATCGGAATCAGAGAGATCAGCGAGCCCAATGCAAGCAGGTTGCAGAAGGTGATGGCATTGCGGCCCATCACCTGATGCACCTCACCGATCTGGGTCAGCAGCGTCACGATGGAGTTCGAAGAGGCATAGATCATTACGGCGACCCAGGCCAGCACCGCCCCGAAGAGCACATTCGACATCTGCTTGGGTGCGTCGCTCATGTTGGCCATGGTGATCCTCTCTCGCGAGCGTTCTCTTGCTTACCGGCGCGGTGGCTCCTTCCTTCGGTAGTGGTGGCATGCCATCGCCGCAATATATTTCATCGGTTTTGCCGTGCCTGTGATCCGACGCGCACGCAAACTGACCGAAACGTCAAAACTGTTTCAGCATTCGGGAATTGAAAAATGGCTGGAAAAATCGCAGGTTCCAAACGCCGGTCGGTCAGGCCGGGCTTGCAAGGATACTCGATGCTTTCGCCCAATCCACAACCCGCGCCGGCCTTTGTCACGATTTTCGACGACACATATGACCAGCCCGATTGCCGCGCGTATTTTCGCATGTTGCGGGCTCTGGGTTATTCGAACCACACCCATGCCGTGCCGGTCTTTCGCGCTGTTCTGGCCGAGCTTGCACGGGTGCGCGGCCTGAGCGCGCCGAAAGTGTTCGACTTCGCCAGCTCCTACGGGATCGTCTCGGCGCTGATGAAACACCAGGTCTCGGCAGGGGCGTTTCTCGACCGTTACGCAAGCGCAGCACTTGACGATCTGAGCCCCGATGAGATGCGCGCCTCTGATAGCGGATGGCTTGCCGAACTGCCGCGCAATCCCCTGCGGCCCAGTTTCAGCGGGATCGACGTGGCGGACAATGCCATCCGGTATGCCTGCGATGTCGGGCTGTTCGAGCAGGGATTTTCAGAAGATATCCAATCGGATGATCCCTCCCCCGCCCTTGCCGCGTGCCTGGCCGAGACGGATCTGATCGTCGAATGCGGCAGCGTGGCGCATCTTATGCCCGCAGCACTCGACCGGATGCTGACAGCGGCCACGCGCAAGCCCTGGCTAGTCACCTCTCCGGTGCGCGGGAACGAGCGAAAGGCCGCGTTCGAGATCATGCGCCATCATGGGCTGGTGGTCGAGACACTGGGGCTGCCCCCATTCCCGCATCGCCGCTTCGAGAGTGTGGACGAGCAGGCGCGCGCCATCGCGATTGCCCGGGCGGCGGGGCATGAAACCGCAGGGTTCGAGACCACCGGCGCGTTCTTTGCGCAGATCTACATCGCCCGGCCCGAAGCCGAAACAACCCCGATCAGCGCCTGGGCGGTCAACCCTGCTGAACTGCTGCAGGAGTAACGCGGCTTGCGCTCCTTTCTTTCGTACAAGCCCGGCCATGACGGTGCGGTGGCGCATATTCTGGACGGGCGGCTCGACTTTGCCATCGAGGCCGAGAAGGACAGCTTCCTGCGTCATGACTGGATCGGACCCGAGCAATATGTGGATACGCTGGCGCGGCTTGATGATGTGCCTGACGTGGTCTGTGTGAGCGGCTGGTCGAAGGGTTTCAACGATTTCAGCTGGTCCGTCGGTGCCGGATATTTCGGCACAGAGCCAGAGGGCATCATCACCCGGCCAACCCGTATGATGGGCCGCGATCTGGCCTATTTCTCCTCATCGCATGAGCGTTCCCATATCTGGGCCGCCTACGCGCTCAGCCCGTTTGAGCAGGGTCAACCCTGCTATTGCCTCACCTGGGAGGGGATGATCGGGCGGTTCTATCATATCGACGCCGGTCTCAACGTCACCGCCCTGCCCGAGGTGCTGAGCCATCCGGGCTATCGCTATGCCTTTGTCTATGCGCTGGCCGATCCGACATTTGCTGATACCGAGCGTTACCCTCGACTCAACGATGCGGGCAAGCTGATGGCGCTGGCGGCTTTTTACGACGGCTCGGCCCTGTCGGCAGAGGATGCGGCGTTGATCGAAACGTTGCTGAGCGCCCGCGATGTCGAGGCGGAGCTGAAGAAATCCCGCTTTGCCGATAACGGTCACTACAATGTCGGCGTGCGCGATCAGGGCTTCATGAATTTCGCCTGGCATTTTTCGCAGGCGCTCTTTGGTCGCTTTCAGGGCTTTGCGCGGGACAATCTGAAGCGCGGTTTGCCACTGCTCATCTCGGGCGGGTGCGGGCTGAATTGCGACTGGAACGCCGCCTGGCGTGCGTCGGGCCTGTTCTCGGACGTGTTCGTGCCGCCCTGCGCCAATGATACCGGTTCGGCCCTTGGTACGGCGGTGGATGCGATGCGGCATCACACGGGCCGGGCGAAACTGGAATGGTCGGTCTATGCAGGCCAGGCGTTCGAGGATGATATCGAGAGCGCCGAGGGCGTGTCGATCACACCTTTCGAGGCCACGCATCTGGCCCAACTCTTGCAGGCGGGCAAGGTGATCGGCCACGCCACGGGCCGGGCCGAGATGGGCCCACGCGCCCTTGGCAACCGGACGATCCTGGCCTCACCGCTGCTGGCTGAAAGCCTGACCCGCCTCAACACGATCAAGCGGCGTGAGAGCTATCGGCCCATCGCACCCATCGTCGCCGAAGGCTTCGCGCCCAAGGTGTTTTCGCCGGGCCTGCCCAGTCCTCATATGCTCTATTTCGACCGGCTGAGAACCGATGCGCTGCCCGCGATCACCCATGTGGACGGCTCGGCGCGGATCCAGACGGTGAATCCGGCCCAGAACGCCCGCATTTACGAGATCCTCACCGCCTTTGAGGCCGAGACGGGTTACGCTGTGCTGTGCAACACGTCGCTCAATTTCCTGGGGCGCGGCTTTATCAACAAAACCAGCGACTTGCTGCGCTATGCGCAGGAATTCAGCCTGGATGGCTTTGTCGCTGACGACCGGCTGTTCCTGCTGGACCGCTGATACCGGGCTATTTCTTTGCAGGCGTCGTGGTCTTGGCAGGCGTTGTTTTCGCCGGTGTTGTCTTGGCCGGCGTGGTCTTGGCAGGTGTCGTTTTCGCGGGGGTTGTCTTGGCCGGAGTGGTCTTTGGCGGATCGGGTGCCTTGGGCATCGTGACCGGCTTGGAGACCACACCATCCGCCGCTTTCTGAGAGGAGGTCGGACCAGACGGCGAGCTGCGCACCGGTGCCTGCGGGTTCAGGCTTGCCGCCTTGATCCGCGCGACCGAATCCTTCGCGGCCAGCTGGTTCAGCGGCAGGTAATCGGAGTGAAAATGCAGCTCCACATCGGCATTCATGTTGACCTGCTGGCTCATATCCTCGCGCTGGTGGGTCTGCTTGGTCGACACCACCCCGATCGAGTTGGTCATCGAGGCATTCACCCCCCAAGGCCCCGCACCAAAGCTCGCCCCGCCGGAGGAAGTATGGGCCATCTCGAACCGCCGGGCGCGGTTTTCCTCGGCCGCCGAATGGGCATCAATGGCGAAATTCATGCCCGCCTTGATCTTGCCGTGGTCGATCACGATCCGGTTCATGCCCAACGTTAGCAGGGACGCCAGCACCTTCTGGCGTTTGCGGGCAAGATAGGCGCGCACCTTGGGCAGAAGGCTCTCTTCGGGGTCATCGGGGGAGAGGCTCTGCGCCTCCTCGCCTTCCAGTTCCAGCATGGCGGCCACGTCTTCGGCCTTGGGCGCATCCTTGCCTTCGCGCAGCGTGACGACGGCGGTCCCCGTCGCGCTCTGATCGCCCCAGATGTCCTGTTGCGTGCCCAGCTCATAATTGTCGGGAAACTGCTGCACCAGCCAGACGCGCGCCTGATCGGGGCCGGTGTTCTGGCCGCTGTCGGCCGTGGCCGAGGTGACGCCTGCGATCATGTCGACATAGGCCTGCATCTGCTGGGCATTGGCGTCGATGAGACCCTTGAAAACACCATTCACCAGTTCTGTCACGAAGCGGGGAAAGGCAATGCCGTCAAGAGTTTGCTGGATCTGCTGGCCCACCTGGCGGTTGGCCTGCGGGGTGAAGTTCTTGGTGACGGCCTGTTCGGTGGCCAGAGGTTCGGGGGCGGCGGCCTCCTGTTCCTCGGCCAGAAGCATCAGCGAGGTATCGGTGAGCTGCACAAGGTCATGGGCCAGCACCCGGCGCTTCTCAAGCGGGAGCGCGGCATATTCCGGCGTGCGCTCAAGCAGGCCACGCACAGCGCTGCGCACCATCTGATGCCGCTCTTCGGCGGCGCTGGGAATCGGCGGAGGGGCGTCAAAAGCCATAGCTGCCATCCTCCTGCGAGGTGAGCAGGGAAAGCGTCGCCTCCAGCCAGGCCGTGCCTTGCGCCAGGATCGGATCGTTGCGTTCAAGGTGCAACAGGCCCACGCCGAAAAGGTCCGCGGCGCGTTCGCCCAGCCATCCGATCAGCGCCACGCCCGCGCGGGCACGCGCGAGGTGATTGCGCGCCGATGCCGAAACGCCAAGCGCATGGCGGCGCGGCTGCATCCCACCCCAGGCATTGGCTTGCGCCACCGCCTCCCACAGGCCGCGTGCACCAAGAGCCGCCTGGATATCCGGGGCTTTGAACAGGCTGATCACGGTACTGATCTGCTTGAGCGTTTCCTCGGCGATAAATCCCGTGGCCCCGCCGCCGCGCATCACAAGGTTTTCCGCGAGCCTGCGCGCCGCATTGCGGATCTGGCGCTGAGCCGTAGTCATCTGCCCGTGCAGGGGAGAGGTGTTGGCGTAATGGTGCATCGCCTCCGCCAGCGCCAGCATCGCCTCATCAAAGCCGGTATTGACCGCGTTTGGGGCGGCATAGGGTGCTGCATCCTTCGGGGCGGTGCCAAAGAGGCGCAGATAACTGGCATAGCGGTCATCCGTGGGCAGGCGACGCTCGTAATCGCGGTGGTATTGCATAAGCAGATCGGCAGAGGCTCCGGGGGCAAGCCGAAGCCCGCCCGAGGCATAGAGCCCGGCAAGGGTGGAGCCCGCCTTGAGCAGGCCGGTCTGTTCCAGCTCCAGCGCAAGATAGAGCGGCGCGATTGACCGCAGGATCGCGGCATCTTCGGGCCGGGCCAGCGGCGGGTCGGGCAGATCGGGCAGGCTGATCTGTGCCAGGCTGACCGCCAGCGGGCGCGCCAAGGCGAGCTGTTGCCCGGCGGCCTGCACCGCGGAAAGGAGCGCAAGGGCGTCCGCCTGCTCTCCGACCGTTGCGGCCTCATATACGGCCTGCGCCTGCATGTCAGGAACCGCCCGATCCGGATGTGTCAGAGCCCTGATTGTGCGCGGCGGGCGTTGTCGGCGTGGCATTGCCCTGAATGGCAGCGATCATCTCGGGCGAGGCGAGCGAGGACATGGGCAGGAAATCGGATTTGAAATTGACCCGCACATCGCCGGAAAGCTGTGCCTTCACAGCGGCTTGGGAGGTTGAGCGTTCGTCCAGAGACGACCCCACTGTGGTCACGTGGCTGTTGGATTTGGACGCGCCACCACCAAATCCGAAGAGCCCCCCGATCAGTGCACCGCCGCCAAAGGCCGAACCCGACCGGGACGTCTTGCGATCATAGGCCGAGGCCTTTGACTGGCGCGCCGCCACATCCGAAGCGCGCATGCCAAAGACCACCTTGGCCTTGATCTGCCCATCGGTCACGACAATGCGCGAGATCCCCATCATCACCATCGAGGCCAGAAGCTGCATCCGGCTTTTGGCCATGGCCATGCGCGCGCCACGCACCAGCGCGGCCTCGCTTTCAGCGTCGGAAATATCGGTGATGGGTTTCGCAAGCTCCAGATCCTGACTGACCGTCTTGAGCCGGGTTTCGGCACTGTCGCCCGAGACGGTGAGGCGGGGGCTGCCTCCGCCCTCGTCGCCAAAGCCGAAGCCACCTCCGCCGCCCCCGGTCGAAAGGCCGAACACATCCGGATAGCTTTCCACCAGCCAGTCGCGGGCGTTGTTCTCGGTGATGTTGTCGCGGGCGAAATCCGACACCGATTGGGACACCGATTTGAGCATTTCGGAATAGGCACGCATCTGGTCGATGGAGGAGGTGACGATTGCCTGGAACACATTCTCGATCAGACCGCCCACGAAAGCGGCGAAGTCCACATGCCCCACCAGTTCGCCAAACTGTTCGGTGCCCTGACGGATTGCGCCGCCTTCGAAATCCTCTCCGGCAAAGCCCTGATCCCCCCCGGCGCGCGCGGCCGTGTTTTTCACAGCTGTATCGGTGCCGCGCAACGGCTGGGCCAACGGGACATCGCCCGATTGCTCCTGGCTGAGAACGCCATCCGGATTGGCCATATAGCTGCCGATCTCGACCATGTTCCTGGCGATCTCGCGGCGTTCCTCGGGGGCAAGCTGGCCGAAGGCCTCAGTCCGGTCGAGAAGCTCACGCACCTTCGCGCGGGTGGCTTGAAGCGTTTTTTCGTCCGGGGCGGGCGGGGCGGTGTTCTGTGTCATCTGACCCTCCCGATCAAGCGCCGGTGCCGGTCTGTGTCTGGGTCTGGCCCTGCCCGTCATTCGGGGTCACGGCGGCGGTGCCAGGCGACCCCCTGGCGGCGCCCATCATCCCGGCGGCATCCTGGATCTGGTTCATCTGGAAGGTGCTGGCTAGCTGATCGAGGTTGACCACGTCGGTCTTGAAATTGATATCCACCGATCCGGCGAGCTGTGCCGCCGCTTCCAGCGCACCGACACTTTGGTCGGTGACCACCTCCTGCATCTCGATGACCGGCGTGTTGGAATACTGATAGCTTCCCTTGGACCAGCGGTCGCCCACCTTGCTGGTGCTTGAGACCGCGCCGTCCTTGTCTTTGGAGTACTCGTATTCGCTGGCATCCCGGCCATAGTCCCAGTCGCGTTTGGAGCTGATATTGCGCTGATCGCCATAGTCGTAATCGACCGCCCGGCGGTTGCGGCTGAACGTGTCCTGCGACCGGAAATTGTACATCACCTTGGCCGAGATGCGCCCGTCGGTGACGACGATCTTTTGCAGGCCCATCATCAGTGTCGTGGCCAGAAGGCGCTGACGCGACAGGGCCAGCTGCATCTCGGCGGCAGGCACGATGATCTGCTCCAGCGTCTCGGAACTCAGGTCGCGCGGTTTTTCGTCGAGTTTCAGCTCGCGCGCCACCCGGTCCGCCGCCTGATCCTCATCCACACCCTGTTTCACGGCGACCCGAGGCTCGCCCTTGCCCTCGCCAAAGAAGTCACCATCGGTGCTGATTTCAAAGAGATCGGGGAAGGTGTCGACGACGAAATCGCGGCCCTGATTGGGGGTGATGTTGTCGCGCGCAAACTCATCGACCGATTTGGCCACCGAGGCCACCATCTCGCCATAGGCCTGCATCTGCTTGATCGAAGCATCGACAATGGCGATGTAGACATTCTGAATGAGCCCGCCCACGAAATCGGTGAAGTTGACCGATTTGAGCAAAGCACCGGCCACATGCGCCCCTTCGCGGGCGGCTTCGGCGCGAAACGTGCTGTCGGATTGCCGGATGCGGTCTTCCATCGCGCGCGCCGGTGCCTGATCCTGCCTGTGGGGCGGGGCGGATGCGGCGGCGCCCAGCATTTCGGCGGGGGCCTGATCGCCGAGAAAGTGAAACACCTTCACCGTGTCATGCGCCACTTTCGTGCGTTCCTCCGGCGACAAATCGCGGAACGAAGCCGAACGGGTCAGCATATTGCGCACCTTCTCGCGGGTTTCGTTGAGCGAGACGATATCGGTGCCGGCCGGGGTGATCGGGGCGGCGGGGCTGGTCGTGTGATCCTGCGGGTGCATGGCGTGTCTCCGGTTGGGGCAGCGGGCGCCCGCGCGGGCACCCGTTCTGCCGGTGTTCAGTTCACGGGTTCGGCAATCTCAAAACCCATCGGGCGCAGGTAGAGGCTGACCTGGGCAGGGGTGCGGCGGGTGAGTTTGATCGACATGACCGAAAAGTCGCCGGGCAGGTCCGAGCCTTCGGGCGTGAAGGCCCCCATCCAATTGTCCAGCGCCCTGAGATGACGCGGACGTTCCGAAAGGCCCAGGCGCAGAAGCTCGACAAAGCTGTCGGGGATTTGCGGGATCGCGGCGATCAGAAGCTCGATCTTCACCTCTGGCCCGTCCTCGCCTGCGGTGATCCCCACTAGGACCGACCCGTCGGGTGCCTCAAACGTGCCTCCCAATGCCAGGCCGAACAGCCGGGTGAGCTGTGCCGTGGACCGCTCCATCCCAAACCCGTCGAGCAGGGGTTGGAACGCGTCGGTGCGCACCGGCCCGGTCACGCGGAAAGTGATGCGCTGACGGCCGGATGTCTGTCGGCAGGTGATGGTGGAAAACAGCGGACGAAGCTGCGGCATCGCGGCTTGTGCTTGCTCGACATAGCCCTTGAGCGGCTGGGTCAGACGGCTCAGGTGCCCGTCCTGCAACTCGTAATACGCCTTTGCGGCATAGAGCCCATCGCGGTCGAACCCGGCCCCCATCCAGGCGCCGAAGTTCAAACCGGCCCCGGTGGCGGTGCCGCGATGATCCTCGCTCACCCGGTCGAACCAATAGAGCGCCTCACGGCCGAAACAGGGGGCGATGAGCCCGCGCAACTGGCGGCTTGCCTCCTGCTTTTTCACCGCTGGAGAGCCGTGCGGGCCAAGCGGCTCCATCGTGAAGCGCAACCCGTAAGGCTCGCTTTCCGAAAAGGACGGCTCCAGCGGGGCGGCGCCGGGCGAAAGCGTGTTGCGGCCATAGCGCGCGTCGCCCTGTGGCAGGTCGAACGCCTCGTCAAAGGCCCGGCTCATATAGGCCGAGGGATCGACGGTGCCCATCTTCCGCGCAGCTGTGGACAGCCGCGAGCGGATCACGTTTGAGAGTTGGTCGGTCATGACAACCTCCTTTCAGCAAAGCCCGCGGGCTCAGTTCATCATCCGGCCATCGCCATTGGGCCTGCGCCCGTTATGGTCATGGCCGTTGCCCTGATGCTCGAAACCGAACGCGCCAAGGATTTCCTGCGCCGCTGGCGGCACACGCACCGGGGCTGTCGACGTGATCGCCGAGGGGCTGGCGGCCGCGTTGATCTCGACGATGTCGCTGCCCACGCCCTCAATGGCGAGCCATTGCTCACAGGCCGTGACAAGGTCGTAATCCGAGGGATCGTTGATCGCGTCATGGGTCTGGGATTTGCGCGGGTTCGACACCTCGGCTGGATTGATCAGCAATGAGCCCGGATCGCTGAGGGCGGCGGCGTGTTTCTCAAGCCAGCCGATAATCGCCGCACCTGCGTTCGCCTTGGTGCGTGCGCGGATCGTATTGACCGGCTGACCGAATTCCAGAACCGAGATCTGGTCGATCACCTGCCACATATCCCGCGCCGCGCCATAAAGCGCGCGGATTTCCGGACTGGAGAGCAGGTTGATATATTCCGAGATGTTCTTTTGCAGCTCGGAGGCCACGAACCAGGTGCCGCCGTAGCAATAGAGCGACAGGTTCGCCGCCAGGTCGAGCCCGGTCTTGCGCACCTGCTCCTGCGAGGGCACGAAATTGCCTTGTGTGGCAAAGAGGTTTTCGACCTGGTTCTTGCGATACCAGTCCGACACGGACGAGACGAAGCGCATCCACAACTCGTCGAAATTGCGGAACATCGTGCCGCCCATGCCATTGGGGTCGCCCGTGGCTGCGCCGAAGACGCGTGCATAGGTGTTGCGCCGTTCATAGGGGCTGATCCGGTCGGGGGTCTGGCGGATGTAGTGGTAGAGATATTCGCCCGCCGGTCCTTTCTCCAGAGGCAGCGCGCCGATCTGGAAAAGCTCGGCCAGCTTGTCGACGCTGTCAAACAGCCGCGCCTCGTCCATCATCGCCGCGAAATAGATCGCCTGTGCCGCTTCAAGATTGACCCGCTGCACCTCCTGCGCGGTTTCCTTTTCCAGATCGGGCAGGATGATCTGCTGGGTCGAGGTCACCTTCTCATTGGACGGGGCGAGCCGGTCATTGATCGCCGCGCGGATCTGCGTGGGCAGGCCGGGCGAGTCGGCGTTCAGGCCTTTCTTGATCAGCGTCTCGGTGACCGAGACCCAATCGGCGGCGCGCAATTGCCCGGTGCCGTTGATGTCTCCATCAAAGGCCATCGCATCGAGCACCGCGCGATAGAGGCCCAAATTCGTGTTGAATGACGCCACCGCGGCAGCCAATTCGTCATTGAACCTTTTCGACACGTTGCCGACATGGAATTTGGTCTCGCGGGGGTCATACTTCATGTGATCCAGCAGCCGGGGCGCGCCGATCCCGTCGCGGTGCAACATGCCCCAGGCCATAGCGATGCGCAGCTCAGCCTTGGATATCTGTCCGATATGATTGGCCTCGCCGCCAAACTGACCCTGATCGAGCACCGGCATGTTCGGATCATCGACGTAAGAAGCGAGTTCCTGTCTGAGCGTCAGGTAAAGATCTTCCAGCGCGTATCCCGGCGGGTTGGTCTCAAGGATCGTCTCCAGCATTTTCAGCTGGTGGTTTTCACCCGGCGTGATGGTGGCCTTCTCCTTGCGGCGCTCCAGTTCGCGCTTTGCATTGGCCAGGGCTTCTTCGGCAGTGTTTTGCGCCGCACGGGCGTCTGAGAAAATGAGCTTTGGCATTTTGGGGTCTCCTTCAGAATTCTGGGGGTGGCCGGGATCATTCGGCCCATCGGTTGAGGTGGGGGTGTCAGAGGCATTCGTCGCGGACCCGCCCCCCCCTGGATTTGAGGTGCCGCTTTCACCGGCGGGGTTTTTCGTGGCTTCGGTTTTTGACCGGGCGCTGCTGCTGCGCTTGCGGCCGGTGGACCGGGTGACCTTGGGGTCGGCGGATGCGTTGTCAGCCTCTGCCGTCTCCATCGCCGCGAGGTCATCGGCGAGCTTTGCCGCCGCGGCGTCCTGCACGTCCTTTTCGGGAAATGGCCGCAGGTCTTCGGCACGGGCGGCGGCATGCGCTTTGTCGGCAGCAGCCTCGGCTTCGGCCTTGGTTGGCTTGGCCGTCTTGCCGCGCCGGGCCGGTTGCCGGGTCGTCTTGGTGGCGGAGGGTTTGGGCTTACGTGCCATGCGATGCACTCCTTGCGTCAGCCGATTGCGGATCGGGGTGGTTGAGGGTGGTTGAGAGCGCCATCTGCTGATCCAGCATCGACAACGCACGGGGGATATTGAGGGTGCCCTGCCCGGACCCTTCGGGCGCGGTTCCGGACCAGGGGTCGCAGGAGGCGACCAGCAGGTCGCGCACCTTGGCCGAGGTCATGGGCCGGGCCATCTTGCGCGCGCGCGCCACGATCAGCGCGGCGGCCCCGGCAACGAAGGGCGCGGCAAAGCTGGTGCCGGTGACCCGGTGATAGCCGTCGATTGACGGGCAGAGCACACGCTCGCCCGGGGCCGAGAGGTCCACGTGATCCCCTTTGGTGGAAAAGGGGCTCGCCGCGCCCTCGCGGCCATGGCTGCCCACGGCAATCACGTCATCAGCGGCGGCGGGATAATACCGCTCGGTCTTGCCGGAGTTGCCGCTGGCGGCGACCATGACCGTGCCGCGCGCCAGCGCGTAGGAGGTCGTCGCTTCATGGGGCTTCGGATCGTCAGGCAGAAGGTCGCTCTCGGCGGTACCGAAGGAGCAGTTGAGCACCTTCGCCCCAAGGTCGACCGAACGCTTGATCGCGTAATCTATGTCAGACAGCGCGCCGAGCCCCACAACCCGTTCCTCGCGACGGCCGGGTTTGGCAGCGGAGGCCAGCACCCGGACCGGCATCAACGAATTGGTCCGTGTCAGCCCGGCGGGCATGTTCCGCCCCTGCCCGCCAATGATCGCCAGGCAAGCGGTGCCATGGGGGTTGCGGCCCTCATCGGGATCGGTGTCGCGCTCACCAAAGTCGCCGACCAGTTCCATGCCGGAACCCAGCTCGCTCTGGGCAAAATCCACCGCGTCAAAGCCCGCGCCGACGCGTCCCACAAGCTCGGCGTGGCGCATGGCGGCACCGGTGTCGAGCACGGCAACCGTGACCGCCGGATCGCCCGCCTCCAAGGCGCGGGCCGCATCCGCCCCGACGCGCTCCCACGGCCAGAGGTCATCTGGCGAGGGTGTGGCCGGGGTCATGCCCGCATCGGCGGCGGTCACGAAATAGTCCATCGACGCGGCGGTGACGACACCCAGCTGGCGCAGCGCGTCGACCGTTTCATCCAGCCGGACGATATCCGAGAACGTCGCCACATAGGTGCGCGACAGGCCCGAGGCATGTTCGACCATATCGAAGCTGTCCTGCCCCACTGCGGCGTCGTGCAGCCGCGCGATGGCGATATTCTCTCCGGGGATGCGCAGCACGCGGTCGACCGCGCCGTGTCCGGTCTCCGAGGCAGGGTCGAGGCCGAAGGCGCGCACGGCCGAGCGGGCCGGGATTTTCTCCACCCCCTCGCCCAGAGCCAGCGTGAAGATCAGCCGTCGGGGCGAGCAATAGGCGCGCGCGGTCGGGGCCCAGGGCATGGAGAGATGCGAAGCACTCATGCCCGGCCCTCCTGATGCAGATCGAAGGCCAGCGTGTCGGGCGCGCCCTCCTCCCAGTCCAGCGACAGCGCGCCCGAAAGGACCGGCCCGGGCGTGGCGATGGTCACCGCGTCATCGCGCAGCTCCAGCACCTCGGCGGGCGCGCCGTTGACCGTGACGCCCCGCAGCGCGCCTTGCCGGGTCAGGTTGCGCCCGGTGATCTTGAGCCGGTGACGCGCGGCCGGGTCCAGCGCCTGCACCTGCCCCGGATCGAGGGAAATACCGCTGACCGAATTGACCACCCGCTGATCGGCCACCTTCAGCGCCTGTTTGAGCCGGTCAGATGGCAGGCGCGAGAGGCGGCGCATCTCATGCTGACCGCCCTTGGCCTTGACCTTTTGCATGTCGGCCAGGTTGCGCACACCGATCCATTCCAGCCGCCGCGCCTCTTCCTCGGATAGCCCGTCGACCGCCTCGGCAATGGCGGGCTCTTCGGCTTCGAACTCCACGGCATGTTCTTCCAGCATGGGCCGGGTGACGGTGGTAAACCCGATCCTGAGCGTGCTCACCCCGGCCTCGCCCGGCAGGGCAGGCCGCACGCGGACCTCGGCGCTTTCGATGTCGATCACCGCGCGCATGTCCATCGCGAAATCCTTGACCGCGAAGTTGAGACCGGCGGTCTGGGACCGGAAATTCAGCGCCGATTGCGCGCGCTCAAGCTGGGTTGAGACGGCATTGAGCAGGTCTTCGAGTGGCAGGGCGGGCGTTGCGTCAGACATCGGCAGGACCCTCCAGGTCGAAGGTGACGGACATGCGCGCCACGGGCAGCGCGAGGTCGCGCGATTGCAGCGCATAAGGTGGGCGCGCAGTGATCTGCATCCCGGGGTCCAGGGCAAATTCCATGGGCAGCTCGGCAATGATCCGCTTCAGCTCGATCGGCGCATCCCCGGTCAGGGCGATGAGGCCCGAGGCGAGGTCAATCAGCGTATGGTCCAGCGATTGGCGGCTCATGTCTGACCTCCGTCGCTGGGCGCTTCGATCTGCACCGGCGTGGTGGTCACGCTTTGCGTGGTCTGGTCAGGCACGCGGCTCACCGGCGCATTCACCGTGCGGGCCGTGCGCTCCAGCAGGACCTTCTGCGCGTCAGACACAAAGCTGTCGAGCGGGACAGTCTCGGAGCCGAAAACGATCTTTACCTCGCCTTGCAGCTCTGCGGCGATGGCGGCATCGGACTGGGCGTTCACGGCGGTTGAAATCATCGCCTGAGCGGTGGGCGCCGAGAAGCCGGGGCGCGCCGACCAGCTTGACTGTTGCTGGGCGGGGTCCTGGCTTTGGGCGTAATGCACCAGCGCCTGATCGGCGGCCTTGGCGCGGATGCGGATGCGGGCGGAAATCTCGCCACGCTCCACCTTGACCTTGTGCATGCCCAGAAGCGCCATGGAGGCAAGCGTCCGCATCCGGTCTTCGCCCAGGCGCAAACGCGCCTGCGGGATAAGCTGTGTCTCGATCAGCTCTTCGCTGAGGTCTTCGCCATCGAGGTCATAATCCTCCAACCAGACAGGGGACGCGCCCCAATCACCGTCTTTCTGCCGCGGCACGACGCGCGGTTGTTCGGCAAGCGTCGTCGGCAGAACAAGCTGAAGATCGGCGGGATATTTCTCGATCAGCCAGTCGCGCACCTGGTTGGTCGACACATTATTGGCCGAGAAATCCTCGACCGTCTGCGCCAGCGAACTGACCAGCGACGCGAAGGCTTCCATCTGGCGGATCGAGCTGTCGACGATGGCGTCAAATGTGCCGTGAACCAGCGAAGCGACGAAAGAGGCGAAATCCAGCTCCTCGCTCATCGCACCGGCAGCGGCGGGCAAATCGGATACCGTCCGCAGCAGCGATTTTTGTCCGGCAGGGCCTATGGCTGCGGGGTCTTCGGCGGCAGGGGCCGGTGCGGCGGGCGCACCGTATCCGGTTTGCGGGCCGAGCATGGGCCGGGCGAAAATATCTGTTTCATAGGGGTCCGCGGGCGCCAGTGTTTGCGGTGACGCGGTCAACGCACCGCGCACCCGTTCGATCTTTGAGCGCAGCGCCTCACGTTCAGTCCCCGGCAAGGCCGCGAAGGCGGCGGATTGGCCCAGAGCGGCCTCGGCCTCTCCCAGCACGCGGGCGGCGGCATATGGATCGGCGGCATGGGTCATGAGGGCGCTCCGGCTGGGCGCGCGGGCTGCCAGTTCAGCAGTTGCTGGTTGCGCGCAAGATCCTGCAGGCGACGGCCTGAAATGGGTACTGCCTTGGCGAGGGCCGCCTGGAAGGCAGCAAGGGTTTCGGGCGGCGGTGTCAGCGCCTCGGCAAGTTTGGCAAGCCCGGCCTCGCGGCCACATTCGGTCAACACGTCCAGCGCCATGGCCAGGGCGGCCCCGTTCACCAGCGGCGGGTGCGCCAGCACGAGCCGCGCGGCGGGGGTCAGCATCTGCTCAACCGCGTATTCGTTTTGCGCGGCGGTGAACGCGGGCAGATCCCCGGCGGCGCTCAGCCTTGTCTTCCAATTGGCGCTCCAGAGCTCGGCCCCGTTCACAGGTGTCTTTCGGGCCTGTGCATCGCCGGCCAGAACCGCCGCCATGAGTGCCTGTTCCTGCTCGCCGAACACCTGCGAGACCCCCTGAGGATCACGCGCCCGGGCAAGGGCCAGCACCGCCCCCATGTCACCGGTATCGAGCCTTTGCCCCAGCATGCCGAAACGCACGCCTGCGGCGGTAGGATCCTCCCCGACATAGGCATAGCCGGCGGCGCCGGAGATGCCGCGCGCCACGATCTCGACAATCGGCAAAAGCATGGCGACAGGCAGGGCGGCCCGGCCCTGATCAGCCGTGTCGGCTGGCAGGGAGGCGGGTGGTTCAGAACCGGGCCGGGGCGCGGGGGGCGGATCGCCCGCCCGAGGCGCGGGATTTGGCGAGGTGGCGCGCTGCGCCGAAGAGCGGCCCACCTCCATCGGCAGGGCCACGCTCTGCGGCATGGGCTGCGTCGGCTCCGCCTTGGGTTGGCGGCGATACTCCAGCGGCATCGCCACGCTGGCCGGACTTTCCGCCTCCTGCGCGCCGACGGGCGCGCGGCGTTTCACTTCTGGCGGAAGAGTGCACCGGAGCGCTCCGTTCGGGTGCTGCCCCAACCCGCGGGCGCGGACGCGCTCGGCAGGCAGGGTGCAGGACATGGTGTGAGAGAAGCTCATTGCACCGCCCTCACGTTCTCTGGCGCGGGGTATAGGTCAGCGAG
Source organism: Roseovarius faecimaris (assembly GCF_009762325.1). Taxonomy (NCBI): domain Bacteria; kingdom Pseudomonadati; phylum Pseudomonadota; class Alphaproteobacteria; order Rhodobacterales; family Roseobacteraceae; genus Roseovarius; species Roseovarius faecimaris. The sequence goes on from NZ_CP034348.1 coordinate 2,803,993, forward strand.
TTGTCGCTCAGCGTCTTCTGCCCGCCCACAACCCGGCTGTCCCAGGTGCCGTCACCGTAGAACTGGTAGATCACCGTCACATGATCGGAATTTGAGGCGGTCCACTGATAGGCATATTGCATCTTCACCTCAACGGCAGCGACCTGGTGGTTGGGATCGTCTATCGATTTGAAGGTCTGCAGAAGCGGGGTGATCTGCATCGTCACCAGCATGCCACCGGTCAGGTTGTCCTTGGTGTCATAGGGCTGTTTGTCGATGACGATGCCGCCGACACCGGCATTATTCCAACGGAACCGCAGATGGAAATGGGCATACATATCGCCCTGGAACGTGCCTTTGTATTCGGGGCTCTTGATTTCGATGAATGTCGTTTCCCCCATCGTATCGGGGGGGATGTTGTCGGGGATTGTCGGTGTTGGATGTTCGCCCGGGTTCAGCCAACCTTCCATCTTCTGCAGGTTCCAGGTGATGTCGCCATCCGAGCTTTTGAGTCCGGCGATCCCGGCACTCGTGGCCGTGCCCACAAGCGATGCGATGGCGACCCATGTGGCAGGTTCGACCATCGGCTCGGCATATGCCTGTTCCTGCGCATAATCGAGCGCGATGGCCTTGGTCCCGCCGGACAGCGCCCAGTCCCGCTTGCGCGGGGTCATCAGCACGCCGACATTCTCGAAATTCGTGTTGGGTTCACCCTCGTTACGGCTGCGGCGATGGACGCCGATGATTTGCATCTGCTCGTCGGCATCCTCATCTGTATCGTCATCGGGCATGATGAAGACGGGCGAGCCTGAAGTGCCCTTGAGGGTATGCAGGTTATAGGCGATGGCCTCACCCCCGGCGAGGGTGGAGCGGATGCGGTCAGCATCGAGATGCTGCTTGCCGTCACTTTTTGCGGTGGGCAGGAATTTCTGCCAGGCAAAGCCGCTGGACTTCTGCGCTCGGCTGCCACCGGCATAACCGCACACGGCAATCTTGGTGTCGCCGCGCGGCGAGAAATTGGCGATCTTGAAATACTTGCCATTTGGCGGGGCGACCGAAGTGCGGATCACCGCGATGTCATGGGCATCACCATTGGTGGTGTAATGCGGGTTGATCGTCCAGTCCGACTGGTTCACCGAGAAAGCAGCGAGCGCGTGCGCCGGATCAAGTGTGCCCCCGGCACCGTTCTTTGAATTCATGCCGACAAAAACGTCGATCTTGTAGGCTTCCTCGAAGGCGCTGTCCTCGGCCATGTTATGCGCCGCAGTCAGGATCAAACCCTCGCCAATATACGCTCCTGTCCCCAGAAACTGTGCTTCCTGGGTCGGATCCGCTTTACTGCGGGCATGCATCTGCAAGAGCACGATGGCGCTGAAGGGAAACTGCGCGGTGCTCGACACACCCGCGGTGAAATTCTTGTAGCGGCTCCAGGCGTTGCGCAGGGTGCGCAGCACATCGAGAGGATTGTAGCTGTCGAACTCAGGCAGGACATATTCAAGCGGGTCCGCCATCGGCCCGTTGCCGCCTCCGCCGCCGCCATAAGGCAGGGCCATTCCACCGCCCATCGGCTGCGCGGGCGGCTGTGCGGGCGGCGGCGGGGTGCCAAAGCCGTCATCATAGTCAAATGCGCCCGGCGGGTGCGTCTGGGCGGTCTGAGGCTGAGCCAATTGTGTGTTCTGATGCAGAAACTGTTGCGAAGTCATGGGGGATGTTCCTTCTGTTGTGGGCTCGGGCCTGGCAGGCCCCGGAGCGGGAGGGGAGGACGGCGCGGGAACGGACACAGCCGGAAGTGCCTGATGCGGATCGGGAAGGTCCCCGGCCCAGGCGGGCGTAACGGATGCCGCGGGGAGTGCCGCGCCGGTAAGCCCCGGCCGCCCGGCAAAACCGAACCTCTGGGTAATACCTGCGCCAGTGAAACCTTCGGCGGCGACATAGACGCTGTCGGCATCCGGGCGGATCACGGACAGGGCCACGCCGCCTGTTTCGGCATCGAACAGCGCGGCCCCCGCGTAAAGCCGCGCGCCACCGGACAGGGCGAGCAAGGTGGCGGGCGGGATATGCAGCACAGCACTGTCGCCAACCAACGGGAAGCGGGTCTTGAACGTGGCAAAGTTGGCCGGGCCGCGGCGTGGCTTTGCCTCGGGATCAAACAGCGCGGCATCGGTGGCCAAGGCCAGTTCGATCCAGTGCCGCGCCGACCGGGTGCGCGCGGGCACGCCGACGCGGCAACTGAGCGTCGGGCGCAGATCGCTGACCGACATGCGGGTGGGTTTCAGGGTGAAGCTCATCGCGCCACCTCATCGCTCGTATCTTCCTGCGGGGCGGCAGGGCTGATCAGATCGTCCATCAGGTTTGGCAGGTCGCTCAGCTTGTCGAACCGCGCCCCGGGATCGATCTGCCCGGCCTCGGCGGGATCGGCCGTCCAGATGACACCCGAAACGATTTGCTCGGAGGCCCGCAGACCCGGATCGCTGAGCCAGATCGACACGAGAAAGCGCCGGTTGCGCGGTGGAATATGCTGTGTCTCGTTTGACATGAAAGCCGCTGTGCCACGGCCCGCTCACGCGACTCTCACACAACTCTCTCACAGCGCTCACCCCGGTGTGAGACCTCGCCATCAGACACGAAAAAACCGCCGGGGTCTGCCCGGCGGTTTTGTTGTTTTTCCCGTCATGAACGGGGAGGCTGGCGGCGCTAACCCAGAAGTTTCTCGCGTGCGGCATCAAGGTGATCGAGCGCGGATTCGACCGCCTTGAACGACGGCCGCGTGAGCAGCACCCGGCGTTTGGCCTGCTTCGGCGCGTCAGGCGTGTCACGCGCGATCTTGAGCGCATCGATGGCGGCGGCCGTCTCCGGCGCCGGCGCCACGTCAAGCCGGTCCTTCAGCACACGCTGCAACACCTCATATTGCCGTTCCGCCGCCCGCACATCGTGACGGCGACCGTGCAGTTCGATCATCTGCCGGTGACCGCTTTCAAGCGTCGGATCGAGCATCAGCATCTTCTGCGCAACCTCGCTGACCCGGCCCCAGCGGCCCTGGGTCCGCAAGTGAACCAGAAGCGCCTCCAGAATAACGAGCAAACCCGAGCGCAGCGACTCGCGGGTGACGATGGACCAGTGATCCTGCGCGCCGGGCAGAAAATCCATGTTGCAGTGTCCGACACTCGCCAGAAGCGCCTGCATGTCGGCCTCGCTCGTGGCGCGACCGCTCATGACCTGCCGCGCGCGCTCGGACACCTGGACGATATCCGCGGCAAACTCGGGTTCGGCCTCATAAATCAGATAGGCCCGCTTGTTCAGCAGCGACGTGCCGGTGCCCCCGGCCTTGCGGATCAGGGTCCGCAGACGCCACAGCATTGTATTCAGCCGGTCGCGCGCGTTGTCCGGGTGATCGCCCTCCCACAGAATGTCGGCGATCCGGTCACGATCCACGGGCCGGTTGTGATGCAGCACCAAGACCGCGGCAAGCGCGCTCAGCCGCCCGTTCGGGATCGGGATCTTAGCCTCGGGGCCAGACACAAATGTGCCATCGAGAAATGTCCATTGCATATCAAAAATCTTCTGCTGAAAGGAAATCTGGAAACACCGCACAACTCAAGGGTGTGCCTGTTTGACAGACCTGTCAACTGACCCGTCTGCGGTTTTCACGGAACAAGCAACGCTTCGCCTGCACAATGTGGCACAACCGTGAAAATCGCAAAACACCGCCCGGCGCGGAACCCCTGCGTACTGTCGCATCTGCCGGATCAATGCCACCATCCGCGGTGTGACTGTTGCATTTTGTGCGACAGAAACAAATTTGCGCCCGGGTTTCGCCTCGGTTTTGCCATGATCCGCTTCTAGGTCCGCAGTATCTCCCACGGCGCAGGCTCTGCACGCTTGGCCTGTGGGCGCTTCATTGGATCAAAGTGCAAGGGTCGATGCGATGGGACGTCACACTGCTGAACAGCAAAATGAGAATCAGGATACGACCGAAGGTCTGATCCGCTCGATGATGGTCGAGCAGAAGGCCGAATCGAGCCGTGCCAGCCTTCCTGATCTGGCCCCGGTCGAACATGGCGAGTTTGACCGCCCTGCCGCCGCCAAAGAGCACAGCAAAGCGCGCAAGGCGACGGTGGCACCGCGCCGCCGCTCGACTGGCAGCATCCAGCACCTCAAAGCCAAGATCCTGGCCTATCGACCAACACGCTCTCATATCCTTTGGGCACTCGTGTTGCTGGTCGTGATCTGGAGCCCCTGGCTCATCCCCGGGCTGCTCTTCGTGGCATTCTGGGTCGCGCTGATCGCCTACCTGACGGTGGGATACGACCGGATGATGGAGTGGTTGAGCTCTGCGTGGTACAGGCTCGGCAAAGCGAACCCGGCTCTGATGGAGAAGCTGCGCACACGGGCCGACGCCTTCGCGCTGCGCTTCGATGCCTTCCTGGATCGTTTGCCGGAAAGCTGGGCAGAAAAACTGGCCCTGCCCGACATGTCGGCACAGCGGGCCGAGCAGGATGCTCTGGATGACCGGCCCGACCCGTTCGACCGCCTTAAAACACCGGAAGTCTATCGCGGCTGAGCCACAACAAGGCGCTGCGGAGCCGCATTTGCCCGTCGCCCCTTGAATTTGCGTGGATTGGCGCGTAAGTCGCGTCAGATCAGGTTTCAGCAAGAAGACAGCGCATCCATGGCACGCACCAACCCGCTTCAGTTCATCCAGCAAGTCCGCTCGGAGGTTTCCAAGGTCGTCTGGCCGACGCGGCGCGAGGTTTTCCTGACCACGGTGATGGTGCTGATCATGGCGACACTCACCGCGATCTTCTTCGCACTGGTCGATCTCATCATCCGCAGCGGGCTTCAGGGCGTGCTGAACATGTTCGGCTGAACACCCGAAGGCACGCATCACGTCGCGGAATTTTCTCCTCCGCTCCACTTGAATTGCGGGCCGAAGGGCGGTAGGACGCGACCAACTTCAGAAAATGGCGTGCGGCGAATCGAGTTGCGCGCCGCTTTTTTGTTTCGGGCAGCTCGCTGAAAGCCAGCGACAAACGCCCGGGATCGTTTGAAAAATCCGGGCGTGAGCCTGGGCAGACAAGGGCGAAGCAAAAGCGATGGCGAAACGGTGGTACTCGGTCAGTGTTCTCTCGAACTTCGAGAAAAAGATCGCTGAACAGATCAGAACATCGGTGGCCGAGCAGGGCCTGGAAGACGAGATCGACGAGGTTCTTGTTCCGACCGAAGAAGTGATCGAAGTGCGCCGCGGCAAGAAAGTGACCGCCGAGCGCCGCTTCATGCCGGGCTATGTGCTCGTGCATATGGAGATGTCGGACCGCGGCTATCACCTGATCAACTCGATCAACCGCGTCACCGGTTTCCTCGGCCCTCAGGGGCGCCCGATGCCGATGCGCGATGCCGAGGTGAACACCATCCTGAACCGCGTCCAGGAAGGCGAAGAAGCGCCGAAGCTGATGATCAGCTTCGAAGTGGGCGAGAAGGTCAAGGTCAACGACGGCCCGTTCGAGGATTTCGACGGCATGGTCGAGGAAGTGGACGACGACAACCAGCGCCTGAAGGTGACGGTGTCGATCTTTGGCCGGGAAACCCCGGTCGAGCTGGAATACACGCAGGTGACCAAGCAGGGCTGAGGCGCTGCAACGCGGGCCTGGCCCGGCTGTAGCGCCGCAGGGCGGTCATACAGGTGGCCCAACCGGGATCTTTCTTCTGCCGCCGGGCTGACGCGCTTTCAGAAACGCCCGCCCCTCACGTGGCGTGAGGCAGCGATAGGCCATCGGCCCATTCAACGGCGCGCGACCGGATCGTCTGATTGTACCATCGCCAAACAGCCGCTCCAGAAACCGCCGGTCACGCCGTGGCAGACCTCTCATCATCACGTGGCCCAGCAGCAGGCTCTCGGCCCAAACCCCATTGACCCGCACCGCATGGTGCGCACCCAGCGCGAAGTGATGCCAGGTGATCTGTCGCTGACCGCGCATCTGACGGATGCCGCGAAACCCAAGACAGGCCTTGGCGGGGATCAGAAGGTCTTCGTCCCCAGGCGCCCCAGCACAAAAGAGCAGGCGATGCTGGCCAGATACAATCAAATCTCGCCTGGCGTTCAACGTACCTTCAGGCACCAGAACCGGGCGGTCCGAATGATCCGCCCGGGTGAATACGACGCTGCGCCGACAGGCCCAGAGCACGGGCTGCGCCCCAACCTCACGCGTCAGCACATGATCGCCCGCGCCCAGCGTTTCAACCGCGCGCGGCCCGCCTGGACATTCCACCATCATACCGGGTGCGAAACAGGGGATGGTGCCGGGGTTTTCCTCGGTCTGCGTATAGTAGGTGGCGCCACCATCATCCGATTGCACCGATTCCCCGTTGCCCGCCGAAACCCCGACATAGGCAGGGGTTGTACCGGCCGCCGATCCGTTCACCGCCTCGAACGGGTCCGGGTGGAACGAGATGAACTGCTGTACCGTGCCGGTATCGTCGACGATGGCAACCGATACGCTGTCTGCCAGGCTTGGAAACCCCGAGACGTTCTTGTCGAACAGATAGACGTCGTGCCCGCCTTCGGTTGCGATGGATGCCGGAAAGCTCATCGTCGCGACATGCTGGCCGATGCCATCATACACTTCGATCTGCCAACCCGAAACATCGGTGTCGCGGTCAACCGCCACTTCGATGAAATCGACCACGACCGATCCCGAATAATGCGCTTCTGAGATGTAGGTCGACATGATGCAATCGGCCTCGGTAGCTCCACGCAGAACCGCCCGGCTTCCAATTGTGCGACCCGCGCTGAAACATCTTGCAGAAGAGAGTAAAGATCATGTTAGTCCACGCCGGACACGACAGGTGCGAAAGACGGTTGATCTCTGCCTCGCAAGTCTGTATGCCCCGCCCGTCGCCCTGAGGGGTGGCAAAGATACGTGGGAGGCGGCGGCTACGCGTAGACGCACCGGACCACGGGCAAACCCTGTCCCGCCATCGCGATGGCGCGGATGCTGTAACAAGGAGAAGGCCAATGGCCAAGAAACTCGCCGGGAAGATGAAGCTTCAGGTTCCCGCCGGTCAAGCGAACCCCTCCCCGCCGGTCGGTCCGGCGCTGGGTCAGCGCGGCATCAACATCATGGAATTCTGCAAGGCGTTCAACGCCAAGACGCAGGATATGGAGCCGGGCGCCCCCTGCCCCACCGTGATCACCTATTATCAGGACAAGTCCTTTGACATGGACATCAAGACGCCGCCCGCGTCCTATTACCTGAAAAAAGCGGCCAAGCTGAAATCCGGTTCGAAAACGCCGGGTCGCGACTCGATCGCCACCGTGTCCGCCAAGCAGCTGCGCGAGATCGCAGAAGCCAAGTGGAAAGACCTGAACGCAAACGACGTCGAAGCCGCGATGAAGATCATCGCCGGTTCCGCACGCTCCATGGGCATCGAGGTGAAGTAAGATGGCTAAGCTTGGAAAACGCACCCGCGCCGCCCGCGAAGCCTTTGCAGGCAAAGACAACGTCTCGGTGGAAGAAGCCGTCGCCCTGGTCAAGGGCAATGCCAACGCGAAGTTTGACGAAACAGTCGAGATCGCCATGTGCCTCGGCGTGGATCCGCGTCACGCAGACCAGATGGTCCGCGGTGTCGTCGGCCTGCCCAACGGCACCGGCAAGGACGTTCGCGTCGCTGTCTTCGCCCGTGGCCCCAAGGCCGATGAGGCCAAGGAAGCCGGAGCCGATATCGTCGGCGCCGAGGACCTGATGGAAACCGTGCAGGGCGGCAAGATCGAGTTCGATCGCTGCATCGCCACCCCCGACATGATGCCGATCGTCGGCCGTCTGGGCAAGGTGCTGGGCCCGCGCAACCTGATGCCGAACCCGAAAGTGGGTACGGTGACGATGGATGTCGCGGATGCCGTGAAAGCGGCCAAAGGCGGCGAAGTCCAGTTCAAGGTCGAGAAGGCCGGTGTGGTACATGCCGGTGTCGGCAAAGCGTCGTTTGACGAAGCCAAACTGGTGGAAAACGTCCGCGCCTTCATCGGGGCCGTGCAGAAAGCCAAGCCGTCGGGCTCGAAAGGCACCTACGTCAAGAAGATCTCGCTCAGCTCGACCATGGGCCCGGGCGTCAGCATCGACGTGGCCACCGCCGGCGAAGGCTGATCAGAGCCAGGTATTTCTAGGAAAAGGCGGGCCTGGTCCCGCCTTTTTCGTTTGAAGGGCATGGCCATTGACCGACGCAGGCAAAGATGGCCGGGCAATCCGGCCCTTCTCGGCGCCATGTCGTGCAAAAAGCGGCGAATTCGCCAAAAAACTTGGCCATGGGGCTTGGCAATCGCACTGCCGCGCTTTAGGGAAGCCGTAGCTTTAGAGCGCGTGATTCGTCTCGCGCTCTTTTGCGTTTCGTCCGAGACGGCGGGTTGGGGCCGATGGCCCCGTTAATTCCTGCCTGAGACGGGATCAAACCAGATTGACCGAAGGCTCTGCTCTTCGTGCGGTTCGGGTGTCCCGTTGTCGTAGGACCCAACCGCCGGAGCAATCCGGCAAGACTGAGCCGGAGGGAAACCTCCAAAACTGGAGAAGAACTGTGGATAGAGCCCAGAAAGAGAAAGTGGTCGAGGAACTCGGCCAAATCTTCGAAAGCTCTGGCGTCGTCGTGGTTGCCCACTACGCCGGTCTCACAGTTGCGGAAATGCAGGATCTGCGTGCACGCGCCCGTGAGGCGGATGCATCGGTTCGTGTTGCCAAGAACAGGCTCGCCAAGATCGCCCTGGATGGAAAGCCCTGCGCAAGCATTGCTGAACATCTGACGGGCATGACCGTTCTCACCTTTTCCGAAGACCCCGTGGCAGCCGCCAAGGTGTCGGAGAAATTCGCCAAGGATAACCAGAAATACGTAATCCTGGGCGGGGCAATGGGTGAGACGGCGCTGGACCGCGCCGGTGTCAAAGCCGTGTCCGAAATGCCGTCGCGCGAGGAGCTTATCGCTTCGATCGTCGGCTGCATCGGGGCACCCGCTTCGAACATCGCCGGGGCCATTGGCGCACCTGCTTCGAACATCGCGAGCATCCTTTCGACCATCGAAGAAAAGGCCGAAGCCGCATAACGCAACTGACTGGATCGGCGTCGGGTTGAAACATCGACGTTGGAACACATCTAAACGGAAAGAGCTGATACAATGGCTGATCTGAAAAAACTGGCTGAAGAGATCGTTGGTCTGACGCTTCTCGAAGCACAAGAACTGAAAACCATCCTGAAAGACGAGTACGGCATCGAGCCCGCCGCTGGCGGCGCTGTGATGGTGGCTGGTCCTGCTGGCGGCGACGACGCTGCTGGTGGCGGTGAAGAGCAAACCGAATTCGACGTCATCCTGAAGGCCGCTGGTGCCTCCAAGATCAACGTCATCAAAGAGGTTCGCGCCATCACCGGTCTGGGCCTGAAAGAAGCCAAAGAGCTGGTCGAAGCCGGCGGCAAAGCCGTCAAAGAAGGCGTCGACAAAGCCGAAGCAGAAGAGATCAAGGGCAAGCTGGAAGCAGCTGGCGCCGAAGTCGAACTGAAGTAATCGCGTCCGGGGCAACCCGGAAGATGATGCAGGCTGGGTCCGGAAATCCGGGCCCAGCCGAACCTGTCTCAGAGAGGCCCTTTCGCATCAGGGGCTTTTCTCAGGCGAGGTTCTAATGACCGGGAGGCCTCTGGTGGGACAGAGGCCAGGCATGGATCAGACCTCCCTCTCTCGGATGAGAGCGGTGCCGGGGCCCGACGGCATGCGCGCTCAGTGAGAAAAGAAAGGTGACCAGACATATGGCGCAGTCCTTTATTGGCCAGAAACGTTTGCGTAGATATTTCGGCAAGATCCGCGAAGTCCTGGAGATGCCGAACCTGATCGAGGTTCAGAAATCCTCGTACGATCTCTTCCTCAACTCCGGCGACCAGCCTCAGCCGATGGACGGCGAAGGAATCAAAGGCGTGTTCCAGTCGGTCTTTCCGATCAAGGATTTCAACGAGACGTCTGTGCTCGAATTCGTCGATTACGAGCTGGAAAAGCCGAAATACGACGTTGAGGAATGCATGCAGCGCGACATGACCTACAGCGCGCCGCTCAAGGTCACCCTGCGCCTGATCGTATTTGATGTCGACGAAGATACCGGCGCCAAATCCGTCAAGGATATCAAGGAACAAGACGTGTTCATGGGGGATATGCCCCTGATGACGCCGAACGGCACCTTTGTGGTGAACGGCACCGAGCGCGTGATCGTTTCCCAGATGCACCGGTCGCCCGGCGTGTTCTTTGACCATGACAAGGGCAAAACCCATGCCTCGGGCAAGCTGCTCTTTGCCTGCCGTATCATCCCCTATCGCGGCTCCTGGCTGGATTTCGAATTTGACGCCAAGGATATTGTCTTTGCGCGCATCGACCGCCGCCGCAAACTGCCTGTGACCACCCTGCTCTATGCGCTGGGTCTGGATCAGGAAGGCATCATGGATGCCTATTACGACACGGTCAGCTACAAGCTGAAAAAGAAAAAGGGCTGGGTCACCAAGTTCTTCCCCAACCGGGTGCGCGGCACTCGGCCGACTTATGATCTGGTGGATGCAAAATCGGGCGAAGTGATTGCCGAAGCGGGCAAAAAGGTCACCCCTCGTGCCGTGAAGCAGCTGATCGACGAAGGCAAAGTCACCGAGCTTCTGGTGCCCTACGAGCAAATCGCAGGCAAATTCGTCGCAAAAGATATCATCAACGAAGAAACCGGCGCGATCTATGTCGAGGCCGGGGACGAGTTGACCATCGAGTATGACAAGAATGGCGACATCATCGGCGGCACCGTGCAGGAGCTGATCGAAGCAGGCGTGACCGAAATCCCGGTGCTGGATATCGATAACGTCAATGTCGGCCCCTACATGCGCAACACCATGGCCGCCGACAAGAACATGAACCGCGAAACCGCGCTCATGGATATCTATCGCGTCATGCGCCCGGGTGAGCCGCCCACCGAAGAGGCCGCCTCGGCGCTCTTCGATACGCTGTTCTTCGATAGTGAACGTTACGACCTCAGCGCCGTGGGCCGCGTGAAAATGAACATGCGTCTGGCCCTCGACAAGCCTGACACCCAGCGCACGCTGGACCGCGAAGATATCGTGGCCTGTGTGAAGGCGCTGGTGGAGCTGCGCGACGGCAAGGGCGATGTGGACGATATCGACCACCTCGGCAACCGTCGGGTGCGTTCGGTTGGCGAACTGATGGAAAACCAGTACCGCGTCGGCCTTCTGCGCATGGAACGCGCGATCAAGGAGCGGATGTCGTCGGTCGAGATCGACACGGTGATGCCGCAGGACCTGATCAACGCCAAGCCGGCCGCAGCGGCCGTGCGCGAGTTCTTCGGCTCTTCGCAGCTCAGCCAGTTCATGGACCAGACCAACCCGCTCTCGGAAGTCACCCACAAACGCCGCCTGTCGGCGCTTGGGCCGGGTGGCCTGACCCGCGAACGCGCGGGATTTGAAGTGCGCGACGTGCACCCGACCCATTATGGCCGGATGTGCCCGATCGAAACGCCGGAAGGGCCCAATATTGGCCTGATCAACTCGCTCGCCACCTTCGCGCGGGTCAACAAGTACGGCTTTATCGAAACGCCCTATCGCAAGGTGGTGGACGGTCATGTGACCGATGAGGTTGAGTACCTCTCGGCCACAGAAGAGATGCGCCATACTGTTGCCCAGGCCAACGCGACACTTGATGAAAAAGGTAACTTCATCAACGACTTGGTCTCGACCCGTCAATCCGGCGAATACATGCTGGCCCCGCGCGAGAGCGTCGATCTGATCGACGTGTCGCCGAAACAGCTCGTGTCGGTCGCGGCCTCGCTCATCCCGTTCCTTGAGAATGACGACGCCAACCGCGCGCTGATGGGCTCGAACATGCAGCGGCAAGCCGTGCCGACCCTGCGATCGGAAGCCCCGCTGGTGGGCACCGGGATCGAGGGCGTCGTGGCCCGCGACTCGGGCGCGGCCATCCTGGCCAAACGCGCCGGTGTCATCGACCAGGTCGACGCCGCCCGCATCGTGATCCGCGCCACCGAAGATCTCGAAATCGGCGATCCCGGCGTGGACATCTACCGGATGCGCAAATTCCAGCGTTCGAACCAGAACACCTGTATCAACCAGCGCCCGCTGGTGAAGGTGGGTGACATGGTCCAGAAAGGCGAAGTGATCGCCGACGGTCCCTCGACCGATCTGGGCGAACTGGCGCTTGGCAAGAACGTGGTCACGGCCTTCATGCCGTGGAACGGGTACAACTTCGAGGATTCGATCCTGATCTCGGAGCGTGTGGCACGCGATGACGTGTTCACCTCCGTGCATATCGAGGAATTCGAAGTGGCCGCCCGCGACACCAAGCTGGGGCCGGAAGAGATCACCCGCGATATCCCGAACGTTGGCGAGGAAGCCCTGCGCAACCTCGACGAGGCGGGCATCGTCTATATCGGGGCCGATGTGGAGCCGGGCGATATCCTCGTTGGGAAAATCACGCCGAAGGGCGAAAGCCCGATGACGCCGGAAGAAAAGCTGCTGCGCGCCATCTTCGGTGAGAAGGCGTCGGATGTGCGCGATACCTCGCTTCGGGTGAAGCCGGGTGATTTCGGCACTGTGGTGGAAGTGCGTGTCTTCAACCGCCACGGGGTGGAGAAAGACGAGCGCGCGCTGCAGATCGAGCGTGAAGAGGTTGAACGCCTGGCCCGCGACCGCGATGACGAGCTGGCGATCCTTGACCGCAACATTTATGCGCGTCTCAAGTCGCTGATCCTCGGCAAAGTGGCCGTTAAAGGCCCGAAAGGCGTCAAGGCGAACTCGGACATCACCGAGGAGCTGCTGGAAACGCTGACCAAGGGCCAGTGGTGGCAGCTCGCGCTGAAAGACGAGAAGGATGCCCAGATCGTCGAGGCGCTGCACGACCAGTACGAGGCGCAGAAGCGCACTCTGGACGCCCGCTTTGAGGACAAGGTGGAGAAGGTGCGCCGCGGCGACGACCTGCCGCCGGGTGTGATGAAAATGGTCAAAGTATTCATCGCGGTGAAGCGCAAGCTGCAACCGGGTGACAAGATGGCCGGTCGTCACGGCAACAAGGGCGTGATCTCGAAAGTGGTGCCGATGGAGGATATGCCGTTCCTCGCGGACGGAACGCCGGTCGATTTCTGCCTCAACCCGCTCGGCGTGCCGAGCCGGATGAATGTCGGGCAGATCCTCGAGACCCACATGGGCTGGGCCGCGCGCGGTCTGGGCCTGAAGATCGACGAGGCCCTGCAGGAGTATCGCCGGTCCGGTGACCTGACGCCGGTACGCGAAGCCATGCGCATCGCCTATGGCGAAGATGTCTATGAAGAAGGCATTTCCGGCATGGATGAGGATCGCCTCGTGGAAGCGGCCAGCAACGTCACCAATGGCGTGCCGATCGCGACACCGGTCTTTGACGGCGCGAAGGAAGCGGACGTGAATGACGCACTGAAACGTGCGGGCTTTGACGAAAGCGGCCAGTCGATCCTGTTTGACGGGCGCACAGGCGAGCAGTTCAGCCGACCTGTAACGGTGGGTGTGAAATACCTGCTGAAGCTGCATCACCTTGTGGATGACAAGATCCACGCACGCTCAACCGGTCCGTACAGCCTCGTCACCCAGCAGCCGCTGGGCGGTAAGGCGCAGTTCGGCGGACAGCGTTTCGGGGAGATGGAGGTCTGGGCTCTGGAAGCTTACGGTGCCGCCTACACCCTGCAGGAAATGCTGACCGTGAAGTCGGATGACGTGGCAGGCCGGACCAAGGTCTATGAATCGATCGTCAAGGGCGAGGACAACTTTGAAGCGGGCGTGCCCGAGAGCTTCAACGTGCTTGTGAAAGAAGTCCGCGGCCTCGGCCTGAACATGGAACTCCTGGATGTGGAGGGCGACGAATAGGGCCTGAGAAAATTCGTACGAATTTTCTCGAATGAGATTTTTCGTACGAAAAATCTTGGCCCCCTGCCCTTCTCTCCTAACGATAGGAACCGAACATGAACCAGGAACTGACAAACAACCCGTTCAACCCGGTGGCTCCCACCAAGGTGTTTGACGAAATCAAGGTCTCGCTGGCCTCCCCTGAGCGTATCCTCAGCTGGTCCTATGGCGAGATCAAGAAGCCCGAGACGATCAACTACCGCACGTTCAAGCCCGAGCGTGACGGCCTCTTCTGCGCGCGTATCTTTGGCCCAATCAAGGATTACGAATGCCTTTGCGGCAAATACAAGCGGATGAAGTACCGCGGCGTTGTCTGCGAGAAATGCGGTGTGGAAGTCACGCTGCAAAAGGTCCGCCGCGAGCGTATGGGCCATATCGAACTGGCCGCCCCTTGCGCGCACATCTGGTTCCTCAAGTCGCTGCCTTCGCGCATCGGCCTGATGCTGGACATGACTCTGCGCGATCTTGAGCGGGTGCTCTACTTCGAGAACTATGTGGTGATCGAGCCGGGTCTGACCGACCTGAGCTATGGCCAGATGCTCTCGGAAGAAGAGTTCATGGACGCTCAGGACGCCTATGGCATGGATGCCTTTACCGCCAATATTGGCGCCGAAGCCATCCGCGAGATGCTCCAGAACATCGATCTGGAAGCCGAGGCCGAAAACCTGCGCGCCGAACTGGCCGAAGCCACGGGCGAGTTGAAACCCAAGAAGATCATCAAGCGCCTGAAGGTGGTTGAAAGCTTCCTGGAATCCGGCAACCGCCCGGAATGGATGGTCATGACCGTGATCCCGGTGATCCCGCCCGAACTGCGCCCGCTGGTGCCGCTGGACGGGGGCCGCTTTGCCACGTCGGATCTCAACGATCTCTATCGTCGCGTGATCAACCGGAACAACCGCCTCAAGCGGCTGATCGAGCTGCGCGCGCCCGATATCATCGTGCGTAACGAAAAGCGGATGCTGCAGGAATCGGTCGATGCCCTCTTTGACAACGGTCGTCGTGGCCGCGTCATCACCGGCGCCAACAAGCGCCCGCTGAAGTCGCTTTCCGACATGCTGAAAGGCAAGCAGGGCCGGTTCCGTCAGAACCTTCTGGGTAAGCGGGTCGACTTCTCGGGCCGGTCGGTCATCGTGACCGGGCCGGAACTGAAGCTGCACCAATGCGGCCTGCCCAAAAAGATGGCGCTCGAGCTGTTCAAGCCGTTCATCTATTCGCGGCTGGAAGCCAAGGGCATGTCCTCGACGGTCAAGCAAGCCAAGAAACTGGTCGAGAAAGAACGCCCCGAAGTGTGGGATATCCTCGATGAGGTGATCCGCGAGCACCCGGTTCTGCTGAACCGCGCGCCGACGCTGCACCGCTTGGGCATTCAGGCGTTTGAGCCCGTGCTGATCGAAGGCAAGGCCATTCAGCTGCACCCGCTGGTCTGTTCGGCCTTCAACGCCGACTTCGACGGTGACCAGATGGCCGTGCATGTGCCGCTGTCGCTCGAAGCCCAGTTGGAAGCACGCGTGCTGATGATGTCGACGAACAACGTTCTGTCGCCGGCCAACGGTGCACCGATCATCGTGCCGTCTCAGGACATGGTTCTCGGGCTCTATTACACCACCATCATGCGCGAAGGCATGAAGGGCGAAGGCATGGTCTTCTCCTCGGTGGAAGAGGTCCAGCATGCGCTCGACGCCGGCGAGGTGCATATGCACGCCAAAGTCACCGTGCGGATGAGCCAGATCGACGAAGAAGGCAACGAGGTGTTCAAACGGTTTGAGACCACGCCGGGCCGTGCCCGCCTTGGGGCTCTGATGCCGAAAAACTCCAAAGCGCCCTTCGATCTGGTCAACAAGCTTCTGCGCAAGAAGGAAGTGCAGAACGTGATCGACACGGTCTATCGCTACTGCGGTCAGAAGGAGAGCGTGATCTTCTGCGACCAGATCATGGGTATGGGCTTCAAGGAAGCGTTCCGCGCCGGGATTTCCTTTGGCAAGGACGACATGGTGATCCCGGATAACAAGTGGACCATCGTGGACGAGACCCGCGATCAGGTGAAAGGCTTCGAACAGCAGTATATGGACGGCCTGATCACCCAGGGCGAGAAGTACAACAAAGTGGTCGATGCCTGGTCGAAATGTAACGACCAGGTGACCGAAGCCATGATGGGCACGATCTCGGCTGAGAAGACGGACGAAAACGGCGCCGTGATGGAGCCGAACTCGGTCTACATGATGGCGCACTCCGGTGCCCGTGGCTCGGTCACGCAGATGAAACAGCTGGGCGGGATGCGCGGCCTGATGGCCAAGCCGAACGGCGACATCATCGAAACGCCGATCATCTCGAACTTCAAGGAAGGTCTGACCGTTCTTGAATACTTCAACTCGACCCACGGCGCCCGTAAGGGTCTGTCGGACACCGCTCTGAAAACGGCGAACTCGGGCTACCTGACCCGCCGTCTGGTGGACGTGGCGCAGGACTGCATCGTGCGCGAGCATGATTGCGGTACTGACCGTGCGATCACCGCAGAAGCGGCCGTGAGCGACGGTGAGGTTGTCGCCTCGCTGGCTGAGCGCATCCTGGGCCGGGTGACGGCGGATGACGTTCTGAACCCTGCCGATGACAGCCTGATCCTGCGCGCCGGTGAGCTCATCGACGAGCGTATGGCCGACGCGATCGAAGAGGCGGGCGTGCAATCCATGCGCATCCGCAGCCCGCTCACCTGTGAGGCCGAGGATGGCGTTTGCGCCATGTGCTATGGCCGTGACCTTGCACGCGGCACCATGGTGAACCAGGGCGAAGCGGTTGGCATTATCGCCGCCCAGTCCATCGGGGAGCCGGGCACGCAGCTGACGATGCGGACGTTCCACATCGGCGGTGTGGCGCAGGGTGGCCAGCAAAGCTTCCTCGAAGCGAGCCAGGAAGGCACCATCGCCTTCGAAAACGCGCAGCTTCTGGAAAACGCCAATGGCGAGATCCTGGTCATGGGCCGCAACATGAAGCTCAAGATCATGGGTGAAAAGGATGTGGAACTGGCCAGCCACAAGGTTGGCTATGGCTCGAAGCTGTTTGTCAAAGAGGGCGCGAAAGTGTCCCGCGGCGACAAACTCTTTGAGTGGGATCCCTACACCCTGCCGATCCTGGCCGAGAAATCGGGTACTGCGAAATTCGTGGACCTCGTGAGCGGCATTGCCGTGCGCGATGTGACCGACGATGCCACCGGCATGACCCAGAAGATCGTGATGGACTGGCGCGCGGCCCCCAAGGGCAACGAGCTCAAGCCCGAGATCCTGGTGGTCGGCTCTGATGGCGAACCGGTACGCAACGAAGCGGGCAACCCCGTGACCTACCCGATGTCGGTGGATGCGATCCTGTCGGTCGAAGACGGTCAGGACATCCATGCTGGTGACGTGGTCGCGCGTATTCCGCGCGAAGGTGCCAAGACCAAGGACATCACCGGTGGTCTGCCGCGTGTGGCTGAACTCTTTGAGGCGCGTCGCCCCAAGGATCACGCCATCATCGCCGAGATCGACGGCTATGTCCGCTATGGTCGCGACTACAAGAACAAGCGCCGGATCAGCATCGAGCCTGTCGATGACAGCCTGGAGCCCGTCGAATACATGGTGCCCAAGGGCAAGCACATCCCCGTTCAGGAAGGGGATTATGTCCAGAAAGGCGACTATATCATGGACGGCAACCCCGCGCCGCATGACATCCTGAGCATCATGGGTGTCGAGGCGCTGGCCGATTACATGATCGATGAGGTGCAGGATGTCTATCGTCTGCAGGGCGTGAAGATCAACGACAAGCATATCGAGGTTGTCGTGCGCCAGATGCTGCAGAAATGGGAAATCCTCGACAGCGGCGACACCACGCTTCTGAAAGGCGAGCACGTGGACAAGGCCGAGTTTGATGCCGCGAACGAGAAGGCGATTGCCAAAGGCGGCCGTGCCGCCCAGGGCGAGCCGATCCTTCTGGGTATCACCAAGGCCAGCCTGCAAACGCGGTCGTTCATCTCGGCGGCTTCGTTCCAGGAGACCACCCGCGTGCTGACCGAAGCCTCGGTACAAGGCAAGCGCGACAAGCTTGTCGGCCTGAAGGAAAACGTCATCGTTGGCCGCCTGATCCCTGCCGGGACCGGTGGTGCCACGCAGAAGATGCGCCACATCGCGCAGCAGCGTGACAACGTGGTGATCGAGGCGCGCCGGGAAGAAGCCGAAGCTGCGGCAGCTCTGGCCGCCCCGATGGATGATGACATCATTGGCGGCGACGAGTTCGACACTCTGGTCGAAACCCCGGAGAGCCGCGAAGACTGAACCGGCTGAAACCATCAAAAGGGCCTCGCCACACGCGGGGCCCTTTTTCTTTGCGCCTGCGATTTTCTGCGATGGAATCCGTTCAGAAAATTAGAAATTTCCAGCACACTGCGAAAACGCGACGTCGCGGGACGCAAATAGGGCGATTTTGCCCTGTTTCTTGAGGTAACAACCCTATATCACATCGCTGGAGTATTCATGAGAGTCGCGCAAATGGCGGCTCTTTCGTTAATTGAGGGAGATCCTGCCAATGAAGGTGCTCGTACCTGTCAAACGCGTGATCGACTATAACGTGAAGGTTCGCGTGAAAGCGGACGGATCGGGCGTCGATCTTGCCAATGTCAAAATGTCGATGAACCCGTTCGACGAAATTGCCGTCGAAGAGGCCATCCGTCTGAAAGAAGCGGGCAAGGCCGAGGAGGTCATCGCGGTCTCCATCGGTGTCAAGCAAAGCCAGGAAACCCTGCGCACAGCACTTGCCATGGGTGCCGACCGCGCGATCCTGATCGAGGCCGCCGACGACGTGCACACCGATATCGAGCCGCTGGCCGTCGCCAAACTGCTCAAGGCCGTGATCGACGAAGAGCAGCCCGGCCTCGTGCTGGCTGGCAAGCAGGCGATCGACAATGACATGAACGCCACCGGCCAGATGCTCTCGGCCCTGCTGGGCTGGTCGCAAGGCACCTTCGCTTCGGGGCTCGACATTGAAGGCGACAGCGCTGTTGTGACCCGTGAGGTTGATGGCGGCCTGCAAACGATCAAGGTGAAGATGCCCGCCATCATCACCGTTGACCTGCGCCTGAACGAGCCGCGCTATGCCTCGCTGCCCAACATCATGAAGGCCAAGAAAAAGCCGCTTGATGAGAAAACCGCCGCCGATTACGGCGTCGACGTCACCCCGCGTCTTGAGATCGTCAAGACCGAGGAGCCGGAAGCGCGCAAGGCAGGCGAAATCGTGGGCTCGGTGGACGAGCTTGTTGCAAAACTCAAAGAAGCGGGGGCTGTGTAATGGCTGTTCTTCTTCTCGCAGAAGTCACCGATGGTGAACTGGCAATGGACGCAACCGCCAAGGCGGTAACGGCGGCCAAACAACTGGGCGACGTGACGGTTCTGGCCGCAGGCGCCTCGGCCGCCGCAGCAGGCGAAGCCGCCGCCAAGATCGACGGCGTGTCCAAGGTGCTCGTAGCCGAAGACCCGTCGCTGGGTCATCGCCTGGCCGAGCCGACAGCGGCGCTGATCGTGTCGCTGGCTGGCGATTACGAGCATATCGTCGCTCCGGCCACCACCGACGCCAAGAACGTGCTGCCCCGCGTGGCGGCCCTTCTTGACGTGATGGTGATCTCGGATGCGTCCGGTGTGGTCGATGGCAACACCTTCGAGCGCCCGATCTATGCCGGCAACGCCGTGCAAACCGTGAAATCGTCGGATGCGAAAAAGGTTGTGTCCTTCCGGACGTCCACCTTCGACGCCGCAGGCGAAGGCGGCTCGGCGCCGGTCGAGACCATTGGCGCCGCTGAAAACCCCGGCCTGTCCGAATGGGTCGAGGACAAGGTGGCTGCAAGCGACCGCCCCGAGCTGACCTCGGCCGGTGTGGTTGTCTCCGGCGGTCGTGGCGTCGGTTCGGAAGAGAACTTCGCCCTGATCGAAAGCCTTGCTGACAAGCTGGGCGCGGCTGTGGGCGCCTCGCGTGCTGCGGTCGACTCAGGGTTCGCTCCGAACGACTGGCAGGTGGGTCAGACCGGCAAGGTCGTCGCACCCGACCTCTATGTCGCTGTCGGCATCTCGGGTGCCATTCAGCACCTTGCAGGTATGAAGGACTCGAAGATCATCGTTGCCATCAACAAGGACGAAGAAGCGCCCATCTTCCAGGTCGCTGATTATGGCCTCGTGGCGGATCTTTTCGATGCCGTGCCGGAACTGACTGAAAAACTGGGCTGAGCCTCAGCCTCGGACGATTGAGAGAGGGCCCGCCAATCAGGCGGGCCCTTTTTCATTGGAAAGCAGGGGCCCGAGCACCTGGACCAAGGCAACCGCCGCCTCTTCGTGCGCCAACGGCCCGAGCAATTCACTGGCCGCGCTCTCTTCCACCGGGGCAAAGATCATACCCTCCAGCCCCGCATCCCGCGCGCTTTGGCTCGCACGGACCTCCACGCATTGCGCCATCGGGCTGCGGATACTGTCGACCATCTGCTGGGTCACGAAAGCCGGATCAAGCGCCAGATCCGGCGCATTGCTATCCTCGCCCGGGCGACGCTTTGAAAACCACAAAAGCAGCACCTCCCGGTCGATTTTCCGCAGCAGCAGGCGCATCCGAGCCACCCACATGGTCTGAAGCTCCCGGCGTAGCGTTGCAAAGCGATCGGGGGCGATGCGTTGCAGATGGCTCAGCAAATGCCGCGTGAAATGAAACTCCGTAAAATCCACTTCGGGGAAGACATTACGCATCAGTTCGGACGGCCCCACGAACCGGTCGTTGCGACGCGGATGCACGGTATAGAACCGGTTCGACATGTTCTGCGCGCTCGGCAGTTGCAGCACGACCGCACTGGCCCGTTGCGCCCCGCGCAGCACGGCCGGATCGTTCAGGAACACATCGGCCCCCGCATTGGACCAGCCAAAATTCACACATGGAATATCAAGCGCCTGCTCCACCAGCGCTGGAAACGGGTGCTCCAGGAACTTGCCGAAAGTATCCGTCCCCCCCCAGGAACGCGATATACGGCTTTTTGAGGTCCCGCCTTGGACCACGGAAGAACAGTTTGGACCCTTCGTATGAACACAGATCATACTCCAGAGTGTCACCCACGAATTTTTCATATGCCATGTCACCCACCATAAAACGGTTTCGGCGCCTCCCTGAAACATCGCTCAGGGCCGAAACGCGCCCACCACAGTTCATTTGCCCCGTTTTTCACTGGCCTTCGCACGGCCTGTTTCCAAACGGTTCAGTCTCACCCATGAACGGTATCGCCGACAGGTCTTGAGAATTGACTAATGCTAAAATGCCGCATGAGTTTTAGAGGGATCGGCCTCTTGCGGGCGGGGCGCGCGCGGGCCTATGTTGGGCCAAATCGCTTCGAAAGGGCAGGCTGATGGACATTCAGAAGATCGGCGTGGTTGGCGCCGGGCAGATGGGCAACGGAATTGCGCATGTGCTGGCCGTGGCAGGCTATGACGTGTTGCTCAACGATCTGGATGCTGACGCACTTGAAAAGGCTCTGGCGACGATCGACAAGAACCTTGAACGCCAGGTCAGCCGCGGCAAGCTTGCCGAAGCCGACAAGGCGGCGGCGCTCAGCCGGATCACCACCACGCTTGACCTGCCCGAACTCGGGCAAACTGACCTCGTGATCGAAAGCGCGACCGAACGGGAGAGCGTGAAGCAGGCCATTTTCGAAACTCTCGTGCCGCATCTGGAGCCGCACACGATCCTGACCTCGAACACCTCTTCCATCTCGATCACGCGGCTCGCAAGCGGCACTGACCGGCCTGAGAAGTTCATGGGCTTTCACTTCATGAACCCGGTGCCGATCATGCAGCTGGTCGAACTGATCCGCGGGATTGCAACGGACAAAGAAACCTATGATGCCTGCCTGAAAGTCGTTGAAAAGCTTGGAAAAACAGCCGCTTCCGCCGAAGACTTCCCGGCCTTCATCGTGAACCGCATCCTGATGCCGATGATCAACGAAGCGGTCTATACGCTCTATGAGGGCGTCGGCAACGTCAACTCCATCGACCAGTCGATGAAGCTTGGAGCCAATCACCCTATGGGGCCACTTGAGCTTGCGGATTTTATCGGGCTCGATACCTGCCTTGCCATCATGAACGTGTTGCATGACGGGCTGGCGGACACCAAGTATCGCCCCTGCCCTCTGCTGACGAAATATGTCGAGGCCGGATGGCTGGGGCGCAAGACCGGGCGCGGTTTCTATGATTATCGCGGCGAGACGCCGGTTCCGACGCGGTAGGGCGCGCTCAGCCCTCGCCCAGAGACAGCGTATGTTCGCGCAGCCAGGCCATGAAGCCGCGCGGATCCGTTTCGAGCATCTTCATGCGCTCCTCACCGATCACCTTGCCCACCACCGGCTTTTGCGGTTTGTTGCAGCTTTTGACGACTTCATGCAGCAACAGCCCCTGGCGCAGCGTCGGGGAAATCCGATTGGCGACCTGATAGGCGCGGGAATTGTTGCCGGGAAAATAGATCGGCAAGACCTTTGCACCGGACCGGCGGATCATCTGCGCTGTAAACACGTTCCAGTCGCGCTCCAGAACCGGGCCGAACATGGTGTCGGAGGACGCAACGACGCCGGAGGGAAAAACTGAAATCAGCCCGCC
The DNA here is from genome assembly GCF_009762325.1 of Roseovarius faecimaris. Classification (NCBI taxonomy): domain Bacteria; kingdom Pseudomonadati; phylum Pseudomonadota; class Alphaproteobacteria; order Rhodobacterales; family Roseobacteraceae; genus Roseovarius; species Roseovarius faecimaris. The sequence continues at coordinate 2,826,560 of NZ_CP034348.1, forward strand.
TTCCTTGAGATGCGCCATGGCCTTGGCCCGCATCTCGACCGATTTGCGCTGTGCATCGGGTTCATGCGGGAACGGCACCGGGATCATGTAGGAGGCTGCAACCTCGTCAATCCCGGTCAGAAGCGCGCGGGTTAGGATCTTGTAATCGGTGCGCCTGCGCCCGATCAGATCGGCCAGGATCATCCCATCCACCAACCCGTGCGGATGATTGGCCACAGCCACGACAGGGCCATCGAGCGGGATATTGTCGAGCTCCGATTCCGGCGTGAGAAGGGGGATACCCATGGTATCGAGGGCCGCACGCCAGAAAGGTTGCCCCGTCGGCGCGCCTTTCTTCTCGAACGCGCGGATCATCTTCAGGATGGTCAGCTTACCCGTGAACCATTCGATCGTCCGGATGATCGTCGATGTCATCGGCGAGTCGAAGGAATTGGCATAGGTCAGGCTGCGTCGGTCATACTTGGTAAACGTGACCGTTTCGTCGGACTGCCCCTGGGCTTGATCCTGGACGCTGCCTACCACGTGTTTAAATCCTGTCCCCCGACGCGTGAGTGCGCGCCTCTACATGTCTTCGCCGAACTTGTCCGCCACGAGCGCTTCGATCGCATCGGCCAGCGCTTCGGCGTCGGTGCCCGACGTCTGCACGTCAATAGTCGTTCCGTGCGAGGCTGCCAACATCAAAAGCCCCATAATACTGTCGCCACCAGAAGATTGCCCGTTATGCGACACCTCTGCGTGAGCGTCAAACCCTTCGACAACCTCCACCAGCTTGGCCGCGGCGCGCGCATGCAAACCTTTGACATTCACGATTTTCAATTGTCGTGTGATGGTGTCACTCATGGTCGTGTCTGTCCCTGAAATCCTGCGCAGCTATTCCGCTGTCACGTTGTAACTGTCAATGTATTTGCGCCCCGCATCGAGCGCGGCACGCACCGCTTCGGGCAGTGCCTTGTCGCGCGATTTGGCCAGTTTGATCAGCATCGGCAGGTTGGCCCCATAGAGGATCCGGCGGTCCTCGGGCTGGCAGGCCTTCAGCGCCAGGTTCGAGGGTGAACCGCCAAAGATATCCGTCACGATCACCACACCGCTGCCCGTGTCCACCTGATCGGCTGCGGCACAGATCTCGGACTGTTTGGCGGCCCTGTCGTGATCGCGCTCGATCGACACCGCCACGATACCCACCTGCGGCCCCACCACATGCTGAACCGCACCCAGATATTCCTGGGCAAGTCCGCCGTGGGCTACTAGCACGATCCCGATCACCGCTGGGTCACTCCTTGGGCTGGCCGCCAGACGGACGATCCGCCGCCCGCTGCGCCGCGGCAAGCCTCTCCAGCTCGCGATGCCTAATTGACACCTGCCAGCCTTTGTTCGCAAGGGCTTTCGCTAAAGTTTCTGCAACTGCGACACTTCTGTGTTGCCCCCCTGTGCAGCCAAACCCGAGCGATAGGTAGGCCTTGCCCTCCGCCTCATAGGCGGGCAGCAGCAGCAGCGCCAGCCCGGTCACCTTCTCGGTAAAGGCTGCAAAGAGCGGATCAGCACCCACATAGGCCTGAACCGGCTCATCCCGCCCGTTCAGCGCACGCAGCTCCGGCTCCCAGTAGGGATTGCGCAGAAACCGGCAATCCAGCACCATATCGAGCCCGCGCGGCAGGCCACGCTTGTAGGAAAACGAGTGCAGCGAGACCGAGAGCCGCTGCGCCCCCTTGGGCGCAAACCATGTTTCCAGTTCGGAACGCAGATCATGCGGTGACATCTCGGACGTATCCACCAGGATATCCGCCCGCACGCGGATCGGGCCCAGCAGATCCAGCTCCCGCGCGATGCCCATGCCCGGCGTTTCTCCGGGCGAGAGCGGATGCCGGCGCCGGGTCTCGGAGAAACGCCGCAACAGGATGTCTTCGTGACAATCCAGATAGAGCACCTGCATGTTGCTGCCATCGGCACCGAAACGGTCAATCGCCTCGATCAGTGCCGTGGTCGAGAAATCCCGGTTGCGCACGTCGATGCCCAGCACCAGAGGCTTTTCCGGGGCAGGTCCATCAAGCAGACGCGGCAGAAGCGAAAGCGGCATGTTGTCGATCGCCTCAAAGCCCATATCCTCCAGCGCGCGGATCGCGGTGGACCGCCCCGCCCCGGACGGGCCGGTGACAAGGATCAACCGGCTGTTTGGTCGTTCTGCTATCTGCATGTCGTCCTTTTGCTCAGGCACAGCGCCCTCCCCGGAGATAGAGCAAAACCGCGGCAGGAAAATGCGGGCCGGGTGTATTCAGGACCAGCGGCAACGCGACACCCAGGATATCCTTGGTGCGATGCGGCGGCAAACGTTCCGTTTCAGTGCTGTCGAGGTCAATCACCAATTTCACCGGTGCCTGCCGACATGTCTCGGCCGCCAGAATACCCACGCCCCGCGCCTCGATCTGGCCCGATATGGCGGCAGGCGCCGACGCGGTCAACACCCCGTCAAATGAGGTCAGGCAGGTGCGGTCATCGGCGACAAGCTGTGCGCCCAGAGCCATCAGTTGCAGCGCAAGCGAGGATTTGCCCGAACCGGACGCGCCCAGGATCAACGCGCTCTGCCCGTTCAACGCCACGGCGCTGGCATGCCAGATCTCGGTGTTGGCCCCAGGCCGCGTCACCGTCAGACCGGCAGGCCGACGACGAACCGCGCCCCAAGAGGATCGGAGGTGATGTCGGCATCGGTCGGCCGGATATTCTCGGCCCAGATCACCCCGTCATGCGCCTCGATGATCTGTTTGGAAATCGCAAGGCCCAGCCCCGAATTGTTCCCAAAGTCGTTTTCAGGCCGATGGGAATAGAAGCGCTTGAAAATCTTGGTCAGGGCGACTTCGGGGATGCCCGGGCCGGTATCCTCGACCACAACCAGCACCCGATTGTCGCGTTTGCGGGCCCATACGCGGATTGCGTCGCCCTCTTCGCAAAAACTCATGGCGTTTGTGATCAGGTTGACAAAGACCTGCGCCACCCGTGCCTCAAGCCCCATCAGAACAATCGGCTTATCCGGGAAGTCGGTGATGAAATCGATACCCTTCTGGTTCGCTTCCTCGCCCAGATACTGCGAGAGGTTGCGCAGCATGGTCAGCAGGTCGAACGGCTCCTGCTCTTCCTTGACAAGCTCACTGTCGAGGCGCGAGGCGTTGGAAATGTCGCTGACAAGCCGGTCGAGGCGGCGCACGTCATGTTCGATCACTTCAAGCAGTTTCTGCCGTTGATCGTCACGCTTGGCCACATGCAAAGTGCCGACCGCCGAACGCAGAGAGGCCAGGGGGTTCTTGATCTCATGGGCCACATCGGCCGCGAATTGCTCATTGCTGTCGATGCGGTGGTAAAGCGCCGTGACCATGCCCCTGAGCGCCCCGCTGAGGCGGCCGATCTCATCTGGCCGGGCGGTCAGATCGGGAATACGAATGCGTCCACCGGCCTTGCCACGGTGCCGGTCTCCTCCGATCTCGGCAGCAGAGGCGAGGTCGGAAATGGGGTTCGAGATGGTCGAGGCCAGGATCAGGCTTAGCCCGATCGAAACAAGGGTGGCGATGATGAACATCTGCAAGACCCGCTCGCGCTCAGCGCGCACCAGGTTATCGATCTCACCAGACGCGCTGACCAGGGCGACAACGCCCACAGCGGTGCCATTCTGCAGGATCGGGGTGGCCACGGAAAAAATCGACTTACCCAAATTCTCGCCGGATGACACCTGTGTGCCCTGATCCAGCGTCGAGGCCACCATCGCGCGGGTGCTGTCTTCGAGGCTTATTTCCTCATGACTTCCCAAAAGCAGTGCAAACGGGGTCGATATCCCGTCCCAAACCTTTGACAGGGCATCGGAGATCACGGTCGGTCGTGGCTTGGAGGCGCCCGTGAGTTCACGGGTTCCTTCATATTGTCCGGCGAGCGTGCCATTGACGTCAAAGACGAATATCTCGACACCCTTGGGGATCGACACACGTTCCAGCGTGCCCATCACATCAACGCCATCCCCCGTCACCAGATTGACCGGCGCACCGCTGGGAAGCTGTGCTTCGAACACATCCGCCACCAGTTCCGCTTCACCGACCAGCGCGTTGGCACGTTGCAGGGCAAGCCCGTCGCGCGACGAGTTGAGATAAAGAATGCCCGCAACGAGGACGTTGAGGGCGATCAGGTTGAAGGTGACGATCTTGCGCGTAAGAGAGGATTTTCGGAGCGAAAACACCCCGCGGCCTTCGCGCGTCGCACGAAGTTCCTCTTCGACGACATTGTCCGGGGCAACGAAATCGTCGCCCAGGACAACATCCCCGCTTTTGCGGGACGCATGGTCGCGCATGTCAATCCCTTCGGCCAGCGCCATCAGTCTTCGTTGTACCTGTATCCGATACCATAAAGCGTCTCAATCGCCGAGAATTCCGGGTCGGCCATCCGCAGCTTCTTGCGCAGCCGCTTGATGTGGCTGTCGATGGTGCGATCGTCGACATAGACCTGGTCATCATAGGCGACATCCATAAGCTGATCGCGGCTTTTCACGAAGCCGGGGCGTTGCGCCAGCGCCTGAAGCAGCAGGAATTCGGTGACGGTAAGGGTCACGTCCTTGCCTTTCCAGGTAACTGCATGGCGCAACGGGTCCATCCGCAGCTCGCCGCGTTCGATCACCTTGGTTTCTTCGGTGGCCGGACCTTCATCGCCCGCAATCGCATCCTGCCTGCGCAGAAGCGCGCGGATACGTTCGACCAGAAGCCGTTGAGAGAAAGGCTTTTTCACGTAATCGTCAGCCCCCATGCGAAGACCGAGAACTTCATCGATCTCGTCATCCTTGGAGGTGAGGAAGATCACCGGCATCGACGTTTTCTGCCGCAGCCGCTGCAACAGATCCATCCCATCCATGCGCGGCATCTTGATATCCAGAACAGCCATATCGGGCAGTTTTTTGCTGAACGCATCAAACGCCTGCTGTCCGTCATTATAGGTTTCGACCTCGAAGCCTTCGGCCTCAAGCGTCATCGACACCGATGTCAGAATATTCCTGTCATCGTCCACGAGGGCGATTTTAGACATGCCTGTTTTCCTTGTACTGCTCTGTTTGCCTGCTTTTTTTCACCACTATCAGCATTTTTTCCCTTTACAATCAATCCTTATCTGCGAATCGCGGTCGCATTCCCTGCCAATTGAGACAAAAATCCCTTAGGATTGGCTGAATTTCCGGGCAAATCTGCCACATTTCGGGGCGGCAATCTGCCGAGCGCAAAACGTGATTGCGCTAACTTCGAGTTGATTGCGCTAACTGCGCCAAAGCGTCCTGTTCTTTCACAGAACCGTCATGTTATGAGGCGCGCAAACGGGCGGCTCGCCGGGTCTGAACGGAGCGGCATCGCCTCAGCAGGTCATGCATCGAGGAGCACACATTCATGACATCTGGACGGGTAAACCCGCAATTCCGGCTTGAAGATCAGGGCATCACTGGACTGGGCAATGTCCACTACAACATGATCGAGCCCGCGCTGATCGAAGCTGCCCTGCGCAATGGCGAAGGCCAGCTTGGCCAGGGCGGGACGTTCCTTGTGACCACCGGCAAATTCACCGGCCGTTCTCCCAAGGATAAGCACGTGGTCAAAACAGACAGCGTCGCCGACACGATCTGGTGGGAAAACAACGCGGAAATGAGCCCCGAAGGCTTCGATGCGCTTTACACCGACATGCTCGCCCATATGCAGGGCAAGGATTACTATGTGCAGGACCTGACCGGCGGCGCGGACCCCGCGCATTCGATCAAGGTGCGCATGATCACCGAACTGGCCTGGCACGGTCTCTTTATCCGTCACATGCTGCGTCGGCCCGATGCCGAAACGCTGGCGGATTTCGTCGCGGATTTCACGGTCATCAACTGCCCCAGCTTCCAGGCGGACCCGGCCAAGCATAACTGTCGTTCCGAGACGGTCATCGCGATGAATTTCGACCGCAAGATGATCCTGATCGGCGGTACGGAATACGCGGGGGAAAACAAGAAGTCGGTCTTTACCCTGCTGAATTACCTGCTGCCCGAAAAAGGCATCATGCCGATGCACTGCTCGGCCAACCATGCCAATAACAACCCGGTCGACACGGCCGTGTTCTTCGGCCTGTCCGGCACCGGCAAGACGACGCTTTCGGCCGACCCCAACCGCACGCTGATCGGCGACGATGAACATGGCTGGTCGGAGCGCGGCACCTTCAACTTCGAAGGCGGCTGCTATGCCAAGACGATCAACCTCGACCCCGAAGCCGAGCCCGAGATCTATGCGACCACGCGCAAATTCGGCACCGTGATCGAGAATATGGTCTTCGACGCCGACACGCTTGAGCTGGATTTCAAGGATGACAGCCTGACGGCGAACATGCGCTGTGCCTATCCGCTGGAATACATCTCCAACGCATCCAAAACGGCCATCGGCGGGCATCCCAAGAACATCATCATGCTGACCTGTGACGCCTTTGGCGTCTTGCCGCCGATTGCGCGGCTGACCCCGGCGCAGGCGATGTATCACTTCCTCAGTGGCTTCACCTCCAAGGTGGCAGGCACCGAGCGTGGCGTGACCGAACCCGAGCCCACCTTCTCCACCTGTTTCGGCGCGCCGTTCATGCCGCGTCGGCCCGAGGTCTATGGCAATCTGCTGCGCGAAAAGATCGCCAAGCACGGCGCCACCTGCTGGCTGGTCAACACCGGCTGGACCGGCGGCGCCTATGGCACCGGCTCGCGCATGCCCATCAAGGCCACCCGCGCGCTGCTGACTGCGGCGCTTGACGGCTCGCTCTCCAAGGTCGAATTCCGCAAGGATGAAAACTTCGGCTTTGAAGTGCCGGTCGAAGCGCCCGGCGTGCCGCCCGTGCTCCTGAACCCGCGCCGCACCTGGGACAAGCCCGACAGCTATGACCGTCAGGCCGCCAAGCTGGTGGCGATGTTCGCCGACAATTTCGAGCAATATGTGCCCTATATCGACGAGGATGTGAAAGCCGCAGCCATCGGCTGACACCTTTCTGATCTCAAATCCTTGTGAAGGCGCGTCCCCCGTGGCGCGCCTTTTCTTATGCCCGCAAGGATTACTGGGCGTATCCGGCCAATTTTCGCCGGTTTGACCCATATACGTTTTCAGTGGAGCCGCTCTCGAATTCGTGGGATAAACAGAGGTGAGGAACGGAGCAGAAAAAATTGGGGCCATCACGGATCAGGTCTTTGACTTGGGCGGCCGTCATAGCGGCTGTGGCTGGGTATGGCATGGCGACGGAGATCAGCCTCGACGCGCCAGGTTTTGATGAGACAGGAACAGGGTATCTCCGACAGGCTTCGCTGACCTTCGAGACGTTCAACACCCCCCAGACCACCGCACAGGATCTTGTTGCTGCGGCTCGTGCCGATTATGCGCGCATGGTCGGCGTGCTTTACGAGCTGGGGTATTACAGCGGCGTGGTGCAGATCCTCGTGGATGGGCGCGAGGCGGCCAGCATCTCTCCGCTGGCCTCGCCCGGCGAAATCGGGTCGATCAAGATCACCGTGTTGCCCGGGCCTGTGTTCACCTTCTCCAACACCGAACTGACACCGCTCTCACCGGCCACCGCCCTGCCCGAAGGCTTCACCCCGGGCAGCCAGGCCTTTGCGGGGCTGGTAAAGGACGCGGCCGATGAAGGTGTCGAGGGCTGGCGGCGGATTGGCCACGCCAAGGCCAAAGTGAGCGACCAGTCGATCACCGCCAATCACCGCTCAAACACGCTGAGCGCGCGCATCGTGATTGCGCCGGGCCCGCGCCTGACATTTGGCGCGTTGAACGTCGATCCGGTCAGCTCTGTCCGCGAGGACCGCGTGCGTGAGATTGCCGGATTGCCCACAGGCGATGTCTTTTCGCCCGAGGAGGTCGACAAGGCCGCCAAACGTCTGCGGCGGACAGGCGCGTTTCGCTCGGTGGTGCTGATCGAGGAAGAGGGGGTCGGCCCGGGCGACACCCAGCCCATTACGGCGCAACTCAGCGACGCCAAGCCGCGGCGGATCGGCTTTGGCGCCGAGATCTCTTCGCTCGAAGGGCTGGCGCTGAGCGGCTTCTGGCTGCATCGCAACCTTTTGGGGGGTGCGGAGCGCTTTCGGGTAGAAGCAGAGGCGAGCGGCATTGGCGGCGACACGGACGGCATCGACTACCGCTTTTCCACGCGGCTTGACCGGCCGGCGACGATCACACCCGACACGTCGCTTTATCTGCTCGCCGAGGTCGAACATCTGGACGAACCTGACTTCAACGAGACCAGCGCCCGCCTCGAAGGCGGCTTCAGCCATATCTTCTCGGACGACATGACCGGCGAAATCGGGATTGCCTACCAGTACACCGATGTGGATGACGATGCGGGCCAGCGCGAACTGGAGCATCTTCTGATGCCCGTGCGCCTGACCTATGACAACCGCGACGATCCGCTGGATGCGACCAAGGGCTATTATGCCGATGTGCAGCTCACTCCGTTCATCGGGATCGACACGAACGCCGCCGGGGCCAAGCTCTATGCCGATCTGCGCCACTATCGCAGTTTCGGCGAGGATGACGGGATCACCCTTGCCGCCCGCGTCCAGGCAGGATCCATCGCCGGGGCAAGCATCACCGATCTGCCGCCCGACATGCTGTTCTATTCCGGTGGGGCGGGCACTGTGAGGGGCCAGGGGTATCAGTCGCTATCGGTCGATCTCGGTGGCGGCAACAGTTTGGGCGGGCGCTCTTTCCTGGCCCTGTCCGCGGAAGTGCGCGCCGATCTCTTTACCGAATGGTCGGTTGTGGGCTTTGCCGATGCGGGCTTTATCGGACAGGATGCGCTCGGCCAGGTCAATGGGAACTGGCATTCGGGCGCGGGTGTTGGCGTGCGCTATGACACCGGGTTTGGCCCGATCCGCGTGGATGTGGCCACCCCGCTCGACAATGATGCGGGTAAGGATTTCGAACTCTATATCGGCATCGGGCAGGCCTTCTGATGCGGGTGCTGGCGCTTCTCTGTCTGGTCTTCAGCTTTGCTGCTCCGCTCTGGGCGCAGGAAGATGACAAGACCTATCTGGAAAACCTGCTGCAAGATGCGCTCTCGGGCGATGACCATCAGGTGCGTGTCACCGGCTTTCGCGGGGCGCTGTCGTCCGAGGCGACGCTCGACACCCTGACCATCGCCGACAAGGACGGCATCTGGCTGACCATGCGCGGGGCCACGCTGATCTGGTCGCGCTCCGCGCTGCTTGGCGGATATCTCGACGTGACCGAGCTGTCAGCGGCCGCGATCGAGGTCACCCGACTGCCGGAGAGCGAAGCCAGAATCACGACCGAGGACACCCAGGCAACCCGCTTTGCCCTTCCCGACCTGCCGGTCGCCGTCGACATCAAGAAGATCGCCGTAGAGAAGGTCACCCTTGCGCCCGACGTGATGGGCGAGGCGGCAACGCTCGCGCTTCTCGGGTCGATGTCTCTTAACGAAGGCGACGGCCGCGCTGCGCTGGATATCCGGCGGCTGGACCGAGACGACCAGATCACGCTGAACGCAGGCTTTTCCAACGCCAGCCGCATTCTCTCGCTCGATCTGGGCTTTGAAGAGGCACAGGGCGGTCTGGTCTCCTCGCTGCTGCGGATCCCCGAAAGCCCGTCGCTCTCGCTCAGCGTGGCGGGCGAAGCCCCGATTTCCGACTACACGGCCCGCATAGCGCTGACATCCGATGGCGCGCGGCGTTTTGGCGGGACTGTCGAAATCGCGGCCCTCTCCGCCGAGGTGGATGTGGGATATGGTTTCGGCGCCCGCCTGAGCGGCGATGTGCGCCCGCTATTCGTCAGGGATCTGCACCCGTTCTTTGGCGAGACATCCGCACTGGATTTACGGGGCAGCCTCTTTTCCAACGGGCGGCTGGTGCTCGAACAGCTCGATGTCAGCTCCGGCGCGCTGAACGTCACGAGCGAACTGGCGTTAGGCGCCGATAACCTGCCGGAACGCTTTGCCCTCTACGGCGAGATCGCCTCGACTGCTCCGGTGCGGCTGCCTTTGTCCGGCGATCCGACCGAAGTCACTTCCGCCGAATTTGCCGCAACCTATGACGCGGCCACCTCCGAAACCTGGACCGCCACGGCTGAAGTGTTTGGCCTCAAACGCCCTGACATCTCGGCCACGAGCCTGCGTTTGAACGGGGAGGGCACGATTGAAAGTCAGCCGCTCCGGCAAGTGACAGCCGATCTGCGCTTTGCGGCGCGCGGCCTCGCCCCGGCCGATCCGAAGCTGGCCAGGGCGCTCGGGCAGGAGGCCCAGGGACGGCTGACGATGAACTGGCAGGCCGATACGCCACTTGACATCACCGAACTGCTCCTGCGGGCGGGCGATACGGTCCTGCGGGCCAAAGGGGTGGTGCAGGGCCTTGAAGCCGGTTTTCAAACCGACGGCGAAGCGACCCTGATCTCGGAGGATCTGTCGCGCTTCGCGGGCTTTGCCGAGCGCCCGTTGACAGGCCGGGCCGAGGCCCAGGTGACAGGCCGCTTCACCCCGCTGAGCGGCGCATTCGATGTTCAGATGCAGGCAAACACCGATGAAATCGCAATTGCCGATCCTCGCATTGATCCGCTCTTGCAAGGGGCCGCGTCAATCCAGGTGGATGCCGTGCGCAACACCGAAGGCACCCGGTTGCGTGTTCTCAAACTCTGGAGCGATGCCGGAACGATCGTCGCCACCGGTCAACTTTCCCCGACCACCGGGCAGCTCACTATCGAAGCCGATCTTAACGAGGTATCGCAAATCGAGCCGCTGCTTGACGGTCCGGCCAGATTGCGCGGCGGTTTCACCTGGGCTGACGGAGAGGGTGTGACCATCACCAGGCTCAGCGCCGGATTGGCCGGGGCGCGGGTCACGGCAACCGGCTCGATTGATCCACAGGACGAGGCATTGCCGGTGGAGGGCAGCGTCACGCTCGATGTCGACGATCTGTCGCAATTCGGCGGGCTGATCGGGCGGCGGCTCGGAGGGGTTCTGAACGCCGAGCTTGCAGGCTCGGGCGAAGCCAACCGCGGCATCTGGGATGTCAGCGGAACAGTTGACGGATCCGGTTTCCGCTCCGGTATTCCCGAGCTGGACCGGCTGGTGGCAGGCGCAGTGTCGGCCGCGTTCTCCGGCCGGATCGGAGACACCGCACTTGAGCTGCGTTATCTCAAGCTGACCTCGCCCCAGCTTCTGGTGAACGCCGCGGGCGATGGGCCGGGTGCTCCGATCGCGGTCTCGGGGCGGCTTTCCGATCTGGGCCTGCTGGCCCCCGGTGTCTCAGGCCCCGCCACCGCCCGGGGCACCCTGACCCCGCGCGACAAACGGGGGCGCGAACTGGCCACGTCGCTGGATGCCACCGGCCCCGGCGGCACCTTGGCGGCAGTCTCCGGCACGATTTTCGATTATGGCAATCGCCTGGCGCTCAACCTTGCGGGCACGGCGCCGCTCAGCCTTGCCAACAGTTTCATCTCGCCCCGTTCGGTCCAGGGGGAGGCCCAGTTTGACCTTTCGCTGGATGGGCCGCCGCGCCTGTCCTCGCTTTCGGGCAACATCGCCTTTACCGGCGCACGCGCCGCACTGCCGACACTTAACATGGCCCTGAACAACCTCACCGGTGGGGCCGAACTGCGCCAGGGGCGCGCCGAAGTGGCCCTGACCGGGGATGCCGGGACTGGCGGTCAGTTTCAGGTGACCGGCCCGATCCAGCTTGTTCCGGGCTTTCCCGGGACTCTGGCGATCTCGCTCAATGCACTCGGTCTGTTCGATCCCACGCTCTATCAGACCACAGTCTCAGGAACGCTCAACGCCGCGGGAGAGCTGACAGGCGGTGCGCGGGTCGAGGGCACTGTTGCGCTGGGTCCGACCGAGCTGCGCGTGCCCTCCGGCAGTGGCACCATCGTTGGCACCTTGCCCGATATCAACCACATCAACGAGCCCGCCAGGGTACGCGAAACGCGCTCCCGCGCCGGGCTGATCAAGGCGATGAAGGCCTCCGCGGCGGTGTACCCGATCGACATCACAATCACCGCCCCCTCCCGCATCTTCGTGCGCGGGCGCGGGCTTGACGCGGAACTGGGCGGCAGTGTCCGCATCACTGGGACCACGGCGGATATGCAGCCCTCGGGCGTGTTCGAGCTGATCCGGGGACGGCTCGACATCCTTGGCAAGCGGCTGGTGCTGACCGAAGGGCTCATCGACCTTCGCGGCGCGCTCGATCCCTATTTGCGGTTTGTGGCAGAAGCGCGCTCCGACGATGCCATGCTCCTGGTAATCCTCGAAGGGTTGGCCAGCGCTCCCAACGTGATCTTCACCTCCAGCCCCGAACTGCCGCAGGAAGAGGTGGTCGCCCGCCTGCTCTTCGGGCGCGACCTGGCCTCGATGTCGGCCTTTCAGGCGGCACAGCTTGTCTCGGCAGTGGCCACACTCTCCGGTCGATACCAGGGAGGTATCACCGGGCGGTTGCGCGACAGTCTCGGCCTGAGCGATCTCGACATTACCACAACCGATGACGGCGCCACGCAGTTCACCGCCGGGGCCTATATCTCGGACAATGTCTATTCCGAGATCACGGCGGACAGCGAAGGCAATCAGGAGATCAACCTCAACCTCGATATCTCCGACAGCGTCACCCTCAAGGGCAGCGTGAACAACGAAAGCAATACCGGGATCGGGGTGTTCTTCGAAAAGGACTATTGATCTTCGCGATGGGTCAGACCGAGAGCGTGGCCGCAACCGCCTTTTTCCATCGGGCATAGAGCGCCTCGCGCGGGTCCGCATCCATCCGCGGCTCAAATCGGCGATCGCGGTGCCATTCACGGCCAAAGGCGTCCATATCGGGATAGACCCCGGCGCGCATCCCCGCGAGCCAGGCCGCGCCAAGAGCGGTCGTCTCAAGCACAACCGGCCGGTCCACCGGCGCGCCGATGATGTCCGCAATAAACTGCATCGTCCAGTCCGAGGCGCTCATTCCGCCATCAACCCGGAGCACGGACTGCCCGCCCTGCCCCTGCCAATCCGCATGCATGGCCTCGAGCAGGTCACGGGTCTGGAAACCCACGCTTTGCAACGCCGCGCGGGCCAGTTCCGCCGCACCGGTATTGCGTGTCAGACCATAGACCGCGCCCCGGCACTCCGCGTTCCAGTAGGGCGCACCCAGCCCGGTGAAGGCCGGGACGATGATCACATCCTGCCCCGGATCCGCCGCATCCGCGAGAGCGTGCGTATCTTCGGCCCGGGTGATGACCTTCACCCCGTCACGCAGCCATTGCACCACCGCACCCGCCACGAAGATAGATCCTTCGAGCGCATAGGTCGGCTGCCCGTCGAGCTGATAGGCGATGGTGGTCAGCAGCCTGTTCTGCGAGGCAACAGGGTCGGGGCCGGTGTTCAGCAAGGCAAAACAGCCGGTGCCATAGGTCGATTTCATCATCCCCGGGGCAAAACACGCCTGTCCCACGGTGGCCGCCTGCTGATCCCCTGCAACCCCCAGGATCGGCAGGGAGGTGCCCAGCAGGTCCACTTCGCTATGCCCGTATTCTGCTGCACAATCGCGCACCTCGGGCAGCATCGTCATGGGCACCCGCAAAAGCGCGCACATCTCTTCGCTCCAACCGCCTTTCCGGATGTCATAAAGAATGGTGCGCGAGGCGTTGGTGGCATCCGTGGCATGGACCTTGCCGCCGGTCAGACGCCAGATCAGAAAACTGTCCACCGTACCAAAGAGCAACTCTCCAGCCTCGGCACGCGCCCGCGCGCCCTCCACGTTGTCGAGGATCCAGGCCAGCTTTGTACCCGAGAAATAAGGGTCCAGCAGCAGGCCGGTGATCTCGCTCACCCGTGCCTCGTGCCCCGCCTCCCGCAGGCTGCGGCAAAGCTCTGCCGTGCGCCGGTCCTGCCAGACAATCGCATTATAGACGGCCTTGCCCGTGACCTTATCCCAGACCACGGTCGTTTCGCGCTGGTTGGTGATGCCGATGGCGGCGATCCCGGCCTCCGGCACCTGCGCCATCGCCGCGCGGCAAGTGGCGAGTGTGGTTGACCACAGATCTTCCGGGTCATGTTCAACCCAACCCGAATTGGGAAAATGCTGGGCAAACTCCTCCTGCGCCACGGCGGCGACATGCATGTCTGCGTCAAACAGGATCGCGCGCGACGAGGTCGTCCCCTGATCAATTGCCAGTACATGTCCCATAGCCGCCCTCCCCTTTACCGCGTCTCAAGTGTTACGTCCGCGCATCCATTCGTCCAGTGCCGATATTTCGGCTTCGCTCATCCGCAATCCCAGCTTGCTGCGCCGCCAGACGATATCCTCGGCCTCGCGGGCATATTCGCGCTGCATGAGCCAATTCACCTCCGCCTCGGTGAGCGTCGCTCCGAAGGTGTGCCCCAGATCATCCGCGCCCTGTGCATCGCCCAGCATCTCCCACGCGTCGGTGCCATAGGCCCGGATCAGCCGCAGCGCCCAGCGATCATTCAGAAACGCATAATCTCCCTTTAGCCGGGCCACGTGCGCCGTAACACCCTCTACCGGGAAGTCACCGCCTGGAAGGGCAACGCCCGCAGTCCAGGCCGCCGACAGACCGGGGAAATCCGGTGCGATTTTTTCAAGCGCGCTCTCGGCCAGACGACGATAGGTGGTGATCTTGCCGCCGAAGACATGCACGGCCGGGGCGCCCAGTGACGTGTCGCGCAGAAGCGTATAGTCGCGCGTCGCCGCCGTAGCACTGCCCGAGCCGTCATCATAGAGCGGCCGCACCCCGGAATAGGTCCAGACGATCTGATCGCGGGTCACGGGTTTCTTGAAATACTGCGAGGCGAAGGCACAGAGATACTCCTGCTCCTGCTCGGTGCAAACCGGCTTGGTCGATGGGTCAGGGTGGTCCATGTCGGTGGTGCCGATCAGGGTGAAATCCGTCTCATAGGGAATGGCAAAGATGATGCGCCCGTCGGTGCCCTGAAAGAAATAGCATTTGTCATGATCGTAAAGCCGCGGCGTCACGATATGGCTCCCCCGCACGAGGCGGATCCCCGCACCCGTATTCGTATGCAGCTTGTCGTCGATGACCTGGCGCACCCAGGGCCCACCCGCATTGACCAGCGTGCGCGCCCGAACGCTCTGTGCCTCGCCGGTCACGACATCGCGCAGATGCACCTGCCAAACCCCGTCCTGCACCTCGGCGCCTGTCACTTCGGTGCGGGTCAGAATACGTGCACCGCGCGCCTCGGCATCGCGGGCATTCAGCACCACGAGCCGCGAATCCTCGATCCAGCAATCGGAGTATTCATACGCCCGCGCAAACCGCTCCTGCAACGGCTCCCCCTCGGGTGCGCGGCGCAGGTCGAGCACCTTGGTGCCGGGCAGGATCTTGCGCCCGCCAAGCGTGTCATAAAGAAACAGCCCCGCCCGGATCATCCAGGCCGGTCGCCGCCCCCGCAGCCAGGGCATGACCGTTCCCAGCAACCGCGCCACCGGGGTTTCGGTGTCAAAGCGCATGTCCTTCGCATAGGGCAGCACGAAGCGCATGGGCCAGCTGATATGCGGCATGGCGCGCAGCAGGGTCTCACGCTCGATCAGCGCCTCGCGCACCAGCCGGAACTCGAAATAGTCGAGATAGCGCAGCCCCCCGTGAAAAAGCTTGGTCGAGGCCGACGAGGTGGCCGAGGCAAGATCGCCCTTCTCGGCCAGAGTGACCTTCAGGCCCCGCCCCGCCGCATCACGGGCAATACCACAGCCATTGATCCCGCCGCCGATGACAAAGACATCGCAGACATCGGTGGGATCAGGCATCGGAAATCCTCAGGCGTTGGGAGCGTATGATGCCGGGTCTAGCGCCTCTGTGCGCCCCGTCAAGGCAAGCTTGGTGATCTGACGCGGGGTTTCGGCAATCACCCGGCCGCCCCGGATCACTGCCAGCCGCGCGGGCCGCAACCTCACCGCCTCGATTGCATCGCGCGCCTGCAGGATCACCATGTTGGCGCGGCTACCCTTGGCAATCCCGTATCCTTCCAATCCGAGGATCTTCGCGGAATTCCGCGTCACCGCATCAAAGCACCAGGCCATATCCTCCCGGCTGCAAAGCTGGCCAACATGCAACCCCATAAAGGCGATGTCGAGCATGTCGGCCTTGCCCAGCGAATACCAGGGGTCCATCACGCAGTCCGACCCGAACCCGATCGTGATCCCTGCATCGCGCAGCTCGCGCACCCGGGTCATGCCACGCCGCTTGGGATAGGTGTCATGTTTGCCCTGGATCATGATGTTGATTGCAGGGTTCGGGATGGCATGCACCCCTGATTCGACCATCAGCGGGATCAGTTTTGAGACATAGTAATTGTCCATCGAATGCATCGACGTCAGGTGCGATCCCGCCACCCGGCCCTGCAGGCCCAAACGCTGTGTCTCATAGGCCAGCGTTTCGATATGGCGGCTCAGCGGATCGTCGCTTTCGTCGCAATGCATATCGACACGCAGCCCGCGGTCCGCGGCGATCTCGCACAATGCTCTGACCGAGGTTGCGCCATCGGCCATGGTCCGCTCGAAATGCGGGATACCGCCCACCACATCGACCCCCATATCCAGCGCCCGGAGCGTATTGCTCATCGCGGTCGGGTCGCGCAACACGCCATCCTGCGGGAAGGCGACAAGCTGCAGGTCGAGATAATCCTTGACCCGCTCGCGCACCTCCAGAAGTGCGGTCACGCCCTTCAGTTCATCGTCGCAGGTGTCCACATGGCTGCGAATGGCCCCGATCCCCTGCGCCACAGCCAGATCGCAATACCGCAAGGCGCGTTCAATGATCTCGTCCACGGTTTGCAAAGGCTTCAACTCGCCCCAGAGCGCGATCCCCTCCAGGAGGGTGCCCGAGACATTCATCCGCGGCCGACCCAGCGACAGGGTGGCGTCCATATGAAAATGCGGGTCCACAAACGGTGGGCTGACCAGGCTGCCCTCAGCGTTGATCACCTGGCCCGCCTCGGCCGTGATCCCGGCCTCCACGGCAGCAATCTCGCCACCGTTGCAGGCAATATCGACACCCGTTTGCCCGTCCGGCAGGGTCGCATTCCTAACGATCAGGTCGAACATGGCCCTCTCCTATCGTTGCCCCTTGAACCAGGGCGTAAGCAGTGCCCGGGGATAATCGGCAGAGCGCGCGGCAATCACAAGAGCGATGATCGAAAGGATGTAAGGCGCCATCAGGAAAACCTGCCCCGGTACCAGCGCCCCCACCTCTGTCTGAAGCCGCACCTGCAGGGCATCGAAGGCCCCGAAGAGCAACGCTCCCAGCAAAGCCTTGCCCGGCCGCCAACTGGCAAAAATCACCAGCGCGATGCAGATCCAGCCGCGCCCGTTCACCATGCCGAAGAAAAACGCATCAAAGGCCGACATGGTCAGGAAAGCCCCGCCAAGCGCCATCAGGGCCGAGCCCGCGATCACCGCGCCCATGCGCAGCGCATAGACCGAAAGCCCCTGTGCATCGACGCTGCTCGGGTTGTCGCCTACCGCCTTCAGGGCCACGCCCAGCGCGGTGCGGTTCATTACATACCAGACAAGCCCGACACACAGGAACGCAAGCCAGGTCAGCGCCGTTTGCTGAAACAGGACCGGGCCAAGAATCGGCAGGTCGGACAGGATCGGAATATCGAGCGCCCTAAAGGGCTCGATCCGGGGCGGAGACGAGACATTGGGCAGCGCCGTGCGATAGGTGAAATAGCTCACCGATGTGGCAAAGAGTGTCACCCCAAGTCCAGAGACGTGCTGACTGAGGCCAAGGGGCACGGTGAGAATCGCGTGAATGAGGCCAAAGAACGCTCCCGCCGACGCGGCCACAATCACCCCGCCCCAGAGGCCGAGCCCAAGCCAGACCGCCATCCAGCCGGCCATGGCTCCGGCAACAAAGATCCCCTCGATGCCAAGATTCAGCACGCCGGATTTCTCACACAGAAGCGCCCCCAGCACCCCGAAAATGAGCGGCGTGGCAATCCGCAGCGACGCGGCCCAGAAGCTTTCGGAGACGAGGATTTGCAGGATGTCCATCACGCCGCGCTCTCCTGCCCGGGGCGCACACGGGTGATCCGGAAGCGTGCGAAAAAGCCACCGATGAGCACGCATAGCAGCGACATGGCGACCACCAGATCCGCGAGGTATGACGACACGCCCATGGCACGGCTCATACTGTCGGCGCCGACAAAAACGGATGCGATGAAAATGGCCGACACCACGACACCAAGCGGATTGAGCCCCGCCAGCATGGCCACAACGATGCCGGTATACCCAAAGCCCGGCGACAGGTCCGAAGTCAGATACCCCTTGAGGCCCGCCACTTCGCTTACCCCCGCCATGCCCGCAAGCGCACCGGACACAAGTGCGACGCTCATCAGGGACCGGTTGACCCGGATGCCCGCATGGCGCGCGGCAGCGGCATTCTCGCCCACGGCACGCAGACGAAAACCCCAGACCGACCGCGCCAGCATGAACTGGGCGACCACCGCACAGACCAGCGCGATGATCAGACCCGAATGCAGGCGCATCCGCTCCATCAGCGGCGGCAGCATACCCTGATCCAGGATGGGCGAGCTTTGCGGCCAGCCAAGGCCCATCGGGTCCTGCAGCGGCCCTTCAAGCATCATTTGCAGGAAGATCAGGATCACGAAGTTGAGCAGCAGCGTGGTGACCACTTCGTCAGCCCCAAAGCGCGTCTTGAGCATCGCAGGCAATGCCATACCCGCCGCCCCCGCCGCGCAGCCCGCCAGGATGATCAGCGGGATCAGCACAAGCCCCGGCGCGTCGATCCAGCCCGCGCCGACGGCGACAGCGGCCATCGCCCCGAGGTAAAGCTGCCCCTCCGCCCCGATATTCCAGAGCTTCGCACGAAAGGCGAGGGCAGCGGCAAGGCCGGTGAAGATCAGCGGCGTCGCCCGCGTGAGCATCTCGGAGACGGCAAACATCGACCCAAAGACACCTCTGGCCATCTCGCCATAGGCGGTAAACACATTGGCCCCGGCAAACGCCAGAGGAACAGCCGCCAGCGCCAGTGCGATCAACGCCGACAGAACCGGCACCCCGAATGTCAGCGCGCGCGAACTGCGGGTGCGGGGTTCAATGCGGATCATGCAGCTTCTCCCGCCATCAGCAGCCCGATCGCGGCGCGGTCTGTGTTGTCTGCCTCGATCAGATGCCCGTCATGGATCACCATGATCCGGTCCGACAGGCTCAGAATTTCGTCGAGGTCTTCGGAAATCAGGATGACCCCTGCGCCCCGCGCCCGTGCCTCAAGCAGGCGCCGCGCCACCTCGGCAGCGGCCCCCATGTCCAGACCGCGCGTAGGTTGATTGGCCAGGATCAGGTCAGGGGATTGTTCGAACACGCGCGCCAGAATGAGCTTCTGGATGTTGCCGCCCGACAGAAGCTGGGCTCGGGCCTGCACACCCGGTCCGCGCACGTCATAGGCCTGCGCCAGACGCTCGGCATTGGCGATGATGGACTCGCCGCGGAGCAACCCGCGCGACTGCACTTCCGGGTCGTCCAGCCGCTCGATCACCATATTCTCGGCCACGCTCATCGCGCCCACGATCCCGTCATGATGCCGATCCTCGGGGATACGCCCCACCCCGGCGCGGATCATGTCGAGCGGCGTGGCGCGGCTGACAGGTTTATCGCCGACGATGACCTCGCCCTTGTCGGCCCGCCTGAGCCCTGAGATCAGCCCGGCCAGCGCCGATTGACCATTGCCCGACACGCCCGCGATGCCGAGAATTTCATGCGCGCGTACTTCCAGCGACACGTTATGCAGACTGTCGCGCTTGGAACTGCCTGTAACAGTCACGCCTCGCATCTGCAGCACCGGCGCGCCCGGGGGGATGGGCGTGCGGTCGGTCACGGGCGTTTCCGCCCCGACCATCATCAGCGCAATGGCGGCCTCGTCGGCCTCTTTCGTGGCCATCTCGCCCACTTTGACCCCATGCCGCAGCACCGCGATCCGGTGCGAAAAGGCCAGCACCTCGCGCAGCTTGTGCGAGATGAAGATCACCGACAAACCGTCGCGCGTCATGGCGCCTATGTTCTCGAACAGCGCATCGGCCTCCTGCGGGGTCAGCACCGCCGTAGGCTCGTCCAGCACCAGAATGCGCGCGTCCCGGTAAAGCGCCTTGAGGATTTCGACCCGCTGACGTTCACCAACCGAAAGGCGGCTCACACGCGTGTCCAGCGGCGCGGTGAGGCCGCTTTGCTCCATGATCCGCCCAACCTTCTCGCGCGCTGCGCGGCGGTTGCGGCGCAGGGACATAAGCGGCTCGGAGCCAAGCAGAATATTGTCGAGAACGCTGAGATTTTCAGCCAGCGTGAAATGCTGATGCACCATGCCGATACCAGCCGACAACGCCGCCTGCGGATGGCCAAGCGGCAAGGCCCGCATCCGACCCGCCTCATCGGCGACCTCCACCGTGCCTGCATCGGGCAGGTAATGGCCAAAGAGCATGTTCATCAGCGTGGTTTTGCCCGCACCGTTTTCGCCCAGCAACGCCAGCACTTCGCCCTTGTGCAGGTCGAGATCGACGGCATCATTGGCCACCACCGGGCCGAACCGTTTGCTGAGGCCCTTCAGGGAGAGAACTTTTTGGGATGTCATGCGATATGTTCGGGGCCGGGTCACCGACCCGGCCCCGTCCTTGAGCTTTAGTTGTCCGAGACCGGGCGCTCGTCGTTCACGTTCACGCGGAACAGACCGTCCATGATCTCCTGCTCTTTGGCTTTCACCGCCGCGACCACCTCGGCGGGGATGAGGGTCTCATCCATCACCAGCGATCCGCCGCCATAAGCCATGAAGCTGTACTGACCATAATCCGCGGCCTCAAAGCTGCCTGCGGCCACACGCTCGATCGCCTTGTCGATGGTGGCTTCCATGTGCCAGATCGCCGAGGCCAGGATGGTTTCGGGATAGTCGCCCGAGGTGTCGATCACGTTACCGATGGCCTTCACACCGCGCTCTACGGCGGCATCGGACACACCAAAGCGCTCGGCATACATGATGTCAGCGCCCGCATCCATCATCGCAAAGGCGCTTTCCTTGGCCTTGGGCGGGTCGTACCAGCTGTCGATGAAGTTCACCATGAACTTCACATCCGGGTTGGTGGCGCGTGCGCCTTCCATGAACGCGTGCATCAGACGGTTCACTTCGGGGATCGCATAACCGCCGACCATACCGATCAGGTTCGACTCCGTCATCTCGCCCGCGATCATGCCGCTCAGATAGCTCGGCTCGTGAATCCAGTTGTCAAAGACCGAGAAGTTGGGCGCCACGGGGCCAAAGCTCGACCCCATCAGGAAAGCCGTGTCCGGATAGTCCTTCGCCACCTTGCGGGCGGCGCGTTCCAGACCGAACACCTCACCCACGATCAGCTGCGCGCCGCCTTCGGCATATTCCCGCATGACACGCTCATAGTCTGTATTGGCGACGTTTTCCGAGAAGGTGTATTCGATATCGCCCCGCTCGGCGGCGGTGTTCAGTGCCAGGTGAATACGGCTGATCCATTGCTGTTCAACGGGCAGCGTATAGATCGCGGCCACCTTGACCTTTTCCATGGCCATTGCCGCGCCCGCACCCAGCGTGACACTGGCCGCAGCCAGCGACGCCAGCACTGTGCGGCGCGTCAGGTTCATCAGTGATTTCATGTGTCATCTCCCCATGTTTTTGATTGGCGTCAGTTTGGTGAATTTTACCGGTTAGTCAAACCATTGCCCCGGTCTGTGGATAAGTTTTCCGCCCCTCTCATCCGGGTGGCTTTCGGAACAGGCGCGATTGGCTGAAAAGTTCATCGAGGCGCTCATATCTTTCGCGTGTTTCGGGCCAGAGCGCTTCTTGTGTGGCGGCGATCAGCGCCTCAAGCAGCATCATCGTGGCGATGTTGCTGTCCCAGGCCGAGGGGATTTCGACCCAGCAGGTAAAGACCAGTTCAGCCACGTCCGCCACCGGGCTGGTCCATTGATCGGTAATCAGAATAACCTTGACCCCGCGCTCCACCGCCAGTTCCGCAAGCCTGAGCAGATTGGCTTCATACCGGCGGATATCGAAAAGCAGCAGGATGTCACCCGCCTCCATATCCAGCACATAATGCGGCCAGGTGGCGGAGGACGCCGTCAGATGCGTCACGCGCGGGCGGATCGCCTGAAAATGGGTAAAGGCATAGTCGGCCAGCGCCCGGGTGATCCGCCCGCCTACCGCGTAAAGGCCGCGATCGTTCTGCGACAAAAGCGCGACCGCCGCATCAAAGCCGACCCTGTCGATATGGGCAAAGGTGTGCTCCAGGTTTTGCGTCATCGCCTGTGAAAACCGGTTCAGCAGATGCCCCTCCGGCGCGTCGGTCACCCAATTGGCACGGCGTGCGGTTGGCCCCGACACGGCCGCCTGCAACTCGGTCAGCAGGGCCTTGTGAAACTGCGGAAACCCCTTGAAGCCCAGCTTCTGGACCATGCGCGCCACCGTCGGCGTCGACACGCCTGCGGTCTCGGCCACCACGGTGATCGAGGCCAGTCCGGCCCCCGGGTAATCCTCCAGCAACGCCTGAGCGAGCTTGCGCTCGGACTGCGTGAGCTCGGCAAACTGCGCACGAATGCGGTCGCGCACCGTGGCTTTCGCGGCTTGGGTCATGCGCCCCTCCCTGGCAGCGCGATGAAGTATCTGAACAAATATTGACAGAAATTTCCAATCATGAAAACAATTTTCCAAACAGGGTGAAAAATGCAGCTTAGCGAATCGGACGTGGTCGAGAAGGTGAATGAGGATGGCCGTGGGCCTGTCCTTTTGCTGTGTGAACATGCCTCAAACCATGTGCCGGGCGAGCTCGGGTCACTGGGTCTGGATGACGCGGCCCTCTGCAGCCACATCGCCTGGGATCCCGGCGCGCGCGCGGTGTCCCTGGCGCTCTCGGCGGCCCTCGATGCGCCCCTTGTGGCAAGCCGCATCTCGCGCCTTGTATATGATTGCAACCGTCCGCCCGAGGCGCCGGGCGCGATGCCCGAACGCTCCGAGACGACGGACGTGCCTGGCAATCGCGGGCTGAGTGCCGCGGATCGCGCCGCCCGGACCGAAGCGGTCTATGTTCCTTTCTGCACGGCCGTGACAGATGTGATCACCCGGCGCAAAGCGGCGGGGCTTGCGACGGTTCTTGTGACAATCCACAGCTTTACGCCGGTTTACTTCGGCCAGCCGCGCGCGGTTGAAATCGGGATCCTGCACGACACGGACAGCGCCATCGCCGATCACATGCTGGCCGAGGCACATGCCCTGCCGCACCGCACCATTGACCGTAACTCACCATATGGCCCGGAAGATGGCGTGACCCATTCGCTCAAGCTGCATGGCATTGCCCACGGCCTGCCCAATGTGATGCTGGAGTTGCGCAACGATCTTATCGCCGATGCCGCCGGGCAGGCAAAACTGACCGAGGAAGTGCTGACCCTGCTGCGGCCTGCTCTGGCCAAGATTGTCGGGGATGTGCATCGCCATGCCTAAAGTGATCCACGCCTATATCCGCGCCATCGACGCGATGAACCGCTTTATCGGGCGCATTGCGATGTATCTCATTTTCGTGCTGGTGGGCGTTTTGCTCTGGTCCTCGATTTCCAAGACCTTGCTTACCCCTGCCCATTGGACGCTGGAAACCGCACAATTCGTGATGGTGGCCTATTACGTGCTTGGCGGCCCCTACTCGATCCAGATGGGCTCCAATGTGCGGATGGACCTTTTCTATGGCAATTGGAGCCTGCGTCAGAAGGCCTGGGTGGACGGATTTACGGTGTTCTTCCTGATCTTCTATCTCGGCGTTCTGCTCTATGGCGCGATCAGTTCAACAGCCTATTCCCTGGGGTATTTCGGCACAGAGCCCTTCTCCTTTTTTGCCGATCTCACTTGGACTTTCCTCACCGGGGGACCGGATGCCGCGCAGGAAAAGCTCGGGTTTCTGGAGCGCAGTTCGACCGCCTGGCGGCCCTATCTCTGGCCTGTGAAGATCATCCTTTGCCTGGGTGTTTTCCTGATGCTGCTGCAATGCCTTGCGGAGTTCTTCCGCGACATCGGCCGGATCAAGGGTGAGGCGCTCTGATGTCTTATGAGATGATCGCCCTGCTGATGTTCGCCTCCATGATGCTGATGCTCATGACCGGGCAGCGCGTCTTTGGTGCCATCGGCTTTGTCGGGGCCGCCGCAGGGATGATGCTCTGGGGTACGGGCGGCTCCGAGATCCCCTTCTCTGCCGCGATGAAGCTGATGAAGTGGTATCCGCTCCTGACCCTGCCGATGTTCATTTTCATGGGCTACGTGCTCAGCGAAAGCCGCATCGCCGATGATCTTTACAAGATGTTTCATGTCTGGATGGGACCGGTCAAAGGCGGGCTGGCCATCGGTACGATTGGCCTCATGGTGCTGATCTCGGCGATGAACGGGCTCAGCGTGGCGGGCATGGCCATTGGCGCCACGATCGCCCTGCCCGAACTGCTGCGGCGCGGCTATGACAAGATCATGGTGACGGGTGTGATCCAGGCGGGCTCGTCGCTGGGTATTCTCGTGCCGCCTTCGGTCGTCCTGGTGCTTTATGCGATGATCGCGCGGCAGCCGGTGGGACAGCTATGGCTTGCGGGGGTGTTGCCGGGGCTGATGATGGCCACGATGTTCATCATCTACATCTATGTGCGGTGCCGGTTGCAGCCGCACCTTGGCCCGCCCCTGCCGGAAGAAGAGCGCAATGTCAGCATGGCTGAAAAGCTGCGCCTGCTGCGCGCGGGGCTTCTGCCTCTGTTGATTTTCGCCGCGATGATGGTGCCGTTCGTGAAGGGCTGGACCAGCCTGGTGGAAAGCTCGGCCATCGGGGCGATGACGGCGTTTCTCGCCGCCATCCTCAAGGGCCGCATGACGCGGCAAGTGTTCGAGACCTCGGTCCGCCAGACGCTGGGCATTTCCTGCATGTTCATGTGGATCATCCTTGCCGCGCTTGGCTTCGGGGCGATTTTCGACGGGCTGGGCGCGGTCAAGGCCATTGAGAACCTGTTTACCGAGCAGTTGCATCTGAGCCCCTGGGTGATCCTGATCCTGATGCAGCTCAGCTTCATCGTGATGGGCACGTTCCTCGATGACACCGCCATGCTTGTCATCGTGGCACCGCTCTATGTCCCGCTTGTGGGCGCGCTTGGCTTCGATCTTATCTGGTATGGTGTGCTTTACACAATCACCACGCAGATCGCCTACATGACACCGCCTTTCGGCTATAACCTGTTCCTGATGCGGGCCATGGCCCCGCCTGAAATCGGATTACGTGATATCTATGTCTCGATCATCCCGTTCGTTGCGGTGATGGTGGTGGCGCTCAGTCTGGTGATGATCTTCCCGCAGATCGCGCTTTGGCTGCCTGACTATGTCTACGGAAAATAACCCAGAAGAGCCTCGTCCGGGGGCCATATTTCACAAGGAGAAAACACATGACCACAAGACGTAAGTTTTTGAAAACCGCCGGGATGGGCGCTGTTGCCGCACCTTTGGCCACGCCCGCGCTCGCGCAGTCGACAATCACCTGGCGGATGCAGACCTATGCCGGGCCCGCGCTCGCCGAGCATGTGGTGAAACCCGCGATCGACATGTTCAACAAGATTGCCGGCGACCGGATGCAGATCGAGCTGTTCTTTGCCGATCAGCTGGTGCCCACGGGCGAGTTGTTCCGAGCCATGCAGCGCGGCACGATCGACGCGGTGCAATCGGATGACGATTCGATGGCCTCGCCCACCGAAGTGACGGTGTTTGGCGGCTATTTTCCGTTCGCGTCGCGCTACTCACTCGATGTGCCGGTGCTGTTCAACCAGTACGGTCTGAACGAGATCTGGGACGCGGAGTATTCCAAGGTCGGCGTCAAGCATATCAGCGCAGGCGCCTGGGACCCCTGCCATTTCGCCACCAAGGATCCGATCAACAGTCTGGAAGACCTGAAAGGCAAGCGCGTCTTCACCTTCCCGACCGCGGGCCGGTTCCTCAGCCAGTTCGGTGTCGTGCCTGTCACCCTGCCCTGGGAGGATATCGAGGTCGCCGTGCAGACCGGCGAACTTGATGGCATCGCCTGGTCGGGCATCACCGAGGATTACACCGTTGGCTGGGCCGATGTGACCGACTACTTCCTGACCAACAACATCTCGGGCGCCTGGGCCGGATCGTTCTTTGCCAATATGGACCGCTGGAACGAACTGCCCGAAGACCTGCAGACATTGTTCCGGGTCTGCTGTGATCAGTCGCATTACTACCGTCAGTGGTGGTATTGGGGCGGCGAAGCCAGCCTGCGCGTGAATGGCACGAAGATGAAGCTGACCTCGATCCCCGATGAAGAATGGGCACAGGTCGAAGCCGCCGCGCGCGTCTTCTGGGACGAGATTGCAGCCGAGTCCGAGACCAAGGCGAAGGTCGTGGAAATCTTCAAGCAATACAACGAAGACATGGAAAAGGCGGGGCGGCCCTACCGCTATACCTGATCCATAAATGTCCCCCGGTCTTGCCGGGCCGGGGGACAATTTTTTGAGAAAAAATTGGCAAAATTCTTACGAAGAATTTTGGCCCCGATGGAAACGGATCGAGACAATGACCCTGAGCTTCGACGCACTGAAAGAGAAAACCAACTCCGGTGAGATCGACACCGTGCTGGCCTGCTTTGTGGATATGCAAGGCCGCCTGATGGGCAAGCGCTTTGTCGCCGCGCATTTCATCGACGGGGCCTATGAAGAAACCCATTGCTGCAATTATCTGCTGGCCACCGATCTGAAGATGGCCACGCCCGATGGCTATGCTTCCACCTCCTGGGAGCGCGGCTATGGCGACTACATCATGAAACCCGACCTCTCCACCCTGCGCGTGACACCCTGGCTGGAGGGCACGGCGATGGTGCTGTGCGACATTCTCGATCACCACACGCATGAAGACGTGCCCCATTCCCCCCGCGCGATCCTGAAACGCCAGATCAAGCGGCTGGAGGCGATGGGCTATGAGGCGATGATGGCGACCGAGCTGGAATTTTTCCTCTTCGCCAAAAGCTTTGACCAGATCCGCGCCGAGAAGTACCGCGATCTGCAACCGATCTCCGGCGTGAACGAGGATTACCACATCCTGCAGACCAGCCGCGAAGAGCATGTCATGCGCCCGATCCGCAACCATCTTTGGAATGCGGGCATTCCGATCGAGAATTCCAAGGGCGAAGCTGAAACCGGCCAGGAAGAGCTCAATATCAAATACGCCGCGGCCATGGCCACGGCGGACCACCACAGCATTGCCAAACATGCGATCAAGGAAATTGCCGATCAGATGGGGCATGCGGCATCGTTCCTGCCGAAATGGCACCATGAGAAGGTGGGCAGTTCGTCCCATGTGCACCAGTCGCTCTGGAAAGACGGCAACCCGGCCTTTTACGACGCGAATGACAGCCTGGGCATGTCCGCACTGATGAAAAGCTACATGGCGGGCCTGCTGAAATACGCACCGGATTTCACCTATTTCCTGGCCCCCTATATCAACAGCTACAAGCGGTTCCAGAAAGGCAGCTTCGCGCCCACGCGCACGATCTGGTCGGTGGACAACCGCACCGCGGGCTTCCGGCTTTGCGGGGACGGCACCAAGGCGGTGCGCGTGGAGTGCCGCATCGGTGGGTCGGACATCAACCCCTACCTTGCCATGGCCGCCCAGCTGGCCGCCGGGATCGCCGGAATCGAGGAGAAATTGGAGCTTTCTCCGCCGTTTTCGGGCGATGCCTACGCAGGCGAGACGGGTATGATTCCGCAAAATCTGCGCGATGCACGCGAGACTTTGATCAGTTCGGCCATGCTGCGCGCAGCGATGGGTGATGAGGTGATCGACCACTATGCTCGTGCCGCGGAAGTGGAGATCGAGGAGTTCGACCGCGTCGTGACCGACTATGAGATCGCGCGCGGGTTCGAGCTGGCGTAAAAGACTATCTTGCCTCCGGCGGGGCTATTTTGACCAAGAAGAAGGACGACAGGGCGATGGCTCAGGTGTTGAAATGCATTTCTCCGATTGACGGCTCGGTCTTTGCCGAGCGCGAGGTGCTGAGCCGGGACGCGGCGCAGGCCGTGGCCGACAAGGCGCGGGCAGCACAGGTCGGCTGGGCCGCGCGGCCGCTGGCAGAGCGGATCGAGCTCGTGCTTGCCGGAGTGGCCGCCGTGGGTGCGATGAATGACGAGGTGGTGCCCGAGCTCGCACATATGATGGGGCGTCCCATCCGTTATGGCGGAGAGTTTGGCGGCTTCGAGGAGCGCGCCACCCATATGGCGAAGATCGCTGAGGACGCGCTGGCGGATATCGCCGTGGGCGAGGATGCGACCTTCAAACGATATATCAAACGCGTTCCGCACGGGGTGGTGTTTGTCGTGGCGCCCTGGAACTACCCTTACATGACCGCGATCAACACAGTGGCCCCGGCGCTGATCGCCGGGAACACGGTGGTTCTGAAACACGCCACGCAGACGCTTCTGGTCGGGGAGCGCATGGCGCGCGCTTTCCATTCTGCTGGCGTGCCGGAAGAGGTGTTTCAGAACGTGTTCCTGGATCATGACACCACGTCGGCCCTGATCGCGGGACGCGCCTTTGACTTTGTCAATTTCACCGGCTCGGTGGGGGGCGGCCAGGCGATGGAGCGCGCGGCGGCAGGCACGTTCACCGGCCTTGGGCTGGAGCTTGGCGGCAAGGATCCGGGCTATGTGATGGAGGATGCCGATCTCGACGCGGCCGTGGACACTCTGATTGACGGGGCGATGTTCAATTCCGGGCAATGCTGCTGCGGCATCGAGCGGATTTACGTTGCCGAGAGCCTTTTCGACAGCTTTGTGGAGAAAGCCGTGGCGATCGTGAAGGGCTACAAGCTGGGCAATCCGCTGAACCCCGAGACCACACTGGGCCCGATGGCCAATGTGCGCTTTGCCGATGAGGTGCGCGCGCAGGTGAGCGAAGCGCTGGCCGATGGGGCGACGGCGCATATCGAGACCTTTGCCGAGGATGATGGCGGCGCTTATCTCAGCCCGCAAATTCTGACCAATGTGACCCATGACATGCGGGTGATGCGCGACGAAAGCTTTGGCCCTGTCGTGGGCATCATGCCGGTCAAGGATGACGACGAAGCCGTGGCGCTGATGAATGACAGCCAGTTCGGCCTGACCGCGAGCCTCTGGACGCGCGACCTTGACCGTGCCGCTGCCGTGGGCGACCGGATCGAAACCGGCACCGTGTTCATGAACCGGGCCGATTACCTTGACCCGGGCCTGTGCTGGACCGGATGCAAGGATACCGGACGCGGCGGCGGGCTCTCGGTTATCGGTTATCACAATCTTACACGTCCCAAATCCTACCATATGAAAAAGGTGACATCATGAGCCTGACAGGAAACTGGTCCTACCCGACCGCCATCAAATTCGGCGCAGGGCGCATTGCCGAACTGCCCGCCGCCTGTGCGCAGGCGGGCATCACCCGGCCCTTGCTGGTCACCGACAAGGGGCTCGCCGACTTGCCGGTGACCCAGGGCACGCTCGACATTCTCGACGCCGCGGGCTTTGGCCGCGCGATGTTCGCAGAGGTCGACCCGAACCCGAACGAACAAAACCTCGACGCGGGGATACGCGCCTACAAGGAAGGCGGACATGACGGGGTGATCGCCTTTGGTGGCGGCTCGGGGCTCGATCTGGGCAAGATGGTGGCCTTCATGGCCGGGCAAACGCGGCCCGTCTGGGATTTTGAGGATATCGGCGATTGGTGGACACGCGCGGATGCCGATGCGATTGCCCCGATCATTGCCGTGCCCACAACGGCGGGCACAGGTTCGGAAGTGGGGCGCGCGAGCGTGATCACCGACAGTGTGAGCCATGTGAAGAAGATCATCTTTCACCCCAAGGTGCTGCCCACCGTGGTGATTTGTGACCCGGAACTGACCGTTGGCATGCCCAAGTTCATCACGGCGGGGACGGGGCTTGATGCCTTTGCCCATTGTGTCGAGGCCTATTCCAGCCCGCATTACCACCCGATGAGCCAGGGGATCGCCCTGGAGGGTATGCGGCTCGTGGTCGAGAACCTGCCCCGTGCTTACAAGGACGGCACCGATATCGAAGCGCGGGCCAACATGATGTCCGCCGCCGCAATGGGCGCAACCGCCTTTCAGAAGGGTCTTGGCGCCATTCATGCCATGAGCCATCCGATCGGCGCGCATTTCAACACCCATCACGGCACCACGAACGCGGTCTGCATGCCGGCCGTTCTGGCCTTTAATGCGCCCGCCATCGCCGACCGGTTCGATCAGGCGGCGTCCTATATCGGCGTGAAGGGCGGGTTTGACGGGTTCCGTAAGTTTGTCGACGAGTTCAACGACTCCCTTGGCATCCCGAAACGGCTCAGCGATCTCGGGGTGACAGAGGACAGCATTCCCGACCTGGTGAAAGGCGCCATCATCGACCCGAGCTGTGGCGGCAATCCGATTGCGCTCACAGAAGAAAATCTGGACGGGCTGTTCAGGGCCGCGCTCTGAACCGGGTGCGTGATATCACGCACCCTACATCCGTCTCAGACCGGAAGGCGTAGCCCCGTAGTAGCGCTTCATCGCGCGGCTGAGTGCTGCGGGGCTTTCATACCCGTTGCGCAGCGCGATCTCGGCGATGCTGAGCGTACTGCCTTCCAGCATCTTGCGCGCCGAGGCAAGTCGCAAGTGGCGATAGACCGTGCCGGGCGGCGCACCAAGGCGGCTGCGATAGCGCCGGTCGAGCGTGCGCGGCTGGCACGAGAGGCGCCGTGAGAGATCATGGAGGCTGAGCGGGCGTTCCAGGTTCTCGCGCATCAAGGCGAGCGCCCGCCGCACCAGCGGATCCAGCACGGCGCCACGCTCCTGCGGGCTGTCCACCGGCGGATCGCCACGCATGAACAGCGCCTCGACATCAAGCCGCGTGGCCAGCCCTGCATGATCGGCAATCAGGTCGAGCGTCAGATCAAGCGCGGACATCGCCCCGGCGCAGGTCATCACACGGCCATCGCGCACGACCCGGACGCGCTCGGCCTCGACCTCCAGAAACCGTTCGGTGAAGCTGTCCAGCAGGTCCCAATGCACCGTGGCGCGCCGGCCATTGAGCAACCCGGCGGAGGCAAGAAGCCACGGCCCGGCATCCATTCCGACCGTTACACGCGCCTTGCCCGTAGCCTGGCGCAGGGCGCGGCGGGTTTGCGGCGTGTCATGCACGTCATGCGCATAGCTTGCCAGAACAAAGAGATAATCGCAGGAACTCAGGCCGCCCAGCCGTGCATGGGGAACCACCTGCATGGCGCTGGAGGACAGCACGGGCGCACCGGTCTGGGTGAGGATATCCCATTCAAAGACACGCGCACGATTGAGCGTATTGGCGGCGCGCAAAGGCTCCAGGCAATTGGCCAGACACAGGTTGGAAAACTGATCGAAGATCAGGATGGCGATGCGCACGGGCGCGGTGGTCTCTTTTGTCCATTCCGGCATAATAATTGTCACTTACAGCAAACTCACGACTCATAGCAGAGCGCTACGCTCTGGCAAACCACATTCCGGAGGATCGTTATGCCGCTTGAAATGAATCGCGAGGTTTTCATCACCTGTGCCGTGACCGGCGGAGGCGGCACGCAGGACCGCAGCCCGCATGTGCCGCGCTCGCCCAAGCAGATCGCCGAGAGCGCGATTGCCGCGGCCAAGGCCGGGGCGGCGGTGGTGCATTGCCATGTGCGCGACCCGGAAACGGGCGCACCGGCGCGTGATCCGAAGCTTTACCGCGAACTCACCGATCGCATTCGCGACGCCGAAACCGACGTGGTTCTGAACCTGACCGCCGGCATGGGAGGCGATGTGATCTTCGGCTCACCGGAATCCCCCCTGCCGCTCTCGAACAGCACCGACATGGTCGGGGCCACCGAACGTGTGGCGCATGTGGCCGAATGCCTGCCCGAGATCTGCACGCTCGATTGCGGCACGATGAACTTCGCCGAGGCCGACTATGTGATGACCAACACGCCCGGCATGCTGACCGCCATGGGCCAGATGATGACCGATCTCGACGTGAAACCCGAGATCGAAGCCTTCGATACCGGCCATCTGTGGTACGCTAAGGAGCTGGTGAAAAACGGCGTGCTCAAAAGCCCCGCCCTGGTGCAGCTGTGCATGGGTGTGCCCTGGGGCGCGCCCGATGACCTCAACACCTTCATGGCCATGGTCAACAACGTGCCGGACGACTGGACCTTTTCCGCCTTCGGGCTGGGCCGTCACCAGATGCCCTATGTGGCCGCTGCCGTTCTGGCCGGGGGTAACGTGCGCGTCGGGCTGGAAGACAACCTGATGCTCGACCGGGGCGTGCTGGCCGAGAACTGGCAATTGGTGGAACGCGCGGGCACGATCATCGAAAACCTCGGTGCACGTGTCATCGGCCCCGAGGAAGTCCGCGCCAAGCTTGGCCTGACGAAACGCGCGCCGGTGTCATGATCCGCACCGGAGCCGTCCTGTTCGCCGTGATGACCCTGGCCGCATGCCAGCCTGAACCGTTCGGGCGCAGCACGATCGAGCTGCGCGACGACCGGCGGCAATGCGAGGCTGAGGGCGGGCGGTTCGAGAGAGGCGGCCTCACCGGTGCGCTGATGTGTTTCCAAGAGACCCCTGATGCCGGGGCGGCCTGCACCAAAGGGACCGATTGCAGCGGTCTGTGCCTTGCAAATGCAGACGGCCCCGGCGGGGCGTGTTCCTCGGTCAGGCCGCTCTTTGGATGCCATGAGATGTTTGACGAACGCGGAGAGAAGGTAGTGATATGCATAGACTGACATGCCTCACGGCCATGATCTGCCTCCCGGCGCTGGCCCAGGCTGCCCCCTGGCACGGCATCTGGAGCGCCGAGCCCGACTGGTGCGTCAACGCCGAGCGGATCGGCAGTGTGACCCCTGCCCCGATCCTGCTGAGCGCGTCCGAAATGCTGGGCTATGAAAACAGTTGCGATATCACCGCCGTGGACGAGGTCGACGGGCTGAGCGCCTGGCAAATCGACATAACCTGCCAATCCGAAGGCGATCTCTATGAAGAGCGCCGCCTGATCATGGTGGATGGCGACCGTATGTGGATGTGGTTCGGCGCGGACGAGCCGCTGCTCTTTACCCGGTGCCCCGCATGAGCCGCCGGGTGCTGATCACCGGGGCGGGCTCGGGCATCGGGTTGACCCTTGCGCGCCGCTTTGCGGCCGAAGGCGATCGCGTTGCCCTGTGCGATGCCCGCGCCGACGCGATTGCGAAGGTGCAAGCCGAGCACCCGGATTTCCTTGCACGCCAGGCGGATGTGATCGACGAGGCGCAAATGGACGCGTTTCTGTCCGAGGTCGAGACCGAGTGGGGCGGCGTCGATGTCGTCTGTGCCAATGCAGGTACGGGCGGGCCCGCGGGCCGGATCGAGGATATGACCTATGACGACTGGAAAGACTGCGTCGCGGTCAACCTCTTCGGCACGTTCCTGACCTGCCGCTGGGCCGCACGCCTGATGCGCGCACAAGGTCATGGGCTGATCATTCTGACCACCTCCACCGCGGGCCTGTTCGGCTACCCGCTGCGCTCGCCCTATGCCACGGCCAAATGGGGCCTGGTGGGCCTGACCAAGACCTTAGCCGGTGAACTGGGATCGGCGGGCGTGCGCGTGAATGCCATTGCGCCGGGGGCCGTGGAAGGCGACCGGATGGAGCGGGTGCTGGCCAATGAAAGCGCCGCTTCGGGGCGGCCCATCGAGGAGCTGCGCCAGACCTATGTGAAGGGCGTCAGCCTCAAAACCTGGGTCAGCGCCGACGATCTGGCGGATATGGCGCTGTTTTTAGCCTCCTCCGCCGCATCCAAGATCTCGGGTCAGATCATGGCCGTCGACGGCCACACCGAAAGCCTGGTGCCATGAGCCTGCGTCCGGCTGCCGCCGCCGGCCTTGCTGCGACGCTTCTGGCGGGCTGCCTTGCGGCACCCTCGTCCGACGACCCCAGTCTGTTGCGCAACCCGACCGTGCCGCTGTCAATCATCTCGCGCGGCGGGGCCGATGCGATGGCAGGGACATGGCAGGTGCGGGCCTCTTCACCGGGCTATGGTGACATTCAGACGCTGGACTTCGATACCAAAGGCGGCGGCCAACACTCTGTCGCGTTCCTGCAAGCGGGATGCGATGCATCCGGTGGCTGCGAGGCCGTCACCGATGGTTGGCTGGCCGAACCTCTGGCACAGAACCGCTGGCGGCTGACCTCGGAAACCGACGAGAGCGATATGGAACTCTGGGTGATCTGGATCGACGACGGCTATCGCACCGCCGCCATCGGCTCGCCCGACAGTGATCTGGCCTTCATCCTCGATCGCAAGCCCAAGGGCGGGGCAGACCGCATCACTGCGGCGCGCGAGGTGCTGGCCTTCAACGGATACAACATGGCCGCGTTCGTGACGCGCTAAGGGAGACACGTATATGACCAAGACAGCAGCAATCATCGGCGGTGGTGTGATCGGCGGCGGCTGGGCCGCACGGTTCACGCTCAACGGATGGGACGTGAAGGTCTATGACCCCGACCCGGAAGCGGAACGCAAGATCGGCGAGGTCATGACCAATGCCCGCCGCGCCCTGCCGATGCTGGTCGATCAACCCATGCCCGAGCCAGGAAGCATGACGCTCTGTTCGACACTGGAAGAGGCCGCGACCGGGGCCGAACTGATCGTCGAGGCCGTCCCCGAGCGCGTCGAGATCAAGCATAAGGTCTATGCCCAGATCGAGGCGGTGAACACCGATGGGATCATTGCCTCCTCCACCTCCGGCATCATGCCCACCGATCTGCAATCGCAGATGGCCCATCCCGGCCGCCTGATCGTCGCGCACCCGTTCAACCCGGTCTACCTTCTGCCGCTGGTCGAGCTGGTGGCAGGCGAAAAGACCGACGCGCAGCATATCGAGGCCGCCAAGGAGATTTACAGCTCTCTCGGCATGTATCCGCTGCATTGCCGGGTCGAGATCGAGGGCTTCCTCAGCGACCGCCTTCAGGAAGCGCTCTGGCGCGAGGCGCTCTGGCTCCTGCATGACGATGTGGCCACCGCCGATGAGATCGACGCCGCCATCGCCTATGGTCCGGGCCTTCGCTGGGCCCAGATGGGCACGATGCAGACCTTCCACCTTGCCGGCGGCGAAGGCGGTATGCGCGCCATGCTGGCCATGTTCGGCCCCTGCCTCAAATGGCCCTGGACCAAGCTGATGGACGTGCCTGAGCTGACAGATGACTTCGTCAACAAGGTCGGCGGCCAGTGCGAGACGCAGGCAGGCGACCTTGGCCCGCGTGACCTTGAGCGTATTCGCGACGACAATCTCATCGGCATTATCCGCAGCCTGAAACAGAACAACTGGGGCGCCGGGGCCGTGGCCCGCGCGCATTCCAACGCCCTGCGCCCGGCGATGGACGACACTAAGCCGCTGCTCACGCAAAACCGTGTGGTGCCTGTGGACTGGACCGATATCAACGGCCACATGAACGAAGGCCGCTATGGCCAGATCTTCAGCGACGCCGCCGAAGAGGTCATGGCCCATGTCGGCGCGGATGAGGCCTATATCGAAGGGG
Organism: Roseovarius faecimaris; assembly: GCF_009762325.1. Taxonomy (NCBI): domain Bacteria; kingdom Pseudomonadati; phylum Pseudomonadota; class Alphaproteobacteria; order Rhodobacterales; family Roseobacteraceae; genus Roseovarius; species Roseovarius faecimaris. The sequence goes on from NZ_CP034348.1 coordinate 2,862,183, forward strand.
GCCTCAGCTATTTCACCGTCGAGACAACGGTGAAGTACATCGCCGAGACCCATGCAGGCGAGCGTGTGCATGTCTACACCACCGTCACCCAGGGCGAGGGCAAGAAGCTGCGCTGTTTCCACGAAATGAAACGCGCCAGCGACGGCGAGCTGATGGCCACCTGTGATCAGTTCATGCTGCATGTCAGCCTGGAAACCCGTCGTACCTGCGACCCCGCCCCCGATGTCAAAGCCAAAGTCGAGGCGCTGGCCGCCTTGCATGCCTCGGAGTAAGCCCCATGGATTTCGCGCTCACCGAAGAACAGCAGATGATCATCGACACCACGCGCAGTTTTGTCGAGAACGAGCTTTACCCGCATGAGCTGGAGATCGAGCGCACCGGTCATCTGCCGATGGAGCTTATCAAGGAGATCCAGGCCAAGGCGATGGAGGCCGGGCTTTACGCCGCCAACATGCCCGAAGAGGTGGGCGGGGCCGGCCTCGATACGCTGACCTGGCTGATGTATGAGCGCGAGCTGGGCCGTGCCAACTACGCCCTGCACTGGACCTGCGTCGCGCGTCCCTCGAATATCCTGTTGGCAGGCACCGACGAGCAGAAGGAAAAATACCTCTTCCCCTGCATCCAGGGCGAGAAATGGGACTGCCTCGCCATGACCGAGCCGGGGGCCGGCTCTGACCTGCGCGGCATGAAGGCGACGGCGCGCGAGGATGGCGATGATTTCATCCTGAATGGCACCAAGCATTTCATCTCTCATGCCGATATCGCCGATTTCTCCATCGTTTTCATGGCCACCGGTGAAGAGGACACGCCGCGCGGCCCGAAAAAGCTGATCACCGCCTTTTTCGTCGACAAGGGCACGCCGGGCTTTAGCGTGCGCGAGGGCTATCGCAACGTGAGCCACCGAGGCTACACAAATGCCGTGCTGGAATTTGATGACTGCCGCCTGCCCAAATCGGCAGTGCTGGGCGAAGTGCATAAAGGCTTTCAGGTGGCCAATGACTGGCTTGGGGCCACGCGGCTTCAGGTCGCCGCCACCTGCCTGGGACGGGCCGAACGCGCGCTGGAACACGCCACCGCCTATGCCGCCGAGCGTCGCCAGTTCGGCCAGCAGATCGGCAAATTCCAGGGCATTTCCTTCAAGCTGGCCGATATGGCGACTGAGCTGCGCGCCGCCGAGCTGCTCACCTGGATGGGCGGCTGGAAGTTCGATCAGGGCACGGTAACCGAGACAGACATGTCCATGGCCAAGCTCAAGGCCACCGAGATGCTCGCCATGGTGGCCGATGAGGCCATTCAGATCCACGGCGGCATGGGCCTGATGGACGAGCTGCCGCTGGAACGGATCTGGCGTGACGCGCGGGTGGAACGCATCTGGGAAGGCACATCGGAGATTCAGCGCCACATCATCAGCCGCGAGATGCTGCGCCCGCTTGGAGGCTGATCCGCCCATGCCCCCACCGTTTTCCCCCAGCGCCGAAGCCCTGGCCTTTCTCGCGGACCCGGCCAACCGCAACACCTGGAGCTATGACGTCAGCGCCCTCCCGGCGGAACGTGCCGCGCGCCGGGTCGAGGGCGAGGCGATGCGCCCCGGCATCCTGGCGCGCACCGGTGTCACGCTGGACTGGCAGGACGTGGCCGGGATCGAAACATTGGTGATCACGCCGGGCGGCTGGGATGGCTCTGCGCAGGCGCTCTATCTCTTCGGCGGGGCGTTCATCATGGGCGGGCCGATCGAGGATCTGATGATCAGCGCGGCCCTCGCCGCCCAGACCGGCCTTCAGGTGCTCAGCCCCGCCTATCGCCTGGCCCCCGAGGCCCCCTTTCCCGCCGGGCTTGACGATGCGCTTGCCGTTGCCCGCGCCATGCACCCCCGCGCCGTGATCGGCGAATCCGCCGGTGGCAACTTTGCGGTCTCCGTCACACGCGCACTTGTGGAGGATGGCACGCCCCCCGCCGCCCTCGCCCTGCTGTCGCCAGCGGTCGATATGTCGCCCGCGTTCGACCCTTACGATGCACCGGATGATCCCACGCTCTACCCCCCGCTGGTGGCAGACCTGCCGGGACATTACGCTCCCGGAACTGACCCGTTCGACCCGCGCCTCTCACCCCTTTATTGCAGCTTCTCCTCCGCATGGCCGCCCTGCCTGATCACGACCGGCACGCGGGACATGTTCCTCATCCAATGCGCCCGCCTTGCCCGTGCCATGCGCGAGGCCGAGGCCCCTGTCAACCTCCGTGTCTGGGACAGTCTATGGCATGTGTTCGAATACTACCCCGATATCCCCGAAGCCGCGGCCTCGCTCGCCGAAATCGCCCGCTTCCTGACAGAGGTCACGCCGTCCGAATGATGCCCCACCCTTCTTTCATTGTTCCGAAAATACTCAAATCTCTGCCACAGCCGCTTGCGAAAGGCCTGCCATGCCGCGTGATCTGAGCCGCCTGTTCCGCCCCCGCTCCATCGCCGTCGTGGGCGGTGGGGCCTGGTGCGCCAATGTGATCGAGCAATGCCGCAAGATGGGCTTTGATGGCCCGATCTGGCCGGTGCACCCGACCAAACCCGAGATTGGCGGCCTGCCTGCCACGGCACGGCTCGAAGACCTGCCGGAACCGCCCGATGCCACCTTCATCGGCGTGAACCGCTATGTCACGGTCGAAACGGTGCAGCTTTTGTCCTCCATGGGCGCGGGTGGTGCGGTCTGTTTCGCCAGCGGTTTCCGCGAGGCCGAGGCCGAGACCGGCGACGGGGCCAGCCTGCAGGAGGCATTGCTGAAGGCGGCGGGCGAAATGCCGATTGTCGGGCCCAACTGCTACGGCTTTATCAACTATCTCGATGGGGCGCTTCTGTGGCCCGATCAGCATGGCGGACAGCGCGTCGACCGCGGCGTGGCATTGCTTACGCAAAGCTCCAACATGGCGATCAACATCACCATGCAGACCCGTGGCCTGCCGCTCGCCTATGTGGCGACCGCGGGCAATCAGGCGCAGGTCGGGCTGGCCGAGATCGGTCAGGTGCTGCTCGCTGATGAGCGGGTCACCGCGCTTGGCCTGCATATCGAGGGGATCGGCGATCTGCGCGCCTTCGAAGCCCTAGCCGAGACGGCGCGCGCGACTGGCAAACCCATTGTCGCCCTCAAGGCGGGCCGCTCCGAACAGGCCCAGAAAGCGGCCATTTCGCATACCGCCTCTCTCGCGGGTAGCGACGCGGGCGCGCGCGCCCTCTTCCGGCGGCTTGGCGTGGCCCAGGTCGAAAGCCTGACCACGCTCATGGAAACATTGAAACTGCTGCACCTCGCCGGGCCGCTCAAGGGCAACGGCGTCGCCTCCATGTCCTGTTCGGGCGGCGAGGCCAGCCTGATGGCCGATACCGGGCTTGACCATGACATCCGCTACCCGCCGCTCGGCCAGGACCAAATCACCGGGTTGCGCGCAGCCCTGGGGCCAATGGTGGCGCTGGCGAACCCGCTGGATTACCATACGTTCATCTGGACCGACACCGAGCGCATGGCGCAGACCTTCACCGCGATCATGGCCGGGCCCGAGATCGATATGGGCTGTATCCTCTGCGATTTCCCGCGCGAAGACCGTTGCAGCGCCGCCGATTGGGACAGTGTGATCGACGCCGCTGCGGCCACGACCCAGACCACGGGCAAACCGCTGGCGCTTCTGGCCACCATCCCCGATGCCTGCCCCGAACCTTTTTCCGAAAGGATCATCGCGGCAGGGCTCATTCCGCTTCTGGGCATCAATGACGCGCTGGCCGCCATCGCCGCCGCCGCATGGCTGGGGCGACCACGCCCGGCCCCTGCCCCGCTGCTGTTACCGGGTGAGGTCTCAGGGTCGCGGGTGCTGAGCGAAGCCAGCGCCAAGGCCGCCCTCGCACAGCATCGCCTGCCCATTCCCGCTGCCGCCCGCGCCGCCGGTCGCGACGACCTGCCCGCAGTGCTCGGCAGCATCCCCGCCCCTGTCGTGCTCAAATCCGAAGGTCTGGCGCACAAATCCGATCAGGGCGGGGTGGCGCTGGGTCTGACCTCTGCGGAGGAGGCTCTCACGGCTGCCGCCTCCATGCCTGGTGACAGCTTTCTCGTGGAGGAGATGATTGCCGGCGGCGTGGCCGAGCTTCTCGTCGGCGTGCTCAGCGATCCCGCTCATGGCTTCGTGCTGACCCTCGCGGCGGGCGGCGTGATGACGGAAATCCTGCAGGACAGCACATCGCTCCTGCTGCCCACCACCCCCGATGAGATCACCGCGGCCCTTGGCCGGCTGAACATCGCCCCCCTGTTGGCGGGCTACCGCGGCAAGCCCGGCGCCGATATGGCCGCCCTTGTCGAAGCGGTCCTCAGCGTGCAGTCTTATGTCACCGCCCACGCAGCGCATCTGCAGGAAGTGGAGATCAACCCGCTTATCTGCACCCCCACCCGTGCCGTCGCCGCCGACGCGCTGATCAGAACAGGAGAGCCCGCATGACCGACAGCCCCATCAAAACCGAGCGCCGCGGCCCCGTGCTCGAGGTGACCCTCGACCGCCCCAAGGCCAATGCCATCGACCTGCAAACGAGCCGGATCATGGGAGAGGTCTTCCGCGACTTCCGCGACGATCCGGACTTGCGGGTGGCCATCATCACCGGCGCGGGCGAGAAGTTCTTTTGCCCCGGCTGGGACCTCAAGGCCGCCGCTGACGGGGACGAGGTGGATGGCGATTACGGTGTCGGCGGCTTCGGCGGCATTCAGGAGATGCGCGCGATGAACAAGCCGATCATCGCCGCTGTCAACGGCATCTGCTGCGGTGGTGGGCTGGAATGGGCGCTTAGCGCCGATATTATCCTTGCCGCCGATCATGCCAGTTTCGCCCTGCCCGAAATCCGTTCCGGCACCGTGGCCGACGCCGCAAGCGTCAAGCTGCCCAAACGCATCCCCTATCATATCGCGATGGAAATGCTGCTGACCGGGCGCTGGATCGACGCCGAAGAGGCCGCCCGCTGGGGTATGATCAACCAGATCCATCCCGCCGCCGACCTGATGGCCAAGGCGCGCGAAATGGCCGATCACCTCGCCTCCGGTCCGCCCCTGGTTTATGCCGCGATAAAGGAAATCATACGAGAGGCCGAGGCGATGACCTTTCAGGATGCAATGAACCGGATCACCAAGCGCCAGTTCGGCACCGTCGATGTACTCTATTCCTCCGAAGATCAGCTTGAAGGCGCTCGCGCCTTTGCCGAGAAGCGCGACCCGGTCTGGAAGGGACGGTAACGGCCTGGCGCTGCTCATCGCGCTCTTGCGTGCGCGCCTCGCGAGGCTGGCACGCAAGGGTCAGACGAGCCCCCGCCGCACCAGATTGAGCCCCCCGAAAAGCAGCACGAACAGGGTAACCTTGCGAAAGGTCTCCTGATCGAACCGGTCGTGCAACTTGAAGCCAAGCGCCATACCCAAAAGCGCAGGTGGGACGAGAGAAGCGGTCAGCGGCAGCGTCTCGGCGCGCAGCACACCCGAACCGAGATGGGCCACCACCAGAACGAGCGACCCCAGCCCATAGATCACACCCTGCACCCTTATCTGCTCGGCCTTTTCCGTGTTCATCGCGGTCAGCATCGCCACGGTTGGCGGCCCCCAGATCCCCGACAGCCCCCCGAAAAACCCCGCAATCGCGCCGAAGACAGGCTCGGCCCGGCTGCGCGCGCCCGAAGACAGGCGAATCCGTATTCCGAGGATCTGCAACAGAACGAAAAGCGTAATGCTTATCCCCAGAAAGAGCAGCAACAACTGGCCTGGCAACCACGGAACAAGTTGGGCCGACAAAAGCATGATCGCACCGCCGGTAAGCAGAAACGCCCGGAACCGCAGGATCGAGGCCCAGGCGGCACGCGGCCCCTGCCGCAAGGCCTGCCACAGGTTCGTCACCAGTGTCGGCAGGATCATTCCGGCAATCGCCACCTCCGCCGAAGCGATCGTCGCCAGACCCGACACCATCACCATCGGCATCGCAAATCCGACAACACCCTTGATCACGCCGGCTGAAAAGCCGATGAACAGAGCCAGCGCCAGGGTTGCGCCCGTTTCGATGCCAAAGAACATATCCATGGCCTCTTGTAGCAGCGACGCATAGCGCGGGCATGTGCAAAATCAATGCGCAACTTTTGATAATATTTGTCGCATCTGCGGCATTATAGTTGCGCTGCACCTGCGAAATAGATAGAAGGCCGGGAACAGTTGAAGGATGTGATTCATGGCTCATGACGGACAGGATGCTGCAATGGCAAACACGGTGATCCTCGATGATCTGCTGTCGCTTACCGGTGCCGCCATTGCCCCGGTGGAAAGCGTGCTTGAGGCCGCCAAAGCCAGCGTCGGCCAGATGGTCACGGTGGATGGCCGCGTGTCGGGCGGCGCCATCGAAGCGCATCAAACAGCGGCCCACGGGCTGGCCTGGCTGGCCACTTACGTCGAATCGCTGCGGCAGATGCAGGCCTGGGCCGAGCGGCTCAAGGCCGATGGCAAATTCGGCGAGGTCGAAGAGCTCATTCACCAGATCGCCTTTGGCGAATACCTGCACCAGATTGCCGGTGGCATCCCGATGAACCAGGGCGAAATCCTGCGGCTCGCGGATATGGGCCTTGGCTGGGACGCACTGAGCGGCTTCCAGTGCCATGAGGTACAGACCCTGATGAGCAGTGGCAACACCCAGGCCGCGCGCTCCCGTCTGGTGGAACTGATGCAGGAGCGCAGCGCCGAGATCACTGTCGGCGCCTCCGGCCTCGACGAAGAGCTTGAGATGATCCGCGAACAGTTCCGCCGTTATGCCGTCGAAAAGGTGGAACCTGTGGCGCATGACTGGCACCTCAAGGACGAGTTGATTCCGATGGAGGTGATCGAGGAACTGGCCGAGATGGGCGTGTTCGGCCTGACCATTCCCGAGGAATTCGGCGGCTTCGGGCTCTCCAAGGCATCGATGGTGGTCGTGTCCGAAGAGCTCAGCCGGGGCTATATCGGTGTCGGGTCGCTCGGCACCCGGTCCGAGATCGCCGCCGAACTGATTCTCTGCGGCGGCACGGATGAACAAAAAGCCAATTGGCTGCCCAAACTGGCCAGTGCTGAAATCCTGCCCACGGCGGTCTTTACCGAACCCAACACAGGCTCGGATCTGGGATCGCTGCGGACCCGTGCGGTCAAAGAGGAAAACGGCGACTACCGCATCACCGGCAACAAGACCTGGATCACCCATGCCGCGCGCACCCATGTGATGACGCTGCTCGCGCGCACCGATCCCGACAGCAAGGACCACCGAGGCCTCAGCATGTTCCTCGCCGAGAAGACACCGGGCACGGATGAGGCCCCCTTCCCGACCGAGGGCATGTCAGGCGGCGAGATCGAGGTCCTGGGCTATCGCGGCATGAAGGAATACGAGCTCGGCTTCGATAATTTCCACGTGAAGGGCGAAAACCTGTTGGGCGGCGAAGAAGGCAAAGGCTTCAAACAGCTTATGGAAACCTTCGAAAGCGCCCGCATTCAGACCGCCGCGCGGGCGATCGGCGTGGCACAATCCGCGCTCGACGTGGCGATGCAATATGCCGTCGACCGCAAGCAATTCGGCAAGTCGCTGATCGAATTTCCGCGTGTTTCGGGCAAACTGGCCATGATGGCCGTGGAAATCATGATCGCCCGCCAGCTCACCTATTTCTCAGCCTGGGAAAAAGACCACGGCCACCGCTGCGACCTCGAGGCCGGCATGGCCAAGCTGCTGGGCGCGCGCGTGGCCTGGGCGGCGGCGGATAACGGACTGCAGATCCATGGCGGCAACGGCTTTGCCATGGAATACAAGATCAGCCGCATCCTGTGCGACGCGCGGATCCTCAACATCTTCGAGGGTGCGGCGGAAATCCAGGCCCAGGTGATCGCGCGCCGCCTCTTGGGGTAACTCCGTAGGGTGCGTGATTTCACGCACCCTCAAAGCTCGGTCTGCATCCTGTAGCCTTCATGAAAGAATTGCTGCACATGGGTAATGGCCTGACCGCCATCCCATGTGATCCGCGAGATCACAAAGATCGCGGCCCCCTGGCGCAGTGCCAGATGAGCGGCCACTTCCGCATCCGCATTCACTGCGGCAAACGAGATTTGCCCATGTGTGAAGCGCGCATGACGCACCAGCCATTCATTGGCGCTGATCGCCTCGAAATCCGTCTTAGCCGCCTCGGGAACCGTCGTCAGATTGATCCAGCGATCCTCAAACACGAACGGCGCGCCATCGGCCGTCTGCACCGACTTCACGTGCAGGAACCTGTGGCCTGCCCCGGCCTGCATCGCGCTGCGCACCTCTTCGGGCGGAGCGTGCTCGGCGATCTGCACAGCCGTATAGCCATAAACAGCGCCCTGTCCCTCGATCTCATACCTCAGCACCGGAATATCGAGGGTGGCCTTGCGCACCGGGTGCAGCGCCACGCGCGTGCCCGCCTTGCGCCGCCGCTCCAGAAGACCCGCCTCTGACAGGCTTTGCAGCGCCCGGTTCACCGTTGCGCGGGCACAGCCGAATTCCTCGGCCAGCGCCTGCTCATTGGGGATCATCTCCCCTGGCGCCCAGATCCGCGCATGAATCCGGCGCAGCACTTCGGCTTGCACAGCTTGCCAGGAGTTGACGTCAGACTTGGCCAATGGACCCCCATTTCGACAGGGTGATGACAGGGCGCCACCTTAACCCGCATCCCGCCGCCGCGGCAATTGCCCGGTTAAGCCGTTACGCCTCGAACGCAGCACCGCTTCGGATTGCCGCTATGGTGCGCAGGATCAGCATGCCAAGGATCACGCACAAAACGGCAAAAACGCCAAGACCAATCCCGCTATGCACCGGTGAACCCATGGCCCCGCCGTAAAGCAGGCTTGCCGTCGAGAGGGCGGCCACCGGAAAGCTGAGCGCCCAAAAGGACAGGCTGAACGGCACCCGAAGAATACGCGGCAGCTGCACCGCCACGATCAGCGCAAACAGAAACGCCACGTTCAACAGCAGACGCGCGAACAGGTCCACACCACCCACCAGCTGCGTCCACCCGACAAAGCCGATGGCGGGCGGGGCGATCAGGATCACCAGCGTCGGCATCAGCCGTTCGGGAAGAGGATCGTGAAAGATAAGCCGGTTCATCACCAGCGACAAAAGCGACACCCAGAAGATCAGCCCCGCCGCCATGAAGAAGGTGCTCAGCTCCACAAATCCAAGCGGCGCACCGGCAATCGGAGCGATGACATTGCCCACCACCGGGATGAACCAGGCAGGTGTGAGATGTCCATGCTGAAAGGCGCGGTGACTGATCCAGCCCGAAATCACCGAGATCGTCAGCACCAGTTGCAGAGCCACGGCGACAAGCCAGATCACACTGGCCGCGCCCTGTGAATACGGCAGAACGATCGCAGCGATCAGCAGCATGGAGATCGACATCGCCGGGAAGAAGGCCAGCTTCACCGGATGGTTCCACTCAGCGAGCACGGCCTCCCGGTGGCGCAGCAGTTTGACCAGATAGCCCAGCGCGACCACCGCAAATACCAGCGCAGTCAGCATAAACGCCCCGGTCGAAAGAAGGGCGGTCATGCCCAACTGTGCCTCGACCGCCCGCAGAGCGAGCGTGAACCCGGCCAGCCCCATGACAATGGTAAAGAACGCCACCGGCCAGGCGACGAGAATACGGCTCGGGGTGTTCGCACTCATGACAGCTCACCCGCGATGGTCACCGTAATCGGAGTGAGCCCGTCAACCTGTCCCTCAAGCCGACTGCCAGCCGCGACAGGTCCGACACCGGCCGGGGTGCCTGTATAGATCAGATCGCCCGCATCCAGCGCATAGAAACGCGACAGGTGGCTGATGATCTCGGGGACGGACCAGACCATATCGCTCAGCTTTGCCGATTGCACCTCAACCCCGTCATGCATCAGCCGGATCGCCTGATCACCGGGTTGACCGAACGCATCCGAGCGCGTGATCGGCGCGATGAGGGCTGCGTTGTCGAAATCCTTGCCGATATCCCAGGGACGGCGCTTATCCTTGGCCGCGGCCTGCAAATCGCGCCGGGTCAGATCGATCCCGCAGGCATAGCCAAAGACCACGCTCAAGGCATCGTCCTCGCCTATCTCCCGCGCGGAAGAACCCAGTGCGACGACAAGCTCCATTTCGTAATGACAGTCCCGCGTGCCCGCGGGATAGGGAATTTCCGAGCCGGAGAGGCACAGCGCATAAGCGGATTTTGTGAAGTAGAACGGGGCCTCACGGTCCACCTCATTGCCCATCTCGGCGGCATGAGCGGCATAGTTCCGTCCAACACAGAAAATCCGGCGCACGGCGAATCCCTGCCCCTCTGCCCCGTTGATCGGGATCAGGGGCGGCGGGGCAACGGGAAAGATCGGGACCAGGGTCATGAGGCGGCTCTTGTGGCTATAGCGTGGTGAAACGGCATTGGCGTGAGCGGTGCGATGTGTCAAGACGACGAGGCGCAACCGCTTTTCACCGGAGCCTGCAGGATGGCAGCCGCTGCCAGGACATACAAGCGATATGCCCTCTACGTCACGCCTGACGGCGCGCCGTGGGCACGGGTCGCGCAGGCATGGCTGGAGGCTGAGCTGAGCGACCTGCCCGCGTTGCCGCAACCGCTGTCGGAGATCACCGCGGCACCCCGCCGCTACGGGTTGCATGGCACCATTGTTCCGCCCTTCTTTCCTGCCTCACCCGACACCGGGCTCCCGGCCCTGCACGCGGCCGTAAAGCACTTCTGCGCCACTCACGAGCCGATCTGCACCACCGGCCTCAGGATCACCCAGCTCGGGCGTTTCCTTGCCCTGACCCCCGAAAAAGACAGCCCGGCATTGCGGCTTTTTGCCTCCGCCGCGCTTGAGCTTTGCGACCCGTTCCGCGCGCCTCTGTCCCAGGCCGATCTGCAGCACCACCTCGCCAAGGGGCTGAGCCCGGCGCAAGAGGCGCTTCTGCGCCGCTGGGGGTATCCTTATGTGCGCGATGCTTTCCGTTTTCACATCACACTGACATCCAGATTGCCCAAGCGCGATCTGCCCGCGATCCGTGCGCTGCTGGAGGCGCGTCTCGCACCGCTCCTGCCCGCACAGTGGTCAGTCGATCACCTGTCGCTCATGGGCGAAGACGCGGAGGGACGCTTTCATCTGATCGAGCGTTTCGCCCTTGGCTGCCAACCGGCTTAACCCTTGGCAAAACGCAGAAGCGCCGCGCCGGAAAGCGTCATCGCGGTGGCAAGCACCTTGATCAGGTTCAGCGGCTCCTTCAGGACCACCACACCGATCAGCAGCGCAAAGACAATGCTGGTCTCGCGCAAGGCGGTGACAAGCGCGATCGGCGCCTGAGTGAACGCATAGACGACCAGCGAATAGGCCACGAAGGACGCCCCTCCGCCCAGCACCAGGATACGCCAGTTGCGCACCGCAGGAGCAAGCACGCGCGGCCGGATCATGCCACACATGGCGGCGTAACAGATGGCGTTGATCCAGGCGAGCCAGGCATAAAACCCAAGCGCCGTCCCCGCGATCCGCGCGCCAATGCCATCGACCATGGAATATGCGGCGATGAACACCCCCGTCGCCAGCGCCAACCCGGCAGCCTGCCCCTGAAAAAGCCCGTCCGTGCTGCGTACAAGGCTGATACTGGCGATCCCGATGGCGATCATGGCGATGGACAGCATCTCCAGCCCGCTGAAGCTCGCCCCCAGCAAAAGCGCCGAAACTCCAGCCACGATCAGCGGGGCCACACCCCGGGCGATGGGATAGACCTGGGTCATATCCCCGCGCTCGTATGCCGCGACGAGAAACACCTGATAGCCGATATGCAAAACCACCCCACTAACAAGCCACGGCCAGCAGCCAGGATCGGGCAGCGGCGCGCCCGCGGCGATACAAAGCAGCCCGGCCAGACCCTGACCCAGCACCACCGCCGTCATCGACACGGTCTTGTCCGCCCCACCCTTGACCAGCGCGTTCCAGGTCGCATGCAGCAAGGCCGCCAGCAGAACGATGAGAAAAACCGTGGTGCTCATGTTGCTCGCCGCCCTTCCGCATAGCGCCTGAGTCGCTGCTCGAGCGTGCCGGTATGCAGCTCGAACAGGTGATTGTCCGGTCCGTAGAAATACAGGGACCGCCCCTCGCCTTCGACCCGTGGACGCGGCGGGCGCAGCTCCAGCCCTAGCGACAGAATGCGTGTCTGGCGATCATCAAACTCGTCTTCGTCGATCTGAAAAGCGATGTGGTTATAGCTGCGCTCTGTCAAAGGCGCGCCCTTCATCGTGGCCAGCCAGATGTCCCCCACCAGAAAAAACCGTTCCTCGGAAAGTGAGAACGTGTCTTTGCCGCTGTCATACACGCAACGGCCTTTCAGCACCGTTTCGACAAGCGCCTGCATTCGATCGAGATCGGCGGTGATCAGGGTAATATGCGACAGGCCCACGCTCATGACGCCCTCTCTTTAGGCTTGGCGCTCACCATAGAGGCAACAGTCCGGCCTTGACCATGGCAAAGCTTTGCCTGTGGCAAAACGGGGGATTGTCGGGCCTTCGGCACAGGCATAAGACGAGCCCATGAGCAGCCTCGCCAAACCCCGCCTCACCCAAGATACCTGGATCGACGCCGGCCTCGACGCCCTGGCCGAGCACGGGCCCGAGGCGCTGAAGGCGGAGCCGCTGGCGCGGCGTCTGGGCACCACAAAGGGCTCTTTCTACTGGCATTTCAAGGATGTGCCCGACTTTCACCGCGCACTGCTCGGACGTTGGGAAGCCGCGGCACAACCAGCCCTGCCCTCCGGCAGCGCTGTCATACAGCTCCGAGAGCTCGCTCAGGCGCTGGCCACGGCGGACCACTCGGAACCCGCGATTCGCGCCTGGGGCCGCAGCAACGCACAGGCCAAGGCCGCCCTGAAGCGCCTCGATATGGCGCGGTTGGAGCTTCTGGAGGATTTGCTGGCCCAGGTCGGCATTGGCAACCCGGAAATGGCCCGGATCCTTTATGCCACTGCGCTGGGAATGCGGGGAATGGAAAGCGACGCGCCAGGCCCCGACGCCATGGGAACACTGGTTGATCTGGTGCTGGCGCTGCGATGATACGCTCGGCACTTGCCGTTCTGCTCACGGTTCTTGCCCTGGCGGGGTGCCGGGCGGATGAAACCGTGACAGCCTATGGCGGGGCCGACAAGATCTGGCACCTTCAAAGCCTCGACGGCGACGCGTTCCAGGCCACTGCAACGCTCACCTTCCCCGAGCCGGGGCAAATCAGCGGTCAGGCGCCTTGCAACAGCTTCACCGCCACGCAATCGGCCCCTTATCCCTGGTTCACGACAGGCCCGGTCGCCTCGACACGCAGGGCTTGCCCCGCGCTGAAGGCCGAAACCGCCTTTCTCACCGCGCTCAGCGAGATGAGCCTCGTTGAGGTGCTGGGCGACACGATGATCCTGAGCAACGATGCCGGTCGGCAGATGGTGTTCAAAGCCGCTTCATGAACTGATCGACAAAGCGCTGCCGTGCTTCGGGCAGTGGTTTGTGTCCAAGCTCGGGCGCAAGCTGGGTATGCAGGAAATGCCCGGTCACGCGCAAACCCTCGGCAATCTCCTCATCCGGGGCCGGTCCCTGACCCAAAAGACAGGGCGGCAGGGGCAGCAGCCGGTCCGCCCAGTCACCTGCCCCAGCGCGCGATACCGCCCGCCCGGTGCGCGGCGAGATGTAGCTCAGATCGTTCGCCTTGGCCCCGTTCACCGCGCAGGCGCTCAGATCCAAGCCAAAGCCCATCTCTTCGAGAAGGGCCAACTCCCAGTTGAGATAGGCCAGAGGCCAGAGCTCAGCCTGCCCCAGCAGATCAAGCAATGTCTCGGTGCGCCGGTAGAGGCGCGGGTGCGCTTCGCGCTCGGGCAGTGCAAAGAGCAGAAGCGCCGTCACCGCGTTCAGGCCCGCAAGCGACAGACGGTCACCCAGCGACGCCGCGGCGCGTGAGCGCAGCGGTTCGGCCTGAAAGGTGCCGATATGCTCCTCCAGCCGCGCCCGCCACGCCAGATCGAGCTGCGCTCCCGGCTGCAGGACAGGGGCAAGTTTGCGCGAGGCCCCGCCCCGCACCACGCCTGCATGCCGCCCCCGCTCCGGCGTGAACACCTCGATAATGGCCGAGGTCTCGCCGTGGGAGCGGGCCGCAAGCAATATCCCCTGATCGCGCCATTCCATCGACAGAACTGTTCCCTCTGTTGCGTGCATCTCACACCAGCGCGCACCGCTTGCCAAGCCCAAGCCGCACACGCGGCGCCCAAGTTGCAGATCCCGATGGTGACAAACCCCTCCGCCATATGTTTGACTGTGCCCAGATTTGACAAACCTGATTGCGAGGCCCCCCATGACCCGATTGAAACACACCCTCTTTGCCGCCTTTTTTGCCTGCGGCCTTGGCCCCGCGGCGCAGGCCGGTGAAAATGTCATGGTGGTGTTTGACGGGTCCAATTCCATGTGGGGACAGATCGACGGGGTGGCCAAGATCGAGATCGCCCGCAATGTGATGGACAACCTTCTGGGCGACTGGACTGCGGAGCGCGATGTCGGCCTCATGGCCTATGGCCACCGCCGCCGGGGCGATTGCAGCGATATCCAGACCCTGGTCGAACCCGGGGCGGACAACCGCAGGGACATACTGGCACGGATCAACGCCATCACCCCCACCGGCAAGACACCGTTGACCGATGCAGTAGAGCAGGCCGCCATCGCGCTGTCTTACACGGACCGGCCCGCCACGGTCGTGCTGATCTCTGACGGGCTGGAAAGCTGCGAACGCGATCCCTGCGCCCTGGCCGAAGCGCTGGAACAGCGCGGTGTGGAGTTTACCGCGCATGTGGTCGGCTTTGGCCTTGGCGGCGACGAGGATACCGCCTCACTTTCCTGCATCGCCGAGAAAACCGGGGGGCAGTTCCTCTCCGCCTCGAATGCCGAGGAACTGGGCGCGGCCCTGAGCGCGGTCGGCACCGCCGTCGCCCGGACACCGGACCCCGAACCGGTTGTCGAACCCGAGCCCGAGCCGGAACCGGAATTGCCTGAGGTGACGGTCACCGGGCCAGAAACGGCCATCACCGGATCGGATTTCGCTGTAAGCTGGAGCCCGGTTCTGGGAAAGGATGACTATGTGAGCATCGTGCCCGCCGGGTCAGAGGATGGCACCTATGGCAATTACACCGTAACCCGCGACAAGACCGAAGGCAGTCTGCGCGCCCCCGCCGATGCGGGTCTTTATGAGTTGCGCTATGTCGACCGCAGCACGACCGCGACGCTCGGCGCGGCGCCGATCGAGATCGTTGAGCCCGAGATCACCATCTCCGCCCCCGAAGGGGTCATCACCGGCGCCGCATTCGAGGTCAGCTATACCGGCGCGGTGAACAAGGATGACTATGTCACCATCGTGCCCGTAGGCGCCGACGAGCGCAGCTATGGCAACTATCAGACCGTGCGCGACAAGAGCGAACGCACGCTCAGGGCCCCGGCAGAGCCCGGCCTTTACGAAGTCCGCTACATTCTGCGCGAAGGCAACAAAACCATGGCGCGCACATCCGTAGAGGTCACGCTGGCCGAGGTGACGATCTCGGGCCCGGCCTCGGTTCAGACCGGGCAGCCCTTCACCGTCAGCTATACCGGAGCCGTACACGAGGATGATTATGTGACCATTGTCCCCCTCGGGGCCGATGAGGGCAGCTATGGCAATTATCAGACCGTTCGCGACAGGACCGAGCGCGATCTCAAGGCCCCCGCAGAGCCCGGCATGTACGAGCTGCGGTATATCCTGCGCGAGGGCAACAAGACCATGGCAAGCGCGGCCATCGAAGTGACCGACGCGCAGGTGACGCTCACGGGCCCTGCAAGCGCCGTCACCGGAGCCGAGATAGATGTACGCTGGTCCGGCGCCGTGGCGCAGGATGACTATATCACCGTGGTGCCGATGGGGGCCGACGAGGGCGCGTTTGGCAACTATATCCTTGTCCGCGACAAGAGCGAAGGCGCGCTGCGCATGCCCGCCGAAACAGGGATGTATGAGCTGCGCTATGTTCTGCGGCAAGGGTCCAAGACGCTGGCCACGCACCCTATCGAAATCACCTTTCCCGAGGTCACGGTCAGCGGCCCGGCCACAGCCATCGCGGGTGCGGATATCCGCGTAAGCTGGACCGGGACAGTTTCGGAAAACGACTATATCAATATCGTGCCCGCCGGGGCGGATGAGGGGGCGTTCGGCAGCTATCAGCTGGTGCGCGACAAATCCGAGCTCAATCTGCAACTGCCGGGCGATCCCGGCCTTTACGAGCTCCGCTACGTGCTGCGTGAAGGATCAAGGACAATGGCAAGCCAGATGATCGAGGCCAAGCAAGCCGACGTCACTCTGGAGGCCGCCGACCAACTCCGCCTGGGCGACAAACTCCGCGTCAGCTGGTCCGGCACGGTGGGGGCGCGCGACTATATCAACCTTGTCCCCATGGGCAGCGACGAAGACGCCTTCGGAAGCTATTTCCAGGTGCGCGACAAGACGCAGAATGACATGAAATCGCCCGATGCCACCGGGCTCTACGAGCTTCGGTACATGCTCCATGCCAACAATCGTGTTCTGGCACGCAGGACGGTCGAAGTTCTGGCCGCCGATGCCGCGCTGAATGCCGGGGCCAGCCTGAGCGCACCGGAAAGCGCAGCACCGGGCGCTATGGTCGAGATCGGCTGGAGCGTGGACAGCGACAGCGCCGATCAGCGGATCACCATCGCCAACCCCGATCAGGCGATCTTTACCTGGATCCGGGCGGTCAAGACCTCCGAGGGTCCGCCGGTGCAGATGCAGATGCCTGACCAGCCGGGGACCTACGAACTCAGGTTCCTTGATGTCAGCAACCAGGCCGTGCTGGCGCGTCAGGTCATCACGATCGAATGACTTTGCAGGGTGGGCGGGCAGCCCAGTTTGCGGTCAATCGCTCAGCCCCTGCTCGTCAAGCAGGTGCCGCCCGGCGCGGTCCTCGACCTCGATCACCCAGAGATCGGGGTCAAAACTCTTTTGCCGGTCGATGGCCGCATCCACCTCCCGCTCCTCCCCAGTGGCGAGCTCGGCCCAGTTGCGCGCCTCTGACATCAGATCAAAGCTGCGCTGAAACGCCGTGGCCTGCCCGTCGAGCGTGTTGAGCTTCACCAGAACCGCGCCCGCCGTATCATCCCCATGCGCGGTGACAAAGGCCGGGATATCCTGAAGCCGCAGGCGGGTGAGATAGGCCTGCACCCAGAATTCGGAGGTCAGTCGCGCCATCGGCGCACCTCCATTTTGAGTATTTGGGGAACAATGAAAGGGCTAGGTCGCATCTTTGAAATCAAGCCCCATCTCGGTATAGCGCTCCGCCTCATCCAGCCAGCCGGGACGCACTTTCACCTGCAGGAAAAGATGGATGCGCCGACCCAGGAATTCTTCCAGCTCGGCGCGCGCGGCGGTGCTGACGGCTTTCACTGTCTCGCCCTTCTTGCCCAGCACGATGCCCTTGTGGCCGTCGCGCGTGACATAGATCACCTGGTCGATACGCGCGGATCCGTCCTTGCGCTCTTCCCAGTTCTCGGTCTCGACGGTCAGCTGATAGGGCAGTTCCTGATGCAGGCGCAGGGTCAGCTTTTCGCGGGTTATCTCGGCAGCGATCATCCTGAGCGGCAGATCGGCGATCTGATCCTCGGGATAGAGCCACGGCCCCTCGGGCAGCTCTGCCTCAAGCCAAGTGCGCAGCGCATCGACGCCGTGGCCTTTTTCGGCGGAGATCATGAAGGTCTCGGCAAACTCGAACCGCTCGTTCAGAGCCTTTGTCAGGCCCAGCAATTCCTCGGCCTGCACCCGGTCGATCTTGTTGATGGCAAGCGCCACCTTGCGGCCCTTGGTGACGTCGGCAAGCCCCTCCAGGATGCGCTCCACGCCCTCGGTGATGCCGCGATGCGCCTCCACCAGAAGGACGATCACATCCGCATCCGCCGCACCGCCCCAAGCCGCGGCGACCATCGCGCGGTCCAGCCTGCGGCGCGGTTTGAAAAGCCCGGGCGTGTCCACGAACACAAGCTGCGACTCACCCTCCAGCGCCACACCGCGGATGCGCGCGCGAGTGGTCTGAACCTTGTGGGTCACGATCGACACCTTCGCGCCCACCATCCGGTTCAGCAGCGTGGATTTTCCGGCGTTGGGCTCTCCGATCAGAGCGATGAAGCCTGCGCGTGTGGTCATGTTCGTCTCCGTCTCAATCGTCTACGGTCTGGTCAAGCAGGGCGCGCGCCGCCGCTTGCTCGGCCTGCCGTTTCGAGCCTGCCGTCGCCATCGCCGACAGCCCGCTGGAGAGCCGCGCCCGAATGGTGAATTGCGGCGCATGATCCGGGCCCGTGCGCGCCGTTTCCACGTAGTCAGGCGGCGGCAGCCCGCGCGCCTGCGCCCATTCCTGAAGCGCCGTCTTGGCGTCGCGCGCGTCGTCCTGCACATTATGCACCCGCGCGCCCCAGAGCCGCCGCACCAGATCGCGCGCCGCCGCAAAGCCCGCATCGCGATAGACGGCGGCTATCACCGCTTCCATCGCATCGCCAAGCAGCGCCTGTTTGCGCCGCCCGCCCGACATCATCTCGGACCGGCCGAGCTTCAGCACCTTGCCAAGGTCGATCTCGCGGGCAACCTCGGCGCAGGTCTCCTTGCGCACCAGCGCATTGAACCTCGGAGCCAGCTGGCCCTCGCTCGCCTCCGGATCCACTTCGAGAAGCGCCTCGGCCATCACCAGCCCAAGCACCCGGTCACCAAGAAACTCCAAGCGCTGGTTATCGCCCCGCGTGGCCGAGGACATGGACGCATGTGTGACCGCTCGCAGCAGCAGTTCCGGGTCGGCAAAGCTGTGGCCAAGCCGCGTTTCGAATGCCTTGAGATCCGCCGAGAGCTTCATTGCACCCCTTTCAGAAACCGGCCCTTGCGCCAGGTCCAGGCCTTGAGCAGATGCGTGCCTGACGAAGAGAAAAGCACCAGCGCCACTTTGCCGACAAGCTCGTCTCGCGGGATCATTCCCAGCCCTCCGGCGGTATGCGGCAGCCGCGAGTCGGCCGAGTTGTCCCGGTGATCCCCGATGAAATAGTAATACCCGTCGGGAATCGTGACCGGCGCGATATTGTCCGTGGCATGCGGGCTGATATCCAGCACGTCATAGCGGCGACCCCCGGGCAGCGCCTCGGTCAGTTGCGTCTTGATGCATGCCTCGTTTTCGTTCGGCTCATTGAGGCATCGCGGCATGATCCGCAGCGACCCTTGCGGCGCGAAGGCCTCGACAAACTCACGCGGCCTGTCCTGGGGTAGCGCGGCTCCGTTCAGAAAGACGACCCCGTCGCGCAGCTCGACGACATCACCCGGCATTCCGATCAGCCGCTTGATGAACTCCGCATCGCGATTGGGTTCACGAAACACCAGAATATCGCCGCGCTCGGGCTGATTTACCGGGATCACCGCAATGAAATCACCCACCAGCAGCGTAGGCTTCATCGACCCGGCCGGAATCCAGTAAGGGGCCCAGAAGGCCCGGGAAAGCAGCATCGCGCCAAAGGCCAGCGACACCGCGAAGCCAAGCCGCGAATAGCCTTTATCGGCGGCGGCGGTGAGGTCTCCACCCGGCTTGAAAGCGAGCAGGATGGTCAGGATCAGCCCGACGACCGGCAGGATCGCCACCCACATCAACCAGCCCGACCAGCCCACGTCCCGCAGGCGGCGGCGGGTATGTCCTAGCCAGATCGGGAAGATCATCGTCAGCGCAACGAAAACCGCTGTATTGCCCCCGGAGAAGTTGCGCGTGACCGGGATCAGGGACGCAAGGCCAATTGCGGCAACACTGACGAGGATATAGGGCAAGCGCCCGGTGGTGCCTGACCAGTCGAAACCGCGCCGGATCAGGTTGGAGGCGGTGCTATTGCGCGCGGGCGTGTTCACTCAAGCCCCTTGAAGAAGCGGTCGCCCCGCCAGGTCCAGAAAAACAGCATCGAGCGCCCCGAGGAGGAAAAGATCACCCGCCCGGCCCGCCCGATCAGGTTTTCATAGGGGACGAACCCAACCCCGCCCACGGTCTGGGGAAAGCGGCTGTCGGTTGAATTGTCACGGTTGTCACCCATGAAGAAGTAATGCCCCTCCGGCACGGTAAAGACACCGGTTGAATCCGAACGCTGCGTGGTGATGTTCAGGGTCACATAGCTACGCCCGCCGGGCAAGGTTTCCCGATGGCGCGACTTGAGGCACGCGGCCCCCTCACCCACCACGCCGTTTTCACAACGCGGGCGCCGTTGCATCGGTCCCTGGGCGGCGAATTCCTCTTCGAACGTGCCGGCATCCTCCACCTTCACCGCTTCGCCGTTGAGGTGAAGCACACCGTCCTTCATCTGCACGGTATCGCCCGGCAGGCCGATCACGCGCTTGATGAAATCCGAGCCGTTCACCGGATGCCGGAAAACGATGATATCGCCACGCTCGGGCTCGCCCCCCATGATCCGGGTGTTGTCGCCGTCCATCCAGCCACAGATATCCTTGGCATCAATGTCGATGCCCAGCCGCTGGATGCGGACCGACGGACAAGAGGCATAGGAGTAGCCATAGACGAACTTGTTGACGAAGAGAAAATCACCAATCAGCAGCGTGTCTTTCATCGACCCCGAGGGGATCCAGAAGGGCTGAAACAGGATCGTGCGGAAAATGCCGGCGATCACGAGCGCCCAGAAGACCGTTTTGATCGTCTCCCAGATGGCACTGCTTTTCTTGACGTCCGATGACATGCATCACTCCGCTTATCGTCGATGGGTTCGGGGTTACATGAGGGGTGGCTTGGGGGGTGTCAAGCCGTGGCGTCCGCGCGCGGGGCAATTGGGCGGGCTTCGATCACGACGAAAGCCTGCGCCCAGGGGTGATCGTCTGTGAGCGTGACATGGATGATTGCCTCATGGCCCTCCGGCGTCATCTCCGCCAACCGCTCGGCGGCCCATCCGGTCACATGCATGACGGGCTGGCCGGAGCGCAGATTGCTCACCGCCATGTCCTTCCAGGAAATCCCCATCCTGAGCCCGGTGCCCAGCGCCTTGGAACACGCCTCCTTAGCGGCCCAGCGCTTGGCATAGGTGCCGGGCGTGTCTGCCCGGCGCTCGGCCTTGGCCTGTTCGACCTCGGTGAAGACCCGGTTGCGGAACCGGTCGCCAAACCGTTCCAGCGTCCCGGCAATGCGCTCGATATTGGCCAGGTCCGTACCGATACCGAGGATCATCGGGCCACCCGTCTGGTCAGGCCGCTATCGCGTCGGATCGCGCGGAAGTGGAGGGAAGGCGCACGCATCTGTCTCAAGCCCAGCCCCTATTGAAGCGCCGTCGCGATGGCGCCGGTGGCCTGGTTGAGAGTGAAACCCAGGCTTCGCGGAACAACATTACCGCCTGTCCCCATCACGCCGACCTCCATGCCGAAGATCAGGCCGACCGCCGGGTCATAGCCCGCCGTCAGGCTTGTGAAATCCGCCTGGGCAAAGCCCATCCCCTGCCCCAGTCCCAGGGTCCGGCATTGCCGCCCGCCCACCTCATCATAGGGCGGCGACAGGATCAGCAGGTGAAACGCGCCCGCCGCGGGCTCGATCACGTCCAAAAGGGCCAGTCGCACCGCACCATTGGCAAAGGTCCGGCTATGTGCCTCCCACGGCTCGACAATGGCATCGGCCCGCGCGATCCAGTCGCATGGCCGCACCTCTTGCGCCGCGACCGGAGCGGCGAGACCCGCGAGAAGGAGGGCAAGCACCCTCATTCCGCCTCTCCCCGATTGCGCATCAGGCTGAGCTGATTGCCCGCGCCCAGCCCCGCAAAGAAGCGATTGCAGATCAGATATCCGCCCGCATAGAGCCCCAGAAGGATCAGGAATTGCTGGCCCAGGAGGGGCGCAATGGCAAGCTTGTCAAACTCCGGCGCGAACCCGCTCGCGCCATAGGCCAGCGCCACGTTAAGCACCACGGCCACCCCGGTGGCAATCCATGTGAAACCCCAGATCTCGCTGCTGTCGGGCTTGCGTTTCTGCGCCTTGGCGAATTGCTGACCTTCGATCAGGGCAGCGATCATCGCAGGCACCATCAGCTGCGCCGAGGAACCAAGGACCGTATCAAGATTGGTGTTGAGCGCCCGGACCGCCAGCGCCGCGCCAAGGGCGACCACCAGAAAGACCAATCCGTAGCGGATGTAATTCATATGGCTGACCGGTATTCCGGGCCGCGCGCCTCGTCCATCAGACTGCGCATGTGACGGATGGCGGGCTCCAGACCCATGAAGATTGCCTCACCAATCAGGAAATGCCCGATATTGAGCTCCATCACCTGCGGGAAGGCCGCGATCGGCTGCACGCAATCATAGGTCAGCCCGTGACCCGCATGCACCTCCAGCCCCAGCGAATGGGCAAACTGCGCCATTTCCTTCAATGCCGCATATTCGCGGTCGCGCTCCTCAAATCGGCCTTCGGCATGGGCGTCGCAATAGGCGCCGGTATGCAGCTCGATCACCTCGGCCCCGATCCGGTGCGCCGCTTCGATCTGGCGCTTGTCGGCGGCAATGAAAATCGACACCCGGCAGCCAGCTTCGCGCAGGGGGGCAATGAAATGCGCCAGCCGGTTCTCCTCGCGCGCCACTTCCAGCCCGCCTTCGGTGGTGCGCTCCTCGCGCTTTTCCGGCACGATGCAGACCGCGTGCGGCTTGTGGCGCAGGGCAATCCGCTGCATTTCCTCGGTTGCGGCCATCTCGAAGTTGAGCGGCACCGAAAGCGCCTGCATCAGCCCGTCGATATCTGCATCCGTAATATGACGCCGGTCCTCGCGCAGATGCGCGGTGATCCCGTCGGCCCCCGCCTCTTCGGCCAGCTTGGCGGCCCTGACCGGATCGGGATAGGCCCCGCCACGCGCATTGCGCACGGTCGCCACGTGGTCGATATTCACCCCAAGGCGCAGTTTCCCTGACATAATTCAGCTCCTTTGCAGACCGCACCAGTCTAGTGCCTTTGCCACCCCTCCCGCAACCGATGCGTCGAGGCTCAGAATTCCACCCCGCGCTGGGCGACGACCCCATCCTCGAACGGATGCTTTTTCAGCGTCATTTCGGTGACCAGATCGGCGGCGGCCAGAAGCTCGGGCTTGGCGTCGCGTCCGGTCAGGCAGACATGGGTCATCGCGGGTTTCTGCGTCAGCAGAAAATCGACCACCTCATCGATATCGAGGTAATCATAGCGCAATGCGATATTGATCTCATCGAGCAGGACGAATTTGATTTCAGGGTCAAGGATCTGCTCCTTGGCGATCTGCCATCCATTCTCTGCCGCTGCAATGTCGCGCTCGCGGTCCTGGGTTTCCCAGGTGAAGCCTTCGCCGGAGACAAAGAACCGGCACTCTTCAGCAAAGCGGTCGCGCAGGAATTTCTTTTCGCCGGTTTGCCAGTTGCCCTTGATGAACTGCACGACAGCGCATGGGATGCCATGCCCGATACACCGCATGATCATGCCAAACCCCGAAGAGGATTTGCCCTTGCCGTCGCCCGTATGCACGATGATGAGACCCTTTTTCTCTTTCTTGGTCTTCATCAACTCGTCGCGCGCAGCCTTGATCTTGCGCATCTTTTCATTGTGGCGGGCGTTGATATCGTCCATGGCGCGTCTCTCCTGTTGGCAGAACCCCGACCCTAGGCCGTGCTGCCCTTGCGTCAATGCAAACCGGTCAGTCGGTGCTTTTTGGCTTCGCCTTCGCAGTCTTTTCCTTGAGCGCGGCGAGCTTGGCCTTGATCGCCCCTTTGCGGCGATTCTGATAGGCCTTGATCAGTGGCAACGAGATATAATAACCCCCCAGGCCGAAGATTGCGCCGGGGATGAGGCCGCCCACAAGATAAGGCAGGAACACCTCGTCATAAAAAACGGCCAGATGGCTCCAGTCCATCTTGTCATGGGTGAAAATGGCCGTGAAATTGTGCCACAGGTCCTCGCCGGCATCCACGAACTTGCCGCCAAGGGACCGCTGCACTTCTTCTTCGCTCAGCTTGTTGAGGCCCAGAAGAAAATACCCGGTATTGAGCGACATCGCCCCGATGGGCACAAAGGTCAGCGGGTTGCCGAAAAACGTCGCCAGAAGCGAGGCCACGATATTGCCGCGCATCAGCCAGGCAACCATCGCCGCCAGCAGGAAATGCAGCCCGAAAAGCGGCGAGAACGTCACGAAGATTCCGGCAAAGATACCCCGGGCAATCCGGTGCGGCGGATCCGGCAGGCGGCGCAACCGGTGCTTGATATAGTGAAACCCCCGCGCCCAGCCGCCCTTGGGCCAGACGAAGTCTGCAATGGCTTTGTACCAAGGCCGTCTGTCTCGGCGTTTGAAGACCACGCGGGAAGGCTCCTATAGTGCTGTCTGCTGGGCGCCCATGGCGCGCGACGGATCGCGCAGGCGCTCGATGGCGGCAACATCGCTTTCCGCCTCAAGCGCCGAAATAACGCTGTGAAGATGTTCGGCATCGCGCAGTTCCACATCGAGCAGAAGGCGATAAAAATCCGGTTTACGGTCAACGAATGTCAGGTCCGAGATATTGGCCTTCTGTTCGCCAATCAAGGTGCAAATACGTCCCAGCACCCCGGCATCGTTGCTCATCGTGATATCAAGCGTCACGTCCGAGGTCGCCGGATGCTTGCCTTCATGCCAATGCAGGTCCAGCCAGCGCTGCGGCTGATCGTTGTAGTCGGACAATCTGTCGCAATCGATCGCGTGCACAACCACGCCGCGCCCACGATAGGTGATCCCCACGATACGCTCACCCGGCAGGGGCTGGCAGCAACGCGCGCGCTCAAAGCTCTGATCGGCGGCAAGTCCGATCACCGCCCCGTCGCGGCCCACTTCCTCGCCCTCGTCCGGCGCAAGCTCGGGGTAAACCGCCTGCAACACCTGCCGCGAGGTTAGCTCTGCACTGCCCAGCCGCGCCAGGATGTCCTCCGCCGTGCTCAGCCGCAAATGACGGGCCGCAGTTTCCAGCGCCTTGTCGGTGGCTTTCTTGCCGACATGTTCGAAGGCCGCCCGGGCCAGTTCGCGCCCCAGTTTGATGAACCGGTCGCGGTCAATCTCGCGCAGCGCCCGGCGGATGGCCGAGCGCGCCTTGCCGGTCACCGCCATATCAAGCCAGGTCGATTGCGGTATCTGACCGTCGGCGGTGATCACCTCGACCGACTGTCCGTTCTTGATCCGGGTCCAGAGCGGCACGCGCATCCCGTCGATCTTGGCGCCAACCGTGGCATGGCCGATGCGGGTGTGAATGGCATAGGCGAAATCAATCGGCGTCGCCCCGCGCGGCAGCTTGACCACCTCGCCCTTGGGGGTGAAGCAGAACACCTTGTCGGCATACATCTCCAGCTTCACTGCTTCGAGGAATTCGGCATGATCCTCCTCGGCATCGAACTGCTCGGTCAGGCTGGCGATCCAGCGCGCGGGGTCCACGGCAAAGGGGTTCTTGGCCCGTACGCCGTCACGATAGGACCAGTGCGCCGCCACGCCGGTCTCGGCCACGTCATGCATGGCCTGGGTGCGGATTTGCACCTCCACCCGCTTGCCATCGCGCCCCGAAACCGTGGTGTGAATGGAGCGATAGCCGTTGGATTTGGGCTGACTGATGTAATCCTTGAACCGCCCCGGCACCGCTGCCCAGCGCTGGTGAATCACGCCCAGCGCCGTGTAGCAATCCATTTCGCTCTGGGTGATGATGCGAAAGCCGTAGATATCCGACAGGCGCGAGAAGCCGATTTCTTTCTCCTGCATCTTGCGCCAGATCGAATAGGGCTTCTTGGCGCGCCCCAACACCTCGGCCCGGATCCCCGCCTTGTCGAACTCGGTGCGCATATCCGACGTGATCCGTCCGATCACATCATCCGACGCCTTTTGCAGCGTCAGGAAACGCCGGATGATCGAGGCCCGCGCTTCGGGGTTGAGAACACGAAACGCAAGGTCTTCCAGCTCCTCGCGCATCCACTGCATCCCCATCCGGCCCGCCAGCGGCGCGAAGATGTCCATCGTCTCGCGTGCCTTTTGCGCCTGCTTTTCCGGACGCATGGCGCGGATCGTGCGCATGTTGTGCAAGCGGTCAGCCAGTTTCACCAGAATCACCCGCAGATCCTTGGACATCGCCATGAACAGCTTGCGGAAATTCTCGGCCTGCTGGGTTTCGGTCGAACTCAGTTGAAGGTTGGTCAGCTTGGTGACCCCATCCACCAGGTCCGCGATCTCTCCACCGAATTTCTCGGCAACGGTGGCATAGGACGCGCCCGTATCCTCGATCGTGTCATGCAGCAGCGCGGTGATGATCGTGGCATCGTCCAGCCTCTGCTCGGCCAGGATCGCGGCCACAGCGACCGGGTGACTGAAATAGGGTTCACCCGAATGACGAAACTGGCCTTCATGCATCGCAAGGCCATAGTCATAGGCGTGGCGGATCAGCGCCTCTTCGGTCTTGGGGTTGTAGGCGCGGACCAGTTGTAGGAGGTCATCAACAGGGATCATCCGCGCATCGGTCCATCAATAGGAAAAGGCCCCGGGCTGGGCGCACAGGGCCTCTTGGGTTTCGGTACATCTCCGAAGGTGCAGGTATGGCCCCTTTTTGCAAGCAGTCATGACGCAAAGATGGGCGTTTCTGGCGATATTCACCAACCAGCATGCCGATTTTGCAACCATACCGGGAAAGCGGGGCCTCAGACCCGGGCTCAGCCCTCGCCTTGCGCTTCCATCAATGCACGCAGAAGCTTCTCTTCCGACATGTCGTCATCGGCCGGCTTGTCCATCTCGCTGCCGCCCCCCATGAGCAGCGCCATGCTGTCCTCTTCGGGTTCGTCTACTTCGATCTGGGTCTGATTCGATTCGATCAGACGCTCGCGCAGCTCTTCTGCCGACTGGGTCTCTTCCGCGATCTCGCGCAGGGCAACGACCGGGTTCTTGTCATTGTCGCGGTCCACGGTAATGGGCGAGCCAGCCGAGATTTCGCGGGCGCGGTGCGCGGCAAGCATCACCAGATCAAAACGGTTGGGAACCTTGTCGACGCAATCTTCGGTGGTTACGCGGGCCATGGGAACTCCGGGCAGGTTAGGAAAGAAGCCCCGTATCTAAGGGCAAAGGGGCGGATTTACAACCCCCGAATATGTCGGTCCGGACAGGGCGAAACACCTGCCCGGGCAGCTCAGAGAGCGACCACGTCCGACACGTCCTCATCAGGCAGCCCGGCCACCATTTCCGCCACTGTCAGACCAAGCACCGGATGCACCCAGTCCGGTGCCACATCCGCCAGGGGCACCAGCACGAAAGCCCTGTCCTGCAAACGCGGATGGGGCAGAATCAACTCGTCCGGCGTCGCCTCGACCTGGCGCTCGGGCGGCAGGTTGCGCCAGCGTTCATGGGTCGCCTCGTCCGGCAGAACGCGCGACCCCGCGGCAATCAGATCAAGGTCCAGCGTCCGTCGGCCCCAGCGTTCCACGCGCTCGCGCCCCAGGCCGGCTTCGACCGTGTGCAAAAGGTCCAACACCTCTTTCGGGTCACCGTCATACCCGATCTTCGCCGCCGCATTCACATAGTCCGGCCCCGCCCCTGGCGGAAAGCAGGGCGTCCGGTAAAAGGCGCTAACAGCCTTGAGTTGCACGCCAATCTGCTCAAGTCGCGCCAAGGCTGCGCGCAGCGTTTGCTGCGGCACCCCCAGTTCAGACCGCAGGTTTCCGCCGAGAGCGATCAGGTATTCTTGACCGGATGTGACCATAACCTATCCTTTTGCATGGGCTACAAACTGTTGCGCATCTGCTAGAAATACCTAGTTTCACGTGTCGGGTCTGCCTATTTTTTGACCACTCACGACATTAAACCCACGGGCTGACCCTGTCGATCGGAAGGACTTTTGTATGTTTTACAAAGACGAACGGCTTGCGCTGTTCATCGATGGCTCGAATTTGTACGCGGCGGCGAAATCGCTCGGGTTCGACATTGATTACAAACTTCTGCGCTCCGAGTTCATGCGTCGCGGCAAACTTCTTCGTGCGTTCTACTACACGGCGCTTCTGGAAAATGACGAGTATTCGCCCATTCGGCCGCTGGTGGATTGGCTGAATTACAACGGCTTTTCGATGGTGACCAAACCGGCCAAGGAATACACCGACAGCCAGGGCCGCCGTAAGGTGAAGGGCAATATGGATATCGAACTAGCCGTGGACGCGATGGAACTCGCGCCCCGGGTCGACCATATCGTTTTGTTCTCCGGCGATGGCGATTTCCGCCCGCTGGTGGAGAGCCTGCAGCGGCAGGGCGTGCGCGTCTCCGTCGTCTCGACCATCCGCAGTCAGCCGCCGATGATCTCCGATGAACTGCGCCGCCAGGCGGACAATTTCATCGAGCTCGAAGACCTCAAAGAGGTGATCGGCCGGCCGCCGCGCGACCCGTTGCCCGAACGCGAAAACGCCTACGAGCGTCAGGACTGAGCGGAACCGGGGCCATCGCGCCCCGGTTTTCGATTTCGCAGAGACGCATCGTACCGGCAAGGGCTGGACCCGGCACCAGTTTGCCCCTACCTATCGGGGCAAGCAGGAGCCCGACCCATGACCAAACCGCCCCTCACCGTCTATCTCGCTGCCCCGCGCGGGTTCTGCGCCGGGGTGGACCGCGCCATCAAGATTGTCGAACTGGCCCTCGAGAAATGGGGCGCCCCGGTCTTTGTGCGCCATGAGATCGTGCATAACAAATTCGTCGTGGACGACCTGAAGAACAAAGGCGCCGTCTTCGTCGAAGAGCTGGACGAATGCCCCGATGACCGTCCTGTGATCTTTTCGGCCCACGGCGTGCCAAAATCGGTCCCCGCCGAGGCCGCCAGCCGCGAGATGATCTATGTCGATGCCACCTGTCCTTTGGTCTCCAAGGTGCATATCGAGGCCGAACGGCACCATGAAAACGGTCTCCAGATCGTCATGATCGGCCATGACGGCCACCCCGAGACCATTGGCACGATGGGCCAGTTGCCCGAAGGCGAGGTGCTTCTGGTCGAGACGGTCGAGGATGTCGCCGGGCTTGCCGTGCGCGACGAGGCGCAGCTGGCCTTTGTCACGCAGACGACCCTTTCGGTTGACGATACCGCCGATATCGTCGCGGCCCTGCAGGCGCGCTTCCCGGCCATCCGCGGCCCGCACAAGGAAGATATCTGCTACGCCACCACCAACCGGCAGGAAGCGGTCAAGGCGATTGCCACAAAGGCGGAAGCCATGCTCGTGGTCGGTGCGCCCAATTCCTCCAACTCGCGCCGCCTCGTGGAAGTCGGGGCCAAGGCCGGCTGCGCCTATGCCCAGCTTGTCCAACGCGCGACCGAGATCGACTGGCGCGCACTTGAAGGGATCGGCTCCATCGGCGTCACCGCCGGTGCCTCGGCCCCCGAGGTGCTGGTGGACGAGGTCATCGCCGCCCTCGCCGAGCGTTATGAGGTGCGTGTCGAAGAGGTCGAGACAGCTAGCGAATCCGTGCATTTCAAAGTGCCGCGCGTCCTGCGCGAACTGGCATGACCAGAAACATCCCGCGCACCGCGCTCTGGCTCGGCCTTGCCGGGCTGTTGCCGATGGTCTGGGGCGTCGGCGAGACATACCTGCCCTTCGTCCGAAGCTTCACCGAAGTCTGGGGCAATGACTGGTTTCTCGCCCCCTACGCCACCCTGCGCTATGCCGAGATCATCCTTGCCTTCATGTCGGGCGTGCTCTGGGGGTTTGCCGCGCGCTCAAACGCGGCCACGGCGGGCACTGGCTATGTGCTGTCGGTCCTGCCTGCGCTCTATGCCTTCTTCTTTGTCATTGGCGGGGTGCATGAAGTGGCGGTCAAGCTTGCCATCGGCTTTGTGCTGGTGCTCTTCATCGACCGGCTGTTCTCGCGGCAGGGCCTCACCCCGGACTGGTGGATGCCGCTGCGGATCATGCTGACGGCGGGCATGGTCGCCTGCCTTTTGCTCATCGCCTACGCGCATTACTGACACCCGCACAAAGGGCCGTGACCCGGCTTCGTCCGCGGCACGCTAAATCCGCCTCTCGCCACAGCGGCCTGCCGGTTGACTTCACCGGCTCGCTATGGCCTCACTCCCGAAACACTCCTGAGGGGCCGACAGATGACTCTGCAATTCCTGATCACCGCCTTTGTTGTCGTCATCGCCCCGGGCACGGGCGTGATCTATACGCTGGCCATCGGCCTCGGCCAGGGTCACCGCGCGGCGATCTGGGCAGCCTTCGGATGTACAATCGGGATTGTGCCGCATCTTACCGCTGCGATGCTCGGCCTCGCGGCAGTGCTCCACGCCTCGGCCCTGCTGTTCCAGTTGGTGAAATTCGCGGGTGTCGCATATCTGCTCTATCTGGCCTGGTCGGCGCTCAGCTCGGACGGGGCGCTCTCGGTCAAGCCCGACAAGCGGGTGGAAAATGGCTGGATCACCGCCCGGCGCGGCGCGCTGATCAACGTGCTCAACCCAAAACTCTCGATCTTCTTCCTCGCTCTGCTGCCGCCTTTCCTGTCGGGCAATCCGGCCACGGCCAGCGCCGAGATGATCGCAATGGGCGCGGTCTTCATGGCCATGACCTTCGGCGTCTTCGTCCTCTATGGCATCTTCGCCGCCGCCGCGCGCACCCATATCCTTGGCTCCGCCCGCATCATGCGCTGGCTCAACCGCAGTTTCGCGGCTATCTTCGCCGCCCTCGCCGCGCGCCTGGCACTGGAGAAAGCATGAGCAGAGACGATGAAACCCTAAGCGTCTATGCCGCACGCGCCGACGACTATCTGAAGATGGTCGAGAAAGAGGCCGAAAGCCCGATCCTCGCCGCCTTTATCGGCGGGCTACCCAAGGGCGCGCATGTGCTCGATCTGGGCTGCGGGCCGGGCGTGTCCGCCGCGGTAATGGCGCAATCAGGCCTCACCGTTGAGGCCACCGACGCCGTGCCGGAGATGGTTGAACGCGCCGCGGCCAATCCCGGTGTCATGGCTCGGCTGGCCACATTTGACGACATCACGGGCACCGATCTTTACGATGGCATCTGGGCCAATTTCAGCCTGCTGCATGCCCCCAAAGCGGACATGCCGGGCCACCTGGCCCGCCTGCGCGCGGCCCTCAAACCGGGCGGGCTGTTTCACATCGGCATGAAAACCGGCAGCGGCGAGCACCGCGACAGCATTGGCCGTTTCTATGCCTATTACACCGAGGAAGAGCTCTGCGACCTGCTGACCGCTGCCGGGTTCAAGCCCTTCTCCTCCACCCGTGGCAACGAGCCGGGACTGAGCGGTGAGCCCGCTCCCTGGGTCTGCATCGCCGCTCATGGCTGAACTTTTCGCCTATACCGACGGGGCCTGTTCCGGCAATCCCGGCCCGGGGGGCTGGGGCGTGCTGATGCGCGCCATGGAGGGCGAGAGGATCCTGAAAGAGCGTGAACTCTCAGGCGGCGAGCCCGAGACCACCAACAACCGAATGGAGCTTCTGGCCGCGATCAACGCCCTGGAAGTGCTGGAGCGTGCCAGCGCCATCACCATCGTCACCGACAGCGCCTATGTGAAGAACGGCGTCACCGGCTGGATTCACGGCTGGAAGCGCAATGGCTGGAAAACATCCAACAAGAAACCGGTCAAGAACGTGGAGCTCTGGCAAAGGCTCGACGAGGCCCAGGCCCGCCACAACGTCACCTGGGAATGGGTCAAGGGCCATGCGGGCCACCCCGAGAACGAACGCGCCGACGAACTTGCCCGTGCGGGCATGGCCCCCTTCAAGCCGGGCAAGGACACATGAGCCTGCTGTCGTTTCTGGATTATGCCTCTGTTGCGATTTTCGCCCTCACCGGCGCGCTGGTTGCGTCACGCGCCCAGCTCGATATCGTGGGCTTTGCCTTTATCGCCTGCCTCACGGCGGTGGGCGGCGGCACATTGCGCGATGTAATGCTCGACCGAAACCCGCTCTTCTGGATGGGCAACCCGAATTACATCCTCATCGCCTGCGCTGCTGCATTGCTCATCTTTTTCACCGCACATCTGGTCGAGAGCCGCTATCGCTGGCTGCTCTGGCTCGACAGTTTCGCACTGGCCGTGGCAGTGCCCGCCGGGGTCGGGGCGGCAATCCAGATGCACCAGCCTGCGCTGATCGTTGTGCTGATGGGTGTCGTGACCGGCTGCATGGGCGGATTGATGCGTGATGTGGTGGTGGGCGAGGTGCCTCTGGTGCTGCGACAGGGCGAGCTTTATGTCTCGGCCGCTTTCGCGGGTGCGCTGGCAGGGGTCATCCTGAGCACACTCATTGCCCCCGGACCGGCCCTGCTTGCCTGTGCCGGCGTGACCTGGGCGATGCGCGCAGGCTCCCTGCTCTTTGGCTGGCGTTTGCCGGTTTACAAGGCACGACCGCCGAAAAACTAAGCATTTCGCAGGCGCAGCAAAAGCGCGCACAATGCTTGATCAGATATCGCAGGAATGATCAGGTTTTCGGCAATTGGCATTGATATATAAGAAATTTTTGTGAAATCACCCATTCCCCCTTGCGCTAACGCCGCAATGCAGCAAACTGGGGTTACTTCGAAGCGACCCGCGCCCCATTCCTCCTCCTCCCTGGGTGCAACGGTCCAATAAGATAAGTCCAACAGGGCGCGGCCGGGTCACCTTTGACCCGGCCGCTTTTTGTGAAACGGCCCTGCCGTAGGCGCCTATTTCTTCACGTATGTCTGCCAGAGCCAGATCAGAACCAGCGCGCCCAGAACGGCCCCGACAAAGCCCGCAAGCGCCCCCATCACCGTAAGCAGCACCTGCAACACCAGCCCGCCCACGATGGCTCCGGCGATCCCGATCGCGATGGTCGGCAGGATTCCGGCCTCGATCTTCATCATCCGCGTCGCCAGAAATCCGGCCGCGGCCCCGATGATAATCAGCACAATAACATGCATCGCCTTCTCCTTATCCGCGTCCGCGCCAATGGGTCGGCACGATGATCAGCGCCCCCACCGATGAGATGATCGCATCCAGACCAGGTGCGCCGAACTTCACGCCGAACATGATCCGCACGAAGTAAAACAGGAACGCACCCCCCACGCAAATGATGATGGAAGGCAGGTACCCATTGCGCGTGAACCCGGTCTTTTCGCTGACATAGCCAACGATGCCCGCAATCACGACCGTGCCAAAGAGCACCATAAACATCAGCGCATATCCTTCATGTCAGTCGCGTCCCCTTCAGCAGCGGCATGCCGCGCAGGAACTCTTGGGCATCCTGCGCCTTGCCGCCTGCCCGTTGCAAGCGCAAAAGCCGCACCGCACCGCGCCCGCAGGCCACGTTGAGCGCCTCATCCAGAATCTGCCCCGGCGCGCCGCAACCCTGCGCCATCCGCGAGGCCAGAAGCTTGATCCGCTGGCCATCGGCCTCGCACCATGCGCCTGGAAACGGCGACAGGCCTCGGATCTGCCGGTCCACCTCCTCCGCGCGCCAGGCCCAGTCGATCCGCGCCTCCGCCTTTTCGATCTTGGCCGCATAGGTCACGCCTTCCTGCGGCTGTGGCTCGGGCGTCAGCGTCTCCAGCCGCTCCAGCGCCTCGACGATCAGACGCGCGCCCATCTCCGAAAGGCGGTCATGCAACTGCCCTGTCGTCTCCTCCGCGCCGATCGGAGTGGCCTCGCGCCACAGCACCGGGCCGGTATCGAGCCCGGCTTCCATCTGCATGATGCACACGCCGGTCTCGGCATCGCCCGCCATGATTGCGCGGTGAATGGGTGCCGCGCCGCGCCAGCGCGGCAGAAGCGAGGCATGGATATTGACGCAGCCATGTCTTGGCGCATCCAGTACCGCTTGCGGCAGCAGAAGCCCGTAGGCCACGACCACGGCAATATCCGCCTTCACATCCGCGAAGGCCTCTTGCGCACCCGGATCTTTCAGACTGGTCGGATGGCGTACTGGCAAGCCCAGCGCCTCGGCCCGCGCCTGAACCGGGGTGGGCCGGTCCTTCTTGCCCCGGCCGGCCGGGCGCGGCGGCTGGCAATAGACCGCGGCAATCTCATGACCCGCCTCGACCAGCGCATCGAGCACCGGCACCGAGAACTCGGGGCTTCCCATGAAGATCACGCGCATTGTCTCTCTCCTCCGGCGGGGTGGTGCGTGTAAACACACACCCTACATCCTGCCTTTATTGGTAGGGTGCGTGATCTCACGCACCGATCTTCCGCGCCTTGCGCAACAGCATATCGCGCTTCACCTTGCTCAGCCGGTCGAAATACATCCTGCCCCGCAGATGGTCGATCTGATGCTGCACGCTGGTGGCCCAGAGCCCGACGAAATCGCGCTCTTCCACCTCGCCCTCTGCATTCAGAAATCGCACCGTCACCGCGCGCGGGCGCTTGATGGTCGCAGACACACCGGGCAGATTCGGGCTGGCTTCCTCATGTTCGCGCAGCTCGATACTGGCGTGCAGCACCTCCGGGTTGGCCATGCGCACCGCCTGCCCGCGCTCTGCAGACGCATCCACCACCGCCAGCCGCTGCATCACTCCGATCTGAACCGCTGCCAGCCCCACACCGGGCATCGCCTCCATCGTGTCGATCATGTCCTGCCAGATCGCGCGGGTCTCACCGGTGACCGCGTCTACATCCGCCGCCGCGCTCCGCAGCCGCTTGTCCGGCCAGGGCAGGCACCGCCGCACCGCCATCCGCGGTCAGGCCCGCGCCTGTTCGCGCTTGAGCTTTTGCATCCGCCGGGTGATCAGCTGCCGCTTCATGGGCCCCAGATAGTCGATGAAAAGCTTGCCGTTCAGGTGATCGATCTCGTGCTGCACACAGGTGGCCCAAAGCCCGTCGAACACCTGTTGCCGGGGGTTTCCGTCCCGGTCGATCCAGGCCACCTCGACCTCTTTCGGCCGGGTCACATCTGCAAACTGATCCGGGATCGAAAGACAGCCCTCTTCATAGACGTTCTTTTCATCTGAGGACGCCACCACCTCCGGGTTGAAGAGCACCATCGGCTGGGGCGGCTCGCCTTCGCCTTTCACGCAATCCATCACGATCAGGCGGTCGAGCACACCAATTTGCGGCGCAGCCAGGCCGATGCCGGGCGCGTCATACATCGTCTCCAGCATGTCGTCGGCCAGCTCGCGCAGCGCGTCGGAAATATCCGCCACGGGCGCGCAAACCTTTTTCAGGCGCGGATCGGGGTGAATGAGAATAGGCCGTTTCATGGCGCTTCATTTAGGACCAATGCGCGCGCACTGCAACGGCTCTTGAACCCGCGCCGCATTCCGCTAGCTTGCGCTGCGCGTATCCGAGGAGACTTTTTCATGAGTTTTGACGAAATCATCGACCGCTTCGGTTCTCATTCAGCCAAATGGGACATGATGGAGCCGATCTATGGCGTGCCCGCCCAGGACGGGCTGGCCATGTGGGTGGCCGATATGGATTTCCGCCCGCCCGCTTGCGTGGGCGATGCCGTGCAGAAAATGCGCGACCATGGCGTCTACGGGTATTACGGCGACGAGACCTCGTATCGCAGCGCGATCCAATGGTGGATGAGAGAGCGTCACGGCTGGCAAATTGCACAGGATGCAATCTTCACCACACACGGGCTGGTCAATGGTACCGGGCTTTGCGTCGATGCCTATACCGCGCCCGGTGACGGGGTTGTCCTCTTTACCCCCGTCTATCACGCCTTCGCGCGGGTGATCAAAGCCGCCGGGCGCGAAGTGGTCGAATGCGAGCTTGTGAACACCGCAGGCCGCTACGAGATGGATTTTGACGCCTATGACGCGCAAATGACCGGCAACGAGAAGCTGGTTATCCTGTGCTCTCCCCATAACCCCGGCGGGCGCGTCTGGACCCGTGACGAACTGCAAGCTGTGGCCGATTTCGCGCGGCGGCATGACCTGATCCTGGTCTCGGATGAAATTCACCACGATCTGGTGATGCCCGGACAAAAACATATCCCGATGCCGCTGGTGGATGACAGCATCATGGACCGGCTTGTGATGATGACGGCGGCCACCAAGACCTTCAACATCGCAGGTTCACATTCGGGCAATGTGATCATCCCCGATCCTGCCCTGCGCGCCCGTTTCGCCGCGCGAATGGCGGGGCTCGGGATTTCGGCCAATTCCTTCGGTCTGTTCATGACCGAGGCCGCCTATAGCCCCGAGGGCGCGGCCTGGGTTGATAATCTGATGAGATATCTCGACGGTAACCGACGGCTCTTTGACGAGGGCATTAACGCCATTCCCGGTCTTGCCTCCATGCCGATGCAGGCCACCTATCTGGCCTGGGTCGATTTCGGAGGTACCGGAATGCATCGCGAAGAATTCACCGCCCGGGTCGAGAAAACCGCGCGGATCGCGGTCAATCACGGGCCGACCTTCGGCAAGGGCGGCGAGAGCTTCCTGCGGTTCAACTTCGCTACACCCCGCGCACGGGTCGAAGAAGCTGTCAGCCGTATGGCAGAGGCCTTTGGCGATTTGCAGTAACCCCTAACCCCGTCCCGGATCCGGTCCGGGGCTCCGCCCGTTCTGACAGGAGGCCCAGGGTCAAGCCCGGGGCGTTTGGCTAGACTTCCCGCACCGGCCCGAGCAGGGCAATCGGCGCATCGGGGGCGCGGTAGAAATCCAGTGGCTGGGTGTCATGCGCCTCGGTGATGCGCTTGTATTCGAAGCGCAACTCGCCCTCTTCCTCCTCGGAGGCGATGATCAGGCAATGCGACAACAGCCGCGCCCCATCATAGAGCGCCACGCGCCCGCGCAGATGCGGTGCGGTCTCGGCTTCAAGCGCGAAACCTCCGTCCCACGCCCGCAGAACAGGATAACTCCGCTCGCCCGCCTCCACGCGCAAACGGGTGGCCTTGCGTCGTGCCAGACGCCGCGCAGCATCCAGCCCGGCCTGCACCTCCGGCGGCAAATAGGTGGTCATGATAAGCCCCTCACTCCATCCGCGGACAAGTCTGTCGCAGCCCAATACATCGGTCACGTAAAATCTTGATTACGCCGCGATTTAAACCGAAGCTGTCGTATTTCCACTCGGATTGTGCAGGTTTTGAGGACAATGGCCGGTTTTGCGGCTCATTTCCGACGATCCATGCAAAACACCGCAGATTCGCCTTCGTGCATCAGCACACGTGCGCTGTGCGCTCATTCGCCTAGGCGCATCCCCCGAGCCGACCTACATCTGCGGCAACACGCAAGGAGGCAAAGATCATGGGCCAACTGGTCGAAGGCGAATGGCGCGACGAATGGTATGACACCAAATCCACCGGCGGAGCGTTCAAGCGCTCCACCGCGGGATTTCGCAACTGGATCACGCCGGATGGCAGCGCCGGGCCCACGGGCGAAGGCGGTTTTGACGCCCAAAGCGGGCGGTATCACCTGTATGTCTCTTATGCCTGCCCCTGGGCACACCGCACACTGATCTTCCGGGCGCTGAAGGGGCTTGAGGATCATATCGAGGTCTCTGTCGTACACCCGGATATGCTGGGCGAAGGCTGGACCTTCGACACCGATTTCCCCGGCGCCACAGGCGACAGGCTGCACGGCCTGCCCTTTGCGCGCGATATCTATCTCAAGGCCGACCCGAAAGTGTCGGGCCGCGTTACCGTGCCGATCCTCTGGGACAAGACACGCGAGACGATCGTCTCGAACGAAAGTTCCGAAATTATCCGTATGTTCAACTCGGCCTTTGACGCGATCACCGGCAACAGCGACGACTATTGGCCCGAGGAGCTGCGCGACGAGATCGAAGAGGTGAACAGCCGGGTCTATGACACGGTCAATAACGGCGTCTACAAGGCCGGGTTCGCCACCTCGCAAGACGCCTATGACAAGGCGGTGGCCCCCCTCTTCGACAGTCTCGACTGGCTCGAAGACCGTCTGGTTACCTCACGCTATCTGATTGGCGACCGGATCACCGAGGCCGACTGGCGGCTTTTCACGACCCTGATCCGCTTCGATCTGGTCTATCACCTGCATTTCAAATGCAACCGCGCGCGGATCATCGATTATCCAAACCTCTGGGGCTATCTGCGCGAGCTCTACCAATGGCCGGGGGTAAGGGACACGGTGCATTTCGACCATATCGTGCGGCACTATCACTATAGCCACGACACGATCAATCCGAACCGGATCATCCCGACGAACCCGGTGCTGGATTTCGATGAACCGCACGGGCGGGGCTGACCGCGCGCAGATTATCGTAGGCAGCGAAATCGCGAGGTGCGTGAGATCACGCACCCTACATCAAAAAAACGCCGCCGCAGGTCGCTAACTGGCAAGCGGTGCGTTGCCGCGCGTAGGAGCATGGGCCGCAACCAGGGAGGCCCGCGATGAACACCCATTACCGCGATACGCGCAAGATCGACCCGACCAAGGGCAGCATGCTGGGGGACAACACCCCCAATGACAACGACCGGATCGAGATCGGCCCGACGCAGCTTGCCTTTCGCGAATGGGAGGCCGCCGGGCTGACCCTGCCCGACCTGCCGCGCATGCGCGACTATCGCTGGAAACGCCTGACGCAACATATCGTTGATCGTGGCTATGCGGGCCTTCTGATGTTCGACCCGCTCAACATTCGCTACGCCACCGACAGCACCAACATGCAGCTCTGGAACACCCACAACCCGTTCCGCGCGCTGCTGCTCTGCGCCGATGGCTATATGGTGATCTGGGACTACAAGAACTCGCCCTTCCTCAGCAAATTCAATCCCCTGGTCAAAGAGCAACGCTCTGGCGCGGACCTCTTTTATTTCGACCGGGGCGACAAGATTGACGTGGCGGCCGATGTGTTCTCGAACGAGGTGCGCGTGCTTCTGGAAGAGCATGCCCCGGGCAATACCCGCCTCGCCGTGGACAAGATCATGCTGCACGGGTTGCGCGCGCTTGAAGCGCAAGGCTTCGAGATCATGGAAGGCGAGGAAGTGACCGAGAAAAGCCGCGCCGTGAAGGGCCCGGATGAGATCCTCGCGATGCGCTGTGCCTCCCATGCCTGCGAGGCCGCTGTGCAGGCGATGGAGGATTTTGCCCGTGCCGAAGTGCCCAAGGGCGGGGTCAGCGAAGATGACATCTGGGCGGTCCTGCATGCCGAGAATATCAAGCGCGGTGGCGAATGGATCGAAACGCGGCTTCTGGCCTCGGGCCAGCGCACCAACCCGTGGTTCCAGGAATGCGGCCCGCGCATCACCCGGAACAATGAGATCATCAGCTTCGACACTGACCTGATCGGCAGCTATGGCATCTGCATCGATATCTCGCGCAGTTGGTGGATCGGGGACGAAAAGCCGCCCGCCGAGATGGTCTATGCCATGCAACACGCGCATGAGCATATCATGCACAACATGGACCTTCTGAAACCCGGGCTGATGATCCCCGAACTGATCGAGAAATCGCATCGGCTGGATGAGAAATACCAGGCGCAGAAATATGGCTGCCTGATGCATGGCGTGGGTCTGTGCGATGAATGGCCGCTTGTCTCGTACCCTGACAAGGCCGTCGCCGGGGCGTTCGATTATGCACTGGAACCCGGCATGGTGCTCTGCGTCGAGGCGCTCGTGGGCGAAGTGGGCGGCGGTTTCTCGATCAAGCTCGAAGATCAGGTGCTGATCACCGAAGACGGGTATGAGAACCTCACGCGCTATCCGTTTGACGCAGCTCTCATGGGGCAGGCATAGCCGCCATCCGGGTCTCGGCGTGGCGCGAGGCCGGTTCGATATCGAGGCGCGGATCATATGCGCACACCCGGTCGCGCCCGGTGCTCTTGGCCCGGTAAACAGCCATATCCGCGTGATGAATGGCGCGGTCGACATGGGCGACGCTATCCACCTCCGCCACCCCGAAACTGGCGGTAAGCTGGATGTATCGCCCCTTCAGATGAAGCGGCGTCTCCCGCACTTTCTGGCTCAGCCGCTCGGCCGCCTTTACCGTATCGCTCTGGTTGGCATGTTTAAGAAGAATGACAAACTCCTCCCCGCCGAACCGCGCGATAATGTCGTTGTCGCGGCAATGCCTGATGAGCGTCGCGGCAAATGATTTCAGCGCGGCATCGCCCGCCTGGTGACCATAGCGGTCATTGACCAGTTTAAAA
Source organism: Roseovarius faecimaris (assembly GCF_009762325.1). Classification (NCBI taxonomy): domain Bacteria; kingdom Pseudomonadati; phylum Pseudomonadota; class Alphaproteobacteria; order Rhodobacterales; family Roseobacteraceae; genus Roseovarius; species Roseovarius faecimaris. Next base: position 2,902,278 of record NZ_CP034348.1, read on the forward strand.
TGATCGATATCCGCCACGATGATGGCAAGCTTCATATCCACGCAATCCGCGATCTCCTTGTAAAAGCTCAACCTTGTATGCACCCCTGTCAGCGGATCATGATCTGCCGCGTGTTCAAGTTGCTCTGTTAGGTGGTGCACATCGAGCATCTTGGTCCCGACAAAGAACGAAATCGGCGCGGCGAGGATCATCGTGATGATGGTGCCGGGAAGAAGGGTGAGATCCGCCAGGCTGTGCGGCATGAACAGATAGGTCAGAATGAAATTCCCGACCAACGCGATCAGGGTGATCACAAGGGCGAATACACGCACATCCCGCTGGGTTCTCAATCTCAGCTGCATCACCTCGCTCCACCACCTGAGGACAAAGCCATACGCCAAAAAGGTTAACCAACCTCTCGGAGGACAGGGAAACGAGACGTCGATCACCCTTCAATTCGATGCGAATCTTACACAACCGGCAGAAAGGCCATGTTCTGGCCGAGCACACGACACGCTCACCATCGCGTGACAAAACTGTCACAAGGCTGGCAGCCCTTGCGCGCATTCCCTACCTTGACGCGGCAAGCGCGAAGGAACCGACATGCCCACAGAACGCCTTACCTTTACCGGCCATGACGGCTCGACCCTGGCGGCCCGGCTGGACCTGCCCGATGGCCCGCACCTGGCCACCGCGCTTTTTGCCCATTGCTTCACCTGCTCCAAGGACATTCCCGCCGCCCGGCGCATCTCGGCACGTCTGGCCGGGGCCGGTTTTGCCGTTCTGCGGTTCGATTTCACCGGGCTTGGTCATTCCGAAGGCGAGTTCGAGAACACCTCCTTTGCCTCCAATATCCAGGATCTGATCCTGGCCGCCGACGCCCTCGGCGCGCGCGGCATGGCGCCCAGCCTGCTGATCGGACATTCGCTCGGCGGGGCCGCCGTTCTGGGCGCCGCGCGCAAGATCGACAGCGCAAAGGCGGTCGTCACCATCGGCGCGCCCTTCGATCCCGGCCATGTCACCCATAATTTTGGCGACGCGCTGGACAAGATCGGACGCGAGGGCGTGGCCGAGGTAAAGCTTGGGGGCCGCACGGTCCGCATCGGCCGTGATTTCGTCGAAAACGTGAAGGCCGAATCCCTGGAAGGCGAGATCGCAAATCTGCACCGGGCCCTTCTGGTTCTGCACGCCCCTCTGGATCAGACCGTGGGAGTCGAGAACGCCGCTCAGATCTTCTCTGCCGCAAAGCATCCCAAAAGCTTCGTAACGCTCGACGATGCCGACCACCTGATCACCCGGCCCAAGGATGCCGAATACGCCGCCGAGGTCATTTCGGCCTGGGCGCGCCGCTACCTGCAACTCAGCCCGCCCGCCCCGCCGCCCTGTGCCCCCGAAGGTGTCGTCCGGGTCAGTGAGGCCGACCCGGACGGGTTCTTGCAGGATATCAATTCCGGACCGCATCATCATGCGCTCGCTGACGAGCCGGTGGCCTATGGCGGCACCAACAAGGGGATGTCGCCCTATGGGTTCCTGTCCTCGGGGCTCGGGGCCTGCACCTCGATGACGATCCGCATGTATGCCCGCCGCAAGAACTGGCCGCTCGACCATGTGCGCGTCGATGTCTGTCACGACAAGGTCCATGCGCAGGATGCCGAAAAGGCCGTCGGCGGCAAGGCCGACAAATTCACCCGCGTGATCTATCTCGACGGGGATCTGACCGACGACCAGCGCGCCCGCCTTCTGGAAATCGCTGACCGCTGCCCGGTCCACCGCACGCTGGAGCGTACCTCCGAAATAGAGACGCGCGCGGGCTGACGCTCAGACTGCGCGCCCGAAATGCTCGACCACCGCCGTGAGGTCCTCCGGCGGGGTATCGGCCTGCAGGAATGCGCGGGCATTGGCATTGAGCGAAAAAATGGAACCATCCGAGAAAAAGGACGTGCCGGTGACAAAGATAATCTGCGTGTCCGGGTGCCGGTAGGACGCCAGATCCGCCACCGCCAGCGCGCTGCCCTCGGCCAGCACGATATTCATCACGATCACATCAAACCTGTGCTCCACCAGAGCATAAGCCGCCTGGGACTGCCCGTGCACAAGCTGCACATCGAGCCCGTGTCGTTCCATGTGGTTTTGCCAGAGACGCCCCAGATCGGCGTCGCTCTCTACGATCAGAACTTTCATGCGCTGACACCACCTCTCGCCCGGCGTTACCTAGAAGTTAACGCTGGGACCTCCTGTCTGTCGTCCGAAGAGTTAACAATTCATTAACATCAACCTCACCCTATCCTTTCGAAGCAAGCACCGCTTGAGCTTTGTGCGGAAATCCGCTTGAACAGGCCGCGATGGGCGATGCGAGGATGAAAACCTCTGCCATCCGAACCTGAGGAGACGCATGTGGACCTGGCTGTGATTCTCTGCCTCGCGATGCTGCTGGATGCCGCTCTGGGCGAGCCGCGCTGGCTCTGGTCACATCTGCCGCATCCTGCCGTGCTCATGGGCCGGGCCGTGGCCGCACTGGATCAGCAGCTCAATACCGGTGCCGCGCGACAGCTCAAAGGGGTGCTGGCGATGACGATCCTCGCGGCGCTCGCCATCTGCATCGGACTGGCTTTGCAACTGCTCGGAGCCCTTGCAGAACTCATTGTCGCCGCCATCCTTCTGGCGCAACGGTCCCTGGTCGACCATGTGCGCGCGGTGGCCGATGCGCTGCGCCTCTCGGTCCCCGAGGGGCGGCGCGCCGTGGGCCATATCGTCGGGCGTGACACCTCGGCGATGGATGAGGCCGACGTTGCCCGCGCCGCGATCGAATCCGCGGCCGAAAACTTCTCTGACGGGGTCATCGCCCCGGCCTTCTGGTTTCTTGTCGCCGGGCTTCCGGGCCTGTTGCTGTACAAGATCACCAACACCGCTGACAGCATGATCGGCCACCGCACCCCGCGCCATGAGGCGTTCGGCTGGGCCGCGGCGCGGCTTGATGATGTGTTCAACGTGATCCCGGCACGGCTCTCCGCGGCCCTTATCGCGGTTTCCCACCGCCTCAGTGGCACATGGCGCGACATCGCCCGCGATGCCCGTCTGCACCGCTCGCCCAATGCCGGCTGGCCCGAGGCGGCCATGGCCCGTGCGCTGGATGTCGCCCTTGCCGGTCCGCGGTCCTATGACGGCACCCGGCGGCATTTTCCCTTCGTCAACGACCGCGGCGCAAAACAGATCGGCGCGCTCCAGATCGAGGCCGCCTGCACTGTGCTCTGGCGCGGTTGGGGGACGGCCCTGGCGCTCATCGCGCTGATCGCTGTTGTCACGGGCTAAGCGCGACCATAGGTTAACGCGAGATTGCAGAAGAGGATTTCCATGCGCGTTTTTTTCAGCACCCTTGCCCTTTGTCTCACTGCCAGCTTTGCGCAGGCGCAATGCGGCGGCTCTTTCTCCGGTTTCGTGAACGGCCTCAAGGACGAGGCCGCCTCCCGTGGTCATGATCGTCAGAGCGTCGATCAGTTCTTCGGCTCCGTCCGCCAGGACCCGAAAGTGATCGCCGCCGACCGCCGTCAGGGCGTGTTCCAACTGCCCTTCACCGATTTCGCCCGCCGCCTGATCAGCTCGGGCCGGATCAACACCGGCAAATCCAAAGCCAGACAATATGACGCCGTTTTTGACCGCATCGAGCGCGAATTCGGTGTCAGCCGGGGCGTGCTTCTGGCCTTCTGGGCGTTCGAGACCGATTACGGCTCCTTCCAGGGCGATTTCAACACGCTGAACGCGCTCGTGACGCTCAGCCATGACTGCCGCCGCCCCGAGCTGTTCCGCCCGCAGATCTTCGCGGCGCTCAAACTTTTCGAGAACGGGGATTTCGACCCGCGCCGCACCACCGGCGCCTGGGCAGGCGAGATTGGCATGGTGCAGATGCTGCCGCAGGACATTCTGGACAATGGCGTCGATGGCGATGGCGATGGCCATGTCAGCCTCAAGACTTCGGCGCCTGATGCGCTGATGTCGGGGGGCAAGATGCTGCAACACCTGGGCTGGCGCGCGGGCGAACCGTGGTTGCAGGAGGTCAGCGTGCCAGACAATCTCGACTGGTCTCAGACCGGGCTGCGCACCACCAAACCCGCCGCTGAATGGGCCGCGAAAGGCGTCACGCCCCGCCATGGGCAGATCGCGGGCACCCTACCCGCCAGCCTGATCCTGCCGCAGGGGCGCAAGGGGCCCGCCTTCCTCGCTTATCCGAATTTCCGGGTTTATTTCGAATGGAATCAGAGTTTTACCTATGTTCTCACCGCTGCTTATTTCGCCAACCGGCTGGAAGGTGGGCCGGTCTTTGACGCGGGCAATCCCGAGCAGGGCCTCAGCGGCGAACAGATGAAGCGCCTGCAGCAAAAGCTGAGCCAGCGCGGCTATGACGTAGGTGAAATCGACGGCATTCTCGGGGCAGGCACCCGCGCGGCCGTTCAGGATGTGCAACAGCAGCTTGGCCTGCCCGCCGATGCCTGGCCCACACCGGCCCTGCTCAACGCTCTATGAAGGCTGCGCGCAAGTTCGAGATTTTCCTTGCCGCGCCGCCGGGGCTGGAGCTTGTCCTGAAAGCCGAGGCGCTGGAACGCGGCTTCAAAAAGGCCAAGGCGGTGCCGGGAGGCGTGCAGTTTCGCGGCAACTGGCACGATGTCCGGCGCGCCAATCTGGAGCTGCGCGGCGCGGGCCGGGTGCTGGCGCGGATCGACAGCTTCCGCAGCACCCATCTGGAGCATCTGGCCAAAACCGCCCGCGCCTTTGACTGGGCCAGCCTGCTGCGCCCGGATGTGCCTGTGCGGGTCGAGGCCACCTGCGCCCGCTCGCGCATCTATCATCAGGGGGCCGCCGCCGAGCGCGTCGGCCTTGCCATCACCGAAAGCCTCGGCGCGACGATCAGCGACGAGGCCGAGTTGCGCGTCATGCTGCGGATCGAAGACGATACCTGCACGCTCAGCCTCGACACCTCCGGCGCCCCACTTCACAAGCGCGGTCTCAAACAGGCCGTGGGCAAGGCGCCTCTGCGCGAGACGCTCGCCGCCCTCTTCCTGCGCCAATGCGGCTATACGGGGACCGAGCCGGTGCTTGACCCGATGTGCGGCTCAGGGACGATCCCGATCGAGGCGGCTGAGATTGCCCTTGGCCTCGCCCCCGGCCGCGCGCGGTCTTTCGCCTTCGAAAACCTCGCCAATTTCGACGCAGACGCCTGGGCCCGGATACGCGCGTCACAGACCCCACAGACCACCAATATGCACTTTTTCGGCAGTGACCGCGATGCGGGCGCGATCCGCAACGCCACCGAAAACGCCGCCCGCTCGGGCGTGGATGCGATCACCCGCTTTGCCTGCCACGCGGTCAGCGACCTTGAGCGCCCGGATGGCCCGCCCGGCCTCGTTCTGCTCAACCCGCCCTATGGCGCGCGCATCGGGGACAAACGGCAGCTTTTCGGGCTCTATGGCGCCTTAGGCAAGGTGCTGAAGGAGCGGTTCGCCGGGTGGCGTGTCGGGCTGATCACCACCGAAGGCGGGTTGGCCAAGGCCACCGGCCTGCCCTTCGCCGAACCCGGCGCACCGGTCGCCCATGGCGGGCTGAAGGTGCGGCTATGGCAGACAAGCGCGCTGCCCTAGGAGGGCTTACGCCACCATCTGCTCGGCTTTCTTGAGGTCCACCGACACAAGCTGACTGACCCCCTGCTCGGCCATGGTCACCCCGAAAAGGCGGTCCATCCGGCTCATCGTCACCGCATGGTGGGTGATGATCAGGAACCGCGTCTCGGTCCGGCGGCACATCTCGTCCAGCAGGTCACAGAACCGACCCACATTGGCATCATCCAGCGGCGCGTCGACCTCGTCGAGCACACAGATCGGCGCCGGGTTGGCCAGGAAGACGGCAAAGATCAGCGCCAGCGCGGTCAGGGTCTGTTCGCCGCCCGACAGCAGGCTCAGCGTGGCCAGCTTCTTGCCCGGCGGCTGACACATGATCTCCAGCCCCGCCTCCAGCGGGTCGTCGCTTTCGACCAGTACCAGATTGGCCTCGCCGCCCCCGAAAAGATGCTTGAACAGCATCGCGAAATTGCTGTTGACCTGTTCGAACGCCGTCAACAGGCGCTCGCGGCCTTCGCGATTTAGGCTGGCAATCCCGTTGCGCAGGGTGCGGATCGCTTCCTCAAGGTCGGTCTTTTCAGTGACAAGGCTGTCATGCTCTTCCTGGACTTCCTTGGCATCCTCCTCGGCGCGCAGGTTCACGGCACCCAGTGCATCGCGCTGCCGCTTGAGGCGGTTCACATCCGCCTCGATCCTGTCCGAGGCGGGCATGTTGTCGGGATCGGCCTCAAGCTGTTCAAGAAGCGTCTGCGGCGTGGTCTCCTGTTCCTCCTCGATCCGCTCGGCAGCGGCCGCCAGCGTCTCGCGCGCGGCATCCGCCCGCGCCTCGGACCGGGCGCGCGCTTCCCGGGCCTCCGACGCGGCGCGCTCTGCCTCACGCTCGGCCGCGACAGCCTCGCGCGCAGCACCTTCGGCCGCGGACAGCGCATCGGCCGCTGCGGCCCGGCGGGCTTCGGCCTTTGAAATCTCGTTGCCCAACTCGTCGCGCTTGGCGCGGATCACCTCGGGCGCGGTGGTCGCCTCGGCCAGTTCCGCCTCCGAAGCGGTCTTGCGCTCGGCCAATTCGGCACTGCGCGCCTCGGCGGTCTCCAACCGGTGCCGCCAGCCGCTGATCTCCTTGGTGACCTCCTGCGCCCGGCGGGTGCGGGCCTCGCCTTCGCGGCGCAGCTCATCATGGGCCGAGCGGCGCGACATCATCGTCATCCGCGCGGCTTCCACGGTCAGCTTGGTGTCCTCGATCTCGGCCCGTGCCGCATCCAGATCGGCCAGCTCGCCCAGTGCCGCCGTGGCCTGGTCAAGCTGCTTGCGCGCGCTCAGCGCCTCGTCCTCGTGCCGCGTCACGGCAAGGCCAAGGCTCTCCAGCCGGGACTGCGCCAGGTTGCGGTCGGCCTCGGCACGGCTCAGTGCACGGCTGGCATCGTTCATCGCCAGATCCGCCGCGCGGCGCGCCTCTCGCGCCTCCTTGTCCGCAGCCGTCAAGTCCTGCAACTGCGCGCTCAGATGCTCATGCGCCGCCCGCGCGCCATCCGCCCGGGCGGTGACCCGCTCCAACTCCTGCTTCAACTCCTCCAGCCGGTTGAGTTGTTGCAGACGCAAAGCGGCGGTCGAGGGGGCGTCCTCAGCCCAGGCGCGGAACCCGTCCCAGCGCCAAAGGTCGCCTTCGGGACTGACCAGCCGCTGCCCCGGCTGCAACAGCGACTGCAGACGCGGGCCATCATCGGCATCGACCACGCCGATCTGCCCGATCCGGCGGCCCAGCACCTGCGGCGCGGTCACGTAATTCGACAGCGCCTTCACGCCTTCGGGCAGAAGCTGCGGACGGTCATATCCCGGCATAGAGGTCCAGCCCGAGGGGCCATCCTCATCCACTTCGGGCGCGCGCAGATCGTCGGCCAGCGCCGCGCCCAGCGCCTTTTCATAGCCGGGCTGCACCTGCAACTGGTCCATGACCTGACCGCCCTCGGCCGTGTCACGCTCCACCAGCCGCGCCAGCGCGCTCACTTCGGCGCGCAGTGCACCGACCTCGCCCTCGGCTTCGGACCGTTCGGCGCGGGCATCGGCCTCGCGCGCCTGCGCCTCGGCCCGGGCCTCATCGGCGGCGGCAAGAGCAGCCTCAGCGGCCCCGGCGGCTTCGGTCGCGGCGGCTTCGGCGGCCCCGGCGGCATCAAAATCGGTCAGCGCCTTCTGCAAAGCCTGCTGCGACTGCTCGACCGCCTGACGGGCCCGCGCCGCCTCTTCCTCAGAGCGGCGCAGGGTCTTCTGGCTGTCATCAATCAACCGCTGTGCCGATTGGTGGCGCGCGGCCAGCCGGGCCACATCCTCGGTCCGGGTGCTCAGATCGCCCTCGCGGTCCTGCAACACGCTGGCGGCCTCGCGGGCCTCTTCGGCTGCCGCCTCCAGCCGCCCTTCGTGGCCTTCGCTGGCCTTGGCCAGTTCCCTGGCCTCCCATTCCAGCCGCTCAATGGTCTCGCCCGCATCCTTGTTCAGCCCGCTTTCGCGCGCGATATCATGGGCAAGCTGTTCGATCCGGGCCTGCAACGTCTCGATCCGGGTCAGCGCCGAGGCCTCCTGATCGTCCAGCGTATCGCGCTGCACCTGCAGGCGTTGCAACACGGCGGCGGCAATCGCCTCTTCCTCACGCAGGGGTGGCAACGCATCATCGGCCTTCGCGCGCAGCTTGGCCGCTTCGCGCGCTGCCGCTTCGGCCTTCGAGGCCAGCGTCGTGCGCTCGCGCAGCTCGTCCTCGGCGCGGGCGCGGGCCTCGTCCGCCTCTTTCCAGCGGCGATAAAGCAACAGCCCCTCGGCCTGCCGCAGCTCCTCGCCGATCTGGCGATAACGCGCCGCCTGCCGGGCCTGCCGCGCAAGCTGGGCCAGTTGCGCCGCAAGCTGCTCGATCACGTCATCGACACGGGTCAGGTTGGTTTCCGCGCCTTTCAGCTTCAGTTCCGCCTCGTGCCGACGCTGGTAGAGCCCTGAGATCCCGGCTGCCTCTTCAAGGATACGGCGCCGGTTCTTGGGTTTGGCGTTGATCAGCTCCGAAATCTGCCCCTGCCGGACGAGGGCCGGCGAATGCGCGCCGGTGGACGCATCGGCAAACAGCATCTGCACATCGCGCGCGCGCACATCCTTGGAATTCACCTTATAGGCCGATCCCACATCCCGGGTGATCCGGCGCACGATCTCAAGGTGATCGCTGTCGTTGAACCCCGAGGGGGCCAGCCGGTCCTGGTTATCGATATGAATCGAAACTTCGGCGAAATTCCGCGCCGGGCGCGTCGCCGCCCCGGCAAAGATCACGTCCTCCATGCCGCCGCCGCGCATCGCGGTGGGGCGATTCTCGCCCATCACCCAGCGCAGAGCCTCCAGCAGGTTCGACTTGCCACAGCCATTGGGGCCGACAACGCCGGTCAGACCATCGGCGATGATCAGGTCCGTGGGGTCCACGAAACTCTTGAAGCCGGTCAGTCTGAGCTTGGAAAACTGCACAAATGATCCCTCTCGCGCCGGTGATTCCGGTCTTTGCGGTACAGCCTGCGGGCTGGAGGGGCCACGAGTCAACGCCGAACCCCTTCATCTGGGGCAGTGGGGCCAGTTATCCACAAGATATTGCGCAAATAGCGGCCAGACCCCGCCGATCCCAATCTCCGCATCCGACACATCCGGGGGGATTCGGCCTTGACGCGGCGACGCGCGCGCTTTCATCTTCGAGGGCACAGACAGGGACAGGACAATTCAGATGAAAACACCGCTCGCCAGCCTCGCTCTCCTGGCCATCGCCTCCCCAGCCTTTGCGCATCACCCGCTTGACGGGATGCCCATGCAAACCGTCTCGCATGGGCTTTTGTCGGGGCTGGGCCATTCGATCCTGGGCTTTGACCATCTGTTTTTCGTGATCGCCGTTGGCGTGGCCGCCCTGTTCACCGCAAATCGCTTTCTCACCCCCGCCGCCTATATCGCGGCGATGCTGCTGGGCTGCGCCCTCATGTCCGCCGGGATCGGCCTGCCGGTGAAGGAAGCGATGATCGCGCTCTCGCTTCTGGGCATCGGCGCGGTGCTGATGTCCGGCCGGGCGCTCGGGCCGGTCGGCACCCTCCTTGTCTTTGCCGGGTTCGGGCTCTTTCACGGCTCGGCCTTTGGCGACAGCCTCGCGACACAGGAAAGCACCGCGGGCTTGGGTGTGCTCATGGGGTATCTCGTCGGGCTGGGCGTGGTCCAATATCTGATCGCCGTGATCGCCGGGCACTGCGCCCGCGCCGCGCTCAACGCCACACGCGCCGATGCCGTCAACACCCGACTGATCGGGGCGGTGGTGGCAGGCGTTGGCCTCTTCCTCTGCCTTGAGCGGCTCGAAGGCCCGGTGCTGGCGCTGCTGATCGGCTAACCCAACGACAAAGCGACCAGATGCGCCAAAAGACCCCCATCACGATCGTCACGGGCTTTCTGGGTTCCGGCAAAACCACGTTGATCCGGCATATCCTGAGCGCCGCGCAGGACCGCCGCATTGCGCTGATCATCAATGAGTTCGGCGCCCTCGGAATCGATGGGGCACTTGTGCAATCCGCCCCCGATGCCCCGGCTCAGAGCGATATTGTCGAGCTTGCCAATGGCTGCCTCTGCTGCGCGGTGGACGAGGATTTCGTGCCCAGCCTGCAGGCGCTTCTGGCGCGTGATCCGGCCCCCGAGCATATCGTGGTCGAAACCTCGGGCCTGGCACTGCCCAAGCCGCTCATCCGCGCCCTGGGCTGGCCCGACCTCGCGCCGCGCCTGACGATAGACGGGGTGATTGCCGTGGTTGACGGGCCCGCCCTGCGCGACGGGCGGTTCGACACCGCCTCGGGGTCGAACCCGGAGCATCCCGACAGTTCCCTGGCCAGCCTGTTCGACGATCAGACGGGCAGTGCCGATCTCATCATCCTCAACAAAGCGGACCTGCTGTCGGAGGGCGATCAGGCCCGTCTCACCGATGACCTGCGCAACCGTTGCCGCGCGGGCACGCAGATCCTCGCGGCCACGCAAAGCGCCCTGCCGATCGAGGTTCTGCTCGGACAGTCTCACACCCCGTCGGAACCTGAACCGCACCATCCCCACGATCACCACCATCACCATGATCACGGCGGGTTTGACAGCTTCACCCTGACCCGCGCCGAGATCACCGATCCGGCCCTGTTTCAGGAACGGCTGGCCAGGGTGATCGTCGCGCATGACCTGCTGCGCGTGAAGGGCTTCGCCCGCGTCACCGGAAAGCCCATGCGCCTCACGATTCAGGCCGTCGGCCCGCGGATCGAGGCGCGCTACGACGCGCCTATTCGCCCCGACCAACACGGAACCGAGCTTGTGATCATCGGGCGCGCCGGGCTGGACCGGGACGCCATCGTAACCGCACTGGAGGCCACATGCTGATCGTCGAGCCGGGCGACCCGCGCGCACCCGACGCCACCGCCCTTCTGCGGGCCAGTCATGCGCTGATGCTGGAGCTTTTCCCGCCCGAGGACAATTACGCCCTCGACATCGAGGATCTTGTGGCCCCGGATATCCGCTTTTTCATTGCGCGTGAGGGCAAAAGCCTGCTCGGCACCGGTGCTCTGGCCCTGCGCGACGGCTATGGCGAGGTCAAATCCATGTTCACCGCCCCCGCTGCGCGCGGCAAGGGCGTGGCCGCCGCCCTCCTACGCCAGATCGAGGACGAAGCCCGCGCCAACGGCCTGAGCGCGCTCAAGCTTGAAACCGGAGAAGAACTCGCCGCCGCCGTCCGCCTTTACGAGCGCCACGGGTTCACCCGCTGCGGCATCTTCGGCGACTATGAGCCCAATCAGTCCAGCATCTACATGCATAAATCCCTGCGCGCCGCGTCATGAGCCTGCTGCCCGACCTGACCGAACCGCCCGCCGAGCCCTATGACCTTGGACAAAGCCCGGCCGATATCGTGGTGATCTCGGCCCTTGCCACCGATATTGCCGCGCTGAGCGAGGCCCGCGCGGCCCTGCCCGATCCGCCCTCTCTCAGGCTTGCGCATCTGCATCATCTGCGTCACCCGGCGTCGGTCGATCAGCATCTCGATGCCTGCGCAACCCGAGCGCGGCTGGTCATCGCCCGGCTTCCCGATGGCGGCGACGGCTGGCCCTACGGGCTGGCGCAGCTCGGCGCGCGTTGCGCCGCGGCTGGGGTGCCGGTCGCGCTCTTGCCCTGTGGATCCGCGCCCGAACCGCGACTGCAACAGCTCTCCACCGCGCCCGCGGAAACCTGTCTGGCCCTGCATCATTGCCTCGACCAGGGCGGGCCGGACAATGCCCAGGCGTTCCTGCTTCACTGTCAGGCCGTGCTGTCCGACAGTCCGCCCCCCGCTTTGCCGCCCGAATTACCACGCAGCGGGCTCTACTGGCCCGGCGAAGGCCGTTGCACCCTGGACCAGATACAACAGGGCTGGCAGCCCGACCGCCCTGTCGCGGCCCTGCTTTTCGCGCGGGCGCTGGTCCACGGCGCGGGACTGCATCCGGTCAACCGGATGATCCGCGCGCTCCTGCGCGCCGGGCTGAACCCGCTGCCGGTCTTTGTCGGCGATGCGCATTCCATCGAGGCCGATCTGGCCGGCGCGCGGCCCGCCGTCATCCTGTCCTGCCTGCCCGGCTCGGAAACTCCCGCCCTGCCCGGGGACATTCCCGTCCTGAACGCCGCCCTCACCACCTGGTCCGAGGCCGACTGGATCGAAAGCGCAAACGGCCTGCCGCCGCGCGACATCGCTGAACATGCTCTTCTTCCCGCGCGCGCGGGGCAGATCATCACCCGCGCGATCGGCACCACCGATGAGGCGTATTTCGACAACGCCACCGAATGTCCCGTGCTGGCGCCAAGGGCCCTGGGCGACCGGGTGGATTTCACCGCCCAACTGACCGCACAGTGGGCTGGCCTGCTCCGAACCCCGCGCGACGGGCGCAGGGTCGCGCTTGTCCTGGACAGCCCGCAGCCTGCGCTTGTTGCCCGGGCGCACGGGCTTCTGCGCGCCCTGAAAGACGCGGGATATGACACGCAGCCTCCGCCCGGCCCGGATGGCCCTGTCCCTTCCGAGCCGCTGTCGCCAGACGCCTATCAGGAGGCGTTCGGCACCCTGCCGTGGCCCCTGCGCGATGCGGTCGAGCGGCGCTGGGGCGCGCCCGAAGACGATCCCGACTTCACGCCCGGCACCGGCTTTTGCCTGCCCCTGCAGCAATGCGGCCGGATCGTCCTGGCCGTTGCCCGCCCCGGCCCGGACAACAGCCCGCCGCCTCACCGGCTTCTGGCGCTGCATTTCTGGCTCCGGCAGGTTTTTGGCGCACAGGCGCTGGTGCATCTCGGCGGGCATGGCGGGCTTGGGGCGCTGCCCGGCAAAGCCTTGGCCCTGAGCGCGGATTGCTGGCCCGAGCAGGTGCTTGGCCCAACCCCGCATATCGCGCTTTTGCCTGCTGACGGGGGCGATGCCGCCACGCTTGCCCGCAACCGCCTGCATGCCCTCTGCCTGCCGCCGGATGGCACGGATCTGATCGACGCGCTGGATGGCAAGGCCGCTGCCGCCCGCGTCCTCCCCCGGATACCAGACATGGCCGCCTGGCGGCGCGGCCAGGCCGAGGCAGACGCCTGGATCGAAGAGCACCTGCAACGTCATGGGGACTGGCCGCGCGCAACAGAGATCTGCTTTCGCGCCGCGACCACGGCACTGTCATGTGGGGCGGATGTGGCGCGCGCCCTGTCGCTCATGGGGTTCCGCGCCAGCGGCACGGAGGCGCCGGACTGCCTGACCCACGACGACAGCCTCTCACGCCCGCCTGTCGCCGTGACCCCCCGCGTCGCGCCCTGCTTTCGCCGCGCATTCCCCGAACTTGTCACCCTGCTCGACACGGCTTGCCGCCGCGCCCGGACCGGCGCCTAGATCCCCGGAGTGCACACCAGTTCCACCCGGCCCTGATAAAGCTGGCGGTAATCGCAATCATATTCCAGTGCCGCAGGGTCGCGCGCGGCGGTGCCCGCGCCACAGTCAAGCTTGGCCTCGATCAGCACCTGATCGCCATCCATGCGTTTGACCCGGCAGCCGGTGGATTTCTCGATCGCCACCAGCGCGCGCGGCATCACCGCCTCGGGCCGGGGCGCCCATTCGGTATTCACCCGAAGGGCAAGCGCCCGATCACCATCCTGACGCACATCGAAGGTGCTCTGCCCGACGGTGATCCGCTGCCCGGCGATACCCCGATATTCCGGCGGCGGGGTGTCACACCCGGTCAACAGGCACAGGGCACTCAGGGGAAAGATCCAGCGCATATCGCAACTGTGCGGCCCGCCTGGTTAATTATTCCTTAATCAAACGGAAACGCCTCCGAGGCGCGCCAGCGCGTCCTCGTCAATCTCCACCCCCAGCCCCGGAGAGGCGGGCAGGCTCGCAAACCCGTCCTTGATGACATAATCGCAGGTGGCATAGTCCGCCCCCATCGGCAGATAGTCATAGAACAGCTCGGCATAGGTCGCATTGGGCAGCACGGCGCAGACATGCAGCATGGCCAGAAAGGCCACCGTGGTGCTGTTCCAGTTATGCGGAGAAAGCTGCGCACCCGCCGCCTGCGTCATGGCACCGATCTCCAGCATCCGCAGAAGGCCGCCCACCCCGGCGATATCAGGGTTCAGCACATCCGCCGCACGCGCCCTGAGCAGCGCGTTGTAATGCGGCAGACCCGCCTGCCGCTCGCCCGTGGTCACGCGCTGATCGGTCCGGGCGCGGAACTCGGCCAGCAGATCGATCTGATCCCCGGCAACAGGCTCCTCGATCCAGTAGGGCGCATAAGGCGCAAAGAGCCGGGCAGCCTGGAGCGCACGGCGCGGATCGGTCTCGACCGCAAAATCCAGCATCAGATCCACCTCCGGCCCGACCGCCTCGCGGGTCAGACGCACCACGGCTTCCGACGCCGCCAGCGTGGCCTGGCGCAACGGATAGATCTTGACCGCGCGGTAGCCTTCCCGGCACATCGCCCCACAGCGCGCCGCGATGGCCTCCGGCGGCTGAACCGGGTTATCCCAGGCATTGGCATAAAGCGGGATCCGCTCTTTCACCGCCCCACCCAGAAGCGCATGCAACGGCAGTCCGGCCGCCTTGCCCGCCAGGTCCCAAAGCGCGATCTCGATCGCACTCACAGCTGCGGCATAGTCAATGCCGGGATGTTTGCTCTCCATCGGGCGGGCGACATGATCCAGAAAGCGGCGCGGGCTGGCCTCGGACATCTCAGTCACAGCGCCGCCGAGGGTCAGGATGACCTCTCGGATCGCCCTTTGCCGATGCTCCAGCGCATAAGCCTCGCCCCAGCCGATCAGGCCATTCGCGGCCTCCAGCCTGACCAGAATCACGCTGTGCCCCTGCGACCAGCCATCGGCCCCCGGCCGGGCCGGGATCAGATAGGGTGTCACCGCCACGATCCGCATCTGTCACATCTCCAAGTGTCCGGCGCATCCTTGCGGCATGCAGGGGACAGGTCAATCCACCTTGCACCCCTGCGCGCGGGGCCTAAACTGCACCGGCAACCGATCCCAAAGAGAGCCCTCATGCCCAAACACCGCATCCTCACCGAATTCGGCCAGGGCGCCTCCCTGCGCCGGCAGGACTATACCGAGGCCGCGCGGCGCGCCATCAAGGATGCGCTCTGGCGCAACTCGATCAACGTGGCCGAGCTTTTTGGCCACCCGAAGGAGGCCATGCTGATCGACGTCGAAATCGCCGCGCAGCAGCCCGAGAAGGTGGATTGCGCCGCCCTCAGATCGGTCTTTCCCTATGGCCAGGTCAGCGTCACGGCACAGCCGGGCGGGCTCGACATCCCGCGCCCCGACGGCCTGCCCACCGTGATCGCGACCGCCGCCATTTCCGTCAGCTTCGAAATGGAACGCGCCGATGACTGATCAGCGCTTCATCATCGAAATGGGCATGGGCAACGACCTGTGGAACATGGATTATCAGGCCGCCGCCCGCCGCGCGATTAAGGATGCCTATGCCCATGTCACCCTGCCCATGCTGGCCACTCTGGGCCTCGACCTTTCAGCGCTGCGCGTGCAGGTCACGGTGGGGGTGCAGGCCCCCGAGGCGCTCGATACCGGTGCCTTGTCCACGCTGATCTCGAAGGGGCAGGTCAGCGTGCGCGCGGTGTTTGGTGGCCAGAACGTCGTGAACCCCGACACCGGTGACACGATCGTGATCGCCTCTGCGGCGATCGAGGCGTTCCTGCCCTATCAGGGAAATTGCTGGACAGGCGGAACCACCTGATACCTTTCAGTCCCGAATGCAGAACGGGTTTCCTCAATTTGCCGCCATTCCGGAATGGCGTTCGCCAGCCCATTACCCCGGATTATTGAGAATATAATTGTCAGACATTTGATTCTGTGCCAGCCTGCCCGGGAGGCGCATTGCTGCAAAAGCCATATTACCGCGCCCGCAACAGGGAGATTTGATATATGAACCTAAGACCCGATCCGACATTCTATCCCAGCCCCAAAATGGCCATGGAAGCCCCCGCCGAAACGCTGGCCTTTACCCTCATGCTCAGCCCCGACGGCTCGCAGCCCGACGGGCTCGCCGTGGTGGATGTCGACCCGGCCTCGGACACCTATGGCCAGATCGTGCACAGCCTGTTCATGCCCAACAAGGGCGATGAATTTCACCATTTCGGCTGGAATGCCTGCTCCTCGGCCCTGTCGCCGCTGACCGGCCACGCCTTTTACGAACGCCGCTACCTGATCATCCCCGGCATCCGGTCCTCGCGCATCTATGTGATCGACGTCAAAGAACCGCTCAAGGCCAAGATCCACAAGATCATCGAGCCCGAAGAGGTGTTCGAGAAGACCGGCTATTCCCGTCCGCACACCATCCATTGCGGCCCCGAAGGCATCTATGTGTCGACCCTCGGCGGTGGCGGCGAGGACGGCACCGATGGCCCTCCGGGCATCTTCATCATGGATTGCGAGACCTTCGAGATTCTCGGCCGCTACGAAATGGACCGCGGCATTCAGGACAAGCACTATGATTTCTGGTGGAACCTGCCGCGCGACTACATGGTCAGTTCCGAATGGGGCCTGCCGCCGCAGTTTGAGAACGGGATCGTGCCCGAAGACCTGCTCAGCAACAAATACGGCCACACGATCCATTTCTGGGATCTGCGCGGGCGCAAGGTGGTCAAAAGCATCGACCTCGGTGAAAATCACCAGATGGCGCTGGAAATCCGGCCCGCCCATGACCCGGTGAAGGAATACGGCTTCTGCGGCGTGGTGGTCGACACAACCAACCTGCAAGGCGCGATCTTCACCTGGTGGCGGGATGAGAATGGCGAATGGCAGGCCAAGAAGACCATCACGATCGACCCTGTTCCGGCCGATCCCGATGATCTGCCCGAGCTGCTCAAGGGCTTCGCCGCCTGCCCTCCGCTGGTCACGGATATCGACCTGAGCCTTGATGACAAATATCTCTACGTGGCCTGCTGGGGCCTCGGTGAGATGCACCAGTATGATGTCTCGGATCCGATGAACCCGGTGCTCGCCGGCAAGGTCGAGATCGGCGGAATCGTCAAGCAAACCCCGCACCCCAATGGCAAGACCTTCGGCTACGGCCCGCAAATGGTCGAGATCAGCCGCGACGGCAAGCGGGTCTACTGGACCAACTCGCTCTATTCCACCTGGGATGACCAGTTTTATCCCGGTGACCGCGGGGCGGCCATGGTCATGGCCGAGGTGGGCGAAAATGGCGGCCTGACGCTGAACAAGGACTTCTGGGTCGAGTTCCCCGAGGGCTACCGCAGCCACCAGATCCGGCTCGAAGGCGGCGACTGTTCGACCGACAGTTTCTGTTACCCGTCCGTCTGACGCGTGCCTGAAGTGACAAGTGTGACGGCCCTCTGGTGGGCCGTCATTGCCTCGGGGCTCTACCACGGGGTCAACCCGGGCATGGGCTGGCCCCTGGCCGTCTCCTCCGCGCTTATGGAAAGCCGCAAGGCCAGCCTTTACAAGGCCCTTTCCGCGCTTGCCATCGGGCATCTGCTGGCCATGACGGCGATCCTGCTGCCGTTTTCCCTGCTGTTTGTGCTGGTCGAATACCAGCGCGAGATTCAGATCGGCGCCGCCTGCCTCGTCATCGCGCTGGGGGTCTATCTGCTGATCAACCGCCGCCATCCGCGCTTTCTTGCGCGTGTGCCGCCCTCCAAACTGGCGCTGTGGTCCTTTCTCGCCGCCATGGCCCACGGCGCGGGGCTGATGCTCGTGCCCATCTATCTCGGCATCTGCGCCACGGTTGAGACGGATGCAGGCCACGCCGCCGCCGATCAGCTCATGCGCGGCAATATCGGCATTGCCCTCGCGGTGGCCGCCGTGCACACGCTGGCCATGACCACCGCAGGCGGGACACTCGCTCTCGGCGTCTACCACTGGCTCGGCCTCAAATTCCTGTCGAAAAGCTGGTTCAACCTCGATGTGGTCTGGGCGCTCAGCCTGATCCTCGTCGGCACTATCGCTCTGCTCACGACGCATTGACGCCCCGATCCCCCTTCATTGTTCCAAAAATACTCACACCCCACCGCCAGCCGCTGTGCGCACCGCCCCCCTTGGGCGAAAGGGGTGGGTGGGCGGGCTTTCGGCCAAGGGGGGCGCTTGCGCATCGCTGCAACCGGTCATATCGTTTGACCAGTTCATTCCCCGAGGCCCCATGCCCTTTCAAAAAGTCATTCCCGAGAAACTCTCCACCGCCGTCACCCGCCAGATCGAGCAACTGATCCTGCGCGGCATCCTGCGCCCCGGGGAGCGTCTTCCCTCCGAACGCGATCTGGCCGAACGGCTGGGCGTCTCCCGCCCCTCCCTGCGTGAGGCGGTGGCCGAACTGCAAGAGAAGGGCCTTCTCAGCTCCCGCGCGGGTTCCGGCATTTATGTGGCCGATGTGCTGGGCAACGCCTTCTCGCCCGCCCTCATTCAGCTCTTCGCCGATCATGATGAAGCGGTGTTTGACTACATCTCCTTCCGCCGCGATCTCGAGGCCATGGCCGCCGACCGCGCCGCGCGCCTCGGCTCCGACACCGACCTGCAGGTGATCCAGACCATCTTCGACAAGATGGAAGCCGCACACGGCAAAAAAGACCCCACGGATGAGGCCACACTTGATGCCGAGTTCCACCTCGCCATCCTTGAGGCCAGCCACAATGTGGTGCTCCTGCACATGATGCGCTCGATGTTCGAGATGCTGCGCGAGGGCGTGTTCTATAACCGTCAGGTCATGTTCGCCCAGCGCACCACCCGCTCGGCCCTGCTCGACCAGCACCGCGCCATCAACGACGCGATCCAGGCCCGCGATCCCGCCGCCGCCCGTGCCGCCATCGAGGCCCATCTCGGCTTCGTCGAGACCGCCCTGCGCGACCAGCAACGCGCCGACGCCCACGAAACCATCGCCCAACAGCGGCTCGATCAGGAACGCAAGCGGTAAGGGAGCAGTTGCATTTTTGGATGATGGGGTACGGGCGGCTTTCGAGACGGTGTGCAATTGCCGCGGCAATCAGCCAGATAGTCGTGTTTCTAATGGCAATTTTGATCAAGACCTAGGAGGCAACATCTGAAAGGTTGAGCGAGATAGGGGAGTGACTAAGGGTTACTGTTCAAAAGTAGGCTTGGTAATTAGTGATGTCTTCACCTAGTGCCCAAACATTTCATTTCTTTGATTGACCTATTCAGAATTTCTTCAAACGCGTAGATTTCAGAGTCAGAGGCACCAAGTTTTTTAAGTTGGCTGGACGCTTCTTTGAGCCCTCCAACATACTCATGCAAAACCTCTTCCCAGTTTCCATCTTCGAATATTTGGTAGTTGAGTTGCGGGCAACACTCACAGGTTCTACTGTCTTCCTTTAGTTTTGATCGAGCAGGGTAACTCGCTCGATCCTTTTCGCGCATAATTATCGGCACATATAGCAGTTCAACATCGCCTCCTTTGAACTTCATAATGCCAAATTCTCTTTCCAAACAAGGCACCACCTCTGCCCAAATCTTATCTAGAACAACATCTATTCCGCTGCTCGTTTCCGCTGACGCAAGGAATTTCATTTGTGATCCATTTGGTATTTTAAACTCATTCGGGGGGATTTCCGCACCTTGCTTCAAAGTCATTGTTTGCGGCAAGTTTGTGCGCTCTCGCGAAAAACCTACTTCAATAAGTTGCCACTTTCTACTGTCCCACCTTTTTTACTCGCCGGTTCGCTAGCGCGATGTCTACCCTTTGCCAAACGGACATTATGCGCCGATCTCAGGTCACCAAGACGTCAAAACATTGCAACACTTCTTAATTTTACCAATTGATAAAAAATTTTTCTGTGGCATACTGGCAGGCAAAACAGATCAAGCCGGGAGCCCCCCATGCCAGACAGCACACTGACCCCAGGCATCACCGCTGGCCGCCTGCCCGCCGAGGCGCTGGACGAAAACTTCTCCGACCTGCACCCGCCGCTCGACGATCACGAGGCGCTTGTGGCCGCCGACCGCTGCTATTTCTGCCATGATGCCCCCTGCATCACCGCCTGCCCCACGGATATCGACATCCCGCTGTTCATCCGCCAGATCGCCACCGGCACGCCCGAGGCGGCGGCGAAAACGATCCTGACCCAGAACATCCTGGGCGGCATGTGTGCCCGCGTCTGCCCGACCGAGACACTGTGCGAGCAGGTCTGCGTGCGCGAGGTGGCCGAGGGCAAGCCGGTACTCATCGGCCAGTTGCAGCGCTACGCCACCGACACGCTGATGGAGACGGGCGCGCATCCCTTCACCCGCGCTGCTCCGACGGGCAAGAAGATCGCCGTGGTGGGCGCGGGGCCTGCGGGCCTCTCCTGCGCGCATCGGCTGGCCATGCATGGGCATGATGTGACGCTCTATGATGGCCGCGCCAAACCCGGCGGGCTCAACGAGTTCGGCATCGCCGCCTACAAATCCGTCGATGGCTTTGCTCAGGCCGAAGTGGACTGGCTGCTGAAGATCGGCGGCATCACTGTCGAGACCGGCCAAAGGCTGGGCGAGACGCTCTCGCTGGACCAACTCACCTCAGATTTTGACGCCGTGTTCCTCGGGATCGGTCTGGGCGGGGTGAATGCGCTGGGCGTCGATGGCGAAGACAAGGACGGCGTGCTCGATGCCGTGGATTTCATCGCCGACCTGCGCCAGTCCACCGACCTCTCCAAGCTCCCCATAGGCCGCGATGTGGTGGTGATCGGCGGCGGGATGACCGCCGTGGATGCCGCCGTTCAGTCGAAACTGCTGGGCGCGCTCAATGTCTCCCTCGTCTATCGCCGGGGCCGCGACCGGATGAATGCGAGCGTGTTCGAGCAAGACCTCGCCGCCTCCAAAGGCGTGCGCATCATCACCAACGCCTCCCCCGTCGCCGTGCATGGCAATGGCGCGGTGCGCGAGATCGAGTTCGAATATACCGATAACGATCTTTCCCCCACCGGCCAGACCTTCCGCCTTGCTGCCGATCAGGTGTTCAAGGCCATCGGCCAGACGCTGAAGGGCGACGCCCTGCCCGCGCTCGACGGCCGCAAGATCGCCGTCACCGGCGCGGGCCGCACCTCGATCGATGGCGTCTGGGCAGGCGGCGATTGCGCCGCGGGCGGCGATGACCTGACCGTGACGGCTGTTGCCGAAGGCCGCGACGCCGCCGAAGACATCCACGCTCAGTTGACGGGAGGCTGAGCGATGCAAGCTCTCCCCGGACCCGCATTGGCAACGAGCCTCGCCCTGGCCTGGCCCGTCGCCGGTGCGGCGTCTGGAGTGGAGGGCACATGGTGCTCGGGCGGCGAGATGATGCATATCGACGCCTATGGCATCGGTTTCAACGACCACACCGTGTGCGAGGTCGAAAACCTGCCCGTCGCGCTGGATGGCACAGGCCGCTGGACCTCTCCGGTTGCCTGCCGCAACATTTACGCTACCGGCTATGACGACAGCGGCAATGTTCTCATTCATGAACAACCGATCGACGGGCTGACGCAGATCACCCTGCGCGCCGTCGAAAACACCCTCATTCTCAGCACCAACGACCGCGAGGATGAACTCTCCTACGAGCTGTGTACCTGAGGAGGCTGCAATGGTTGACCATTCCGATATCGCCAGCGACATCGCCCGCCATTACAGCCCGGGCGGGCTTTACGAGCGGATCCTGAACGCCCTGGCAGAGAACGGAATTGCCGAGGCTGAACTGGAACCGGCACATCTGCGCGCCGTGGAAGAGTTTCATATCGGCGGTGGCCCGGCGACCGAACATCTGCTCGACCCTCTCGGCATCGGTCCAGACACCCGTGTGCTCGACATCGGTTGCGGCATCGGCGGGGCGGTGCGGCACATGGCGCGGACCTATGGCGCTCAGATCACCGGCATGGACCTGACCCCCGATTACGTGGAAACCGCAGGGCTTATCACGGACCGGTTTGGCATCGCCGCCCGGTTCACCGTGGGCAGTGCGCTCGATCTGCCCTTCGACGCGGACAGCTTCGATCTGGCGACGCTCCTGCATGTCGGCATGAACATTCCCGACAAGCCCCGCCTCTTTGCCGAAACGGCGCGCGTGCTGACGCCCGGGGGCACCTTCGCGGTCTATGACGTCATGCTGACCGGGGCGCATCCCGACTTCCCCCTGCCCTGGTCGACCGATCCCGAAACGTCATTTCTGGCCTCGCCCGAGGCCTATCTCGCGGCGGCCGAGGCAAGCGGCTTCACGCTGCAACACCGCGAGGAACGCGGCGAGGTGGCCCGGACGTTTTTTCAGCAGATGAAGGCACGCATCGCCGCAGAAGGCCCGCCTATCGTAGGCCCGCCCCTGATGATGGGCGACACCGCGCCACAGAAAGTAGACAACATGACCCGCGCCGTGATGGCGGGCGATATCACGCCCGTCGAAATGGTGTTCCGCGCGCCGGACTGACAAAGGAGACCCCGCAATGGCCGACCTCACATCCGACTTCATCGGGATCAAATCCCCCAACCCGTTCTGGCTGGCCTCAGCGCCGCCCACGGACAAGGAATACAACGTCCGCCGCGCCTTCGAGGCCGGCTGGGGTGGTGTCGTCTGGAAGACGCTGGGCGAGGACGGCCCGCCCGTGGTCAACGTCAACGGGCCGCGCTACGGCGCCATCTGGGGCGCGGACCGCCGCCTTCTGGGTCTGAACAATATCGAGCTGATCACCGACCGGCCCCTGCAGGTGAACCTCGATGAAATGACCCGCGTGAAAAAGGATTACCCGGACCGCGCGATCATCGCCTCGCTCATGGTCCCGGTGAATGAGGATGCCTGGAAAGCCATCCTTGAACGCGTGGCCGAAACCGGCTGCGACGGGGTGGAGCTGAATTTCGGCTGCCCGCATGGCATGTCCGAACGCGGCATGGGCTCGGCCGTGGGACAGGTGCCCGAATATGTGGGCCAGGTCGCCGAATGGTGCAAGAAACACACCGATCTGCCGGTGATCGTGAAGCTGACGCCCAACATCACCGATATCCGCAAACCCGCGCAGGCGGCCAAGGATGGCGGGGCCGATGCGGTGTCGCTGATCAACACGATCAATTCGATCACCGGTGTGAACCTCGACAATTTCGCGCCCGAACCCACGATTGACGGCAAAGGCGCACATGGCGGCTATTGCGGCCCGGCGGTCAAGCCGATTGCGCTGAATATGGTGGCCGAAATCGCCCGCACACCGGGGCTGGGCGGCATCCCGATCTCGGGCATTGGCGGGGTCACGACATGGCGCGACGCGGCTGAATTCATGGCGCTGGGTGCCGGCAATGTGCAGGTCTGCACGGCGGCCATGACCTATGGCTTCAAGATCGTGCAGGAAATGATCTCGGGCCTCAGCCAGTACATGGACGAAAAAGGCTTCACATCGACCTCCGAGCTTGTTGGCCGCGCGGTGCCGAACCTGTCCGATTGGCAGCACCTCAACCTCAACTATGTCACCAAGGCGCGGATCGACCAGGACCTCTGCATCAAATGCGGGCGCTGCTATGCGGCCTGCGAGGACACGTCGCACCAGGCGATCACCATGTCCGAGGACCGTGTCTTTGACGTCGATGACAGCGAATGCGTGGCCTGCAACCTCTGTGTGAATGTCTGCCCGGTCGAGGGTTGCATCACCATGGAAGAGCTGGCCCCCGGCACGGTGGATGAACGCACCGGCAAAGTGGTTGAGAAGGAATACGCCAACTGGACCACGCACCCCAACAACCCGGGCACCTGCGCCGCCGAGTAGGCCGCGGCGTTTACGGCTCCAGCATCATGCGGTGCCGCTCTGCCTCGTCAGGGCGGCCCGCCGATGACAAAAGCTCCGCCACGGCGCCGCGCGATTGCGACTGATCCGGATCGACCGAAAGGGCCTTGAGATAAGCCGATATGGCGCGTTCCGGATCGCCCTCCTTGTCTGCGATCATGGCCATCAGCCGCCATGCCTTGGCGTGGGTCGACCGCAGCGCCAGCACCTGCTCCAACTGCTCCCGGGCGGTCTGCAGCTCGCCCTGCTCGACCAGAAGCCGTGCCAGGTTATACCGCAGATCCACGTGCTCGGGGTACTCGTCCAGCACAGTGCGCAGCATGGCGATGCCGAAACCGGTGTCACCCGCCAGCGCATAACTCAGCGCCACCACCTCCTTCATCTTCGGATGATCCGGCGCTTTTGCCAGGGCCAGCGGGGCCAGCGCCAGCGCCTCATCGAGCCTTTGCTGCTTCAGGTAACTCTGCAAAAGGGCAAGGTAAGGCTCAAAATGCGCCGTCGGGGCCGCGTCCAACTCCTGCGCCAGCCGGTCGGTTGCGTATCCCGCCTGCCGTGCCGTGTATTCCAGAATGGCAATGAGCTGGAGCACCAGCGCCTCCCGCTCTGGCAACGATCCAGGCTCTGTCATGAAAATCTCCTGCACCACGGCAGGCTCCTTCGGGATCGGATCACGCAATCCAGGGGCCGCGTAACGGGTGATTTTGTGATCGGTCATCCAGACATCGACCACATCCTGTGTGCGCCGCTCCGGCATATGACAGCTTGTGCAATCGTCCTGCGCGGCGACCTGCGGATGTTCTGCCGTGCCCTGCATCTCCGGCTGCCCGGCGGGATCGAGCGTATGGCAGCTCAGGCAGGCTTGCCGGTAATGCGCCGCGCGTTCCTCGGGTTTGATCTTCACATGCGGATCATGGCAGGTCAGACAGCCCAGTTGCCCCTGGCTCTGGGTGAAACAGGCTGATTGCTCCATCCGGTAGGGGTGATGATTGATGTCGAACCGCTCATCCTGCGCGCGGGTCGCGTCCACGATGTCGATCATGGCCAGGAAATCGCGCAGGTCCTCGCCGGGCCGGAACGAATAATGCCCGCGCCCCAGACGAACCTGAGAGTTGACCGCGACGGTGGGTTGCATGTGGCAGCCGTAGCAGATCGAGTAGAGCCGCTCGCGCGGCAGCTTGCCCGGATGGACAATGGCCGCGCGCAACGCGTCGATTTCCCCCTCGCCGGACAACGCCCGCGCCACATGCTCGCCCCCCGGC
Organism: Roseovarius faecimaris; assembly: GCF_009762325.1. Lineage (NCBI taxonomy): Bacteria > Pseudomonadati > Pseudomonadota > Alphaproteobacteria > Rhodobacterales > Roseobacteraceae > Roseovarius > Roseovarius faecimaris. Next base: position 2,927,394 of record NZ_CP034348.1, read on the forward strand.
CCGTGGCACCTCTGGCACCCGATCCCTTCGGGCATGTCCTTGGGATAGAGGCGGGGCATCTGTGCCCGCCCGCTGCCTTCGGGATAGTCGGCAAAAGCGTTGTGACAGGCCATGCATCGCTGCGGCACATCCCGCGCCACCCCGAGGTGCCGGTCAAACTCGAAACCCGGCGCCATCGCCCATTTGCCCTCTTGGCTGTACCAGGCCAGCGGCAACTGGAACAGCGCGCCGTCTTCGGTCTGATACAGATAGACGCGGCTGTGATTGCCCGAGCCCATGATCCAGTCGACCTTGACACTGAACCCATCGATCAGACTTCCGTCCGGCGCGCGGGAATGGCGGGTGAAGATATACTCCCCATCGCGATACGCCATCCCGTAAAGCCGGTTCGTGGCCTCGTGGAAAAAGGCGTCGGGACTGAAATTCTCGATCACCTTGTCCGGATGCGGGCGATAGAACGAACGCGCCATGCCCATTTCGGCAAAACTTTCAGCCTTGTCGGCATGGCATTCGGCACAAATCGCGTCGGGTACATAACCCGGCACATCGCCCGAGGTGACGGCAATACCCTCATCGGACAGGAAGGTGCGGTAGGACAGGGCCGGGTCCGCGAAGGAAAGCCCTGAAAGTGCCGACAGGAGAAATAGGGCGATCAGCCCTCGCAGGAGAAAGACCTTGATCATAATGCTGCAACGCTACGCCAGTCATCGGCCCGCACAAAGATTTTTCGTACGAAAAATCTCAATTGAGAAAATTCGTACGAATTTTCTTGTCTCAGAACAGAATACGGATCGGACCGTTATGGCACACCACGATGAACTGATCGGCGGTTTCGATCAGGTGGTAGCCCCGGCGCTGGATCTCGCGGACAAACTCCTCACGCCCAACCTCGCGATGCACCCAGGCCATGGACCGGCGCACGACGGCCCCCTTTCTGGCTGATTTCGCATTGAAAAGCTGCGCAATCCAGGGGGCGGCGGGCGTGGGACGGGTGATCATCTGCATGCCCCGATCCTCCCGGATCAGGGTAAACAAGCCCTTAAGGCTTGAGCATCCGCCGATACATCAGATCCAGAAACGCCACCGCACGCGCCCGCAGGTCGTCCTCGGCCAGCATCCGCACCTGCACTTCGAAATCCGCATAATGCTGGGTCGTCGCCCAGATCGAGAATATCAGGTGCCGCGCATCCACCGGGGCCAGCCGCCCTGCCCCCACCCAGCCGTCGATCAAATCCGCCGTCCGGTCCACCAACGGTTTCAGATCTGCCTCCAGATGCGGCGCGATCCGCGGTGCGCCCTGCAAGATCTCATTGGCGAAAAGCCGACTCTCGCGCGGATATTCAAACGACATCTCCACCTTGCGCCGCACATAGCGCAAAAGCTCCTCCAGCGGCTCGCCTCCGGGGTCGATCTCGCGCATCGGATCCAGCCAGGTGTCCATCAACTGACCCAGAAGCGTGACGTGGATGTCCTCCTTACCGTCGAAATAATAAAGGATATTGGGCTTCGACAGCCCCGACGCCTCCGCGATCTGATCCAGCGTCGCGCCGCGATAGCCATGCTGCGCAAACACCTCCAGCGCCGCATCGAGAATCTTCGCGCGGTTGCGCTGCTGGATGCGGCTCGGCTTTTTCTGCGGGGTCTCCACGTTCATGGCCTCAGAATGCGGCAAATCAGACGCCAAGAAAAGCCCCGCGGGCTCAGAGCGCGCCGATCCCCTTGAGGATGATCGTCTTGACCGAGGCCTTGACCTCCTCCCACTGATCCGCCGACAGCGGCGCGCCGCCATTCAGCGTCTCGATCTGGTGCCCGAAATCCGCGTAATGCTGGGTCGTGGCCCAGAGCATATAAAGCAGATGCCGCGGGTCCACCTCGTCCATCTGCCCCTCGTCGATCCAGCGCCGGATCACCGCCATGCGCCCCTCGGTCCATTCGACCAGCGTCGTCTCCAGATAATCCTGAATGACCGGCGCGCGGTGCATCACCTCGCTGGCCCAGACTTTCGAGCCCGCCGGATGGCGGCGGCTGATCTCCAGCTTGGCGTCGATATAGGCCCCGATTCCCTCTACCGGGCCGGGGGCCGCGTCAAATACATCCGCCGCCTTCAGCCAGTCCTGAAAGATGTTCTGCACCACCTGACGATAGAGCGCCTCCTTGGTGGGAAAATAGTAATGCAGATTGGCCTTGGGCAGCCCCGCCACATCGGCAATCAGCTGCATTGTCGCCCCGCCAAACCCCGCCTCCGCAAAGGTTTTTTCCGCCGCCTCCAGGATCAGCCGTTCATTCTCCTGGCGGATTTCTTTCTTGCTTACAGGTCGGGCAGTTTGCGGCATCTTTCAGCAGGTCCAGAAAAATCTTGACCAGATGGTCAGGGTGTGGTGCTCTCATCTTGACCATACGGTCAGGATCAGACTGATTGCAAGAGGCCCGTAAGAGGCCGCACCAAGGGAGAGACGACATGGCAGCCCCAGGGCAAAACCTCAAAATCAATGGCGACCGGCTCTGGGACAGCCTGATGGAGATGGCCCAAATCGGCCCCGGCGTGGCGGGCGGCAACAATCGTCAGACCCTGACAGATGAGGACGGCGAAGGGCGCAAACTGTTTCAGGAGTGGTGCGAGGCGGCGGGCTGCACCATGGGTGTCGATGCCATCGGCAACATGTTCGCCACGCGCCCCGGCACCGACCCCGACGCCTTGCCGGTCTATGTCGGCTCCCACCTCGACACACAGCCAACGGGCGGCAAGTATGACGGTGTGCTGGGCGTGCTCGCGGGGCTGGAACTGGTGCGCACCCTGAATGACCTCAACATCAAGACACGCCATCCCATCGTTGTCACCAACTGGACAAACGAGGAAGGCACACGCTTTGCCCCTGCCATGCTCGCCTCGGGCGTCTTTGCCGGTGTGCATGATCAGGCCTGGGCCGAGGACCGCGAGGATGCAGACGGCAAGAAGTTCGGTGACGAGCTGGACCGGATCGGCTGGCGCGGTGAGGAAGAGGTCGGCGCGCGCAAGATGCATGCCTTCTTCGAGCTGCATATCGAACAGGGGCCCATCCTGGAGGCCGAAGGCAAGGATATCGGCGTGGTCACCCATGGCCAGGGCCTCAGCTGGACGCAAGTGACCATCACCGGCAAGGATGCCCATACCGGCTCCACCCCGATGCCCATGCGCCGCAACGCAGGCCTCGCCATGGCCCGTGTGCTGGAAAAGGTCGAAGAGATCGCGCTCAGCCACGCCCCCGATGCTGTGGGGGCTGCCGGCCATATCGACGTCTACCCCAACTCGCGCAACGTGATCCCGGGCAAGGTGGTCTTCACGATCGATTTCCGCTCGCCGCAGAAACACGTGATCGAGGACATGGTCACCCGCATGAAAGCCGCCGCGAAGGAGATTTGCGCCGATATGGGCTGCGAGGTCGAATTCGGAGTCGCGGGCGGCTTTGACCCGGTGGAATTCGACGAGGGCTGCGTCGCCGCCGTGCGCAACGCCGCCGAACGTCTGGGCTATTCCCACCGCAACCTTGTATCCGGTGCAGGCCACGACGCCTGCTGGATCAACCGCGTCGCCCCCACGGCGATGGTGATGTGCCCTTGCGTCGATGGCCTGTCGCATAACGAGGCCGAGGAGATTTCAAAGGACTGGGCCACAGCGGGCGCCGATGTGCTGATGCATGCGGTGGTCGAAACGGCGGAGATTGTGGAGTGATCCTTTTCCGCGCCTCCAGCGTAGCGCGCTCTGACACAGGGGGGCCGGCCTCGGATCCCGCCGGTTTCGGTGCCTGCATCGCATCGCAATCAGGCGCGCCAAAACCCTCCCTCTCAACGCCCGGATCGCGTCAACTTTCTATTAACCAAGATGCGCCAAGTTTCTCGCATGGCGTTCTACACCTACATACTCACCTGCCACTCCAACACCGCGACCTTCATCGGCGTTACCGGAGACCTGTCCAAACGCGTCGGAAGGCACAAATCGGGCTGCGGATCGGAATACACTGCCAAGCACAACATCAACAAACTGGTCTATTTCGAGGCGCACGACACACTCTCGCAAGCCTTCGCGCGCGAGCGCAAACTGAGACGTTGGAGACACGCACTGAAAGATGTGCTGATCAACGACACAAATCCAAGCTGGTCCGACCTGAACCCGGAGGCCTCCTACGCGTGAGGTCCCGGGCTTTGTCCGGGACCGCATTCTTCAAGGGAGGATCAAAATGACCACCAAAGTCATCAAGGGCGGGCAGGTCTGCACCGCCGACCGTACGTGGAAGGCCGATGTCCTGATCGAGGACGAAAAGATCAAGCAGATCGGCGAAGACCTGAAAGGCGACGAATATATCGACGCCGAAGGGGCCTATGTCATCCCCGGCGGGATCGACCCGCATACCCATCTGGAAATGCCCTTCATGGGCACCACCGCCGCCGAGACATTCGAGACCGGCACCTGGGCCGCGGCCTGTGGCGGCACCACGATGCTGGTGGATTTCTGTCTGCCGGGCGCTGACGGCTCCATCAAGAACGCGATCAACGAATGGCACCGCAAATCAGCACCCCAGATCTGCTCGGACATCGGCTATCACATGGCGATCACCGGCTGGGACGAGACGATCTTTAACGAGATGAAGGACGCCGTGGATATGGGCGTCAACTCCTTCAAGCATTTCATGGCCTACAAAGGCGCCCTGATGATCGAGGATGACGAAATGTTCGCCTCCTTCAAGCGCTGCAAGGAGCTGGGCGCTTTGCCCATGGTCCATGCCGAAAACGGCGATCTGGTGGCCGAGCTGCAGGAGAAATATTTCAACGAGGGCATCACCGGCCCCGAAGGGCACTGCTATTCCCGCCCGCCCGAACTGGAAGGCGAGGCCGCGAACCGCGCCATCACCATCGCCGACACCGCGGGCGTGCCGCTCTATATCGTGCATGTCAGCTGTGAGCAGGCGCATGAGGCGATCCGCCGCGCGCGCCAGAAAGGCATGCGGGTCTATGGCGAGCCTCTGGCGCAGTTCCTGATGCTGGACGAGACCGAGTATTTCAACGTCGACTGGGACCACGCCGCGCGCCGGGTCATGTCGCCCCCCTTCCGCTCCAAGGATCATCAGGATTCGCTCTGGGCCGGTCTGCAAGCGGGCTCGCTGCAAGTCGTCGCCACCGATCACGCCGCCTTCAACACCGAGCAGAAACGCGCCGGCCGCAATGACTTCCGCATCATCCCCAACGGCTCCAACGGGCTGGAGGAACGCATGCCGACGCTCTGGACCTATGGGGTTGAGACCGGCCGGCTCACGCCGAACGAGTTTGTCGCCGTGACCTCCACCAACATCGCCAAGATCCTCAACATCTACCCCAAGAAAGGGGCGATCGTCGAAGGGGCCGATGCCGATATCGTGGTGTGGGACCCGAAGATTTCCAAGACCATCTCTGCGGCCAACCACCATTCGATCCTCGACTATAACGTGTTCGAGGGCTTTGAGGTGACCGCCAATGCCCGCCACACGCTCTCGCGCGGTGAAGTCATCTGGTCCTGGGGACAGAACTCGCAACCGCAGCCCGGCCGTGGCCGCTTCGTCCCGCGCCCGCCTTTCCCCTCGGCGCATGAGGCTTTGTCGAAGTGGAAGGCGCTGACCGCACCGAAGATGATCGAACGTGATCCTCTGAACATTCCGGCGGGGATTTGAGTTTGGGCACAGACACAATCATCAGTGCGAATAACCTCTCACTGACCTTCCAGACCAACGATGGCCCGGTGCATGCCCTGAAGGACGTCAATCTTGACGTGCACAAGGGCGATTTCGTGAGTTTCATCGGCCCCTCGGGCTGTGGCAAGACGACCTTCCTGCGCTGCGTGGCCGATCTGGAGCATCCCACGGCGGGCACGATCACCGTCAACGGCATGTCCGCCGAAGAGGCCCGCCGCAAGCGCGCCTATGGCTATGTTTTCCAGGCGGCGGGCCTGTATCCGTGGCGCACCATCGGCGGCAATATCCGCCTGCCGCTGGAGATCATGGGCTATGCCAAATCCGATCAGGATGAGCGTGTCGCCCGGGTGCTGGAACTGGTGGACCTCGCCGGGTTCGAGAAGAAATTCCCCTGGCAGCTGTCAGGAGGAATGCAGCAACGCGCCTCCATCGCCCGCGCGCTGGCCTTCGATGCCGATATCCTGCTGATGGACGAACCCTTCGGCGCGCTGGACGAGATCGTGCGCGACCACCTCAACGAACAGCTTCTGCATCTGTGGGACACCACCCACAAGACCATCGGCTTCGTCACCCATTCGATCCCCGAGGCGGTGTATCTGTCGACCAAGATCGTCGTCATGTCGCCGCGCCCGGGCCGCATCACGGACGTGATCGAAAGCCCCCTGCCGCGCGAGCGCCCGCTGGAAATCCGCGACACGCCCGAGTTCATCGAAATCGCCCACCGCGTCCGCGATGGCCTGCGCGCGGGGCATGGCGATGACGTCTGAGCCCGTGGCCTGCTCACCCGCCCTTGCGGCCGGTTTCGCGATTGCCTCCACCCCTGTGACGGGGCGGAGGACTTTCATCGTTCACGGTCATCGGCTCTCCAGCCTGTACCGCAGGGATAAAAGAGCAGCCAATCCTTTCATTGTTCTTAAAATACTCAAAAAACTGCGTTCAAATTTGCACTGTCGATTGAGTATTTGGGGAACAATGAAAGCAGGGGGCGGCGCGAGATGAAAAACATCCTGCCCATTCTCACCGTTGTCGCCGCGATTTTCGTGATCTGGTACGCCGCAGCCGTGGCTCTCAATGCGCCCTGGGCCAAGGACAAGGCCCAGCGGGCGGGGGTGAGCCTCGGCTTTTCCGAATTGGTGGCCGACACCTGGAGCCAGGACAAGCCCAAGCTGCCCGCGCCGCATCAGGTTGGCGCGGAGATCTGGAAAACCACGGGCGGGATGGTGCTGGCAGGCCGCGCCTTTTCCAAGCGGTCGCTGATCTATCACTCCTGGGTCACGTTCAGCTCTACAGCTCTTGGTTTTTTGCTGGGCACGGCGCTTGGCGTCGCGCTGGCGGTGGGGATTGTCTATAACCGCACGATGGACATGTCCGTCATGCCCTGGGTCATCGCCAGCCAGACGATCCCGATCCTGGCCATTGCGCCGATGATCATTGTGGTGCTCAATGCGGTGGGCATTTCGGGGCTGCTGCCCAAGGCGATGATCTCGATGTATCTCAGCTTCTTCCCCGTGGTCGTCGGCATGGTCAAGGGTCTGCGCAGCCCCGGAGTGATGCAGCTTGACCAGATGCACACCTGGAACGCCTCGCCGTCGCAGATGTTCTGGAAGCTGCGCCTGCCGTCGTCGATGCCCTATCTCTTTACCTCGCTCAAGATCGCCATGGCGGCGAGCCTGGTGGGCGCCATCGTCGGAGAGCTGCCCACGGGCGCTGTCGCGGGGCTTGGCGCGCGGCTCTTGGCAGGCAGCTATTATGGCCAGACGATCCAGATCTGGAGCGCGCTCATCATGGCCGCGACGCTGGCCGCCCTGCTGGTCGGGCTCATCGGCCTCTTGCAGCGGGTCACCCTCAAACGCATGGGGATGGCGTGATGGGCTGGCTGATCGCAGGGCTCGCCATCTGGGCGCTTGGATGGGCACTCAACACCTATCTGGCGGCAGGCCCCAAAACCCGCGTCACGCGGCTGGCCGTGCCTGTCATCTTCGGCGTGACGGTCATCCTCATCTGGGAATGCGTCGTGCGGGGGCTTGAGATTGCTCCGGTCCTGCTGCCGCCGCCCAGCATGATCGCCACGCGTTTCGCGGCCTCCACGCATATTCTCTGGCAGGATTTTGTACAAACCGCCATCAAGGGCGCCTTGACGGGCTATATCCTGGGCTGCGGTGCCGCGTTCCTCACGGCCATCGCCGTGGACCGCTTCCCCTTTCTGCAGCGCGGGTTGCTGCCGGTGGGCAATTTTGTCGCCGCCCTGCCGATCATCGGCATGGCGCCCATCCTAGTCATGTGGTTCGGCTTCGACTGGCAATCGAAGGCCGCAGTGGTGGTGGTCATGGTGTTCTTTCCGATGCTGGTGAACACCGTGCAGGGCCTGCAGGACACGGACGCCATGCAGCGCGACCTGATGCGCACCTATGCCGCTGGCTATTGGAAGACCCTTCTGAAACTGCGCCTGCCTGCCGCCATGCCCTTCATCTTCAACGGCTTGAAAATCGCCACAACGCTGGCGCTGATCGGGGCGATCGTGGCCGAATTCTTCGGCTCGCCCATCCAGGGCATGGGCTTTCGGATTTCCACCTCCGTGGGGCAACTGGCGATGGATCTGGTCTGGGCCGAGATCGTCGTTGCCGCCCTGGCAGGCTCCGGCTTTTACGGCGCGGTTGCATTGGCCGAGAAAGCCATGACATTCTGGCACCCATCACAACGGGGCCGAACCTAACCCACAACAAAACCAAACAGGGAGAACGACCAATGAACAAGTTTACAACCACGCTGGGCCTGGCCACAGCCGCGCTCTGGGGCACGGTGGCGCAGGCCGCTGACGATGTGACGCTGCAACTCAAATGGGTCACGCAGGCGCAATTCGCGGGCTATTACGTGGCGCAGGATCAGGGCTTTTACGAAGAGGAAGGCCTGAACGTCACCATCAAACCCGGTGGTCCGGATATCGCCCCCGCACAGGTGATTGCCGGTGGCGGCGCCGATGTGGTGCTGGACTGGATGCCCTCAGCACTGGCCAGCCGCGAGAAGGGCCTGCCTCTGGTGAACATCGCCCAGCCCTTCAAAAGCTCAGGCATGATGCTGACCTGCCGCAAGGATGCCGGGATCGAAAGCCCCGAGGATTTCCGCGGCAAGACGCTGGGCGTCTGGTTCTTCGGCAATGAATACCCGTTCCTGAGCTGGATGAGCCAGCTTGGCATCCCCACCGAGGGCGGTGAGGACGGCGTGACCGTGCTCAAGCAAGGCTTCAACGTCGATCCGATCCTGCAAGGTCAGGCGGCCTGTGTGTCGACCATGACCTATAACGAATACTGGCAGATCATCGACGCAGGCCTGACCCCCGAAGATCTCGTCGTGTTCAAATACGAGGATCAGGGCGTCGCCACGCTTGAGGACGGCATGTATGTGCTTGAGGACAACCTGAACGACCCGGCCTTCGTCGACAAGATGACCCGCTTCGTGCGTGCCTCGATGAAAGGCTGGAAATGGGCCGAGGAGAACCCGGATGACGCCGCGATGATCGTGCTCGACAATGACGCGACCGGTGCCCAGACCGAAGAGCATCAGAAGCGGATGATGGGCGAGATCGCCAAGCTCACCGCAGGTTCCAACGGCGCGCTCGACCCGGCGGATTTCCAGCGCACGGTGGACAGCCTTCTGTCAGGTGGCTCTGACCCGGTGATCACCGCCGATCCGGGCGCAGCCGCCTGGACCCATGCGATCACGGATGCCGCGCTGAACTGATCTCGGTAGGCAACAACAAGAGGGGCGGCCTTTGCGGGCCGCCCTTTTTCTGTGTCAGCCCTTCTCAGTGCGTGCCGCGCGGCTGCGGGCTCAGAAAGATCGACTTGATGAACTGCCGGTAAAGCTCGATCTGCCGGGGCAGCACCTCTTTCTCGCGGAAGGTCTTTGACAGGATGATCCCGCCATCGGTGAGCACCGTCACCATATCCGCGAGCGCCACCAGATCGACCTCGACCTTTGGCGGATAAATCTCCGCGATCTTTGTCAGACGGGTATGAAACTGCTCGCGCCATTTGCGCAGGGCGGCGTCGGCCAGCTCATGCACGTCGCGTTCGAACAGCCTCTCCTGAAAACAGGTGGCCGCGATCAGGCAGCCGGGATGCACATCGGGAAGGCTCTCCATGCTTTCGCGCAGCAGCCGCAGGAAAATCAGGTATTCCTGCAACGGGTCATCGCTCAACTCTCGCGCACGGGAAAACATGCTTTCAAACCACGCATCCTCGGCGATCAGATGACGTTCCAGAATGGCCTTCACCAGTTCGCTCTTGTCCCGGAAATGGTAGAAGAAACCGCTCTTGGTGATGCCCACCTCGGCGATCACCTCCTCGATCGAGGTGGCGGCATATCCCTTCTCCAGAATGGCCAGTTCTGCCACGGTCATCAACTTGTCGCGGTTGGTTTCGGTGCTGCGCGGTTTCAGAAATGTCATGTCGCGATCTCCCCGGTCTCGCTTACGCTCACTGTACCAGCGGCAAAGCCCTGCGCATACCGCGCGCAAACCCTGTGTCGTGCCAGCGTCACAACCCTATGAAACCATACATAGTTTCGGGCCACACAGCCAGTGTACCATTGGTTCACTAGCCAGCATAACCATGCCCGCCCATCCTCAGAGCAAGCCTTCGAAGCCCAGATTTTCAATGGTTCGGAATGAGGAGATATCCAGATGTCACTTGATTTTACCGATGGCAGCGGCACGCAACGCTATCTCTGTGAAGGCGGGACCGAGACCGAGATCATGTATCGCCACGGCTTTGAATTCCCGCATTTTGCCGTGTTCGAGCTGCTCAAAGACCCAGATGCCACCGCCGCGCTGCAGGCCATGTATGCGCAATATCTCGATGTGGTGGCCGAAAGCGGCCACGCGGCGTTGGTGTGCGGGCTGGACTATCGCGCCAGCCCCGATTGGGGCAGGCTGCTGGGCTATTCCGATCAGGGGCTGGCCGACATGCAGGCCCGGTGCATCGACTTTCTGAGGGACGTGGCCCGCCCCTATCAGGACCGGATCGGCGAAATCAGGATCGGCGGCAATGTCGGCCCGCGCGGCGATGCCTACGCCCTGAACAAGACGATCACCGCCGAGGAGGCGGAGGCGTATCACTCGGTGCAACTGCACACGCTCAAGGCGTTGGAGGTGGACATGGCCTGGGCCGCCACGTTCAACAACGTGCCCGAAGCCGTGGGCGTATGCCGGGCGGCGGCCCGCATCGGCCTGCCGCTGGTGGTCTCCTTCACACTGACCAGTGACCACCGTCTGCGCTCGGGGCCAAGCCTGCGGGAGGCGATTGAAGCAACCGATGCCGAGGCCGGGGCCGCCCGTCCGATGGGCTATGGCATCAACTGCTCTCACCCGCTCGAATTCGACCCCGCGCTCGAGGATGGCGACTGGACCCGTCGCATCCGAAGCATCCGGCCGAATGCCGCGATGATGGACAAGATCGCGCTGTGCAAGCTCGACCATCTGGAAGAGGGCGATCCGGTGGAACTGGGCCAGCAACTGGGCGCTCTGGCGCGGCGCTATCCCGATATCGACATCTGGGGCGGGTGCTGCGGGACATGGGACAAGCATCTGGCCGAGATCGGCCGCGCGATACGCCCCTCCCGCTGAGCGCACGCCGCGCGTCGCACTCCGGCACGGACCAAACGGGCAAATCAGGGGCCCGTGGCCGCAATGTCACGGGCCATTTTGCTGCCCGATCTTCGCCACATTCTCGCCACATTCGCCTCTCTTGGTGGCCATTCTGCACCACCCACAAGATGTGGGTGCCGCGCCCGCGAAATTTTTGAAAAGCTTTTCACTATGAACACTTTAAAGAAAATGCCGCCTATGCTAGGCTTTGCGTAATCATAAAACACAAGCCAGCCGGAAAACCGGCGGCACGAGGCAGAAAAAGAGTGGTTCCATGAGAACGCGGAGCAGGACGCCAATCCGGCTGGGATTGGTCATACTTGCAACGATCTGGATGGTGGTGATCGTCCCGCTGAGCGCGGCGGCGGCCCCCTATGCGGCGTTGGTGATGGATGCGCGCAGCGGCAAGGTGCTGCACGCGCGTAACGCGGATACCCGGCTTCACCCCGCCTCGCTCACCAAGATGATGACGCTCTACGTGGTGTTCGAGGCCATCGAGAACGGCGAGATCTCTCTCGACACGCAGGTGCGCATTTCCAAACATGCCGCGTCCGAGCCGCCCTCCAAGCTGGGGCTCAAGGCGGGCCAGCAGATCAGGCTGCGCTACCTGATCCGCGGGGCCGCCATCAAATCGGCCAATGACGCCGCGACCGCCATCGCCGAGGCCGTTGAAGGCTCCGAAGCCAAATTCGCCCGCCGGATGAACCGCACCGCCAAGGCGATGGGCATGACCCGCACCACCTTCAAGAACGCCCATGGCCTGACCGAAAGTGGCCACCTCTCGACCGCCCGCGACATGACCGTTCTCGGGCGGCATTTGTTTTATGACTACCCGGAATATTACAACCTCTTCTCGCGGCTGACCGCCGATGCGGGCGTGCGCACGGTGTCGCACACCAACGCGCGCCTTCTGAAAAGCTACAAGGGCGCTGATGGCATCAAAACGGGCTATACCCGTGCGGCCGGCTTCAACCTGACCGCCAGCGCCGAGCGCAATGGCGAGCGTATCATCGCCACCGTCTTCGGGGGCCGCTCCACCGCCTCGCGCAACGCCAAGGTGGCCGAACTGCTGGACCTGGGCTTCAAACGTGCGCCGCGCCGGGTGGCGCTGCACAAGCCCCAGAAACCGGCCTATATGGGCAAGATCCAGGGCGGCACTACCGCCATAGCCAGCGCCGCCCCCGCCGAAAAGGCACCTGACGGGCATTACGGCAAAACCGTCCGCCTCGCCTCGGCTGCCGCCGTCAAGACCAGCCTGCGCCCGCAACTGCGCCCCGGCGCCGAACCCCAGCCCGTGGCGCTTGCCGAGAAAGACGATATCGACAAGGCCGTGCTGGCCGCGCAACAGGTGGCGCTTGCCGCCAGCCAGCAGGCCCAGCCCACAGCCAAACCCGCAGCCCGCCCGAAAGACCTCGTGCTGGCCTCTGCCTCCCCCGCCGCCTCTGTTGAGAAATCCGCGGTGGATGAGGCCGTGCTGGCCGCCGTCAGAGAGCCCGCTCCCGACCCGGTGCAGGAGGTTGTCACCCGCATCTCCACCTCCGGCGGGCGCTATTGGGGCATCAATGTGGGCCGCTATCCCTCCGAATACAAAGCCCGCAAGGTGCTGCTGACCGTGGCGCTCAATGAAATGAGCACGCTCGACGGATCCCTGCGCAAAGTGGTCAAACGCAAGGGCGGGTTTGATGCGAATTTCATGGGCATGACCCAGGAAAGCGCCGATCTCGCCTGCCGCCGCCTTCAGGCCAAGCAGGTCACCTGCTTTACCATCGGGCCAGGCTGATCCCGCCCCCGACCTGATCCGGGGCCATCACCTTCAGCGTTTCGGCTTGTCGTCGTAATCGGTGTTGAGAATACGCCGCGCGTCGCCCTCCGGGTCGTCATACTGGTTCGAGCGCACCGTATAGACAAAGGCAATCAGCCCCACCGTACCCAGAAACAGCGAAATCGGGATCAGATAAGCCAGGACGTTCATCTCTACCTCAGGCGCAGCGCGTTCAGGGACACGGTAATCGAAGAGGCCGACATCGCCAAGGCCGCGATCAGCGGCGAGCAGAGCCCCGCCACCGCCAGCGGCACCGCGATGACGTTATAGACCGTGGCGATCCGGAAATTCTCGCGAATGCGCCGTGTCGCGCTCCGGGCGGTGTCGCAGGCTTCGGAAATCGGGCTGAGGTCCCCGCCCAGAAGCACGATATCGCTCGCCACCCGCGCCGCATCCAGCGCGCTCGCAGGCGAGATCGACACATGCGCCGCCGCCAGTGCCGCGGTGTCATTGAGCCCGTCACCCACCATCAGCACCCGCGCGCCCTCTTCGGTCAGCGCCTGAATGCGCGCGGATTTGTCCGCAGGCAGCGCCTCGGCCATCCAATGCGTGATCCCCAGCCGCTTGGCCAGCGCCTCCACGGCAGGGGTCGTATCGCCCGACATCAGATAGGTTTTCTTGCCCGCCGCCTGCAACGCGGCCACGGCCTCCTCGGCCCCGTCGCGCAGCTGATCCACGAAGGTGAAGCTCACCGGCGCCTGTCCCTCGATGCTCAGATGCGCCGCCGTCTGCGCGCCCGGAGTGGCCCCGGTCCAGCTTGCCCGGCCCAGCCGCACCTCCTGCCCGTTCCACATGCCCTTGGCGCCATAGCCCGGCACCTCCGTGATCTCGCTCACCCGCGCGGGGGTCAGCCCCCTCGCCTCTGCCGCCCGCGCCAGGGCCCGCGCCAGCGGATGCGACGACCCTTGCGCCAGCGCATAGGCCACGCGCATCGGCTGTTTGGGATATGTGCCGGGATGCTCCAGCTCCGGCGCGCCCGAGGTCAGTGTCCCGGTCTTGTCAAACACCACCGCATCGACCTCTGCCAGCCGCTCCAGTGCGGTTTCGTGCTTGATCAGCATGCCGCGGCGAAAGAGCCGCCCGCTCGCCGCCGTGGTCACCGCCGGCACCGCCAGACCCAGCGCACAGGGGCAGGTGATGATCAGCACCGCCGCCGCGATATTCAGCGCCGTGCGAAGGTCGAACGTGTAGAGATACCAGCCCACAAAGGCCAGCGCCGACAGGATATGCACGCCGGGCGCATAAAGCTTCGCCGCCTTGTCAGCAAGCGAGGTATAGCGCGAACGGCCGCTTTCCGCGATGGCCACCAGATCCGCCATCTGATGCAGCGAGGTGTCGCGCCCCACCGCGCGCGCCTGAACCGTCAGCGGCCCGGTCAGGTTCACCTCCCCTGCCGATACCTCCTGCCCCGGCTGCGCCAGCACCGGCAGCGTCTCTCCGGTCAGCAGCGACCGGTCCAGCTCGGACATGCCCTCGATGATCACACCATCCACTGGCATCCGCCCGCCCGGACGCACCAGCACGCGGTCGCCCACGGCCAGCTCGGCCACGTTCACCTGTTCTTCGATGCCCCCGTTCACCCGCAGGGCGCGCGGCACTTCCAGCGCCGTCAGCTCTTCCGCGGCTGAACGCGCAATCGCGCGCGTGCGATGATCCAGGTACCGCCCCGCCAGCAGGAAGAAGGTCAGCGTCAGCGCCGCATCGAAATAGGCATGTTCCCCGCTCAGCGCGGTCTCCCACAGCGATGTCACCACCGCCAGCAGAATGGCCAGCGTGATCGGCACATCCATGTTCAGCCGCGCCTGCCGCAGCGCCCCCCAGGCATTGCGGAAGAACGGCTGACCGGAAAAGGCAATGGTCGGCAGGGCAATCGCCGCGGAAATCCAGTGGAACATGTCGCGCGTCGCCGCCTCCGCCCCGGACCAGACCGAGACCGACAGCAGCATCACGTTCATGCTGGCAAAGCCCGCCACCGCCAGCCGCATCAGCAAATCGCGCCCGGCCTTGTCGGTGGCCGTCGCGTTCAGAGTCCCCGCGTCCAGCTCATGCGCCTCATAGCCCAGGCTCTCGACATACTCGGCCATCTCCTGCGCGGTCACGTCCGGTTCGGCCTCGATACTGGCGCGTTTCAGGGTCAGGTTCACCCGCGCCGAACGCACGCCGGGATGCGCGGCAAGCCCCTTTTCCACCTTCGAGATACAGGCCGCGCAATGGATCGTCGGCAGCGACAGGGCAATCTGCGCCTCCGTTGGCGCCGCGCTCTCGGCCAGCGCTTCTGCCGCCGGGGCGGCCACGCAGGCCGGACAGGCCGACGCAGAGGGAGGGCGCATCGTCGCGGTCATACGCGTCAGTCCTTGATCAGCACGACGCGCTGACGAAACTCAGTGCCGTCTTCGGCCAGCGCCACCATGCGGATATTCCAGTTGCCCCCGCCCAGCTCGACCGGGGCCGAATAGACCTGCCCATCGAAATAGAACACAGGCTCGCTGTCTTCCTTCACATGGGTCGCACGGCCCAGCACCGCATGCAGTTTCGCCGCTTTCACCGGCTGACCGCTTGCATCGGTAATGGACAGCGTCAGCAGCCCGTCCTTGTGATGCGCCTCCACCGTCCAGCCCAGGGCAAGCTGCGCATCGCGGCGTTCGTCAAATTGCTGGCTCGCAACATAAGAGTTCTTCACCTCCAGCCCCGGAAAGGTCTTTACCGCCGAAAAGGCCAGAAGCAGGTTGACCGCGATGATCACCGAAAAGGCCGCCGCAAAGCCAATAAAGACATGGCGCCCCGTGATCTGTTTTTCCGTCTTGGTCATCATCATTCCACCCCGTTGAAAATGGTGTCCTTATAAGCGCGCTCGCCGTTCGAGATATCCTCGACCCAGAGCCGCACATCGGTCCGCTCGACCTGTGCCGCCGCTGCCCCCGGGGCCGCCACCAGGTAAACCCGTTGCAGCTTCGTGGTGTCGGCAGGCACGTCCACCGTATCATAGGGCGTGCCTTCCAGTTGCAGCCGGATCGCCGGATCGCCCTTGACCGACAGGCGGAACGGCCGGTCCTCGCCATGCTTGTTCAGCAGGCGCACCTCATAGGTGTTGCGGATCGACCCGTCGGACAGCACGACATAGGTCGGGTTGCGCACGGGTGCGACGGTCATCTCGATATCGGCGCGGATGAACAGCGCAAAGACCAGCAGAACGCCCACCAGCGACCACAGCGATGTATACATGATCGTGCGCGGCCGCAGGATATGCTTGATGATCGGCTTGGGCGGCTTGCCCTCCCGCTCCAGCGTCTCATCGGTCAGCGCCATATAGTCGATCAGCCCGCGCGGCTTGCCGATCTTTTCCATGATGTCGTCACAGGCATCAATACACAGCGCGCAGGTGATACATTCCAGCTGCTGACCGTCGCGGATGTCGATCCCCACCGGGCAGACATTGACGCAGGCCATGCAGTCGATGCAATCGCCCTGCTCCGCACCCGCCTTCACCTCTTCCGAATGCTTGCGCGGCTCGCCCCGCCATTCGCGGTAGCCGACGATCAGCGTGTCCTCGTCGATCATTGCCGCCTGAATACGGGGCCAGGGGCAGGCATAGATGCAGACCTGCTCGCGCGCCACACCGCCGAAGAAAAAGGTCGTCGCCGTCAGAATCCCCACCGTCGTGTAGGCAATCGGATGCGCATTCAGCGTGAACAGATCGACCAGAAGCGTCGGCGCATCTGCGAAATAGAACACCCACGCCCCCCCGGTGGCCGCCGCGATCAGGATCCACACGATATATTTCGTCAGCCGGATCCGCGCCTTGCGCACATCCCATTTCTTCTGCCGGTGCAGGCGCAGACGCGCGTTGCGGTCGCCCTCGATCCAGCGTTCCACGAGGATAAAGAGGTCCGTCCACACCGTCTGCGGGCAGGCATATCCACACCACACCCGCCCCAGCGCCGAGGTAAACAGAAACAGCCCCAGACCCGCCATCACCAGAAGCCCGGCAATGAAATAGAACTCATGCGGCCAGATCTCGATCCAGAAGAAAAAGAACCGCCGGTTCGCCAGATCCACCAGCACCGCCTGATCCGGCAGGTTGGGCCCCCGGTCCCAGCGAATCCATGGGGTCAGATAGTAAATCCCCAGGGTCACAATCATGATGACCCATTTCAGGTTACGGAATTTGCCGCTGACCTTCTTGGGAAAAACGGGTTCACGGGCCGCATAAAGGCTCGGCGGCGACGATGGCTCTGCATTTGCCACAGGTAAAAAACTCCGGATAACTTGATCAAGATCAGCGCCCTTTTGGCAGGATTGCCGGGGTGCAGCTTTGATATGAGTCAATTTCTGACTTTTGCATTGAGGTTATTCGTCGCGTGCCGTCGCGCAGCGGCGCAGCCAGTTCGCAAAGGCCCGGGCCTTGGGCCGCAACGGACCGGGGCGGGTGACGATGAAATAGCCCGTTTCCTCCGGTTCCTCGAAAAGCAGCCGGAGCCGCCCGGCCCGAATGTCATCCTCCACCCAGTGCAACACCGTCAGCGACACCCCCTGCCCCTGACGCACCCCTTCAAGAAGCAGATTGCCCGGCACCTGCATCATCGCCCCCGCGCGCACGCCGCTCAACCCGCGCCGCCGCAGCCAGTCGGTTGATTCAGAAGTCCCGAACTCCTGCACCCAGGGAAGATCCAGCAGGTCCGCAGGCTCTCGGATGTCGCGGCCATCGATCAGCGCCGGGGCCGCCACCACCACCAGCGGCGAAATGAAAAGCGGGCTCACATCGACCCCGGACCAGTCGCCCGTGCCATAGCGGATGGCAATGTCGATCCCCCCCGGCTCCAGCGGAACGCGTTCGGGCGTCGGGTTGATCATGACATCCACATCCGGGTGCCGGTGCCGAAAGTCCAGCATGCGCGGCATCAGCCATTGCGCCGCAAATCCCGGCGTGGTGGTGATCTGCAGCGGCCGGTCCGCATCGGCCGTGGTCAACTCCTCCACCGCGCGCGCAATCGCCCCGAAGCCAAGCTTCAGCGCCTCGGCCAGATGCGTCCCCTCCGGCGAAAGCTGCAACTGCCGCCCGGACCGGTCCACGAGCTTCAGCCCCATATGCGCCTCCAGCGCCTTGATCTGCTGGCTGATCGCCGCGTGGCTGACATTCAGCCGCGCCCCCGCCGCCACGGCAGAGCCCGTCTCGGCCAGCGCCGAAAAGGCGCGCAGCGCGGTCAGCGGGGGCATGGTCAGCCAATCCATTATGTAATTTTTCCTTACATATTAGAAAACTTCCTGAGTCGCATTATGGCAGGGTTCAATCCATATTCAAATGAGTAAAACGAGATACGGAAAGGACGGACCATGCTGAACATCTTCGCAAATTCTTTCATGACTGCGACGCGGAACACACCGTCGGAGCAGCGGGACAATCATTCGCACTGGGCCCCTAGCGAACGGTTCGATAACCGCCGCAATGCCGAGATGGAGGCGCATCTGACCGCGCGGCGCCGTGATTGATCCTGACCTGGTCGATGCCTATCTGGGCCACCCGGCGCGCCGCGCGACGCGCCGCTGGCCCTGGCGCGGACGCAGATGGGCCGCTCTCCCGCCCGATCCCCTGCCTCCGCGCCGCTGATGCGGCAGGCACGTGCGGCCCTAGGCGCCGCGCGTGCCGACCAGTTTCAGCCGACGGGAGGCCGAGGTCCGGCCCGGCCCGAACATGTCGCGCACCTGGTCCGTTCCGGCACAGGCCACCCGGTTCCTTCCCGCCGTCTTTGCGGCGTAAAGTGCGGCATCGGCCTCGGACAGCCACGCATCCGGCACCGTCAGCCCCCGGTGCAGCGCGGCGATGCCAAGGCTGACGGTAAACCGCAGGTCGCCCCCGGGCTGATGCAGCCGCATCCGGGCCACCGCCTCCCGCATCTGCAAAGCCAGCTCTCGCGCCTCGCCAACCGCGTGGTCGGGCAGCAGACAGGCAAACTCCTCTCCGCCGATCCGATAGAGCCTGCCCCCGAAGGGCAGCAGCCTGCGCAGACGCTCCGCCAGTTCGCGCAGCGCCATATCTCCGGCAGCATGGCCGAACCGGTCATTGATCTGTTTGAAATGATCAATGTCGATCATCAGCAGGCTCGCCTGCCGCCCGCTGGTGCAATATTCCACCAGCGCTGCTTCCAGATCGGGCTGAAACTGCCGCCGCGAGGCCGCCCTGGTCAGCCAGTCGGTCGAGGCGGCCCGGCTCAGTTCCTCACAGGCCCGGGTGATGGCGATCTCCTGCGCGACCCAGGCAGCAAAGAGCTTGATCAGGTCCACCTCCTCGGCGCTGAAGGCCGAGCGCGCGATCGGGCTTGAAAAACTCAGCGTCCCGAACCGCTCTTTGTCCACCGTCAGCGGAATGCCGATATAACACCGCTGGTTCAGCCCCGCGATACAGCCCAATGCCGGAAAACCGCCACGATGCGCGTCGGCAATGGTTAACGGCCCATCCTCGCTCAGCGCGAGCCCGCAAAACATGTCGGACAGGGCGAACTGCATCCCTGCCGACAGATCCACAATCGTGGATTGAGCATGTAAAACAGTGCATTGCCCACCTTGCACCTGCGTGACCATCGCTGTGGGCAGGCGGAAATACTCACAGCCGATCCGCATGATCGCATGGATTTTTTCCTGCCCGCTCATGTCCTGGCTGGACGACACATCGTAAAGCCGCGACATCACATCATGCAGATCAAGCAGCTCATCCATATCGCGGATCAGCGCGGCAAATCCGATCACCTCACCGGCCTTGTCCCGCACCGCCCAGCCAATCGTCTCGCTTCGGATCAGGCGGCCCGCCTTGTGGCGGTAATTGACCATGTAATCGGGCTTTACCGGGGCACGGCTGGTGTAATGGCGGGTGCGGCCAATCTGTGCGTTATCGCGGGTGCGATCATAGAGGATCTCGGTCTTGCGCCCTCGCAGATCATCAAGCGTATACCCCATCAACTCGGTAAACGCCTGGTTCACCCAGGTGATACGCCTGTCGGTATCGGCGAGGATCACCGCCTCTTTCAATTCGCCAAATACCTGCGCTGTCTTGGCAATCGCCTCTGATCGGGCCGGGTCCGGCCGCTCCCTTTCTCCAGAACTCACCGCATTGCTCCTTTTAAGAGTTTTGACACGCTGAGTAGAGATGAACGACGTTTACTAAAATTAGCTTAAAAAACGATAGCCAAAGGCCGTGACGCAGTCGGAAAGATGCGGTTTTCGGTGCCCGAAAAGGTGCACCGGTCCACCCTGGAAACGCGCGAACAGATCAGCGGGACCGGTGCTGACCCGCCCGCAAGGGACTGCAGGCGGGTGTCTTTGTCAGGCGGGGCTTATTCGCCGCCGCCCAGTTGGTGGACATAGGCCGCCACAGCGCGCAGCTCGGCCTCCGACAGGCGCTCGGTCCAGGGCGGCATCACCCCGTAGCGGCTGTAGGTCACGGTTTCCACGAGCGTGTCGTAATCCCCGCCATAGAGCCAGATCGCATCGGCCAGGTTGGGTGCACCCTGATAGATGTCCCCGGTGCCGTCCTCCATGTGGCAGGCCGCGCAATTGTCGGCAAAGACGGTCTCGCCCGCCTTGGCTTTCTCGGCATCCACCGGCTCACCCGAGAGCGACATCACGTAGTTGACCACCTGATCGATCTCTTCCGCCTCCAGGATTTCACCAAAGACCGGCATCTCGGAATAGCGTGCATCGTCATCCTCTTCATTGCGGATGCCGTGGCTGATCGTGGTATGAATATCCTCGATCGTGCCGCCCCAGAGCCAGTCATTGTCCAGCAGGTTCGGATAGCCCTTGGCGCCGGCAGCGCCCGAGCCGTGGCATTGCGCACACCAGGTGCGGAACACGGCGGCCCCGGCCGAAGAGGCATAGCCCTGCAGCTCCGGGTCTGCGCTGATCTCGGTCAGCTCGGTCGCGGCCAGCTTGGCGTTGATCTCGGCATTGGCGGCCTCGGCCTCGGCGATCTCGGCGGCCACATTGGCGCGCGTCGACCAGCCCTTGTAGCCTTCGGTCGCCCCGCTCAGCATCGGCCAGGCCGGGTAAGCGATCACATACCAGATCCCCCAGGCGATACAGGCGTAGAAGATCCACAGCCACCAGCGCGGCAAAGGGTTGTTCCACTCTTCGATACCGTCCCACTCATGCCCGGTGGTCGAGTACCCGTCCTTGTTTGTCTTCTTTTCGTTTGCCATCGTCTTACGCCTCCTTGGCGTCGGCGCTGCGCACGGGCGCAGGCTTGTCTTCATGCCGGAAGGGGATGTTCGCCGGGTTCTCATAGGTCTTGGTGGATCCGGGTCTGAAGACCCAGATCACCATGGCCACGAAGAAGACGAACAGCGCCAGGAGCATCCAGCTATCTGCGAATTCGCGCAGCAGGGAATAGGTTTCCATCGGTCCTCCTCCCTTACCGGCTGGCCACGGGCGTGAAGGTCGAGAAATCGACCAGCGTGCCCAGCATCTGCAGATAGGCGATCAGCGCATCGGCCTCCGAAATTCCGTCATTGCCGTCGAAATTGCGGATGTTGACCTTCTCGCCATAGCGCTCCACGAGCCCGTCCGTGTCACCGAAAGGGTCGATCTGCACGGCAAAGTCGGCCTGCGCGTTCTCGATCATCTCTTCGGTATAGGGCACGCCCACAAAGCGATGGGTCTTCAGCGAGTCCGCGATGTACTTCCCGTCGATCATCCGGCGTTCGAGATAGCCGTATTTGGGCATCACCGATTCCGGCACCACCGATTGCGGGTTGCGCAAATGGTCCACATGCCATTCGTCCGAATAGCGCCCACCGACGCGGGCCAGGTCCGGCCCGGTCCGCTTGGAGCCCCACTGGAACGGATGATCATACTGGCTTTCAGCGGCAAGGCTGTAGTGGCCATAGCGCTCCACCTCGTCGCGCATCGGGCGGATCATCTGGGAGTGGC
Source organism: Roseovarius faecimaris (assembly GCF_009762325.1). Lineage (NCBI taxonomy): Bacteria > Pseudomonadati > Pseudomonadota > Alphaproteobacteria > Rhodobacterales > Roseobacteraceae > Roseovarius > Roseovarius faecimaris. The sequence continues at coordinate 2,949,478 of NZ_CP034348.1, forward strand.
AGACATAGCAGCCCTCCCGGATGTAGATATCGCGCCCGGCAAGCTCCAGCGGGGTGTAGGGGCGCATGCCCTCCACATCCTCGATGGTGTTTTCCAGGTAGAAGAGCGGTGCGATCTGCACGATGCCGCCGATGGTCACCACCAGGAAGGCGAAGATTGCCAGCAATGTGACGTTCTTCTCCAGTACTGCGTGTTTGTCTAGGATAGCCATTCTATTGTCCCTCCTCTTATTCAGCCGGGACAACGGAGTTGTCGGTTTCCACCGCAGGGCTCCGTCTGGCCGTCATGTAAAGGTTGTAGCACATGATGATTGCGCCGGTGATGAACAGCACGCCGCCCAGGCCCCGCACGATGTACATCGGCAGCTTGGCACTCACGGTGTCGGCGAAGGAGTTCACGAGGAAGCCATTGGCATCCACTTCACGCCACATCAGGCCTTCCATGATCCCCGTCACCCACATCGAGGCGGCGTAGAGCACGATCCCGATCGTGGCGAGCCAGAAGTGCCAGCTCACAAGGCGCAGGCTATAGAGCCGTTCCTTGTTCCACAGTTTCGGCACCAGGAAGTAGAGGCAGCCAAAGGTGATCATGCCGTTCCAGCCCAGAGCGCCGGAATGCACGTGGCCAATGGTCCAGTCGGTATAGTGCGACAGGGAGTTGACCGCGCGGATCGACATCATCGGACCCTCGAAGGTGGACATGCCGTAGAACCCGACCGAGATCACCATCATCCGGATCACCGGGTCGGTGCGCAGCTTGTCCCAGGCGCCCGAAAGCGTCATCAGACCGTTGATCATGCCACCCCAGGAGGGCATCCACAGGATCACCGAGAACACCATGCCCAGCGTCGACGCCCAGTCAGGCAGCGCGGTATAATGCAGGTGGTGCGGACCGGCCCAGATATAAAGGAAGATCAGCGCCCAGAAGTGAATGATGCTGAGCTTGTAGCTGAAGACCGGCCGCTCGGCCTGCTTCGGCACGAAGTAGTACATCATGCCAAGGAAGCCCGCGGTCAGGAAGAAGCCCACCGCGTTGTGGCCATACCACCATTGCGTCATCGCATCCTGCACGCCACTGAAGACCTGCACCGATTTGGAGCCCCAGATCGAAACCGGAATGCTCAGGTTGTTGAAGAGGTGCAGCATCGCCACCGTCAGGATGAAGCTGAGGAAGAACCAGTTGGCCACGTAGATATGCGGCTCCTTGCGCTTCACCAGCGTGCCGACGAAGACGGCCAGATAGGCCAGCCAGACGATGGTCAGCCAGATATCGACATACCATTCCGGCTCGGCATATTCCTTGCCCTGCGTCGCCCCGAGCAGATAGCCCGTCGCCGCCAGGACGATCACCAGCTGATACCCCCAGAAAACGAACCAGGCGAGGTTCCCGCCCCAAAGGCGCGCCGCCGAGGTCCGCTGAACGACATAGAACGAGGTACAGAGCAGGGCGTTGCCGCCAAAGGCGAAGATCACCGCCGATGTGTGCAGCGGACGCAGCCGCCCGAAATTCAGATAGCCTTGCGCCCATTCGAAGTTGAGCACCGGAAAGGCCAGCTGGAAGGCGATGATCGTGCCCACCAGAAAGCCCACGACGCCCCAGAGCGCGGTGGCGATCACCCCATAGCGGATCACCCCGTCCATATATTCACCGGACAGGTCCACATTGGGTTTCGGTTCATCCGTGTGGCGCAGCGTCCACACGAACAGCACGCCGGCCACCAGAGCGATGGTCAGCGCATTGACCATATAGGCCAGGTCGCGAGCGTAATTGGCCGCAATCAGCGCAAAAAGCGCGATCACACCCAACACGATCAGCTTTATATAGTTTGTCATATCCCGTTCCTTCGTCTCTTTACCTCGCACGACTCACAATTGCCGCGCGCGGGGGTCTGGACTGAGGCTGTATTGATATGTCGCGCGCGGGGCTGCCTTGATCTGAATCAAGAATTCCCGGTTTCTGCTGACTGCGCGCCCTTGCCGCAGGCACTGCATAAAACTGCGAAATATCAAGTCATTCGCGGCTTTTCCTTTTAAAAGAACAGCTTGGCGCTCATCTATTGACAGGGATCAAAGTGGGCGGCCCCGCGCGGTGATAAACTATTCAAACCGACTTGGAGAAAGGGAACCGCCATGACCTATTCGAGCCTTTATTGTGTATTGACCGACCCCGCCCTGGTGAAGGACACGCTGCGCCACGCCATCGCGGCAGCGCAGACCCATGACGCGCATCTCGATGTGCTCTGTCTCGGGGTCGATCAGACCCAGACCGGATATTACTACGCCGGGGCCTCTGCCATCGTGCTGCAGGATTCCATCGAACGCGCGCAGGATCTCTCGGCCGAGATCGACGCCGCCGCCCGCGCCATACTGGACGGAGAGAGCCTGCTCTGGGCGATCGAAACCGGCATGACGCAGCTGATCAGTCTTAACCGGCTGATCGCCGCCCGGGCGCGATTCTCCGATCTGGTGATTCTGCCCCAGCCCTATGGCGAGGACCGTGGGATCGAACTGGAAACCATCACCGAAGCCACGCTCTTCGAAGGCAGCACGCCGGCGCTGATCCTGCCCGCCGGTTCCGCCCCCGAGCCGCGCTTCAACAATGTGGTGATCGCCTGGAACGAAAGCGCCGAGGCGCTCAACGCCACCCGCGCCGCCATGCCGCTTCTGAAAGCGGCCGACAAGGTGCATGTGGTTGTGATCGACCCGCCGACCCACGGGCCCAACCGCTCGGATCCGGGCGGGCTTTTATCGCAATATCTGGCCCGTCATGGCGTGACAGTGCAGGTGGAGGTGCTGTCCAAGACATTGCCGCGTATCTCCGACGTGCTCAGCCGCCACGTGGCCGATATCGGCGCCGATCTCGTCGTGATGGGAGCCTATGGCCACAGCCGGGTGCGCGAGGCCGTATTTGGCGGCGCCACCCGCGACTTGCTCGAGACGTCGACAGTGCCCGTTCTGATGGCACATTGACAAAGCGCTCCGGGGCAACGGTCCTGGCACGGCGGCCACGCGCGGGGAAAATCTCGCGTGTGGTTCGCCTCGCTTTCCTTGCAAACGCCCGCAACGGCTGAGCGACGCAGCCCCTTCATTTGCCCTCTTTTGGGCTAAACCAGCGCATGCACGACCGTAATCAGCAATCCGGTTTGTGGACGGAGCGGACGTTTGATCTGCGTACCTAGCCGGTTAACAGGCCGAAGGCCCCGGCCATCGTCAGGCCCCCCCTTGGCCTGGCGATATGGCAGACACAAGCGCGTCGAACAGTCTGTGGAGGTGCTTGGCCAACATAAAGCGCAATCGATCAAAGGTCAGGATCGCCAGTCCGGGGCCTGACGTTGGCCTCTCATCGTGAAAACTGGCAATGTCCGCCAAGGGCTCAGCGCGGCGATGCCACTCCGTTTGACGCGCCATCGCGTCCCGCTCAAGCGCCGCGGCGCTCAGAGCGTGTCAGGCCAGCATCCCGCCATCGCTGTCGTCGCCCGCCTCATCCAGCAGGCGCTCGAAATCGGGCACGGTGACATGCCGCTTGCCCTTCAGCTCGATCACCCCGTCGCGCTTCAGCGCCGAGACCTGGCGGCTCACCGTTTCCAGCGTCAGGCCCAGATAATCGGCCATCGCCTCGCGGGTCAGCGGCAGATCGAACACCATCTGCCCTTTCGGCCCCTGCATGTTCAGCGTGGCATTGCGCCGCGCGATGATCGACAGAAGCGACGCGATCTTCTCGCGCGCGGTCTTGCGGCCCAGCACCAGCATCCATTCCCGTGCGGCGTCCAGCTCGTCCAGCGTCATCTCCAGCAGACGCTGGGCGATATGCGGCGTGCGCCCCATCATCTCTTCGAACGGCGCCTTGCGGAAGCAGCACATCACCAGATCCGAGGTGGCCACCACGTCATAGGCCGCGGCCCCCCGGCCCGGACGGCCAACGAAATCGCTCGGCAGCAGCAGGCCCACCATCTGCGTGCGCCCGTCCTCCATCGTCTGGGTCAGCGTCGCGATGCCGGAGACGACCGAGCCCACGAAATCCATCTGATCTCCGGACCAGATGATCGTCTGACCCGCCTCAAAGCTGCGGTAATACTTGATCATGTCGAGCTCGGCGAGCTCATCAGGCTCGCACCGCGCGCAAACCGCACGATGACGGATGGGGCACTCTCCGCAATTGCGAGAGAAGACTTCAGCGTGTTCCTGAGGCATCCCCGCCCCCTTTCCGACACTTGATCTGTGTCAAAGTAATTTCCGTCCGCGCCCCTAAAGGTATGCGCATGACAACAAAAGCACAACTGGGCAAACTGGGTCTCTTTGACGCAAAAGTGCCACGCTACACCAGCTACCCGACCGCCCCGCATTTCAAGCCGGGTGTCGGAGGCGACGTTTTTGCCTCCTGGATCGCAAAGATCCCGGAAGGCGCCCAAATCTCGCTCTACGTGCATGTGCCGTTTTGCAGGCGTTTATGCTGGTTTTGCGCCTGCCGCACCCAGGGCACACAGACCCTGACGCCGGTTGCCTCCTATGTGGAAACACTTAAATCCGAGCTTGCGCTTCTGAAGGCGCATCTGCCCCGGGGCGTCACCTTGTCGCGGCTCCACTGGGGCGGCGGCACACCGACCTTGCTCGATGCCGGGATGATCACCGCGCTGGCCGAGGCGGTCAAGGATGTAGCCCCCTTCGCCGATAACACCGAATTTTCGGTCGAGATCGATCCCTGCGAACTTGATTCGGATCGCCTGCAGGCATTGGCCCGCGCGGGCATGACCCGCGCTTCGATCGGCGTGCAGGATTTCGACCCCGAGATTCAGAACACGATCGGCCGGATTCAGGGCTACGACATCACCCGCAAGGTGGCCGAGGACATCCGCGCCGTGGGCGTCGAGAGCCTGAACGCCGATATCCTGTTCGGTCTGCCCGACCAGTCCAAGGCGCGCATCACCGAAAGCGTCCAGAAACTTCTGTCGCTCAACCCGGACCGCGTGGCGCTCTATGGCTATGCGCATGTGCCCTGGATGGCCAAGCGCCAGCAGATGATCCCCTCGGATCGCCTGCCCACCCCCGAGGAACGGCTGGAGCTCTTTGATACCGCCCGCCGCCTGTTCATGTGGGACGGCTATGACGCGATCGGCATCGACCATTTCGCGCGCCCCGAGGACGGGCTGAGCCGGGCGTTGAAAGCAGGCACGCTGCGGCGGAATTTCCAGGGCTATACCGACGACACCGCCGAGGTTCTGATCGGCGTCGGCGCCTCGTCCATCTCGCGCTTCCCGCAGGGTTATGCTCAGAACGCACCGGCCACGGGCGCCCATACCGCAGCGATCCGCGACGGGCGCTTTTCCACGGCACGGGGCCATGTCTTTGCCGGTGAGGACAAGCTTCGCGCCCGCATGATCGAAGCGCTGATGTGCGATTTCTTCGTATCGGTCGAGGAGCTGCACAACACATTCGGCACCCCGGTCGCCAAGCTGCGCAAGATGCTCAAGGACACCTCGGACGCCTTCCCGGGCCTGCTCAACCTCTCCGATGAAGGGCTGCATATCCCCCATGCGGCGCAGCCCCTCACCCGGATGATCGCCCGCAGCTTTGACGCCTATGACCTGAGCATGGCGGGCCACAGCTCGGCCATCTGAGCCACTCTTACGGCCCCGCCAGCACGCCATTGACCCGCTACCAATCCGGAGCGGGCGTGGCTCTTGCCGGTTGGGTCAGCCCAGCGCCTCGGAAAGCGCCTGGTAATCCGCCAGCCCATGATGCGCGCCCAGGCTCTCCTGCCAGCGCTCGGCGAACCGTGCCCGCAAGGCATCGCTCACCTCCGCCCGGCCGCGCCCGGCCTTGCCGTCACTCACCTTGTTCGACGCCCCGCCCTCTGGCAGGCCACAGGCGGCATCCCTCGCCGCGCGCACCAGGTTATCGTCGAACTGCCCGGCATGGGCCTTCATGAAGGCAAAACCCGCCTGCTCTGTCGCCACATCCAGCCGCGCCTGATCCGCCTTCACCCCGATGAACCGCGCCACATCCGCCACCACGCCGGGCAGATCGCGCTTCATCCGCTCATAGCTCAAGAGCATCACCTCCTCGCGGTCGCGCTCGGCCCACCACGAGGCCGCATGCCCCCAATAGCTGTCTTCCTCCGGGCGGCTCAGCACATAGTCGCCGAATGCCTCGACCGAAATCATCCCCCTCTCAAAGAACCATCCCTCCATGAACCGGAAAAAGGACAGGAACGCATCCAGCGGGTCGCGGAACACGACGATATAGCGCGCGCCTTTCGGCACCTCCTGCCATCGCAGGTGGCTCTTGAAGGCCCGTGGCTCCGCCGCCTGTTCGGCCTCCAGATCAATCCCCAGGTCATGCGCCAGTTCGATCCACGGCACCACTTCCGTGATCTCGGCAAACGCCATGTCGCCGCCCGTGCGCAGCCCGTGCACGATCTGCTGCATCCAGGTGGTGCCGCATTTGGCATAAGGTGAAATGATCACGTCCGACGCCCTCGGCCGGAAGCGCAGCCCCTTCGCATATCCCTCCCCGGTCGCAAAGCGCGCCGTGGCGGCCAGAAATCCGGTCATGCTGCGGGGACGGGCGGCGCTCACCGCCCCGTATCCAGCGCCGCACTCAGCAAGGTCCGCGTATATTCCGTGCGGGGCCGTTCGAACACATCCTGCGCCGTGCCCGCCTCCACGATATCGCCCTGCTTCATCACGATCATCTTGTGGCTCATCGCCCGTACCACCTTCAGATCATGACTGATGAACAGATAGGCCAGCCCGTATTTCTTCTGCAATGCGCGCAACAGGTCCACGATCTGCACCTGCACCGTCATATCCAGCGCGCTTGTCGGCTCATCCAGCACCACCATCTTGGGCCGCAGGATCATTGCCCTCGCAATCGCGATCCGCTGCCTCTGCCCGCCTGAAAACTCATGCGGATAACGGTGCATCATCGCGGGGTCCAGCTCCACCTCGCGCATCACCTCGGCCACCAGATCGCGCCTGGGCCGCCCGTCGCCCCGGTCGCCATGCACGCCGAGCCCCTCTGCAATGATCTGCTCGCAGGTCATGCGCGGGGAGAGGCTCCCGAACGGGTCCTGAAACACAATCTGCATATCCGCCCGGCGGCGGCGCAGCGCGCGTGTGGACCAGCCATGCACATCCTCGCCATCAAATCGCAGACCGCCCTCCGAGCCGATCAGCCGCATGATCGCCAGCGCCAGCGTCGTCTTGCCGGACCCGCTCTCGCCCACGATGCCCAGCGTCTCGCCTGCGCGCACGGTGATCGTCGCGTCATTGACGGCCTTCACATGGCCCACCGTCCGCTTGAGGAACCCGCGCTGGATCGGAAACCAGACCTTCAGGTTCTGCGTCTCGATCAGCGTTTTCGCCTTCTGCGGCACCGGCTCCGGCGCACCCGACGGTGCTGCGGCCAACAGCTTTTGCGTATAGGGATGCTGCGGATTGGCAAAGATCTCCTTCGTCGGGCCCGTCTCGACGATCATCCCGTCCTTCATCACACAGACCTTGTCGGCGATCCGTTCCACCACGCCCAGATCATGGGTGATGAAAAGAAGCCCCATATTCTCGCGGCGCTTCAACTCCGCCAGCAGCTCCAGGATCTGCGCCTCGATCGTCACATCCAGCGCCGTGGTCGGCTCGTCCGCGATCAGGATGTCGGGCTTGTTGGCCAGCGCCATGGCGATCATCACCCGCTGCCGCTGCCCGCCGCTCAACTGATGCGGCAGCGCAGTCAGCCGGCTTTCAGGGTCGCGGATGCCCACCTTGGTCAACAATTCGATGATCCGCTCGCGGGCGGCGTCCCCGGTCAGCCCCTGATGCAGCTCCAGGCTCTCCCTGATCTGCTTTTCCAGCGTGTGCAGCGGGTTGAGCGAGGTCATCGGCTCCTGAAAGATGAAGCTGATATCGTTGCCCCGCACCTTGCGCAGCAGCCTCTCATCGGCGCCGACCATCTCCTGCCCGTCATATTTGACCGAGCCCTGCACCTCCGCATTCGCCCCAAGCAGGGACACGGTGGAAAGCGCCGTCACCGACTTGCCCGAGCCGCTTTCACCCACCAGCGCCACCGTCTCGCCCCGGTCCACGGTAAAGCTGATCCCGTGAACGCAGGCCACGGTCTGCCCGTCCTGGCGGAACGCGATGCCAAGGTTGTTGACCTCCAGCAGGCTCATGAAAACGTCTTCCTGGGGTCAAACGCATCCCGCACGCCTTCGAAGATGAAGACAAGCAGCGACAGCATGATGGCAAAGGCGAAAAACGCGGTAAAGGCCAGCCAGGGCGCCTGCAGGTTCTGCTTGGCCTGCAATGTCAGCTCGCCCAGCGACGGCTCTGTCGAAGGCAGCCCGAAGCCGAGAAAATCCAACCCCGCCAGCAGGCTGATCATCGAGGTGATGACAAAGGGCATCATCGTCAGCGTCGCCACCATCGCATTGGGCAGCATATGGCGGAACATGATCGTCAGGTTGCTCACCCCCAGCGCCTTCGCGGCGCGCACATATTCCAGGTTCCGCGCCCGCAGGAACTCGGCCCGTACAACGCCGACAAAGGAAATCCAGCCAAAGAAAATCACGATCCCCGCCAGAAGCCAGAAACTTCGCGGCAGGATCGCGAAAAGGATGATGATCACATAAAGCTGCGGCGTCGAGGACCAGATCTCGATGATCCGCTGGAACAGCAGATCCAGCAGCCCGCCGAAATACCCCTGCAGCGCCCCGGCGAAAATCCCGATCACCGTGCAGGCCGCCGTCACGATCAGCGTGAACATCACCGACAGCCGGAAGCCATAGATGACCCGCGCCAGCACATCGCGCTTGGTGTCATCCGTGCCCAGCAGGTTCTGGCCGTCGGGGGGCAGCGGGGCCGCCCCGGGGCGGTCCACAGAGGTGTCATAGCTATAGGGGATGATCGGCCACAGCGCCCAGCCCTTGTTGATCGTCTCGCCATTGACCACGCCATCCTCTGCATCTTCCAGAATGCCCTCCGGGTCGTCAAAACAGTCTTCCAGCCCACCCGAGGCAATCAGGCACCGCACCTCCGGGTCCCGGTACACGGCCTCGGTCTCGAAATCCCCGCCAAAGGCCGTCTCGGGATAGAATTTCATGATCGGCATGTAAAATTCGCCCTGGTACTTCACCAGGATCGGCTTGTCATTGGCCACGAACTCGGCACAAAGTGCGACGCCGAACAGCACCGCGAAGATCCACAAGGACCAATAGGCGCGGCGGTTGCGCTTGAAATTGCGCCAGCGGCGCTGGTTGAGCGGAGACAGTGCCATTACCGTGCTCCCCTCCGCCACCAGACCCGAGAAAATTCGTACGAATTTTCTAGGCCACCGCCCATCCGGAGCCACATCGGGCTGATGTCACGCAACACGGTCATCACCCCTCCCGCCGCTCGAAATCGATGCGCGGATCGACCAGCACATACATCAGGTCGCTCAGGATATTGACCACAAGGCCGATAAGCCCAAAGAGGAACAGCGTGCCGAACATCACCGGATAATCCCGGCTCAGCGCTGCCTCAAAACCCAGCCGCCCCAGCCCGTCCAGAGAGAAGATCGTCTCGATCAGAAGCGAGCTGCCAAAAAACACCCCCATGAAGGCCGCCGGAAAGCCCGCGATCACGATCAGCATCCCGTTGCGGAAGACATGGCCATAAAGCACCCGCCCTTCACTCAGCCCCTTGGCCCGCGCGGTCATCACATAATGCTTCTTGATCTCGTCGAGGAAACTGTTCTTCGTGAGCAGCGTCAGAAAGGTGAAGGCCGAAATGCTCGACGCCACCACCGGCAGCGTGATGTGCCACAGATAATCGGTGATCTTGCCAAAGAGCGTCAATTGCTCCCAATTGTCCGAGGTCAGACCCCTCAGCGGGAAAATCTGCCAATAGCTGCCCCCGGCAAAGAGCACCACCAGAAGGATCGCAAACAGAAAGGCCGGGATCGCATAGGCCGCGATGATGATACCCGAGGTCCAGCTGTCAAAGGAGGTCCCGTCTTGCACCGCCTTGCGAATGCCCAGCGGGATCGAGATGAGATATGCAATCAGCGTCGACCACAGCCCCAGCGAGATACTCACCGGCATCTTCTCCAGCACCAGCTCGGTCACCTCGATCTTGCGGAAATAGCTCTCGCCAAAGTCGAACCGCGCGTAATTCCACAGCATGTTGAGGAACCGCTCCAGCGGCGGCTTGTCGAGGCCAAACTGCTCTTCCAGCTCCTTGATCAGCTCCGGTGGCAGGCCCCGCGCGCCCATATAGCGGCTATCGACCTCCGCCGCGAGCTCCTGCCCGCTATCGTTGCCAGACCCCGAGAAGCTTTCGAACACATCGCCCTGCCCCTGCATATTGGCGATCATCTGCTCCACCGGCCCGCCCGGAAGGAACTGCACCAGGGCAAAATTGATCACCAGAATCCCGAACAGCGTCGGGAGGATCAGCATCAGCCGCCGCAGGATATAGGCCCCCACTCAGTCAGCCCTCCCCACTGCCGTAGGGTGCGTGATCTCACGCACCTTACCCCGGTCCGCCTGGCGTGCTCGGCTCACCTGAGCGCCCCCGCCTCTTTCAGCTTCGCGGCCTTTTCTTCGTTGTACCACCAGAAATCCAGCACGCCCAATGCGTATCGGGGCAACTCTTCGGGATGCTCATACATATCCCAATAGGCCACCCAGTATTCGGGGTTGTACCAGGTCGGGATCATGAACCGCTCATAGCGCAGCGCCCGGTCCAGCGCCATCAGCGCCGCATCCTGATCCTCCCGCGTGGTGGTTTCCAGCGAGGCGTCGATAATCGCATCGACCATCGGACTGGCCAGCCCCGCCGGGTTGAACAGGCTGAACGCCGCCTCCTTGGAGCCGTACATCTGGTGCAGCCCCGTGCCCGCCTCCAGGAAGGGGCGGTAATTGTCGAAGACAAGATCGTAATCGCGCTCCCGGTTGCGCAGCGTGTATTGCGACGGGTCGACCTTCTCATAACTCGCGTCGACCCCCATCTTCTGCAGATTGCCGATATAGCTCTCCACCACCGCGCCCAGCGTCGCCGCCCCAGAAGAGATGATCGGGAAGTCGATGGTCAGCACCTCCCCCGCCGCATTGCGCCGCAACCCATCATCGCCCACGGTCCAGCCCGCCTCGTCCAAGAGCTTCATCGCCTTTCGCAGATTGCGCCGGTCGTTCAGCCGCTCGGGCTTGGAGCTGTGCGCCATCACCGCCTCTTCGCTCAGCATCTCCGGCGGGATCACATCACCGAGGGATTTCAGCAGCTCCAGCTCTGCCCCCTCCGGCACCCCCTTGGCCTCCAACGGGCTGTCCTGCACGAAGGAGTGGCGCTGCTTGAACAGGCCAAACTGAAGGCTTTCATTGGTCCACTCGAAATTATAGGCGAGCGCCAGCGCCTTGCGCACGCGCACATCCTTCAGCGTCTCCCGCCCGAGGTTGAAAACGATGCCGGTCGGCGTCGGCGGCGTCCCATCGGGCAGCGCCTTTTTCACGACCCATCCGTCCTTCAGCGCCGGAAAATCATAGCCCGTCGCCCATTGCTTGGAATTGCTCTCGGCGCGGAACGTGTATTCGCCCGCCTTGAACGCCTCGAACGCCGCGCTGTCATCGGCGAAATACTCGATCCGGATCATATCGAAGTTATGCCGACCCTTGTTGATCGGCAGGTGCCAGCCCCAGTAATCGGGATTGCGCTCATAGACGATCCGCCGGTTCACATCGACCGAATAGACCTGATAGGGCCCCGAGCCCACCGCCGCATCCAGCCGCGGCTCATCCAGCCGCGCGCCGGTTTCCTCATACCATTTCTTCGGAAACACCGGCGTGCCGCCCACCTGATCAATCAGCGACCGGCGCGAGATGCCTTCCGCGAAGGTGAACTTGACCCGGTGATCGTCCAGCGCCTCTGCGCTCAACACCCGGCGCTTGACCGCCTCGGCATAGCTTTTCAGCCCCTGCTCCAAAAACAGGTTATGCGAAAACACCACGTCATGCGCGGTGACCGGCGTGCCATCGGCAAACTTTGCTTCGGGGCGCATGTTGAAAATGACCCAGGTCTTGCCCTCGTCATATTCCAGGCTTTCGGCCAGAAGCCCATAGCCCTCGCCATAGACATCCGCCGGCACGCCGCCACCGCTGGCCGGCATCTCGCCCAGAAGGCTTTCATAGACCATCCAGGAATAGCGCCCGGCGCGGCCCTTGCGCGAATAGGGGTTCATCGAATCAAACGTGCCCGGGGCATAAAGCGCGATCTCGCCCCCCTTGGGGGCGTCGGGGTTCACATAGTCGAAATGCGTGTAATCCGCCGGATAGGTCAGATCACCGAAATAGGAATAGCCGTGGCTCTTGATGATCTTGTCCTGCGCCAGTGCAAGGCTCGCCCAAAGTGCGGCCAGCGACAGCGTGACAAGGGCGGCAATCCTGGGGATGGGGTTCGTCTTCGCGTCGGCCCGGCTTTGGGCCCGCCTGCGGGTGTCGATCATACTCACCTCCTGTTGTCGCCCCTTGATGTGGCGCTTTTTGTCTCGACCGCAAGGTAGAAAGGGGCGGCGGCACATTCAAGCGCTCATCCGGGGCCATGCCGGGCAAACCGGCCGCCAGACGCAAAAAAGCCGCCAACCCGGACCGGATCGGCGGCTTTTGAAGGTGCTTTCAGGCGCGGATCAGTTGGCCACGCTCTCCAGATAGGCAATCACGTTGGCCCGGTCCTCTTCCTTTTTCAGACCGGCAAAGGCCATCTTGGTGCCCGGCGCAAAGCCTTTCGGGTTTTCCAGGAAGGCGTTCAGCGTGTCGGCAGTCCAGGTTTCGGCCACGGCCGAGAGGCTGCCCGAATACCGGAACCCGTCCACCGAGTCGACCGCGCGACCGACCACACCATAAAGGTGCGGGCCGACGCCGTTCTTGCCGTCTTCCAGCTTGTGGCAGGCCTTGCACTTGTTGAAGACCTTCTTGCCCTTGTCCGCGTCCGCAGCCGCGACCACGGCGGCAAAGCCCGCCGCATCGGCACTGGCCGCTTCCTCTGCCGCAGGCTCCTCAGCCGCTGCTTCCTCGGTGGCCGCTTCTTCCGCCGCAGGCTCTGCCGCCGCTTCCTCTGCCGGGGCCGAGGCCAGCTCGACCCGGTCGCCGTCCAGCAGATCGAGATACAGAATCACATCCGCGCGGTCCTCAGCCTTCTTCAGACCCGAGAAGGCCATCTTGGTGCCCGGCGCAAAGCCTTTGGGGTTTTCCAGGAAGGCATTCAGCTCTTCCACACCCCAGACCTGCGCCACCGCCTGCATCGCGCCGGAATAGGCAAAGCCGTCTGCCGTGCCCACGTCACGCCCGACCACACCATAAAGGTAGGGGCCGGTGGCATTCTCGCCCTTTTCCAGCTTGTGACAGGCCTTGCACTTGCCAAACACCTTGGCGCCCGACGCTTCGTCCGCCGCTGCATAAAGCGTGGCCAGATCGGGGCCTTCTTCAGCCGCCTCGTCGCCGCCATGATCGTCGCCGGTGTCAATCACATAAGCCTGATGGTGATCATCGCCTTTGCCATGCCCACCGCCCATCGCATACAACGATTCGGACACCCATTTGCCCACCAGGAAAACCAAGAGTGCACCGCACAGAGCTCCTACGAGCTTTGTCATCGTCATCGTGTCAAACATAAGACCCGTCCATATCAAGTTTCTGGGGGCGTATGTATCCGCTTCCCCCCCGGGTGCGCAAGGTGTAGTTTCCGCGACCAAACGCCCGACCTCGGGCCAGGGAACAGGAACACGTCCGATGACCAAACGCATTGCCTTTCAGGGCGAGCTCGGGGCCTATTCGCACCAGGCCTGCCATGAGACCTATCCCGAGATGGAGGCCCTGCCCTGCCGCACCTTCGAGGATGCGATGGAAGCGGTCCGCTCGGGCGAGGCGGAACTGGCCATGCTGCCGGTCGAAAACTCCACCTTCGGACGCGTCGCCGACATTCACCACCTGCTTCCGCAATCGGGGCTGCATATCATCGGCGAGGCTTTCGTGCGCGTGCATATCAACCTGCTGGCCCTGCCCGGCACCGCGCTGGACACGGTCGAACGCGCCATGAGCCACACCATGCTGCTGGGCCAGTGCCGCGCCTTTCTGGAGGCCAACGGCATCCACCGCGTCACCGGCGCCGACACCGCCGGCTCGGCGCGCCATGTCGCCGAACAGGACGACCCGACGCTGGCTGCTCTCGCCTCGGAACTGGCGGGCGAGATTTACGGGCTTGACGTGCTGGCCCGCCATATCGAGGACGAAGGCAACAACACCACGCGTTTTCTGGTGATGTCGCAAACGCCCGATTACACGCGCCGCGGCGAGGACGGGATGATGACCAGCTTTGTCTTCCAGGTCCGCAACATCCCCGCCGCGCTCTACAAGGCGATGGGCGGGTTCGCCACCAACGGCGTGAACATGACCAAGCTGGAAAGCTACATGGTGGGCGGCTCGTTCAGCGCCACGCAGTTCTATGCCGATATCGAAGGCCACCCCGAGGATCCGGCAGTGAAACGCGCGCTGGACGAACTGGACTACTTCACCTCCGACATCACCATGCTGGGCGTCTATCCCGCCGATCCGGGGCGGCACTGATCCGCCGCCTCGTCAGGCCGGAACCGGCGTGCTCTTTGCAAAGGCCACTTTGCCCCGCCGCACCGTCTCGACAACCGTGCAATCGGCCAGGGCCTGCGCATGCATCAGCGGATTGCGGTCCAGAATGGCGAAATCCGCGATCTTGCCCGGCGTGATCGAGCCTCTCTGATCCTCCTGGAACACCTGCCAGGCGGCGTCGATGGTCTGCGCCTTCAGCGCCGACAGAACCGGGATTCTCTCCTCCTCGCCCAGCAACCGCCCGCTCGCGGTCCGGCGGTTGACCGCGCAATGCGCCAGGTGCAGCGGCCGCGTCGGCGTCACCGAGGCGTCATTGTGAAGCGTATAGCGCAGCCCGACCCGCTCGGCCGTGCCCGCGGGCGAAATCCGCTCGGCCCGCTCCGGGCCTAGGAAGGTATCGTAATGCCGGTCGCCCCAGAAATGGATATGAGCCGAGAAGAAGCTGACCGTCATGCCAAGCTCGACCATGCGGCGCATCTGATCCTCGCGCAGCACCTGCCCGTGAATCACCGTGTGCCGGTGATCCTGCCGGGGATGCGCCGCCTGCGCGGCCGCGACCGCCTCTATGAAGGCCTCGCTGCCCGCATCGCCATTGCAATGGCAATGGATCTGAAAGCCCATCCGGTGCAGCTTGAGCACCTCCGCACACAGCACCTCGCGATCCGTATAGGCCATGCCACAGGGCGCCTCGGGGTTCGACACCTTGTGATAGGGCCTGCTCAGAAAAGCGGTCTGAAGCTGAAACGCCCCGTCGGTAAACAGCTTGCGCGGACCCAGCGTGACATAGGCGCTCGGCGGCCAGTCAAACGCCTCCGGACCCTGGCTCAGACCCGGCTCCAGCTCACCAATGGGCAGCAACAGCAGGTCGATCCCCGGATCGCGCCCTTCGGGCAGACTGGCAAAATGCTCCAGCATCTCGCGCGTGGCCCAGGCGTTCTGCGCATAGGTCACCCCATGCGCGAGATACTCGTCGCGGCAGGCGTCGAACCCTTGCCAGAACCGCGCCCGGTCGATCAGGAAATCGGTGTCGCCCATCTCGCCCATCGCCGACAGCCCCTCGATGAGGCCGGTCAGCGCGCCGGTTTCCGGGTCTCGCCCATACCGGCCCCCGGCAGGGTCCGGCGTGTTCCGGCCAAGCCCCTGCCTGCGCAGCGCATGGGAATTGGCCACGCCATTATGGCCCGACGCATGCAGCACCCAGACCGGATGCTCGGTCGAGACGGCGTCCAGCTCCGCGCGCGTCGGCATCCGGCCCTCGGCAATCGCGGTATTGTCGAACAGAACGCCCATCACCCACTCGCCGCGCGGCGTCGCGGCCGCCTTCTGCGCCAGCCGCGCCAGGGCCGTCGCCATATCGGCACAGTCCCCGCGCGGCGGCGCGGCCAGATCGACCCGAAACAGCCGGATGAACCCGGGATCGGGAAAATGCCCATGCGGGTCGATAAAGGCGGGCATCATCGTGCGCCCGGCCAGATCGACCTCTTCGGCCCCCGGCGACAGCAGCGCGCGCAGCGCCTCCGCCGGGCCGACCGCCAGGATACGATCCCCCTCGGTCAGCACCGCCTCCACACTCGGCTGTGCGTCATCCATCGTCAGGATCGTGCCGCGACTATAGAGCGTCTGCCCGTTACCCATCTCTGCCCTCCCCGCCGGGGTCTATCCCAAAGAGACCCTCCGCGCCATCTCGGGCGCGAAGGGCCGGAGCCGTGACCCGGGAGCCGGTCACACCATCCACCAGCGCTCCATGATACGCCGGCCGTCGAACCCACGAACCCAACTCAGGTCGCCGTGGGCGATCTTCTCGTTGCGGGCATGCACCTCGTTGGCGAACATCGGGACGATATTGCCCCCCTCGTCGCGCAGGATCACCTGCATCTCGCGATACATCTCGGCGCGCAGCCCCTCGTCCAGCTCCGCCCGGGCCTGCACCAGAAGTTCGTTGAACCGCGGGTGATCCCATTGCGTGTCATTCCACGCCGCCCCGGCGGCAAACCCGGTCGAGAACATCGTGTCCTCGGTCGAATACCCGCCCCAATAGCTCGCGCTCCACGGCTTTTTCATCCACACATCGGACCAGTAGCCATCGTTCGGCTCGCGCACCACGTTGATGTTGATGCCCGCCGCCTTGGCCGACGCCTGGAACAGCACCGCCGCATCCAGCGCCCCGCTATAGGCCGCATCCGAGGCGCTCAGGTTGATCTCGATATCGCCCAGCCCCGATTTCTCGTAATGATGGCGGGCCTTGTCGGGATCGTACTCAAGCTGCTCGATATCCGCCGCGTGATAGCGATAGGACGGCCCGATCGGATGGTCATTGCCCACCACCCCGTGGCCGAACAGGATCTTGTCCACGATCTCCTGCCGGTTGATCGCGTATTTGAGCGCCTGGCGCAGATGCAGATTGTCGAACGGCGCCACTTTCGTGGCCATCGGGAAGGTATAGTGCAGCGGCCCCGCGCCTTCCTCGATCACCACGCCCGGCGTACGCGACATCAGCGCCAGCGTCTTCAGTTCCACCCGGTCGATGCAATCCACCTCGCCGGTGATCAGCGCGTTCTGGCGCGCGGCCGGATCGGTGATCGAATGCAGCTCGACCGAGTCGGCATGTGCCGCCCCGTCCTTCCAGTAATTCGGGTTGCGCTCGAACTCATAGCGCTGGCCCGGCTGTTCGGTCTTCAGGATATACCCGCCCGAGCCGCCCGCCTTCCAGTCGATGCCGCCATCCTTGGCCGGATAGATGCCAAAGGTGGCCTCGTTGAAGTTGAACGGGAAATCCGCATTGCCGTTCTCAAGCGTGAAGACAACCGTATTGCCGTCGGCGCTGATATCGGTCACCGCCGCCATCACCGGCTTACCAACCGACTTGGAGTCGTCGCCGCGGTGATAGTTGATCGAGGCAATCACATCCTCGGCGGTCATCGTCTTGCCATTGTGGAACTCGACCCCGTCGCGCAGCTTGAACGTCCAGACCCGCGCATCGGGCGACGACCCCCACTCGGTGGCAAGCGATCCCACCAGATTGCCCTGCGCATCAAGTTCGGTCAGCGTGTTGGCCACGCCATAGGCCACCACCCATTGCAGACCATTGGTCAGCGTCGCCGGGTCCAGCGTGTCGGACGTGGCGCCATGCCCCATGGCAAGCCGCATATGCCCGCCCTTGACCGGCGTGGCGGCATGGGCCTTGTCAAACAGACCTGCCCCGACACTCAGCGCCATACCCAGGGCCGTGCTCCGCCCAAGAAACTCGCGTCGAGACATGCGGCCCTTCTGGGCCTCACGGATCAACCATTGTGCATGCTTTTCCTGTGCCGTCATTTTCTTTCTCCCCAAATGTGCCGGCCGCAAGGCCGCGCCATGGCCTGAGATTTGGAAAAAAGCTTGATTCTGAAAACTTCGCGGATGTACGCTATTGTTAGCGATCTGACGCTATATACCTGCAACCCGCGAACCATATACCATCGTGTCCGACACTTTCCCGAAAAACCTGCGCAGCCTCTGCGCCGAGTATGGCTCGATCGCCGAGGTTTGCCGTGGCGTCGGGATCAACCGGCAGCAATTCAGCCGCTATCTCAGCGGCGCCGGGATGCCCTCCGCCCATAACCTGCGCCGCATCGCCCGTTACTTCTCGATCAGCGAGGCCGACCTGTTCGCCAACCACCAGGACTTCACCCAGCGGCATATCCTCAACCAGAAGCGGGCGGCGCACGGTCCCGTGGACCTGATGATCGGGCCGTTCCGCGATCAGGCCAAGCTGCTGCGCCGCTACCTCGGCTTCTATCACGGCCATTTTCAGACCCCTTCCTGGGACAACATGGTGCTGCGCAGCCTGGTGTGGCTCTATGAAAAGGACGGGTTCGTGATGACCCGCTCTCTGGAACGGGTAACCGCCGCCGATGGCAGCATACGGCAGAAATCCCGTTACGAAGGCATGGCCATGCAAAGCGGAAACCGGATTTACGTCATCGAGCAGGAGCTTGCCCGCGAAGGCTCGGTCGTGGAAACGATCCTGACCCCCTCGCACCGGCAGCAGGTCAAATATCTGCGCGGGCTGACCATGGGCGTGGCCTGGCGCCCGCATGTCATGCCCTACAGCTCCCGCGCCATCTGGAAGCGCATCGAAGACCGGGTCGCGGCGCGTGACGCCTTGCTGGCCTGCGGCGCCTTCCCTCTCGAAAGCCGCGACATCGATCCGACCATCCGCAGCTTTCTCAGGGACGATCCCGCCACCGACAGCCCCGCATCGCCGCGCAACATCTTGGTATAGCGCCACACGCGCCCGCTGGCCCCGTCACGCCGCCACGATATGGCTGTGACCGAAGTTGAGCGGATAATGGCACAGCTCGCGATGCAGCCGGTGGGTGCCGCGCTCGAAGACATAAAGATTGCGCATATAGCCTGCGACCACGTAAAACTCCTGCCCCGGCAGCAACGCGATCCCGCAGGGATATTGCAGGCCGATGGGCTGGCACTCGGTCCGGTGCTTCAACGCGCCGCTGCCCGCGTCGAACACCATCACCGTATGGGTCGCCGGATAGCTTGCAATCACCTCCTCATGCGCCTCGTCAAATTCGATGCTCAGACCGTGGCGCATCAGCGTGCGCGCCGCGGCCGTGCCCACCTCGACCAGACGCCCCGACGCCGTGTTCACCCGCACCGTCGGCGCCACCGCATAGCTGGTGCCCTCCGAATTGGTCGGATCGGCATCATGCGCCGCCGCCTGCCCCTTGAAAAAATGCCGGTCCTCGCCCTCTCCGATCAGCTCCGCCTGAATCGCGAAGATCGTTTCCCTGTCACGGGCGCACAGGTGGCGCAGTTGCTCCCGCGCATTGCCAAGATACTTGTCCACCAGCTTGCCGCTCTCCATCTCGACCACCGTGATCGACGGCTCCACGATATGCCGTGGCAGGCCATAATCGGTCTCCCCCGGCGCGACGGTCGAGCCGTAATTGGCAATCGCGGCATGTGAGCCGTCGCTCAGGATCCTGATCTCATGCGGCGCGATCCCGTGGGTCGAAAAATCGCCCACGATCTTCAGGCTGCGCGGGTCGCGCAGGGTCACATGCCCGAAATGATCCTGCGGTTTACCGCTATAGGGCCGTTTCGGCGCGCGCTCGGTCACCGCCACCAGATCATTGCCCAGAAACGCGCCATGCCCGCCGCCGATCCAGTATGGCCTTACCGGTTTGCCCAGGGCGATCCGGTCCAGGGTCTTGGGGTCGAAAGCCACATAGGTGTCACGCTCCATCGACCCGAAAAAGCCCAGCCTCTTGTCCGGGCTGATCGCAATGTCATGGCCGCGCACCGGAAACAGCGCCTGCCGCACCGACCCGTCAAACCCGAACCGGGTCAGCATTGTGATGTTCTGGTCATAGCCCTTGGGGATGGCCCTGCGCATCCTCGGATGCTCCAGCACCGGCACGCCTTGATACTTCGCCAGCCAGGGCGCATAGCCCGGAATATAAAGGTCGATGCCCGAAAGGTCTGGCGGCGCGGCCTGCTGTGTCGCGCCAAACGCCAGGCGATCCGCGCCGCCCAGGCGGGGCGCATCGCACCCCGCCAGCACCGCTGAAACCCCGCCCGCCAGCACGAACTCACGGCGTTTCATCCTGGTCATCGGCTCAGCCCTCGCCGCCGCCGCCTCCACCGCCGCCACCTCCGCCGCCGCCTTCACTCCCCATGGCGGGTGCGGGGATCGGCGGGGCACTGGCAATCGACGCTTCACCAATGCGGATACACTCGGCGCGCGAGCCGCATTTCTGCCTCTGACCGTCAGGGGTGAGTACCGTCATCGTCGTGATTTCCGGGTTATACCTCATGCCATAAGATGTGGTCGCAAATACTGTGTCATCCTCGTAGCTTTCGGTCACAATCTCAAAGCTGTATCCATCGATTGTAATCACTTCAGACTCTGTATTCGGGTTCACCGAGCTTGTGCCTTTTTCCATCCCCGCACAGCCCGCAAGACCGCCAAAGCACACAGCCGCAATCAGCAAGCACGCTGACTGTCGGCGGGGCCGAAGAGTGCTGATGAATGTCATTTGAATATCCTTTCCATTCCCTCAAATCCGCCCCCGCGCTGGTGTCGGCCGCGTCACGATCGGCCGATGCGGGGGTAGGTATGAGTATGCCGGGCAAGGACGGCGCCGAGAATCCGCAGCGCTACGTAGAAAGGCTACGTAGTGATACGGATCGACAAACCGGGGGGCAGATGCGCTACTCTGAAAGTGCGACGTCATTCCCAAGCAAGGTGCCCCCTTGACCCAAGGCTCCCCTGCAATGACCCCGCCCGCCCCCGTGCGGGCTCCGCGCTGGTTGCCCCTGCTGGGGCTTGCGGCGGGGCTGGCCTATCTGCTGATCATGCAGTTTGCCGGCGCCCTGCTTGGCGACACATCGCCGGACTACCCCTTTGACATACGCCCCGTCAGCTATACCGGCCCGGCCGGGGACATGACCTGTGCTCTGGCGGACAGCACGGCGCCTCCGCTCGATCGCACCACCTTTGTCTCCGGCTATGGCATGACGCCGGATGTCTTTGCCATCCGCCTCGCCTCCGGGCCCGCGGACCCCGTTCTGGTGCTCCGCGCGGTGCCCGACAGCGCGGCCCTGCTGACCTGCCGCAACGGTGTCGCCGCATCGCCACCGGTTGCGCAGGGCGAGGCATTCCCCGCCTCCCGGCGGGTCTTCGCGACCCCCCTGATCGCCTTTCCCCTGGCCGCTCCGCACGCCGAGACAACCTACCTGCTTCATGTCGTGCAGGGGGCGGCGCTGGCCTTTCCCCTGATCGTGCAGACCCGCGAGGGGTTTCTGTCCGACACCGACAAGCGGCTGAAACTGCATATCGCCTTCACCAGCATCATCGCCTTCATGGTGATGTACAACATCATCCTCAGCGCCCTGACCGGCCAGCCCGCCTTTGTCTTCAATGCGCTCACCATCGCCAGCTTTCTGCTGCTGGGCCTTATCCTCAACGGTCTCGGCGCTCTCTATCTCTGGCCCGAGCGGCCCGCCCTGACCAACCCTTTGGTGATCGTCGGGCTGTCCGGGGCCACCCTGTTTGCGCCCTTCTATGTCTTCCGCTTCCTCGTCCCCGAGGATCAGCCGCTGCTCGCCAGTGGCCTGCGCCTGCTGATCTGGCCCGTGGTCTCGGCGGTCCTGGTCCTGCTCGCGCTGGTCACACCTTATTATTATTACGCCCTGCCGATCACGGCCTGGTGGATCCTCTTCGTCATCGTGGCGTTGATCCGGCTACTGCGCTCCGCCCGCGTCGGCAATCCGCGGGCGGCGGTCCTGCTCGTGGCGGCGCTCGGGGCCATCGTCCCGGCGATGATCGCGGGCGCCGCCAAGGAATTCTTCGGCCACAGTTTCGGCAGCATGGCCCCGCATCTGAACGAACTGGCCCTGGTCTTCGAGGCAACGCTTTTCACCCTCGCCCTGGCCTATCAGATCCGCCTGGCGCGCTGGCGCGAAATGGACGCCCTGACCGAGCTGAACCTGCATTCGGAACGCGCCCGGCAACAGCTGCTCGATACGATCGACACCGAACGCACGCGGCTCGCCAGCGACCTGCACGATTCCGCCGGGCAGATGCTCGGCCTCATCTCGTCGCGGCTGAAAAAGGCCGCACAGGCTGACGGGCCCGATGCCGGGCACACCGCCGACCTGCTGGAAACCGCCAGTCTGACAAGCGACACCCTCTCGGAAATCCGCCGCATCTCGCACGAGCTGCACCCCGCCACGCTGGCCCATCTCGGGCTTGAAAAGGCGCTTGTCGCGCTCTGCGACGCGGCCAGCGAGGCCGGGCCGGTCCGCATCGACCACCAGCTTTCGTTTGATCCCGAACGGCTCGACGACGGGCAGAACCTGCAAATCTACCGTATCTTCCAGGAACTGATCGCCAACACCATCCGCCATTCAGGGGCCAGCGACGCCATGCTCTAGCTGCATTCCTCAGGCCCCGAATTTCACCTGCGCTTCAGTGACAATGGCCGGGCCGCCGCGCCATCCGCCACACCCCAGGGCATCGGCCGCACCATCCTGAACGAACGCGCGGCGCGGCTCGCGGGCACGCTCACCCTCAAACAGGGCAGGATGGGCATGGTGGCCTCCCTTGTCTTCACCTCTCACACATCGCCATCCGGGGACATGCCGTGACATCCGTGATCATCGCCGACAATCATCCGCTCATCCGCGCCGGCGTGCGCCAGCTGATCGACGCGCATCCCGGCTACCGCCTGCTTGACGAGGCCGGCGATTGCGACGCGTGCCTCTTCAAGGTCCGTGAACTGCGCCCCGACATCCTGTTGCTCGACCTCAACATGCCCGATACCGGCGGCTTCGGCGTGGTGCGGGCGCTCAAGGCGGACAACATCCCCTGCCGGATCGTGATCCTGTCGATGTATTCGACCCGCGAATTCGTTGACGCGGCCCGACAGCTCGGATGCGCCGGCTTCGTCGCCAAAGAGGATGCCGGATCGGAACTGATCGAGGCCCTGAACAACCTGTCCCGCGGCTTCCAGATGAGCAGCTCGGTCGGGCGCGGCGAAAAACCCCTGCACGCGCGCGACCAGACCGACACAGCGCCGATCGCCGGCATGGATCAGCTCACCTGGACGGAATTACGGGTGCTGGCCTCTGTGGCCGCCTCCTCCACCACGCAGGAAATCGCGCAGCGCATGGGCATATCGCCCCGAACCGTGGACACCCACCGTCAGAACATCTCGCGCAAGCTTGACCTCTCGGGGGCCAACAGCCTGGTGCGCTATGCCGCCGAGCACCGCCAACAGATCACCGCCCTGCTGACCGACGCCCGCACCAACCGCGATCACTGACGCGGCGCAGCTCAGCGGCGTGGCCCCCGGGCCCCGCCGCCCCTGATCTGTCCTCTTGGTCCCGGCCGCGCGGGCAAACGCCCGCGCCGATCACCCGCGCCAGATCGGGTTCGACCAGGCCCGGCGTCCAAGCCGGTCGATCACCGCCACACGAATATACGGGCTGTCCTCGAACTTGCGCAGATCGACAGCCGCCCCGCTCAGCGAATGGCCATATTCCACAATCGCCCGGTTGCCCGTGCCCGCCACAACCACCCGCTCAGCGGTCGAACAGCGCACATGCACCGTCTGCCCGTCCAGCGCGATGTCATGTATCTCCGGCCCCTGACTGGCATAGAACTGTCCCGCCTTCAGCGCCGCCAGCAATGCCTCGGGCGTGTTCTCTTCGGCCTTGACCATCACCCAGCCGCCAAAGGCGTCGATCCCGGCAAAATGCGCATCATCCGTCGCGATCAGGGTGATCCTCCGCCCCTGCTCCAGCATCAGCTCGGCCATGTGCATCCCGTCAGGCCGGTCGGCATCGACCGCGCAGGAATGGTTATAGACCTCCACCGCATGCGCCGCCTCGATCTGCATCGCATCGGCCTCGGTCAGCCCCGACCATTGCGGATGCGCAACCGCCACGAAGGCCCCCGCCGCCCGCGCCCGCGCGGCCAACTCCGCCGCGCTCTCCTGTCCCGGCACCGGGGCGAAATCCGGGGAGTTGGACGGTGCGAAATCCGGCGGCAGCCCCACCGCCAGAATATGCCAGATCATCCCGTTTTCCTGCGTACCGGAATGCAGCTCGGCCCCCAGGATCGTGGTAAAGCCGTCCCCACGATATGCCGCCGTGTCGACAATGGGATAGCCGTACAGCCCCACGAAATGATCGGTCAGAGCGATAAAGTCATAGCCTTCCGCCTTGTAACGGCGACACACCTCTTCGGGGCTCAGCCGCCCGTCCGACCGTGTCGAATGCGTGTGAAGATTGCCGCGAAAGAACCGCCCCGGCGCGGTGAAAGCGCTCAGCCCCATGTTCAGGCCCCTTATAGCTCTGGTCTCGGCGACAGAAGCTTATGTTTTCGCGGCCCCGTCAAGCCCCGCGCATGCCCGCCCCGTTCCGCCCGGTGCGCAGCGTGTGGAAAAACTGAAACATTTGGCCCCGGCATGCGCGTCTCACGACGTTGAGAGCGGACGTGTGCCCCCGGTCGAGAAACACCGTTATCGCATTGCTTTCATTGCTTTAATTTTCCTTCAACCCGGATTTTTCCGTGATCGCCTCGCCGCTTCGGCCACGGCGCCGTGATCCGCGTTCACAGAAATGAAATCGCCCGTGACCGGCTTTTCACGCCGTTGCGACCGGCCATTTTCCAGCCGCCTCAAGGCCCCAGATTGTTTGGCAGAGCCGGGGCAGAACGCACCGGCACAACAGACACCCACCCAGGCGGAGACGTCTCCGCAAGAAAGGAAAAGACCCATGCGTAACCTGAGTATTCTGGCCCTGATCGCCGCAACCGCAACCGCCGCCCCCGCCTTGGCCGGCTATGACATCGATGACCGCACCGAGAATGGCGTCTACTCCGCCCTCGACCTCGGTGACCGCGCCGAAGACAACACTTTCGCTCAGGTCGACCTTGGTGACCGTGCCGAAGACAACACCTTCGCACAGGTCGACCTCGGTGACCGCGCCGAAGACAACACCTTCGCTCAGGTCGACCTTGGTGACCGCGCCGAAGACAACACCTTCGCTCAGGTCGACCTCGGTGACCGCGCCGAAGACAACACTTTCGCACAGGTCGACCTTGGTGACCGCGCCGAAGACAACACTTTCGCTCAGGTCGACCTTGGTGACCGCGCCGAAGACAACACTTTCGCACAGGTCGACCTCGGTGACCGCGCCGAAGACAACACCTTCGCGCAAGTCGACCTTGGTGACCGCGCCGAGCGTCTGATCGGCTAATCTCCACTCACTTTAAAACCGAAAAGGGCACCCCACCGGGTGCCCTTTTTGCATGTCTCATTGGTCTGCGGTCAGGACAGGCCGGCTTGCTGCTTCTGATAGCGGTCTTCCAGTTCCTCGGCATACCCCGCCACGCGCTCGCGGAACCGTTTCGACAGCTTGCTGCGCGCCAGCTTCAGGGATTGCACCATCAGCCGCGCCGACAGGGTCTTGGGGCTCAGCTCCACTTCAAGGCTCATCCGCGTGCGCCCGCGCGACAGCGCCACAAGATCAATCGTCATATGCCCGCCCATATTCGGCGAGCGCGATGAGACCACCATGCCCGTCGGCGGGTCGAACTCCGTCAGCTCCACCTGCACCTCGCGCTTGCGTCCACGCAGTTTGAAGGACGCATCCCATTTCATGCCAATCCCGACATCCGCCTTGCTATCGACCCGCTGCACCTCGGCGCCCCGGCGCAGGGCAGACCGTTCAAAGCTTTGAAAATCAGAGAGTTGCTCGAATACAAACTCGATTGGCGCTGCCACATCTTCCTGTGCGGTAAACTGCATGATCCGGCCTCTTTGCTTTATGGTTCAGGCGCTTTTCTGCTCGCCTGTATTGTCGCGTCAATCGACCTTATCCGCAAGCCAGTTGTGCAGCAAAAAATGCGCAATCGCCCCTTTGCGCGCGGGCAGAAGGCGGGGGTTGTCGCCGGTCCAGGCCTGCAAAAGCTCCTCGCGCGTGACCCAGATCGCCTCTTCGATCTCGCTCGGATCGATGACGATCTCCGTGTTCAGCGCCTCGCCCTGCGCACCCAGCATGAGCGAGCTTGGAAAGGCCCAGGGCTGGCTCGCCAGATAGCGCACCCGGCCTACCCGGATGCCCGCCTCCTCCCAGACCTCGCGGCGCACGGCCGCCTCCAGCGTCTCGCCCGGCTCGATGAACCCCGCAAGACAGGAATACATCCCCTCGGGCCAGCCATGCGACCGGCCCAGCAACGTGCGGTTGCCATGGGTGATCAGCATGATCACCACCGGGTCGGTTCGCGGAAAATGCTGCGCGTTGCAGGCCGGGCAGGACCGTTGCCAACCCGAAAGGATCATCTCGCTCTCGGCTCCGCATCTGGCGCAGAAACGGTGGCTTTCCTGCCAGCCCGCCAGCGCCTTGGCGGTGGCTGCCAGCTCCGCGTCACGCGGGGTCAGCCGGGTCATGATCCGGCGCAGCTCGGCAAAAACCGCATCCTCCAGGTCCGGGTGCCGCTGTTCGCTCTGGTCCACGAAGGCGCCAAGGCTCTCCGCCTCCGGCCCGGCCGGCTCCCAGCCGGATATGTCGGTGGCAAAGACCAGGATCCCGCTCTCCTCGCGTCCCAGCAGGATCGGCGGCAGGGTGGCATCGGCCAAAGCCGGATGCTCCAGCGGCAGCCGCACCAGCCTGTCCAGCTCCCCGGCACGGACCAGCGGCTTGCCGCGCCACAGCACGATCGTCCGGGTCAGCCCCTGACTGCGGGCATAGTCAATCGCCTGCGCATCGCCACGCAACTCCGCCACCCGGTCCAGCCCCGAGCCGCCAAAGGTCACCGTTTCCGCATGATCCATCTCTGCCCCTCCCTCAGCTCCATCAGGTGACATGAACCCCGGCAGGACACAAGCGCCCAAAGATGGTTGTAAAACTAACAATATACTCTACCATAAGGAGTGTTCCCCCGGATTTGCATGAGTGATGGGTGCAGGGATGGGCTGCCCTGCCGCGTCCAGACCCCTGCTCCGCCAATGACCGGCAAATCCCAACCGGCCGCGTTTACGAAAGGAAAACCGACAACTGTCAAACCCCCACATTCTCTCCCAAGCCAGGCCATCTCCGCCACAGGAGGGGGCGCGGATTGACCTGCGCCTGCTGCAAACGACAGATGTCCACGCCAATCTTCTCGATTACGACTATCACAGCGACCGCCCGGTGGAGCATTACGGGCTTGTGCGCACCGCCACGCTGATCCGGCGCGCGCGCGCAGAGGCCGCCAATTCTCTGCTCTTCGACAATGGCGACTTCCTGCAGGGCACGCCGCTGAGCGATATCGTGACACGGCGCTGCCGGGACTGGCAGAGTGCGCATCCGGTGATCGCCGCGATGAACGCGCTCGGCTATGACGCCGCCGGGCTCGGCAACCACGAATTCAACTTCGGGCTGGACGCTCTGCGCGCGTTTCTGGCACAGACCGCCTTTCCCCTGACCTGCGGCAATGCCCTGACCCATCTCGGCGACGATCCCGCCCAGGATCAGCACCTCCTGCCGCCCTACCTCCTGTTGCGCCGCAAGCTCTCCGACCGGACGGGCATCGCCCGGGATCTGACCATCGGCGTGCTTGGCCTCATTCCGCCGCAGGTGGCCGCCTGGGATCACTATCACCTTGCCGGGCGGCTCTGGCTGCGCGACATCCTTCAGACCGCGCGCCACATGGTGCCCCGGATGCGCGCCGCCGGTGCCGATCTGGTGATCGTTCTGGCCCATAGCGGGATCGAGCAGGGGCCGGACCGGCCAGGCATGGAAAACGCCGCCCTGCCGCTGTCGCGCCTGCCCGGTGTCGATGCGGTGCTCGCCGGGCACACCCATCAGGTCTATCCCCCCCGGCCCGCGCATGGCCCCACCGACGGCGCGGCACCCATCGTCATGGCCGGGTTCCGGGGCTCGCATCTGGGCGTGCTGGATCTCGCCCTTACCGCGCGCGACGGGCGCTGGCAGGTCACCGGCACCTCAAGCGAGGCGCGCCCGGTCGCCGCCCCCGACCCGGCCCCGCCCGATCCGGCGCTGTCAGAGCTGCTGCGCCCGGCGCATGGGGCCACGCTTCGGCTGATCCGGCATGAGCTTGGACAGACACGCCGCGCGCTGCACAGCTATTTCGCGCTCGTCGGCCAGTCGCGGGCCCTGCACCTGGTGAGCGAAGCCAAACGCGCCGCCGCGCTGGAGGTGCTGAAGGGGCAAACGGACCCGGCCCTGCCGATCCTGTCGGTCTCGACCAGTTACAAGACCGGCGGGCGCGGCGGGCCGCAATATTACTCGGACGTCGCCCCCGGTGCGCTGTTTCTGCGCCATGCGGCCGATCTTTATCCCTTTCCCAATGTGCTTTGTATCGCGCGCATCACGGGCGCCGAGCTGCGCGACTGGCTGGAACGGTCCGCATCGGTCTTTCAACAGATCACACCCGGCCCCATGCCACAGCCCCTGCATACCGGCGAGATGCCCGGCCATGCCTTCGACGTGATCACCGGGGTCACGTATGAGATCGACCTCTCTCGCCCGGCGCTCTATGACGCGCAGGGCAACCGCCGCGCGACCGGGCCGGGGCGGATCCGTCGGCTGACCCATGACGGCGCGCCGGTGACGGACGCCCAGCCCTTCCTGATCGTCACCAACAATTACCGCGCCAATGGCGGCGGCCCGTTCCGCCCTCTCGGCAAAGAGCAGATCCTCCACACGGGCGAGGTGCAGGTGGTCGACCTCCTGATCAGACATCTCAAGGCCGCCTCCCCGCTCGATCCGGTCGATGCCCCGAACTGGCGCTTTGCCCCGCTGCCCGGCGCCGAGGTGATCTTTGACACCGGCCCCGGCGTGCGCGCCTACCCCGAGGATATCGCCGCCCTGGGCGCGACCGACCTGGGCGATACCGACGCGGGCTTTGCCCGGTTCTCCCTGCGGCTCTGAACATGGCGGGGTGCTTGCGAATCCGCGCCCGCTCGCCTATATCGGCATTCGAGAGGTTGGCGCGGGCAGGCGCCTCGCCAACCCGGTCAGGTCCGGAAGGAAGCAGCCGTAACGAGCCCCGCTTGGGTCGTTGTCCAGCCTCTCACCTTTTCCCCTCCCGCCGATGATTCGCCTGTGCAAAGGTTTCGCGTTCGTTAACGGCTGACCGATTGTACAAAACAGGGGGTGATTTTGTACAAAACGTACAAAATTCAGCCCCGCAACGCCCAGGCCATCTGGCCCTCGGTTTCCACCGCGCAGGGCCGCACGGACCTGAGCCGCCGAAGCGCCTCTTTGGGGTCTTCGCCTGCCTCGATCATCATCCGCAAGGCGGCCATCCCCGAGCGCCCGCACCCGCCCTTGCAATGGATCAGCACCCGCCCCCCGCCCTGCAACGCGGCCAGCGCGCTGCGCGAGGTTTCATGCCACAGCTCTTCCTGCTCGGCCTCCGGTGTGCCGTAATCCGGCACCGGCAAATGCGCCCAGCGGGTGCCCGCATCCTGCAGATGCGGTCCGAGATTGGCCGCCTCATGCGCCGCCATCTCGGCTTCTGTCGTCAGGGACAGAACCAGCGCGGGCTTCCAGTCCTTGAGATGCGCCAGATCCTCCGCATACGCCCCGCCCCGCCCCGGCAGCGGCGCCAGAGCGAGGATCCCGCCTGCCACGGGAAGCGCATGGATCACAAACTCGCTCATCTCCCGGGTTCACAGTCTCTGTGCGCCGAACGTATCGCAGCTATTGGGATCGCCGGTCTCGAAACCGCGGGCAAACCAACGCTGGCGCTGCTCTGATGTTCCATGCGTAAATGTATGAGGTTGCGGCACTTTTCCGGCATTCCGCTGCAAGGTGTCATCGCCGATCTGACGTGCGGCATTCAGCGCCTCCTCCAGATCGCCCGGCTCCAGAAGATTGCCCACCTCCCGCGCCCAGACCCCGCTCAGGCAATCCGCCTGAAGCTCCAGCCGCACGGTGAGGGCATTGGCCTCCACCTGCCCAACGGCCTGACGGCGCTGGTTGACCTGGGGCAGGATGCCCAGCTCGTTCTGTACATGATGCGCGACCTCATGGGCGATCACATAGGCCGCGGCAAAATCCCCGCCCGCGCCAAGCTGCCGCTGCATCGTGGCAAAGAACGCGGTGTCGAGATAGGCCTTGCGGTCCGCCGGGCAGTAAAACGGCCCCGTCGCGCCCGAGGCCCCGCCACAGGGGCTTTGCGTGACGCCGGAATAGAGCACCAGAACGGGCGGGGCATAATTCTGGCCCAGCCGCTCGCGAAAGACGCCGGACCACACATCCTCCGTCGTGGCCAGCACCTTGCGCGTGAAGTCCGCCGCGCGTTCCTCCTCGGCGCTGATCTGGCGCGGGGCCCCGCCTTGCCCGCCCTGCCCCTGCAACAGCGGCGTCACATCGACCCCCGCGAAATACCCAAGCGCCAGAATGACCAGCAGACCGACGCCGCCAATTCCACCTGCCCTGCCGCCGCTCATCCGCCGCCTGTCTTCGACATTCCGACTGGAGCGTATACCTTTCAAGCGCATGTCATCCCCCGAGGTCTGATGCGTTACATGATAACAGCTTAGGCACAAAACCCTCGATTTTCCTAGAAATAAGGGGCTTGCCGCATGCTGCCCTTGCGTCACCCGCCACGGGGTCGCCGCCGGGCGGATGAGAAAGATGCGCGTTTGCCTGGCCGTTTCCGATGCAGGATGCGCGCGCGTTGCGGCGCCCGCGCTGTGCGATAGTGGCCCGCAGGTCATGGACCTTGCTCCGCCTGCGCTCTAACCTGATGCGCGTATGGCGAATCCGAAGGCTTCCGACATGAGTGACCCCCAAGACACCGGCTATCAGGTTCTGGCGCGCAAGTACCGGCCCGAGACCTTTGCCGATCTGGTCGGTCAGGAGGCCATGGTGCGCACGCTGAAAAACGCGTTTCAGGCGGACCGGATCGCGCAGGCCTTCATCATGACCGGCATTCGCGGCACCGGCAAAACCACCACCGCGCGCATCATCGCCAAGGGGATGAACTGCATCGGGCCGGATGGTCAGGGCGGCCCCACCACCGAGCCTTGTGGTCAGTGTGAGCATTGCACGGCCATCATGGAGGGCCGCCATGTCGACGTGATGGAGATGGACGCGGCCTCGCGTACCGGGGTCGGCGATATCCGAGAAATCATTGACTCCGTTCAATATCGCGCGGCCTCGGCGCGCTACAAGATCTACATTATCGACGAGGTGCATATGCTCAGCACCTCGGCGTTCAATGCTTTGCTGAAAACGCTCGAAGAGCCGCCCGCGCATGTGAAATTCATCTTCGCCACCACCGAAATCCGCAAGGTGCCGGTGACGGTGCTCTCGCGTTGTCAGCGCTTCGATCTGCGCCGGATCGAGCCGGAAGATCAAATCGCGCTCTTGCGCCGGATCGCCGATGCCGAAGGCGCGGAGATTTCCGAGGACGCTCTGGCGCTGATCACCCGCGCTGCCGAAGGCTCGGCCCGCGATGCCACCTCGCTTCTGGATCAGGCGATCAGCCACGGCGCGGGCGAAACCACGGCCGACCAGGTGCGCGCCATGCTGGGGCTGGCGGATCGCGGCCGGGTGATGGACCTCTTTGACCTGATCATGAAGGGCGAGGCCGCGGCGGCCCTGACCGAGCTCAGCACGCAATATGCCGATGGGGCGGACCCTCTGGCGGTGCTGCGCGATCTGGCGGAGATCACCCACTGGATTTCCGTGGTCAAGATCACCCCGGACGCCGCCGAAGACCCCACGATCAGCCCCGATGAGCGCGCACGCGGGCAACAGATGGCCGAGGCGCTGCCGATGCGGGCGCTGACGCGGATGTGGCAGATGCTGCTGACCTCGCTGGAAGAGGTGTCCTCAGCCCCCAATGCGATGATGGCCGCCGAAATGGCGGTGATCCGGCTGACCCATGTGGCCGATCTGCCCTCTCCGGAAGAGCTGGTGCGCAAACTGGGCGACATGCCTCCTGCGCCGATGCCGGGCGGAGGGGGCGGTTCTGGTCACGCAGCAGCCCCGCAAGGTGGGATGACCCGAGCGCAAGCCACGCACAGCACCCATTCCGGCCCTGGCCCCGACGGTCCCCGGATGAGTGCCGTACCTGCCGCCGAGCTGGAACAGGCGCTGGCGCGCTATCCGACATTCGACCATGTGATCGAGCTGATCCGCGCCAATCGCGATGTGAAGCTGCTGGTGGAGGTGGAAGGCTGCGTGCGGCTTGCGGCCTACAGGCCCGGACGGATCGAGTTTGTCCCCACCCCGGACGCGCCGCAAGACCTGGCGCAGCGGCTGGGCGGGGCCTTGCAGCGCTGGACCGGAAACCGCTGGGCGGTCAGCATCGTCAATGAAGGCGGGGGAGAGACCATCGCCGAAAAGCGCGATGCGGCGGAAAACGACCTGAAGGCACAGGCGGCGGCGCATCCTCTGGTGCAGGCGGTGCTGGCGCAGTTCCCGAAGGCGAGGATCACCCAGATCACCACCCCCGAAGAGCAGGCGGCCGAGGCCGAGGCCCAGGCGCTGCCGGAGGTGGACGAGGAATGGGATCCGTTCGAGGAAGATTGAGCAGGCGGGCCGGATGGCGGCGGGATGACCCCTGACCCAGCACAGGAATGTGCGGTACGCCGCCTTGTCCCTGACGCCAAGCCCCCGTATCTAGAGCTGAAGCAACGCGACAACCCCGGAGAGACACGACATGTTCAAAGGATTGGGCCAGATGGGCGATATGGCCAAGATGATGAAGGCCGCCCAGGAAATGCAGCAGAAGATGGCCGCCCTGCAGGAAGAGATGCGCACCCTGACCGTCGAGGGCCAATCGGGCGCGGGGCTGGTCAAGGCGACCTGCACCTGCAAGGGCGAGCTCAAGGGGCTGGACATCGACCCGTCGATCTTCAACGCCGATGACAAGGAAGTGGTGGAGGATCTGATCCTGGCCGCGATCAAGGACGCCCAGACCAAGGCGGACGCGCGCGCCAAGGAAGAAATGGGCAAGATCACCGAGGGCATGGGCCTGCCCAAGGACATGGACCTGCCGTTCTGAGCGTGATGCGTCTGGTCGCCTTTCTCGGTACTTTTTGTCCGCCCGGCGAGACGGGCATGGCACCCATGCTGCGCCGGGCGGGATATACCGTCGAGCGTATCCCCTTACCCGGAGACGCACCCGGATGAGCTCCACCCGCGAGATCGACGCCCTGATCGAGATGATGGCCAAGCTGCCGGGGCTTGGCCCGCGTTCGGCGCGGCGGGCGGTGCTGCACATGATCCGCAAGCGCGAGCTGTTGCTGACCCCACTGGCCGATCTCATTGAAAAGGTGGCCGTTTCGGCCCGCGAATGCCTCAATTGCGGCAATGTGGGTACGACGGATATTTGCGATATCTGCGCCTCGGAAAAGCGCGGCAATGGGCAGCTTTGCGTGGTCGAGGATGTGGCGGATCTTTGGGCGATGGAGCGCTCCGGGGCCTTCAAGGGACGCTATCATGTCCTCGGCGGCACGCTTTCGGCGCTGGATCAGATCGGGCCGGAGCAGCTGCGCATTCCCAAGTTGATCGACCGGGTCACGTCGGAGGACATCACGGAAGTGATCCTTGCGCTCAATGCCACGGTCGATGGTCAGACCACGGCGCATTACATCGCCGATCAGCTTGACGACACGGTGACGCTGACCTCGCTCGCGCAGGGCGTACCGATCGGTGGCGAGCTCGATTACCTCGACGATGGCACGATCAGCGCCGCCCTGAACGCCCGCAAGAACATCTGACAGGCCGGTACAACCGGCCAATTGCGGCGAAATCTTCGAAATTTTGCCACAAATTGTCAGTTTTCCGGCACGGTCTTGCCGGTTTACGCCTCTAGGGGTGCAGTGTCGTGACCAAGTGATGAAAGGAAACGCGCCATGAATACCTCTATCATTGTCGTGCTGATTGTGATCTTTGGGGCTGCCCTTGTGGGCAAGATGCTCAAGGATATTTATCCCGGGTCGATGTCCAACCTGTTCCGCAAGGAGACGGATAAGACACCCACCGCCGAGTGAGTTTGCAGCCGGAGTCGGCCGCCTCAACCGGGCGGTCGGCTTCGGATTGCGCCCTGACAGCAGCCCAGCAAAAAGCCCGGCACATTCGGACCGGGCTTTTCTGTGTTAGCGGATATGCGGTAATCCAAGCGGCTCAGGGCTGCTCGTCATCATCGTCATCGCTATCGCCGGGCAGGTTGAAGAAGCTGTCGGCGTCGATCTTGTCGTCCGAGCGGTCATCCTCGTCATCATCGTCCCCGCCCAGGCTGAACGTCTCCAGACCTTCGATCGCGGTCGGAATTTTCGGCTCTGTCTCCATGCCAAGGCTCTGCTCGGTGCTCAGCAGTTTGCGGCGCTCGTCATCATCCATCGGCACCCCTTCCTTGGCGCGTTTGGCGGCGGCCTTTTGCACGGCGGCATCAAGCTCGGTCTGCTTGCACAGTCCCAGCGCCACCGGGTCGATGGGCTGCATGTTGGAGATGTTCCAATGCGTGCGCTCGCGGATCGACTGGATGGTCGGTTTGGTGGTGCCGACCAGCTTGGCAATCTGGCTGTCGGCCAGTTCCGGGTGAAACTTCACCAGCCACAGGATCGCGTTGGGCCGGTCCTGACGCTTGGACAGCGGCGTGTAACGCGGGCCGCGGCGCTTTTCCTCGCCCACGGCAGCGGCGTTGAACTTCAGCTTGAGCTTGTGCAGCGGATCGCTCTCGGCGGCGTCGATTTCATCCTGGGTAAGCTGGTTGTTGGCAATCGGATCAAACCCTTTCACCCCGGCGGCCACATCGCCATCGGCAATGCCCTGGATCTCCAGCTCGTGCATGCCAACGAAATCGGCGATCTGCTTGAAGCTGATCGTGGTGTTGTCCACCAGCCAGACGGCTGTGGCCTTGGCCATGAGCGGTTTTGCCATGTCGCGTCTCCTTTGCGCATATCTTTCCCGTCGCCTGGAAGGGCGGTCCCGGGGCCGGGACGGGTTTCCGTTGTCGGGGAACTTGGGCGGTATATACTCAGGCGCGGTGCAAATTGGAAGGCCAAAGAATGCGGGTGTTTCTGTTTATTATTCTGCTCCCCTTGGCGGCATGGGCCGAAGGCGACCGGGCGGGCGAGTTTGACTATTACGTGCTAAGCTTAAGCTGGTCGCCGACCTGGTGCGCCCTGGAAGGCGATGCGCGCAACTCGCCGCAATGCGACGCGCGGGCCGATTTCGGCTGGGTCATGCACGGGCTCTGGCCGCAATATCATCGCGGCTGGCCGGATTACTGTCCAAGTGTGGAGCGCCCGCCCTCCCGTGCCATGACCCGCGACATGGCCGATATCATGGGCTCCAGTGGCCTCGCCTGGTACCAGTGGAAAAAACACGGCGTCTGCAGCGGGCTGTCGGCACCCGATTATTACGCTCTCGCGCGTGAGGCCTATGAACGCGTGAACCGCCCTGAGGTGTTTCGCAAATTGCAGGACCCGGTCAAGCTGCCCGCGCGGGTGGTGGAAGAGGCGTTTCTGAAGGCCAATCCGGGCTGGGAGCCGGACATGCTGACCATCACCTGCCGCGACGGACGCATCGAGGAAGCGCGGCTGTGCCTGTCAAAAGATCTGGAACCGGTGCCTTGCGGTCGCGATGTGGTCAATGACTGCAGCCTGCCCTCGGCCCTGTTCGATCCGATCCGCTGATTCCAGCCGATTCTGTGCCAGATGAGGCAGAATTGTGGCAATTCACGAACCTGATCATGGCGAAGAGAGGACAGGGCGATCCTGAATTGCGGCAAGCGTTTCCAGACTGGAAACAGTGACGCATCGAAAAGATCATTTATGACGCAAACGCGGCAAAATTCCCCCCTCATTGCGCGTCCCGAAACAATTTGTTGCTGGAAAAACAGGCCAAATTTAGGCAAAATCCTGCTAGTTTCAACGAACAAGCGCTGGTGGAGCGACCTGTTGTTCTGATCCCTGCGGTGATGCGTGTGCGGCGACGCACCGGTCACGTCACCGAGTAATTTCATGCGGACCGCCAATCCGCAGATGTTTTCAAAGAGACCAGGACAGAGCGCGTCAGACCTCAGCAATCGTTTGTGTAATGGTAACCAAGTTGCTGGGGGGCAACGATGAAGGATAATGTGTTTGACGATGCGACGTTTGAAACAATCTCTGCGTTCACGCCGGGAGGATCTCGGAACCTGGCTCAGCCTGTTCTGGCAACCGCCGGCCCTGCAACCGGTTCTTCTGGTGCAACGGTGCACCTGCCCGCGCTCGGCTGGGCCGTGGACGAAGACGAGCGGCCAAAACCAGGCGTCTATCGCCAGGCGGGCAAGCGGATCGCGGACATACTCTTCGTTCTGATGGCCCTGCCGATGATCCTGCCGGTGGTCGCGTTCTGCGCGCTGGCACTCTGGATCGAAGGCGGCAACCCGTTTTATCGTCAGGATCGCCTGGGCGCGGGCGGCAAGGTCTTTCGGATCTGGAAGCTGCGCACCATGTGCCGCGATGCCGACACGATGCTGAAAAGCTATCTGGCAGCCGACCCGGCCCTGCGCGAAGAATGGGACCGGACGCAAAAGCTGAAGAATGATCCGCGCATCACCCGCGTAGGGAACTTCCTGCGCAAGATCTCGCTGGATGAGCTGCCGCAGTTTTTCAACGTGCTGCGCGGCGAGATGAGCGTTGTCGGGCCGCGCCCGATGATGCCCGAGCAACTGCCGCTTTATGACAACCCCGCGCCCTATTTCGACATGCGCCCCGGGATCACCGGCGAATGGCAGGTCTCGGACCGCAACGAAAGCAGCTTTCAACACCGGTCAACGGTCGATGCGCGGTATTACGCACAGCTTTCCTTCCTGGTGGATCTGCGGATCCTGTTCCAGACCTTCGGCGTGGTTCTGCGCCGGACGGGATACTGAGCCCCGCACGAGTTGCCGCAACCTGAGAGGCCTGATATGAACATGTGCTACCCTCTGCCGACGTCCTCGAAACCGGCCCTTGCCGGTCGCGCAGCGTCGGATCGTGGGCATCCTCAGGCTTTGAGTGACGAGGCAGGTGCCATGCCGTCTGGGAATATGCTGATCGAGAGCGGCCACGACAGTGGCGATGCCTGGGATATGCTGCCGCTTGTGCTGCCCGATGTGCAGGCGCATGCCACCTCCGGCGCGCCTCTGGTGGATTATCACCGCGATCATCCGGCCTCCAAGGCGTTCGATCTGCTGCGGACCCGCCTGGTGCAGGCCCTGCGCAAGAACAACTGGACACGCATCGCCGTTGTCGCCCCGACCTCGAGCTGCGGCGCCACCTTCACGGCGGTCAACCTTGCCCTCAGCCTCGCGCGGGTGCCCGGCTCCCGTTCGGTTCTGGTGGACCTCGATCAGCGCAAGCCCGGCGTGGCTCAGGCGCTGGCGCTCGATGGCGACTGGCCGATCAGCGACTTCCTGTCCGGGCGCCGCCTGATGGAAGAGCATATGGTGCGCCTGTCGGACACGCTCGCGCTGGCGCTCAACAGCGAGGTGAACCAGAACGCCTCGGAGCAGTTGCACGACCAGGTGACCGCCGCGGTGCTCGAAGACGCCGAGGCCGATCTGAACCCCGACGTGGTGCTCTACGACATGCCCGCGATGCTGGAATATGACGATCTGGCCGCCTTCCTGCCCGAACTGGACGGCGTGCTTCTCGTGTCCGACGGCACCCAGACGACCAAGGCCCAGATCGAGGAATGCGAGCGTATCCTCGACGGTCAGGCGCCGCTTCTGGGCGTGGTGCTCAACCGTGGGCGCGATGCCGCGCAGTAAGCGGACGGGCCTGCAAAACAAGCTGCATTTGCCATAGTTTTGCCGGGTTCCTATGTCACAAAGCCCGCAAGGCAGGATCAACGCCCGGACCAATACCGGGCTTTTCGAATGAAATGAAACAGGCGCGCAGGTGGAACAGCTCCCTTCCCTTGACGATCTGATCGACATGATCAAACGGCGGTTCAATGTGATTGCCGCTGTCACGATTCTGGGCACTGTCGGGGCGCTGTTCTATGCTCTCAGCCAGACCCATCTTTACCAAAGCTCCGAAGTGATCCAGGTCGCCCGCCCCAAGATCGACGGGGACCTCGCCCGCACCACGGTTGATGGCTCCTCCGCCCGGCGCCTGCAGCTTATTGAACAACAGTTGATGACGCGCGGCACGATCCTCGACATTGCCGACAAATACGCGCTTTTGGCCGATGCACCCGATATGCGCCCTTCGGAGCGCGTCAGCCGCGTGCGGGATTCCGTGACCATTCAGGGCGTCGCGGCCGCGCGTGAAGGGTTCACCGACGACGGGACCGTTTCGGTGCTGACCATCACAGCCACCTTCGACAGCCCCGAGAAAGCGCAGAACGTCGCACATGAATTCGCGCAGCGCACCATCGCGCTCAGTGCCGCCTCGCGCATCGAGCAGGCCCGCGAAACGCTGGCCTTCTTTTCCGGCGAAGAACTGAAGCTGCAACGCGAACTGGCGCAGCTCGATCAGGAAGTGGCCGATTACCGCCGCCAGAATGAGCTGACGCTGGAAGGTGGGCTGGAATTTCGTCAGACCCAGATCGCCTCGCTCAGCGACGCGGTGCTCGGGATCGAGCGCGAACGTATCACGCTGGAGCAGGAGCTGGCACAGCTTGACCAGACACAGCGCGCCAGCACCCTGGAGCGCCAAACCCGAGAGATCGAGGCACAGCTCAAGATCCTGGCCGATCAGGAAGCCTTGCTCAGGGCCCGGATCGAAACGCTCTCGCAGGCGCTGGACACCAGCCCGCAGGTGCAGCGCGATCTTGATGCGTTCGAGCGCCGCCGCGAGAAGCTACAGGGCGAGCTTGACGTGATTTCAACCCGCCGGGCCGAGGCCGAGGTGGGATTCAAGCTGGAAGAACAGAACCAGGCCGAGCGTCTCACGGTGATCGAAGAGGCGGCCTATCCCGACTATCCGATCACCCGCAGCCGCAAGAGCATCGCGGTCATGGGCAGCATCGCCAGCCTGATCCTGGGCTTCGGCATCGCCTATCTTCTGGAGCTGCGGCATCCGGTGATCCGCACGGCGCAACAGATGCAATCGCGGGTCGGCATCACGCCGGTCGTCACCGTGCCCTCGCTGGAGCCGACACGGCGCAAACGCAAGATGCTGGCCAAGACCAGGATTGCCCTCGCAGGCTATATCCATGACGCCCGCAACCGACAGACCCTCCGCGACAGGAAAAAGAGCTGAGCCCGCTCTGACAGGACGAACCGCCGGGGCGTGCCGCTGCGGCCCGCAGATGGTGGCACATCAGGGTATCGAAAGACGCGTCAAAGCGTGGCGAGCGCCGCAATGCTGTCCCAATGCAGCCAGAGCGCAAGCCCGATAAGCCCGGCGGATGCCACCGCCGCCGCCAGATCATGCCGCGCGTCCCAGGCCCCGTGCACCCGCGCCAGCCAGATCAGCACCGGATGCACCACCAGCACCGACAAGCCCAGCCCGGTGATTGCGCCGACAAGTCCGAACTGGGTGATCCCGATCAGCAACGCCAGCACCTGCACCACCGCCCGGCTACCGGAAAAGACGAAGAAGCGCCGCGAATCCCCTGCCGCCAGCGCCGCCTGATCATAGGTCATCCCGATCGCCTGCGGGATCAGGGCGCAGGCGATCAGCACCACGATCCCGCCCGCCTGAATATAGCGGTCGTCATATAACAGCCCGACCAGCGACGGCCCCGCCAAGGCCATCAGCGCCAGCAGCCCGATCACGCCCGCGCTGATCACTGCGTGCATCTTGGCAAGCTTGGCCGCATTCTGCGGCGAAGCGGACGGGGGCGCATCACGATAGACCGGGATCATCACCCGCTGGTTCACCGCATGCCCCAGAAGCAGCGGGAAGGAGGCCAGGAAATAGCCGATATTATAAATACCCAGGCTGTCGAGCGACAGGAACTTGCCAAGGATCGCCTTGTCGCCCTGAGAGCTGACAAACCAGAAAGCGGTGCTGAGGAAGATCCATTTGCCGAAGGTGATCAGCTCTTTTGCGGCGGTTTTTTCCCAACGGAAGCGATTGGCGTCACCGGGCAAGTAGAGATGCGTCAGCGCCAGCTTGGCGGCGGCGCCGATCACGCCGCCAATGACCAGCGCGATCACCGATTGCGTGATCCATGCCAGTACGACCATCGAGGCGATGCCAATGAACTGGCTGATCAGGTCAAGCACCGTCAGCCGGCCCACCAGCAGATGCCGGTGCGCGGTTTCGATCCGGGTCGGGTTGAACCCCGCCAGAGCCAGCGAAATACCGGCGATGGGCAGGTACAGCGCCAGCTCGGGTGCTGCGTAGAACTGCGCCATCGGCCAGGCCAGCGCACAGGCCCCCGCCCAGAGCGCAAAGCCCCGGAGTACCTGAATTGTCCAGGCGGTATTGAGAAACTCCGGGTCGTCGCCGCGTTTGTTCTGCGCAATCGCAGGGCCGATGCCCACATCCGAGAACATCATCAGCCCCACCGTCACCACGCTGACCAACGCCATCAGGCCGAAGGCTTCGGGAAACAGCAGCCGCGCGAGGATGAGGTTGGAGACCAGCCGCAGGAATTGAGAGCCGCCATAGCCCAGCACCAGCCAGCTTGAACTGCGCAGCACCCGCGCCAGAAGGCGGTTGCCCTGAAACGCTGAGATCAGGTTGCGCATGGCGGGGCCTTTGGCTGGATCGGGTTCGCCGCAGAGCCTAGGAGCACAACACGCGCCGGTCAACGCCGGGCACGGAACGCCTTCGATTTCTTCAGGTTTTTCGCTGCAATGTCACAGGTTTGGCCGACAATCCGGTGGTTTTGCGGCCACTGTCGCGCATTCGTCGCCAACCCCGCTTTGCGCTGCCTCAGGAACGCGCTACCAAGGGGAAACACCCACGCAAGGGCCGCATCCCGTGACCGTCGCCTATATCCTCAACACCTATCCTCAGCCCTCGCACAGCTTCATCCGGCGCGAGGTGACCGCGCTGGAGGCGCAAGGCACCCCGATCACCCGTATCGCCATGCGCAGGCCAACCATGCCGCTGGTGGATCCGGCGGACAAGGCCGAGGAAGACAAGACGCAATATGTGCTCGAGGCCGGGGCGGTCTCACTGGCCCGGGCCGTGCTCAGGGTGGCGCTCACGCGCCCGGCGGGTCTGGCCAGGGCGCTGCGCTGCGCCTGGCGGATGGGTGCGGCTTCAGAGGTCGGGCGTCTGCGGCATCTGATTTATCTGGCCGAGGCCTGCGATGTGGCCGCGCGCTGTGCCGGGGCCGGGGTGCGGCACATGCATGCGCATTTCGGCACCAACAGCGCCACCGTGGCGATGCTGACTCATCTGCTCGGCGGGCCCGGCTTCAGCTTCACGGTGCATGGCCCCGAAGAGTTCGACGCCCCCCGCGCGCTGCATCTGGGCGAGAAGATGCGCCAGGCCGCCTTCACCGTCGCGATCAGCCAGTTCGGCCGCAGCCAGCTGAGCCGCTGGGTGGAGGCCGAACACTGGCCCCGCCTGAACGTGGTGCATTGCGGCATCGAGCCCGCGAAATTCCTTGATCCCGATCCGGTGCCCGAAGGCCCGCCAAAGCTGGTCTCCATCGGTCGGTTTTCCGAGCAGAAAGGCCAGCTTGTGCTGATCGACGCCATGGCCGGGATCGTGGACCGGCACCGCGAGGCGCATCTGACCCTGATCGGCGACGGCGAAATGCGCCCCGAGATCGAGGCGGCGATTGCCCGGCATGGCCTGCAGGATCATATCACCCTGACCGGCTGGCTTGCCGAAGCAGAGGTGCGCGCGGAACTGGCTAGGGCGCAGGCGCTTGTCATGCCAAGCTTTGCCGAGGGTCTGCCGATGGTGATCATGGAGGCCATGGCGGCCGGTCGACCGGTCATCGCCACCTATATCGCGGGCATACCCGAACTGGTGCAGGACGGGCGCACCGGCTGGCTCGCTCCGGCGGGGGATGCGGACGCGCTGGTGGCCGCGGTGGACAAGCTTTCCGGGACCGACCCCCACACCCTGACCGATATGGGCCATCTGGGCCGCCTGCGTGCGCTGGCGCGCCATGACATCAATCGAGAGGCCGCCAAACTCGCCCGTCACTTCGCCGACAGCCTGTCGCCATAGGGTGCCGTGGTTCTGGCGGCGTCAGCCGACAGGTTCACGCACCTTTATCGCCCGCGCTCCCATCTCTGGGAGTTTTCGAACACAGGCAGCTTCACCGCCAGTTTCACCGCCAGATACACCGCGAACCCGACCGGGTCGCGCAGCGCAAGCGGCAACAGCACCCCCAGCCCGGGCCGCGCCACGTCTTCGTTGCGCAAAAGAGCGGGGTACCGCGCGGCAATCTCGGCCACGCCCGCATCCTGCCGTCTGCGCACGCGCACCAAATTGCGCAGCCCCTCCACCATCGGCCAGCTATAGGGGGCAGAGACGCGCACGCGCTCTTCGGGCGCGAATTGCAGCCGCACGAAATGATCGTCGGCGATGATATCGGGGAAGTCCTGCCACCGTGCCCGGCCTGCTGCGTTCAC
Organism: Roseovarius faecimaris; assembly: GCF_009762325.1. NCBI lineage: Bacteria > Pseudomonadati > Pseudomonadota > Alphaproteobacteria > Rhodobacterales > Roseobacteraceae > Roseovarius > Roseovarius faecimaris. The sequence goes on from NZ_CP034348.1 coordinate 2,992,088, forward strand.
GGCAAAAAGGCCAAAGCCCGGCACGCCCCGGGTGACGAACGGCAAACGCTGCCAGATACGTGCATAGGCCCGGGTAACGCCCGATCGCGCGGCGCTCACCACCGGGCTGCCGGAGGCATAGCGCGGCTGGTCCGTGTCCAGCGCCGCGACGATCTCGGAAAGAAGCCGCGGCGAGACGATCACATCCGCATCGAGATAGGCCCGTATCGTCCCGCGTGCGGCCGCATCGCCCTGGTTCAGCGCGTTGAGCTTGCCAGGGGTGGCCGTGTCGATCACCGTCATCGCCCACCCGGCCGCCTGCGCCCGGCTTTCGAGCCGTCTTGCCACCTCGGCGGTCTCATCCGTGCAGGCATTGGCCACGACGATCAGCTCCGCCCGGACATCGGCAGAGGCCAGCACCGCCTCGAGGCACGCACCGATATAAGCCGCCTCGTTATGGGCGGGCAGGATCACGCTCAGGAAAGGCGCGCCACTCATTCCGCGGCCCGATCAGCCAGGGCGCGCCAGCGCGGATTGTCGTCACTGAGCCAGCGGCGGCTCCCCCAGCTGCCCCATTTGCTGGGCGCATAGACGTCATTATAGGCAACAAACGCCCCGCCGCCCAACGCCGCCCATCCTTCCAGCAGCTGCGCGTAAAGGGCCGCCATCTCGGGCGTATAGTTGAAGGCCATGAAAAAATCGGTCAGCGCGTCGTCATCCACCATCGGCCCGATCCCGACAACATGGCTGCCGCCCTCATAGATCACCATCTCAAGCCCGTAGCCCTCGGCAATGGCCGCATGATAGGGCAGCACGCGGGTCATCAGGTCGCTCACCGTGTCGAGCGCATCGCCGCTCACCGACCCGTCACGCAGCTCGGCCCCGGCCCGGGCATGCGCCGCGTCATACCGATGCGCCTCCACATAGGCCGCCCGCGCCTCGCCGCTGAGGCCCTGTGCCTCTGCGTCGGCTTCCGCCGCCGCCCGGCTTTCCTCGATCCAGCCACGCACCATCGGCGCGCGCTCTTCCACCCCAAGGATACCGCCGAAATACCCGGTGACCGCATAGGCATCGAAGTAGATCCAGGGCGGGTTGCCGGGGCTGGTTTCCTCGGCCACCCAGAGCGGGGCTTCGAGGATCAGCTCTTCCAGTCCGAGCCAGCCTGTCTGGGACGAGATCACGTTCTTGAGCGCCGCACCACCTTCGGAGGCGTCGAAAACCTCTGACAGTATCGCCGCCAGCTGAGCCGCGCGCATACCGTAGAATTGCGGCCCGGTATCGGGTTGCCCCCACCGTGCTTCGCCCTGCGCATTGGCCCAGGCGGTTTGCTCGAACTGCCAGTTCCAGACCTCGTTGGAATATTCGGCATAAAGCGTCTGCCCCTCGGGCAGAGCATCATCCATCAGCGCCGCGAAGTTGCGCGCATAGCCGTCCGTTGCCAGATGCGGCAGGGTGAACCACCCGTCCGCCCCGGTTTCGCGCAGCAGGGCGATCATGATCTCCAGCGGCACGCCATTGCGCGCATAGGTGTAATCGGGCGGCAAGGGCCGGTCCTGCCAGTCCGACACGCGGGCATTATTCGTGGCCATCCAGTCCATGAAGCGGTAGAGCGCAAAATCGTCGATCAGGGCAATCCAGTCGGGGTTGAAGATCTGCCCCGCCTCAAAGGCCGCACGATGGTCCTCTTTCACCACGGTGATGCCCCGCACGTAATCCTCGGGGTTCGAGCGCTGGATCCGGATCTCCACCGGCCCCGGGCCGGGCGTGTAGTCAAACAGGACATCGCCCCTGGCATAGCGCACATTTCTGGCGATGCCGCCCACCTCGACGATCCCGTCCCCTTCGAAACGCAGCCGGTAGGTGCCCGCAAGCGACCGCGCCTCTGCGGGGATATCCGTCAAAATCAGCGTGCCCACCGTGCCAAGTTCCCGCGGGAGCCGCCGGGGCCAGCCATACTGATCGAGATACCCCCCTTCGATCAGTTCGGCCTCACCCGCACCGCCCCATTGACCGGCGCGGTGCACGATCCAGGGCCGCGCGGTTTTCATAACGTCGATAAACGGCTGTTGCGTGGACCAGTCGGTGATCGGCGCAAGGTTGAGCCCCACCGGCGCGCCGGGCGCATCCCCGGCCCAGGCCAGCGGCGCTGAAAGCAAGGCAAGCAGGGGCAGGCAAAATAAGCGGATCATGGGCCGACCCCGGTCAGTGGCGTATCGCGCACCACCTGCCAGACAATGCGCTGCATCAGGCGTGCGGCCTCTTCGGTAGGAGCCTCGGCAGGTGTCCCGTCGGCACGCATCAGCGCATGGGGCAACCCCTCGGGCGAGCGGTGATAGAGCACTGCATAATGCGTCAGCGCCACGAGATAGGCCCCAAGATCATTGATGTGAATCGGGTCCAGCGCCCCTTCGGACGTCCGGGCAAAAAGGCTCTCGCGGGTGTCGATATTTCCAATGCCGCCCTTTGCCTCGACCGCGCGCACAAACGCCGCCATGACCTGCCCTGCCGGGATCACCCGCACCGGCCGGACGCCCTGATTTGCCCGAAGATCGGGGCCAAGCACACGACCGACCCAAAGCGCATCGAGATCCGCATCGAGCCGCTCGAGCCAGCCATCGGGATCATCCAGACGGTGCCAGCTTTCATAGAGATAGATCCGCGTGTCCGGACCCGCGCCGCGCACAAGATCGGCCCAGCGGGCAAGGTGCCCGGCGCTGTCGTGATATTTGATCGCATCGCGCAGCTCGACCATTTCGGTCAGCACCACGGCGTCATAATCGCCCGAGCCGATGGCCGCCCGCGCGTCGCGATAACGCGGATGGTCATTTTCGGCTTCGAACCCGTTGATCGCCGCGCCGCCCTGCCAATGCTCCTTGAGCGAGGTGCCCCAGCCAAGCTGGCTTTCATACCGGTGCCCCGCCCCCGCAAGCTGGGCCAGCATCGCGGGCATGTCGCGGCCGACAAGCGAATGGCCCAGGTGAAACACCGCCAGCGGCCCCTCCGGCGCGGGCAGGGGCACGTCATAGGCGGCACGCAAAAGCGCGGGATCGGGTTTGCGCGGCTCCAGCAGCGGGCGCAGAAACGGAATGGCGGCCAGCACGACCAGAGGCAGCAACAACAAGGCGCGCATCGGGAGCAGGCTCCTTTTCACACGAGGGGCGCAGACGTTATCCGGCGTGCATGTTAGGGGCAAGGGCAAGGCCCGTCATCACCATATCGGCCTCAAAGACAAAGCGCCCGGGGAAATGCATCCGCGCCGGGAAGGGGCCGATATCCGCGGTCAGAACCGCCTCGAACTGGCCGGTTTCCAGATCCGGGGTAATCTCGAACGCACTGAACTCCAGAAATTGCCCGGTGACAGGATACTGCGCCTTATAGGCCGCTTCCTTGGCGCTGAAGATCAGCCGGGCAAGGCGCCCCCGATGCGGCTCGGGCTGAACCGAAAGCCAGGCAAGCTCGGCCGGGGTGCAGATCTCGGGCCAGAGATCGGCGGGCAGATCGCCGCCCTCCTCCAGGTCGATCCCGATCGCCAGGTGATCCGCATCGCGGGCAACCGCGGCAATCGCAAGGCTCTGGATGTGAGTGATGCTGCCGGTGACCCCAGCGGGCCAGTCGGGCGAGCGGTCGGTGCGATGCAGGATCGGCTGCGGTGCCAGCCCAAGCGCGGCCATGGCACGGCGCGCGGCACGGCGCCCGGCGGCAAACTCGCGCAGGCGGGTGTCCACCGCACGCGGCATGCAGGCGGCTTCGCGGGGATCAAGGTCATCGGCGGGCTCCCAGGGGAAGGCCACGCCGATCTCAACACCTTTCGCAAACAGGCTCCGCGCCAGGGCTTCGGTCACATCGGGGTCAAAGATCAGGCCGCCATCACTCATCCCGCACGACGCCCCCGTGCTGCGCGCATCGCCCGGCGGCGCGACATGGTCTCGGACCGCTCGGCCTCATCCGCCCCTGACGTGTCGGCCTCGGCCTGTTCGGGCGTCGTGCCCATGAGCGTATCGAGATGCGCCGCAAGGGCATTGAGCGTCGGGAAGCGGAATATATCGGTGATCGACAGGCGCGGCACGTCAAGCTCGGCCCGCAATTCGCGATGCGCCTGCACCGCCAGAAGAGAATGCCCCCCGAGATCAAAGAAACTGTCCGATCCGCGCGGGTTGGGCACGCCAAGAATGCGCGTCCAGATCGCGGCGACCTCGGCGGCAGCCCCGGTTTTGGGCGCGCTCTCCACGGCCTCCGACGCGGTTGCCGCCTGCGGTGCGGGCAAGGCCTTGCGGTCGATCTTCTTGTTCGGTGTGAGCGGGAAACGCTCCAGCCCGACGATATGACGCGGCACCATGACTTCGGGCAGGTTGGCCGCCAGATCGCGCCGCAGCGCCGCCTCGTTCAGCGCATCGGCAATCACATAGGCCGCCAGTTCAGGCTCGCCCGTTGCGGCCTCACGGGCGATGACCACGGCTTCGCGCACACCGGGGAAGGCGGCGATCCGCGCCTCGATCTCGCCCAGCTCGATCCGCTGGCCGCGGATCTTGACCTGATGATCGGTGCGGCCCAGAAACTCCAGCCGCCCATCGGCACGCCAGCGCACCAGATCACCGGTGCGGTAAAGCCGCCCCTGCCCAGAGATGTGATCCGGCACGAAACGCTCGGCGGTCAGCGCGTCGCGCTGCCAATACCCGCGCGCCACGCCCGCCCCGCCGATCAGCAGCTCTCCGGCCACGCCGACGGGCACTGGCTGACCGGCGTCGTTCAGCACATAGGCCGTCTGGTTGGCCAGCGGTTTGCCCACCGGCATCGCCGCCTGCCCCTTGCCATCGCCGTCAATCGCATGGGTGGCGGACCAGATCGTCGTCTCCGTGGGCCCGTACATGTTGGTGATCTTTGCGCGGGTCACGCGGCGCAGCTCATCCACGAGCGACCCCGGCAGGGCCTCACCCCCCAGATAGAGATGCTGCACCCCGCCCAGGGCCATACGCGCCTCGTCATTCATGGTCAGCATGCGCGCCATCGACGGGGTGCATTGCATATGGGTAACCCGGTGGCGGATCAGTTGCGCCGCGATCGAGAAATCATCCTCGCGCAGGGCGGCCCCGGAATTGGACCGCTCGCGCACGGCGTTGAGATAATCAAGCCCTTCCAGAACATGCGCGTTGTCGATGCCATAGTCGATCAGGCAGGCAATCTCGCCCACGCCAAGCCGCTTGAGCTGTTCGACGCGTGCAATCCCATCCTCGACCGTGCCGAAGAGACCGGCATCGAAGAAATACCGCTCAAAGGCGAAGTCCAGAATGGCCTCCATCTCCTCGGGCTCCAGCTCGCCCAGGTCGAGCTCGAACGGGTTGCTCACCCCCTCGGGTTTCTTGAAGGCCGGGAAGGCCCAGGCATATTGCTTGATCAGGCCCGCCGCAGAGCGCAGATAGTCCTTGAGCGGCCCCTTGGCGATGTCCATCACGCGGTCGCGGTCCTCGCCGATCAGCGTGTGCAGCATGACCGTTACGGTCTTTTCCGCCGGGTCGAACCCGTTGTCGCGCAGCGCCTGATGGTAAAGCGTGATCTTCTCGCCCACCTCCTCGATGCTCTGGCCCAGAAGGTGGGTCAGCACATTCGCGCCGATCTCGCCCGCGCGTTTCCAGGTGGCCGGGTTGCCGGCAATCGTCACCCAGATGTTCAGCTCCGGGCTGACCGGGCGCGGCTGTGTGACCACAGGCACCATCGCGCCGTCCTTGCCCGCGAATTCCACCGCCTCGCCACGCCACAACCGGCGCACCTGGTCGATGGTGGCAAACATCGCATCGTTGTTGTTGGGCGGTGCATTCTCGGGGCGCAGAACAAAGTCATTGGGGTGCCAGCCCGACGCCATGGCCAGCCCCGTGCGTCCGTTGGTGAGATTGTCGATGACCGACCATTCCTCGGCAATCCGGGCCGGATGGTGCAGCGGAGCGACGCAAGAGCCCGCGCGCACCTCCAGATTGGTGGTGATCGCCGCCACGGCGGCGCCGGTCACGGCCGGGTTCGGATAGGGTCCGCCAAAGGCGTGGAAGTGCCGTTCGGGCGTCCAGAGCGCATCGAACCCGTTGGCGTCGGCAAACTTCGCCCCTTCAAGCAGAAGCTCATACTTGCCCCGGCCGGCATCGCAATCGTTGGACCAGTAATAAAGCGAGAAATCCGCCCGCTTGCCCGAGCCGGTGATGGGCCCGCCCGAGACAGAGGCGCGGCCTTCGTCACTGACCAGCACCAGTTTGAAGCCGCGCGCGAGGGTATAGAACAGCTCCAGCACGGATATATCGAAGGCCAGCGACGTGACGGCCATCCAGACACCGCCCTTGTCGTGGTCCACCACACCGTCCATGCCGGTGAAGAAATTGGCGACGTTGCGGTGTTCGATCATCACGCCCTTGGGGGTGCCGGTCGAGCCGGAGGTATAGATCACATAGGCCAGATCCTCCGGACCTGCGCCGCCGCTTACTCGCCCGTCCTGACGGCCAGTCTCGTCGGCAAGCACCACCGCTGCGTCACTGGTGGGCAGGCTGTCGCGCAGCGCCGCTTCGGTGACGATCACGCTGGCCCGGCTGTCGGTGACATAATGCGCCAGCCGATCCGCCGGATAGGCCGGGTCAAGCGGCACGTAAGCCCCGCCCGCCTTGAGGATCGCCAGCGCGCCAATCAGCAGAAGCGGGCCGCGTGCGACCATCAGGCCCACATGGCTGCCCGGGGCCACACCTTGCGCCTGCAACCTGGCCGCAAGGGCATTGGCCCGCGCATCAAGCTCGGCATAGCTGAGGCTCTGATCCTCGAAGATCAGCGCGGTCGCGTCGGGGGTCCGGTCTGCCTGCGCCTCGAACGCTGCATGAATGGTCAGCGGGCCGGTGACGTCCTGGCCCGTCCGGTTCCAGTCGCGAGTGACAAGCTGCGCTTCTTCGTCGGGCAGAACGGTCAGATCGGCAAAGCGCTCCGCCCGATCCAGCCGCTCCAGGATATGGGTCAGGCGCGCACCCAGTCGCGCCGCCGATGCCGTGGTCACGCGCCGCCCATCCACATGCAGCACAAGCGCACCGGTATCGGCGAGGCTGACGGTGACGGCCGCCCCGTCAAGCGGCGCATCCTCATTAAGGTTCAGTGCCAGATCGGGGGTGCCATGCCCCGCAAGCGCCGGATCGCGCAGGAACAGATCGGCGGCAAAAGCCCCATGCTCGGCACGCGCTGTCAGATGCGCTGAAACGGCCTCAAGCGCCACGCCAAGTGTGGCCTCCTGCGGTGCGGTGACCGGCACCCAGGCAGATCGCAGGCCGGTGTCGGTCTGACCGGCAAGGGCGATCAGGGCGGTGTCTTCGCCTGTGCTCAGCCGCGCCAGCGCCAGAACGGCGGTGGCCAGACGAGCCGGGTCCGACGGTGCCTTGACCTCAAGCGGGTGGCGGGCCGGTTGGGTCCGTTTCGCCGGGGCCTTGGCCAGCGGCAGCGGGGCCGGTTGCGCCGCGGTTAGAATCCGGGTCCAGCGCGGCTCGGCCTTCGCGGCATGCATCGCTGCGGTCTCGATCGCCTGGGCCTGCCCGGCCTCCGGGGCGCTCAGAACCATGCCAACCTGCAAAAGGCTCGCCGGATCCACCGCGCCACCGCGCATGTCGCGCAGCCCGCTCAGGTGGACCACACCCGCAGCGCTCGCCACGCGCAGCCCCATGGCCGTCACCTCGAGCACCGTGCCGGGCTCGGAGGCGCTGATCGTGTCCTCGGCCTCGACCGTGCCAACCGCCACCCAGGTTTCCCCGGTCAGAAGCTTCGGTGTGGTCAGCGGATTGCGATAGCCGCCGAAATCCAGCGCGCGGGCCTGACGGGCCAGCTCGACCGCCGGTTTGGCAAAGTCCAGCAACCCGCCCATCGCGGGCCGGTCGTCGCGGGCAAAATAACTGCGCTGGCTCAGGTCTTGCCGGGTGCGGTTGAGGGGGCCCGACACCAATTGTTCCACCACGCCGGGAAAGCTCTCCATCGCGGCGGCATAGCATTTGGAATTGAGCGAATAGGCGGTTTCGTCCTCGGCAATGTCGATCAGCCGCTGGTCGAGGATGTCGCCCTCATCCACGCCGCCCTCGATCAGGTGCCAGGTGATCCCGTGCTGTGCTTCGCCATTCCAGATGGCCCAGGCGGGCGTGTTCAGCCCTGCATAGCGCGGCAACGGGCCGTCGTGGAAGTTCACCGCGCCCTGGCGCGCCAAAGCCAGAACCGCGTCCGGGATGATCTTGAGATTGGCGATGCTCAGAAGCCAGTCGAACCCGCCGTCGGTCAACTCGGACGCCTTGTCCAGCACGCGCAGTCCCTTGCCTTCGGCCCAGCCGCGCACGGCATCGTCGGTGCTGACCACCGCTTTGATCTCATGCCCCTGATCCAGCAGGTGCTGCCCGCAGCCGACAGTGAGGGATTCGTCGCCCAGAAGTACGGTTGTCAGATGGGTCATTTGCTGTCCTCCGTGAGGGGTCGAGAAAGCGGAACGGCGCGGGGCTTGGGCGCAGGGCGCGTGAGCCCGTTCAACGAGAACGCGATAAGATCGCGCAGGAAATGGGGCGGGTCGGCCTGGGGTTTGCCCTGCACGAGCCGCCTGAGCCGCCAGATCAGCGCGCCGGTGATCCGCGCGCCGGTGGCAAGGGCGGCATAGGCCCGGCCATGCACCGTTGTGAAATAATAGCGCCGCGAGGCGAACCAGTAGGTCGGTGTCCGCGCCCATGTTTTCAGCCCGGTCGAGGCCGAGCCCACATGCACCGTGCGGCTTTGAGGCACATAATAGCAGTCCCACCCGGCACGGCGGGCGCGGTGGCACAGCTCGGTTTCCTCGTAATAGAGAAAGAACGTCTCATCGAAACCGCCGATCTGCCGCAGCATGTCAGCCCGGATCAAGAGGGATGCCCCGGCGGTCCAGTCCACCCGGGTCGTTTCGGCAGGGATCTCCATCGGCACCACCGCGCGGCGCAACATCCGCGTGATCAGCCCGGTGCGCGCCGCCCCTTCCAGCTCTCCGGCGATGGAGGGGAAACGGAAGACCGTGCAATGATCCTCGCCATCGGTGCCGCGGATATGCGACCCGGCGAACCCCGCGCGGGGGTGCTGGGCCATCACATCGAGCAGCTTTTGCACCGCGCCCTCATCGGGCCAGGCATCGGAATTGAGCAGGTAGTAGAAATCCGGCGCGCTGCCGTCGCTCATCCCCTGACGCATGCCGAAATTGTTGCCCGCGCCAAAGCCGCCATTCACCGGGCTTTGCACAACCCGCAGCGCCTCGCCTGCCTGCCACGCTGTCACGGCCCGGGTGATCTGTTCAAAAGAGTCGTCACCCGACCCGTTCTCGACAATCACCACCTCGCCGCCCAGGGCGCGCATTTCGCGCAGGGCGGCCTCGGCCGCCTTCACGGTCAGATCCGGCGTGCGGTAGTTCAGGATGATGGTCAGGATCTTGGGAGAGGTCACTGTCATCACTCCGCCGCTGTGATCGCGCCGGGCAGGTCGGCGGGTTTCGGTCGGTCTGGCTCGCGGGTCCGGAGCCGGGCGATCTCGTCGCGCAGATGCCGGGCGAGCACGGCCACATTGGGATCAAGCACCATGCTGTCATGATCGCCGGGCACTTCGATCACCTGCGTGCCGGGCACCCAGGGCGTCCATTGATTGTCGTCAAAGACATATTCCCGCTCGGCGCTGACGTAATTGCCTTTTGACACCGCCCAATGCCGGTCCAGCGGCGGGCGGAAGAGCAGCATGCGCCCGTCCCACGGCCTGAGCTGGTATTGGCCCACCGCATGGCGGAAGGCCATTTCGATCTTGTGATTGTTGAAGCCCTGGCCGCTGTCGCCCTGCACCTGGCGCTTGCTCAGCTCCCATTGCAGGCGGTTCAGCGCCCATTCTCTCAGATAGCCCGGCCCCTTGCGCCGCAGTTCCGCCAGCTTGATCATCGCCTTGTCACGGCGGCTGAGCGACGGGCGCACCGGCAGCGGCGTATCGAGCATCGCCAGAAGGTCCACCCTCTCGCCCATCGCCTCAAGCTGGTGGGCCATCTCATAGGCGGTGATCCCGCCCCCCGAGAAGCCCGACAGCCGGTACGGGCCGTGCGGCTGTACCTGACGGATCTCGGCGATATAGTCGGCAGCGGCCTGCTCGACGCTCATATGCGGCTCGTCCTCGCCCATCAGACCGCGCGCCTGCAGGCCATAGACCGGCTGATCGGGGCCCATCTGCTGTGCCAGGTGACGCAGGTTGAGCACATTGCCGAACATGCCCGCGACGATAAAGAGTGGCGGGGTTTTACCCTCGGAACGGTTGAGCGCCACCAGATGGGTGAAGCCCTGTTTGCGCGGCCCCTCGTCGGGCTCTGACGTGCCCGCCTCGGCAGGTGCGGTGCCGCCCCCGGTGCGCTCGTCGATCAGGGCGGCGATTTTGGCAATCGTCGGGGCCTCGAACAGCACCGAGATGGGGAATTGCGTGCCCCACTCCTTCTTGATCATCGCAAAGAGCCGCACCGCGATCAGCGAATGCCCACCAAGATCGAAGAAACTGTCTTCGGCGCCCACCGGGCTCACCCCAAGAAGCTTCTCCCAATGCGCCGCAAGCGCCTTTTCGGTGGGCGTGTCGGGGGCGACGAAATCGCCGTCCAGATCGGGCCGCTCAAAGCTTTGACCCTCGGCGGTCTCCTGCGCCGTGGCGGCGTCGGCCTGGGCCACCAGCCCGGCAAGGTCGAGCGATGACACCGTCACCTGCGGCAGGCCGAGCGACAGCGCCCGCATCAGCGCCTCGGTCCCCTCCTCGGGGCGGATGCCCTGGGTGATATTGTGCTGCAGCCGCTCTTCGTCCGGTGAAAGCGGCGCGCTGGCGTTCGCATCGTCAAATTCGATCTCGGCCGCACTCAGCGGGGCCGGTTTGCCAAAGGCCGCCTGATCCGCCAGCCGCTGCATCTGAAAGCCGGTGACCTCCATACAGACAAGGCCCGCCGCATCAGTCAGCGTGATGTCGAAACTGGCGAACCCGTCGCCATGCTCGGCCAGCCGCACCCAGCTTCTGATCTCACCCGGAAGCGGGCGCAGAAGCGCGATGCGCTGATAGCTGAGCGGCACCCACAGATGCCCGCCTTTGTAACCTGGGATAAGATGCATCGCCCAGCCGGTGGCCGGGTCGAGCAGACCGGGATGCGCAAGGTAGCCTTCGGCGATATCGGCCTGGCAGGCCTCGGGCAGGCGCAGCGTTGCGATCCCCTCGCCCTCGCCGATTGCCGTCTCGCGCAGCACATGCCAGCGCGGACCGAACGTCAGATGCGCCTCCTGCGGGGCCTTGAGACGGCCACCCTCCGGGGCCACATCGCGGTGGGTACAACGTGCGGCGATGGCGTCAAGATCCACATGCCGGATCTCCTCCTCGGGCAGATGCACCACCTGCGCCTGCGCGTTCAGCACGCTGCCGCTGCGCCCGTCGAGCGTAGCCGCACTGCGCAATTCCATCTCGCCGGAGGCGCTCAGATGAAGGCGCATCTCCCGTGTCTCGCCCTCGCCCACATCCAGCGCCCGAAGGAAGCTCAGATCCGTGATCTCGATCGGCAGGCTGTCCCCGCGCGCCGCCATCGCCTGCGCCGCCAGCTCGACAGACCCGGTGCCCGGCATCAGCGCATCGCCCGCCGCGGTGCGGTGCCCGTCGATCACCCAATGGCGCGCGGCACTGAGCGCGGTGCGCGCGATCTGCACATCATCGACGATCTGGCGTTCGTCCAGCAGGGGCTGGCCTGTCGGCATCCAGTGATCGTCCTGATCCTCGCCCAGCCGCGCGGCCATGGCTTGCGCCGCCATGCCGACCTCGGCCCAGACACCCCAGTTGACGGCGACCACCTTGGTTTTGGCCCCGCGCCGGGATTTCGCAAAAGCGTTCAGGTACTCGTTGGCGGCAGCATAATCCACCTGCCCCGCCGGGCGCGTCACGGTCGAGGTCGACGCAAACAGCACCATCAGCTCCAGCGTGCCGTCGGGGAACACCTCGTCGAGCACACGCAGGCCGGTGATCTTGGGGGCAAAAACGGCCTCCACCTCGGCCGTTTCCTTGGCCAGAAGGGGCGCGTCATGAATGGCGCCTGCGGCATGGATCACCCCGGTCAGCGAGCCGAACCGCGCCTGAACCTCCGCCGCCACGCGGGCCATGTCGAGCGTGTTGCAGACATCCCCCGCAACCGGCAGAACCTCTGCCCCTGCCTCTTCCAGCGCGCGTATGGCCTGGATGCGCCGTGCCGTCTTGTCGGCGGCGCCATGGCGGGCGAGATAGCTCTCCCATTCGTTACGGGCGGGCAAGGCGTCGCGCGACAGAAGCGCGATTTTCGCGCCATAGCGCGCGGCGATATCCCGCGCCAGCGTCAGCCCGATCCCGCCAAAACCACCGGTGATCAGGTAAACACCACCGCTGCGGAACGCCGCCGCCTCAGCGGGCGCGGCCAGCGGCGCAGGCTCGTGCGATTTCTCGAACCGCTTGTCGCCGCGATAAAGCACCTGCGCGCATCCGGGCGTGGCGGTCACCTCTTCCAGAACGCGCATGGCCAGCGGGCTCAGGCCCTCGCCGTCTGAGCCGCGCGCAAACCAGCCGCGCTGTGCCCTGCGGGGCAGTTCCAGATCAATCGTCCGGCAGGTCACGCCCGGCAACTCGCGCGGGATCACACCCGCAGGCCCCGCGACCAGGGCCTTTTCCGGATAGGGCAGCGGCTCATCGCGCAGCTGCTCGGCCCCGTTGGTGAAGATGTCCATCTGCACCGGATTGTCCGCATCCGCATGGCTCAGCGACTGGCCCAGATGCATCAGGCTGTAGAAGCCCAGCTCCAGGTTGCGGTCGAAGAAATTGCTGCCGGGGCGGAAGGTTTCACGCTCGGTCACGCCCCAGAAATGCGCGATGCGGCCAGGCAGGGCGTCATCCTCGGCCAAAAGCTCCATCAGCGCCTCATACGCCTCGCGCCCCATCTCTGCGGCCAGCGTATAGCGCCCCTCGCCGCTGCGCGCGGTCATGTCGCCAGGCCACACACGGGCCACCGGATGCGTCGCCGCTTCGAGCGCTGCGGCCACCGCCTCGCCCAGCCCCGCATCATCCATGAAGACAAGCCAGTTCTGCGTATCGACACGCGACAGATCCTGATCGGCGGCAAAACTGCTATCGGCAAAACGCGGACGCCAGAGCGGGCGATAGCCCCAGTTCTCCATCTCTTCCTGCCGCATCAGGGCGGCGGGCGCCGTTTCGGTGGCCGCGGCCTTGCCCGGCTCGATGAAATAGCGTTTGCGCTGGAAGGCGTAGCGCGGCAGCGGCACGCGGTTGCGCCGGGCCTCACCCCAGATCTGCGCCCAGTCCGCCTCGACCCCGCAGGCCCAGAGGCGGCCGATCACGCTGAGGAAATAGGCGTCATCCGCGATCTGCTGATCGGGGTGGCGCAAGCTGCTGATCACCTGTCCGGGCTTCAGGTCCGGGCACATCTGCGCCAGCGCGCTCAGCGCCTTACCGGGGCCCACTTCGAGATAGACGCGCTGTGTTTCCTCCGCCAGCTTGCGGATACAGGCCCCGAACTCCACGCGATTGCGTAGCTGGCCGACCCAGTATTCCGGGTCGGTGGCCTGCTTAGCGGTCAGCACCTCACCGGTGCGGTTCGAGAGGATCGGCAAGGTGGGGGCTTTCAGCTCCAGCCCCTGAAGGAAGCTGCGGAAATGGCCCAGGATCGGGTCCAGCATCCGCGAATGTGCGGCAATGTCGATGGCGACGCGCTGAAAGTCGATCTCTTCGGCCTTCAGCCGCTCGGCCAGCGCGTCAAGCTTGGCATCGGGGCCGGAAACCGCGCTCAATTCCGGCGCATTGACCGACGCGATATCCAGATCATCGCCCACCAGCTCTTCCAGACGCTCGACCGAGACCGACACGCTCAGCATCCCGCCCTTCGGCACCGTGTCAAAAAGCCGCCCGCGCAGCAGCACAAGGTCGATGCAGTTCTCGAAACTCATCACGCCCGCCAGCGCGGCGGCGGTGTTTTCGCCCATGGAATGCCCGACAAGCGCCGCAGGCTTCACCCCCCAGCTCATCCAGAGCTGGGCCAGGGCAAACTCCACGATCATGATCAGCGGCAATTGCACCGAGGGCTGTTTCAGCTTCGCCTCGGCAGCGGCCTCTTCGCCCTCTTCCGGCAGCCAGAGCGCGCGAATGTCATAGTCAAGCTGCGCCTGAAGGTGATCAAGCCCACGGTCCATCCATTCGGCAAAAACCGGCTCGGTCTCATAAAGATCGCGCGCCATATGGGTGTATTGCGCACCCCCGCCGGGGAACATGAAAACCGTCTCGGGATCCGCACCCAGATGATCATGGTTAAAGACCCGGCGCGCATCGCCCTCCTCCAGCAGGGCCGCGGCCTCTTCATGGGTCTCTGCCACGACCACGCGGCGTTTCTCAAAGGCCCGGCGGCCGTTCTTGAGTGTCCAGGCAATATCGGCCAACGGCTGGTCCGGATTGGCGCGCAGATGCTCGGCCAGCGCCTTGGTATTGGCCTCCAGCGCCGCTTTGGAGCGGCCCGAGACACAGAGCACATGGAAGGGCCAGTCACTTTCCTCCGAAGCGGGCCGCGCCGGTGCTTCCTCAAGGATCGCATGGGCATTGGTGCCACCCACGCCCAGGCTGTTCACCCCCGCCCGCCGGGGCGAGCCGCGCCCGTCCCAGTCGCGCAAGCTGTCGTTCACCGAGAACGGGCTGTGCTCGAAATCAATCGCCGGGTTCGGCGCCTCATAGCCAAGGGAGGGCGGCATCTGCCGGTTATGCAGCCCAAGCGAGGCTTTCACCAGGCTCGCCACACCCGCCGCCGTATCCAGATGGCCGATATTGGTCTTGACCGACCCGATCCGGGCAAAGCCGGTTTTGTTCGTGGTTCTCGCATAGGCTTCGGTCAGGGCCGACACCTCGATCGGGTCGCCCAGATAGGTGCCGGTGCCGTGGCATTCGACGTAATCCATCGTGTCCGCCGTGACGTCCGCCACCTGAAGCGCGCGGGCCACCGCCTCGGCCTGGCCATCCACCGAGGGCGCCAGATAGCTCGCCTTGTCGGCGCCATCGTTATTGACGGCCGATCCACGGATAATCGCATAGATATGATCGCCATCGGCCTCGGCATCGCTCAGCCGCCGCAGCGCCACACAGCCCGCGCCCGAGCCAAACACCGTGCCCTGCGCGCGGTGGTCAAACGCATGGCAATGCCCGTCAGGCGACAGGATCTCGTTTTCCTTGAACACATAGCCGCGTCCATGCGGCAACTCGATGGTCACGCCGCCCGCCAGCGCCATGTCGCAATCGCCCTGCCTGAGCGCATTGCAGGCATAATGCACCGCCACAAGCGAGGTCGAACAGGCCGTCTGGATGTTGATGCTCGGCCCCTTGAGGTCGAGGATATGGCTGATCCGGGTGGCCAGGAAATCCTTGTCATTACCGGTATGGCGCAACAGGAACAGCCCCACATCGTCCAGAAGATCCGGGTTGGAACACAGGTTGAAATAGAAATAGCTGCCCATGCCGCAGCCCGCATAGACACCAATCGCGCCCTTGAAGCTTTCGGGCATATGCCCGGCACTTTCCAGGGCACCCCAGCTCACCTCCATGAACTTGCGGTGTTGCGGGTCGAGAATGGCCGCTTCCTTGGCGGAAAAACCGAAAAACTCGGCGTCGAACTCGTCAAACGCCTTCAGCCGTGCGGCGTGACGGACATAATTGCGATGGGCAAGTTTCTCGGGCGCTTCGCCAGCCGCCAGAAGCGCCTCGTCATCCAGCGCCTCGATGCTTTCCACGCCGTCGCGCAGGTTTTCCCAGAACTGGTTGATCCCGGGCGCGCCAGGCAGGTCCACATCCATACCCACAATCGCAATGGGCTCAACCGGCACCGAATGCGCATTCACATTTTTCATAAACTCAACACCTGCATTCGACATGGTCAAAACCCGCAAATGCTCCCCACCCTGTAATATAGGGGAGTCTCCGCGGTTTCCCTAGGGTCTGCTTCTCAGCCATAGATATGACCTCTGAAATTTGTTCTAAATGTGAAAATTAAGGCAAATTCCCCCCTTAATGGTTCTCCATTCGGGAACAATTGCGGATTTGCTCCCGCATTGAAGGAGGAGGTGCAACAGACTCTCCCAAGGCGTGTAAAACAAGGGCTTACACAAGCAAACCGCGCGTCACAAAACGGTGCGGCGGCCCCTCGGATCGCGCGGCTGGCCCAGAATGGGCGGGGTCACCGCCCCAGGGCTGCGCGCTGTGCTGTCCGTCCGGCCAAAACGGATGCGCTCGGCATAGCCCAGAACCGCGCCCGCCATCAGCCAGACAAACGGCACCAGCGTGTCATTCAGAAGCATGTCCACCAGGGTGATCGCCAGGCAAAGAGCCACCGCCGCGGCAAGCGGCGACACCACTTGCGAGCCTGACTTGCGGCCATACCAGCCCAGCAGAATGAGCGGCAGCGCAAGAAGCCCCATCTCGCTCAGATACCCGAGCCAGCCATAGGTGCCGAAGGTCAGAATCCAGCGCCCGTCGGGGATAGTCAGGATCTCGGACGTCTCGATATCACGCACCAGGTTACGGCCCCACCCGCCCCAGCCAAAGAGCAGCTTTTCCTTGGCGCGCTCCAGCAATTGCTCTTCATTTCCAAAGCGATAGTTCAGCGAGTGCGCGCGTTCGGGATTGATCGCCTCGGCTTGCGCCAGGATCCAGTCCAGCGGGATCAGCCCGAGGTTGCGCAGCACCGGGTAGCTTACCGCCAATGCGCCGAAGACCAGCGCCAGCAGAAGCTGCAGACGCACGCTTGCCAGAAAGATCACCGGCAGTATCGCCGAGGCATAAAGGATCGACGCCAGGCTTTTGCACAGCAACAGAACCGCCGCGAGATAGACCGTGGCCATGAACAGCTTGGCCTTCATCTGCGTCTCGGCGCTGCGTTGCAGGGCGGCGGCGGCCACCACCGTGTAGACGAAGAACAGCGCAATCCAGAGCCCATGCGGCAGGAACACGATGGGCCGGAACCCGCCGCTGCGTATCATCTGCTCGAAACTGTGCTGGAAGAAGCCGTAGACCATGATGTTGATCTGCGGGCTGAACCGAATTTCGATCAGCGCCAGCACCGAATAGGCCAGCCCGGCGATCAGCAGCGCGCGTAAAAGCTCGCGCATCCCCTCTTCGGTGGCGAAGAAATGCCGCCCCAGCAGAAGCGGCAGAAGCACGATAAGCTGGTTCGACAGCACCGAGGCGATATCGATCGTGCGCAACCCCGGCAGGCGGTCGGTTTCGAAGATGATCGGATCAGACCCCACCATGACCTGAAACAGCAAGGGGTCCGAATTGGTCAGCACCGTCGGGATCGCCCCCAGCACGAAGCCCAGCATCAGCACCCGCGCCGTCCACATCCGCGGCCAGAGAGCGATCCGTTCCCTGAGCAGAAACAGCGCCAGAGCAAAGGCACAGATATTGGGGATCGAGAACTTGTCCATATCCGGCACGAGCGGCAGGTCGAACTCGGCCAGCGGCGGCAGCAGCAGATAGCCCGCCAGCAAGGACCAGATCACCGCCCGCTGCGGGCTGAGTCTGCGGAACAGCAGCACACAGACCAGCGGCCAGATCATCAGGGCCAGATATGCAAGCGCGTTGGGCATGTTCGGTGCGGGTTGTCCTGTCGCGGCCTCTTGCGGGCCAGTTTGATATGGCCGAGCTTAGCACGGATGCCCGGCCCCGTCGCCCGCCCAGCGTTTCCAATGCGGCATTTCAGTGTTTACATGGCACACAAACCACGCAAGCCCTTGGCGAAAGAGGGATATGCCGGGTAAAGGGAGGCAGGCTCAGGGAGCGCGTAACACAAGTGCAGTTTACCTTTCACACCCGGACGATCACCGTCAACATGCCCACGCGCGGCCAGTTGATGGAGGAAATCCACCGCCGCTTTGCCGCGCGACAGGGCTTTGCGCTGGCCACGGTGAACCTCGATCATCTGGTCAAGATGCAAGGCTCCGAGGGGTTCACCGCCGCCTATGCCGCGCAGGATCTCGTGGTCGCTGATGGCTGGCCCATCGTGGCGCTTTCCCGTCTGGCGCGCCGCCCGGTCGAACTGATGCCGGGCTCCGATCTGATCCTGCCGCTGTGCCATCTGGCCGCCGATACCGGCGTGAAAGTGGGTTTTGTCGGCAGCACCGATGAGGCGCTTGAGGCCGCGCGCGAGGCGTTGCAGACGACGGTGCCAAAGCTTGATGTGGCCATGGTCCACGCCCCGCCCATGGGTTTTGACCCCGAGGGCGCAGCAGCCGCAGAGATTTTGGAAGAGCTTGAAAGCAAAGAAATTTCCCTGTGCTTTCTGGCCCTTGGCGCGCCAAAGCAAGAGGCTCTTGCCGCGCGGGGCCGCCGGGTTGCGCCGTCGGTCGGATTTGCCTCCATCGGCGCGGGGCTCGATTTCTTGTCGGGCCGGCAGCACCGCGCGCCGCGCCTGTTTCAGCGGCTCGGACTGGAATGGCTCTGGCGCGCGCTCTCCAGCCCCCGGCGGCTGATCCCGCGCTATGCCAGATGTTTTGCCATCCTGCCCGCACAGGTGGGCCACGCGCTCAGTCTGCGCCGCCGCACGCCATAGCACCGCCCCGGACCTGATCCGCTGAGATCCCGCGTCACGGCGCGCAAGGGTTTACTTGTATTCGATAATGCCGCGTCTCTGGCCCCGCCAGCGCCCGACATAATAACCCAGCGCGCCCTGCGCTTCGGCGAATTTGCCAAGCACGCTCAGCATCGCCCGCGCCCAAGGCCGTGGCCCTCCGTCACGCAGCGCCAGCCGGATCACCTGCGCCGGATAGGCCAGCGCCAGAAGCAAGGCCCAGGGCCAGACCAGCGCGCCGAGCAGGATCACCACGGGCAAACCCGCGCCCCAGACCAGCGCCCGCCGCGTTTCGCGCACCCAATGCCGCTCGGGCGGGGCACCGTGCAAGGCCGCCCCTTCGGCAAAGGCATGGCCGGCGCGGCGTGTCCGCTGCCACCACTGGCCAAAGCGCGTCATCGCCGCGTCATGCCAGGTCATCTCGGCATCGAGCCGCTCAATCCTCCAGCCCGCCTGCCTGAGCCTCACGCAAAGCTCCGGCTCTTCGCCCGCGATCAGATCATCGCGGTAAAGACCAACCTCCTGCAAGGCCGACAGCCGCATCATGGCATCGCCGCCACAGGCGCTGGCCGGTCCGACGGGCGTGTCCCATTCCATGTCGCAGATCAGGTTATAGAGGCTCGACCCGGGGTGCCGCTCGCGCCTGCGCCCGCAGACCACCGCCAGTTTCGGATCGGCGTCCAGCGCGTCCTGCGCGCGCATCACCCAACCTTCTCGCAGCGCGCAATCACCGTCCAGCAGCTGGACATACTCCACCTGCGTCCCGTTGAGCCGTTTCAGCCCGGCATTCCGGGCCCGCGCCGCCGTAAAGGGTTGGCTCATATCCAGCGCCACCACCTCGGCCCCGTGGGTCTGCGCCACCTCGACACTGCCATCGGTCGAGCCGCTATCGACATAGATCACCGGCGAAAGCTGCCCGGGCAGCGCCTCCAGGCACGCCCTGAACCGCGCCCCCTCGTTGCGCCCGATGATCACGGCAGCAATCCGGCTCATTCCGCGATCTCGCGCAGATAGGCCTCGAACGCCGCCGACCGCTGAAGAAAGCCCGCGTCCTGCAAGGGGCGCAACCCGGCAAACCGCTCGGCCTGCTCGGACCACAGGGTCAGGTCCGGATCGGCGCGGAACTGTTCCAGCCGCCTGCGGTCCTCGCCATGCGGGATCACCCCGCGCGCGGCGGTATCGGCATCGCGGGCCATGGGCGCGTTGGTGAACTTGTAATGCTGGATCAGGGCGCTGAAATCAGCGCAGGTCACGCCCGCCGCCACATGCGGATGCACGCCCGGCGCCACACCGGGCAGCACCTTCACCAGCGGGTGCTTGGTCAGACAGCACGCTTCGCCGAACACCCGCGCGCGCGTCCCGCCAAACAGCACCGGGATCTCGGCATTGGCCACCCGGTTCTGCGCCAGGAACCAGGCAAAGCCGATCCCGGGGTCATGATAGTCGCGCGCGTCGGTGTCGCGCAGGTCGTAATAGACGAACTCGCGCAGCGCTTCCTCATAGCTCATCTGCCCGGCATCCTGCAGCGGCAGACGCGGGAACATCTCCAGCATCTGCGCCACAAGCGCGGTGTAGCCTTCGCGCTCCAGATAGGCCACCAGCCCCGGCAAACCGATCTGCGCGGCACGGTCGAAGGTGAAAATCTCGTCCATATCCGCGTAAAGCACCCAATGCCCCGGTGCGCAGGTCTCGGCGGCATGACGGCGCAGGTCATTCTCGACCTCGCCCCAGGGCAGGGTTGATTGCAGCACCGTGCAATCCGGCTGGGTGGCCAGCCGGGTCAGCGTGTCATCGGTCGAGCCATTGTCGCAAAAGACGAAATGCGCCGCCCCAAGACCGCGGTAATGGGCGAGAAACGCATCGAGGTAAAACGCCCCGTCGCGCACCAGCGCAATCACCACCACGTCACCCGGGCCGATCAGTGGCTGCCCCGGCCCCGAGAGATGCCGAACCGAGCGGCGGAACCGGCGGTGATGCAGCGCCTGCGCCAGCCGCCGCCGCACCCGGGCCCAAAGCGAGGGCGACGGCGTGCTCATAGCCCGATCATCCGCGCGATCAGCACGACCACGGCGACGGGCAGGAGGCTGACATGCAGAATATGGTCGAAGTAATTGCTGCTGCCGATCCGCAAGACCCAGGCCGCCTGCCCTGCCACGGCGATAACAGCGATGATCCCATGCCCGCTCAGCGCCGCATAGGCACAGAGCGCCAGCACCATGCCGCCCACCGGCAGGGCGCGATACCCCACCCGGTAAGGGTCGAACGGCATCAGCTCGAACGTGCAGATAAGAAAGGC
Organism: Roseovarius faecimaris; assembly: GCF_009762325.1. Classification (NCBI taxonomy): domain Bacteria; kingdom Pseudomonadati; phylum Pseudomonadota; class Alphaproteobacteria; order Rhodobacterales; family Roseobacteraceae; genus Roseovarius; species Roseovarius faecimaris. Next base: position 3,012,994 of record NZ_CP034348.1, read on the forward strand.
CGAGTAGAACAGGATGAAGGCAAAGAGTTCCAGCGCGCCGAAGGGTGCGAAGGACACGCCCACCGCCCCCAGCATATGCCGCAGCATCAGCAAAGGCAGCACGATCCCGATCGGCTCCAGCAGCGCCGCCAGCCCGCGCACCACCATGTTCTGGCGCAGCAATATGGCGGCACCGGCCCCCAGCACCAGCCCGACCGGCAGCCCGAGAGCCCCCCCGACAAAGAGCGAGACCAGCCCCCAGCACAGCCAGCCCAGGATCAACGCCAGGCTCACATCTGTCAGCCGCTCGTTCATTGCTCCAGCACCCATGCCATGTTGAAATAGAAGGCACGAATGCCCCGCTTGGTGCCATGCGAATAGCTCAGCACGAACCCGTCCTCGCCCAGACGCCGCAGCATCGGATAGCGCGCATCGCCTCCGTCTTTCTCCAGCTCTTTCAGCACCCGCCAGGTCAGACCCTCGTCCTCTGACAGCACCAGTCGAAGCGTGTCGGCGGCGGCCGGCTGGTCGTTCATCGCCATCAGGACAAGCCCGTTGCCAAGCGCCAGCGCGGCCACCGGCGCGCTCGGGTTGGCGATGTCGATCGGTTGCGCCACGCTCCAGCTTTGCCCGCCATCCTCGCTGCCCGAGATCAGCAGCCGCCCGCCCGGCTCGAAGTTGCGCAGGAACGCCACCGCGTCGGTCTCGTTCAGCGGCACGACCATGGGCTGGATCGGCTTTGTCCGCTGCCCCGTCATGCGCCGCGCGTCACAGACCCGACCATGCCTGTCGAAACGGATGAAGCTGCCATAGGTGGCCCCCATTTCGAAATAGGCGGGCAGGGCATAGGTGCCGTCGGCCATCGCAACCATCGGCGATTTGACCAGATACGACCGGTTGAGGAATGGCGACAGGCTGAGCTTTTCAGCCAGGGCCGGGCCCCGGGGCCCCATCCGCACCCGCGCGATCGAGGCCATGGCCCAGCCGCCGACCGAGACGACAGTGGCAAAAAGCGAATGCGGATTTGCATCATCCTGCACCGTGTTGCCCAGGGTCACGACAAGCTGATCCGGGGTGAAGGCATCCGACAGCTCGCCCCGCGTCATCATCAGGTCCGGCCCGACGGTCTTCCAGCCCTGCGTGCCGGGACAAAGCCGCACGCCACGGATGTCGACATCGGCCTGCGCCTCTTCCGACCCCTCGAACCAGGCCAGGACAACATCGCCGTCGTCCAGCAGAATCGCCGGAGAATGCGCCTGCCCCGTCTCGGCAGTGTAGTCGAAGATCTTCTCGAAACGCGCAGCGTCCACCGGCGTCACGGTCTCCGGCGGCACGAAGCGCCAGACAAGCCGGGGCTCCCGGCGCCAGGCCAGAACGGTGAGCCCAAGGCTCACCAACGCCATTATCTGGATGAGCACGCCCTCCATGCCCGGCTCACGCCACCTTCAGCACGATTTTGCCAATATGGTCACCCGCCTCCATACGGGCATGCGCCTGCGCGGCCTCGGCAAGGGCAAACTCGCTGTCCATCACCGGGGCCACCCGGCCCGCATCGAGCAGCGGCCAGACCTGCCTGCGCAGCGCCTCGGCAATCCGCGCCTTGGCCAGATCGCTTTGCGGGCGCAGGGTGGAACCGGTGATCGTCAGCCGCCGCATCATCACGGGGGTAAAGTTCAGTTCGACCTTCGGCCCCTGCAGAAAGGCGATCTGCGCAAGCCGGCCCTCATCGGCCAGCGCCTTGATATTGCGTGGCAGGTAAGACCCGCCCACCATGTCGAGGATCAGGTTGGCCCCGCCTTCGGCCCGCAGGATCTCGACGAAATCCTCTTCGCGATAGTTGATCGCGCGCTCCGCGCCCAGCTCCGCACAGACCTTCGTCTTGGCGTCGGACCCGGCGGTGGCGAAGACCCGCGCGCCGAAACCCGCTGCCAGCTGGATCGCCGTGGTGCCGATCCCCGAAGACCCGCCATGCACCAGAAACCGCTCTCCCGCCTGCAGGCCGCCGCGCTCGAAAACATTGGTCCAGACGGTAAAGAAGGTCTCGGGCAGGCAGGCCGCCTCGCGCAGGCCCATCCCCTCCGGGATCGGCAGGCAATGCGCGGCGGGCGTGGCCACATACTCGGCATAGCCGCCGCCGGGCAGCAGGGCACAGACCTGATCGCCCGGCCCCCAGCCGGTCACGCCCTCGCCCACGGCCACGATCTCGCCCGAGGCTTCCAGACCGGGCAGATCGCTCGCGGTGGGCGGCGGCGCATAAAGCCCGGCCCGTTGCAGCGCATCCGGGCGGTTGACCCCGGCCCAGGCCACGCGGATCACGACCTCACCGGGGCGCGGCTCGGGGATGGGACGGGTTGTTTGCTTCAGCACCTCGGGCCCGCCGGGCGCGGTGATCTCGATGGCGTGCATGGATTGGCTCATCTTTTGTGTTCCTTATTTCGGGCCCGACCAGCGGCCCGGCATACCTGTGGGGGACGGCGCGTCCGGGGCCTTGATACGGCTCAGAAAGGCCAGAGGACCGGCCATCAGGCCACTGACCAGCTTGTTGTCGCGGGCCTGCGCCTTGAATTTTTCAAACTGCATCACATTGTCGATGCGCCGGTCCAGAAAGTCCCAGCTTGCGGCGTGACCGGGGCTGTCATCCCCCAGCCAGTAAAGCACGGTCGAGCTGTAAACCCCCGACAACGTGGCGCGTTTGGTGTACCAGTTGATATCGCGCGAGGTGTCCCCGAGTGCCGTCCAGATATGATCGCAGGTGTTCCAGATCAGCCGCGCCCCATCCCCGGCATAGGGCGGCAGGGCAAAAAGCGCCATGCCCCGGCGCACCAGCTCCTTGTCCTCGACCGCCTCCAGACGCGCGCGCACGGCAAAGGCCACCCGGTCGCGAAACCGCATGCCGCTCAGGTCGGTCTCCTCAAGGCGGCGGAGCATCGCCTGATCTCCGGCCTCGTGATAGGCCACCGCCAGATCGACCGCCCCGCGCGGGCAGGCAATACGGACCATCGCCGCATCGAGCCCGGCATCCCGGGCGGCTTCGCGCAGGGTCGTCTCGCTCCAGCCGTCAAACGGGACATGCGCGAGCGCGGCGTCGAGAAGCTGTATTTTCGGGTCGGTTTCCGCCATCAAACACCCCATCGAATTGACTCGACCGCACCCTAGACAAATAAATCGGGCTTTGCTATACGGCCACTTCCTGCAAATCCTTGCAACTTCAACTTAGAAAGGTGGTGAAAACCACATGCAGGTAACGGTTCGCGACAACAATGTCGATCAGGCGCTTCGTGCCCTGAAGAAAAAGCTGCAGCGTGAAGGTGTGTTTCGCGAAATGAAGCTCAAGCAACATTTCGAGAAGCCGTCCGAGAAAAAAGCACGCGAGAAAGCCGAAGCCATCCGCCGCGCGCGCAAGCTCGCCCGGAAAAAGGCCCAGCGTGAGGGGCTGCTCTAAGCATCCCGTCCAGCTTTGGATGACCAGAGATGACGACCCCCGGTGCCTTGTGCTCGGGGGTTTGTCTTTTCCGGGGCAGTGGATCCAAAGGAGTGGCTGCGCCACGCTCTTTTTGTTTGGTGATGGGGGGCGCTGCCCCCCAAACCCCCCGGAGTATTTCCGGAACGCTGAAAGCAGGACCGCCCGGGCAGAAGCGCGGGGGGCTTGATGCGCCGGGCCGGGTGGCCTATTTGGGCCGCATCGCCGTGCGCGGCGCTTTGACAAAGGTCTGCCATGCCCAGTGCTCTTGAAATTGACCGGATGATCCTGGCCCTGATTGTTTTCGTTCTGGTGCTGACGGTGGGCATTTACCTGGTCAGCCCGACCTATTTCGCATTGAGCTATGCCGCCGAGGACCGGCTGGTGGAATACGGCACTGCGGTTTCGCTTTTCGTGGCCTGCCTGATCCTTTTGCGCAACGGGATGCGGCTCAGGGGGCGGGCGACAAAGCTTGCCGTTGGGCTGACGTTTTTCTATGCCTTCATGTTCTTTTTCGGCGCGGGCGAAGAGATCTCCTGGGGTCAGCGCATTTTCGGCTGGGAAACCAGCGAAGCGATGAAACAGATCAACCGCCAGGACGAAACGACGATCCACAATATCGAGATCGGCGGTGTGGCGCTGACCAAGCATCTCTTTGGTCCGGTGCTGACCGTAACGATCCTGCTCTATCTCATGGTCCTGCCCCTGCTATACCCGCGTGTGGCCGGGATCAGGGCCTGGGCCGATCGCATCGCCCTGCCGGTGCCGGGGCGGCGGCACGCGGTGCTGGCGCTGCTGAGCACCATCGTGATCGCCCTCATCAGCGTGGACCGCAAGTGGGAAGTTTATGAGCTGATCTTCGGTCTGCTCGTGGTGTCGATCTTCCTGCTTCCGCAGAACCGCGAGCATGTGCAGTAGGCCGCTCAGGGGCCTTTCTCGATGATTTTCCCCGTGACGACAGGACGCCAACCCGATTTGGCTCCTCCCCAGTTCACAAGCCCGATGGTGGGCTGTGCTGTGTGGAGTGTGTGTCATGAACAAGATGATTGCCGAATGTATCGGCACCTTTACCCTCGTGCTTTTGGGCTGCGGCGCGGCGGTGATCGCCGGGGCGGATATCGGCCTGACCGGGATCAGCTTCGCCTTCGGGCTGGCGCTGATCGGGATGGCCTATGGCATCGGCCCGGTCTCGGGATGCCATATTAACCCGGCGGTGACGCTGGGCGTGGTGGCCGCGGGCCGGATGCGGATGGGCGAGGCCATCGGATATATGATCGCGCAGGTGGCGGGTGCGATTGCGGCCGCGCTGGTGCTGATGATCATCGCCTCGGGCAAGGCGGAGTATTCCATCGCCGAGAACGGGCTGGGCCAGAACGGCTGGGGTGCGGGCTATCTGGGGGAATACGGCATGGCTGCGGCGTTTCTCTTTGAAGTTGTCGCCACCTTCCTTTTTGTGGTCGTGATCCTTGGCGCCACGGGCGCAGGCGCGCCTGCGGCGATGGCGGGGCTGGCGATTGGCCTGACGCTCGTGGTCATCCACCTTGTCGGCATCAACGTGACCGGCGTGTCGGTGAACCCGGCGCGCTCTATCGGGCCCGCGCTGTTTGCCGGGGCCACAGCACTCAGCCAGCTTTGGCTGTTCATCGTGGCGCCCGTCATCGGCGGCGTGCTGGCGGGGGTGCTGTTCAAATCCGGTCTGCTCGACAGTCAGGGCGACTGAGCCTTGGTCGGGGACGGGGTCAGATGATCTCGTCCTCGTCAAAGAGGGGGGCGGCCTCAAGATGGGCATTGACCCCCTCCGCGGCCGCATCGGCCTGCGGTGTGCGCGCGATGTGAAACAGCGCATCGCCCTCATAGACCACCGGCATGATCGTGCGCCCGATGACGATGCCTTCGCGGCTCGCGGTCAGCTCTGCCTCCACATCGCCGAACGGGTCCGTCACCGCCCCCAGCACCGTGCCGGGTTCCACCGTATCGCCAATTGTCAGGTAACCGCGAAACACACCGCCCGCCGGCGCACGGTACCAGTGCGATTCGGTGCACAGCACCGGCTCCGCCCCGGCCTCCGGCAGGCTTTCGGCGCCGATCATGCCGAGGTGATGCATCACCCGCAAGATCCCGGCCACCCCGGCGCGCGCGGCCAGCTCGTCAAAGCGCAGCCCCTCGCCCGCCTCATAGAGCAGCACATCCACGCCTTCCGCCTCGGCCGCCATACGCAGCGACCCGTCGCGCAGCTTGGAATACATCATCACCGGCGCACCAAAGACCCGCCCCAGCTCGGCCAGCCGGTCATTGTCGGGCGTCAGCCGGATCTGCGGCAGGTTGGTGCGGTGAATGGCGGCCGAATGCAGGTCGATCCCCACATCGGACCGCGTCACCACCTCGCGCATGAAGATATGCGCCAGCCGTGAGGCCATCGACCCTTCGCTGAGCCCCGGAAACACGCGGTTCAGATCACGCCGGTCCGGCAAATAGCGGGAATGGTTGAGAAACCCGAAGGAATTGACGATCGGCACCGCCAGAAGCGTGCCCGCGATCTCATCCAGCCCCTCGGCCTTGAGCAACCGGCGCACGATCTCGACGCCGATCACCTCATCGCCGTGAATGGCGGCCGAGACAAACATGACCGGACCGGGCCTGCGCCCGTGGATGACATGCACCGACAGATCCACCGGCGTGTGGTCCGACAGCATACTGACCGGAATGTTCACCGTCTCGCGCGTGCCCGGCGCGATGCGGTGATTGTTGATCTCGAAGGCGTCGCGCGTGGTCACGATGGTCTCTTTGCCCTTTTGACTGCATGCGATACGCAAAATTGCGGGCCAAGTCCATTGGGATCGGCTTGCAGCTTCGGCACGGCAGTGACAGTGTGGCGCGCAACGCGCGGGGGCATCCCGCAGCCGCAGATTTTCACGGTCAAAGGAGCAAAGAAATGATCGAGAAACGCCAGTTTTACATCAACGGTGCCTGGGTCGATACGATTGACGGGCGCGACCATCACGTGATCAACCCCTCGACGGAAGAGCCTTGTGCCGTGATCTCGCTGGGTGGGCAGGCCGACACCGATGCCGCCGTTGCCGCCGCCAAGTCCGCACTGCCCGGCTGGATGGCGACACCGCCCGCCGAACGCATCGCCGCCTGTCAGCGCATCCTCGAAGAGTATCAGAAGCGCCCCGAAGACATGGCGCAGGCGATCAGCCTCGAGATGGGCGCGCCCATCGACATGGCCCGCCAGCAACAGGTGGGCGCGGGCACCTGGCATATCAGCAACTTCCTGAAAGCCGCCGAAAGCTATCCGTTTGACGCGCCGCTTGGCGATCACGCCCCGAATGACCGCATCATTCACGAGGCGGTAGGCGTCGCGGCCCTGATCACCCCGTGGAACTGGCCGATGAACCAGGTCACGCTCAAGGTCATCGCCGCCCTCATCGCGGGTTGCACCATGGTGCTGAAACCGTCGGAGGAAAGCCCGCTCAACGCGCTGGTCTTCGCCGAAATGGTGGATGCCGCCGGTCTGCCGCCGGGGGTGTTCAACCTCGTCAACGGCGATGGCGCGGGCGTGGGCAGCCAGCTCACCGCGCACCCGGATGTGGACATGGTCAGCTTCACCGGCTCGTCCCGCGCGGGCAAGCTGATCTCGAAAGCCGCCGCCGACACGCTCAAGCGGGTCAGCCTCGAACTGGGCGGCAAGGGCGCGAACCTGATCTTTGCCGATGCCGATGAGAAAGCCGTCAAGCGCGGCGTGCTGCATTGCATGAACAACACCGGCCAATCCTGCAACGCCCCCACCCGGATGCTCGTACAGCGCGAGATCTATGACCAGGCGGTCGAGACAGCGGCCGAAGTGGCCTCGTCCATCACCGTGGGCCCGGCCAGCGAGGAAGGCCGCCATATCGGCCCGGTGGTCAACGAGGTGCAGTTCAACAAGATCCAGGACCTGATCCAGAAAGGGATCGACGAAGGCGCGCGGCTTGTCGCGGGCGGCACGGGGCGGCCTGACGGGCTGAACCGGGGCTTTTTCGTCAAGCCCACGGTCTTTGCCGACGTGACCAACGACATGACCATCGCGCGCGAGGAAATCTTTGGCCCGGTGCTGTCGATCATGGCCTTCGACACCGAGGAAGAGGCGCTCGCCATTGCCAATGACACGATCTATGGCCTGACCAACTATGTCCAGACAACGGACCCCGCAAAGGCCAACCGCTGTGCGCGCCTGTTGCGCTCGGGCATGGTCGAGATGAACGGCCAGGGCCGCAGCGCGGGCTCGCCCTTCGGCGGCATGAAACAGTCGGGCAACGGGCGCGAAGGCGGCACCTGGGGCATCGAGGATTTCGTCGAGGTCAAGGCCGTCTCGGGCTGGACGCCCGGCGCCTGAGCCATCGCCGATGCTGCTGCGCGCCTATATCCTGCATCTGGTCCGGGCCACCGCCCGGCGGGACAACGCGCAGCAGCTTCGCGAGGCCTGCGGCGTGCCGGGCGGGCTCTGGCCTGCGGTGGACGGGGCCAACATGTCCTCCACCGACCTGTCGGACGTGGTCGGCGCGCAGCTTTTCGAACCGGAATACCCCTTCACCCTGAAGACCGGCGAGATCGGCTGTTTCCTCAGCCACCGGCAGATCTGGGCCGATCTGCAAATGCGCGACGAGGATGCGGCGCTGATCATCGAGGATGACGCCGCCCTTGATCCGGACATCTTCCCGCGTGCGCTGGAGCTGGCAAGCAGCAACATATCCGCGCTTGGCTATATCCAGTTCCAGACCCGGACCGCAGAGGGCCCCGCCGCCCTTGTCGACACCAACGGCCCCTGTCAGCTTACCGTGCCGCAACTCGGCGGCCTGCGCACCACCGCCCAGATGGTCAGCCGCGAGGCCGCCGCCCACCTGTTGCACCTGAGCGAAATCATCGACCGGCCCGTGGACACATTTGTGCAAAGCCACTGGCACACATTGCTGCGGCCCGCGCGGATTTTCCCCTCCGGCGTCAGCGATATCGCGGATCAGCTTGACGGCTCCACCATTCAGTCCGGCAAAAAGCCCCTGCTGGAAAAGATCGGCCGCGAGTTCTCTCGGGGGCGCTACCGCCGGGCCGTCACCCGGCTCTCCGCGCAAAGCAACGCGCCGCTCAAAGGCGGGCTCGATCATGGCTGAGCGCCGCGTCTACTCCCGGCTGTTCGGCGGTGCGGGCAACCAGCTCTTTCAATATGCCGCCGGGCGCGCACTCGCTGACCGGCTGGGCTGCGAACTGGTGCTCGATGCGCGCTATGTGGCGCGCAGTCAGGACCGGGGCGACTGCTTTGCGCATTTCTCGAACGCGCGGTTCACCCGCGATGCCCCCCTGCCCCCCGCGAAACAGGACGGGCTGATCCGCTACGGGCTGTGGCGGCTCTTCGGGCGCAGCCCGGCGCTTTACCGCGAAAACGGGCTGGGCTTCGATCCAAGGCTGGCAACTCTGCCCGCGGGCACCTACCTGCATGGCTACTGGCAATCCGAGCGCTATTTCGGCGACACCGCCCGCCTGCGCGAGGATCTGCGCTTCACCACCCCGCTCGATGCGGCCAACGCGGCCATGGCCGACCGGATCGCGGCCGCGCAAACCCCGGTCTCCTTTCATGTGCGGCGGGGCGACTACCTTGCCGCCGGGGCCTATGCGGCCTGTTCGCCCGAATATTACCGCGCGGCGGCGGCGCAGCTTGCCGATACGCTCGGCCCGCTCACCTGCTTCGTCTTTTCCAATGATCCGGCCTGGGCGCGGGACAATCTGGCGCTGGGGCAGGAGACGGTGGTGGTCTATATCAATGACGAAACCGGCGGGCATTTCGACATGCACCTGCAATCGCTTTGCGCGCATCACGTCATCGCCAATTCGACCTTTTCCTGGTGGGGCGCCTGGCTCAACCCCTCCCCCGACAAGCAGGTGATCGCGCCCAAAGACTGGTTTTCCGAAGGGGGGCTGTCCAATCCCGACCTTCTGCCCGCAAACTGGACGCAGCTCTGAGACACCGCTCTTCGGGCCCTTACGTGCCCGCCTCGCGAGGCCGCCTGTCAGGGCGGATGAGCAACTTCCCCTGCCCTGCCAAACCCTCTAAGACAGGCGTCATGAAACTCACACCCGAGATCGCCAAGGCCCGCTTCCTGCCCGAGACGGTGCACAAGCGCGATGTGTTTTCCGAAACCATCTCGGGCCAGCTTGACGGCGTCCCGGATCTGCCGGTCGTGCTGCGCAAGCTCGACGGGGTGCCGCTCTGGGCGCGGCCCGTCGCCTGGTGGCTGGCGCGCAAGGAAATCAGGGGGTTGCGCGCAGTGCAGGGCATCGAAGGCTGCCCCCTTCTGATCCGTGCCGACCGTACCGGCCTGTTGCGCAGCTGGACCAAAGGCACACCGCTTCAGCTTGCCAGACCAAGCGACCCGGCCTGGTACCGCGATGCCAGGCGGCTGCTGCGCGAGATGCGCCGCGCGGGTGTGACCCATAACGATATCGCCAAGCCGCAGAACTGGCTGATGACGCCCGAAGGCCGTGCCGCCGTGATCGACTTTCAGCTCGCCACCGTGCACCGTCGGCGCGGCCGCCTCTTCCGCACCATGGCGCGTGAGGATCTGCGCCACCTGCTCAAGCAGAAACGCGCCTATGCGCCGGAGCTTCTGACACCATCCGAGCACCGCATGCTGAAACGCAAGGCCCTGCCCGCGCGGATCTGGATGGCCACGGTCAAACCGGCCTACAACTTCGTCACCCGGCGGCTGATGAACTGGTCCGACGGCGAAGGCACCGAGGACCGGATCGAGCGGGACGGCCCCGCCCTGCGCACCGCCCTGCTGGCGCATCCGGAAGTTTCGGATGTGGCGCTCTGCACCTATGCGCTGCCTGCCAAGGGCGTGGGGCTTTATGCCTTTGTCGAAACCGGTCTGGAGGCGGACGCGCTGGCAAAGCTGGCCCCGGCCCCGCGCCCGGAATTGATTCAGCCTGTCGCCGCCCTGCCCCGCCACGCCGATGGCACCCCGCGCATGGACCTGTTGCAGCTTGTCGCCACCAACCGGCTGGATGAGTTGGAGGAGGTCCTGAAGCAAGATCCCGACCTGGAGCGCGGCCTGAAGCCGCTGATTGCCCAGCGGCTGAACCTGACGGACCGGATTCTGAGATAAACCGGTGGCAGGTGCGTGAGATCACGCACCCTACGGTCAGAACGGCGCTTTCGCCCGAAAACTCATGCCGCGCCCGCTTTCGGGGTGGCTCAGCCGCAATTCCTCGGCATGGAGCATCATCCGCGGATGGTCCAGTGCCGCGCCGTCCGCATAAAGCGGATCGCCGAGGATCGGATGACCCAGGCTGAGCATATGCACGCGCAGTTGATGGCTCCGCCCGGTCCTCGGCATCAGCCGCACCCGGCTCTCCGTGTCGCCCGCCTTCAGCACCCGCCAGTCGGTCACCGCCTCCTTGCCGGTCTCGTGACAGACCTTCTGCCGCGGCCGGTTGGGCCAGTCCACGATCAGCGGCAGATCGACCGTACCGGTCTTGCCCCCGATCCGCCCGGCCACGCGCGCGACATAGGTTTTCTTCACCTTGCGCTCTTCGAACTGCTTCGACAGATGCCGCTGCGCATGCGGCGTCAGGCCAAACACCATCACGCCAGACGTGTCCCGGTCCAGCCGGTGCACCAGAAGCGCCGTCGGAAACGCCTCCTGCACCCGGCTCAGCAGGCAATCGGCCAGATGCGCGCCCTTGCCCGGCACCGACAACAGCCTGGCAGGTTTGTTCACCACCACGATCTCGTGGTCCTCATGCAGCACATCCAAGGGCGTTTGCGGGGGGTCATAGTCGCTCATGTGCCGGGCTCTACACCAAGCGACAGGAGGGCGCCACTCCCCAACGGGCTTGCAATGGTGCGGGCGGGTCCTAAGCTGCACCCCAAACCCCATTGAAAGGTCATTCAATGATCAACAGCGCGCATACCGGCACGAACGGCGCCTATGACGTGATCGTCATCGGCGCGGGCGCGGCGGGTCTTGCGGCCACCAGGAAGCTGTCCAGCGCGGGCGTGTCGGTGATCTGCCTTGAGGCCTCGGGGCGGATCGGGGGCCGGGCCCATACCGATCACCAAATCTTCGGCATCCCCTTCGACCGGGGCGCGCATTGGCTGCATGATTTCAAGCGCAATGCCTATGCCCGGATCGGCCGCAAACTGGGCTTCGATCTCTACAAGGTGCCCGAGCATTACCTGCTGCATGGTGCAGAGGACCCGGACCCGATCTGGGACATGTTCGACGCCATGGGCGATCACCTGAGCGCGGTGGCACAAAGCTCTGAGGACAAGCCCCTGTCAGAGGCGCTCGACCTGTTCCCCTGTGATGACCCCTGGGCGCGCACCGCACGGTTCATGCAATGCTTTCCCAACGCTCAGGATGAAACGGCCCTTTCCCTGCACGACTGGTACAATTACGAGGACGGACCCGACTGGTTCTGCAAACAGGGCTTCGGGGCGATTGTCGCAGCTTTCGGTGACGGGCTGCCGGTGCGGCTCAACACGCCCGTCACGGCCATCGCGCGCACCGCCGCCGGTGTGGAGGTCACAAGCAGCGCCGGCACGGCCCGTGCCCGCGCGGTCATCGTGACCGTCTCACAAGGCGTGCTCGCCGCCGAGGCGATCCGCTTCGACCCACCTCTCGGCAACGCCCGGCTCAGCGCCATCGACGGTATCCGCATGGGCCATTACAATCACAACGTCCTGCACCTCGCCCCCGGCGCGCTGCCGGTGCGGCCCGACACATGGATCACCTACCGGATCACCGAAGAAAAACACGGCGCGCCGCAGGGCGGCGGGTTTCTCTGCGATGTGAGCGGTTCGGGCCTGACCTATTTCGAAACCTCCGGCAGTTTCGCCCGCGATCTGGAAGCGGCAGGCGAAAAGGCCGCTCTGGCCTATGCGACCGACACGCTGGCCGATCTTTTCGGTGCGGAAATCCGCAAGGCGGTGATCAAGGGGCACGCGACGACCTATGGCCGGGATCCGCTGTTTCGCGGCTCCTATTCCGGTGCGCGTCCGGGGGCGGCGGCACAGCGCAAGACCCTGCGCCAGCCCCATGCCGACCGCATCCACTTTGCAGGCGAGGCCACACATCTCAGCCAGATGGCCACCGTCTCAGGCGCGCATAAATCCGGGCGCCGCGCGGCAAAGGCCGTGCTGGCACAGCTCCATGGGCCGGACCAAGTCAGCTAGACGCGGGTCGGCCAGTGCAGCAGCCGCGACAGGGTCAGCCCGCGAAACGTCTTGTTGCTGCGCTCTGTGCGCGTGACCAGCGGCATCGGCCAGAACCCGCGCGACACGAAGCGCCCGCCCCGAATGACCGAAGAGTTGCGCTCCTTGCGCGAGATCAGCGGCATGGGCCAGAAGGCGCGCGACACGTGGCGGCTTCCCCCGATGGCCGAGCGCCGGTCGCGCCGCGGGCTCAGCAGGCGCAGGCCCAACCCTTCCGATATGGGCCGCCCTTCATACCTGCTTCGGTCGATCCGCATGGTCAGAAACAGCGGATGATCCTTCAGAATATTGGGCGCGTGGTCCGGCCCGTCGGGCATGTAATAGTCGTCGGTGATCCCCTTCACCGGGATCGCCTTGCGCTTGGCAAGCTCCGTGCGTGTGATCGTCGCTGCGGTCAGCGGCACATGCGTGGCCCGCACCACAAGAAGCGCCCGGCCTTTCTTGAGCGCCTCGGCATAGGCGTCAATGGCGCTGTCATGCACCCCGGCGCGGCTCATCCTGGCCTTGAGATCGGTCTTGGCCCTGCCCGGCGGGGCCGGGATCAGGTCGATGGCGCGTCGGGGAAGGCGGCGATCAAGCAGCTTTTCCACCGCCTTGCGCGCCTCTTGTTCGTCGAACAGGCGTGTGATGACTGTTGTCATGGGACCTCCACTGCGGTTTGTCTGCTGTCCGGCAGCGCCCTGCCGGTCTGGGATTGGCCTGTCTCGTCCGCGCGCGGCTTCAACACCGGAAGCAGCACCGCGCAGGCAAGCGCCAGGCACAGGATCTCGATCGAGAATACTATAGTGTAGGGCGTTTCCACCGCCGCGCCAGCGCCAGCGCCAGCGCCAGCGCCAGGATCAAGCCCGACGATCACATCGCGCACAAGACCCGCAAGCGCGATGCCGATACCCGCCGCTGTTGCCTGAACCGCGCCCCACGCCCCCAATGCCAGGCCAACGCGATCCTTTTGGGTTGCGCGCAGCGTCGCGGTCAGCGTGGCATGACCAAAAAGCCCCGTGCCCAGCCCGGTCAGCGCCGTGCCCAGCAAAAAGGCCGGCACCCCGGCCCCAAGCGAGGAGGCAATGATCGCCGCGAAGCCGACAATGCCCAGAAGCGTGCCAAGCACGCTGATGCGGCCTGGCTGCGCGGCCCGGTCCAGCGCCCAGGACGCATAGGCAAAACCCAGCAGCGTGCCGCTGGCAAAAAGCGCGGTCAGCTTGGTCGTGCTGGCCACCGACAGACCAAGCGCCTGCCCGCCATAAGGTTCCAGCAAAACATCGGCCATGCCGAACCCGAACGTGCCAAGCGCGATCACAAAGAGAAGCCGCTTCATGCCCGGGGCCTGCATCAGCTCCGCGAAGGCATCGGCAAAACGCTGGCGCCGCATGGTTTTCATCGCTTGCGCACGCTCCCGGTCACGCGCTTCCTGTTTCCACAAGGCCAGCAGGTTCAGCGCCACGGTCACCACCGCCGCGCCCTGGATCACCTGGATCAGCCGCCCGGGCGTATAGGGCTGCAACAGCGCCCCGAAGACAAGCGCACTCACCACCATGCCCAACAGCAGCATCGCATACATCAGACCCACCACCTTGGGCTGGTCGTCTTCTTTCACAAGGTCCGTCGCCAAAGCCAGGCCAACGGTCTGCACCATATGCACCCCGGCCCCGACCAGCAGAAAGGCAAGCGCCGCCGAACTGATCCCCAGCCAGCGCGGCGCATCCACTGCCTCGGCATAGCCCGACAGCACCAGAAGCGAGAACGGCATGATGGCAAACCCGCCAAACTGATACATCGTGCCTTTCCAGATGTAAGGCACACGCCGCAGCCCCAGCGCCGAGACATGCTGATCCGATCTGAACCCGATCAGCGTGCGGAACGGGGCAAAGACCAGCGGCAGCGCCAGCATCATCGCCACCAGCGAGGCAGGCACGTCAAGCTCGACGATCATCACCCGGTTGAGCGTGCCGATCAGCAGCACCAGCGCCATGCCCACCGTGACCTGAAACAGCGAAAGGCGCAGAATCCGCGACAGCGGCACCTCCGCCGTGGCCACATCGACAAAGGGCAGGTATTTCGGCCCGAGGGCCGTCAGTTTGCGCATGGCAAAGCTGCGATAGTCGAACATGGTCATCACCCTCTGCGCCGCCCGGGCGTCATCGCCGGCCGCGCGTCTGATCGGTGAGCAAAAGCGAACGGCCCGCCACTCGAGCGGCGGGCCATGCGCGTCAGTTCTGGAGGGTCTGCACCGAGGCCAGCGTCGTCTCGGGCCGTTCCAGCACCGCCTTCATGACCGTGCCATCCGACAGGATCAACGTCACATCGCCGCTGCCGTCCTGTGATGGAACCACATAATTCACCTTGGCGGTGTCCGCTTTCTCCTGCGTCATGGCGGCGGTCTGATCCCCCGCGCCAATCGGCTGGCCGGACAGGTAATCGGACACCCAGGACGTATTGCTCAACACCGCCACATGCACGGCAAACGAGCTGACAGCCACAGCGCTCAGAAACAGCGGGATGCCCACGGTCGGCTTCACAACGAGCCACATTTTCGCATTATTCATGACAGGCCTCCCTTATCCAAGCCAGGGCGTTGTAACCGCCACCAGCACATGCGCGATTGCCGCGATCACACCAAACACCCGCGTGCCGTCAATGAGGTAGCTATGCACCTCCTCGGCTTCTTCGAGCGTCAGGCCGGTCGGCCAAACTTTATCACTGTCTGCCATTTTAGTTCCTCCGTTGGTCATAGCTTGCAGCGGCGACCAAACGCTCGGAATGGCCATGCCACCAATGAAAACTGCATAAAAATTACTCACCACTATGTCAGTCATAGTTAACATAAACAAGTGTGTTGTTTGCTTTACATTGCCAACTGTGATGTTTTCGCTTTCTATAACATTTTCATACAATTAAACGCCTCCTGACGCTCAGAAAGCGCATCTGAAGGTGGCTGTTTTGCTGAATATTGGCGTGTGTGTCGGGGCAGCGTCCGGCGCGGGGCCGGTCCGTATCACTGCTGAGTCGCCCGGCTCCGCACAGGGCCTGCACGGCCGCGGGGGCAGGCGGCCGGCCCCGCAATCTCGGGCGGGGCCGACCTTGGTTTTGCGCTGTCAGACCTTCACGCGTTCGGCCTTGGGGTCATACATCGGGCGCAGGCTCACCTCGGCGCGCACGCGTGAGCCGCAGACGTCGATCTCATAGGTCGAGCCCAGCACATCGGCCGCAGTTTCGCCCTCGCAGGGCACATAGCCCATGCCGATGGCGGCCCCCAGCGTGTGCCCGTAATTGCCCGAGCTGAGATAGCCCACATACGCGCCATCCCGGATAATCGGTTCGTTATGGTAAAGCAGCGGCTCCGGATCGGTCAGCCTGAACTGCACCATGCGCGCTTTCGGGCCGCTCTCCTTGCGCGCCGCCACGGCGGCCTTGCCGATGAAATCGGGCTTGGAGAGGTCCACCGCAAAGCCGAGCCCCGCGTCGATGACGTTATCCTCGCAGGTGATGTCATGGCCGAAATGGCGGAACGCCTTCTCGATCCGGCAGCTGTCCATCATATGCATCCCGCACAGCTTCAGCCCGTGGTCCTGCCCGGCCTCCCACAGCGTCTCGAACACATGGCCCGACATCTCGGCGGGGATATACAGCTCCCAGCCCAGCTCGCCCACATATGACACGCGGTGCGCGCGCGCCAGGCCCATGCCGATCTCGATCTCCTGCGCCGTGCCGAACGGATTCACCTCGTTCGACCAGTCGGCGGGCGAGACAGCTTGCAAAAGCTGGCGAGCGTTCGGCCCCATCACCGCCAGCACCCCTTCGGTCATGGTCACATCCGTCACCACCGCGCTGAAGCCGCCCATATTGCGCCGCAGCCAGGTCTGATCCGCCAGCCGCGTCGCCGCCGGTGTCACCACCAGATAGGCCGTCTCGGTCAGGCGCGTGACGGTCACATCCGCCTCGATCCCGCCGCGCGCGTTCAGGAACTGCGTATAGACGATCTTGCCCACCGGCACGCTCATATTGGCGCCGCAGACATGGTTCAGGAAGGCCTCCGCCTCCGGCCCCTCGACGCGCAGCTTGCCGAAGCTGGTCATGTCATACATGCCCACATTCTCGCGCACGGCCTTATGCTCGGCGGCAGCATTCTCGAACCAGTTCTGCCGCTTCCAGCTATAGCGATACTCCCGCTCCTGCCCGTCATTGGCATACCAGTTGGCGCGCTCCCAACCCGCCACTTCACCCATCACCGCGCCCCGCTCCAGCAGGTGATGATGGAACGGCGTGCGCCTCACTCCGCGCGCCGTGGCCTTCTGGCGATAGGGGAAGTGATCGGCATAGAGCAGGCCCAGCGTCTCCTTCGAGCGCTCGAAAAGGTAGTGCTTGTTGCCCTGGAAGGGCTGCATGCGGCTGATATCCACATCGCCCAGATCAAACGGTTTCTCGCCACTGTCCATCCACTGGCTCAGGGCATGGCCCGCACCCCCCGCCGACTGGATCCCGATGGAGTTGAATCCGCAGGCGACCCAGACATTGTCCATCTCCGGCGCAAGACCCAGGTGATAGGCATCGTCGGGCGTGAAGCTCTCAGGCCCGTTAAAGAAGGTGTGAATGCCCGCCTCCGCCAGCATCGGCAGCCGGTTGCAGGCATTTTCCAGGATCGGCTCGAAATGGTCGAAATCCTCCGGCAGCTGGTCGAATTCGAAACTGTCGGGAATGCCGTTCATGCCCCAGGGCTTGGCATTCGGCTCGAACGCGCCCAAGAGCATCTTGCCCGCGTCTTCCTTGTAATAGGCGCATTCATCCGGCACCCGCAGGACCGGCATCTGGGTCAGCCCCTCGATGGCTTCGGTGACGATATAGAAATGCTCGCAGGCATGCAGCGGCACGTTGATCCCCGCCATGCGGCCCACTTCATGGCCCCACATGCCGGCACAGTTCACGATCGCCTCACAGGCAATATGGCCCCGGTCGCCATCCTCGGCCACCCAGTCCACCCCGGTCACGCGGCGGCCGGTCCGGGCGATACCCGTCACCTTCACGCGCTCCTTGACGGTCGCTCCGTTCTGACGCGCACCCTTGGCCAGCGCCAGCGCGATATTGGCCGGGTCCGCCTGCCCGTCGGTGGGCAGCCAGACACCGCCCTTCACCCCGTCGAGATTGATATGCTCATAGCGTTCCTTGACCTCCGCCGGGCTCAGCTCTTCGACCGGCACGCCGAAGGCGCGCGCCATGGCGGCGGCGCGATAGAGCTCCTCCAGCCGCTCTGCGGTCAGCGCGGCAGACACCGACCCCACCTGCCGCATGCCCGTGGCCACGCCGGTCTCTTCCTCCAGACCCATGTAAAGCTCGGCCGAATAGCGCGCCAGCTTGGTCATGTTCGAGGTTGCGCGCAGCTGACCGATCAGCCCTGCCGCGTGCCAGGTGGTGCCGCTCGTGAGCTGCTTGCGCTCCAGCAGAACCACGTCGCTCCAGCCCAGCTTGGCCAGGTGATAGGCCACCGAGCAGCCCACGACGCCGCCGCCAATGATGACCACGCGGGCCTGTTGAGGTAGTTCCATTTCCGTCTCTCCCATTTGCGAGGCGGGCTGTCAGGCCCGACGAGCCACTCGCCGCCCCTTTACATGTGCGTCTCGTTCAGACGATCCGATGTCCTGCGGCGCCCAACTGTCGCGCCAGCTCGGCGATATGCGCGGGGCCGACTTCACAGCAGCCGCCGACGATCGTCGCGCCCTGCTCCACCCAGCCCATGGCAAAGCTTGCATAAGCCTCCGGCCCCAGATCGGTGCGCTGCTCCAGCGCGTCCACCGTGGGCCGGTCCACCAGAAAACCCTCGCTGATCCGGGTGAAGCCGTTGGCATAGGCCCCGAACGGCCTGCCAAAACCCTTGATGATATCGAGGGCCGCCGCCACCGCCTCGGGGCGCGAACAGTTGACCAGCACCGCATCCGGCTGATGCTGCGCCACCAGCGGCGCCAGATCGCCCACCGGCTCGCCCGAGCGCAGCTTCGTTCCGTCATCGTCATTGACGGTCACCGACAGCCACACCGGCACGCCCTGCCCCATCGCCGCGCGCAGCGCGCCATCGGCCTGATCGACCGAGGACATCGTCTCGATCAGAAACAGGTCCACATGATCCTTCATCAGGCTCACCGGCTCGGCATAGCGCTCGGCGGCCTCGGCGGCAGGCGGGCAGATATCCGGGCGATAAGACGCCATCAGCGGCCCGAGAGAGCCCGCAACGCGCCCACCGCCCGAAGCCGACCGCGCCCGACGTGCCGCCATCACCGCCGTCTCGGTCAGTTGCTCAAGCAGCTCACCCATGCCCGCGGGCGTCAGCCGGTCGCGCAACACCGCATAGGTGTTGGTCGTGGCAATCGTGGCCCCGGCCTTGAAGTAATCCAGATGCACCTCGCCCACGAGCTTGGGATGCTCGATCATCACCGAGGTGGACCAGAGCGGCGTCGCCCGGTCGCCCGAGCGTTTGACCAGCTCCTGTCCGATTGAGCCGTCAAGCAATGTGATATCAGTCATCTGTCCTCCTCCCAGGGCAGCAGCACCAGCTTGCCCGGATAGCGTTTGGTCTGAAAATCCGCCTGCGCCTCGGCAATCTGCGCCAGAGGGTAGGTCTTTGAAATCAGCGGGCGCACCTGCCCGGCATTCACCTGTGCGACCAGCCGGGCAAATACCTCGCGCGACTGAAAGGTGCAGCCGTGGATCGTGATGTCACGCAGATAGATGCGCCGCAGATCGGCGGTGACGATCGGCCCGGCAATCGCCCCGGCGGTGGCATAATGCCCGCCCGGTTTCAGCGCGTCGATCAGCGCGGCAAACGCATCGCCCGCCACAAGGTCGATCACATGGCTGAACCGGTCCTGCGGCAAGGCATCGTCGCGCCCGATGGCCGCCCCGGCCCCCGCCGCCAGCACCGCCTCCGCTTTCGCGGGTGAACTGACCCCGGTCACCCGCGCGCCCATCGCCGCCGCCAGCTGCACCGCGGCAAGACCCACGCCGCCCGACGCGCCGGTGATCAAAACCTCGCTGCCCTCGCCCACGCCAGCCCGGTCCAGCAGACCCGCAGCCGTCCCGAACGCGCAGGGGATCGCCGCCAGCTCCACATCCGTCAGCGGCGCATCGCTCACATCATAAAGATCCGCCGCAGGCACCACGCAATATTGCGCGAAAGCCCCGTCATACTCCGACCCGATCGCCTCAAATCCAACCGGGTTTTCCTCTGTCGGGCGCGGCTGGTTGATCGGGCAGATCATGCGCGCCCCGGGATCAGGACCATCCACGCCCTCCCCCAGTGCCACCACCTCACCGCACAGATCGCCCCCCTGGATCAGCGGAAACCGCAGCGCCCCGCCCCAGCCACCGGCCTCAACCTCCTGGTCGGTCTCCTCCGTGGCTCCGGTCATCTCCGCGGCATACCAGCCGATACGCGTGTTGATGTCGGTGTTATTCACACCCGCCGCCAGCACCCTGACCAGAACCTGCCCCGGACCGGGAGGCGGCACAGGGATATCCTGCCGCCACTCCAGCGCCTCCGGCCCGCCGTGGCGGGTCAGATAAACGCCGGACATGGTGGCAGGCAGGCTCACGCCCGCAGCCTTTCATTGTCGGGGTCCCACATCGGCGCATCAGGCTGAGCAACTGCCTTGCACCGCTGGCCATAGATTTCCACCTCCAGCTCGGTCCCGGGGCTGGCCAGATCGGCCCGCACCATGCCCAGCGCGATAGAGGCGCCCACGCGGTAGCCCCAGGCGCCCGATGTGGTCTCGCCTACAACCTCGCCATTATGCCAGATCGTCGACATATAGGGCGCATCGGCATCGCCTGCCTCCACCTTCAGCGTGACAAAGCCCTTCTTGCGGCCCTGCTGCTTCTCGGCCAGCAACGCGGGTTTTCCGGTGAACTCCTGCGGCTTGTCGAACCGGATGAACCGGTCAAGACCCGCCTCCAGCATCGAATAATCGGTGCTGAGATCGCCCTTCCAGGCGCGATAGCCCTTCTCGATCCGTAAGCTGTTGAGCGCATACATGCCAAAGGGCTTCGCCCCGGCGGCAATGATCGCGTCATAGATGGCGGGCATGTCCTCATTGGCGGCATGCACCTCCCAGCCCAGCTCACCGGTAAAGCTCACCCGGATCAGAAACGCCTTGCGCCCAGCCACCGTGCAATGCTGATGCGTCAGCCACCCCATGCTCAGATCGGCATCGGTCAGCGGGCCCAGCACCTCGCGGCTTGTCGGCCCGGCCAGCAAAAGCGCATCGCGCTCCGTCGTGGTCTCGTTCACGCTCAGCCCCTCGGGTAGATTGCGCCGGATCAGCTCGCCGTCATGCCACTGCGCCGTGGCGGCGGTGATCAGCACGAAACTGTCCTCGTCGAGCCGGATACAGGAAAACTCGGTCAGCACCCGGCCCCGCGCATCGGCCACGTAAACAAGGTTCATCCGCCCGATCTTGGGCAGGCCCCCGGTCACGAAGCCGCGCAGCCACTCATCGGCCCCCTCTCCGGTGATCCAGAACCGCGAGAAGCCGGGCAGATCGAGCACGCCGCAGGCATCGCGCACCGCCTCGCATTCCTCTTTGATGCGCTGCTCCCACGGCCCTGACCGGCCCCAGGTATGCGTCGCCTCCAGCGAGGTGTCGTCGCCCGGTTGCGCAAACCAGTTGGCCCGCTCCCAGCCGTTATAAGCGCCCATCACGCCGCCCAGCTCTTTCACGCGGTCGTGCACCGGGCTCAGCTTCTGGTCGCGCCCGGCGGGCCATTCGTGCCAGGGGAAATGCATGGCATATTCGTTGCCATAGACCTCCATGCCCTTGGCGACACAATAGGCATGATCGGTGTAATCGGTGTAGCGGCGCGGATCGACCGCCCACATATCCCATTCGGTCGCGCCATCGACAATCCATTCGGCCAGCACCTTGCCGGCCCCGCCGCCCTGCGCGATCCCGAAGGTGAAGACACAGTTTTCAAACGCGTTTTCCACCCCCGGCATCGGCCCGATCAAAGGCAGCCCGTCCGGCGCATAGGGAATGGGGCCGTTGATGATCCGGCTCACCCCCGCCTCGCCCGAGACCGGCACGCGTTCCATCGCGTCGGCCACGATATCTGCAATCCGGTCAAGGTCATCCGACCACAGCTGGAAACTGAAATCGTCCGGAATGGCATCGCCCGACTCGGCCCATTCGGCCTTACAGTTGGGCTCATAGGGGCCAATGTTGATCCCGTTCTTCTCCTGCCGCAGGTAATAGGACACATCCACATCGCGCAGAAGCGGCAGCTTGCGGCCGTTTTCCTTCGACCAGGCTTCCAGCTCGGGGATCTGCTCGGTCAGCAGGTACTGATGGCTCATCACCATCATCGGCACGGTGCGCCCGCCATAGGGCTTGAACCACTCGCCCACGCGCTGCGCGTAATAGCCCGCGGCGTTGACCACGTACTGACAGTCGATATCGCCTTTCTCCGTATGCACCGTCCAGCTTTTGTCAGCCTTCTGGGTCACACCCGTCGCGGGGCAGAAGCGGATGATCTTGGCCCCCATATCCCGCGCGCCCTTGGCCAGCGCCTGCGTGACCTGCGCCGGGTCGATATCGCCATCGGTCGGATCATAGAGCACGCCTTCCAGGTCATGCGTCTCAAGGAACGGATACATCTCCTTGGCCTCGTCCGGCGTCAGCATCTTCATGTCGATGCCCTGATAACGGCCCATCGAACAGGCGCGCTCGAACTCCTGCACCCGCTCTTTCGAATGCGCCAGCCGCAGCGACCCGGTCTGGTGGTAGTTCATCGGATAATCCACCTCCTCGCCCAGACGCGCATAAAGCTCCGTCGAATATCGCTGCATGTTCATGATCGCCCAGGAGGTCGAGAAGGTCGGCACATTGCCCGCCGCATGCCAGGTGGACCCGGCCGTCAGCTCGTTCTTCTCCAGCAGAACGCAATCGCTCCACCCCTTCTTGGCCAGATGATAGAGCGTCGAGGCCCCCACAACCCCGCCCCCGATGATCACCACCTTCGCTGTGCTTGGCAGATCAGCCATTTGTCATACTCCCTTCCTGGCCCGCTCCGGGGCCGTGATGTTTCAATCCCAGATAAGGCGCGCTGCAAGCCCGCCAAACATGATCGCCGAAACCCGGCTCAACAGGCGCGCGCGCGCCCGCAAAATCTGTGCGAAAAGCCCCGCCGCCGCCCCGAGGCAAAGCGCAAAGGCAAACCCCACGATCAGGAAAATCGCCCCCAGAACAACGATTTGCACCCAAAGCGGGCCAATGGCGGGGTCTGTGAATTGCGGAATGAACGCAAAGATGAACAGCCCCGTCTTGGGGTTCGCCACATTGGTCAGAAACCCCCGCCGCACCGCCCGCCAGGCGCTGCCCGCCGCACGGCCCTCACCCAGTTCCCCGGCACTGCGCCAGGCCTGCACCGCCAGCCAGATAAGATACGCCGCCCCCGCATAGCGAATGGCATCATAGGTCCAGGGCGACGCCATGATCAGCGCCGACAAGCCCGCCGCCGCCAGCGCGATATGCAGCACGATGCCAAGGTTCACCCCCACCGCCGCCGCCATGCCCACGCGCGGCCCGCCGCCAATTCCGCTGGCCGAGATAAAGACGAAATCCGCCCCCGGCGTCAGGTTCAGCAGCAGCCCGGCCATCACGAATGTGGCCAGCAAGCCCGGATCAAACCCTGTCAGAACCTCCCACATGCCCGCTCAATCCTTCTGCGGCAGCCCGTCGGCGATATCGTAATAATCGCCCTTGTCCGCCACAAAGATATGCTTCTCCAGACGCAGCCCGGTCGGCCCGTCCACCGCGCCCAACGCAATGCTGATCATGTCCTCGTCATGCGCGTGCCAGAACAGGAATGACCCGCAAGCCGGGCAAAACCCGCGCTCCGCCGCCGGGCTGGCCGCATACCATTTCATTGTTCCCAGAATACTCAATTCCGCCTTCGGCACCTGCGCCGACGACCAGACATGACCGGATTGCTTGCGGCATTGCGAACAATGGCACACCGACGCGCCGCGCGGCGTGGCCGCCGTTTCAAAGCGCACACCGCCACATAAACAGCTTCCCCTGATCATGGCATCGCCTCCTCATATTGCGGCAGCCCATCGGCAATCTCATAGTAATCGCCCTTGAACGCGGTCCAGATATGCCCCTCCAGCCGCACCCCCGTCGGCCCGTCAATCGCGCCCAGGGCAAATTCGATCGACGGCTCGTCATGCCCCCGCCAGAACAGGAAAGACCCGCAGGTCGGGCAAAATCCGCGCTCGCCCACCGGGCTGGCCGCGTACCAACTGACCGCGCCTTTGATCTCCATCCTGTCCTTGGGCACACTGGCCAGCGCCCAGACATGACCCGATTGTTTCCGGCACTGCCCGCAATGACAGGCCACCGCCCCCTCCGGCGTGGCATCAACGCGGAATGTCACCGCCCCGCAAAGACAGGATCCCTCAAGCATCTTCCCCTCCGCTGAACCGCTCATGCTGCGGCAGACCATCCGCAATCTCGTAATAATCGCCCTTGTCCGCGACAAAGACATGGCTCGTCATCTTCAGCCCCGTCGGCTGTTCCAGCCCCCCCACGCCTACGGCAATGCGCGGCGCGTTGTCGGGCTTCCAGAACAGGGTCGCGCCACACTCCCGGCAAAACCCGCGCTGCACCGTATCGGACGCACGATACCAGGCCAGCCCGTCCTGGTGCGTCATCTCCAGCGCCTCATCCGGCACCGAGGTCGCCGCCCAGAAATGCCCGGTCTGCTTGCGGCACTGCCCGCAATGACAGCCCAGCACATCGCGCAACGGCCCCCTCAGGGTGAAGCTTACCGCACCGCAAAGGCAGGACCCGGTCACCATCGCGCGCCTCCTCAATAGACCGGCGGGGCGATCACCCAGATCACCACCGCAGGCACATCATACGGATTGGACCAGGCATGAACCTCGCCGCGAATGCGGAAACTGTCGCCCTGACCCACGGTAAAGCCGCGCCCCCCGATCGTCAGGTCAAGCTGTCCCGACAGCACATAGCCCAGCTCCTGCGTCGGGCGCTGTTGCGGCGTGGCCAGCCGCGCGCCGGGCCGGAAGGTTGAATGGATCACCTCGAAATCATCCGTAAGATCGGGCGACAGCAACTCCTCGATCAGCCCCTCCTCGCCCGAGCCGATGCGCCGCCGCGCACCCGCGCGCACGACATAGCCCTGCTCCTCGGCCGGGGCGCTGTCATGACCGAACAGAAGCGACATCGGCACGCCCAACGCCTGCGCGATCTGGCGCAGATCCGACACCGACGGCTCAGACATGTCGCGCTCCACCTGGCTCAGCCAGCCCACGGATCGGCCCAACTGCTCGGACAGCCCCGACAGGGTCAGGCCGCGCGACTTGCGCAGCGCGCGCAGGTCAGCGCCCAGCGTATGCGGCTTGTCAGGATCGAACTGATGCATGGCCTTGGGGAATACCCGTGAAAATTTCCGCGATAATTTCACGCTGCGCCGATTCTGTGAAAAAAGCAAACGAATTTTCATGACGCGAAGTCAACGAAAGCCTTAGTAGACAGGCACTCCCATTTATGGGATGATTATGGTTGAAGTGCTTTTCTGGTTTTCTTGATATGATTGCGTTTCTCGGATTTGTTTTTGCTTATTTTTGCGTGGTCAATGCGGCCACCTGGGTCCTCTTCCGGTTTGACAAACATCGCGCCCGGAACGGGGGGCGCCGGGTGCAGGAGCGCCATCTGCTGACCCTCGTGGCCCTGGGGGGCTCGCCCGCCGCCGAGCTGGCCCGCCGCCGCTTCCGCCACAAGACCCAGAAACAGCCCTTCGCCCGGCAGATGGGCCGGATCATCCGGATTCAAAAGGATGTATCGCTGCCTGCGTTGATGCTTATTGCAGTTGCGCTTTGGCAAATATCCCAGCCATGAGCGCCTCCAGCCGGGCCGCATCTTCCTGCGTAAATGCCGCCGGCTGATCGGAATCGATATCCAGCACCCCCAAAAGCGCGCCCTCCGCGTTGCGCACCGGCAGGACAAGCTCGGACCGGGTCGACGCCGCACAGGCAATATGATCCGGGAACGCCTCCACATCGTCGACGATCTGCACCTCTCCCGTGCGTGCCGCCGCTCCACAGACGCCGCGCGCAAACGGGATGACAAGGCACCCATGCCCGCCCTGATAGGGCCCGATCTTCAGAAGCTCCGGTGCGACGACACGATAAAACCCGGTCCAGTCGAACCGGTCATCGGCATGATGCAACTCGCACACGACCGTCGCCATCAGCGCGACCGTGTCCGTCTCGCCCTCCGTCAGCGCGGCGAGGGTCTTGCCCAATTCTTCGTAATCCACGCGCATCGCGCCTCCCCGGGCCCAAGAAAATTCGTACGAATTTTCTCAAACCGCCTCACATCCGTTCAATCGCGATCGCCGTGCCTTCACCGCCGCCGATGCAGATCGCCGCGACACCGCGGGTCAGCCCCCGGTTTTCCAGCGCGCTCAGAAGCGTCACCATGATCCGCGCGCCGCTCGCCCCGATCGGATGACCCAGCGCACAGGCGCCGCCATTCACGTTCACCTTATCCCGCGGCAGGCCCATCTCGCGCATGAAGGCCATCGGCACCACCGCGAAGGCCTCGTTGACCTCCCACAGGTCCACATCGTCCTTGCTCCAGCCGATCCGCTCCAGCAGCTTCTGCGCCGCGGGCACCGGCGCCGTGGTGAACCAGCCCGGCGCCTGCGCGTGGCTCGCATGGCCCAGAATGCGCGCCCGGATATTCATCCCCCGCGCTTCGGCCACATCGCGCGCCGCCAGCACCAGCGCCGCCGCCCCGTCCGAGATGGACGACGCATTCGCCGCCGTCACTGTCCCGCCCTCGCGGAAGGCCGGGCGCAGCTGTGGGATCTTCTCGGGCTTGGCCTTGCCGGGCTGCTCATCGCGGTCGATCACCACCTCGCCCCTGCGGGACTTCAGCGTCACCGGCACGATCTCACCGTCGAAGGCACCCGTCGCCTGCGCCTCGAGCGCGCTGGTCAGCGACCGGATGGCATAGTCATCCTGCTCTTCGCGGGTAAACTGGTAATGCTCGGCGCAATCCTCGGCAAAGGTGCCCATCAGCCGGCCCTTGTCATAGGCATCCTCCAGCCCGTCGAGGAACATGTGATCCTTGACCTCCGCATGCCCGATCCGTGCCCCGCCGCGCATCTTGGGCAAGAGGTAAGGCGCGTTCGACATGCTCTCCATCCCGCCCGCGATCATCGTATCGGTCTGGCCCAGGGCGATCTGGTCAAACCCCATCATCGCCGCCTTCATGCCCGAGCCGCACATCTTGTTGAGCGTCGTCGCAGGCACCTCCTCGCCCAGCCCCGCGGCAAAGCCCGCCTGCCGTGCGGGCGCCTGGCCCTGCCCCGCGGGCAGCACACAGCCCATCAGCAGCTCATCCGCAGTCTCAGAGCGCGCATCGGCCAGCGCCGCCCGGATCGCCGCGCCGCCCAGCACAGCCGCCTCCACACCGTCGAAATCTCCCTGAAATCCCCCCATCGGGGTGCGTGCCGCCCCCGCGATCACAACCTCTTTCATCTCGGCCCTCCCTGAGTCTGCTGTCTTCATAGCCAATTATATGCGCGGCGAAAAACCCCGAATCCGGCCATCGGCAACACACCGAAAGGGTTTCGAAAGGAATAGGCGCTAGCCTCGCGCGGAAATCAGACCATCTTGGAGGCGGATATGGACCTGCAGAACACTGTTGAAGGCAAAATCAATATCATCACGATCAACGCCGCGCGCATAGACGCCAGCATCGCGATCCAGTTCAAGGACGCCATGCGCGCCGCCACCACCGCGCCCACAGATCGTGTCATCCTCGACATGCGCCAGGTCAATTTCGTGGATTCCAGCGGGCTTGGCGCCATCGTCGCCGCGATGAAGGGTCTGGGCCGTGACACAAGGCTCGAACTCGCCGGGCTGACGCCGGATGTGGACAAGGTTTTTCGCCTGACCCGGATGGACACGGTCTTTGACATCCATCCCGATCTGGCGGCAGCCACATCGGCGAAGAGGGCCGGATAGGACGGGTATGGCGCCACCGGCGTATCCCTGCGCCGCATCGCGCGCTCTCTGGAAGGGCCAAGAACACATAAGAGGTGGATTTTTCCGATGTCCTGCCCCCGCCCTGACCGGAGCAATGATTTGACCGCACCCGCCGCAGAACCGCCATTCGCGCTGGAGTTTGATGCCTCCGAAGATTCTGTGCGCGGGGCCCTGGGCGCGGTCCGTCGGCACCTGTCCGAGCGCGGATATGACGCCGAGTGTTGCAGCACCGTCGAGGTGGTGCTCGCCGAAGCGCTGAACAACATCGTTGAACATGCCTATGCGGGCACCGGAACCGGTGAGGTGCGCCTTGAAATGCTACGGACAGGCACCGGCCTGCGCTTTGTTCTGTGCGACAAAGGTGCGCCTTTACCGGGCCTCACCTTGCCGCCGCGCCGCCTGCCCCGGCGCGACGTCTCCCGCGCCAATCTGCCCGAAGGCGGATTCGGGTGGTTCCTGATTCACACCCTGACCACGGCGCTGGACTACTCCCGCGCACAGCACGAAAACCGGTTATCCTTCGAAATCGAAACAAACTTCGGCCCCTCCGCCTGATTGTTTCCAAAATCGGCGGTGTTGCCCAAGAATGGCCCCGGTCTGAGCGAAAATCAGCCTGAAAGAATGCGGATAACAGAGGGGTAGCTGCAAAAAGCTTCCCTCGGCGCCGCGCTGTAATAGCCCCCACCCAGTGCGCGGCGTCGAGGCACTTTATCGCTCTGCGGCACGTCCCCCCATTGGCAATTCGCAACACCCGCCCTAGGGTCTGGCCAAATCCATGACGAGGGGCATGCCATGCGCGATTTCCAACTTCCGGGCCGATCGGCCCTCTATGCCAGCAACGGGCTCTGCGCCACCTCACACCCCCTGGCTGCGCAGACCGCCATCGATATTCTCAAACAGGGCGGGAACGCCATGGATGCGGCCATTGCCGGGGCGGTGCTTCTGGGCTTTTGCGAGCCGCAAAGCACCGGGCTTGGCGGTGACTGCTTTGCCCTGTTCACCGATCCGGGCGGCGGCAATATCCGCGCGTTCAACGGCTCGGGCCGGGCCCCCGCCGCGGCCGACCCCGACGCCCTGCGCGCTCAGGGGCATGACATTGTGCCCGAATATGACGCCGCCGCGATCACCATCCCCGGCGCCGTCGAAGGCTTCTGCCGCCTCGCCGCCGATCATGGCCGTCTCGGGCTCGAGGCCATCCTCGCCCCCTCGATCCGCTATGCCGAAGAGGGCGTGCCGGTCGCACCCCGCGTGGCCTTTGACTGGCAGGCGGCGCGCGACGTGCCGCGCGGTCACGGCAAAACGCATTACCTCTCGGGCGGCGCCCCCCTGCCCGTCGGCGCCATCTTCCGCTCCCCCGGCCAGGCCGAATTGCTCCGCCGCGTGGCCCGCGACGGGGCCGACGCCTTCTACACGGGCGAAATCGCCGAGGACATGCTCAGCACCCTGACCGCCCTTGGCGGGGTCCACACCGCGGATGATTTTGCCAGCCACAGAGGCAATTATACCGACGCGATTTCAGGCACATACGGCGGCAAGGACCTGCTGGAACACCCGCCCAACGGCCAGGGCGCCACGGCGATCCTGATGCTCAATATCCTCAAGCATTTCGATCTGTCGGGCCTCGATCCGCTCGGTCCTGAGCGGACCCATCTCGAAGCGGAGGCCGCAAAGCTCGCCTATGACGCGCGCAACCGGCTCATCGCCGACCCCGATCACACAACGCGGATCGCGCATATGCTGGCCCCCGAAACAGCGGCCAAACTCGCCGCGCTGATCCGGCCCGATGCGGTCATTGCCGATCCGGTTCCGCTGACGGAATCCGTGCACCGCGACACGGTCTACATCACCGTGGTCGACCGCGACCGCATGGCCGTTTCAATGATCTATTCGATCTTCCACAGCTTCGGCTCGGGCTACGCCTCGGAAAAGTTCAGCGTGCTCTTTCAGAACCGCGGTGCGGGTTTCTGTCTGTCCCCCGGCCACCCCAACGAGCTGGGCGGCGGCAAGCGGCCCATGCACACCATCATTCCCGCCATGCTGGCCGAGAACGGCCAGGCCACCACCAGTTTCGGGGTGATGGGCGGCGCCTACCAGCCCTGCGGACATGCCCGCTATGTCAGCAACCGGCTCGATTACGGGATGGAGGCGCAGACCGCGCTCGACGCACCGCGCGCCTTTGCCGAAGAGGGCGTTCTGAAACTCGAGCGTGGCTATAGCGAAGCGACACGGGCCGCGCTCAGCGATCTGGGCCACAAGGTCGTCACCCCCGACGCCCCGATCGGCGGCGCGCAGGCGATCACCATCCTGCCCGATGGCGTGCTCGAAGGCGCAAGTGATCCGCGCAAGGATGGCTGTGCTTTGGGATATTGACCCATTGGTGCGTGCAAGCACGCACCCTACATCCACCGCGTAGGGTGCGTGATTTCACGCACCTTCGCCGGTTTGACTTATCTTCAATTCAGCTGGAAATGCAGCGGGTAATGCCCGTCCTGAAAAGGCCCGAACAGGTCCGGGATATCCGGATGGTCCACCGGCTCCCCGGAATAATCCGCCACCAGGTTCTGCTCACTCACATAGGCCACATAGTAGCTCTGATCATTCTCGGCGAGCAGATGGTAAAACGGCTGTTCCTTCTCTGGACGGCTGTCCTCGGGAATGGCGTCATACCATTCCTCGGTATTGGAAAACTCCGGATCCACGTCAAAGATCACCCCCCGAAAGGGATGTTTCTTATGGCGGACAACCTGGCCCAAATGGTACTTTGCGCGCGATTTTAACATCATTGATTCAGCCCCTCGACCCGCACATTAGTCTTTTCCGTTGCCCTTTGTCCAACCTCTGAGGCCAATTTTGTCGGAAACAAACTGTGGAAACGGCCTTAACAGTGGGTTTCCGCCTACCTGATCTTCACAATTTCGCCGCCAGACCGGCCGACCCGGCATTTACCATTCCCCCGGATCGCGCTTTGCGATAGACTCAAGGAAAACAAAACGAGCGAGAGGCAGATGAGCAGAACTCTTCGCGTATTGATGATCCTGCTGCTGGTGGCATCCTGCGGCGGGCGATCCGGCCCCGGTGTGTCGTCCAACCAACTGGATGACGCCTGTGCGATCCTGCGCGCCAACCCCGATTACAAACGCGCCTTCCGTGCGACCGAACGCAAATGGGGCGTGCCGATGCATGTGCAGATGGCCACCATCCATCAGGAAAGCAAATTCGACGCCGAGGCGCGCACCCCCTTCCGCTATGTGCTGGGCGTGATCCCGATGGGCCGCCAAAGCTCGGCCTATGGCTACAGCCAGGCGCTGGATGGCACCTGGGAAGAATACCAGAAGGACACCGGCCGCACCCGTTCACGCCGCAACAGCATCCGGGATGCCACCGACTTCATGGGCTGGTACATGAACGGCAGCCGAGACCGGCTTGGCATTCCGCTGACCGATGCGCGCAACCAGTATCTGGCCTATCACGAGGGCCGCAGCGGCTTTGCCCGGGGCTCCTACAACAGCAAGCCCTGGCTTGTCCGTGTCTCCGGCAGTGTCGAGGAACGCTCGAAGATGTATCAGTCACAGCTGCGCCGCTGCCGCTGATCGCGTCGGGTGGGCGCACCCCACCCGCCCTTGTCTCAATCGCGGGCCGACCCGCTACCCTTTCCGGGGATCACGAACTCACCGTCGTCGATCCGCACACCCGTCTTCAGGTCACCCAGCACCACCGTCGTGCGGCTGCCCGCGTCGTCATTGATCACCCACTGGCGAAGCTCCACCGGGTTGGCGGTAAAGACCAGCTCGATATTGCCATATTCCGGATGCTCCGGGTCCTGCGCCCTCACCGTCGTGGTTTTCCCGTCCGAGCTGTGGCCCATCACCATCCGCTCCTGCCCGAGGTTCACGTTGCGCGCCAGGATGATCTTCAGCGGCGTGCGGTGCAGCGGATAGGCCTCGGGCCCGGTGTTGGACTTGGGGTCGATGATCCCCACCGTGTCGCCATCGGCCACCACCAGTATCTTTTCCGGCGGGTTATACTCAAACCGCACCCGGCCGGGGCGCTTGATGAAAATCTGGCCGGTCGAGATCGTGCCATCATCGTTGATCTGGGTGAACTCGCCCGTGGCGGTTTTCATGCCGTTCAGATAACGGGAAATCTCGTTCAACGAGAGCTTTTCAGCGGTGGCAGGGCTGGCAACGACAAGTGCTGCGGCCACAAGGGTACGAAACAGGGTCATGCAAACTTACCTATGCTGTGTCTGCGTGGATTACACCCCTGACATGTGGGGAAAGACGGGCTGCTAGGCAATAACATGCCCGCGTTTTGGTGCGCCCGGCCCATAGCCAGCCCAGATAGGGGGCTGGCTATGGCCGGGCGCCTTCGGCGCTGTTAACCGGCCTGTTGGCGCATCTGAGCCAGGTTGCTCAATGCTGCTCCGGCACCAGAATTTCGCGCTTGCCGACATGGTTCGCGGCACTCACGACGCCCTCATCCTCCATCTGCTCCACCAGACGCGCGGCCTTGTTATAGCCGATCGCCAGTTTCCGCTGGATATACGAGGTCGAGCATTTCCGGTCGGTGATCGCGATCTGCACCGCCTGGTCATAAAGCGCATCCTCGCCATCGGTATTGCCGCCAAGGCCCAGAACCGCGTCGATATTGCTGACCTTCTCCTCTTCCGGCCCATCGACCACGCCACCCACATAATCCGGCGGGCCATAGGCTTTCAGATTGTTGACCACCTCTTCCACTTCCTCGTCCGACACAAACGGGCCGTGACAGCGGGTGATTTTACCTCCGCCCGCCATATACAGCATGTCGCCCATGCCCAGAAGCTGCTCGGCCCCCATCTCGCCCAGAATGGTCCGGCTGTCCACTTTCGACGTCACCTGGAAGCTGATCCGCGTGGGGAAGTTGGCCTTGATCGTGCCGGTGATCACGTCGACCGACGGGCGCTGCGTGGCCATGATCAGGTGAATTCCGCTCGCCCGCGCCATCTGCGCCAGCCGCTGGATACAGGCCTCGATCTCCTTGCCCGCCACCATCATCAGGTCGGCCATCTCATCGACGATCACGACGATATAGGGCATCTTCTCGGGCACGATCTCTTCGGTCTCGAATACCGGCTCGCCGGTCTCGTCATCAAAACCCGTCTGCACCGTGCGGCTGAACATCTCGTTCTTGGCCAGCGCCTCGGCGACGCGGCCATTGTACCCGTCGATATTCCGCACGCCCATCTTGGACATCTTGCGATAGCGGTCTTCCATCTCGCCCACGACCCATTTCAGCGCCACCACGGCCTTCTTCGGGTCGGTCACAACCGGGCTCAGCAGATGCGGAATGCCGTCATAAACACTCAGTTCCAGCATCTTCGGGTCGATCATGATCAGACGGCAATCCTCCGGCGTCAGCTTGTAAAGCAGGCTCAGGATCATCGTGTTGATCGCCACGGATTTCCCCGATCCGGTCGTCCCCGCGATCAGCAGGTGCGGCATCTTCGCCAGCGAGGACACCACCGGATCCCCGCCGATGTCCTTGCCCAGCGCCAGCGGCAGCTTCATGTTGCTGTCGCCGAAATCCCGGGTGGAAAGCAGCTCGCGCAGCACCACCATCTCGCGGTTTTCATTGGGCAGCTCAATCCCGATCACCGACCGCCCCGGCACGGTGCTGACCCGTGCGCTCAACGCGCTCATCGACCGCGCTATATCATCGGCCAAACCAATCACGCGGGAGGCTTTCAACCCCGGTGCCGGCTCCAGCTCATACATGGTGACAACGGGGCCGGGCCGCACGCTCACGATCTCGCCCTTCACGCCGTAATCATCCAGCACGTTTTCCAGCATCCGCGCGTTTTCCTCCAACGCCTCGTCGCTCAGATGATGACGCTGGATATTCACCGGATTGCTCAAAAGGCTCAGCGGCGGCAGCTCGTATTCCACCGACGGTTTGTCCTCGAACTGCAACGCGGGCTGCGCCTCGGCACGGGCCTGGCTCGACGGTTGCGGCGCTTTCTTCGGCGGGTGCTGCACCACCTTGCGCGGCTCGGCCACGGGGATCTGCACGCTCTGCGCCCCCGGCTCCGGCAACAGCTCATCCAGCGGATCGGGCTGGCGCGGCACCGCGCTCATCGGCGGCTCCGGCGGCAGCGCATGCGCCGCGGTCAGCGGCGGCTCCGGCGGCAGGGCGTTCGGCCGTTCGGTGTTCAGCACCAGCGGATCGGGCCCGCGCCCCCGCCCTTTGGTCAGCGGGGCCACCTCGTTGATCTGCAATTTCGGCGTCTGGCGCACGCGGTTCTTGATCACATCGGCAATCCGCGACCTGATCCGATCCTCGCCCGGGGCCTCCATATCCTCGGCCACCACTTCGGTTTCCACCAACTCGGCCTGGGGCATCTGCACCGGCTTGCGCATCAGCGACGGCATCAGCGCCCTCAACCCGCCCGGCTTTTCCTCCAGCTCCGGCTCAAGACTGTCGTCGTCCAGCACATCCTCCAGCGACGGCTCGCGATAGCGCACCACGCGCGGCTCGGCCACGGCGCGTTCGGCCCGCAGCTCCGCCTCACGGCGTCCGGCCTCCTCCGCTTTCAGCGCCCGGCGCTCGTCATTGCGCAGTTTCATCGCCTGCGCACCCGCGGCCAGCCCCGCCGCACCCCGGCCCAGCACGGTCATGATCATCGCATAGGTCATGATCACACTGACCAGCAGGAACCGGCCAAGGCGCGTCACCTCGGCCCGCGTAAAGCCCAGCACATACGACCCGAGCCACAGCATCAGCCCAGCCAGCACCACCGAAACCAGCTTCAGCCCCGTCGTGGCGCTGATGGGCAGAATACCCAGCACAGCGCCCAGCGCCATCTCGCCGAACATGCCGCCATAATCGAAGCTATGCGCGTTCGACCACGTCTCGCCCGGCAAAAGAGAGGACGCATACATCGACAAAAGCGCGATCCAGATCGGCGCAAAGATCAGCCGCCCAATGGCCCGTTCCTGCCCCCAATGCAGCGCAAACCTCAGCCCCCAGGCCCCCAGCACGATGGCCAGCCCCCAGGCGCCCCAACCCACGATCATGAAAAGCGGTGCCGCAATCGCCGCCCCGGTCGCGCCCAACAGGTTGCGCACCGGCGCATCGGTGGCCGACCGCCAGCTCGGATCGTCCGGGTGATAGGACCAGATCATCGCCGCCGCTGCCACCGCCACGGCCAACAGGCAAAGCCCCAGCAATTCCTTGCCGCGCTTTTCAATGGCCTCGGCCATGTTGCTGTCCAACAGGGGGTCGCGCCCGCGTGTCTGATAAGCCATATCGTCCCTCGTCCTCAGTTCATTTGTAAAGACAGTCACGCAGGCGGGTCAGCCCGTGCGCCATCTCTTCTGTTGGGGCCACCATGGCGACCCGGATATATCCGTGACCGGGGCTCGTGCCCCGGGTCTCCTTGCTCAGGTAAGCGCCGGGCAATACCCGCACGCCGGTTTCCTGCCAAAGCCGCAACGCCGCGGTCTCGCCATCCTCCACCGGCAGCCAAAGGAAAAACCCCGCCTCCGGCCCCTGATATCCCGGCACGCCGCGCATGATCTGATCGGCGCGGGCGTATTTCTCCTGATAGAGCCGCCGGTTCTCGGCCACATGCCCCTCGTCGAGCCAGGCCGCCTCGGCCGCATATTGCAGCGGCATCGGCAGGGGTGCCCCGGCATAGGCGCGAAGCTGGCGCATCCGCCGGATCGTCTCCGGCCCCCCGGCCACGAAACCGCTGCGCAGCCCCGGCAGGTTCGACCGCTTGGACAGGCTGTGAAAGATCACCACGCGCTCCGGGTCCGCGCCCATCTCGCGCGCCACCTGCATCGCACCCGCAGGCGCCTCTCCGCGATAGATCTCCGAATAGCACTCGTCGGCAAACACCTTGAAATCATAGCGCTCCGCCAGGCCGATCAGCTCGCGCCAATAGGCGCGGCTGGCCACCGCCCCCTGCGGATTGCTGGGCGAACACAGATAGACCACCGCCACCCGGTTCAGCACATCCTCGCTCACCGCCGAAAAGTCGGGCAGATACCCCGTTTCGCGCGTCGCAGGCAAAAACACCGGCTCCGCCCCCACACTCAGGCTCGCCACCATATAGACCTGGTAAAACGGATTCGGCAGCAGCACCTTCGGCACGGCGCCCCCCTTGGTCTCGGGGCAAAGCGCCATCATCGCGTTATAGAGCCCCTCGCGCGTCCCGTTCAGCGCCATCACCTGCCCGGGCTCAAGCTCCACGCCATAGCGCCGCTGCACCCAGCCGCAAATCGCGGCCAGCAACCCCTCATGCCCTTCATTCACCGGATACTGCCCGAACCCTTCGGCATGGCGCGCGATCACATCCATCACGAAAGGCGGGAAGGCATGTTTCGGCTCCCCGATGGTCATATGCACCACCTCGCCGCCCGGCGCATGGGCGTCAAGCAGGCTCCGCAGGCGCGGAAACGCATAGGCCGGTAGGTTCGAAAACCGCTCGGGGAACATCCAAAACTGCCTCAGTTGCCGGGGTCATTTGCCGCCCCGTTTCCCCGAAATTACCCAATGCGCCCGGTTTCGTCCAACAAAAACCGCCTCCAAAGCGGAATTTGTGGCCTTTTTACCCATTTGCCTTTCATTGTTCCAAAAATACTCGATTCCAAAGGCTTACCCTTGGCGCAACGCTGCTTCACAGGCGGCTGCGACGCGCAAAAGCGCCTCTTCCCCAAAGGCCCGCCCGCACAGCATCACCCCCGTGCTCGGCACACCCGTCGGCAGCGTGACCGCACTCAGTCCCATCAGGTTGCCCACCCGCGTATTGCGCAAGGCCAGCAGGTTCTCGGTCAGGTAATACGCCTCATCGGTCATCAACCGGTCCGCATCGGGGGGCAGGTTGGGCGCGGTGGGCATGATCACCGCGTCATACCCCGCCACCCGCGCCGCCCAGTCTGCGCGCAACCCGTCAAGCCTGTGCCAGGCCGCCACGTAATCGGAAGCCAAAAAGCCCTTGCCCGACCTGAACCGCTCCAGGATCGGCGCGAACATCTTCTCGGGCGCCGCCTCGATCTCGGTCGCCCATGTCCCGTAAGCCTCTGATGTATATAGGATACCCGAAAGCGGCATCGCCTCGTCCACCTCCGGGGCCTCCAGCGGCTCCACCTCCGCGCCCGCATCCCTGAGCCGGGCAACCGCCGCCTCGTATCCGGCCATCGGCGCGGCGCGCACATCCTCCAGAACCACGTTCTGCAACGCCGCCAGTCGCACCCCCTTCAGCGACGCACCGCGCAGATCGGCGGCCTTGCCGCCCTCCAGCGCCGCCAGCATCAGCGCGCAATCCTCGACCGACCGCGCCAGCGGCCCCACCGTATCGAACCGCGCGCAGAGCGGCACAACCCCCTGCAGGGACACGCGGCCCGCCGTCGTCTTCAGCCCCACCAGGTCATTCCACGCCGCCGGGATACGCACCGACCCGCCCGTGTCCGACCCGATGCCCGTCGCTGCCAGGCCAAAGGCCACGCTGGCCGCCGCCCCCGAGGACGACCCCCCCGGCACCGCCTTCGGATCGTTCACACAAGGCGGCGTCGCCGTCTGCGGGTTCAGCCCCAGCCCGGAAAAGGCCAGCTCGCTCATATGGGTCTTGCCAAGGCAGACCAGCCCCGCCGCCGTGGCGTTGTTCAGCACCTCCGCGTCGCGCCCCGGCACCCGCCCGCTCAGCAGGTTGGAGCCCGCCTCCGTCGCCGTGCCCGCGCTGTCAAACAAATCCTTCCAGCTCACCGGCACCCCGTCGAGCAGCCCCCGCCGCTGCCCGGCCCGGGCCCGCTCTGCCGCCGCTGCGGCTTCGGCCCGCGCGCGCTCGGCCGTCACCGCTGAATAGATGCGTGGCGTATCCGCATGCGCCGCGATGGCCCCGAGATAGGTCTCGGTCAGCGCCACGGGGTCAATCTCTCCCGCGCCGATCTCCCGGCCCAGATCCCCCGCACTTCTGCTCAGCCACTCCTGCATCCCGCGCCCTCCCTTGCGACATTTGCCCGCGACGGTAGCGGCAGCGCGTCCCATGGACAATCCCGCACCGCTGGCCATATTGAAGCGCATGACACGCAACGCGGATATCCTCATCGTCGGCGGCGGGCTGAACGGCCCCGCCCAGGCGCTCGCCCTGGCACAGGCCGGGTTCACCGTGACAGTGATCGACACCCTGCCCGAAGCCACCCGCAAGGATGCCGGGTTCGACGGGCGCGCCTATGCTCTGGCTCTGGCCTCGGTGCGGCTGCTGAAGGCCATCGGTATCTGGGAGCGCGTGGCGGATCACGCCCAGCCCATGCTGGAAATCAAGGTCTCCGACGGGCGCGCGGGCGAAGGCCCGGCCCCCTTCTTCCTGCATTTCGACCACGCCGAGATCGAAGAAGGCCCGATGGGCCACATGGTCGAGGACCGCTACCTGCGCCGCGCCTTTCTGGAGGCTATGGCTGAGACGCCCGGCATCACACAGGTTTCGAAAGAAACCGTTGTCGGTCAATCGGTTGATGCGGGCGGCGTCACCCTTACCCTGGCCTCGGGCAAGGTGCTTGCCGGCGGGCTGCTCATCGGGTCCGACGGGCGCAGCTCGGGCACGGCACAACGCGCGGGCATTCAGCGCACCGGCTGGGACTATGGCCAGACCGCGCTGGTGGCTGCGGTGGCGCATGACCAGCCGCATCACGGCATCGCGCATCAGTTCTTCATGCCCCCCGGACCGCTGGCGATCCTGCCTTTGCCGGGCAATGTCAGCTCCATCGTCTGGTCGGAAACGGCCGAGACCGCCGCCGAGTTCGCCGCGCTCAGCGATGCCGAGTTCATGCAGGTTCTGCGCCCGCGCTTCGGCGATTTTCTGGGCGACATCGCGCTCAAGGGCAAACGGTTCACCTATCCGCTGGGCCTGACCATCGCCAACAGCTTCGTGGCCGACCGGCTGGCGCTGATCGGCGACGCCGCGCATGGGATGCACCCGATCGCGGGCCAGGGGCTCAATGCCGGTCTGCGCGATGTGGCGGCACTCACCCAGGTGCTCAGCGAGGCGCGCACCCGCGGCGAGGATTTCGCCGCACCCGATGTGCTGGCCCGGTATCAGCAATGGCGCCGGTTTGACACGGCCACGCTGGCCATGGCCACGGACCTCACCAACAAACTGTTTTCAAACGACAATCCCCTGCTGCGCCTCGGGCGGGACCTCGGCATGGGCGCGCTTGGCGCTATGCCCGGCCTGCGCCGCGCCTTTATCCGCGAAGCGGCAGGGCTGACCGGAGAGCTGCCCGCGCTGATGCGTTAGGGCCGCTCATCCGCCCCTTGCGTGTCGGCCTCGCGAGGCGGGCACGTCAGGGCCCGAAGAGCGGCAGCGCCTACATCGCCGCATGTCGGCGCGGGGGCTCCTCCCTCTCGATCACCTCAAATTCCGCCGTCTCCCAATCCTCCACCGGATCGCCCGGACGTGTCGCCCGCAACACCAGCGCAGGCGCAGGCGCAGGATCAGGCGCTCTGGTCGTCAACGGCCTGCACACCACCGTCACCGTCTCCCGCTCCTCCCAATAGGCCGGGTTGTTCAGCACCGCCGCCGGCAGCTTCTCCCGGCACAGAACCCGCCGTCTCGAACGATGCAGAGAAACCTGATGCGCCTCTCCGCACACCTCCTCCGGCCCGTGCAGCAACAGCTTGCGCAGCGCCGCTTCGCGGGCCTTCAACGCCTTGATATCACGGCGAATATCTCCGATTTCATCGGCGGGGTGGCGGTTCGGCCTCATGCGATTCTCCTCCGGGGCAACCTCCCCGACAGGCTCGCAAACGAGGGTTAATCGGCGGTGAACAACCGCATGACCGTATCCCCATAGCGCCGCTCATCCTCAAGCGTCAGCCAGTCGGGCGCCGCCACCGCCCCGCCTTCCTCCCAGACGATCAGCGCGCCCGGCGCGATCCAGCCGCCCGAATGCACCGCCTCCAAAGCAGCCTCGCCCAGACCCTTGCCATAGGGCGGATCGAGGAAAATCAGGTCATAGCCCGCCCCCGGACACGGTCCCAGCCGCCGCGCATCACGCGTCAGAACCTCCGCCTCAACGCCGCATAACCCGATATTTTGCCTCAGCAGTTTGAGCGACGCCCGGCCCGTCTCGACAAAGGTCACATGCGCCCCCCCGCGAGAGGCCGCCTCCAGCCCCAGCGCACCCGTCCCGGCAAACAGGTCCAGCACCCGCGCGCCCTCCACCGCGCCGCGCCCCATCAGG
Organism: Roseovarius faecimaris; assembly: GCF_009762325.1. Taxonomy (NCBI): domain Bacteria; kingdom Pseudomonadati; phylum Pseudomonadota; class Alphaproteobacteria; order Rhodobacterales; family Roseobacteraceae; genus Roseovarius; species Roseovarius faecimaris. The sequence goes on from NZ_CP034348.1 coordinate 3,052,965, forward strand.
ATGTTGAACAGGCTCTCGCGCACCCGGTCCGCCGTGGGCCGCAAATGCGCCGCCGCGTCCCCCTTGCCAACGGATGCCAGCCGCCGGCCGCGAAACGCGCCGCCAATGATCCTCACGCGCGCAACAGCGCCTTGAGATCGGCCTCCGGGTCTCCGACCACCTCGGGCGAGGCGGATTTGCCCATGTCGATCAACCGCTTGCCCACCATATAAGCGCGCGCGTCATTGGCCGCATCGACCGCCAGAAGCCGCTCCCCGGCAAAGTACCAGAACGAGATGCCATCCCCCCCGTCCCGCGTCACCACCCGGTCATAGCCGGTATTCAGCCCCGCGATCTGAAGCTTCACGTCATACTGATCCGACCAGAACCACGGCTGCGGGACATAGGTCTTGCCCGCGCCCATGATGTTCTCGGCCACACATTCGGCCATATCGATCGCATTGGGCACGCTCTCCAGCCGCAGCATCCCGTCGCCATGCGGGAAGGACGCACAATCGCCCGCGGCCCAGATGCTCGGGTCGCTGGTCTGGCCCAGCGCGTTCACCTTGATGCCATTCTCAATGTCCAGCCCCGCCGCCTCAGCCAGCGCGGTCGCGGGGGTGATCCCCACCCCAACGATGACAAAATCCACCTCCAATGTGGTCCCGTCACCCAGGATCGCACCACTCACCCGGCCCTCGCCGGTGAGCCTGTCCAGCCCTACGCCTTCACGGATGTCCACCCCGTGCGACTTATGCAACTCCCGGAAATAATTTGAGGTTTCCGGTGCCGCCACCCGTTGTAGGATCCGCTCGGCCATCTCCACCAGGGTCACTTTGACGCCCTTGCTGGCACAGACCGCCGCCGCTTCCAGCCCGATATAGCCGCCCCCCACGATCAGGCAGCGCGCGCCCTCGACCACGTCCGGCGCCATCGCATCCACGTCGCGCAGATCGCGCACCACATGCACGCCCTCCAGCGCCCCGCCGATGGCCGCAGGCAACCGCCGCGGCACCGATCCGGTGGTCAGCACCAGATGATCATAGGGCACGCTCTGGCCCCCTGCGATCACCGCCTTCGCATCGCGATCAATCGCCGTGACCTCCTCGCTCAGATGCAGGTCGATCCCGTTCTCGGCATAAAAGCTTTCCGGCCGCAGATAGAGCCGCTCCAGCTCCATCTCGCCCAGCAGGTACTTCTTCGACAGGGGCGGGCGCTGATAGGGCGGTGCCGCCTCGGCGCCGATCAGGGTGATCTTGCCGTCAAACCCTCCGGCGCGCAGCTTGGCCACGCAGGACGATCCGGCCTGCCCTGCCCCGATGACCACCACATCTCCCATGACGCCCTCCGATTTTTCATGGTCAGTTCCGCGAACCGACCCTATATCCTTGCCAGAGACAAACGCAATCACCGAACAGGGGACCGACATGACGATTTCTGTAGGCGACACACTGCCCGATGCCACACTGGGCCACATGGGGGCCGACGGGCCGGAACAGATCAATCTGGCCGACAAGACCAAGGGCCGCAAAGTGGTGATCTTCGCCGTGCCGGGGGCCTACACCCCCACGTGCCATTCCGCCCACGTGCCCAGCTTCGTGCGCACCAAATCCGAGTTCGACGCCAAAGGCGTGGACGAGATCATCTGCGTGTCGGTCAATGACCCCTTCGTGATGAAGGCCTGGGGCAAGGACACCGGCGCGTCGGACGCAGGCATCACCATGCTGGGCGATGCCGAAGCCGCCTTCACCAAAGCCATCGGGATGGACTTCTCCGCGCCCCCCGCCGGACTGATCGACCGCTCCAAGCGCTACGCGATGGTGGTCGAGGACGGCAAGGTGACCGTGCTTCACGCCGAGGAAAGCCCCGGCGTCTGCGAAGTCTCGGGCGGCGAGGCGCTGCTCAAGGCGCTCTGAATTTATCCGCGCGCGCCCCGGACCCGATCCGGGGCCGCTGCCTCTCCCGGGCGTGACGGGCCGGGCGACAGATTGCCGCGATCCGCGTTTTGTACAAAACAGGGGGTCATTTTGTACAAAACGTACAAAATTCGGCGCGTTACAATTCGCCCAGCAGGGTATCCATCTTGCGCGCCAGTTTCACGTCCAGCGCACTCAGCCCCTTGACGTCATGGGTGGTCAACAGCACCTCGACGCGGTTGTAGACATTGAACCACTCGGGGTGATGGTTCCACTTCTCCGCCCAGATGGCGGCGCGGGTCATGAACCCAAAGGCTTCCACGAAATCACTGAATTTGAACGTTTTCTTGATCGCATCCCGGGTATCGTCCAGCTCCCAACCACTTTCCAACAGCGGCTGCAGCGTGGTCTTGCGGGCCGTGTCGCTCAGGCGTTCGGTCATTCGTGTTCCTCCTCATGGGGTGTCTTGAACGGGCCATAGCTGGTCAGAACCTCGATGTCCTGATCCACCGCCGCCCGTTCAGCCGTTAAATAGTCGTCAATCGCCCGCGCGAAACCCGGATCAGCGATCCAGTGCAGCGAATGCGTGCTGACCGGAAGATAGCCCCGCGCCAGCTTGTGCTCCCCCTGCGCGCCCGCTTCAACGCATTGTAATCCTTGGGCAATTGCATAATCGATGGCCTGATAATAGCACAGTTCGAAATGTAGGCAGGGGTGGTGTTCAACGCAGCCCCAATAGCGGCCATAAAGGGCGTTTCGTCCGATCATGTTCATCGCACCGGCAACGGGCATACCGTCCCGCTCGGCCAGAATCAGCAGGATGTCATCACGCAGTTTTTCATGCGCGATCTCGAAAAACGCGCGTGTCAGATAGGGCGTTCCCCATTTCCGCGCACCGGTATCCTGATAGAAGGTCCAGACCGCATCCCAATGCTCCGGCGCGATCTGATCACCGGTTAACTGTCTGATATTCCCGCCGAAATTCTGGGCCTGTCGGCGCTCCTTGCGGATGGCCTTGCGTTTGCGCGAACTGAGCGCGGAAAGAAAGGCGTCAAAATCCGCATAGCCCCGATTTTCCCAATGAAACTGTTGGGTTACGCGCTCCAAAAGGCCCATCGCACCACCCGCTATGCGCTCTTCCTCGGTGCAAAAGGTGACATGCAGCGATGAGATATGGTTGCGCTCGGCCACCTGCACCGCACCCTGAATCAACGCCGCACGCCCCTCCGCCTCATGGCCCGGGCGGGTCAGAAAACGGCGGCCCGTGGCCGGTGTGAAGGGCACCGCGATCTGCAATTTGGGATAATAACGCCCCCCCGCCCGCTCATAGGCATGCGCCCAGTTGTGGTCGAAAATATATTCGCCCTGGCTGTGGCTCTTGCCGTAAAGCGGCGCGCATCCGATCACCTGACCGGCTTTTTCTGCTGTTAAATAAAGGGGTTGCCAGCCCGTGCCGGTCCCGACAGAGCCGCTGTCTTCCAGCGCTTTCAGGAAACGGTAGGTGGTGAAAGGGTCCTGCGGACGGCCCCCGTCCGACACATCCGGGCAGGCGCACGCATTCCAATCCGCCTCGGCAATCGCGCCAAGGTTTTCATGGGTGCTGATCGTGATCTCCGCGCCGCCATCCATTGCATCGCCGCCCTCCGCCTGCCGCTCAACCTGTGTCTCAGGCTGCCAAGTTCAAGCCAGATAGCCCTCAAAGGTGATGTTATCGGCAATCCTGCGCGCCTCGGCTTCCTGCTCGGGCGAGGTAACCGTCCAGCACAGCACGTTGGCCCCCTGCGCCTTGAGCGCAGCCACCCGGGGATTGGCCAGGTCAATCACCTCATGGCTGATGAAACTCGCCTGCGCGCGGTCGTAATCCGGCACGCCCCGCAGATGCGCGCGCGTCTCTTCGCGCAAGAGCGGCCAGTCCTCGGCAGGGTAGTCACAGGTGACGATGCCGCGCGGCCTGTCCGGCACCAGCTCGGCCAGAAGCGCCACCGAATTGGGATTGAAGGACATCAGAGCCACATCACCGGAATATCCTTTGAGATCAGTGGCTACCGCCCTTTCCAGCGTGCCGTCTGTGACGCCCATCTGGCCGTGCTGATCTTTCAGTTCCACCAGCAGCGGCACCTGGCCCGCGACCAGCGCCAGCACCTCGGCAAAGCCTGGAATGCCCTCGTCCCCGCCCAGCAGCGGGACCCGGGCCAGCTCGGCGGCAGAGCGCTGACGGATCGGTCCGGGCTCTCCCGTCAGACGCCGCATGTCGTAGTCATGAAACACCATCGCCCGGCCATCATGGCTGAGCTGCAGGTCCATTTCGATTCCATAACCGCGCGCCATCGCCGCCCGGATCGCCGCGCGCGAGTTTTCGGGGCGATGGTCGGTAACGTCATGCAGCGCCCGATGCGCCAACGGGGCCTGGAAAAACGCGGGCGGAAGGCGCGTCATTTGATCTGGAACACACCGTCGATTTCAACCGCGACACCAAAGGGCAGCGAAGGCGCGGACACCGCAGCACGCGCATGTTTGCCCGCATCGCCCAGTGCGTCTCCGATCAGGTTCGACGCCCCGTTGATCACGGCGGGCTGCTCGGTGAAATCGGGGGTGGAGTTGACAAAGCCGGTCAGTTTGACCACCCGCACGAGCCGGTCAAGATCACCGCCACAGGCCGCCTTGACCTGGGCCAGAAGGGCGATGGCGCAGACCTTGGCTGCCTCGGCCCCCGCGGCGGTGTCCATGTCATCGCCAAGTTTGCCGGTGAGCAGCGTATCGCCATCCTTGGCAATCTGGCCCGAGACATAAACCATGTCGCCGACCTGCACATAAGGCACGTAGTTGGCGGCAGGTGCCGGAGCTTCGGGCAGGGTGATGCCCATCTCGGCAAGGCGCGATTCAAACTTTCCCATAACTGGTCTCCCATTGGATTTTCGCGCGACGTTAGATCGTACGGGCCGAACTTTGAACGGGTAAAAAGATTTTTCGTACGAAAAATCTCAGCCAAAGAAAATTCGTACGAATTTTCTCAATCACGCAGCGCCTTGGCAAAATAATCTGCCAGAGGTTTCACCAGATAGGCAATGGGCGTGCGATCCTCCGTGCGGATAAACGCCTCGACCGGCATACCGGGGATAAGCGTTGTCCCTTCCGGCAAGCGGGCCTGCTCTCCTTCGCTCAGAACGATCTCGGCGCGGTAATAGCTTTGCAGCGTGGCTTCGTCCTGAAAGGCATCCGCCGAGATCTGCACAACTTGCCCGGTCAACTCGGGTGTCTGACGCTGATCAAGCGCGGAGAAACGCAGGGTAACATCCTGCCCGAGATAAATCTTGTCGATGTGGATGGGCTCCACCTGCGCGTTGATGATCAGCGGCCGGTCCTGCGGCACCACAAACAGCACCGGTTCGGCCGCCTGAACAACCGATCTCAGCGCAAAGATGCGCAATCCATAGACAACCCCGCTGACCGGAGCGGTGATTTCCAGCCGGGCCATCCTCTCGATCAGCGCGCGGCGCTCTTCGCGCAGCTCAAGTTCGCGGAACTGCAGATCGCGCAGGGTGCTGATCGCCTCTTCGCGGCGCCGCGTTCCGAGCTTGATGATTTCCACGTCGATCTCGGTGATCCGGCCCGCCGCCTGCGCCTTTTGCGCGGTCAACTCGCCCGACACCCCGGCCAGACGCGCCTCTTCACGTTGCAGGCTGAGCACGCGCGTGGCCTGCGCAAGGCCCCGGTCAAGCAGCGATTGCTGATCGGCCAGCTCCTGCTGGATCAACTCAAGCTGACGCGCGAGCGACGTTTGCTGCGCCTCGATGCCGACGATCTGATCCTCGATCTGGCCGCGCCGCTTCTGCAATTGGTCGATCTCCTGGGCGATTGACGTCGCACGCGCCTCAAGCAGACGTTCCTGCCCGGCGATCAGATCGGCCGCATCCGGGTTTTCCGCGGCCGCCTCCAGAAGCAGCGGATCGAAACTGATCGTGGGCTGGCCATCGCGCTCGGCCTCCAGCCGACCACGCCGCGCCATCAACTCGAACAACTGGCTTTCAGTGATCGCCAGGCGCGACGCCAGCTCGGTTGAATCCAGCCGTAACAGCACCTGTCCGGCCTCCACCGTGTCGCCCTCATCCACCTCGATCGCGGCCACGACGCCGCCATCGGGGTGCTGCACAACCTGTCGGTTCTGATCCACCTCGATCCGGCCGCTGGCGATGATCGCGCCCGACAGCTGCGTGCCCGCCGACCAATAGCCAAAGCCGCCCAGCAAAAGCACGAGGCCGATCAGCCCGACGGTCATCGGCCCGCGCACGGGCCAGGTGGGTTGTGCCGCGCTCATTGAACCCCTCCCGGACCGCTGTTCTTGGTCACTTCGGCGTGGTTCTTAAGCACCTCGCGCAGCACCTGTTCCTTGGGCCCGAAGGCGCGCACCTGGCCATGATCGAGCACCAGCAACAGATCGCATTCCTTGATCGCCGCAGGACGGTGCGCCATGATCAGGATCGACCGGCCCGCCTCCTTGAAGCCGCGAATGGCGGCGTTCACCGCTTCTGAGCCTTCGTTGTCGAGGTTTGAATTGGGCTCGTCCAGCACCAGGATCACCGGATCACCATACATGGCCCGCGCCAGGCCGATCCTCTGCATCTGCCCGCCCGAAAGCCGCCCGCCACCTGGCGTCACACGGGTATCGTACCCGTCGGGCAGGCTGAGGATCATCTCATGCGCATCCGCCCGGCGCGCGGCGGTGACCACCTGTTCGTCATCCGGCACCTCGGCGAGGCGGGCGATATTCTGGGCGATACTGCCTTCGAAAAGCTGCACGCGCTGCGGCAGATAGCCGATGTGACGGCCCAGCACCTCCGGGTCGAACTGATCAAGCGACGCCCCGTCAAGCCGGATCTTGCCGCCGGCGGGCGGCCAGACCCCGGTGAGCGCGCGCGCCAGGGTCGACTTGCCCGCGCCGGACTGGCCGATCACACCCACCGCCTGCCCCGGTTGCAGCTTGAAACTGACCATCTTCAACGCGGGCTGGGTCTCGCCCGGGGGCACCACCGTGAGTTGCTGCACATCGAGGCTCGCCTTGGGGCGGGGCAGTTGGGTCTTGGGCTCTTCGGGGCGGACCTTGCCAAGCAGCATCGCAAGATCCTCCCAGCCGCGCATCGCGCGCTGCACCAGCGGCCACTGGCCAATCACCTGTTCAATGGGGGCAAGCGCCCGGCCCAACAGGATCGAGCCTGCGATCATCGCGCCCGGTGTCAGCTCCTGCTGGAGAACGAGATAAGCCCCGAGGCCCAGCATCGCCGATTGCAGAAACAGCCGGAACGCCCGGGTGATGGTGGAAAATGTCCCCCCAAGATCGGATGCGGACATCTGATCGGACATGGACCGGTCGCGTGCCGCCTGCCAGCGCCGGAAGGCGGCGTCGCTCATGCCCATTGCCCGCACCATCTCCGATTCGGCGCGCACCTGGCCTAGAAGCTGCTCGGCCTGCACCGCCGAGGCGTTGGCGCGCTCCACCGGCCGCCGCGTGACCGACTGGTTGATTATCGTGATCAGGATCAGCAGCAATCCGCCGACAATTGCGAGCGTGCCCAACCAGGGGTGAAAGATCCAGATCGCAGCCAGGAAGAAGGGGGTCCACGGAATATCGAACAGCGCCATGAGCACCGGCGACGCCATCAGCCGCTGCACCGCGCTCAGGTCGCTCAGACCGGTGGTGGCCGTGGGGTCCGTTGTCTGCGTCGAACGGCGCACGACAGCATCGAACACCCGTTTGTCGAGCCGCGCCTGAAACCGCGCGCCAACCCGGCCCATCACCCGGCCGCGGGCATAATCGAGCAGACCCATCATCGCAAAAAGGAAGGCCACAAGCACAGATAGCGCGATCAGCGTCTCGACCGAGCGGCTTCCCAGCACCCGGTCATAGACCTGCAACATGTAGAGCGGACCGGTCAGCATCAGCAGATTCACGAAGAAGCTGAAGACGAAAACGAACCAGTAGAGCAGTCGGCTCTCGCGCCGTGCCGCGCGCAGCTCGTCCAGTCCTGCACTGTATATGCGTTTGTCCATAACCTGCTCTCGGATCGTGCGGCCGCACCGCCCATCCTGACATTATATCGTTTTGCCCACCATATATCAGGCGCCCGGTATTGCCACCGAATTGACGCCGCCCCGCAATTGCGACATATCGCGAATGTCGCCATTCTGCCACAATCGCAGCCACAGATGATCCGTCCGGCTGGGTTCACAGGCGGGATGGGTTATGTACCCGAGTGAACACTTAATTTCGTGATAGAGCTTTGCCTGTTTCAGCCCCCGATACCCGCTTTCGCACATGGCGCAACGCGCTGGCCCTGATGGGGCTGGGACTTCTTGTGGCTTGCGGACCCAAGGTGGCGCACCCGGTCGGCGAGCCGTTTGACCCCTATGAAGAGCGCAATCGCAAGGTGCATGAGCGGTCCAAGAAAATCGACAAGACGATCATCCGCCCCGTGGCCATCGCCTATAGCGAGACCATGCCGGACGATATCGAGATCCTGGTCGGCCGCTTCTCGGACAACCTGTCGCTGCCGCAATCGGTGGTCAACAACACCTTGCGCGGCAACATGAAGGGAGCGACGGAAGATCTCTATCGCTTCGTCGTCAACAGCACGATCGGTCTGGGCGGTTTCTTCGACCCGGCGACCGAGCTCAACATGCCCGCCTCCTCCGAGGCCGATTTCGGCATGGTGCTGCATGCCTGGGGCGTCCCGCAAGGGGCCTATCTGGAACTGCCGATCCTTGGCCCCTCGACCGAGCGCGACGCCGCCGGGCGCATCGTCGATCTGTTCACCGATCCGCTGAGCTATGTGCTCGCCTCTCCCGAAAGCTATATCCCGACGGCGGCCAGTGTCTCGTCCAGGATCAGCGACCGGGGCCGCTATGCCGAAACGGTCGATTCCATTTTGTACGACAGCGCCGACAGTTACGCTCAGGCGCGCTCGATCTATCTGCAAAATCGTGCCTTCGAACTTGGCGGAGGCAGCTCGGATGCCTATCTCGACCCGTATGACAGCCCCTATGAGGACCCGTATGATGAATGAGTTTCCGCGTCGCCGTTTTCTGAGCCTTACTGCCATGGGCGCTACGGCGGCCATGATGCCCGTCAGTGCCTGGGCGCTGAACGACGCCGAGGCCAAGGCCCTTGTCGGCAAGGTCGTGGACGATATCAACCTGGTGATCGCCTCAGGCAAATCGCTCAGCAGCATGATCTCGGATTTCGAGAAGATCTTCCGCAAATATGGCGATGTGAACATCATCGCCGCCTCGACCCTGGGGCCGGATTACAAGCGGATGAGTTCCAGCCAGAAATCGGCCTATGTGCAGGCGTTCCGTGGCTATATCTCGCGCAAATACGGCAAGCGGTTCAAGGAATTCGAGGGCGGGCGCATCGAAGTGAAAGGCGCGCGTCAGGTCAAATCCTGGCATGAGGTCAAATCGACCGCCTATCTCAAGGGCGAAGCGCCGTTCGAGGTGCTGTTCCTGGTGTCGGATCGTTCCGGCAAGGATCTGTTCTTTGACATGGTGATCGAAGGCGTGAGCCTGCGCCTGAGCGAGCGCACCGAGATCGGTGCGATGCTGGACAAGCGCAAGGGCGATATCGACGCCCTGATCGCGGACCTGAACAAGGCCGGCTGACCCCGGCCGCCCGCGGGTGCCATTGCGGCACGCCTGCGGGCAATCAGCGGTCGATACCCCCCGTTGCATTGCCGGGGGTGATCTCGCCCGAGTTGATCAGATCGCGCAGGATGCCCTCGATCGCATTCTCCGGATCTATCCGCATTTGCGGCACCTGCTCTTGCGATTGTTCCGAAATCCCGCCACTGCGCCGCGACATGGGCAGCGGCGTCGCGGGCAGGCCCGCATGCACGCGGATCATCGTCTCGCGCCAGACTTCGGCGGGCAGCCCGCCGCCGGTCACTCCCTTCAGCGGGGTGTTGTCGTCATAGCCCATCCAGACGCCGGCCACGTAATCCGCCGTAAAGCCCAGGAACCACGCATCGCGCGCGGCCTGGGTCGTGCCGGTCTTGCCCGCCGCCTGGCGGTCGGGCAGGTTGGCGCGCCCACCGGTGCCCCCCTCGCCATTCACCACCTCATGCATCATGTAAATCAGCTCGCGCGCCGCATCCTGCTGGATCACCCGCTCTCCGATGCCGCCGCCGGTGCCCATCAGCGGCGCTTCGTCCCCCAGCAGGCGCAGCTCCACGAGGCCATAAGGCGTGACCGATGAGCCGCCGTTGAGGATACCCGCATAGGCGCCCGCCATCTCAAGCAGCGTGCTCTCCGACGCACCCAGCGCCAGCGCCGGACCATCGGCCAGGTCGCTTTCAATACCGAATTCACTGGCCACGCGGCGCACAAGATCGCGCCCCACCGATTCCGAGATTTTCACCGCCGGGATGTTCAGCGATTTCTTGAGCGCCTCGGTCAGCGTGACGGGGCCGTAATATTTCCGCGTATAGTTTTCCGGGCACCACTGACCGGATCCGGGGATATTCTGGCAATAGGGCTCGTCGACGATGATGCTGTCGCTGGTATAGCCAAGCTCCAGCGCCGTGGCATAGACGAAGGGCTTGAAGGCCGAACCGGTCTGTCGCCGGGCCATGGTGGCGCGGTTGAACGCGCCCGTGACCTTGGAGTTGCGCCCGCCCACCATCGCGCGCACAGCGCCATCGGCGGACATCACCACAATCGCCGCTTCGGCCTTGGACCCGTCGCGCACCTTGTTCTCGAACGTGTAGGCCAAGGCCTCTTCCGCCGCGCGCTGAATGCGCTGATCGAGCGTGGTCTTGATGATCACGTCCTCGGTGGTGTCGCGGGTGAAGAACTCGGGCCCTGAATCCATCACCCAATCGGCGAAATACCCGCCCGCCTGCGCCTCTGCCGCCTGGCTGAGCGTTGCGGGATCGGCCTGCGCCGCTTTCATCTCGGCCCCGGAGAGATAGCCCTGCTCCTGCATGAGGCGGAGCACAGTGGCCGCCCGCGCCTGCGACCGCTCAAGATTGGTGGTCGGCGCAAACCGGGAAGGCGCGGTCAGAAGCCCCGCCAGCATGGCCGCTTCCTGCGCGTTAAGCGCCGCGGCGGGTTTGCTGAAGTAACGCTGTGCCGCGGCTTCGGCCCCGTAAGCTCCACCCCCCATATAGGCGCGGTTGAGATAGATCGAGAGGATCTGATCCTTGGTGTATTTCACCTCCATCGCCATGGCAAAGATCGCTTCCTTGGCCTTGCGCTGAAGCGAGCCGCGGCGGCAATCGGCAACGTAATCCTTCTCTGATTCCCATTGCGACGGATCGTATTTCACCCCCAGACACAATAGCTTGGCCGTCTGCTGCGTGATGGTCGAGCCACCATGACCGCTGAGCGGCCCACGCCCTTCGGACAGGTTGATCTTGACCGCCGAGGCAATACCGCGCGGGCTGAGGCCGAAATGTCGGTAAAACCGTTTGTCCTCGGTGGCGACCACGGCATTCTTGAGGTGCTTGCTGACCGACTCTGCCGTCACCACCCCGCCAAACTGATCGCCGCGCCAGGCAAACACCTCGCCATCACGGTCCAGCAGCGTCACCGACCCGCGCGCACGCCCGTCCAGAAACGCCTCCACGCTGGGCAATGTTGTGTAGGTATAGCCGACCCAAAGCCCCAGCACGAGCAGACAGACCGCCGTCACCCGCCAGGTCACCCACCAGATCAGCCGTAAAATCCATTTGAAGATACCGATGAAGAACGCCGCGATGGGATTGCGCTTGCGCGTGGCCTTGCGCCGCTTTGGCTTGGCCGCACGGGTCTTGCGCTTGGGGGCCGGTTTCTTCGGCTCCCGCTTGGGCGCGACAAGGCGGGGTTTTTTACGGCCTGTGTTACTCATGCTCTGACTGCCCGTTAACCGGTTTTGTCCCATCCTACCCTGCACGTGCCGGAATGTAGACCCCTCATGGCCCTGGCACGCTCGCTTTTTGCCATGCCTATTTTTCAGGCAATGGCAAAAACTTGCCGATAATTTGTGCATACCCTGATCTTTTTAACCGCAGATTCACGCCCCCTCCTGTCTCTCACGGCCCCGACTCGCACATTCTGCGTGTGCAAATACGTCATGCCGCACTGCAGCAAGCGGTGCCGCAGAAGAAAGGAAAGCCTGTTGAAACTCATCATCGCAACACTCAAGCCGTTCAAGCTCGACGAGGTCCGCGAAGCGCTGACCGCGATCGGCGTGCGCGGCATGATGGTCACCGAGGTCAAGGGGTTCGGATCACAATCGGGCCATACCGAGATCTATCGCGGGGCCGAATACACCGTGAATTTCGTGCCCAAGGTCAAACTCGAAATCGCAGTCAACGCAGACATGGCCGATCAGGTGATCGAAACCATCAGCACAACCGCCCGTACCGGCAAGATCGGCGACGGCAAGATCTTCGTCCTCGACCTTGAGCAGGTCATGCGCGTGCGCACCGGCGAAACCAATCAGGACGCGCTTTAAGGCGCGGGAGAAGGAGAAACCCAATGCAAAACAAATACCTGACGTCTGCCGGGATCGCTGCCGCACTGGCGCTTCTGCCCGGTATGGGCCTGGCCCAGGAGGCGGACACGACCCCGCTGAACGCCGATATCGGCTTTATCTTCACCACCTTCATGTTCCTGGTCTCGGGCTTTCTCGTCTTCTTCATGGCGGCCGGGTTCGCCATGCTCGAAGCAGGCCTCGTGCGCAGCAAGAACGTTGCGATGCAGCTCACCAAGAACATGGCGCTCTTCTCTCTCGCCTCGCTGTTCTATTTCCTGCTGGGCTACAACCTGATGTACCCGGGCGATGGTTGGTCGATGGACGGCATTCTTGGCGCGTTCTCGATCACCTCGCTTGAGCCTGTTGGCCTGGAAGGGGCCGAGCCTGACCTGACCTATGCCTCTGTCGGTTCGGACTTCTTCTTCCAGCTGATGTTCTGCGCCGCCACCGCCTCGATCGTGTCAGGCGCTCTGGCCGAGCGGATCAAGCTCTGGCCGTTCCTGATCTTCGTTATCGTGCTGACCGCGGTCATCTACCCGATCCAGGCCAGCTGGAAATGGGGCGGCGGCTTCCTCGATGCGGCGGGTTTCCAGGATTTCGCTGGCTCCACCGTGGTGCACTCGGTCGGTGGCTGGGCCGCTCTGGTGGGCGCGATCATCCTCGGGCCGCGCCTGGGCAAGTACAAGGATGGCAAGGTTCATCCGATGCCCGGCTCCAACCTGGCCCTCGCCACGCTTGGTACGTTCATCCTGTGGCTCGGCTGGTTCGGCTTCAATGGCGGCTCGCAGCTTTACATGGACACGGCCGGCAACGTGGCTGACATCTCCCGGATCTTCTCCAACACCAACACTGCCGCAGCGGCAGGGGCCGTGGTGGCAATGATCCTGACCCAGGTGATGTACAAGAAGCCGGACCTGACGATGATCCTCAACGGCGCTCTGGCGGGCCTCGTGTCGATCACCGCCGAACCGCTGACGCCTTCGCTGATCTCCGCCATGCTGATCGGTGGCGTGGGTGGTGCGATCGTGGTGTTCGCCGTGCCGATGCTCGACCGTCTGAAAATCGACGATGTGGTCGGTGCCATCCCCGTGCACCTCTTTGCCGGGATCTGGGGCACAATCGCCGTCTGCTTCACCAATGACGCCGCCTCCTTCGGCACTCAGCTCTACTCCATCGTTGTCGTGGGTGTGTTTGTCTGCGCCGCCTCGGCCGTGGTCTGGCTGATCCTGAAGGCAGTCATGGGCCTGCGCGTCGACGAAGAGACCGAGATCAACGGGCTCGACATGTCGGAGCTGGGCATGGAAGCCTACCCGGAGTTCTCACCTACCTGAGGGCGCATACCGCGCACTTCCTGAAACTGACCCCGGGTGGCAACGCCCGGGGTTTTTTCTTGGCCGGAGCGCCATGTTTGGCAATGGTCGAATCGGCGGCGAACATGCTAAGTCTTGTGGCATGGCACACGCAAACCCCCAGATCAGCCAATCTCAACCCGTGATCCGCCAACTGGACGAGGCCGCGATCAACCGCATTGCCGCTGGCGAAGTCGTGGAGCGGCCCGCCTCGGCGGTCAAAGAGCTGGTGGAAAACGCCATAGATGCAGGCGCGCGGCGGATCGATGTGTCCTATGCGGACGGGGGCAAGACACTCATTCGGGTCACTGATGACGGCTGCGGCATCGCCGCGGCGGACCTGCCGCTTGCGCTGGCGCGGCATGCCACCTCCAAGATCGACGGCACGGACCTTCTGAACATTCACAGTTTCGGCTTTCGCGGTGAGGCGCTGCCGTCTCTTGGCGCCGTCGGGCGGCTCACGATCGCCTCACGGGTGGCGGGCGACACCGCGGCCGAGATCACCGTCTCGGGCGGCCAGATGGGGGCGGTCAAACCGGCGGCGCTGAACAGCGGCACCATCGTCACCCTGCGCGATCTTTTCTATGCCACGCCCGCCCGGCTCAAGTTCATGCGCTCCGACCGGGCCGAGGCACAGGCGATTGCCGATGTGGTCAAACGGCTGGCCATGGCCGAGCCCTTCATCGGCTTCACCCTGCGCGATGTCTCTGATGGCGGCGAGGGGCGCGTGATCTTCCGCGCCGATCCCGCAAGCGGTGCGCTATTCGATGCGCTCCAAGGCCGCCTCGCCCGTATCCTGGGCCGCGATTTCACCGACAACGCGCTGCCGATCCAGGCCGAGCGTGAGGGGCTGATGCTGACCGGATACGCCGCTTTGCCCACCTACTCGCGCGGCAATGCGCTGGCGCAGTATCTCTTCGTCAATGGCCGCCCGGTGCGCGACAAGATGCTGACCGGCGCCCTGCGCGCCGCGTATCGCGATTTTCTCAGCCGCGACCGGCACCCGGTGGCGGCCCTCTTCATCGAATGCGAGCCGAAGCTGGTCGACGTCAACGTCCACCCCGCCAAATCCGAGGTGCGCTTTCGCGATCCGGGTCTGGCGCGCGGGCTGATCGTGTCGGGGCTCAAACATGCGCTGGCCGAGGCGGGGCACCGCTCCTCCTCCACCGTGGCGCACGCCACCCTGGGCGCGATGCGGCCCGAGCCCACCGCCCAGCAGCCGCGCATCTACCAGATGGACCGCCCGGCACCCCGGCCCTCACCGCCGCCAACCCCGGGCTTTGCCGAGATGCAAAGCGCCTATAGCGGGCGCGTCGAAACAAGCGAGGCTGGCACGCAAGAGCCAGACGAGCAGCCCGCCGCAACCCGCCCATTGGGTGCCGCCCGTGCGCAGCTCCACGAGAATTACATCATCGCCCAGACCGAAACCGGCATGGTCATCGTGGACCAGCACGCAGCGCATGAGCGTCTGGTCTACGAAAAACTCAAACACCAGCGCACGGAAAACGGCGTCGCCGCTCAGGCGCTCCTGATCCCCGAGATCGTGGACCTGCCCGCCGAGCATGCCGCGCTCCTGCTCGATCAGTCCGATGACCTCGCTGCCCTGGGCCTCGTGATCGAACCCTTCGGCCCCGGTGCCGTTGCCGTGCGTGAAACCCCTGCCATCCTCGGCCCTGTGGATGCCACCGCCCTGCTCAACGATATCCTCGATGACCTCACCGATCAGGGCGAGACGCATACCGTCGCCTCGCGCATCGACGCCATCCTCAGCCGTGTCGCCTGCCACGGCTCGATCCGCTCGGGCCGCCGGATGCAGGCCGACGAGATGAACGCCTTGCTGCGCGAGATGGAGGCGACGCCCCATTCCGGCCAGTGCAACCACGGGCGGCCCACCTATGTAGAGCTCAAGCTCTCCGACATCGAAAAACTGTTCGGGCGCATATGATCACCATCGGCGACACCACCTATGCCCTCGATGACCCGGCCGTGCTGGCCGTTCTTGCCGCGCTTGCGGTGGTTCTGCTCATGCTTGTGCTGCTTATCATGTCTCTGCGCGCCTCGTCGCGTGCTGCCCGCCTGACCGCGCCGCTGGCGCAGCAACTCACCCATATGGATCAACGCGTGCAAAGCCTCAGTGATGGGCAACACCAGCTTGCGGGCGGGCTCAACCACGTGTCCGAAGCCCAGGCCGCCGCGCAGACAAACATGCTGCAACTGATGGAGCAGCGGCTGGCCCAGGTCTCGAACCAGATGACCGAGAACCTGCAAGGCTCCGCCCGCCGCACGGCGCATTCGCTGGGAGAGTTGCAGGAGAGGCTCGCCACCATCGACAAGGCGCAGGAAAACATCACCAAGCTTTCGGGCGATGTGCTGACGCTTCAGGATATCCTGAGCAACAAGCAGACGCGCGGCGCCTTTGGCGAGATCCAGCTGACCGATATCGTCTCCAAGGCCCTGCCCAAGGACAGCTATGCGCTGCAAGCCACGCTGTCGAACGGCAAGCGCGCCGATTGCCTCATTCACCTGCCCAACCCGCCGGGGCCGATCTGCATCGACAGCAAGTTCCCTCTGGAGGCTTACGAGGCGCTGCGCAACGCCAGCACCGACTGGGAGGCCAACGAGGCCGGCAAAGCCCTGCGCACGGCGGTCAAGAAACACATCAGGGACATATCCGAGAAGTACATTCTCGACGGCGAAACCGCCGATGGCGCGCTGATGTTCCTGCCCTCCGAGGCGGTCTATGCCGAACTGCACGCCAATTTCCCCGACCTGGTGCGCGAGGGCTTTGCCGCGCGGGTCTGGATCGTGTCGCCCACCACCTGCATGGCCACGCTCAACACCATGCGCGCCATCCTCAAAGACGCCCGCATGCGCGAACAGGCGGGCGCCATCCGCCGCGAACTGGGCCTTCTCTTTGCCGATGTGGAACGGCTGGGCACACGGGTGGAAAACCTCGACCGGCATTTCGGACAGGCCGCGAAAGACATCTCCGACATCAAGATTTCCGCCGACAAGGCCGGCCGACGGGCCCGGCGGCTCGACAATTTCGATTTCGAGGAACTGGCCCCGGAAACCGATGCCACCGTGGTGAAACTCACCAAAGACACCTGAAAATCCTTGCTCCTGCCCGGCGGATGCCTCTACCCTTGCCCCAAGGCCCGTGGTTTTGGGCCAAGATAGTCATTGCACACAGAACAAGGGAATTGAGGGACATGAGAGGTATTCTGTCTGTACTATTGATCGTGCTCGCGGGCTTTGCCACGGCACAATCCTACCCCGAGCCGAGCGAACTTTCGGTCAACGACTTCGCCGGGATCATTGGCGACGAAGCCGAAGAGCGGCTCACCAAAACGCTTGATGCTCTGCGCGAGGAAACCGAGGTCGAACTGGTGGTGCTCACGCTGTCACGCCAGGACATGTTCGCGCCGGACCTGTCGCTCAAGGAGTTTGGCCGCGGGATCTTCGACGAATGGGGCATCGGAAACAAGAAACGCGATGACGGCATTCTCGTGCTGGTGCTGCGCGCTGATCAGGCCATGCGGATCACCCTTGGCAAAGGCTATGGAAACAAGGCCGACAAGGCCGCGGACAAGTCGGTCGACCGCAGCTTTCTGCCGTCTTTCAAGGATGGCAATTACGAACAGGGGATCGAGACCGGCGTCGATGACCTGATTGCCAATCTGGTGCGCCCGCATGTGGCCAAGCTTGTCGAGGACGGTGTCATCACCGCAGCGGCAGACGACACAGGCAGCAGCGACGCGGCGAGCAGCGATGCGGCCTCGACGAGCTCAGACAGCGCGGCCAGCGACACCACCTCCACCACCACGGCCAGCGAGCAGTCCAGCGCCACCGCTTCAAGCCCTCCCAAGGAAGACGGCAAAGGCGGCGGGCTCTCCATTCTGCTCTGGATCGGCGGCGGCATTGCCGCACTCATCGCGTTTTTCACCTTCAAGAGCAAAACCCGCAAATGCCCCTCCTGCGGCGCGCGTGGCACGCTCAAGACCGCAACAAACACACTGGAGCATCCCACCGAGGAGAGATCCGGCAAGGGCGAACGGATCACCACCTGCGAGAAATGCGACTATCGTGACGTCGACACCTACACGATCTCGAAACTGGAGAAGAAAGAGCCCGAACCGGACCCGGAGCCCGAGCCGAAGGATTTCAGCGGCGGCGAGGCTGGAAAGAAAGGCTCGACCGGCAAGTGGTGAGCCGTCAAAGGCTCATCTCCTAATTCGTCATCGCTCGCCAAATGTCCGGTTTGAGCCCACCCTGTAAGTTCGACTTTGTCGCTGCGCGCGCACGCAGCTTGAGGAGTACTGTACCAGTGCAAATATTTTGCCTCCGCGCAGCTATCGAAGCTGCAATTCGCACGAACTGCAGCATTTGCCCGAGAGGAATGGGTGACGACAACCTGTCCAGAAAAGCAGAACAATTTCAGTCGAAACGAATGTTGTGCCTGAGGCGGTGAATGGCGAACCGACAATGACTGAGCTAGCAAGCCGGTTCGACGTTCTTTCTCCGACAGGATGCTGACAATCTGTTCGTCCATGAAATTCGTTCGTATCCTTGTTCGTCCGTAGGCTGGGTCGGTCCCCGCTCAAAGGAGGAGACCTAATCCTGTATCAAGTCAGTGTATAAGGCTTCCGAAGCTTTTCAATAGCCGCGCACCCCCCGCTACGACAAAGGCTGCCAGAAGCGCTTTCACCACGTCACCGAGCAGAAAGGGTACTGCGCCGACCATAATAGCGCTGGACAGATCAAGCGGAGTGACCAACCAAAGACCAAGAACTCCTGGCACATAAAGCACAGTCGCTGGGACAAATGCCGCGACCGAAAGCCGTAACACACCGCCCGAAAGCCCGCGTTCTACCAACCAACCCGTCAGGAAGGCCATGGCAACGAATCCAAACAGGAAGCCTGATGTTGGCCCGAACAGCTTGACCAACCCGGCGCCGCCGTTCGCAAATACCGGAAAGCCAAGAGCGCCCTGTGCCAGATAGGCCAGCACCGTGAACGCAGCAAGCCGCGTTCCAAATGTCAGGCCGATCAGCGAGATAGCAAGGGTTTGCAAGGTCATTGGAACAGGAAACATTGGGATCGAAATCTGTGCTGCGATCGCAATCATGGCCGAACCAACAAGCACCAAAGCCATATTTTTTGAGCCCGTACTCAGAGCCGATAAGGACATCATCTTTGCTTCCTCAGTCATACTAATTTCCTTCCTCATTCTTCGGAGTTACCTTCTTTTTCGTCTCGTTTTCACACGGCTATTGGACACCACCGAAACAGATGTATTTGATTTCAAGGTAGTCTTCCGTGCCGTATTTTGAGCCCTCACGGCCGAGGCCCGACTGCTTCACACCACCGAAGGGTGCAACCTCTGTCGAAATCAGACCCGTGTTGATCCCGACCATTCCAACTTCCAATTGCTCGGCCACCCGCCAGATCCGGCGGATGTCATTGGCAAAAAAATACCCCGCAAGCCCGAACTCGCTTTCATTGGCCAATTCGACAACCTCGTCCTCTGTTTCAAAGCGAAACAGCGGTGCAACAGGACCAAAGGTTTCTTCGTTCGCCACCAGCATTTCAGAGGTCATTCCGGCAAGAACAGTTGGAGCGAAAAAATTGCCCCCCAGCTCATGACGTTTGCCACCTGTTACAATGCTTGCTCCTTTAGCCGCTGCATCGGCGATATGAGCCTCGGTTTTGGAAAGAGCTGCCTCATTGATCATCGGGCCAATAACTATGCCTTCCGTCAAACCGTCGCCAACCGCAAAACCTGCAACGCGCGCCGCCAGCTTTTGGGAAAATTCGTCATACACTGCGCTTTGAACATAGATTCTGTTGGCGCAAACGCACGTCTGGCCAGCATTGCGGAACTTGGCGATTACCGCACCTTCAACCGCAGCAACGACATCGGCATCATCGAAAACAATAAATGGCGCATTTCCACCGAGCTCCAGTGACATCTTCTTTATGGTCGGAGCGCATTGTTCCATCAGAATCTGGCCGACTCTTGTCGACCCCGTAAACGTAATCTTGGAGACTTTTGGGTTGGCGCATATCTCTTTGCCGATTCTGGCTGCATCCGAGCTCGGAACGACATTGAAAACACCCGCGGGAACCCCTGCACGCTCGGCCAAGACTGCCATTGCGAGCGCTGAAAGGGGCGTAAACTCTGCGGGTCGGGCAACGAAGGTACAACCGACTGCGAGAGCAGGACCGACCTTGCGCGCAATCATGGCATTTGGAAAATTCCACGGGGTAATCGACCCCACAACACCTATCGGCTGTTTGATCACAACGATCCGCTTGTCACGTTGATGGCCCGGGATAACATCGCCGTAGATACGCTTGGCCTCTTCAGCGAACCATTCGATGAAGGACGCTCCATACAAGATTTCTCCGCGCGCCTCAGAGAGCGGCTTCCCCATTTCTGCGGTCAGAATACGGGCGAGATCATCGGCGTTTTTGACCAACAGCTCGAACCAACGCCTTAATACAGCACTGCGCTCTTTTCCTGTTTGGAGCGCCCAATCCTTTTTTGCTAGATAGGCGGAGTCAATGGCATGTTTGGTTTCTGCCACCCCAAGGTCCGCAACATTTGCTATCAGCTCGCCTGTTGACGGGTTATGGACTGGAAACGTTTCCTTTCCCATGGTCCATTCTCCGCCGACGTAGGCTCGCGTTTCCAAAAGAGAGGTATCATTGAGCTCAAGCATGCAATGTGCCTTTTTGAGAACCACTTTTACCGGCCATTTCTACTTATTCTCCGCTCAGGATCATGCGGTAGCGCATCTGATCGAAGATCACGGCGAGGATCAGCAGGGCACCGAGGAGCACCATCTGCATGTAGGAGCTGACCTGTGCGAGGTTCATGCCGTTCTGGACAAGCACGATGAAGAAGGCCCCAAGGACAACGTTTTCCACTCGACCGATGCCGCCTCTGAGCGACACGCCCGCGATTACACAGGCCGCGATTGATTCCAGAGCAATCGTGCTGCCGAGGTTGGCTTCGCCCGACTCGACGCGCGCTGTGAGCAGCAAACCAGTCAATGACGCGATCAGGGCACAGATCACATAAGCCATCATTAAAGTGCGCTTGGTGTTGATCGCCGAAAGATGGGCCGCTTTGATGTTGCCGCCGACGGCATAGACCTGGGTGCCGAGGCGTGTCCGGGACATGAAGAGCCACATGACGATGATACAGATGGCCGCGATGATCACCGGAATAGGAACCCCAAAGAGCCTGCCGAACCCGAAGGTGTCTCCAAAGGCGAAGGGCAGTCCCGAAACCGGAACCCCACCCGTCAGGAAGAGCGCGAGGCCCGCGCCGACAGAGGAAACACCCAGTGTCATGATGAACGGGGAAACATCGAAATAGGCAATGCCGACACCGTTGATCAGACCGACAGAGATTGCAGCCGCAAAGCCCATGAAAGCACCAAGGGTGATGGCGAGCCAAATCGCGTCAGGGAAAATTCCGGCGAGCCAGAACATGCCGAGCGCGGAGACCACCGACGTCAAGGCAATCGAGGTGCCAACGGACAAGTCGAAGCCGCCCGAAATGAGAACCAGCATCTGTCCCATCGATACCAGAACCAGGTAGACCGATTGCCGGGCGACGTTGACGAGGTTTTGCAAGCTGAGGAACTTGTCGGACAGTGCGGTGAAGATGATCAGTGCGCCCACCAGAAAGAATGGCAGAACGCCAACCTTGATGAAGGTTTTGCGGATGGAATCGAAGGCCCCGGTTTTTCTAGCTTCTGTCGTCATTGTTTTGCTCCGGTTTCGTCGAAGAAGAATTTGAGAACTTGCTCTTCGGTCATGTCGTCACCGCTCAGCTCTGCCGAGATGTGGCCATGCGCCAGAACAATCATTCGATGGGAGAGGTTCATGACCTCGGGCAGGTCGGAAGAGATCACGACCACGGCTTTGCCGGATTCGGCCAATTCCTTGATCAGAAGGTAGAGTGCCGCGCGGGTGCCCATGTCGACACCAACCGTGGGCTCATCAAAGATGATGATGTCGGCATTCTGGCCAAAGCATTTGCCAAACAGAACCTTCTGTTGGTTGCCGCCAGAAAGCTGGGACACCGGCTTGTTGCGATAACCCTCGTGCAACTCCACATGGTCCGAGATCGTTGCGGCTTCGGCGTTGACTTCGGACCATTTTACCAGTTGGCCGTCACCGCTAACCTTGTCCCCCATGACAAGATTGATCGCGAGATTGTCCTTGGACGGTTTGGCGAGGTCGAGCCCTTCCCCCTTCCGGTCCGGTGAAAGGTAGTAGATGCCTTCCTTGATGATGTCGCGCGTCGGCGCATGACTGATGTCCTTGCCGCGCATTTTCACCGTGCCTCGCACGCGGGTGGTCAAGCCCATGACAGTGCGGAAAAGGCGCGACTTGCCGGACCCCACAAGACCCGCAACGCCCAGGACTTCGCCCGCCCGCACCTCGAAGGAGGCATCATGAATGCCTACTGCTCTGAGGCCCTCGACGGTCAGTAGGACTTCCCCGGTCCCCTTTTCGATCTTGGGATAAATCTCGTCGATCGCTCGCCCGGTCATCATTTCGACCAGCGCATCTTCGTTGGTTTCGATCATATCGACAGTACCAATTTTGGCACCGTCGCGCAGAACCGTGACCCGGTTTGCAATGCGCGAAAATTCCTGGATGCGGTGCGAAATGTAGATGATGCCAACACCCTTGGCCTTGAGCTCGTTTACGAACTCAAAGAGGTGGTCGACTTCTTTGTCCGTGAGTGATGCCGTCGGCTCATCCAGAATGAGCACCTTGAGATCGCCGTGAAAGGCCTTGGTAATCTCGACCATCTGTTGCTGTGCCCGCGACAGGTGCGAGGTGGTCTCATTCGGATCGATATCGAACCCCAGCTCGAGAAGCATTTCATGTGCGCGTTTACGCATGGTGCGATGGTCGATGAAAGGACCCTTCGTGGGCTCCCAGCCCAGGAAGATATTCTGTGCCACAGTCAGGGTCGGTATCAGCGAGAATTCCTGAAAGACAGTGTAGATGCCCTTGCCTTGGGCATCGGCGACGCTGTCGAATTTCATTTCCTGACCATCAAGGACAACGCAGCCTTGTGACGGAGTGTTCGCGCCTGCGAGCATTGAAATCAGCGTCGATTTCCCGGCACCATTCTCACCAAAGAGAACGTGTACTTCGCCCGAATGAAGGTCGAAATCGACAGCATTGAGGGCAAGGACGCCGGGGTATTGTTTTGTGAGCGCTCTGGTTTCGATGAGTGGTTGTGCTGACATGTCAGTCTCCCAAAAAATGCGGGCCAGTGGGACAGGCCCAGACCGGCCCGCAGTCCAACAGGGAGGAGGTTAGTTGGACACAGAGAAGACGGGCGAGAACCCTTCCGGCGGAAGGATATTGGTGCGCTCGACGTCTCCAATGTTTTCAGGATCAACCACGAAGATCTTCGGACCCACGTGTTTGATGTAGTCTTTGCCTTCGAGGATGCGGACCGCCTGATCGATTGCGATCCGGCCCTGAACCACCATGCTGTCAGCAGGTGCCGCGAGGATGAAGCCGCGCTGGATGCCCGTGAAGACGCCTGGCGTCATGTAGAAGGCCAGAAGATCGACTTTCCCTTGCAGGCCGCGCTCACGAATGAGACCCTGCGCTGCTTCAGCGGTCACAGCTGTGCCGGCGAGGTAACGAACATCCGGGTTGGCTTGCAGAACATCTTCAACGAGTTTCAGCTGAGTTTCTTTGCCGGTATCGCCGAAGCGAGGCTCGAGAACTTCGACAGCAGAGCCTTCAACGGCTTCCAAAAAACCTGCATGGGCAGCTTCGACCCAACCAGCGCCAGCGGGCCCAGGGAACCAACCGACTTTGACGGGCTCAGTGCCAGCAGGATGTTTCGCGGCAAGGTAAGCGCCGGTTTCTTGGCCCATGACCTTAAATGAAACCAGAGACTTGGCCGCAATATCACTCGATGACACCCCGTTGATCACGTCAATGACCGGAATACCGTTTCCGGCAACTTCACCGATCACATTGTTGAGGCCTTCATACGAAATTGCACCAACGACCACGGCATCCGCACCGCCCGAAACGCAGTCTTCGATCTGACTGATTTGTTTGGCCAACTCGGTGTAGCCACCAGCTTCAACTACGTTGAGGTTTACGCCCAGACGCTTCGCTTCATCGACCACGCCATAGTCAACGCCGAGCCAGTATGCGTCTTTCATGTGCGGGAAAGACACACAGATGTTCCACGCTTTTTCAGCGGATGCCAGCGCTTCATAGGTGACATCTTTCACTTCACCGTCTGCTGAAAAGGCCGGAGTGACCTCTTCGGCTGGGTAAGGGAACCATGCACGTTCCGCAATCGCACTCGCTGGGATGGCAGCACTCAATACCAGTGCTGTGGCAGTATTCAGGGCAAGTTTCATTGTTCTGACCTCCTTGTCAGTTGTTTTCGTTAGAAGCGATTTTTCGCGCTTTCTGGGTGGGCTTGCGTTTCCTAGCCGAGTTCTTCTCTTATTTTTGCAAGCATGCTTCTGCGTTCCTTGCGGGCTTCAAGCGCCTGGTTCATGTCCACTTTCTCGAACTTGACCGGCGTGTGAGGCTGAAGCTGCCCGATCAAATCCATGTCCGCGGAAATGATGGCGCCTAAGGTAAAGTACCCCCCACCAGACACAGCATCTCGGTGGAGCACGATCGGTTCGGTTCCGCCAGGCACCTGAATAGAACCATAGGAATAACACCCATCGACAATGTTGGATGGATCAGATCCTGCCCCAAAGGGCTGTTCGCGCTCAACGAATTCCAGCGGACGGCCACCTTTAAAACGATAGCCCATCCGATCCGCCTCAGGCGCCACTTCCCACTCATCCTCGAAGAACCCGGCGCCAGATTCATCCGTCAGGCGATGCCAGTACAGCCCGGGAAGGACGCGCAAACTGGCGGGAGTTCCAGGCTTGCGGCGCAGATTTTCCGGCACTGTACGGCCGGCGCCGGGCCCTCTCGAATCCCCAGTAGGCAGCTCATCGCCAGCTTGGATCGCGCGGCCTTCAATGCCCCCAAGGGAACCGATTGGGTATGTGGACCGGCTACCCAACGCCTCAGGGGTGGTGATCCCGCCGCTCACGGCAATGTAGATGCGCGCACCTGATTGCAGGAAGTCGAAGCTGAGCGTTTGGCCGACATTGATCTCAAATGACGACCATGGGTCTTGAAGTTCGCCATCCACCTTAATGGGGATATTTGCTCCGGTTACCGCGACTGTCGCACTTTTTGTAAACTCAATTTGTGGCCCCATAAATACAGCCTCTAGACAAGCAGCGCCTTCGTCGTTGCCGACAAGCATGTTTGCTGCTCGCAAAGCATAGCGGTCCATTGCCCCACTGAGCGGTATTCCCAGATGGAAATAGCCGATACGCCCAAGGTCCTGAATGGAGGTCGCAAGACCTGAGTTTTTGATCTTAAGCGTCATTGAGGGCCTCCAACATCTTAGCATTGGTGCCGCGCATGTCGGCATTGAATTCGTCGAGATCAAATTCAACCTCAGCGATCCGCGGCTCGTATGTGCCGTCTTCAACCGCTGCAACAACGGCGTCATATTCAGCACGATCGATCGGCTTCCATTTCACGATGTCGCCGGGCTTGAAGAACACCATGAAGTCTTTCAAATGAGCGACTTTCTGTTCCGCATCATAGATTGGCATCGGCGTGATTCCGAACATCTGATATCCGCCCGCGCCGCGCACAGAGTAGATGCACGAAAAGCAGCCTCCGTAGCCCACAGTCTGTTTGGGAGTATCTGTCCTCGGCCTGAGATACTTGGGAACCTCCAGCTGTTTGCCCCGCTCAACGAGCTGGTAAAGGAACGGCAGCCCTGCCACGAAACCAACCATCGAGACGAACCAAGGTTGAGAATGATGTGCCTCAATAAAGGCATCGACAGATTCAAAGCCATTGATCTCAGCGGCATAGTCAAGATCAGTTCCATCCGGATTTTGGTGACGTTCCCGAAACCGCATCAGCGTCTCGTGTGTCCAAGGGTCCTGATAGTAGACTGGGATTTCAATAATCCGTGTCTTCATGCGCTTCTCTGCCAACTCGGCCTTGTGCTCCAGTTCCTTAACTTTCGCCATGATATCGTCAGGAGAGATCACATCTGGGTCAAAGCGAACTTGGAAAGACGCATTCGCAGGACAGATTTCGGTAACACCTGCGATATTGGCGTCGCGCACTGCATTGCTCATTGAAAGAGACTTGAAAAACGCATCGAGGGACATTTCATCATCCATCTCGACATAGACGTGCTCGTCGCCTCCAAATGTGTATCTGGTTTTCATAGTGACTTCCTCACGTGTTCTCGGGCTTCAAGTTTCCGGCTTCCAACCACGGCTCGAGCCATTGCGTATGGAAGTCGCCAGATGCGACGCTTGGGTCTTTCGCCAAAGCCTTGTGGAGAGGGATGGTTGTTTTAAGCCCGTTGATTTCGAGGTCTTCAAGCGCAACGGCCATTTTCGAGATCGCTTCTTCGCGGTCTTTACCGTGAACGATGAGCTTGCCGATCAAAGAGTCATAGAAGGGTGGGATTTGATAACCCTCATAAAGGAAATGATCGAAGCGGACACCTTCGCCTTCTGGCATCTTCAAGCTCTCAACCTTCCCGGGCCACGGCAGGAACTGCATGAAAGGATCTTCAGCGTTGAGGCGAACTTCGATGGCATGGCCAGATCTCTTGATCTGATCCTGGCTCACACTCAGTGGCGCACCGCCACATACGAGGATCATTTCCCGAACAAGATCGAAACCAGTGATCATCTCGGTTACGGGATGTTCTACCTGGATGCGTGTGTTCATCTCGATGAAGAAAAACTCTTTAGTGCTTGCTTCATAAAGATACTCAAGCGTGCCAGCACCGCGATAATTCACGGATTCTGCAAGAGCGACGGCGGCCATGCACAGGTTTTCCCGTGTTTCTTCGTCGAGACAGTCTGCCCCGGCTTCTTCCCACACTTTTTGACGGCGACGTTGCAGAGAGCACTCACGCTCATAGAAGTGGACGGCCTTGTCACCATCGCCGACAATCTGAACCTCGATATGTCGTGGCGATTTCACTGAACGCTCGACATAGAGCCCACCATCGCCAAACGCGGCGACAGCCTCTTGTTGTGCCTGCGGA
This sequence comes from Roseovarius faecimaris, assembly GCF_009762325.1. Taxonomy (NCBI): domain Bacteria; kingdom Pseudomonadati; phylum Pseudomonadota; class Alphaproteobacteria; order Rhodobacterales; family Roseobacteraceae; genus Roseovarius; species Roseovarius faecimaris. The sequence continues at coordinate 3,079,890 of NZ_CP034348.1, forward strand.
GCCAATATCCTGAGTTCGTCTTCCGTTTGAGCGATACGGATCCCCTTACCGCCACCACCTGCTGCGGCCTTAACCATGACCGGATAGCCAACTTTTGCCGCAACCTCGACGGCCTCGTCGACCGAACCGATCCGTCCCTTGGAGCCCGGCACAACAGGCACACCAGCAGCTTCTGCCGCTTGGCGCGCGGCAACCTTGTCGCCCATACGCTCGATCGTGGTGGCCGAAGGCCCAACAAATTTCATGCCTGCTTGCTCGACAGCTCTCGCAAACTCTGGGCTCTCGGACAGAAAGCCGTAACCGGGGTGTACAGCATCAGCAGATTCTTCGATTGCCGCCGCGACCACTCTATTGACGTCAAGATATGATTCCGTCGCCTTGGCTGGGCCGATGCAGACCGTCTCATCAGCCAATTTGACGGCAAGCATGTCGGCGTCGGCCTCTGAATAGGCCTGGATCGTTGTTATTCCGAGTTCTTTTGCGGCAACAATGATGCGAACGGCGATCTCGCCCCGGTTTGCAATGAAGAGACGTTCAATGCTCATGTCATTCCGCCACTTCAGCAAGAGCCTGCGCCGCCATGACGGGAAGACCATCCTCAGCGATGTACGCTGTGAACGTTCCCGCAAACTCTGCCTTGATCTCGATGAAAGTTTTCATCACTTCGACCAGACCAAGAACGTCTCCGACGACAACAGCATCGCCGGGTGCCTTGTATGGAGCTGCCTCGGGAGACGGCTTGACATAGAAAGTTCCCGGAAGTGGCGAAAGGACTTGAGACATACGATTGGTCTCCCTCTTGTTCTGAAAGCCCCAGCACGATTGCGTCAGGTGCTACTTAAATTTCCGCGTCGTCATCTCGATTCAAAATACGGGGATCCCATATCCTTGCTCGCCTCTGAAACGATCTCGGCGTCGAACAACCTTACGGTCAGGTTTGCATCGAAAGCCTGGACATACGGCACCAGACACTTGTCGATATAGTTTTGCGCATTTTCCTTGGAATCGAATTCATAGAACCCGCCAACCGAATTCGTGTTCACACCACTCAGCCAAGTTTTTGACTTCAATCCGGGGAAGGATTTCATTTCCTCATGAATTGGCGGCAAGTCCATCTCGCTGAACGGAAACGAGATTTGATACTCCGCGTATAGAAAAACCCGAGACATCAGGATTTACCCCCTGTTTGATATTTCGTTCCAAAAGCCATTCAAGAGGCCAACGCTTCTTTCAGCGCCCTGGCAGCTTCGATCGCCCCGGGCGTGTCCGAGTGAACGCAGATGATGTCGAAATCGATCTTCACATCCTTGCCATCAACGGTGTCGACAACGCCCTGCTCGACGGCCTTCAGACAGCGGCTGACAACCTGTTCTGGAGTAACTTTCGGGGGATTGCGCGCGATGATCAGCTCACCGTTTCCACGATAGTTCAGGTCCGCATAAAGTTCGGCGACAAAAGGAACACCGCGCTCCTTGTAAACCCGTTCGTGGCCCGTGTTTGCCATGCCATAAAGCGACGTGTTGAAAATCTCGGCCACATCTGCAACCGCATGTGCAGTCTCGTCATCGCGCGCGGCTACTCCGTAAAGCGCTCCATGCGGTTTGATGTGGTTCAACGGCATGTCGTACATGTCCAAGAACCCCTTGAGTGCAGAAACCTGATAGATGATCAGATCACGCAATTCTTCGCGCCCGATCTTCATCTCGCGACGACCAAAGCCCTGCGGGTCAGGGAACGAAGGATGAGCACCGACAAGCACGTTGTTAGCCTTCGCCAGCTTGACGGTTTCGTGCATCACAACAGGGTCTGAAGCATGAAAACCGCACGCGACATTCGCAACAGAAATTTGCTTCATCATTTCCGCATCATCGCAAACTTTATAGATGGAATAGCCTTCACCCATGTCGCAGTTGATCTTCATTTCACACCTACTTTCGTTAGAGATTTCCTGAACACTCCCACTCAAAGACTTTGAGCACAATTTCTTTATTCTTGTTTGAGAATTCGATTTTAGTTGATTTATGATGGCAGCCTCGTAGGCTGTGAGAAGCCCCTAAAGGAGGGTTCGAGCCTTGATTTCTCTTCGCCAGATAAAGTACTTCATCACCGTCTGTCAGGTAATGAAAATCAATGAGGCTGCCGCCCAACTCAACGTCTCGGCTTCGGCGGTTAGCAGTGCATTGAAAGACCTTCAGGAACAGGTCGGAACGCCGCTTCTAGAGCGGCATAGACGAGGCGTTTTACCAACGCCGGCAGGAAAACGATTTCTGCAACACTGCAACTCCATAATGGCCTCGGTCACGATGGCGATGGAAGACACTCCGAAAAACAAACCGAAGATATCAGGCAAATTGAAGTTGGGGGTCACAGTCACGATTGCAGGGTATTTTCTGAGCACCCCCCTGTCCCGCTTTATTAGGGCAAATCGCGGTATCGACATCGAAATTCACGAGTATGAGCGCGAAACACTCGAGGAAATGGTCATTTCTGGCGAATTGGATGTCGCGCTTATGTTGGTTTCCAACTTGCACAACAAAGCCCAAATAAAGCATGAAACACTGGTGCGCTCGAGGCGCCGTTTGTGGGTTCAGGCGGGGCACCGGCTGACCCAGAAACCCGAGATAACCTTGGAAGATGTCGCGCGGGAACCCTACATCCAGTTGCTTGTCGATGAGGCGCAGACAACGACCCAAACCTATTGGGAAAAACACGGTCTTGTGCCAAAGACTATCTTTGAAACGACATCTGTTGAGGCCATCCGCAGTCAGATCGCGATCGGTCGGGGAGTGACCATTCTCTCCGATATGCTCTATCGTTCCTGGTCGCTGGATGCTGAACGGATCGAAAGCATCACTCTCGCGAATGACATCCCGACCATGGATATTGGCATTATTCGAAGTGCAGACCGCAAGCTCACAGGGCCGGCCCGTGTCTTTTTCGACTATTGCAAGTCCGAGGTTGCCTTCCGGAAATCCTGAAGCATTCCTACTCCGAGGGACGGCTTTCCATCATACTTGGACGCTGGGAAAACGTTTTGACCCATGTGTCCAGCCTTGGGCATCTCAGGCGCCACTCATGCGAATACCGATAGTCGATGTATTCGAGCGTACACGCCGCCACGATCTGTTCGAGACGGAAATTGCCCTCGGTCGTTTCTTGTGCGTGCGCTTCTAGGAAATCCAGAGACCGGTTCATCCGAACCCGCAGTTTTTCGATGTTGGCCTCGCTCCGTTCATTTTCCGGCAGTATGATTGACATACGATAGTGCAGGCACGCTTCAGTTAGACCCAGAAACAGCGAGATCCGCGACATCTGAGCGAAATCGTCGCCCGGCGAAAACGATGACTTTCCCGAAATGGCGTCGAAGTAGGCAAAAATCGTGCGGCTGTCAAAGATCGCCGTTTTCCCATCTATGACGAGTGTTGGAATTTGGCGCAGTGGATTGAACTCGTCCAAAAATTCAGCGCTGTAGACGTCAATGGTCCGACTTTCAAAGGCGATACCAAGTTCTGTTCCCACGACCTGGGCCATGCGGGCGAAAGGCGATGTCGGCCCGGTGAAAAGCACGAGCGCCGGGGATTTTTCTGTCATGTTCAATTTAGAATCTCATACTAACAGCTTGCGATTTTCCCCGCATTCAGGCTTTCCAATGGACCCGAATGCGGAGGTCGTGTCGATCAAGGTCGGTTTACAGAAGCCGGATGCAGCATATTTAGGCGCTGCCCCAGAAATTCGAGAAAGGCCTCATCGTTAACGGCATGGGCAAGAGAACTTGGGCCATTAAACGCCATCAACTGTTGGTCGATCGCATCACGCAACGAACCTTTTATCTGCGAACCTGCTGCGGTCTCCGCCATTGCCGTATTCGGCAAAACCAATGGCATACTTGCAGCCGCGATACCGGCAACAAAAAGACCTTGGAAGCACATCCGCCTGGAAAGTTGTTCGGAGGCCTTTTGTACGAGCGGATTTTCGTGGGATTTGTTATACGCTGTCATATTCACTTCCTCTTGTTTGACATACGAGGTCGGGCCTCTCCGAGATCGAAGATGCATGCCTCTGATACCTGGCTCTTGGGCTGAGTGAGGCGCGCTCTAGGCGCCTCCCATTTATCCGTTCAGCAAATCGTTGATCGCGTCATCGATGAATTTCTGGTCATCCGGATTGAACGGTGCGAAATGCCCAAGGATCGACGGGATCACCCTCAGCTCAGCATTTTTCATGGCCGCAACCTCGGCCTCGGAATCGACTGGTGGGAAATACTGGTCGGTAGCGGAAGGCAATACGATTGCCTTAGCCTTGATGGCTGCCAACGCCTTGGCAATATCACCGCCATAAGCTGGTTGCGCGCTGATATCGCCATGCAGCCATGTCCAGATTTGCGAGATCAGATTGTTGGCGTCACGCGCCGCGAAATAAGCCTCCCAAAAATCCACAAGGAAATCATCGAGTGTGTCATGGCCAAAGGCACGGAAAACCTCTTTGCGATAGAACTCTTCCGACATGCCCCACCCCGCATAGATCTGGGCCATCACCCGCATTCCAGACAAGGGTGGAACATCGCCATAGTAACCGCCCTTGTAAGCTGGATCGCTGACCATTGCCTTGCGAATGGATTTCAGGAACAACTCGTTGTAGACGGCTGTCTTTGCAGAACAGGCTACAGGCGCGATGGCCTTGACCATGTCGGGATACTGCGCAGCCCACTGATAGGCCTGCGTGCCCCCCATAGACCAGCTGGCAACCAGCAAAATTTCGGTGATGCCGAACTTTTCGGTCAGCAGACGGTGCTGGAAGCTGACATTATCATAATAAGTGACATGCGGGAAACGAACAAACTCCTGCGGCGCGGGTGTATTGCTGGGAGAAGATGATTCACCCATCCCGAACAGTGCCGGAATCACGATAAAATGCTTATCTGGATCGATCGCGCGCCCTTTTCCTATAAAGATCGGCGGTACATCATCAATGTATCCGGTGAACCATGTCGGACAGACAACAACGTTGTCTTTTGCCTCGTTGAGCGTGCCCATGGTCTTAAAGGCCAGCTTTGCATTGGGTATCGTGCTTCCTTTTTGGAGCGCAACATTCCCCAGTTCGAAGATTTCATAAGATGCCATTTTCTTTTCCCTGTGAGTGGTTCTTCGTTCTTGCTTGAGCGTGAGCCCCGTTTGAGGCCGTCTTGTTTACAAGGTTACAGTGGGTCAAAAGCTTTCTAAAATATTGGTTTCTAAAATTTGAATCCGGAAAAATAGATGCCAGGGCGCGAGGGTGCAAGAACTGGCTTAAAGGATCAGAATGGCGCGGAAATCGTTCACATTGGTGAGGGTTGGGCCGGTGATCACCTGATTGCCTAACACCTCGAAAAACCGATGCGCATCGTTGTTGGCAAGTGCAGCTACTGGATCCGATCCGAGCGCAAGGGCGCGGGACAATGAGTCTGGGGCGATGTAGGCGCCAGCGACCTCGGCCGAGCCATCTACCCCGTCGGTGTCGCAAGCCAGAGCGTAGATGCCGTCCGCCCCATCAAATTCCATAGCCAGTGCCAAGCAATATTCCGCATTGGGGCCGCCGACACCTGTCCCTGTTCTTGTCACGGTTAACTCTCCACCGGACAGAAGCAAAAGAGGCGGATCGCCGAGCTGGCGCTCAGATTTGAGCCTTAGGGCGAGCTCAGCCTGCTCATGGGCAAACACGCGCGCTTCTCCCTCTAGTGCATCCCCCAGCACCTTGACATCAAACCCTTTGGCCCGCGCAAGCTCTGCCGCGGCTGCAAGCGATTGCGAGGGGGCAGCAATAACTCGGTTTTCCACACGCGAAACGCCGGCATCATCCGGCGCGATTACCGTGTTAGATTGCATCAGTTTCAAGCGTATACTCTCAGGTACTTTTATATTCCATCGGGCAAGCAACGCGCGCGCATCCGCTGGTGCGGTTCCATCCCCCACCGTCGGGCCAGACCCGATCTGAGCTGGGTCATCCCCCGGCACATCCGAAATCATCAAGCTCAGCATCTCTGCCGGATAGGCCGCGGCGGCCAGTTTACCCCCCTTAACCGCAGACATATGCTTGCGAACAATATTCATCTGTCCGATTGGCGCACCCGAGGTCAGAAGCGCGGTGTGGACAGCTTGCTTATCGGCAAGCGTCACCTCTTCGCTACCCTGCACCAAGAGCGACGATGCCCCGCCCGAGATCAACGCGAGCACAAAATCCCCCTCGCCAAGCCCCTTCAAAAGCTCCAGCATGCGCTTAGTGGCAGCCTCGCCGGCCTCATCCGGTACCGGATGTGCCGCTTCGACAATTTCGATCCCTTCGCAGGGACGCGCATAGCCATACCGCGTGATCACCAGCCCTTCGCAAGGGCCCCAGACAGCCTCAACCGCCTCGGCCATGCGAGCCGAAGCCTTGCCAGCCCCGATAACAACGACACGGCCAGGCGGCCGCGCTGGCAAATGCGCCGCAAGCGCCCGCATCGGATCGGCCACCGCAACAGCGCGGTCAAAAAGAGACCGCAGAAAAACATGTGGAGCCAATTCGCCCTGAATGCTCATGCTGCACTCATACGCTCGCGCTCGCGCTGCACCATGCCAAAAAGGTCGCGCGGGTCGTCAGGATCGGCGACCATGTCTAGCATATGGCAAAAACGGCCCTGCGAGACCTTGTCGCGCAGCCAGCGCAGGGCGGAAAAATCTTCGATGGCAAACCCGACACCATCAAACAGGGTAATCTGTTGCGCGTCATCCGTACGGCCCGGCTTTTCCCCCGTCATCACCTGCCACAATTCGGTGATCGGAAAATCCTCGGGCATTTGCTGAATTTCACCCTCAATGCGGGTCTGTTCCGGATATTCAACAAATACGTCCGAACGCATAACGATATCGCGGTGCAGTTCGGTCTTTCCGGGGCAATCGCCACCGATGCCGTTGATATGCACGCCCGCCCCGACCATGTTGTCGCTGAGCACCGTGGCGTTCTTCTTGTCTGCAGTGCAGGTAGTGATGATCTGTGCACCCAATATAGCTTCTTCAGGAGTGGCGCATTTGATCACCGTCATGCCCGACCCTGCCAGATTGCGTGCGCATTTTTCGGTCGCCTTCGGATCGACGTCGAACAGGCGCACCGTAGAAATGCCACAGACCGTTTTCAGCGCCAGCGCCTGAAACTCGGCCTGCGCGCCGTTGCCGATCATGGCCATTGTCGTGGCTCCCTTGGGGGCAAGGTATTTCGTCGCCAGGGCTGAAGTCGCCGCCGTGCGCAGAGCGGTCAGGATCGTCATTTCGGCAAACAACAGCGGATAGCCAGTGTCGACCGAGGCCAGCACCCCGAATGCCGTGACGGTTTGGAGACCGTCCTTCATGTTCTTGGGGTGCCCGTTCACATATTTAAAGCCGTATTCGATGCCGTCAGAGGTGGGCATCAGCTCGATCACACCTTCATGCGAATGCGAGGCCACGCGAGGCGTCTTGTCAAACAAAGGCCAGCGGCGGAAGTCTTCTTCCAGATAGGTTTCAATTTCCGCAATACAGGTTTCGGTCCCAATCTCGAGGATCAGGCGCATCATGTTCTGAACGCTGACAAAGGGGATCAAGGCAAGGTCGGATGCCGACATGTTAATATTCCTCGGGATAGTTAGCACTAGTGGCCGATGATCTGACTGAGGAACGCCTGCGTGCGTTCGTTTTGCGGGTTGTTGAAGAAAGCACTGGGTTCGTTTTCTTCCACGATGCGGCCTTGATCCATAAAGATCACACGGTTGGCCACCGCCTGGGCGAAGCCCATTTCATGAGTAACGCAGAGCATGGTCATGCCCTCTTCGGCCAATTCGACCATGGTATCGAGCACCTCCTTGATCATTTCGGGATCAAGCGCCGAGGTGGGCTCGTCGAAAAGCATTATGCGCGGCTTCATGCAAAGCGCCCGCGCGATGGCTACGCGTTGCTGCTGACCACCCGACAACTGGCCGGGGTATTTGCCAGCCTGATCGGGAATTTTCACCTTCTCAAGATAGCGCATCGCCGTTGCTTCGGCTTCCTCGCGCGGGGTCTTACGCGCCAGCATTGGCGCGAGCGTGCAGTTTTCAAGGATGGTCAGATGCGGAAACAGATTGAAATGCTGAAAGCACATTCCGATTTCCGAGCGTACCTTATCGATGTTCTTGAGGTCCGAGGTCAGTTCCACCCCATCGATCACGATACGGCCTTCCTGATGCTCTTCCAGACGGTTGAGACACCGGATCAGCGTCGATTTGCCCGAACCCGAAGGCCCGCAAATCACAATCCGCTCGCCACGCCGCACTTGCAGATCAATGTCATGCAGTACTTGGAAAGCACCATAGAATTTGCTCATATTTTCGATCTCGATAACCACCTCGTCGCTCACGTGCATTTGGCTGTGGTCGATATCGCGATCTATCGCAGTGGCAGACATGGCGGTGTTCCTTCCAATGTGAGTGATGCGCCGCTCGCCTGAAAGCCAGCTTGCGCCAAGTAGGGTGAGGTCATTGCGGTCGCCAGAGCACGATAATCAGGGCGAAACCGGATTTCGTCACCAATGGTCAAATCGCTGACATCGGTGGTATCGACAATCAAATGATCGCTGGAATACCCAACGATCGAAACGCCGCTGGTGAGAGGGGACAGACCGCCAATCTCACAATCAACTGCCCCGACGTTCAGCACCCCAAGTTGTCTTGGCTCTGTCAGCTCAACATCAACCTGCTGACCGAATGCATTGCGTCCACGCACAGCGTACGGTCTGGGGGCCTTCAGCTTGAGCTCGATGACCTGCGCCACCAGATCGAAACAGTCCCCACGCATGTGGGTAAGCGTTTGACCGTGGGCCGTTTCGCGCCCCAGGAAAAGGCTTTCTCCAAGACGCAGATAATTGATTTTGCTTGGCAAACCCGGATTAAGAAGCAACGAAAGTGCACTGGAATTGCCCGCAGAGATATAGCGTAAGGGGTGTCCAATCGTGGCTTCAATCTGATTGGCCAAGGCGACAAGCTCGGCCATATTGCTCGGGTCTGGCAACACCCCCAGATTACAGGCCAAATTCGTGCCGATACCGATGATGTCGACGTTTTCCGTGGCCATGACAGCACGGGTAAGACTGAGCAAATCCTCAGGCGGAACACCTTCGCGCAAATCACCCAGATCGACCATAAGAACGACCTGAAGGCATTCTCCCAGTTTAGCTTTGGCAGTGGCCAGTGCGCGGATCGTTTCAATCTCGGATAGCAGGAATATGTCAGCCAACCGCGCCGCTTCGGCCACCTCGCCCATGGCGGGTGCGCGTAGCAACATGACCGGCGCGTCAATACCACCTGCGCGCAGCCGTGCTATATTGTCGAGGCGTGCATCCGCCAGCGTGCAGATACCGTTGTCCAGCATAAGGCTAGCAATGTATGGGTTGCCACCGATGGCCTTGGTCACGCCAGATACCGCAATTCCATGCGCGGCACATAGCTTTGCCAAATGCGCAAAATTTTGCTGCAGAGCATCGGTGTCAAACTCGATGCGCGGTCCAGATATTGTGTTGATATCAAGCATCGATCTGATCCAACGGAAAAACCGGACGCCGCAGACGTTCGTAGTGTCGACGCGTCACATCGGGGGAACACAGGCCCCCAGCATCGACGACCAGCACTTCGCTGGCGATCGGTTCAAATGCCGCGCGGAAATGCTGCATGGATTTCACCACCAGCACGCTTTTTTCCATCGGGTCGATCCCGACACTGCAAAATTGGTTCAGATCGTGCATCTGCAAGGGGTTGGACGTGATCAACACATCAACACCTGCAACCCGGAAGCAAACGCTCGGCCCCATATCAGCAGCCACGCCCGCCAGCATCGGCCCCTCGAAAGTCAGGCTGCCATTGGATACCGCCCGCACTTCGCCAGTCAGTTTCAGCGGGCCACCACCGGCCGATGGATCGCTTTTGCCTCCAACCCATAGCGTCACAACACCGCCAACACCCGCTTCGATGAGCGTTTCGGCAGCTTTAGCATCAATCAGCGCGCCGAGGGCTGCATTCTCAATCCCCGCCTCCAGCAAGGCAGACAGGAGCGCCGTGCAATCGCCATAGCCACCACCCCCCGGATTGTCAGAAAAGTCCGCAACCACAACCGGTTTGCTCGAGAGTTTGTGCCCCTTGAGTTTAGCTATCGCCTCGTCCAGAGACATCGGAAGCGTCCAGTCATTGCGAAAGCTCCAGATCAAGTCGCACAACCTGCGCGCCGTTTGCGCGGCTGCCGATTCTGCATTGTCATGGCACACCAAAACGCTTGGCCCTGCGGCGAAAACATCGGAATCGGTAAAGCCTGCGTTGACAGAAACGTGCAAAAGCCCTGGTGCTTGAGCCTCCTCGGCAGCAGCCTCAAGTATGCGGCACATGGGGCCATCATCGGTCGTGCGCCCGTCGTCGCAACCTACGAGCATGGGCGGGCGGTCAACTAAGAGGCTCGGCTTGATCTCGCGCCCCATCGCCCGGTGCAACAAATCGCAGGCCTCGCCCGCGCGTGCGGCCATATCCACATGCGGATAGGTGCGATAACTGACGGCGATTTGCGCATGTTCGGCAAGCTCGTCAGAAACGTTTGCGTGCAGGTCCAATGTCACCGCAACGGGTATTTCGCTGCCGACCTCGGCTCGAATTTCTCTCAGAAATTGGCTCTCGCCGTCCTGATCGCTTTCTGTCACCATGGCGCCGTGCAGCGCAACGAACACGCCGTCAAGCGTGCCACCCTCTTCAAGCAAACGACACGCTTCTTCTGTGATCTCACGTCGCGCGATTTCACTCACAGGACCACCTGGATTGGCATGGGCGGCAAGTATCGGCACGACCTCCCACCCCATACGCGCGGCGGCCTCGATCGCACCGCCGATCTCGGACCCTGTGCCGCGCAACTGCTCCAGCATCTCGGCCCCGCGCACATAGCGCGAATTCTGAAAATCCTGAATGCCGGTCGTTTTCACCGTGAACGTATTGCTCTCATGGGCAAACTCGATCAAGGCCACGCGAAACACCACGGGTCAGCCCCCTCTCTTGGCGGCGACTGCACAGATATATTCGAGCATCAGGGAAGCCCCCATCAAAGCCGTCACCCCGGCGGGGTCGTAGGCAGGCGCGACCTCGACCAGATCCATCCCGACGAAATCTATCCCGCCCGAGCGGCGAAGGAACCGAATGATATCATTGGGTGCAAGCCCATCAACGACCGGCGTACCAGTCCCAGGCGCATAGGCAGGATCAAGGCTGTCGATATCGATGGTCAGATACGCAGGGCCACGGCCGACCACTTCCTCAATGCGGGCCTGCATCTCATCGGCGGTGTGATCGTGAAGCCAATTGCGATACAGAACCGTGATATCATCTTTATCGTCATAAAAGGTTCGGATGCCGATCTGAATCGAGCGGTTTGGATCAATCAATCCCTCTTGAATCGCATGATAAACAAATGTGCCATGATCAAGGTATTCGCTTTTTTGGGTGTCGCGATGGGCATCAAACTGCACCAGGGCAAGTGGCCCGTATTTTTCCGCATTGGCCTTAAGCATCGCATAGGTGGCGCTGTGATCGCCGCCCATCATGATCGTCTGCGCCCCAGCGGCAACCACTTGGCTGGCCAGCTCAGTTGCGACTTCATACATCTGCGCCCCTTGCCCACGCCGGAAAGGCACATCGCCGCAATCCACCACCGAAAGGCGATCAAACGGGTCGAACCCCCAAGGCCAGACCTCACCCCAAGCCAGTTGGGTAGACGCCTCGCGCAGAGCCGACGGCCCATAGCGCGAGCCCGAGCGGCCTGAGGTGGTTAGATCAAACGGAATGCCCAGTACGGCCATATCGACATCTGCGAAATCCATGCTCGGGCGACGCCGCATAAACGTACGGATCCCTGAATATGGCATTTCAACGTGCGTACCGTCTGGACCGCTTGCCGTCTGGAATACACCTTCGTTACCAAAGAGCTGTGACTTATTATTCGGCATCCATCAATTCCCCGTGTATTTGAGCCAGGCGTTGCGGCTCTCCAAACGCCGCCAGATCGCCTCGATGATCATTACGACGATCAGATAGTTCAGCGCCGCGATATAAAAGACTGACAAATCAAACGTCTGGGCATAGATGAACCGTGCCTGCCCCAGCACATCGCGCACGGTGATGATGGAAACGAGCGACGACGCCTTGAGCAAAAGGACAAGTTCGTTGCCAAAAGCCGGCAGCATCCGACCTACTGTGATTGGCATGATGACCCTGCGAAAAATCTGAAACGTTGTCAGGCCAAGGGCAGAACCCGCTTCGATCACGCCTTTGGGAACCGCAAGAATGCCGCCGCGCAAGATTTCAGATTGGTAGGCGGCTGAATTGAGGGTAAAGGCCAGCAACCCGCAGTTAAACGCGTCGCGGAAAAACCACCAAACGCCGATTGCCTTCAGCTCTTTATGAAACTGGCCCAGCCCATAGTAGATGATGAAGATCTGCACCAATAGCGGCGTGCCACGCACAATATAGACATAGCCAAAGGCTGATTTTGACAGCAATTTATTGCTACTCAACCGGGCTGCCGCGATCGGAATTGCCACGAAAAAGCCGAAGAACACGCCCAAGGCCGTCAGCATGACCGTGTTGGTCAGGCCAATGCGCCACAGTTCAAGGTTATCTGTCAGGTGGGATAACATTTATCTGCCTCCCAGGTTTGCACTGGTGCGGCGTTCCAGCACCTTCTGCACTTGGCCCGACAGAAACGCCAGTGTCACGAAAATTACGGCGAGAACCGTGTAGAAGAAGAACGGCTCTTTAGTCGTGGCAATCGCCCTGTTGGCATAGCGCACAAGATCGTTGACGGCGATGATTGAAACCAGCGATGTATCTTTGAGCAAAATCAGCCACAGATTGCCGAAGGCGGGAATACAGTGCCGCCACATCTGCGGGAGAACCACGCGAAAGAAAACGTGTCGGCGTTTCAGCCCAAGCGCCATCGCTGCCTCGGACTGGCCCTTGCTGACGGCTTGGTAAGCAGAGCGAACAACCTCGCCGCCAAGCGCGCTAAACACCAATGTAAGCGCCACGACGCCTGAGACGAAGGCGTTCAGAGAGATGTTGGCGTCTGCCCAGACCAACCTCGCAAGGGCATTCAGGATGATCTGTAGCTGATAGTAGATGATGATCAGGGTCAGGAGTTCCGGCAGACTACGAAAAACCGTCGTATAGCCATTGGCAAAACCACGCAGCAACCTGCTGTTTGAGTTCTTGGCCCATGCAAGCAGAAAGGAAAGTATCAGGGCCAGCGGGGCGGTCACAAAGGCAAGTGCCAGTGTCACCATCAATCCACGCGCCAGCTCATCGCCCCAGCCCGTATCACCGAATGCAAGAAGTGACAGGAGGTCCATTTCGGCCCCTTTCCGCCTGATTGATCAAGCTTTTGAGTGTGTGCAAGGCAGATGTGGACGGGCCAAGCGTGGTGGCCCAATCCATTATTTAAGACGTCGATACCGCCCTATTTGTAAAGCTCCGTGGCCGTTTTCGGAGTCGTCATGATGTCAAAGTCGAAGTATTGGCCGCGGATCTCGTCATAGGTGCCGTTGGCAACGATCGCCGCAAGCGCCTTGTTCAAATTTGACAAGAGCTCGGTATCTGATTGCCGCACAGCAATACCTGTGCCCTTGTTGCCATCCGACCGCGCAGCCTCGCCGACGAATTCACAGCAGGCGCCATCCTCTTTGGCCAGCCACGCCCCCAGAACGAACTGGCTGGCATAAACTGCGTCAACACGGCCAGATTCAAGGTCCAGCAAGGCATCATCCAGTTTGGGGTACAGCTTGATTTCGCTGTCAGTGAAATATTGCTGCAGCACCTCGACCTCGAGCGTCGATTCCTGCGTGCCGATGATTTTCCCGACCATGTCTGACGGCAGCGCATTGCCCAGCCCTGAATCCTTGGCCGCGATAAAGCGCGCCGCGTTGAAATAGTACGGATCGGTGAAGCTCACCACCTTCAAGCGCTCGTCGGTGATCGACATGGAGGCGATGATCGTGTCGAACTTGTTTGCGTTCAATGCCGGAATGATACCATCCCAGTCGGTCGTGACCCATTCGCAGGTGACCTTCATCTCGGCGCACAGAGCATTGCCGATGTCGATGTCGAAGCCTTTCACCTGACCGGCGGAATCAAAAAAGTTGAACGGCGGATAGTAGCCCTCGGTTCCCATCCGCACTGTGTCTTGTGCCATGGCGCCCGCGGCGAATGTGGCCGCCGCTATAGTCGCAATGAGTTTCGTGAGTTTCATGGTGTTCTCCCAGTTGTCGACCACAATGGGCCTTGTACCAAGGAGAATACGGAATCCGCATTTTCATTGATAATTGTTATTTCTACTTATAAAAATAAATCAAATTTATAGTTGGTGCACATGAGCGACTTTGCAAACAAGCTGGATTGGAACCTTTTGCGGGTATTCATGGTGGTCATGCAGGAAAAAAACATGACCAAGGCAGCGGCGGCGCTCTATCGCACGCAGCCCGCCGTCAGCCAGGCGATGAAGCGGCTGGAAGAAAGCGCCGGAGTGCAGTTGTTCGAACGGCGCCGGTCCGGGCTGCTGCCGACGCGCGCCGGGCAGGAGCTTTTGGAACAGATAAGGCCGATCTTTGCCTCGATCGCGCGGATGCCACAGACGTTCTCACATGCGCCGCGGGCGGTTTCGGGTAAAGTGGTATTGGCCGCAATAGATCAAGTGATGAGCCCAGAGATCGATCGCGCTATTGAACAGTTCTTCTATGATCACCCGGCGGTCGATCTGGAAATCACTATCGAAACCACCGAAAAGATATTGCGTGCAGTCACTCTGGGCACCGTTACTCTCGGCATTACCGATGGCACAATCCCAGATGGCCTAGAGGCACGTGAACTTCTTCGTGAGCGCTTTGGTCTTTTCTGCGGCCGCAATCATCCTTTGTATGGGAGGCGCGACGTGTCTATCAGCGATTTGCGCGCAGAGCCCTTCATCGGGTTCAATGCTGATGTTCTGGGCGGCAAACATATGAACGATGTCACGGCCTACCGTGCCAAGGTGTCCATCGGCCAGCGGGTGCGAGGCCAGTCACCCTATGTCAACCAGGTCAGACGCATGATCGAACTTGGTCTTGGCATCGGCTTCCTGCCGCTACATCTCGCAGAACCTTTCGTCGCCAAAGGAAGTCTGTGGCGGCTCCCCCCTTACAGCGAGGAGCCGTCAGCCAGGGTCTATCTGGTCACCAACTCAGAAATTCAGCTTTCAGAAGCAGAGAAACTGTTCTGGGACTATGTTGAGGCCCATGTAAAGCAGGCAGGACCAATTTCAGGAAAGTGAATTGCGCCAACCAGTCTATGTTACGCCGAGGTCATTCAAGAGCACCGGTGCAGGGCCGCAAGGCCGGTGAGTCCCGCGTCTCGATCGTTCAATATGATCCGGCGAAGGGAAGGTTTGGACATTGACGAAATTGATACCGGCGGCTCTTCGGTTCGGTGAAATCTGCTGCGCCATAAACCGCCTGGTGCCGCAGGCGCGAACAATTTCTGCGTCAACTATTACGGAAAGGGCAATAGGCATGTTCGTCCGCAACCTATGAATTTCGACAGAGCGCAGCGAAAGTTCAGTTTGGACCTTGATCTACAGATTCAGCGAAATGACCGCTTCGGCGAAGTTTGCCTCGATGCAACGAAAATTACGCTGCTTCTGCTAGTGTTTTCTGCGCAAGCGTTAGCTGCGCCTGCGCAAGTCCGCTCCGTCCCGCAAGCGGCCCTCTACCAATCTACATCGTCTCCAGGCAATGCCGCCGGAAGGCGCGTTTGAGCATATCAAGCTCTTCACGCAAAAGCGTCACCTCGGCGCGGATGTCATGGCTCAGAGTGTCGCCCGCCATCAGGGCAAAACTGTTCAGCGTCTCGCCGCTGCGCGCATCGCGGATCAGGAATGTCTGCACCCCGTCCGAAATCAGATCCGCCGGGATCGGCACCCGCACCACCCAGAGGCTTTCCTCCGGCTTCTCGGCCACCTCCACCCCGCCCAGCGGCACCTGAAGATGCGTCACTTCGATCTGCGGCTGGTAGTTGCCCGCCCCCTCATAGGTCAGCACCCCTTCCCAAACCCCCTCGAACAGGCGCGTCTTGGTCAGTGTCACATCGGGCATGGCGTGGCCTTTCTCACAATTCGGCGCGGGGGGAGCGGCTGAAGGTCAGGTCGCGCAGCGTCACCTGGCTCATCTGCGGGTTCTCGAAAATCAGGTCGATCCAGGCCCGTTCGATCCGCTTCTCGTTGAGGTTGGAATAGGCCAGGTCAAACTCGACCATGCAATCCACCTCATTCAGGGGAAGCTCGCGCACGATCTGCTCGGTATTGGGCCCGTGCCTGATGTTGAGCCGGGCAAAGATTTCCAGCGGCTTTTCCATCTCCACGATCGTGTCCATGCGGATGAGGTGCTTTTTCTGCAACCCGTTTACTGCGGCAAACGGCATATCCAGCACCAGCGACAGGAACGAGCCATCGAAGTTGAAAACATCCATACGCAAGCCATAAGGGGCCAGATCGGCCTCGCGGCTGTTGCGGACCTGCCGCAGGGTCAGCTCCGATTGTTGACAATCATGAAACAATGTCACCTCGGATCCGAGCATGGATTTGCTCTCGACCGACGACATGCCCGGCACCGCCAGAGGCTCCCGCCAGAGTGCGGGCCGCCAGGACCAGTCAGTGCCGTGCGGCTTGGGGAAAGCATTGGAACCGATCATCGGAAGCGCCAGGCGATTATCGGCGACCGATATCACTTCATTCAGCAAATACCGAAGCTTACGGGCACGCCCCCGCTCGCGGCGCAGCTCCGAATGCGGCATGTCCGGCACCCTGTGCGCCGCCTGCCGCCAATGGCGCAACGCCCGGCGATGCACGATCCAGTCCACAAGTTTTGAGCGCAATTGCATGCCGCGTCGATCCGTCTGCCCGGGGCCGGTTTATCCTACCGAAACTTCCATAGCATTAACCTCATTCTGGAAACAATCCACCCAGAAGTGACGCAAGCCCCCCTGTCGGGGCGGTCGCATCGTCCGCGGTCGGGCTGTAATCCTTCACCGGGCTCAGCTCGCGCAGCTGTTCAGCGAGCGCCAGAATGAGCCTATACCCCGCGTCCCCGCTGCCTTTGGGTGTGTAGGCGGCCAGGCTCACCACATGCCCGTTGATCAGCATACCGGCCCGCCAATAGCGCGGATCGCCCCCGGGCAGGAACGCATCGCCCCCGCTGGCAAACCGCACCAGCGATATCCCGTCGCCATCTTCCCTGGCCAGAACCTTGGCGGGCGCCATTATCGCGGCAATGTCCGCCGCGTCCGGCTGTTCCGCGCCCAGCCGCCGCGGCGAGGCCGATACAGTCATCACCGCAGGGTCCACCACCGTGCCGGGTTTGCCGCTCAGGGTTTCGCAACTGGCGATAAGGACAAAGCTGCCGCTCACCCCGCGCCGCAGACTGGACCCGTCCAGGCAATAGCCACGGGGCGCCCCTATCACCAGATTGCCACCATAGAGCGGCAACTCGGTCAGCACACGAGAAGAGAGCGGCTTGGCCTCGGGCTTGGCCCGGAGCGCCATGCCGTCCTCGCCCGTGGCCTCGCCCATGCAGCCCGCCAGAGGCAGGACAAGTGCCGCGGCAAGGGCCAGTCGGCGCAGGTCAGATGTCCATATAGACATGCCGCTCCGCCTTGCCGCCCGGATGGGTGACAGCCCCCTTGTAGGTGGCGCCCACCTGCTGAGCGAACTTCCACAGCGCGCCGCTGGCATAGATCGTCTCGCGCGGGCCTTTCCAGTCGGCCTTGCGCTGCGCCAGGTCCTCGTCGCTCAGATCCACCGACAGCGTGCCCTTGATCGCGTCGATGGTAATCACATCGCCGGTCTTGATCAGGGCAATCGGCCCGCCATGCGCGGCCTCGGGGCCCACATGCCCCACGCAGAATCCCCGCGTCGCGCCCGAGAAGCGGCCATCGGTGATCAGCGCCACCTTCTTGCCCATGCCCTGCCCGGACAGGGCGGCCGTGGTGGCCAGCATCTCGCGCATGCCGGGGCCACCGGCGGGGCCTTCGTTGCGGATGACGATGACTTCGCCTTCCTCATACTCGCGCTTCTGCACAGCGGCAAAGGCGTCTTCCTCGCATTCGAACACGCGCGCCGGGCCGGTAAAGACCTGGTTCTGGCTGGGAATACCGGCCACTTTCACAATCGCGCCTTCGGGGGCAAGGTTGCCCTTAAGGCCCACAACGCCGCCGGTCTTGGTCAGCGGGGCCTCGATCGGATAGATCACCTTGCCATCGGCCTCGCGGTCAATCAGGTCCAGCTCCTCGCCGATGCTGCGGCCTGACGCGGTCAGGCAATCCTCGTGAATGAGCCCCGCCTTGCGCAGCTCTTTCATCACCACCGGGATGCCGCCCACATCGTAAAGGTCCTTGGCCACGAACTGACCGCCCGGCTTGAGGTCCACGAAATACGGCGTGTCGCGGAAAATCTCGCAAACATCGTCGAGGTAGAAGTCGATCCCCGCCTCGTTGGCAATCGCGGGCAGGTGCAGACCGGCATTGGTCGACCCGCCTGTGCAGGCCACGACACGCGCCGCGTTCTGAAGGCTTTTCAGGGTGACCACATCGCGCGCGCGAATGTTCTTTTCCAGCAGGGTCATGACCGCGCGGCCCGACGCCTCGCCATACTGGTCGCGGCTTTCATAGGGGGCCGGCATGCCCGAGCTGTTCATCAGCGCAAGGCCGATCGCCTCGGACACACAGGCCATCGTGTTGGCGGTGAACTGCCCGCCACAAGCGCCCGCGCTGGGGCAGGCGACACGTTCCAGAATGGTCAGCGCCTCTTCCGACAGAGTGCCGTTCTGGTGCCGTCCCACGGCCTCGAACATATCCTGCACCGTCAGGTCGCGCGATTTGAAATCCTCGGGCACCTGCGGCACATCCGGCGCCTTGCCCGGCAGGATCGAGCCTCCATAGATAAAGACCGACGGCACATTGAGCCGCACCATCGCCATCATCATCCCCGGCAGAGACTTGTCACAGCCCGCCAGCCCCACAAGGGCGTCATAGCAATGCCCGCGCATGGTCAACTCGACCGTGTCGGCAATCGCCTCGCGGCTGGCCAGAGACGAGCGCATGCCCTCATGGCCCATGGCGATCCCGTCGGTCACGGTGATCGTGGTGAACTCGCGCGGGGTACCCAGCGCCTGTTTCACGCCCATCTTCACCGCCTGCGCCTGACGGTTCAGCGCGATGTTACAGGGCGCTGCTTCGTTCCAGCAGGTCGCCACACCGACGAGGGGCTGATGGATCTCCTCCTCGGTCATGCCCATCGCGTAATAATAGGACCGGTGCGGCGCCTTGGACGGGCCTTCGGTCACATAGCGGCTGGGCAGTTTGGATTTGTCGAACTTGGTCATGGCGGTCTCCCGAAAAGCTGTTGCCTTTGCGATAGCGCCCTGCGCGGCGCGTGACAAGCGCGGGTGTGGATTTTGCAGGTGACTGCCTGTCGCCCAGTCGGAGAGTGTTATCGACATCTGCCAGGTTCAGCATGGGGTTCTTGAAACAGCCGGTGTGTTTCAACAGTCAGCTAATGCGCTCATATTCCGGCCGTGATCGGAGGGTCCGATATACGGACGAAGCTGCCATTCAACCGACGCGCCACAGGCGGCCCATGGCCAGGCCCCGGGATGGCGATCCTGACCAGGGTTCTAAAGCCCTTTATCCCCGCCACATCCGCGCGCAGAACGAGCGAAGCACCCAGCATTACCCTATCGCCAGCCCAGGTAGGGGGGCTGGCGATGGGCCGGGCGCTTCGCGCTGTTAACCGGCCTGTTGTGTATCGCTCGAAGGTCCGCCAAAGGCTCAAACCGGCCACCGTCAGCGGAACAACACGTATCCTCGGGTCTGTCGATGTCGTGATGCCCGCGCGCCCAAATGCCTAACCCAATTGCGCCCCGGCGCTGAGCGGCGTAGCGTCGCCTCATGCGCTATCGCCCTCATGAGCATCTCATCGAACCGGCCCGCGCCTCGGCCGGGCTGGGGCGTCTGGCGGCAGGAGTGATCAGCTTCATCGCCGCCTTCGTGCTTTTGTCGATGATCATCAGCGCCCTCATCAACACGGTGGCCCAGTCTTTGCTGTCGCCCATGATGCGGCCCTTCTGGGATCAGGACCTCGCCAATGCCAGCAGCCCTCTCGCCGCACTGGTCAATCTCTACTTCTTCCTCGCCATGGTCTTTGCCCTGGCCATCGCGCTCTGGCTCGTGCACCAGCGCCCCCTGCGCGGCCTTGTCGGCCCTTTCGCGCTCGCCCTGCGACAGGCGGTGCGGGTGATCAAGGCCACCGTGCCGATCCTCTTGCTCACCCTGGTTCTGCCGATGCCCGAAGGGATGGAGATGCGCCTGAACATCGCGCCGGGGCTCTGGGCCGCCCTGTTGCCGCTCACCCTCGTCGGCCTGCTGATTCAGACCTCCGCCGAAGAACTCGCCTTTCGCGGCTACCTGCAAAGTCAGCTTGCCGCCCGCTTCTCTCATCCTCTGATCTGGATCGGTCTGCCTTCGCTGCTTTTCGGGCTGTTGCATTACGATCCGCATATTGACAGCACCTCCGCCGGGATCGTCGTGCTCTGGGCCACCTGTTTCGGCGCGGCGACCGCCGATCTCACCGCGCGCTCCGGCACTCTCGGCCCCGCCATCGCCCTGCATTTCGTGAACAATAGCGGGGCCATCGCCCTGGCCGCACCCGAGGGCAATTTCGACGGGCTGGCGCTCTTTGCCTTTCCCTTCTCCATCGAGGAGGCGGACAAGGTCCTGTCCCTCATGCCGGTGGAAATGCTCGTCTTGCTCTGTTCCTGGCTTGCAGCACGGCTGGCGTTGCGCGTCTGATTGCAATTTCCCTTGGCTCGGCTTATCTGAGGTGCGGCAAGACCTGTCAGAGGACCCCAGGCATGAACTGGATCACCAATTATGTGCGCCCCCGGATCAACTCGATCTTCTCGCGGCGTGAAATCCCGGAAAACCTGTGGTCCAAATGCGACGAATGCGGCACGATGCTGTTTCACCGCGAGCTCAGCGCCAATCTCTTTGTCTGCACCAATTGCGGACATCACATGGCGATCACGCCGCGCCTGCGCTTCAAGTCTCTGTTCGACGGCGAAGCCTTCTCCGAGATCGAGGTGCCCGCGCCCAAGCCCGACCCGCTGCAGTTTCGCGATCAGAAGAAATATCCCGACCGGATGAAAGCCGCGCAGAAGGAAACCGGCGAGAAAGAAGCGATGCTTGTCGCCTATGGCGAAATGGGCCGCACGCCGGTTGTCTGTGCCGCGCAGGATTTCTCGTTCATGGCGGGCTCGATGGGCATGTATGTGGGCAACGCCATCATCGCCGCCGCCGAAGAGGCGGTGAAACGCAAATGCCCGCTGATCCTGTTTTCCGCCGCCGGCGGCGCACGCATGCAGGAGGGTATCCTGAGCCTCATGCAAATGCCGCGCACCACCGTGGCCGTGCAGATGCTGAAGGAAGCGGGCCTGCCCTATATCGTCGTGCTCACCCATCCCACCACCGGCGGGGTCACGGCAAGCTATGCCATGCTGGGCGATGTACATATTGCCGAACCCAACGCGCTGATCTGCTTTGCCGGGCCGCGCGTGATCGAGCAGACCATCCGCGAGAAACTGCCTGACGGCTTCCAGCGCGCCGAATACCTGCTGGACCACGGCATGCTCGACCGGGTGACACCCCGCACCGAGATGCGCGAAGAACTGATCACCATCACCCGCATGCTCATGGGCCTGCCCCCTGCGATCAAGGGCGAATTGCCCGCCCCCGACAAGGCCGACGCGACGCAGCCGGACACGGCTGAGGAGCAGCCCGCGCCCACACCTGACAAAAAATGAGCGCGCCCGGATCGGACGTCATCCTCGAGAGGATGATGGCCCTGCACCCCAAGATCATCGACCTCACGCTCGACCGCGTCTGGCACCTGCTCGACGCGCTGGGTAATCCGCAAAACGACCTGCCCCCGGTGATCCACCTCGCGGGGACCAACGGCAAGGGCTCGACCCAGGCCATGATCCGCGCAGGGCTTGAGGCCGCGGGCCGCCGCGTGCACGCCTATACCTCCCCGCATCTGGCCCGGTTTCACGAACGTATCCGCCTCGCCGGGGATCTGATCACCGAAGACCACCTCACCCAGGTGCTCGATGAATGCTACGCCGCCAATGGCGGCGACAGCATCACCTATTTCGAGATCACCACCTGCGCCGCCCTGCTGGCCATGGCCCGGACCCCTGCGGATTTTACCCTGCTTGAGGTTGGCCTTGGCGGGCGGCTCGACGCCACCAACGTCATCGACCGCCCGGCGCTGACGATCATCACGCCGGTCTCGAAGGATCACGAACAGTTCCTGGGCGACACGGTCGCCAAGATCGCCTTCGAGAAGGCCGGGATTATCAAACGCGGCGTGCCCTGCGTCGTCGCCCCGCAGCTTGACGAGGCCATGGACGTGATCGAAGAGCGCGCCCGCGCCCTCGGCGCACCGCTTCTGGCCCACGGTCAGCACTGGCACGCCTTCGAAGAACACGGGCGCCTTGTCTATCAGGACGAGACGGGGCTTCTGGACCTGCCCCTGCCCAACCTGCCGGGTGCACATCAGATCGAAAACGCGGGCGCGGCGCTGGCGGCTCTGCGCCACCTCGGTTTTGACAACGCCGCCTGTGAGGCTGCCGTCACACAGGCCTACTGGCCCGCCCGGATGCAGCGCCTGCGCACCGGTCCTCTGGTCGAGGCGGCGGGCACGGCCGAACTCTGGCTCGATGGCGGGCATAATGCCTCGGCCGGCGAGGCGCTGGCCAGGCATCTGCATGCCCTGCCTGAGCGGCCCACCCATCTGGTCTGCGGGATGCTCAACACCAAGGATATCGCGGGCTATCTCACCCCGCTTGCGGGCATCGCCCGATCCCTTACCGCCGTGTCCATCCCGGGCGAGGCCAACACCCTGCCCGCCGAAACCACGGCAGAGGCCGCCCGGGCCGCCGGCTTGCCCGCCTCCACCGCGGCCTCCACGCGGGACGCGATTGCCGCCATCACGACCAAGGCCCCCGACAGCCGCATCCTGATCTGCGGGTCGCTCTACCTTGCCGGGGCGATCCTGCGCGAAAACGGCTAGCCCGGACAGCGTACCGGCCCCTCGCTCTACGCCAAAGTCACACTCCTGTTGAAAAAGTGACGTAAGGGGAGGCAAATCGAATCACTTGTTGTTGACCGCCTGACTCCGCTTCGCCTATATCTTGTGGCAGCAGTCACAGCGCGCCGTTTATCTTGTTTTACAGGCGGGCAGGAGTTTGGGGGAACACCGTGACCGGCACAGGGGACAGGGACAGGAACGAGGCCCGATCACGGCTGCCTCAACCCGACCGCCGCGTGCCAGCATGGCCCTCCGTAAATTGAGAGAGTCGCGAGTGTCATGATCCGTGCCGCCTTGATCACCATTGTTTTTCTGGGGATCACCCTCACCCTTATCCTGATGCAGCCCTCTCCTCAGCACATGACGCTGACCGACGTGCCCGAGCCTCC
This sequence comes from Roseovarius faecimaris, assembly GCF_009762325.1. Taxonomy (NCBI): domain Bacteria; kingdom Pseudomonadati; phylum Pseudomonadota; class Alphaproteobacteria; order Rhodobacterales; family Roseobacteraceae; genus Roseovarius; species Roseovarius faecimaris. The sequence goes on from NZ_CP034348.1 coordinate 3,103,492, forward strand.
AGACACCCCCGCCGATGACAACACCGTGTCGCGCGCCGAAATTGGTTTTGACGTGGTCGGCACAGTGGCAGAGACGCCCGGCCTAGACGCCGTCACCGGCAGCCTGGCCGAACCCGCCCCCGAAACAGCCGCCGCCACGCCACAGGCCACACCCGACCCCGACGGGCCTGCCTTGCGCGTCACGCCCGATATCGCCGCGTCGGTGGCGACAGAGCCCTCGGCCTCTGTGGCGTCCGCGCCTGACCCCGCCCCCGCGCCCGAAACCGCAGCGGCGACCGGCCTGGAGCGCCTGGTCATCAACGCCCTCGCCCAGGGCCAGTCCGACGCTTATATCGACGCGCTGGTCAATGACGCGGCGGCCAAGGGCAAGGTCGAGGTGCCGCAGTCGCTGGTCACGTCTGACGGGCGGGTTGATACCAGCTCGCTTCTGGCCGTGCTCTCGCACCCGCCCCAGCCGGATTTCGGCCCCGGCGGAAGCTATATCGTGCAGCCGGGCGACAGCCTGGCCTCCATCGCCTACCGCTTCTATGGCAACACCGGCAAGGCCGTGGATATCTTCATTGCCAATCGCTCGGCCCTGGCGTCACCCAACCACATCGAAATTGGCCAGACCCTGGCGCTTCCCGAACTCTAGACATTCGTTTCAGGCAGGACGGAATGAGGGGCCGGTTCAACGGCCCCCTTTCTTTTGGCCACGACGTATCGCAGGGTAGACCCAAGAAAGAGGGGTCACATGACCACACGAGCAAACAAATGGGAACGTGCCGCCCATATTGGCACAGCAGCCTCCGCCGTGGCCGCGCTGATCGCGTCCGGCACGGCACTGGTGCAGGTCCAGTCCTCCCAGGACGCGATGGAGCGGCTGAACACCGAGCTTATTCCCTCGCTGTCCGAGATGATCGCCGAAACCGGGCTGGACAGTCGCATAATGGCCCTGCGCCCTGTCTTTGCGCGGCATGAGTGGCGCAGCCTCTCCATAGAAGAGCTGTGGCAAACGCCGGAAATTCAGGCCATGGGCCTGACCCAGGATGCCTTTCTGACGTTGCTCGCGCGGGGCCTTAGTGGCCCGTTCCTGCGCGAAAGATGCGCCGCGGGCGACACCTGCCGGTTTTCGTGGGACATCGCATATCGCCTGCCACCTGACGCCTGACGCCTGAAGACTGACCCGCTGCTCATCATGAAAAAGCCCGGTCCATCATGGCCGGGCTTTTCAGGTCTTTTGTTCTGTCGCGCAGTCAGTGCAGCTTGGCGTCCACCTGGGCAATCGCGTCGTCGATCAGGGCATTGCCGCTTTCGGCGGTCATCTGCTTGGCGATCACGTCCTTGGCGGCGGCCACGGCGATCACGACGGCCTTGTCCTTGACTTCCTTCACAGCGCTTTGCTCGGCCGAGGCGATCTGATCCTCTGCGGCCTGCAAACGGCGGGCGATGGATTTCTTCAGATCGGCCTTGGCCGCCTCGGCGGCCTCTGCGGCCTCTTCCTTGGCATGGGCCACGATCCGGTCGGCCTGCTCCTGCACTTCCTTCTGCTTGCGCTCATAGGAGGCCAGCAATGTCTGGGCTTCCTCGCGCAGCGCGCGCGCCTCATCGAGCTCGCCCTGAATACCCGCGGCACGCTTGTCCAGCAGACCGCCCAGAAGCGACGGCACCTTGAGATAAAGCAGCACCGCAATAAACAGCAGGAACGCGATCAACACCACGAAGTTGGAGTTGGTCAGCGAGAAGAAGGGGCCTTTCGCCGCGAAGGCCGGGCTGGCGGCGCTCATGGCGATGAGAGTGGCGAAGATACGTGTCATGTCGCTTACCCCTTCATCCGGGCGGTAACGGCCGCTGTAACCGTCTTGGCATCGGCCTTGCCACCCATGGCGGCGACGATTTCCTTGGCGGCGTCCTTGGCCACGTCCTTGACGCTCTCCAGCGCACCGGCGCGGATCTCGGCAATCTTGGCTTCGCCCTCGGCGGCTTTGGCGGCGATCTCCGCATCGGCCTTGGCGATGGCGTCGTCGATCTCGCCTTTGATCTCCGCCTTGGTGGCGGCGATGATATTCTGTGCCTCGGCACGGGCATCGGCCAGCGCCTTGTTATAGGCGTCTTCGGCCTCGACGGCCTTCGCCTTGAGGTCTTCTGCGGCGGCCAGATCGTTGGTGATCGTGCCCTGCCGTTCGGCCAGCACGGCCGCGATGCGCGGCAACGCGATGCGCGACAGCACGAAGTAGATCACGACAAGCGTGACAACGAGCCAGAAAATCTGGTTGCCGAACCAGTCGCCACAAAGCTGCGGCATGCCAATGGCGCCGCCGTGGCTGTCGACGCAGGCGCTGGCTGCGGTTTGCGCCGTATCGTGCGTTTCGGTTGCCATGTCGTTCTCCCTCAGGAACTTTCCGGTTACAAAGGGTGAAGGGCCGTCTTCGGGCTCTTCACCCCCGCGTAAGGATCAGCTTCTGGTGGTCTTAGACGGCAAACATCAGCAGAAGGGCCACGAGGAACGAGAAGATCCCCAGCGCTTCCGAGAACGCGATACCGATGAACATCGTTGCGGTTTGGCCACCAGCGGCCGAGGGGTTGCGCAGAGCACCCGAGAGGAAGTTCCCCACGACGTGGCCCACACCAACAGCAGCGCCGCCCATACCGGTACAAGCCAGACCAGCACCGATGTAGGCACCCATTTGTACGATATCACCTTCCATTTGATTTCTCCTTACGATGGAATTGGTTGATTAGGTTGTAGGGTGCGTGATCTCACGCACCGTTCGTTCGTTGATCCCTTAGTGATGCGGATGCAGCGCATCCTTCAGATACACGCAGGTCAGAATGGTAAACACATAGGCCTGGATGAAGGACACCAGCACCTCAAGTGCATAGATCGCGGTGATCGCCAGGATCGAAAGCGGCGTGACCACCAGACCGATACCGGTCGAGATCAGCACCATCGGCGCGAAGGCCGCGAACACCTTGATCACCGCGTGACCGGCCATCATGTTGCCCGCCAGACGAATGGAATGGCTGACGGGACGCACGAAGTAGGAAATCACCTCGATCAGCGCCAGGATCGGGCGCAGCGCCAGCGGGGCCGAGCTGATCCAGAACAGGCTGAAGAAGCCGACCCCGTTCTTCACGAAGCCCAGGATGGTCACGAAAAGGAACACCGCCATGGCCATCACCGCGGTCACGGCGATATGGCTGGTGGTCGTGAACGAGCCCGGGATCAGCCCCAGGAAGTTCGAGAAGACAATAAACATGAACAGGGTCATGATCATCGGGAAGTACGGCAGCGCGTCCTTGCCGGCCACATCCTCGACCATCTTGCGGATGAAGCCGTAGGCGAGCTCGGCAATGGATTGCATCCGGCTCGGCACCGTGGCCCGGCCCGAGGTGCCCAGCACCAGAAGGCCGATGATGGCCAGCAATGTCAGCGCCATCCAGAACGTCACGTTGGTAATCGTGAACGTGCCCACCGCGCCGTCACCGAGAAGCGGCTTCACGATGAACTGATCCATCGGGTGAAAAACCAGCTCCGTCCCGCCGTCTTTCGCTTCACTCGCCATGCTTTGCCCTCTCATCTCCCCCGCTGCGGGGGGCGGTCTTCGCGGCCTCAGATGTGCTCTCTGCGGCCAGGTTCTGATTCTGGATCTCCTCGGCGCTGCGCATCATCGTCTTGATGCCCGCCGCGAGGCCCAGCAATGTAAACAGCACGAGGAAGATCGGAAGCGTCCCGAACAGGCTGTCCAGCCCGTATCCCATGCCAAAACCGATCAAAAGACCGGTCACCAACTCGATCACCATCCGCCAGGCATGCTGTGCCTGGGAGTAGTGTTCTTCCGTGTGCGGCTTCGGCGCGTCCTTCTCTTTCAAGGCCCTGATCCGGGCATCCAGCTGCGCCAAACGCTCAGCATCGTCGGGATCGGTCACGCATTTGCCCCCTTCGGAAGACTTGGCGCTTTGCTAAGCCTGCGGGGGCGATGAGTCAAGCGCTCCGAACGGGCCGGATATCTTGCCTCAACCTTCTGTTTTATTGAGTATTTTTGGAACAATGAAAGGGATTGGAGACTGTGTCGCAGGGCAGGTTTGGGCGCTAACAGGGGATTTGTCATATTCAACCATCTGGTTGATCTTTCCTGCCGACCTGCACCACTCTGCAGATGCAAGAGGGAGGCGTCAGACCATGACGATGCGCATTGGCTGTGTGCTTTTTGACGGGTTCGAGACACTCGACATGTTCGGGCCGGTGGAGCTATTTGGCATGCATGAAGCGGCGTTCGAGATGCGGCTCGTGGCCGAGGCGCCCGGCCCGGTGCGCAGCGCGCAAGGCTGGCAGGCGGTGGCGGAGGCCGGGTTTGACGACCTGGCGCAGTATGACATCCTGCTGGTCCCGGGCGGGGCGGGCACGCGGCGTGAGGTGGACAATCCGGCGCTGCTCGGCTGGCTGAAGGCGCAAGCCGAAGCTGCGCGGTTCATCACCTCGGTCTGCACCGGCAGCGCGCTTCTGGCGCGGGCCGGGCTGCTGGACGGCAAGCGGGCCACCTCCAACAAACGCGCCTTCGACTGGGTGACGCAAACCGGGCCCCGGGTCGATTGGGTCTATCATGCGCGCTGGGTCGAGGACGGCCGGTTCTGGACCTCATCCGGCGTGTCGGCCGGCATGGACATGACGCTGGCGCTTATCGCGCATCTGCTTGGCAGGCCCGCCGCCGAGAATGCCGCCGATTGGGCCGAATACACATGGCACCGGGACGCGGACCACGATCCTTTCGCAACACGGGACCGCGCCTAGCCACCGGCCCGCACCACGAAAACCGACACCGGCGCCCGCCGCGCCAGCCGCCCGCCGTGGGAGTTGACGAAAATATCGGTCCAGTTCGGCTGATGCGACGCGATCACGACAAGGTCCACCTCCTGCGCCTCGATCTGTTCCAGCAGCACCTGATCCACCTCCACGCTCGGGTCCGGCACGCTGATGTTCCGGCTGCCGATCTCGATGTCATTGCGGGCGCCCATCTCGGCGGCGAAGTCCGCGAGCTTCTCGCCGTAACGCTCATGCGAGTGCGACACGCGCCCCTGAAGACCGCCGCTCACGCTGATCAGGCCCAGCGTTGCACCGTAATGCTTTGCCAGGTCGGCGGCCACATCCACCGCATGGGTCAGCGTGTCAGCCGTGGCCATATCGACCGGCACCATGATCCGTTTGAACATTCCTTGATCCTCCCTGTTGACCGTCTGAGTATAGACCGGGCGACACCTGGCGACCTTAAGCTGGATCAACCCTGCCTTGACGCGGCGCAGCCCTTGCCGCAATAGAGCCGCAACATGACCAACCCGCTCGACATGCAGTTCGCTGCTCTGGCCGACCCGACCCGCCGCGCCATCCTGATGATGCTGCTGGAGGACGATATGGCCGTCACCGACGTGGCCGAGCCCTTCGAGATGAGCCTTGCCGCGATCTCGAAACACCTCAACATCCTATCACGCGCGGGCCTGATCAGCCAGGAACGGCGCGGACGGGTGAAATGGTGCAAGCTGGAGCCGGACGCGATGCGCGATGCCTCGATCTGGATGCAGAGCTTCGGTCAGTTCGAGGCGATCAACCTGGACGCGTTCGAGCGGTTCCTGCAATCCGAACTCACCGCCGAGGGGGACCCGGATGAGCACGGTTGACATGACAGTACAGACGCCGCTGTCACCGGACCGGCTACCGCCGCCCATCATCGAGCCGGTGGAGGAGGCCCGGATCGTCCCGGTCGAGCAGGACGAGGGGCTCGGATGCGGCGTCTTCCGCCCCGATGGCAGCTTTTGCGAGCTGTCGCGCACCCGCATCTCCGACGACAGGTTCACCGCCCAACCCGCCTTGCCGGATATGCGCGACGCCGCCCGGCTTGAGGGCACCTATCTCTTCGGCGGGCTGGGGCGGCACCATTTCGGGCATTTCCTGATGGAAAGCATCGCGCGCGTCTGGGCCATGGATGGCCGGTACGAGCGGTTCGACGGGCTGATCATGCTGCCCTTTCAACAGACCGATTTCGGCTCGGTTCTGCGGCGTCGCCTGCTGGCCTTTTTCGAGATCATGGGCGTGGATATGCCGCTGCATCTGGTGAAGGTGCCGCTGGTGGCGGAACGGCTTCTGATCCCGGCGCAGGGATTTGGGCATCAGGACTGGGCCAGCGGCACCGAAGAATTCCGCACCTATGTCCGCGGCCGCATCGCCGCCAATTGCCCGGCACAGGGACCCGAGAAAATCTATATCTCCCGCTCCAAGCTGAAACACGGGCATCAGAAAGTCGACCAGGAAGAGCGTATCGAACGCATGATGCGCGCTGCGGGCTATGAGATTTTCCACCCGCAACGGCACAGTATCGCGGCGCAAATCCGGGTCTACCGCGCAGCCAAGGTGATTGTCGGCGGCGATGGCTCGGCCTTTCACATGGTGCCTTTCGCCATGCGGGAAGGCGCGCGGATCGGTCTGATCCAGCGCCGCGCCCGCGACCGGGCCGTACAGGCCATCGCCAACCAGATCACCGCCTTCGAAAAGGTGAAACTGACCCGCATTGATGCGCTCACCGGCACCGCGCGTCATTCCGGCCTGCCCGATCCGATGGACATCGCCGCGCTTCAGGCGCAGCTGTCCGAAACCGGCTTCATCTGATCACCGCCCCGGCCAGGGCCGCACGCTCTATGCCCGGGATACGAAAAAGGCGGCCCCGTCTCCGGCGCCGCCCTCATAGCTCTGAAACCGAAGCTCTGTCAGCCGATCAATAGACCACCACGCTGCGGATGCTTTCGCCCGCATGCATCATGTCGAAGCCCTTGTTGATCTCTTCCAGCTTCAGGGTGTGAGTGATCATCGGATCGATCTCGATCTTGCCGTCCATGTACCAGTCGACGATCTTGGGCACATCCGTGCGCCCCGACGCGCCGCCAAAGGCCGTCCCGCGCCAGACCCGGCCGGTCACAAGCTGGAACGGACGGGTGGAAATCTCCTGCCCGGCGCCCGCCACGCCGATGATCACGCTTTCGCCCCAGCCCTTATGGGCCGATTCGAGCGCCTGGCGCATGACGGTCACATTGCCCGTGGCATCAAAGGTGTAATCGCCGCCGCCACCGGTCAGCTCCACCAGATGCGCCACGATATCGCCATCCACCTTGGTGGGGTTCACGAAATGGGTCATCCCGAAATGGGTGGCCATCTCGGCCTTGCCGTCGTTGATGTCGACGCCCACGATCTGATCCGCACCCGCCAGCCGCAGGCCCTGGATCACGTTGAGGCCAATGCCGCCGAGACCAAAGACGATCGCGGTCGAACCGATCTCGACCTTGGCGGTGTTGATCACCGCGCCAATGCCGGTGGTCACGCCACAGCCGATATAGCAAATCTTGTCAAACGGGGCGTCCTTGCGCACCTTGGCCAGCGCGATCTCGGGCAGAACCGTATGGTTCGAAAAGGTCGAGCAGCCCATGTAATGCAGGATCGGCGTGCCATCGAGCATGGAAAACCGCGACGTGCCGTCGGGCATCACGCCCGCGCCCTGCGTGGCGCGGATTTTCTGGCACAGGTTGGTCTTGGGGTTGAGGCAGTATTCACACTCACGGCACTCGGGCGTGTAGAGCGGGATCACGTGATCGCCCGGCTCCAGCGAGGTCACGCCAGGGCCGACCTCGACCACAACGCCCGCGCCTTCATGGCCCAGGATGGCCGGAAAGGCCCCCTCCGGGTCCGCGCCCGACAGGGTGAAATCGTCGGTGTGGCACAGGCCCGTGGCCTTGATCTCCACCAGAACCTCGCCCGCTTTCGGGCCATCGAGGTTCACCTCCATGATTTCCATCGGCTTGCCCGCTTCCAGGGCTACGGCGGCTGTGGTCCGCATGATCTGTCCTCCCATTCTGTTTGAGCCGACCATGGGCGAAACGGCGCGGAGTTTCAACAATTGCTTGCACCTTTTGCGCGGCGCGCGCACCCTGCTCGCAAGGGCATGGAGGACAGACAGCCATGAGATACGCCATCCTTTGCGGCCTTCTTCTGGCCGGATGCATGCAAACCACCGCCCCGGCCCCCGCGCCGGATCCCGACGATAGCTGCGGCAAGGCCATGTTTGCCGATCTCGTGGGCGAACCTGCGGCCAACCACAGCTTTGACGCCGCCCCCGGCGATGTGCGCGTGATCTATCCCGGTCAGGCCGTGACGATGGATCACCGCCCCGACCGGCTGAATGTGGATGTGAACCGCAATGGCGATATCGGGCGGCTCTGGTGCGGCTGAGTGACATCGGCACTGTCTGCGTTTGAAATTTCGACCGGCGAACAGAGCCGCCTTCTGGTTTTCCAGGCCCTGAGCCGCGCAATGCGCACACATCACATGTCTGCAAAGGGCTCAAAGCGGATTATCAAACCGTGACACGTCCAAGAAATCACTTGCCTTGCCAGCCCGATAGCGCAAATCTGAGCGCATGAGCTTTCAGTCTCCGACCTCCCTTCCCCTCTCCGGACGCGCCGAAACCGTCGCCTTTCACCGCACCGAGCTGAGCGTGATCCTGTCGCTCTATGGCCGTATGGTGGCGGCCGGGGAATGGCGCGACTATGGCATTTCCTGCCTGCGCGATGTGGCCGTGTTTTCGGTCTTCCGGCGTACCGCCGAACATCCGCTCTACCGGATTGAGAAACGCCCCAAACTGCGCGGGCGGCAAGGCCAGTATGCGGTGATCGGCATGGACGGCCAGATCCTCAAACGCGGCTCCGATCTCAGGACCGTTCTGCGCGTGCTCGAGCGCAAGCTCATCCGCGCCGTCGACTGACGGGCCGCCCTATGATGCCGCGCACCATCTCATACCTCCTCCGTAGGGTGCGTGATTTCACGCACCATTCCCAGCCGGACCCTGTGACATGACCGAGACCCCCAATTCCGGGCAAGCCGAATACTGGAGCACCTCCGGCCAAAGCTGGATCACCCATCAGGCCGCGATGGATCAGCTTCTGTCGGAGCCGCTCAACACCCTGCTGGCCCATGCCGCACCGCGCGAGGGCGAGAGGGTGCTCGATATCGGTTGCGGCACCGGGGCAAGCTGCCTCAAACTCTCCGCCGCGGTCGGCGAAGGCGGCCATGTCACCGCGCTCGATATCGCCGGTCCGTTGCTCGACATGGCGCGGGCACGGGGCGAAGCCGAAAGCCGCTCGAATATCACCTATCTTCTGGGGGACGCGCAGGTGCACGACTTTGCCCCCGGCGCGGCCGATCTGGTCTTCTCCCGTTTCGGCGTCATGTTCTTCGACGATCCCGTCGCCGCCTTCCAGAACCTGCGTGCCGCCACGCGCCCGGGCGGGCGCCTCGCCATGCTGTGCTGGCAGGGCGCACCGGAAAACCCGTGGTTCATGCTGCCGATGCAGGCCGCGATGGACCGGCTCGGCCGCCCCGAGCCGTTGGACCCGCACGCGCCCGGCCCCATGGCCTTCAAGGACGTGGACCGTGTCACCGGCATCCTGCGCGATGCAGGCTGGGCCGAGGCCACCGGCACGCGCATCGAGGCCGATCTGCTGCCGCCGCAAACCCTGCCCGACGCCGCCGACATGGCCGCGACGGTCGGCCCGGCCACCCGGCTCATGCGCGAAAAAAATGGCACGGAGGCCGATCTTGCCGCCATCAGGTCTGCGGTCGCATCCGCCCTGGCGCCCTATCAGGGCGACACCGGCCTGCGCATCCCCGCGCGGCTGATCGTCTATAGTGGCACCAACCCCGGCTGACCCCGCCCCGGACCGGCGCCGGGCACCCGGCCTCACTCATCCTTCAGCAGCAACGCCAGCGCCACCACCGTCAGCCCCACGCCCACCGCCACCAGCCCCGAGGGCAGCCCGTGCCCGAGCGCGGCTTGCCAGCAGATCACCCAGCTTGGCGTCAGATAGGTATAGGCCATCACCTTGGCCGAGGGCAGGCGCAGCGTGGCGTATTGCAGCAAGACAAACGTCACCGCCGTTGCCGCGACCGCCGTATAGGCGATGGTGATCCAGACGATCGCGGGCAGGCTGACCCAATCCGTGGCCAGCATGTCGCGCCCGCCTGCCACCACCAGCAGCAGCGCCGCCGCCACCATCGCCCCGAAAGAGAAAACCACCGGTTTCTCCCCCCGGTTCAGCTTGCGCACCAGCGGCGTGTAAAGCGCGTGCGCAATGACTCCGACGAAATAGACCGCCTCGCCCCGCCCCACCTGAAACCGCAGAAACGCCTGCCAGTCGGCGCGGAAGATCACCCAAAGCGCCCCCGCGCCGCCCACCGCCAGCGCCAGCGCCATGCGCCGTGTCATCACCTGCCGGAGCAGCACATAGCCGAAGGCCCCCGAAATGATCGGCGTCAGCGTAAAAACCGCCGCGGCCGATACCGGCGGCGCCGTCTTCAACCCCTCGAACATCAGCACGAAATAGATCGCCATCGACGCGCCCATCGCCAGATAGCGCCAGGGCGCGGCAAAGGCGCTGCGGTCGATACCCGTATAGGACCACGCCAGCACCCCAAGCAGCACCGAGGCCAATACGAAGCGCACCGCATTCAGCGCCATCGGCGCGATATGCGGCGCCGCCATCGACCCCAGCGCGAACGAGCCCGCAATCAGCCCCGAAAAGGCCAGCATGGCCAGATGGCCGCGCAACCGGTCACTCATGATGCGGCATCCAACTCCCTGACCCGCGCCTTGAGAAAGGTCAGAAAGGCCTGCACTTTCGTAGTCCGGTGCAGATCCATATGCGTGACCAGCCACAGCGGCACCGCCCAGTCCTCGCGCGGCTCGGTCACCTCGATCAGCCCGCCCACCTCGCGCGCATGCAGCACCGACATAAAGCCGATCCCCGCCCCCTCCTGAATGGCGCGGCGCTGCGCATGCACGTCGCCGCTGCGGAAGACGATGTTCTGCGCCGGGACATGCTCTCGCATCCAAGCCGCGAAGGGCGCGCGCGATTTGGGATCATCCGCCCCGACAAACCGATGCTTGTGAAACTCGTCCCAGTTCTTGGGGCAGCCATACCTGTCCACATAGGACTGGCTGGCATAAAGCGTGGTCTGCTGCGTGGTGAAGGCCTGCACCACGTTATCCGGCTGATCCGGGGCGCGCCCGGCCCGGATCGCCACATGCGCCTCGCCATATTCCAGCCGGAACAGCCGGTCGCTGGTCAGATAGCGCACGATGATCTCCGGATACTCGGCCTGAAACTCCGTCAGGATCGGCACAAGCAGCGGGCTGTAGCCCCCCAGCGACGTGACCACAAGCTCACCGCCCACCTCGTTGCCGCGCCCCTTCAGCCGCCCCGCAAGCTGGCTGAACTGGTCATCCGTCGCCTGGGCCACGCGCAGCAGGTCCTCACCCGCCTCCGTGGGAGTGTAGCCGCGCGCATGACGCTGAAACAGCTTGGTGCCAAGCCGCTCCTCCAGCGCGTCGATATGCCGGATCACCGTCGCATGATGCACCCCCAGCGCCTCTGCCGCGCCGCTGACCGTGCCCACTCGGGCCACATGGTAAGCGGTCCGGATCTCATCCCAGTTATCCATGTGATCAGCCCTCGTCACTCTCTGCAAATACGCACATTTATACCCGCAATATCCAAGGTTGTGTTGATATTTGCAATATACAATATCCACCCCATCCACATAATCAGACCCATCAGAGGATCACCCGATGACACAGACCCTTCTTCAGATCGACAGCTCCGCCCGTATGCAGGGCTCCACCACCCGCGCCCTGACCACCCGGATCGCCGAACGGCTCGGCGGCGCGCTCACCCGCCGAGACCTGTCCTCCGCCCTGCCCCAGATCGACGAAAACTGGGTCAATGCGAATTTCACGCCCGAAGCGGATCGCACCCCGGCCCAGCGCGCCGCGCTAGCGCTTTCGGATCAACTGGTGGCCGAGATCAAGGCGGCGGATGTGCTGATCATCGGCGTGCCGGTCTACAATTTCGGCATCCCCACCGCGCTCAAGGCCTGGATCGACCAGATCGCCCGCGCCGGTGTCACCTTCCGCTATACCGAAGCCGGGCCCGAAGGGCTGCTGAACGGCAAACGCGCCATCCTCGCTGTGGCCTCTGGCGGCACGAAAGTCGGCTCCGACATCGACTTCGCCACCGGGTACATGCGGCACATTCTCGGCTTCATCGGCATCACCGATGTGACACTCGTTTCCGCCGATGAACAGATGATCGACGCCGAGCGCGCCGCGCAATCCGCCGAGGACGCCATCGCCCGCCTCGCCGCCTGACCCCGCTTCCGGGCCAGCCCCCCCGTCGCTCGTCACCCCCTCAGCGAGGCACGCATGCAAGGGCGTGACGAGCGGCGCCCTTTGCGCGCGACGGCATCGCGCGCTAGGCTCGCGTCATGAAGGTCACTCACGACAGCCACGACACGCTGATCCTCGATCATATCCCCTGGGCGCTCGCCATCGGGCTGAGTTGCCTGATCGTGCTTTTCGTGGGCATCGGCCTCGTCCCGCTGGGCCTGTCACCCGATCCACTCTGGTGGCTCTTCTCCGCCCTCTTCATCATCGTCGGCGGCGGCCTGTGGCTCATGGCGCTGGAGCTTTTCGCCCGCCGCCTGCAATTCGTCTTCGACCGCAGCCAGGACCGCATCACCATCCGGCGCGTCTCCGTGTTCAGGCGCCGCGAGGCCAGTCACAGGCTCTCCCGGCTGATCGAGGCCCGCATCGAACAAAGCACCGGCCAGAACGGTCAGGCCCTCACCCGCCCCGTTCTGATCCTGCGCGGCAAATCGGCCGATCAGACCGTGCCGCTGCACAGCTACTACACCTCCGGCAACGGCCCCGAGGCCATGGTCGCGGCGATCAACAACTGGTGGCTCCGCGACGGATCCGGACAGGCCGGACACCCGTCCCGGGCCTGACCCGGGACCTCAGCGACCACAGGTCCGGGACGCAGAGCCCTAATCCGCCGCCTCATCCTTCTTCAGCAGGTTCTTCAGCTTGTCGAGCGCCCCGGGCTTGTCCTCCTCCCCGGCCTCTTCCGCCTTTTCGTCCTCATCCGCGCCATCCTTCGCACCGAACTTGAGAAACCCGCCCAGCACCGTGTCCCAGAACTGATCCAGATCACCGGATCGCAGCGCCCTGATCTGCTCCGGGTCAAGCTCCAGCCGATACGCGAAATCTGCATTTCCGCCTTGTGCCGCCACCAGCTTGGCCAGCGCCCCGCCCAAAAGCTTCTCGGTCCGGCCCGCCTCGCGCGGCACCTGAATGCGCACATCTTCAAGAACGATCCGCCAGTCCATATCGACAAAATCATCCGACAGGCTCCAGCGATCCTCGACGCGGGCGGTCAGGCGTCCGCCCGAGAACCAGGTCAGCGGCGCCTTCGGCACCAGAAGCTGCAACTTCTCGGCCTCCACATCCTCAAACAGCCACCGCGTCTCGCGGCCACGGTCCGTCAGCCGCGCCGTCTCCACCCTGAGGTCCTGCCCCGCGATCTGCGCCACCATGTTGGACCGGAACAGCAGGCTGAACAGCGCCGTGGAGCTTCGGAACGGGGCCACCTCCGCCGTCTCGATCACCAGCGGATAAGCCTCCGAGCCTTTCGGCCTGATCTCCAGCGCCACGTCCTTCACATCCACCTGCGTGATCACGAAGGGGCGTTTTTCCTTCTTCTCCGGCCTGGGCTTGTCCGGGTCGCGCCGGGGCGGGCTGACCGTGCCGGTCACGCCGTCCACCCGCGCCAGGCTGATCACCGGGGTGCGGCTCAGCAAGGTCAGCACATCCACCTCCGCGTCCAGCCGGGCAATTGCCATGTCAAACCCCAGCCCCTCTGGTGCCGCGCGTCTGGCCGTGATCCCGTAAAGCGTCACATCCCCGGTCAGCAGCATCCCGTCCGCCCGCTCAAAGCGGATCTCGGCCCCCGCCCTGGCGCTCGCCGTGTCCATCACATAGCGCAGGATGGGCTGCATGAAGAGAACCGACGCCAGAACCCCAACAGCACCCAGCGCCACAAGACCGCCCGCCGCCCAATGCACGACCTTTCGCGGAACAAGCGGTTTGCGTGGCGCTTTCGGTGCGCGTCCGGCCGCCTCCCTCTTCATCCTGCGGCTCTCGCGCCAGACCTCGAACACCCCGCCGAAGACCAGCGCCAGAAAACCCAGCACCGCCTCCAGCACCACGGCCAACGCGGCCCCGGCAAGCGCCAGCAGCGGCGCCAGACAGGCCAGCAGAATCTCGGCAAAAATCAGGACAAGTGCTTCCATGCTCAAATTCCTTGAATCTTCGAGCAGCAGAATAGCCCGCCTCGCCCCGGTGCACCAACGCTTGACTCACGGCCCTTTCCCCCATAAACGCAGGCCAACTTCCGGAAGTTCATCGCTTCCGGTCCCTTGGCCTTTGGCCGGGATCGCCCTCCACCAGCGCGTTGCGCCCGTGGGGGCGCTTATCGTTTGAACCGCTCCTTCCTATATGATGGGGCAGACCAGAAACCGCGCCAAGGAGGCCGCACATGTTCGAAAGTCTTTCAGACCGCCTGTCCGGCGTATTCGACCGGCTCACCAAGCAAGGCGCGCTTTCCGAGGATGATGTCAAATCCGCCCTGCGCGAGGTCCGCGTCGCCCTGCTTGAGGCCGACGTGTCCCTGCCCGTCGCGCGCGACTTCATCAAACGTGTGCAGGACGGCGCCACCGGCCAGGCGGTCACCAAATCGGTCACCCCCGGCCAGCAGGTCGTCAAGATCGTGCATGACGCCCTCGTTGAGACGCTGACCGGCTCCGACGATCCCGGCAAGCTCAAGATCGACAACCCGCCCGCGCCGATCCTGATGGTCGGCCTGCAGGGCTCGGGCAAGACGACGACCACCGCCAAGCTCGCCAAGCGCCTCAAGGAACGCGAGGGCAAGCGCGTGCTCATGGCCTCGCTCGACGTGAACCGCCCCGCGGCCATGGAGCAGCTTGCCATCCTCGGCACCCAGATCGGCGTCGATACCCTGCCCATCGTCAAGGGCGAAGACCCCGTGGCCATCGCCAAACGCGCCAAGACGCAAGCCGGCCTTGGTGGCTATGACGTTTACATGCTCGACACAGCCGGGCGCTTGCATATCGACCAGGAGCTGATCGCCCAGGCGGCCGCCGTGCGCGATGTCGCCAATCCGCGCGAAACCCTGCTGGTGGTCGATGGCCTGACCGGTCAGGACGCGGTCAACGTCGCCACCGAGTTCGACGACAAGATCGGCGTCACCGGCGTCGTGCTCACCCGGATGGACGGCGACGGGCGCGGCGGCGCGGCCCTGTCGATGCGCGCCGTCACCGGCAAGCCGATCCGCTTCGTCGGCCTGGGCGAAAAGATGGACGCCATCGAGACCTTCGAGCCCGAGCGCATCGCGGGCCGTATTCTCGGAATGGGCGATATCGTCTCCCTTGTGGAAAAAGCGCAGGAAACCATCGAGGCCGAACAGGCCGAAAAGATGATGAAGCGCTTCCAGAAGGGCATGTTCAACATGAACGACCTGAAGATGCAGCTGGAACAGATGCAGAAGATGGGCGGCATGGAAGGGGTCATGTCGATGATGCCCGGCATGGGCAAGATGAAAGGCCAGATGGACGAGGCCGGCATCGACGACAAGATGCTGTCGCGCCAGATCGCGCTGATCAATTCGATGACCAAGAAAGAGCGCGCCAATCCCAAACTCCTGCAGGCCTCCCGCAAAAAACGCATCGCGCGTGGTGCCGGGCTGGAAGTCTCCGAGCTGAACAAGCTTCTCAAGATGCAGCGCCAGATGGGCGACATGATGAAGAAGATGGGCAAGATGGGCAAAGGCGGGATGCTCAAACAGGCGATGAAGGGCATGTTCGGCAAAGGCGGCCCCTCGCCCGAGGATATGGCGGGCATGGACCCAAAAGCCCTCGAACAGGCCGCCAAGCAAATGGGCAAGGGCCTGCCCGGCGGCGGTCTTCCGGGCCTGGGCGGCGGCGGGCTCTCCCTGCCCCCGGGCCTCTCCGGCTTCGGCAAGAAGAAGTAAGCCCATGCTTTCATCTTTCTGCTCCATAGGGCTCCGCCCGTTCACGGCTGAAACGCTCCCTCAGAGTGTATCCTTGTCGCCGTTCACCCCCCGCCGGAGGCTTGCGCCCGTGGCAAAGGCACCGCTCTTCTGTGCTGCGCGTCGCCTCGCCACTGCCTGCATAAAAGACGCGCGGCAGCGCGACCGCTGGATCACGTCATGATCCAGATCGCTTGGATATACGGCCTGATCGGCGGGCTGATGATCGGCGGCGCCGCCGCGCTTTTCCTGCTGGTCAATGGCCGCATCATGGGCGCCAGCGGGATTCTGGGCAGCGTCGTGGACGGCTCCGGCTGGTCCAGCCTGGCCGAACGGCTCGCCTTTCTTGCCGGGCTGATCGGTCTTCCCGCGCTGGTGATGCTCGCGGGCCACGCCCCCGAAACCCACCTGACCGGCAATTGGGCTGTTGTGATGATCGCCGGTCTCGCCGTGGGCCTCGGCACGCGCATGGCCAATGGCTGCACCTCCGGGCATGGCGTCTGCGGCATTTCGCGCCTCTCCCTGCGCGGGATCGTGGCGACGCTGGTCTATCTCGGCGCGGGCATGGTCACCATGCTGATCGCCCGGCACCTGCTGGAGGTGATCTGATGCGCCTCGTCTTTGCCTGTCTTGCCGGTGGTCTCTTCGGGGCGGGCCTGATGCTGTCGGGCATGACCGACACGCGCAAGGTGCAGGGCTGGCTCGACATCTTCGGCGCCTGGGACCCGACGCTGGCCTTCGTGCTGGGCGGTGCGATCCTGCCCATGCTGGTGGCCTGGCGCGTGGCGGCCCGCCGCACCAACGCAATCCTCGGCACCCCGCTGCCGCCCAAGCCCACCCCGCTGCTCGACAGCCGCCTGCTTGCTGGCTCGGCGCTTTTCGGCTTTGGCTGGGCGCTCGCGGGTCTCTGCCCCGGCCCGGCCCTGGCCTCGCTCTCCTATGGCGGCGTGCAGGGGCTTGTGTTCCTCGGCGCGATGATCGTCGGCATGCTGGGCTGGCGCGGGCTCAGCGCAGCCCTCGTCCGCAGGGGGGCACCCGCATGACCGCCCTGCCCGAACTGACCACCGAGCGCCTGACCCTGCGCGCGCCCACCCCGGACGACCTGCCCGCCTACCGGGCGTTCTATGCCGCCTCCGACGCCACCGTCGGCGCCTACCGAGGCCAGCGCAGCGCCGACGAGGTTGCCGCTATTCATGCCGCCGATATGGCACATTGGAAGGCCAAGGGCTTTGGCGTCTGGCTCCTGCGCCGCATCGGTGACGAGACGGTTCTGGGCGGCGCGGGCCTGGTGCGCGATGACGACTGGCCCAGCCACGAGCTGACCTGGTGGCTCATGCCCGCCGTACGCGGCAAGGGCTTCGCCTCCGAGGCCAGCCGCGCGATCATCGCCTATGCCTATGACACGCTTGGCTGGGATCAGGTCCGCACCTTCATGCGTGACCACAACACGCCCGCCCACCGCCTGGCCCAGCGCCTCGGCGGCACCAGGATCGACCGCCAGGTCTTTCCCGATGGCGTCACCCGCGACATCTATGCCTTCCCGCGGGAGACAGCCCTGTGACAACCGCTCTGATCATCCCCCGGCTCGAAACCGAGCATCTGATCCTGCGCGCGCCCGAAGCAGGCGATTTCGACACCTATTGCGCCTTCGCCACCGATCCGGTGCGCTCCGCGGGCTTCGGCACCGAAGAGAACCGCTCCAAGGCGTGGCGCTGGTTCGCCTGCAACCTGGGCCACTGGGCCCTGCGCGGCTATGGCTATTTCACGATCGAAGAGAAAGCCTCGGGCAAACCCTGCGGCCTCAGCGGCATCTGGGCGCCCGAAGGCTGGCCCGAGCCCGAGATCGGCTGGGTCGTCTATGAGGGCTATGAGGGCAAGGGCATCGCCTTCGAGGCCGCCACCCGCGTGCGCGAATGGGCCTATACCGATCTTGGCTTCACCACGCTCACCTCCAATATCGTGCCGGGCAACACCCGCTCCGTGGCGCTGGCCGAACGGCTGGGCGCCTGGTTCGAACGTGAATATGACAATGTACACATGGGCGCCGAGCAGCTTTACCGGCACCCCTCGCCCGCCGATCTGGGCCTTGTGGCCGACGCTGACGGCAACCCGGAGGCCTACGCATGATACAGGCCGCCGCCAAGACCCCGGTGCTGGAAACCGCCCGCCTCACCCTGCGCGCCTTCGCGCCGCAGGATATGGAGGCCGGTGTGGACTTCCTGATGCAGCCGCGCACCCGCTACATGGGCGGGCCGTTCTCGCGCGCCGCCGCCTGGGACCATTGCGCGGTTCAGATCGGACATTGGGCGATCCGGGGCTATGGCCTCTTTACGATCTGCCTCAAGGGCACCGATGAGGCCATCGGCGATGCCGGGCTGATCTGCCCCGGCGGCTATCACGAGCCCGAGCTGGGCTGGGGCCTGTGGTCCCCCGCGCATGAAGGCCAGGGCTTCGCCCACGAGGCCGCCCTTGCCGTGCGCGCCCATGCCTATCGGGATCTCGGCTGGTCCACCCTGATCAGCTATATCGACCCCGACAATGCCCGCTCCATCGCTCTGGCCAAGCGGCTTGGCTGCACGCTGGACAGCGACGCAAAGCTGCCGGACCTGCCCGACTGGGAGGGCACGCTCACCTTCCGCCACCCCGGCCCGGAGGCGCTGGCATGAGCATGTATTGCGAAACCAACCCCACCGGCACCGCCGCCGGGATGGCCGCGCGCTTCGCCGCGCTGGTGCCGGTGCTGACCACCGAGCGTCTGACCCTGCGCGCGCCTCAAGCCGCCGATTTCGCGCTTTATGCCGAAATCGCCTGCGGCCCGCGCAGCAAGGGCATCGGCGGCCCGATGACGCGCGATGAAGCCTGGTATGACTTCGCCACGCTCGCCTCCTGCTGGATGCTGCGGGGCCATGGCGGCTGGACCATCACGCTCACCCGAACGGGCGCGCCCATAGGTTTTGCCCTGATCGGGGCCGAACCCGGTGATCAGGCCCCCGAACTGGGCTATCTGCTCATCGAAGCGCAGGAAGGCCAGGGTTACGCGACCGAGGCCGCCGAAGCGGTGCGCGACTACGCCTTCGGCACGCTGCGCCTGCCCGAGCTTGTCAGCTACATCGCCCCCGGCAATGCGCGCTCCGTCGCCGTGGCCGAGCGGCTCGGCGCCATCCGCTCGGGTAACGTGACCTATCCCGAGGGCGACACGCCGGCCCTGGTCTATCGCCACCCCAGCCCGGAGGACGTGTAATGGCAACACAAAACATTCCCGTGCTCGAAACGCGCCGCCTGATCCTGCGCGGGCCCGAGGCTGAGGATTATCCCGATTTCAAGGCCACGTTCAGCTCCTACCGCTCGCGCTTCATGGGCGGGCCGCTGAACCCGTATGAGGCCTGGATGCTCTATGCCGCCGAGATCGGCCACTGGAACATTCGCGGCTATGGCATGTGGATGATCCACGACAAGGCGACCGACAAGACCCTCGGCATGGCCGGCGGCTGGTTCCCGGCCAAATGGCCCGAACGCGAGATCGCATGGATCATCTGGCCCAATGAGGCCGGCCACGGCTACGCGCTCGAGGCCACCCACGCGGTGCGTAAACATCTTTATGCCCATTGCGGCTGGGACGGGGCGGTCAGCTATATCGACCCCAAGAACCTCGACAGTATCCGCCTGGCCGAGCGGCTGGGCTGCGTCAAGGACCACGACGCCGCCACCATCGACGGCAATGACGCGGTCTATCGCCACCCCTCGCCCGAGCGGCTCAAATCCGGCCAGCTCGCCGACGGGATCGAGCTGGAAATCAGCCATTACTGCGATCCGCTCTTCAAACCGAAAGGAATGCCCATTGACTGACGCATCCTCCCGCGCCGCCGAGCTCCTGAAAGAGCATCGCGACAGCATCGACCGGCTCGATGCCGTGCTCGTCTATACCCTGGCCGAGCGGTTCAAGCACACACAGGCCGTGGGCCGTCTCAAGGCCGAACACGCCCTTCCCCCCTCCGATCCGCTGCGCGAAAGCCAGCAGATCGAGCGGCTTCAGCGCATGGCGCTCGATGCCGATCTCGACCCGGAATTCGCCAAGAATTTCCTGAATTTCATCATTGGCGAAGTCATCCAGCACCACAAGAAACACCAATCGTAGGGTGCGTGATTTCACGCACCATCCCACGCCATTCAAAAGGAGAACTCAACAATGGCTATGAAAATCCGTCTCGCCCGTGGCGGCTCCAAGAAACGCCCCTTCTACCGCATCGTGGCCACTGACAGCCGCATGCCGCGCGATGGCCGCTTCATCGAGAAGCTGGGCACCTACAACCCGCTTCTGCCGAAAGACAGCGAAGACCGCGTCAAGATGGACATGGAGCGCGTGCAGTACTGGCTCGACCAGGGCGCCAAACCGACCGACCGCGTCAGCCGCTTCCTCGAAGCCGCCGGCACGATCGAGAAGAAAGAGCGCGCCAACCTCAAGAAAGGCGAGCCCGGCGCCAAGGCCAAGGAACGCCTCGAAGAGAAAGCCGCCAAGGCCGCTGCCGCCGAAGAGGCCGCCAACGCCCCTGCCGAAGACGCGGCACCCGCTGAAGACGCAGCCGCCGAAGAAAACGCGGAAAGCTAAGCGACAGGCTTCCGAGCATGTCGCGCTTTTCGGCCTCGTTTCAGGCGGAACTGCGGGATCTCATGCGTTGGCGGCGCGATGTGCGCCGCTTTCGCACGGGTCCCGTGGACGAGGCGCTGCTCACCCGGTGCCTTGACGCCTTCGCGCTGGCCCCCTCCGTGGGGCTGAGCGAGCCGTGGCGGATTGTCCGGCTCGACAGCGCCGGAATGCGTGCCGCCGCGCTCGCCAATTTCTCGGCCGCCAATGCCGAGGCGCTGGCGGGCTACGGCGGTGACAAGGCGGCGCTCTACAGCCGCCTCAAGCTCTCGGGCATGCAGGAGGCGCCAGTGCAACTGGCGGTCTTTAGCGACGAGACGACCGACAAGGGCGCCGGGCTGGGTGCGCGCACCATGCCCGAGATGCGGCGCTATTCCGTGGTGGCCGCAATCACCCAGTTCTGGCTCGCCGCGCGGGCCGAGGGGCTTGGCGTGGGCTGGGTTTCGGTGCTCGACCCCGACCGGCTTTGCCGCGACCTGGCCGTGCCCGAAGACTGGGCGCTTGTCGCCTATCTCTGCATCGGCTGGCCCGAGGCCGAGGCCGACACGCCCGAGCTGGAGCGCGCGGGCTGGGAAACCCGGCGCGCGCATGTGCCCCTGGAGGTGCGATGAGCCTGCTCTTGAAACCCATTCGGCTGATCCTGCTCTGCGGCGGCGCCTTCATCGCCGGTGTGTTCTATGAACGCACCCAGTCCGGCACCGAATGCGCCAGCCTGGCCCTGAACCCGGGGCCGACCTGCACCGAGGAGACCGCCCATGGATGATCCGATCTGCATCGGGGCCATCGCCGGCGCCTTCGGCGTCCACGGCGAGGTGCGGCTCAAAAGCTTCACGGCCCAGCCCGAAGACATCGCCGCCTATGGCGCTCTGAGCACCGAGGACGGCACACAGCGCTTCACCATCACGCTCACCGGCCAGACCAAGAACGGCTTGCTTGCCCGGCTTTCCGGCATCACCAGCAAGGAAGCGGCCGATGCCCTGCGCGGCACCCGGCTCTATGCCGAGCGCGCACAGCTCCCCACCCTGCCGGACGATGAATATTACCATGCCGATCTGATCGGGCTTGAGGTCTACGACACCGGCGGCACGCTGCTGGGCCGTGTGAAATCCGTGCTCAATCACGGCGCCTCGGACCTGCTCGAAATCCACGGGCCGGGCCTGAAGGACACCGTGCTTCTGCCCTTCACGCTTGAGGCGGTGCCCACTGTCGATCTCGCCGCAGGGCGCATCGTCGCCGACCCGCCGGACGGGCTGTTCTGAGCGATGCGCATCCTGCTGCATCCGGGCTTTCACAAGACAGGCACCTCCAGCCTGCAACGCGGAGCCGAGGCGCGGATGGATGTGCTTGCACCGCATCTGCGCCTGATGGTCACCGCGGATGTGATCGAGGCCGCCCGGGCCGCGCGCAAGTTTTCCGCCCAGCCCGACATGACCCTCCTGCGCAGCTTCGCCGAGCGGCTGGCCGAGGCGGTCGAGCCGCTGGACCCTTCCGACCCCCGCGCGCTGCTGATCAGCGCCGAGGATCTCAGCGGCTACATCCCCGGCCATCACGGCGTTGCGGGCTATGACGCCGCCCCGCCCCTGATGAACGTGGCCACCGCCGTGCTGCGCAGCCATTTCGGCCCGGACGCCGAGGTGACCATCTGGTACACCACCCGCACCGCCCGCGACTGGCAGCGCAGCGTCTACTGGCAGAACCTGCGCGCCCTGCGCCTGACACAGGAGTTCGAGGAGTACCGCGTCACCCTCACTCATGCGGCGCGGCTTGGCGATGTGGTGCGCGCCGTGGCCGACCGGCTCGGCCCCCGCGCCCGGGTCACCCACACCCCCATCGAAAACTGCGGCGCCACCCCGCTTGGCCCGCTCGGTGCGGCCCTTGACCTGCTGGGCATCCCGACCGACGATATCGCCCCTCTGCCTGCGCATAACGTGCAGCCCGACGGCGCCGCCGAGGAGCTTCTGGCGCTCAACCGTTCCGATCTGGACGATACCGCCCTCGCCGACGCCAAGCGCGAGGTGATCCGCGCCCATCGCCGGCTGGGCTACACCCACCGCGCGCCCCGCTCCGACGGCCCCGGGGCTTGACCCGCGCGCACCCCTCGGGCCAAAGACGCAAAAGACCTGACCACAAGGCGCATCGACATGCCCGACACCCCGAGCCGCTCTCATGGCCGCAAATCCATCACCGCCTCGCTCGCCCCGCGCAGCCTGATCGACGGCAACCCGCGCCTCGCCGGTGTCTGGCGCGCGCAGGTGATCACGCTTCTGCCGCAGGCCTTTCCCGGCGTGTTGGGCGAAAGCCTGACCGGGCGCGCCCTCAAGGACGGGCTCTGGCAGCTCGACGCCATCGACCTGCGCCCCTTCGGTGAGGGCAAACACCGCAACGTCGATGACACCCCGGCAGGCGGCGGTGCGGGCATGGTCCTGCGCGCCGATGTCATGGGCCGCGCCATCGACCATGCTCTCAAACTCGCCCCGGCAGGCGCACCGCTGATCTATCTCAGCCCGCGCGGCACCCCCTTCACGCAAGCCATGGCGCAAAAACTGGCGGATGGGCCGGGCGTGAGCCTCATCTGTGGCCGCTTCGAAGGGCTCGACCAGCGCGTGATCGACCATTACGGCATCACCGAGGTCTCTCTGGGCGATTTCGTCCTCACCGGCGGCGAGATCGCGGCGCAGGCCCTGCTTGACGCCACCATCCGCCTGCGTCCCGGCATCCTCGGCAACGAGGCCTCAACCGAGGAGGAAAGCTTTTCCGCCGGCCTGCTGGAACACCCGCAATACACCCGACCGGCCGAGTGGCAGGGCCACGCCATCCCCGAGGTGCTTCTGTCCGGCGATCACGGCAAAATCGGCCAGTGGCGCCGCGCGCAATCGGAGGCGCTGACCCGCGCCCGCCGCCCCGACCTGTGGCAGGCGCACCTCGCCGCGAAACACGGGACGGATGAGTAACGCCTCCGATGCAGCCGCCGCCCTGCGATAAAGGCCCGAACCCATGCTGAGCGCTGTCATCCTGTTCGCCACCCTGCTCGCCGGGGTGCTGCTGATCCATCCGCGCCTTTCCCGCGCCACCCATTGGCGCGCCACGGTCACGCCGCTCGCCTCGATCATCGGCAGCGGCTTTCTGGTGCTCGGCCCGATCCTGCATGGCGCCTATGGCACCTGGGCGCCCTTGGGCATGGTCGCGCTTTGTCTGCTGGCCTATGCCTTCGGCGCGGCGATCCGGTTCAACATCCGCTATCTCGATGCGCAGGCCTTGCCCCCATCTCGGCTCGACGGGTGGGGCGAGATGCTGGCCGACTGGGTGCTTGCCTTCGCCTATGTGATCTCGGTGGCCTATTATCTCAACCTCTTCGGCGCCTTCGCCATGAGCCTCGCCGCGGCCCCCATCGCACATGCCGCCGAACTTGTGACCACGGGCATTTTTGCGCTGATCCTGATCACCGGCCTCACCCGGGGCTTCGGCGCCCTGGAATGGATGGAGAAAGCCTCGGTCAGCCTCAAGCTTGCCATCATCACCGGATTGCTCGCCGGTCTGGCCTGGGTCTTTGCCGAACGCAGCGTGACGGGCGCGCTGATCTACTCGCCCGCCCAGATCGAAGGCTGGGCCGCGATAACGCTGATCTTCGGCCTGCTCGTGACCGTGCAGGGGTTCGAGACCTCTCGCTATCTGGGCGATGAATATGACGCGCCCACGCGCATCGCCTCCATGCGCACCGCGCAATGGATCTCGGGGGCCGTCTATATCGCCTACGCTCTGCTGCTCTGCGCGCTGTTTCTGCCCGACACCGGGCCGGTCTCCGAAACCGCGATCATCGGCATGATGGCCGGGATCGACCCGGTCCTGCCGACGCTGCTCATCATCGCCGCACTCAGCGCACAGTTCAGCGCCGCGGTGGCCGACACCGGCGGCTCGGGCGGCTTGCTGGCCGAACTGACCCGCGGCCGGATGAGCGCGCGGATGGGCTATGCTCTGCTGGCGGCCATCGGCGTGGGCATGACCTGGACGCTCAGCGTGTTCGAGATCATCGGCTATGCCTCCCGCGCCTTCGCGCTTTACTATGCGATGCAGGCGCTGCTGGCCGCGCGGCGCGCCTGGACACAGCCCCGCGGCCACCTGCCCGCAACAGGGTTTTTCCTTCTGGCGCTGCTGGGCCTTGCCATCGTGGCCCTCGGAACCCCGGTCGAATGAGGCAAATCCCTTTCATTGTTCCGAAAATACTCATTTTCCCGGCCTCACAGGCCACGCAACGCTTGATTTCCTGTGCCATCCCCCATATGACCCGCCCATTCCGGGCGCAGGCCCGCCTTTCGTGATTCCCGACCGCTTCGGCGGGAGCCCCGCGAAACGGCACCGCGGCAGCACCCGGACAAGGACATGACGATCTGATCTCTGGCGGGCATGGGCACCATGAACCCGAACGAAGACCAAGAGCTCTCTGTATCGCGCAACCACCTTTGCGGATGAAACCGCAAGCAGCATAGGAGTTGATCAGATGGACCTGATCGCACAGCTCGAGGCCGAACAGATCGCCTCGCTGGGGAAAGACATCCCCGATTTCAAAGCCGGTGACACCGTGCGCGTCGGCTTCAAGGTGACCGAAGGGTCGCGCAGCCGGATCCAGAACTTCGAAGGCGTCTGCATCAGCCGCAAGAACGGCGCAGGCATCGCCGGGTCGTTCACCGTGCGCAAGATTTCCTTCGGCGAAGGCGTGGAACGTGTCTTCCCGCTCTACTCGACCAACATTGACAGCATCACCGTTGTCCGCCGTGGCCGTGTGCGCCGCGCCAAGCTCTACTACCTGCGCTCGCGTCGCGGCAAATCCGCCCGGATCGCAGAGGACACCACCTACAAACCCAAATCAGACGCGCGCGTCTAAGAGGAGCGGATCAGATGAAAAACGACATCCACCCCGACTATCACGTGATCGACGTCAAGATGACGGACGGCACCATCGTGCAGATGCGCTCGACCTACGGCAAGGAAGGCGACACTCTGTCGCTCGACATCGACCCCAGCGTGCACCCCGCCTGGACCGGTGGCGGCACCCGCCTGATGGACGCCGGCGGCCGCGTGTCGAAGTTCAAGAACAAATACGCAGGCCTCGGCTTCTGAGCCACCCGCCTCGCGCAGAGTCGAAACGCCGCCCCGGTTCGGGCGGCGTTTCTCGTTTCAGGATGCGTCGGAATAGGCGACCAGCACCTGGTCCGACGCGGCCTCCCTCAGCGGGACAATCGCCTTGTATTCCGGATCGTCGAACCACCCGCGCAGGGCAGCCCTGTCCGGAAACCGCACCATGACGATCATCCGGTGCGCGACCGGCGTGCCATGCAGCACGTCCTGCACCTGACCGGCATAAAGCAGCTCCGCCCCGTAGCGGCCCGCGACAGACTTGGATTTGCCAAGGTAGTCCTGAAACTTTTCAGGGTCCTTGACGGTGATTTGCGACAGCATGACAGTACTCATGGAAACCTCCTTCTTCAGGCGCTGATGCGGTTGACTAGCGGTGTGGGGTGCCCGTGCGCCCATTCCCGGCTTTCGTTCGAAAAGACCGGCGCGCGCAGAACCGGCAGGTCCCGGTCGCGGATGATCGCGCGCAGATCGGGCGTGGGCGTCAGGCCGGTTTTCAGAAACCCCCAGATGGCCGACATCCGGTTCGACAGCCGGTTTTGCGTTTCCGGCACTGCTGCCGCCGCCCGCCTCGCCGTATCGCTGAAACGCTCCGGCGCCAGCCCTCCCACGGTCTCCACCACATCGGTCGGCGCGCCTATGGCAAACGTGCCGCGCCGGTACTCCTCGGCATAAAGCGCCAGTTGCGACAGCGCCTGATACGAAAAATTGCCCGGCGGGTTTGCCGTCAGCGCTTTCAGGAACAGCCTTTCGCCAATGGCGCGATAGCGCACCCGCCGGCCAAGGGCCTCCCCCATCGCCGCCGCGATCTCATTCGGGCTCAGCAGCTCCGGCCCGGTCGGGCGGTATGTCTTGCCCGCATGCGCGCCGGGATCGGCCAGACAGGCGGCGGCCACCGCGGCAATCGCCTCGTTCGAGGGCGGGGCGTTCTTCTTCACGTCCCCGTCGCCCAGCGGCATCGGCATCACCCCAAGCTGCGCCGCCAGCCCCATCACCATGAAGTAATTCTGCGCGAACCAGCCCGGATTGACGACACTCAGCGTGGTGTCGGGCAGCGCCCGCAGCATTGCCTCGGACAACCACACATCGCGGGTGAACACCGACGGATGATCGGGCTGCGACAACCACTGCCCCAGCATCACCACATGCTCCAGCCGCGCCTCCTCGGCGGCTGCGGCGAACACCGCACCGTAATGCAGCCCGTTCGGGGCCGTCGGCGCACAATGATAGGCCCGCTGCGTCCCCGCCATGGCCCTTCTCATATCCGCAACCGAATAGACATCGCCCACCATCACCTCGGCCCCTGCCGCCGCCAGGCGATCAGCGCGCGCATCCTGCGCACGCACCACAGCCCTCACGGGGAACCCCTGCGCGCGCAAGCGCAGGGCCACCTGCAGGCCGGTATTCCCCGCCGCACTGGTCACAAGAATAGTCGCCTTACTGGACATCACCTCTCCTTTCAGCTTTGACAGAACAGACCGTTCATCCGGCCTATCCTCTGTGTGCTTTATTATTTAAAGTATGCAGTTTAATTTATAAAGTAACATGCCCGTGATCGCTCACGAAAGAACCGCAATGGCCAAATCGCGAAGCTACAACCTGCTCTGTCCCATCGCCCGCGCGCTCGATGCGGTGGGCGACCGGTGGAGCCTGCTGATCCTGCGGGATCTGCATGCCGGCCCGGCACGGTTCGCCGATCTGCAAACCGGCCTGACGGGCATCGCCTCGAATCTACTGACCGACCGGCTGGCGCATCTGACCGCCGAGGGGCTGATCGAGAAAGTCAGCGGGCCGCATGGCGCGATGCTCTATCAACTCACCGATACCGGGCGCTCCACCCGCGGCCTGCTTTTTGCTCTGGCCCGCACCGGCGCGCAGCTTGCACCGGTGCCCGAACCCAGAAAGCCGGGGAACCTGCGCACCATCGCCGTCACGCTTGCCGCTTCGCTCGATCTGGTGATCGAGGCGGATACCCGGCTCGACGCCGAACTGACCGTTGATGATGAGCCCTTCACCATCCGGGTCCGCGACGGCTCGGTCACGGTGCTCGCCGGGCCGAACCCTGCCGCCACGGCCCGTCTGGCCACGTCTTACGACGCCCTCCTGTCCGCCGCGGCCGGGATCATGCCGTTTGAGGAATTTGCCGCGCACCACGCCACGGCATCGGCATCCGATCCCGGCGCACTCAGCCGGTTTACTGCCCTGATGGCCGCGGCATTGGCGCAATTGCAATAAATTCGAACAAAGCGATATGGCGTCTTCACCGGGGCGCGTCCGCAACATATAGTATGACGCAAACAGAGCAGACGGTCCCCTCTCGGGCAAGGTAAGGTTCAGGCATGGCGCATATCATTGTCGTCGGAAACGAAAAGGGTGGTGCCGGCAAATCCACCGTGGCGATGCATGTGGCCACCGCTCTTTGCCGCCTGGGCCACATGGTCAGCGCGCTCGATCTCGACCTGCGCCAGAAGACCTTCGGCCGCTACGCCGCCAACCGGCAGCGCTTTCTCGAAAAGTCCGGTCTGCACCTGCCCAGCCCGCGCTATCACGATCTGCCCGAGGTGGATCAGGCCAGCCTCCAGCCCGGCGAAAACATGTATGACCGCCGCCTCTCGGCCGCCGTGGCCGAACTGGAGCCCGACAGCGACTTCATCCTGATCGATTGCCCCGGCTCGCACACGCGCCTCTCTCAGGTGGCCCATAGCCTTGCCGACACGCTGATCACGCCGCTGAATGACAGCTTCGTCGATTTCGACCTGCTTGCCCATGTCAACGAGGACGGCACCAAGATCCTCGGCCCGTCGGTCTATGCCGAAATGGTCTGGAACGCCCGCCAGCTCCGGGCGCAGGCCGGTCTCTCCCCGATCGACTGGATCGTCGTGCGCAACCGGCTCGGCGCCCAGCGCATGGTCAACAAGGAAAAGATGGGCGCGGCGCTGGAAAACCTGGCCAAGCGCATCGGCTTCCGCACGGCCCCGGGCTTCAACGAGCGGGTGATCTTCCGCGAGCTTTTCCCCCGCGGCCTGACGCTTCTGGACCTCAAGGATATCGGCGTCAAACAGCTCAACATCTCCAACGTCGCCGCACGGCAAGAGCTTCGCGACCTGATCAAGGCGCTGAACCTGCCCGGGATCGAGCCGGATTTCTGACGCGCCCGCATTCATTTGTGAAGGTCGATGACCGCTCCGAGCCCAATCTACCATTTCGTCGGGGGAAAGCGAATGGCCGCTTTTCTCAGGTCTGATACGAGATGCTGAGCTGATGCCGTCCACGTATTACATAGGAGTTGCAAAGGAATCGGCCTGAACCTGGGCTATTGCCGTGTCGGTCGGTTGATGCGTCAAAACGGTATACTCCATCCGTAGTCAAATAGATTTCGGAGCGACGACTACGCTATTTTCGCACCGTGAACCCACTGGGCACACCAACTTCGTCTGCAGAAAGTGGCTCACCCTCCAAGTAGACATTGAGATAACCTGATTCTCTAATTACTTGGGTAATCCGTCGTACGTCTCCATTCCCAAACTCCACGTTACGGCCAGGACGAAACTGACTAATGAATTGGTCGAGATCGGGAAGGAAAAACCCTGCCCAGTTACGAGCGACACCCATATCCCAGTTATCGTCGGTAAGATAGAACGTGTCTGGTGAGCCCTTGTGTAAAACACCCGCTCCAGGATTCGGCAAAACTGAAGCTTCGCACCAATCGATGGATGCAAATGCTGTCTGATTGCCGATCAATTGCAGATCGAAAAGGGGTTCTCCCGCTAAGTAGCGCAGGACTGGAAACGTTGCCTCTGTTCGCGCGGGGTCGACAGATAGGTACCCCCTCGCAGCTGAGGCGAAGGAAATATTGTTTCTGACCATAAATAGCAACCTGGAATTCTCAGGATTATAAATCTCGAATCCAATCTTCACTCGAAAAAACTCATCCTTTTCATTGGCGATCAAAAAGCCTTGTCCATCTGCTGTCACCTCGCATCCAGCATCAACAGGTGCAGGCGGTTTATCGGCCTTTGCCCACACAATCGTGTTCGGAGACAAGAGAACCGGCTCCCAGAGAGAAAACAATTTGTCGTAGAACCAGAAATTTTGGCTTACGCTCCAAGGTTGCCATGTGGGCGAGAATTCGAATTTTGAGGTGACCACTATTTCTGCATTTTCGATACTACTTGCGGTAATTCTGCGGGTCTGACCGAGCGCATGTATGACGGAATCCACTGGCCAAACTGGATCTGCCGAATTGATGGCGCTGAAGATCCCCCAATATTCTTCGATAACCGGGACATCCATGTTTTCTCGCGCGAAGGCCAGATACGGTTGCCAGTCCTTCGACAAGTATCCGCCGAGCTCCGGAACGTAGATCTTGTCGGAGTTCGCTGCTATATGCTTTTCCAGAGCCTTCAAATCAAGGTAACTCTGCAACGCTGAGTGAATCAACAGCGCTAACGCTATGATAAAAGCGCTTGAAGCAATCCAATTTGGCAAAATCCTGAGGGTTTTCAAGCTCGTGTGATTTCGGATCGAAAACACAACCAATGAAGCTCCTGTTGTCGCTGCCCAGAACTTAAACACCTCGAAGTAGCCCCAGATGTGTCCACCAACTGATGCGATAAGACCTGATGCGAACGTTGCCAGGCCGATGCCGAACACTAGCAAGATTTCCTGGCGTCCGTCGGCAATCCAAATAGCGAAGACGATGGCTAGGACCGCAATGGAAAGCAAAACTTCCGTACTCATGACTTTTCCAATATCACCAAGGCCGAAGATACGACTTGTGGTTTCATATGGACCGAAATACCACCATTGGTCGACTGCGACGTCCCTAAATCCGTACAGCAGATAGTCGATTGGATGTCCGGCGGTCGACAGAGTTAGAAAAAGAGCACCTAAAATTATGAATGTCGCGGCGAATATGCAAAGATTGGCCAAGCGACTATCATTGAATGATCGCAGAACTGCTAGGGTAAAGCAGAGAGAAAATGCTATGGAAGTTGTGTAGGCATAATCGTTCGACCATATAAGGCTCAGCGCGACGGCTGAACCTGACATAATCGATTTCACTTTGTTCTTAGCGTTAACTCTCAAAACCAAGTACAGCGCAATCGCTGTAAGGTATGGAAGAAAGGCTCTGATAAACCTCAGTGACATGCCAGGATTTACCAAAACATCCAGAATGTAGTGGCCCGCGCCTTGCGAGCTTAGGTGAAGAATTCCAAGGTAGCAAAATGCGGAGAACAGTGCCGATAGCAGAATTCGCTTAGGGAAAGCGATCAAGAATGTAATTGTGAACAACGCCGCCCATGCCGCGAAGTAGGTGAACAGCTGTGCAATCATGACGCTACTTGCCAGATCAGACCCCGCGGCAAGAAATCCGGGGTACAAAAGATACAAGGGACCTGCGCCGAGATAGGGGAAAAAATCCCTTCCAGGGAACTCCCCATTGGTCAAGCGGAAAAGACCGCTTGCCGTTTGAAAAGCACCGTCGATGTGCTGTGTTGGGAGGTCAAGGGATTGCGCCCAAGCTTGAAAGATAAGCGTGAGGCCAAAAAAAACCAGCGCAAATAACTGTAAAAAACGTGCCATCAATTAAAGTTCCTAGTGACCTGTAATCATACCTTGATCATCCAGTCGAGGTGACAGGGCTCAAAACAACCCCGGTTTTTTTGTTGCCTGCCATCGGCTATACCGTTCGCGGTAACCCCAATTTCCCTAGAATATTAAACATCTTGATGACGGACAATAAGTATCGAGTCGCGCCTGCTGCCGCCTGAAGCGGGCATTGGTGCAACCACAGCGAACTCGCGCTCTATCCACACACCACCGGTTCGCCACCTGAAAGATTTTGCACATGCAGCGAATGGCGGGGCTGACGGGCCGCACCGTAGCTACAGTTACGCACGGCCAAGGTCCGGATTGGGCCGTTCAAATCGCCGCGATCTAGTCCTTCAAGTAAGATGCTGCGGTCGCTCCGATGGCGGCGACGAGCCCAAATTGACCGATGCTGCGGTTTGAACAAAAGACGGCTTTCTACTTAACAGCACAGGTAGCGCCGGTGTGTCTGTCAGTGGTAGTGTACATCTGAACCGCTGCCTCCAAGCGTCAGAACTGACCGTTCTACGTGTACTCCATCGTTGTGATCACCCGGTCAAACCGGCCGACGGACAGGTCTTCGTGCGTGATCCACATCTGAATGATCCCATCTTCGAACAAGAGTCCCCCGGCATCGCTGAGCTGGAACAAAAGCACCTTGTCTTCATGTTCAACCGCGGCATGCTGCAACAGATAGCCTGCCCCGAACATCTGTACATTCCGTGCCTGCTGATCGGCTTCGCCATAATCGTTCTTTGGCTCCGGCGACCGATCAGGATGCAAAGGTTGCAACGCATGGGCCGTGTGGTTGAACGCTTTTGTCATATCCTTCCGCACGTAATCGTTACGGACCCGGTGTTCCTTGAAGTGCCGCATTGATTCCAGATCTACCTTGCCCCCCGCCCGCGCTTTGCGCTCGACGAGTTTGAGTAGTTCCACAAAGGCGAGCTTGTCCGCCGTCGACATCGGCCCTTTGTTCTGCATCAGCCGGGCATAGCCCATCCAGCGCTGCAATTGTACGTCAACCCGCAAATTGACGGCTGGAACATGATCGCAGGAAATCCTCTCCCACCACCCCGGTTTATCACCGAACTGCTGAGCGAGGATTTCTTTCTTTTTCTCTTCAAACCTGCGGATCAGCTTGCGGTAGCGTGGTTGATCGTCACCATTGTGTATCCATGTTTCAAGCTCATCCACAGGCAGTTGCTGGCACTGTGCATAGGCCATTTTTGTCACTTCGAAGATGTAGGGCCAGTCGAACTGAAAAACCCCCCTGGTAAAGAAGCCAAGGAAGGTTTCCGGAATATCGTGAATGAACGGTTCTTTTGTTGCGGCGGGTTCTGGTATTGGCAGCGGATGATCGATACCCAGCGCCCGAAGCTGTTCGGCATAGGCCAGATCACGGGCAAAAACGTCTTCTTCGGACAGCGCTGCTCGATCCATGTTTCGCATGAGCGGGTTTTCCGCGCGCGCAGACAAAAATGGCCTGGCAGCCATAAACCCCGTTATCAGCGAACAGCCATCAGGCGCCACCTGTTCGGGGTGAAAGACATAGGCATCATCCGGATCAAGTTGCGGCAATTCTTCGGGTGGCCGACGCACTGGCGTCACGTCATTCGCGTCGGGTGCGTAAACCACGACGGGTCTTCCCTCGTTCAAGATCCAGTCTTGATTGAGCGAAAGGAAGATAAACAATCGCCCGCCGTCCGGAAAGCTGGGCATGTGATAATGCCGCTCTGCCTGCATCATGCTTCGCGGAAGGGCTGAAAGGTCAATTTCTGCAAAGAAATGCATCGGCTTTCTATTCGATGTCATTGGCCAGTCGTACCTGTCAGGCAGATGGGGATATCCACCATAACGGATAGGCCCAGACCCAGAATCCGAGAACGTCAGCGCAGGCAGAGCGATGGGTAGTGTTTCGTGTAACAAGTGGCAGGCGCCTTCCAAAGATGACTTGTAAGGCAGAAAAACACGTGTTCTCGACAAGATTGGGGCCAAAACGGTTTTTGTCTGTGATGCGAAGCCTGGCCGAGGCCTGCATCGGTGATTTGTGGGCGGTATGCTGCTCTGATCAGGGCCGAAATGGACATGACGGTGGGCAGGAAGAGGACCGGTTTCGGCTCAACCCCCGAAGCGGCCATATGTTCAAATGCAGCGAATTGGCGCATTGTCCCGCCAAGCAGACTTCAACCGCCCACGGCGCTGTTGCATGGCAAAAAACTTACCCGCCGGACCGCATCCGTCGCCGTCCGCGCGCCAGAACCACCAGGTTCGACACCAGCAGCGCGCCGATGACCACCGCGCCCCCGATCAGGGTCAGGTGCCCCGGATCCTCTCCGATCACCACCCAGACCAGGATCGGTGCCAGGATCGACTCGAGCAGGATCAGCAGCGACACTTCGGCGGTCGAGATATAGCGCGGGCCCAGCGTCAGAAAGCAGGTGGCGATGGCAATGAACGCGCCATGCCCCAAAAGCAGGTGCCACTGCATCGCCACCGGCTCCATCGGGGCGGCAAAGGGCAGCAGCACCAGCGCCGAGCCGATATAGGCGATGGGAATGGCCGGGATCATCGAAATATCGCGCACCTTGCGCACCGCCGTCAGCGCCGCCGCATAGGCAAAGGCCACGTAGAGCGCGAAAAGGTCACCCGACCAATGGGCGATCTCATTCTCGCCCGAGCCATAGGCGATGATCGACAGCCCCGCCGCCACCGCGAGCATGGTCACCACCATGCGCCGGCTGATCGTCTCGCCCAGGATCACCCGGCTCAGAACCGCCGCAAAGACCGGCATGGAGGCGAAGATAAAGACCACATTGGCGACACTCGTATTGGTCACCGCCAGAACGAAACCGGGCGTCGTGGACCCGATCAGAAACATGTAGAGCCAGCCGGGCCAGCCGCTGCCCAGCACCTCTCGAAACCCGCGCAGCCCCTGCACCGCCAAGAGCCCCAGCAGGATCAGCACACCCGAGGACATGCCGCGCCAGAAGGCGGTCGTCATCGGCTCGGCCACGATCAGCCGCACGAACAGGCTGTCAGGCACCACAAAAAGCACCCCCAGCGTCGTGATCAGCAATCCCTTTGCGTGATCGTTCATGGCCTAGCCCCCCGCCGCCTGCCAGTCGCGGATCGCCTCCAGCGGCGCGAGCAGCATGATGATATTCAGAGCCAGCCCGTCGCGGATGATCGCCATCGTCAAAAGCTCGAACCCGATCACGATCGCCACGCTCGCCCAGACCGGCAAGCGCATGCTGAGCCAGAAGCCCAGCACCATGGCCAGCATATCCATCACCGAGTTGAGCACGCTGTCGCCGAAATAATCGAGCGAGATCGTCACCTCGCGATAGCGCTCGATCACGGCGTCGGTGTTCTCCAAGATCTCCCAGGCGGCCTCGACCGCCATCGCCACGACCAGCCGCCAGCCCACATCCATCCGCCGCGCCACCAGCCACAGGATCGCGTAGAAGATGAACCCGTGCAGCAGATGGCTCGGCGTGTACCAGTCAAAGAATTGCTGCGACCCTTCCGACGTGCCCACCGTCCCCCACAGGTCGACCCCACAGGCACACCACGGCACCCGCCCCATACCCAGCAGGATAAGTGCGGTGGCCACCACCATCAGCGCGGTGATCACATAAGGGGTGCGGTTGGACGCTGTCATGCGCGCACTCAACCATGCAGGTCTGCCCTTGTCCATCCGCTCTCGCCATCGGCGCGCTGTTTGGTCTAAGCTGCGGACGACCACGCCAAGGGAGCCGCGCCTCATGCCGAACGCCGCGCTGATTCACCTGATCGCCATGAGCCTTGTCTTTGCTTTCTGGGCCTTTCTGATGTTCCGCATGCTCTGGCGTCTCACCCGCCGCTCGCTTGACAAGCAGGCCAAGACCGGCGGCGGCTATTTCACCTGGGTCGGCCATTCCCTGCGCAGCTTCGGCGAGGCCGCCACCTCTGCCCAGGACGGCCCCATGCGGCGGCAGCTCCTGTGGGTGACGCTGGCGATGATTGCCCTGATTGCCCTCTATCCCCTCACCGTCGGCCTGGCCCGGTAACAGCAGCAAAAGGAGCCTACATGCCTGCGCCTCTCAACCCCTTCAAAGCCGCCCTCGCCCGGGGCGAGCGACAAATCGGCTGCTGGGCCGCATTTGCCGACGCCTATGCCACCGAATTGCTGGCCACCGCCGGGTTCGACTGGCTGGTGATCGACGGCGAACACGCACCCAACGACCTGCCCACCATCACCCGGCAATTGCAGGCACTGCATGGCTATGACAGCCACGCGGTCGTGCGCCTGCCCATGGGCGAGGCCTGGGCGATCAAGCAGGTGCTGGATGCAGGCGCGCAAACCCTGCTGATCCCTCTGGTGGAAAGCGCCGAAGAGGCCGCCACCCTTGTGCGCGCCATGCGGTATCCTCCCGACGGCATTCGCGGCTCCGGCGCGGCTCTGGCGCGGGCCTCCGGCTTTTCCTCGATCCCCGATTACACGAAGACGGCCAATGACCAGATGTGCCTTCTGGTGCAGGTCGAGACGGTGGCGGGTCTTGATGCCCTGGACGACATCCTGACGGTCGAAGGCGTGGACGGGGTATTTATCGGCCCTTCCGATCTTGCCGCCGATATGGGCTATCTCGGAGCCAAATCCGACGCGCCCGTGCAGGACGCGATCCGCGACGCGCTCGGGCGTATCGCCGCCTCGGGCAAACCCGCGGGCTGCCTTTCGATGGATCACGATCAGGCCCGTCAATATGTGGACTGGGGCGCACAGTTCATCGCCGTGGGCATCGACGTGCTGATGCTGGCCCAGACCGCCCGGGCCACGGCGGCCCGCTGGCGCGATGGCTGAGCGCTGGCTTCTGGCCGATTTCGGCGGCACGCACACGCGGGCGGGCCTTGCCGAAAACGGCAGGCTCGCCGCGCAAAGCGTCACGCGTTTCCGCAATGACGGGTTCGACGGGCCGCAGGCGCTTCTGCACGCCTATCTCGCCGATCAGGGCAGCCCTGCGATCACTGCGATCTGTGCGGGGGTGGCCGGGCCGGTGCGGTACGGCATCGCCCAGCTCACGAACCACCGCTGGCAGGTCAACGGTGCCGCTCTGGCCGCGGATTTGGGCGCGCGGTCCTGTCACCTGCTGAACGACCTGCAAGCCCAGGCCTATGCGCTCGATGACCTGCCCGACACCGCGATAACGCCGCTCTTTCCCGGCACGCCGCCACCGCCCGGCGCCACCCGCCTGGTCATGGGGATGGGCACCGGCAGCAATGTCGCGGTGGCCCACAGGATCGGGCCGGATCTCTTCGTGCCTCCGGCCGAGTCGGGCCATGCCGGCCTGCCCTTCGCCAGCGGGATACAGGCCGACCTGCTCGCCTGGCTTGAAACCCTGCACACTCATAACCCGATGGAAAAGGCGCTTTCGGGCCCCGGCCTGAGCAATATTCACCGCTTCGTCACCGGCCGCTCGCTGACGCCGCGCGACATCCTCGCCGCCTATGATGCCGACGATGCCGATGCCGCCCGGACCCTGCGCCTCTTTGTGCAGCTCCTGGGCCAGGTGGCGGGCGATCTGGCGCTGGCGCATCTGCCCATGGGCGGGGTCTTTTTCATCGGCGGGCTGGCGCGCGCCGTCGCGCCGCTGCTGGCGCCGCTGGGCTTTCTCGACAGGTTCACCGCCAAGGGCCCCTACACACCGATCCTTCAGGATATCCCTGTTTCGCTGATCACCGATGACACCGCCGCGCTGCTCGGCTGTGCCCGCGCCCTGCGCCAGCGGACCCTTTGAGGCGCGAAACCGCCTGTAAGGGCGGGTGAGCGGCTCAGCCCTCCACCACCATCACCTCGACCCCGTTCCCGGCAAGGCACTCGGCCATTTGCGGCGGCAGGACGCGGTCGGTCACCACCACATCCACCGCTCCGGGCGCACAGGCCACCATCGGCGCGTTCTGACCGAACTTGGTGTGATCTGTCACGACGATCACCCGATGCGCGCGCGCCGTCACCGCCCGCGCCAATGCCGCCTCGGGCGCGGCCGCCAGCAGGAAGCCGGACCGCGGGTCGAAGCCGTCGACGCTGATCACCGCCACGTCGAGGTTGAACCGCTCCACAAAGGCAATCGTCTCGGGACCGAACACCCCGCTTGATACCGCCTGAAGCTCGCCCCCGGCCAGAAACACCCGGTTGTTGTTGATGTCGCTCAGCGCCTGCGCCGCGTGCAACCCGTTGGTCACAACGGTCATGTCACGGTGGTTCCTGAGATTCTGGGCCACAAAGGCTGTGGTGCTGCCCACATCAAGAAACACACAAGACCCCGACGGGATCAGCTCCGCCGCCGCCGCCGCGATCCGTGCCTTCTCTTCCGGCCGCTTGCCCAGACGGGTCACCACCGGGGCGAGCGCCTCGGTATTGGCCAGGTACACCCCGCCATGCACCCGCTGCACAACACCCGACTTGGCCAGCGCCTTCACCGTGCGGCGCACGGTCTCCTCGGAGACATCCAGCGCCTCGGCCAGCACCGCCGTCCGCGCCGATCCCCCCATGGCGCGCAACCGGTCAAGCAGCTCCACCTCACGATGCGTGCTGTGCTTTTCCCGCGACTTGGCCATGCGCCCCTCCCCGACTTTGGGAGAGGTTAGACAATCTGACGCTTCAAAAGTCCAGTTTCTTAAAATGCCCCCGGGTTTCGCCCGCGCATGAGAAAATTCGTACGAATTTTCTTGGCCGCGCCCGGCTCAGCCGAAGCGCACTCCCCGGCGTTGGGCCCGCAAACGGGGGTCATGCGACAGGATCAGCACATCCCGCCCCTCGATCACCTCCTGACAGCGCGCCAGCGTCTCCGCCTCCAGCCGCGCCATCGCCTCATGGGTATAGAATGTCAGGTGCGGGCTCAGGATCACGTTGTCGCGGCCAAAAAGCGGGCTCAGCTTGTGACCCTCAAGCGCCAGCGGCTCGGCACTGTACACATCCAGCCCCGCCCCCGCGATCCAGCCTTCATCCAGCGCCCGGATCAGCGCCTGCTCGTCCACAATCGCCCCCCGCGCCACGTTGATCAGGCAGGCCGACGGCTTCATCGCGCGCAGCTCCGCCTCCCCGATCAGCCCTTTCGTCTCGGCGTTCAGCACCGCATGCACGCTGACAAAATCGCACTGGCCCAGCATGGCCTGCAGATCGTCGCAGCGGGTCACCCCGGCCGCCTCGAACCGCTCCGGCGGCGTATGCGGGCTATAGCCCAGCACCCGCGCGCCAAACCCCGCGCCCGCCATCCGCGCCATGGCGCTGCCGATCTTGCCAAGGCCCACGATCCCCACCGTGCTGCCCGCGATATCACGCCCGAGCCAGCGCGCCTCGGGCCAGGCCCAGCCCTCTTGCTGCATCGCCCGGTCAAGCTCCGTCAGCCGCTTGGCAAGCGCGATCATCAGGGCAAAGGCCCCCTCGGCCACGGTGTTTTCGCCATACTCCGGGATATTGACCACCGGGATGCCCCGCTCCATCGCCGCCGGGATATCAATCGCGTCGATCCCGACGCCATATTTCACGATCCCGCGCAAGCCCGGCGCCGCCGCGATCACCCGCGCCGTGATCGGCTGGTAACACATCAGGATCAGCTCCGCGCCCGCAACCGCCTCACACAGCGCATCTTCCTCCACCCCATCCGGCAGCAGGATCAGCTCATGCCCCGCCTCCCGCAGGGCCGCATCGGTCAGCGGCATCTCCAGATTGGCATCCGTGCGGACGATCCTCACGCGGTGACCTCGCGGATCGCGTCTTCGACAATGCTCAGGGCGCGATCCAGATCGTCCTCCGGAATGGTCAGCGGCGGCGACAGCGTCAGCACCGACCCGGCACTGATCTTGAAACTCAGCCCCCTCTCCAGACAGGCGTAATAAATCTTCTCCGCCGTCGCGTGATCCGTTTCCCGCGTGTCGCGGTCCTTGACCATCTCGACCCCGAACATCAACCCGCGCCCGCGAATATCACCCACTCGCGCGTGACCTCCAAGGCTCTCGTGCAGCCGGTCCATCGCCGCACGGCCCAGCTTGTCCGCCCGCTCCACCAGGCCCTCATCCTCGATAATATCCAGCGTGGTCAGCGCCGCCCTTGCCGTCACCGGGTTCTTCTCATGGGTATAATGCCCGATCGCGAACTCTCCGCAGACATCCAGATCGCGCCGCGCAATCACCGCTGCCAGCGGCAGCATCCCGCCGCCCAGCGCCTTCCCGAGTGTGACGATATCCGGCACGATCCCGTCATGATCAAAGGCAAACATCCGCCCCGTCTTGCCCAGCCCCGTCGGGATCTCATCCATGATCAACAGCGCCCCGTGCCGGTTGCAGGCCTCGCGCACCGCGCGCCAGTACCCCGGCGGCGGCACCACCGGCACGGCGCGCATGGGCTCTGCGATCACCGCCGCCACATCTCCCTCGCGCGCCAGCACATACTCGACCATCTTCGCACAGGCGAGGCCGCATGCCTCCGGCCCGGGATGACCATAGGCACAGCGATAGCAGTGAAACGGTGCCACATGCTCCGTCCCCGGCATCAGCGGCCCGGCAATATGGCTGCGAAATGTCGCCTCGCCCCCCACGCTGGCCGACCCGAACCCGGCCCCGTGAAACGCATCCCAGAAACTCAGCGTCTTGAACCGGCCCGTTGCGGCCCGCGCGATCTTCAGCGCCACCTCATTGGCATCCGATCCTCCGGTGGTGAACAACACCTTCGACAGATCCCCCGGCGCCAGCTTTCCCAACCTTTCCGCCAGCTCGACCGACACCGCATTGGTGAACCGGCGCGGCGAAAACGGCAGCGCATCCATCTGCGCCTTCACCGCCTCCACAAGCCTCGGATGGCCATAGCCGATGTGATGCACCGAGTTGCCATGAAAATCCATGAAGCGCCGCCCGGCAGTGTCCTCGATCCATATCCCTTCGGCCCTGGCAATCGTGGCCACGCAGGGCGACGACAGCGACTGGTGCAAGAACGCCTCCGCATCCCGGTTCAGCAAGTCCCGGGTCGGTCCATGATCCTCTCGCGCCGCCCACTCGGCCCGCGCCTCCGAGGTATTGGCCTCCCCTTCCGTATGCTGCACCACGCGCCCTTTCATTGTTCCCCAAATACTCCCGCCGGAGGCCAAGATTTTTCGTACGAAAAATCTCTGCTCACCCCGGCCAGGGCAGGGAATAGGTTTTGACATTTGTGAAGAACTTCATCGCTTCGATG
The DNA here is from genome assembly GCF_009762325.1 of Roseovarius faecimaris. Lineage (NCBI taxonomy): Bacteria > Pseudomonadati > Pseudomonadota > Alphaproteobacteria > Rhodobacterales > Roseobacteraceae > Roseovarius > Roseovarius faecimaris. The sequence goes on from NZ_CP034348.1 coordinate 3,144,042, forward strand.
ACGCCTTCCTTCACCCCGTTGCCCGAATCCTTGATGCCGCCAAACGGGCTCATCTCGATCCGGTAACCGGGCTGCTCCCAGATATTGCAGGTCCCCACGTTCAGCCCGTTGATATAGGCAATCGCGCGGTTCAGGTCGTTGGTGCACACGCCCGAGCTCAGGCCGAACTGTGTGCCGTTCGAGATGCGCATCACCTCCGCATCATCGTCCGGCACCCGCACGATGGGCACGATCGGGCCAAAGGTCTCTTCCATCACCAGTTCGCTGTCATGGGGCACGTGATCCACCACGATGGGCGGCAGCAGGGCGCCCTGACGGCCCGGATGATAGAGGATCTTGGCCCCCTGTTCCTCGGCCATGTAGACGCGCTTTTCAAACAGCTCCGCCGCGGCTGCATGGATCACACAGCCCAGCTCGGTCTCCGGGTCCTGCGGATCGCCGAACCGGATCGCTTTCGCCTTTTCCAGCACTTTCGGCACAAAGGCATCGGCCACGCTCTCCTGCACCAGAATGCGCTTGATCGCGGTACAGCGCTGGCCCGAATTGCCCGTCGCACCCGCCACCGCAATCGTCGCGGCGCGGTCCAGATCCGCGTCACTCAGGTCATTGCAGATGATCAGCGGATCGTTTCCACCCAGCTCCAGTGCCTGCCGCTTATAGCCCGCCTTCGCGGCGATCAGCATCCCAACCGGCACGCCACCGGTGAAGGTGATGATGTCGATATTGTCGTTGGTGATCATCTCGTCGCCAATATCCCCCGGCAGCCCCGTGACCACCTGGAACATCTCCGGCGGCAGCCCGGCCTCGTAAAGGATATCCGCCAGCGCGATACAGGTCAGCGGTGTCAGCTCGGTCGGCTTGCAGACCATGCAGTTATTCGTGGCGATGCTCGGCGCGATCTTGTGGCTCACCATGTTCAGCGGATGGTTGAACGGGGTGATCGCGCTGATCGCGCGCACCGGCTCTCGCATCGTGTAGATCTTGCGCTGCTTGCCGTTATGGGTCAGGTCGCAGGAGAAGATCTCGCCATCATCCTTCATCGCCTGCGCCGCGGCAAACTGATAGACATCCTGCGCCCGCTTGGTCTCGTAAATCGCGTGCTGGTGGCAGATGCCCAGCTCCAGCGTCAGCCATTTCGCCAGCCACTCGCGCTTTTCGCCGATCAACTCGCCCGCGCGGGTCAGGATCTGGCTGCGCTCGTACCGGCTCAGCTTCGGCTTGTAATTGGCCGCGATCTCAAAGGCGCGGCGCGCATGGCTCGCATCGCCTGCCGGCACCGTGCCCACCACCTCCTCGGTATAGGGATAGAGGACCTCAACCACATCGTCGGTAAAGACCACCTCGCCACCAATGCGCATGCCTTCGCGGCGAATCTCCGTCTGAGCCATCTTGTTCATGCAGGCACCTCTTCCAGCGCTGCGGCCTGCGCCGCGTAGTAGAACGCGTCGAAATTGCGCAAACTGGGCGCATTCGGCAGATCCAGCACCCGGTTGCAGATGAACGGCACCTCCTGCTCGGTCAGCCCGCCATGGCTGCGCAGCGGTTCCTTGAGCGCGGCCAGATCATGCCGGTGCGCCGACGTGCCGATGGTCATGTTCTCGGTCGAGATCATCACGATATCGCCAATCCGGTCGCCCGGCAGCTCGAACCGCTCCATCGCGGTTTCCTTATCCACCACTTCAAGGATTTCCGGCAGGGCCGCAACCTTTGCTATGATCTCCGCGCGGTCCGCACCCTCGGGCAGATAGCAGGTGGCAAACGAGCCCAGCGCGCCGTGATGCACCACATAAGGATCGGTGATCGGCAGGATCACCCGCGCCGCGGCCTCGCCCAGCCACTCATCCATCTTGTCCTGCATATAGATCACCGCCGGTTCGCCATTCGCATCATGCTTGGGCTTCATGCCGTGATCCGCGGTCACCACGATGGCCGCGCCCAGGGCATCCAGCTCGCCCAGGTAACGATCGAACATAGCATAGAAATCCTTGGCGCCCTGCTCATCAGGGGCAAACTTGTGCTGGATATAGTCGGTCGTGGACAGATACATCACATCGGGCTTCCACTCTTTCAGGAGCTTCACGCCCGCCGCGAAAACGAACTCGCTCAGCTCTGACGAATAGACCTCCGGCACCGGCATGCCCAGCCATTCGCTGGCATTGTCGATCCCGTGCTCGGCCTTCGTGGTCTCGCCCGACCGTTCCGAGGAAAACGCCACCGCGCGATCCTCGTCGAACTTCAGCCCTGCCCCCAGAAGCGCGCGCAGCTTGTCCTTGGCCGTGACCATCGCCACCCGTGCGCCCGCCTCGTAATATTTCGAAAAGATCGTCGGCGCGCGCAGGAAGCGCACATCGTTCATCATCACTTCCTCGCCGGTGTCCGGATCATAAAGGAAGTTGCCGCAGATCCCGTGCACCGCCGGCGGCCGCCCCGTGGCAATGCTGAGGTTGTTGGGGTTGGTGAAGGACGGGATCACCGAATGCGCCAGCCGGTCCGTGCCGGTCTCGCGCATCGCCTTGAGGTTCGGCATCAGCCCCTCGGCGATGGCAACTTCCAGGTACTCCGGCTCGCAGCCGTCGAGGCAAATCGCAATCGCGCAGGTCTTGGGCACGGCATAGGTGCGGTCATTGGCGACAACAGGGGTAGAAATCGTCATATCAGTCAGTCCTTTCAGCCGCCTCACGCGGCCAGTTTCTTGCGTTCTTCCAGCGCTTCGGCTGGCGGGGCGGCGCTCTCCACCCCCATATCCTTCAGCGCGGCGCGGGCGGCCTCGACCACCTTGCGCATCACATGCGCGTCCATCTGCCCGATGCAGCCCACACGGAAACTGTCCACCACGGTCAGCTTGCCCGGATAGATGATGAACCCTTGCGCCTTCATCAGCTCATAAAAGCGCGCGAATTCAAACTTCGGATCGGCGGGGCAGAAGAATGTCACGATGATAGGGCTCAGCCAGCGATCGGCCAGCAGGGTCTCAAACCCCAGGCCGCGCATCCCGGCCACCATCACATCGCGGTTTTCGGTATAGCGCGCTCCGCGCCCTTCGACGCCGCCCTCGGCCTCGTGCGCCTTGAGCGCCTCGATAAAGGCCGCGACCACATGCGTGGGCGGGGTAAACCGCCATTGCCCGGTCTTTTCCATCGTCGCCCATTGCGCATGCACATCAAGGCTCAGCGAATGCGAGTTGCCCCTGGCCGCCTCGATCTCGTCCTTGCGGGCAATGACAAAGCCAAAGCCCGGCACGCCCTCGATACATTTGTTGGCGCTGCTCACCATCGCCGTATAGCCCAGCTTGCCCGCATCGAGCTCGACCGCGCCAAAGGCCGACATGCTGTCAATCAGAAGCTTACGGCCCGCCGCACGCGTGGCCTCCGCGATCTCCTCCACCGGGTTCAGAATGCCCGAGGAAGTCTCGCAATGAATGGCCAGAACATGGGTAATGGCCGGATCATCGGCCAGCGCCTGCGCCACTTCGGCACCGCGCGGGGGCAGGTAATCGCCCTTGTTGATCAGGGTAAAGGCCCGGCCCAGATACTCCATCGTCTGCGCCGCGCGCAGCCCATAGGCGCCATTGGCCAGCACCAGAACCTTGCCATCCTTCGGCACGAAAGAGCCCAGCATCGCCTCAACGCAATAGCTGCCCGACCCCTGGATCGGCACGCAATCATTCGCGTCCGCGCCCGTACCCACCAGCGCCAGCAAACGGCTGCGCAACTCGCGCGTCATGGCGCGGAAATCGTCATCCCAGCTGCCCCAGTCGCGCAGCATGGCCTGCTTGACCTCATACGCGGTGGTCAGCGGCCCGGGGGTCAGAAGGTAAGGCTCCCCAAGGCGGGGCGCAGGAAGAGGCGGTTTTTCGGTGCTCATGGGGTCATCCTCCCGGAAGGGTCTCTGACGGGATATGCAGATAAGTCTCGCATATGTAAAATCTCTATTTTATATTGATCCATAAGATAAAACGATACCTGGTCCCCCGATGCGCCACAGCCAGCTCCGCGCCTTTCACCACGTCGCCCTGCATGGCGGCTTTTCCCGCGCCGCCGAGGCCCTGCATCAGACGCAGCCCGCGCTCTCGGATCAGGTGCGCAAACTGGAACAGGCGCATGACACGCTTCTGTTTCACCGCGACCGCCGCGAGGTGCGCCTGACAGAGGCCGGCGAGGGCCTCTTTCGCCTGACCCGCCAGTATTTCGAACAGGAAGGCGCCATTGCCGATTATCTCAGCCAGTCGCGCGCCTCGGTGCATGGCACGCTGCGCATCATCGCCGACAGCGCCCTGCATGTCACCGACGCGCTGCGCCGGTTTCAGGCGGCGCATCCACGGGTCTCCGTCCTTCTGCAAACCGGCAACACCGCCGAAGTGCTGGCCCAGCTGCGCAACTACGACGCCGAGGTGGGCGTCGTCGGCAATCTCGATCCGGCACCGGACCTGATCCCCCGGGAGCTTTCGCGCTCTCCGATTATTGCCATCGCCGCAAAGGGGCTTTTGCCCAGGGGCGTCACCTCGCTGACGCTGGCCGAGCTGCGCGACTGGCCGCTCGTGTTCCGCGAATCCGGCTCGCATACGCGGCTCGCGCTCGAGGAAGAAGCCGCCCGCCGCCGCCTGCCCCTGCGCCCGACCATCACCGTCGATGGCCGCGAGGCGATGCGCGAGGTCGTGGCCTCCGGCACCGGGCTCGGCTTTGTGTCGGAAGCAGAGTTCGGACAGGACAGGCGGCTGGTGAAAGTGCCGATCACCGATCTGAACGCCGAAATGACCGAAACGCTCGTGCATCTCGGCATGCGCGCCGACGTGCCGGTGATCCGCGCGTTCCTGCGCAGTGTCGAAGAGGGCTGATGATGCGCGCCGTCACGGCGACGGGCATACGGTGCGTGCAAGCACGCACCCTACGGCGTGATTGGTAGGGTGCGTGCTTGCACGCACCTTATGCAGGCCCCTTCGCCTCACCTCCTGCCAAATTGTTGAGTGTTTCTCAAAACCGCGCAAATCAAGAAAACAAATTCAAACATTATCCCACATTATTCCACAAACCGCTTGATCTGTGCCGCGAATCTGGATTTTCTGCCTCTGCCAAGTCTGAGGGAGAGCACCCGCGTGCAGCACCGCCGCAATATTCTGTTCATCGTCATCGACCAGCTTCGCGCGGATTGCCTGACCGGCGCCCTGGCGGATCATGTGGATATGCCCCACCTGCAATCCCTGCGGGACGAGGCGCTGACCTTCGCCAATCACTACTCGGTCTGCAACCCCTGCGGGCCCTCGCGCGCCTCCATGCTGACCGGGCAATATGCCATGAACCACCGCGCCGTGCGCAACGGCACGCCCCTGCCCGCCGACACGCCCACGCTTGGCACCGAGCTGCGCGCCGCGGGCTACCTGCCGCTGCTCTATGGCTATACCGACAGCGCCCAGGACCCGCGCGGGCGCGCGCCCGATGACCCGGCGCTCACTTCCTATGAAGAGGTCATGCCGGGCTTTCACGAAGTGGTCGAAATGCGGCTGGAGCAATCGCACCCCTGGCGTGCCTATCTTGCTGTAAAAGGCTATGATGTCTCGGGCTTTCCCGACATTTTCCGCGCGCAGGGGCCGGATATCTGCGACCCGGCGATGTACCGCGCCGAGGACAGCGACACCGCCTTTCTCACCGACCGCTTCCTTGAGGATATCGCCACACGGGGCGCGGGCTGGTGCGCGCATCTCACCTATATCCGCCCGCATCCGCCGCTCGTCGCCCCGGCCCCCTACAACCGCATGTATGACCCGGCGACGCTGCCCGCTCCGCAACCCTGCGGCGACGCGCACCCGTTTCACACCTCCCTTGTGGCCACCAAACCCCCGTCCTGCATGCTCGACGGGCACCCGGACCTGCCCGACGCCCCGGAAAACATCGCCAAGCTGCGCGCGCTCTATCTCGGCCTCACCACCGAGGTGGACCACCATATCGGCCGCATCATCAGCTGGCTGAAGGAAAGCGGCCAGTATGACGACACGCTGCTGATCGTTACCGCCGATCACGCCGAATTGCTGGGCGATCACGGTGCCTGGGGCAAGATGAGCTATCACGACGCGGCCTACCACGTCCCGCTGATCATCCGCGATCCGCACGCTCCGGACCGGCATGGCCAGACCGAGACGGCGCTGACCGAATCGGTGGACCTGATGCCGACGATTCTCGATCTGGCGGGCCACCTGCCGCCCGACACGGTCGATGGCACAAGCCTCGCCCCGCTGCTCACCGGCCCCGCCCCGGCGGGCTGGCGCAGTCATACGTTCAGCGAGCTCGACTTCGGCGACCCGCTCACCCCGACCACCCTTCAAACCCGGCTGAACCTGCCTCTGACCGAGGCCAGCCTGGCCGTCCTGCGCAACGGCGCGCAGCGCCTGGTGCATTTTGCCGGGGGGCTGCCATCGCTCCTGCTGGAGGTGGACGAGACCGGGCAGAGCCGTGACATCACCGATCAACCGGGGGCTGAACAGGCCATTCTGCGGTTGTCACAGGCGATGTTAGACCACAGAATGCGCCATGCCGGGGGGCGCTTCAATCACACGATGATCACGCCCAATGGGCCGAAAAACGCCCCGCGGCATCAAAAAACGCCAGATCGCGCAACGCGGCTGGCCCAGGTTTCATGACCCGCCCGGGCTGTCATGAACCGGTCACAAAACCCGGGCAATCAGGGGCAGCCTGGCGTCATTCCCGTCGCCGATGCTCTGACGAGGCAGGATAAGGGAGGTACGAAACACTGGACAGCTTAACACGCGTTCCGGGCGAAAACTGGTCTTTGCAGATCGGGAATCTGGCCCTAACGTAGCCATTCGTTTGCGGCCTATGATCCGGCCACAGACACAACATTGGGAAACGGACCCCGCAGTTTGAAGTCCGACAACAGGAGAGACTATGAAAAAGTATCTTTTAAGCGGCGTAGCGCTACTGGCCCTTCCGGCAGCCGCCTATGCCAACTGCCCCGCCATCAGCGTGGCTGATATGCAGGGCGTCGCCCCCGGGGCCTTCCCGCAGCAATATGAGCTGGCCGAGTTCCAGGACGCCGCGGGCTGCACCATGGCGTTTTCGGAAAACCCCGACATCGCGGCGCTGAACGGCAAGATCGTCGGCAACCCCGACCTGCCGCCGCTGGCCGAGCGCCTGCCCGAAGAGCCGCTTGTCGTCGTGCCCTATGCCAGCATCGGCCAGTATGGCGGCACGCTCGATGTGCTGTCGAACGCGACCGAGGCCGGCACGTCCGACTTCCTGTCGGTCCGCCATGTCAACCTCGTGCGCTATTCCGATGACCTTCAGACCATCGTGCCCAACATCGCCAAGTCCTGGGAATGGAACGACGATTTCACCCAGCTGACCTTCAAGCTGCGCAAGGGCCACAAATGGTCGGACGGCGCGCCCTTCACCTCGGCCGATGTGAAGTTCTGGCATGACAACCTGATGCTCGACACCAACATCTTCGAAAAGCCCAAGGATTACGTGACCGTGGGCGGCGAAACGATGACCGTCGATGCACCGGACGAGACCACCGTCGTCTTCAACCTGCCGGCACCCAAGCCGGGCCTTCTGGCGCACTTCGCCACGCACTTTGGTCAGGGCTTCCAGCCCAAGCACTTCCTGGGTCAGTTCCACCCGGCGATCAATGCCGATGCGGACGCCTATGCGCAGTCGCTCGGATTTGAAAACGGCTATGACGCGATCAAGGCTTACTACGGCAACTCGGACTGGACGGACACGCCCACCCCGATGCTCTCGAAGCCTGACCTCGTGGGCGGCCTGCCCAAGCACACGCATCCCACGCTGGAAAGCCACATCTATATCGGCGACACCACCGAGGGCCGTCAGCTCGTGGCCAACCCCTACTTCCACCAGGTCGACCCGACCGGCCAGCAACTGCCCTATATCTCGGAGCAGGACGAGGTCTATATCAACGACAACGAGGTGCGTATCCTCAAGATCGTGAACGGCGAGGTCGACTACAAGTCGCAATCGCTGCAACTGGCCTCGGCCCCGATCCTGCTGGAAAGCCAGGAAAGCGGCGGCTATTCGGTGCAGCTCAAGCCTGAAATCACCATTGGTGCCTTCGGCTTCAACGTGACCCATGAAGACCCCGAAAAGCGCAAGGTCTTCGGCGACGTGAAGTTCCGCGAAGCGATGTCGCTGGCGATCAACCGCGCAGAGCTGAACGAAGTGGGCTTCTTCGGCCAGGGCACGCCGCAGCAATATGTCGGCTTCTCGCCCCTGCCTGAGTTTGCCGATCCGGCGATGCTCACCTACATGGCGGAGTTCGACAAGGCCGGTGCCATGGCGCGCCTCGATGAGCTCGGGATGGCCGACACCGATGGCGACGGCTTCCGCGAGCTGCCCAATGGCGACAAGCTGGTGCTGAACCTCAACTACTCGACCCAGGGCATTGCCGGTCAGACCGTCGAACTGGTCAGCCAGTACTGGGCCGATGTGGGCATCCAGTCGGTCGTCAAGGAAGTGACGCCGGATGAATACCGCTCGGCGCAATCGTCGAACAAGCTCGACGTTTCGATGTGGCGCAAAGGTCAGCCCGTGGCCATCGTGCTCGGCAATAACGAGCTCTGGGTGCCGCCGTTCGAGAACTACTTCGGCAACCGCAACGGCATGCTGTGGGCCGAATGGGTCGACAGCGATGGCGCCGCAGGCGTCGAGCCGCCGGAAGATGTGAAACAGCTCATCGCTGACATCAACGCCTTCCAGTCGGCTGACCAGTCCTCGGACGAATATGCGATGCTGGGCGCACGCCTGGTGGAGAACATGACCAAGAACCTGTTCTTCATCGGCACCGTGAATGCCCCGGCACCGCTCATTCACCACAACAACTTGAACAACTTCACCGAGTTCAAGACCCACAGCTATGAGTATTACCGGACCTACCCGTACCGGGCGACTCAGTGGTGGCTTTCCGAGTAAGCCTTTGCGCTTGCTTGACTGACCTCGTTCCGGGCGGACCGCTCTCGCCCGGAACACCCAATCACAAGGACGCGGGGACGAACCCGCGCCTCACGGACGACAGGGATCCCGGGGAATGCTGCAATTCGGCAAGTTTGTACTGACACGCGCTGTCATGGCGTTGATCACGCTGATCATCGTTTCGCTCGTCGTGTTCTCGCTCATGGAGCTGGTGCCAGGCGACTGCGCCGAACGCTACCTCGCCTTCAAGAACACCCAAGGCTCCTCGATCCAGATCGCCAACGAGCTGGAAGCCGAACGCATCCGCCTCGGGCTCGACCGGCCCTTCCTCGAACGCTGGGGCAAGTGGATCGTCGGCGCCTTCCAGGGCGATTTCGGCGATAGCTGCATCCTGCGGGTCAACATTGCCCAGCTTCTGGGCGACAAGTTCTGGCTGTCGCTGGCACTCTGCCTCTCGGCGCTGCTTCTGGCCTATGCCATCGCCATCCCGGTGGGCATCATCGCGGCTGCCTCCAGCAACGCCGCGCTCAACAACGGGCTGCGGCTCTTCTCCTATCTCGGGCTCGCCATGCCCAACTTCCTTCTGGCGCTGATGATCATGCTGATCGGCACCGTCTATTTCGGTGAGACGCTGACCGGCCTGTTCTCCAGCGAATACCGCGATGCGCCCTGGAGCTGGGACAAGATCGTGGACCTGATGAAACACGCCTGGCTGCCCATCTTCATCCTCGGCTGGTCGGCCACGGCCTTTGCCCTGCAAACCGTGCGCGCGCTGATGTCGGATGAGATCGGTAAGCTTTACGTGACCGCCGCCGCCGCGCGCGGGGTCTATGGCCGCCGCCTGCTGTGGCGCTACCCGGCCCGGCACGCGCTGGGGCCGATCGTCAACTCGCTTGGCTTCGACCTCAACCGCATCTTCAACGAGCTGCCCGTCGTGGCCCTGATCCTGATCCTGACCGACGCGGGCTATCTGCTTCTCGAAGCGCTGGCGCGCTCCAATGACCAGCAGCTTGCCGGCGCCATCATCTTCCTGCTCACGGCCTCCATCGTGACGCTGAACTTTTTGACCGACGTCCTGCTCGCGGTGCTCGATCCGCGCGTCCGCAAGAGCATCCTGAGGTAACCGACATGACAAGCCAGACCGATCCCCAGATCAACACCCCGCTGTCAGCCGAGGACCAGAAGGCGAAAGAGGCCTATTTCACCGCCTCACAGGGTCAGCTCATCTGGGCCCGTTTCAAGAAACAGCGCGCCGCCATGATCGCCGCCAGCGTGCTGTTGGTGCTGATCCTGTCGGGCATCTTCGCGCCGTTCCTGTCGCCCTACGATCCCACCATCGCGGGCAAGAACAAGGACTATACCAACGGCGCCCCCCAGATCCCGCAGTTCTGCGACAAGAACGGCTGTTCCCTGCGCCCCTTCGTCCACGCGGTCGAGCGTGAACGCTCCATGGCAACCAATTTCCGCTGGGTGACCCAGGTCAACGAAGACAAGCGCGTCTATGTCCATTTCTTCGTCGAAGGCTGGGATTACAAGCTCTTCGGCTTTATCCCGATGGACACGCATCTTTTCGGCACCAAGGCCGAAGGCGGCTTCGTGCATCTCTTCGGCACCGATGCGTCGGGCAAGGATATCTTCTCGCGCACGCTGCATGCCATCTGGACCTCGATGCAGGTCGGCACCATCGGCGTGTTCATCGCCTTCGTGCTGGCGCTGATCATCGGCGGCGTGTCGGGCTATTACGGCGGCTGGATCGACAGTATCATCCAGATGATCACCGATGCCGTCCGAACGGTGCCCCCGATACCGCTTTTCATGGCCGTCGCCGCCTTCATGCCGCCCGAAATGACGGCCGAGGCCAGGTTCTTCTACATATCACTCATCCTGGGCTTCATCGGCTGGCCCACCCTGGCCCGGCGGGTGCGCACGCACCTTCTGACCGAACGCAATCAGGAATACGTGCTGGCCGCCCAGCTTTGTGGCGCGCCCGCGGGCCATGTGATCCGCCGTCACCTGCTGCCCAGTTTCACCAGCTACATCATCGTCGATCTGGTCATCTCCTTTCCCTACATGGTGCTCTCCGAGACCGCGCTCAGCTTCATCGGCCTCGGCCTGAAGGACCCGGTCAACTCTCTCGGCGTCATGCTGCAAAACGTGACCAGCGCCGACGTGCTGCTGAACTACCAGTGGTATTTCATTCCCGTCATCTTCTTCATCGCCCTCGTGATGGCCTTCGTCTTTGTCGGCGACGGGCTGCGCGACGCGGCCGACCCCTATTCGGATAGCCACAAATGAGCGACCTGATCACAGTCCAGAACCTCACGCTGCAATTCCGCACCGACGAGGGCCTGATCACCGCGGTGGAGGATGTGTCCTTCCGCGTCCGCAAGGGCGAGGTGATGGGCCTTGTCGGCGAAAGCGGCTCGGGCAAATCCGTGACCGCCAAGGCGCTGATGCATCTCAACGCCAAGAACGCCGTCTACGCGCCTGAAAGCAAGATCATCCTGCACACCGATAATGGCGATATCGACGTGCTGAGCTTGCGCAAACCTTCCGACATGACGGTGATCCGCGGCGGGGCGATCTCGATGATCTTCCAGGAACCCATGGCCAGCTTCGCGCCGGCCATGACCATCGGCACGCAGATGATCGAACAGCTTCAGCTGCATTCCGACATGACCAAGAAACAGGCCCGCGACCGCTCCATCGAGATGCTCGACCGGGTGGGCATCTCCGACCCGCACAAGCGCGTCGACCAATACGCGTTCGAGCTCTCGGGCGGGATGCGCCAGCGCGCCATGATCGCCATGGCGCTGTCGACCAATCCGCGCCTGCTGATCGCGGACGAACCCACCACGGCGCTCGACGTGACGATCCAGGCCCAGGTGATCGACCTCATGCACGACCTGGTCAAAGAGTTCGACATGGGCATCATCTTCATCACCCATGATCTCGGCGTCGTGGCGCAGACCTGCGATTACGTCTCGGTCATGTATCTCGGCCGCCTGATCGAAAAGGGGCCGGTGCGCGAGGTCATCCGCGACCCCCGCCACCCCTATACCCAGGGTCTCATCGCGGCCCTGCCCAAGCTCGACGATCTCGACAGCCCGCTCACCCCGGTGCCGGGCGATATCCCCTCACCGCTGGAGCGCCCGCGCGGCTGCGTTTTCAACACCCGCTGCTCCAAGATCGTCGGCGTTCAGTGCTACTCCCAGATCCCCCCTGACCTGCGGATCGACCCGGTGCACCGCGTCTGCTGTCACATCTACACAGAGGAGGGCGTGGCATGAGCGACGACAATATTCTCATCTCCGCCCGTGGCCTCTCCGTGGGCTTCCAGATCGGCAAGGGGCTGTTTGACAAACGTGTGCTCAAGGCCGTCAACGGCGTCGACGTGGATATCGAGCGCGGCTCGTTCTTCGGCCTCGTCGGCGAAAGCGGCTCGGGCAAGACCACCCTGGGCCGCGCCTTTCTCAAGGCGGTCCCGATCACCGAAGGCTCCGCCTCCTACACCGATGGCGAGGTCAGCTATGACCTGACCACGCTCGACGGCGCCGATCTCAAGGATTACCGCAAACGCGCCCAGCTCATCTTTCAGGACCCTTACGCCGCGCTCTCCCCGCGCATGACCGTGCGCGACATCATCGCCGAGCCGCTCGAAGTCATGGGCCTCACCAAGACCCGCGAGGAAACCGACGCCCGCGTGCGCGAGATCGCCGCCAAATGCCGACTCAACCTCGAACACCTGCGCCGCTTCCCGCATGCCTTCTCCGGCGGCCAGCGTCAGCGTATCTCGATCGCCCGCGCCCTCGTGTCCGGGCCGAAATTCGTGGTGGCCGATGAAAGCGTCGCCGCCCTGGATGTGTCCATTCAGGCTGACGTGCTGAACCTGCTGAAAGAGCTTCAGCGCGACCTCGGCATCACCTTCATGTTCATCTCCCACGATCTCTCCGTGGTCGCCCATACCTGCGACCACGTCGCGGTGATGTATCTCGGCCGCCTCGTCGAAAGCGCCCCCACCCGGCAGCTCTTCGAGGCCCCGCGCCACCCCTATACCAAGGCGCTGTTCTCGGCGATCCCGTCGCTCGACCCCGATGACACCAAATCGGCCCAGAAACTCGAAGGCGAAATTCCCTCCCCCACCAATCAGCCGCCGGGCTGCAAGTTCCACACCCGCTGCCCCTTCGCCGTGGACCGCTGCAAGGTGGAAGAACCGAAGCTGGAACATGCCGATGGCACCGGTCACGAGGTCGCCTGCCACCGCTGGGTCGAACTGATGGAGCAACACGCGCTCTGACCCCGCCCCTGGCCTCTTGCTGGCGTAAATACTCAAAATACACGGCTCACCCGCAGCACCCCATCGCCAATCCCGCCGCCCCCTGTTCCGGGCGCGGGGTGGGCGGGCGGGCGCGCCCGGGACAGGGGGCATGAGACGGCCTGATCCTGTCGAATTTGCAACAAAATGTGTGTTTATGTTTGTTATTGTGCAACTCAACCCCTATACTCTCAGATCAACCACCGCCACCGGGCCATAAATCGAGCACCCCTAGATGCCCATTCTCAGCTTCCTCATTCATCTCGCCGGGGCGACGATGCTCCTGCTCTTCGCCGTGCGGATGGTGCGCACGGGCATCGAGCGCAGCTATGGCGACCGCTTCCAGGTGCTGCTCACGCAAAACCGGTGGCCACCGCGCGCGGCCCTCATCGGGGTGATGCTGGCCATCGTTCTGCAAAGCTCGGCAGCGGTCACGCTGCTCTCGGCCGGGTTTGTCGGCAACGGGCTTCTGGGCTTCACCACCGCGCTGGCCGTGGTGCTGGGCGGCGATCTCGGCTCGGCCATCGTGATCCGCATCCTCTCGCTCGATCTGGCCTGGCTGATCCCGGTCCTGCTCGCCATTGGCGGCACGCTCTTCATCAAATCGACCCAGCGCCACTGGCGCCAGATGGGGCGTATCCTGATGGGCGTGGCCTTCATCCTGATCGCGCTCCAGTTCCTGCGCGAGGCGATGGACCCCATCCGCGACAGCGCCTTCCTGCCCGCCATCGCCAATTACCTCGCCGCCGATTTCGTCACCGCCTTCCTGGTGGGCGCAGCACTGGCCTTTGTCATGCATTCCTCGGTCGCGGCGATCCTGATGTGCGTGACCCTGGTTCAGATCGGGGCGATCCCCTTTGCCGCGGGCATCTCTCTCCTGCTCGGCGCCAATCTGGGCGGCGCGCTCATTCCGGTCTGGCTCTCGCGTGGCCTGACGACCCCGGCGCGGCGCGTGCCCTGGGCCAACGCCATCCTGCGCGGCGGCTGGGCGCTTCTCGCCCTGCTCGCGGTCAACCTGCTGCCGCTGGGCGATCTGCTGCACGCGCGCGGCGGCGCCGGACTGCTCATCGCCGTGCATGTCAGCTTCAACGCGGCCCTGCTTCTTCTGACCCTGCCGATCCTGCCTCTGGTGGAGCGCGCGGCGCAACGCCTCATGCCCGAGCCGGACACCACCCTGCCCGGCCTCGCCCCCATCGCCGAGCCCGTCTCGGCGCTCGATCCCGACATGCTCGATCAGCCGACCCTGGCGCTGGCCTGCCTCAAACGCGAACTATTGCGGATGAACGGGCTGGTCGAGGCGATGTTCGCCCCGGTGCTGCAGATCTACGACACCGGCGACCCGACCCGCATCCGCGCCCTGCGACGGGCGGATGATCAGGTCAATGACTGCCTGTCGAATATCCGCGACTACGTTGCCTCCATCACCCCCGGAAGCTGGCAGAAATCCGAGCGCCGGGCCGCCCGCGACATGGTGGACTATGCCATCGCTCTCGAAAGCGCGGGCGATCTGATCACCCGCCGTTTCACCACGCTCGCCGAAGAGCTGCACCAGACCGGCGCCCAGTTCAGCGCCGAAGGCTGGGCCGAGATCGCCGCCCTGCACCGCCGCATCGTGGCCAATCAAAAACTGGCCGGCAACGTGCTCGTCTCCGACGATCTGGAAAGCGCGCGGCTGCTCAGTCAGGAAAAGTCCGAGCTCAAACGCGCCGAACGCACCAGCCGCAAGCGCCACCTCAAACGGCTGCAACAGGGGATGCAGGAAAGCATCGAAACCTCAGACATCCACCTTGAGACGCTGATGGCCTTCCGCGAATTCAACAACCATATCTCGGCCGTGGCCTTCCCGATCCTCTACGCCAACGGTCAGCTGCTCGAAACCCGCCTGATCGACGATCTGCCCAAGGCCGAACGTCAGGCCTGATCGCCCTGCACCTCATGCACCTCGATGACATTGCCATCGGGGTCATAGAAAAAGATCTGGTGCCACCCCGTCACGGCGGCATGTGCCCAATCCGAATAGGGAATGCCCTGGGCGTCCAGATGCGCCTTGAACGCGGCGAGGTCATCGGTGCGATAGGCGATATGGCCCGTCGACACCGGGTTGACGATCTGGCCCGTCTTGAACCCGGCCATCACGTCGCGCTGCGCAAGGTGGGTCTGAATATGCCCGTCGCTGACAAAGGCCACATCCCCGGCATAGCCCTTGCCCTTCTCCAGATTGGGCAGGTCCGAGACCGGCGGCTCCAACCCCATCACATCGCGATAGAACGCCTCCATCCGGGCCACGTTTTCCGTGGCCAGATTGACGTGATGCAGTTTCAGTTTCATGGCGTCCGCTCCTCTGCCGGGATCTTCGGCAAAACCCTGTCAATCCCCCTGCCGCGTTTTGTACAAAACAGGGGGTGATTTTGTACAAAACGTACAAAATTCTCTACGTTAACGCTTAATTCATCAACCCGGCAAAGCGCATCGCATCTTCGACCAGCACCTTGGTGCCGTCGCTCAGTCCGGTCAGCGGTGAACGCACTTCCTCGCTGCACAGCCCCAGCTTGGACATGGCGTATTTCGCGCCCACCAGCCCCGGCTCGGTAAAGATCGCCTTGTGCAGCGGCATCAGCTTGTCCTGAAGCTCCAGCGCGCGGGCGTAATCGCCTTCCAGCGTGGCCTCCTGCACCTGTGCCACAAGCTTGGGCGCCACGTTCGCCGTGACCGAGATCACCCCCACGCCGCCTTGGGCGTTGAACCCATGGGCGGTGGCATCCTCTCCGGATAACTGTATGAAATCCTTGCCACAAGTCATGCGCTGATGGCTGACCCGGGCCAGATCGCCGGTGGCATCCTTGACCCCGACAATCCGCGGCAGCTTGGCCAGCTCGCCCATGGTCTCGGGGCTCATATCCACGACCGAGCGGCCGGGAATGTTGTAGATGATGATCGGCAGCTCACAGCAATCGTGCAGCGCCGTGTAATGGGCAATCAACCCGCGCTGGGTGGGCTTGTTGTAATAGGGCGTCACCACCAGCGCCGCGTTGGCGCCCACCTTCTCGGCATGCTGCATAAACCGCATGGATTCCAAGGTGTTATTCGATCCAGCCCCGGCAATGACAGGGATCCGGCCGGCGGCGGCACGCACCACTTCCTCGACCACCGTCTCATGCTCTTCATGGCTCAGCGTCGGGCTTTCACCGGTCGTGCCCACAGGGACCAGCCCGTGCGAACCTTCCCCGATATGCCATTCCACGAGTTTCTTGAGCGTATCGAGGTCCAGCTCACCGTTCTTGAACGGTGTGACCAGGGCAGGAAAAGATCCTTTGAACATGATACACTCCTCTTTCGTTTCAATGGCTTAGGCCAATCGGCCTGATGATCCCCAGGTGCTGCGCCAAGCGGGAAGCCGCCCAGATGCCATGTTTGTGCATGGACGGCTGACAGGTGCGCCCCTAGGTTGGCGTTGTCTACTCTTTGGTTAAGCGGAATTGCAAGAGATGTTGCGCCGGCTCGCTGTTTTATTGGGGTTTTTGTGCTCTGCGGTCGCCGCAGGCGCGCAGTCTCCGCCCGGCACAGCGACGCTGATTCTGCCCGAGCCGCCGCCCCGTATCGCCCCGCGCCCCCTCGCCTCCGCGCTTCATGCCATGCGCGAGGGCCGCTGGGACGTGGCCCGCGAGCTTGCCGCGCGCGACGGTCCGGCCGCCAGCCAGATGATTGACTGGTACTGGCTTCTGGCCGGGTTCGGCACCCTGCGCGAGATCATGGATTTCACCAATGCGCATCCCGACTGGCCCGCGCGGGATTACCTTCGCAAGCAGGCCGAAACCAAGGTGGATGAAGCGGATCAAACTGATATTCTTGAGTTTTTTCGCTTCGAGCCACCCCAGACCGGCGCCGGGGTTCTCGCCCATGCCGCGGCGCTCAGCACCATCGGCCAACAGGGCGATGCAGAGGCCAGCCTCGTCCTGGCCTGGCGGTCCTTTGACCTGAGCACCGAGGAACACAACGCGTTTCTGGCAGCGCATGAACCTTTGCTCAAACCGCATCACGAGGCACGGCTCGACATGGCCTGGTGGCGCGGGCTGAAGGATGTGGAGCTGATGCTTCCCCTGGTCAGCGAGACCAGGCGCAATCTGATCGCGGCGCGGCAACTGGCCAAATCCGGCGGTTCGGGGCTGAACGAGGCGATTGAGGCCCTGCCCGAGGCTTTGCGTACCGACGCCGGGATCGCCTATGGGCAGTTCAACCGATTTGTAAAATCCGACGCAGACGCCGCTATCGCTTTGTTATTAAAGCAAAGTCGTCTGGAGAACGGCCTCGGCCAGCCCGAGAAATGGGCCAGCTGGCGCCGCGCCCTGGCCCGCGCTCAGATGCGCGAGGGCAACCCCGCCGTGGCCTATGAACTGGCCGCCCTGCACCAGTTGGTCGAAGGATCCTCCTATTCCGATCTCGAATGGCTGTCAGGCTATCTCGCCCTGACCTACCTGAAAGAACCGGAACTGGCCCTGGACCATTTCCAGCGGTTCCGCGCCGCGGTTGGCTCGCCCATTTCGCTGGGCCGCGCCGGGTACTGGATCGGCCGCGCCCAAGAGGCATTGGGAGATGCCGAAGCCGCCCAGCTTGCCTATGCCGAAGGGGCGAAGCATCAGACGAGTTTCTATGGCCTTCTGGCCGCCGAACGCGCGGGACTGCCCGTGGACCCTGAGCTGTCCGGTCAGGAGCGGTTTTCGTCAATAAAAGAAGGGCCTCTGGCGCAATCCAGTGCCGTGGAGGCGATGGTTCTGTCCTTTGCCATGGGCGACCGGAACAAGGCCGAACGCTTCGTGCGCCATATGGCCGACACGCTGCCGCGCGCGCAGCTTGGTCAACTCGCGGCGCTGCTGGAAGAGCTGGGGGCCGCGCATCTGCTGGTGATGCTGGGCAAGGGCGCCGCACAGCGCGGGATCGTGCTGCATGGGGCGTATTATCCACTGCACCCGCTGACCGAAATGACACTGCCTGTTCCCGAGGAGCTGGCTTTGGCCATTGCCCGCCGCGAAAGCGAGTTTGACCCGGATGTGGTCAGCGGCGCGGGCGCGCAGGGTCTGATGCAGGTGATGCCCGGCACCGCGCGCGATGTGGCACGGGATCTGGGCCTTGAGCACGATCCGTCCCGGGTGCTGTCCGACTGGACCTATAACGCCACGCTGGGCGCGGAGTACCTGGCCCAGATGGCAGAGCAGTTTGACGGGAATATCGTCATGATTTCAGCCGCCTATAATGCAGGCCCGGCCCGCCCGCCACGCTGGATGGAGACGTTCGGAGACCCGCGCGGCAGCCGCGCGGATGACACCAATATCGTCGACTGGATCGAACATATCCCTTTCCGGGAAACGCGGAACTACGTGATGCGGGTCTCGGAAAGCCTGCCGGTCTATCGCGCGCGTCTGGGCAAGGATCCGCTGCCGCAGCCGTTCAGCGCAGAGCTGACGGGGCGCAGCATCGAACCGCGCCCCCTGGCCCCCGGAGAGTGAGGCCAGATCAGAAGGATGTGCGCCAGGCGAGGCCCAGCATCCAATCGGTCTTGAGCATCGGCCCGTTGAGATCCTGATAGACCGGCACGCCCAGCTCCACGCCAAACTTGTGGCCCTTGAGCAGCCCCTGCTGCGGGCTGAAATCAGCCCCGGCAAAGAGCGTCACCCGGTCGCCGCCATAGCTAAGCGGGTCCGCCCCCGGCGATGCCCCGCCAATATTGACATCGATCCCGTCGATCCGGCCAAGGCGCGCGGCCTCGGCCCGGCCCGAGAGGCTCACCCAGGGGGCGGCCCTGTAGCTGACCCAGGCGGTTGCCGCGATCTCATCCCCCAGCGAATACCCCTCGTCATTGGACCCAAGCCTGATTGTCCCGCGCAGTTGTGCGCCATAACTGATCGCCCCCTTGCTGGCCTGGTAGGTCAGCGCGGGACGCAGGTCATAGGTGCCCGAGCCAAGCTGCATCGCATAACCAAGCCGCCGTGTGGGGCGCATCCCCATGGGTGTGAACATCTGACCGGTTTCGGTGATCGATCCCGTCGGCAGGCTCAGCCCCAGCGTGGCGTTGAGCCTGTGCGGGCCTTTTGTCAGCAATCCCATCGTGGCCCCGATCCGGATGTCACCCAGCCCTTCCGAATGGCGCTTTGACGTGCCGAGTACGGTCGTGCCAACCGGCCCCTGATAGGTGATCGCGGTCATGTCCTTTTCGATATAGGGCACCATGGCCATCACGGTCACATTGTCGCTCAGCCCATACATCGCGCTGATCATATGCATTTCGGTGGTCATACTGTCGGGAATAACCCGAAGCGTCGGCGGCATGCCCGGCATACCGGCAAAGCGATTGGGCTGGGTGGTCGCAGCCTGATCGGCGGTCAGATCACTGGTGCCAAGGCGCAGTCCGTCCATGGACATATGGCCAAAGCGATAGCCAAGCATGACCTTTCCTTTCGGCAAAAGGTGCCGCCCCATCACACCGATCGGACCATGTGCATGCATCGCATGACCCATGCCGCCATGGCCCATGGCCTTGTGATCCATATTAGTCTGATGGGTCATATCGCCGGTCATCTTGTCGCCCGCCAGGGCCACAGGCGCGCTCATCGCCAGCCCTGCGCCAAGGCAGAGGGCGGTCAGTTTTTTAAGTGTCATTGTCACGTCTCTCGTTCGGGCCTGCCGGTCAGGCGGCCCTGTGTTCTGAATTCAAGGTGAAGAAAGGTCAGACCAGTGCGGGAGGCGCGCGAGACCGATAGGCCGATGGGATGACACCGGAGGGCAGGTTGTGCCCGGCGAGGGGGCGTGCCTCCAGCACGGAAAGAGAAACCGGGGCCGGATCTGGCGGATGCACATCGGCCAGCATCGACATGATACCGAAGAACGGGCACGGTTCGGCATCGAACCCGCTGTCATCGTCAACGGGCTGGCCATCTTCCATCGAGATATAGATGATCTCGCCGCCCGCGCAGATCGCCATGATTCCGGGCGCGGGCGAGGCCATGATGAACGGGGCCGCCACCACACGCAGCGACAGCACCAGCACAAGGGCCAGGCAGAACAGGCTGTGGAAGATGCGTGGATGTTTCATGGGCCCGTAACTGTATTCTGCCGGCATTCAAACATCAGTCAGAGCGCAGGTCGCTGCGTCAAATCATCCACCTGAGATCAGCCCTTGCTGCGGACCCGCTGACGCCAGAGCGTGAACAGCCCCGCCGCCACGACCAGGGCCGCGCCGAGCGCCACGTTGAGGCGGATGGTTTCGTTGAAGACGGTAATGCCCACCGCGCTGGCAAAGACCAGTTGCAGATAGGCAAAGGGCTGTACCGCGCTGGCCTCGGCCACCTCGTAACATTTGATCAGCGTATAATGCCCCAGCGCGCCGGTGATACAAAGTGCCCCCATCCACACCCAGTCAGACGCGATCATCGGTTCCCAGAACCAGATCCCGACCGCCGTCATCGCCACGCTGCCGACCGTTCCGGTCCAGAAAAAGCTTGTCGCCGCCGAATCCTTCCGGGCCACATAGCGCGTAAGCAGGCCATAGACGGCAAACATCAGCGCCGCCATCAGAGGCACCACCGCCTCGGGCTGAAACACGCCGAACCCGGGCTCCAGGATGATAATCACCCCGACGAAACCCACTCCGATGGCCGCCCAGCGGCGCCAGCCCACATGCTCTCCCAGGATCGGGCCGGACAGGGCCGCGATCAGAAGTGGATAACAGGCAAAGACCACGTGTGTTTCGATCAGCCCCAGAAGGGTGAAGCCCAGGATCATCACGCAAATCTCGGCCACCAGAAGAATGGCCCGAAATCCTTGCAGGAATGGCTGCGTCGTGGCCGCGGCCGCGCGGATGCCCCCGGCCTTTCGGCTGGCCACGGCGATCACGAAGGCCGCGAAAAACCAATAGCGGATCATCACCACCATCAGCACGTTATACTCTCCCCCGAGATGGCGAGAGATGCCGTCCTGTACGGCAAAGATGAAGGTGGTGATCACCATCATCAGGATGCCAAGGCGCGTATTCTGTTCGGTCATGGGCCGGGCTTTCGGGCAGTGGTCATGTGACGCTTGCGGCCATAGCCCGACACGCGGGTGACGTCAAAGCCTGCCGTCTCCAGCCCGCGCCGCACGAAGCCCGCCGCCGTATATGTCGCAGCGGTGCCTCCGGGGGTGGTGTGGCGCGCGACCTCGGCCATAAGCGAGGCTTCCCAAAGCTCGGGGTTTTTGGCCGGTGAAAACCCGTCGAGAAACCACGCATCGGCCCGGCCCTGCCAGGCGCTCAGCGTCTCGCGCGCATCGCCATGGATCAGGGTGAAATGCAGATCGGGCAGGCGAATGTCCTGCGCGCCGCGTCTCCAGAACGCGGCCAGCTCATCGGCCGGACCCGCCAGTTCGGAAAATGCCGCTTGCGCGCGGATCATCTCTTCTGCGCGCATCGGGTAGGCCTCGAAGGAGGTAAAGCGCAGCACACCCGGCACCTGTTGGGCGCGCCATGCCGCCAGCGTTGTCAGCAGGTTCAGCCCCGTGCCAAAGCCCAGTTCAGCCACGTGAAAGCCATCGACAAAGCGCGCGGGCAACCCGTTACCCGCCAGAAAAACATGGCGCGTCTCCGCCAGCCCGTTTTCAAGACTGAAATACGGGTCGTCAAACCGGGTCGAGACGGGCACATCGCCCGTCCGCCAGTCAAGCTCTGCGTGCTGGTCCTGCATGGGGCCTTCCGTTAGACAGGCAGGGAACACCCGCGACCATGCAGAGGAGTGCGCCGCTTGGCAATGGCAGATGTCACCGTGATGGGGGCCGGAATATTCGGCCTCAGCATCGCCTGGGCGTGCCAGTCCAAAGGCGCGAAGGTGCGCGTAATCGACCCGGGCGGGCCGGGCGCCGGAGCCTCGGGCGGTGTGGTCGGGGCGCTGGCCCCGCATGTGCCGGAAAACTGGAACGACAAGAAGGCGTTTCAGCTCGACAGCCTGCTGATCGCGGAAGACTTCTGGCGGGATGTGCAGGCGGTTTCGGGTATCGATCCGGGCTATGCGCGACTTGGTCGGTTGCAGCCGCTGACCGATGCGGCGGCGGTCGGGTTGGCGCGGGCCCGCGAAGAAAACGCCAAGGGCCTGTGGCGCGGACAGGCCAGCTGGTCGGTCGTGGACGGGGGCGGTCATGACTGGGCACCCGTGTCGCCAACCGGCCTTCTTGTCCACGACACGCTGACGGCCCGGCTGCACCCGCGGCGCGCCTGTGCCTCACTGGCCGCCGCCATTGCCAGCCGTGGCGGCGAGATTGCGCGGGACGGGACCGCAGAAGGCAAACGGATCTGGGCCACCGGTGTTGCCGGGCTGGAAGAGCTGAACGCCGCGCACCACCGCACCGTGGGCAACGCGGTCAAGGGGCAAGGCGCGCTCTTGCAATTCGAGGCCCGCCACATGCCCCAGCTCTTTGCGGGTGGGGTGCATATCGTTCCGCATGGCGATGGCACGGTGGCGATCGGATCCACCAGCGAGCGTGACTTCGACGACCCGACAGCCACCGATGCGCAGCTTGACGCGGTGATCGACGCGGCGATGCAGGCCGTGCCGGTGCTGCATGGCGCGCGGGTGATGGAACGCTGGGCCGGGCTGCGTCCGCGCAGTCGCTCGCGCGCGCCGATGCTGGGGTCCCATCCGCTGCGTGAGGGCGAGTTTATCGCCAATGGCGGTTTCAAGATCGGTTTTGGCATGGCGCCCGGGGTGGCGCAGGTCATGGCCGATCTGGTGCTGGAGGGTCATGACGCCATCCCGCAGGGTTTCCGCCCCGAAGCGTCGCTCTGATCCGGCACCCCGGTCCGGGCGCGGGACAGGTTACCCGGCCTCGGCCACCATGCATTGCCGACCATCCGGGCCCCGCACCCAGCCCGCTCCATCCTTCCAGCAGAATTCAGCGGTTTCGAAATCCATCAGCGGCGATGTCGCCCGGAAGCTGAAGCGCGAAAGCCCGCCCAGCCTGGCCTCGGCCATCAGCATCAGGTGCTGCGCCAGCAAAGGACCATGCACCACCAGCCCGGTATAGCCTTCAAACTCACGCGCATAGTCGCGGTCATAATGGATACGATGGCCGTTGAAGGTCAGCGCCGAATAGCGAAACAGCAAGGTCGCGTCAAAGCTGCGCGCCTCTGACAGCGCCTCATCGGTGCGCGCAACAGGCGCGGTGGGCCCGGGCGCGGCAGGGTCGGGATCTTCGCGATAGACCAGATCCTGCCAATCGGTGAGGCAACGCCGCCCGTCCTGCCAGATCTCGTGCCGGAGTGTGACGATCCCCAGGGCCCCGCTTCGCCCGGTCTTGCGCTTCGCCGTCTCGCAGACAGAGCGCCGCTGGGCGGGTTGGCCCGCGCGCAAAGGGGTCTCGAACTCCAGCCGCCCCCCGGCCCACATCCGCCGGGGCAGCCCCATATCGGGGATCAGCCCCCCAAGCTTCGGGTGCCCGTCGCGGCCCAATGCCCCGGGCGGTTTTGGCTCCCAGAAATACAGTTGGTGGAAAAAGGGCGGCAGCGCCTCGCCCGCCGCAAAACCGCGCGGCTGGCCCAGCGTCGCCATCATCGCCTCGGCCCGTGCCGGATCAATCACATCTTCGGAGATTTGCATTTCGGCGCTCATGCGGCGAAGCTACGGCGCGCGCCCGACAGGAACAATGCCGAAATGCAACCGCATGTGACCTCACTCGACCATCTCGTGCTCACCGTGGCCGAGTTTGACCGGACAATCACCTTTTACCGCGATGTGCTTGGCATGGAGCTTGTCACCTTTGGCGCGCCTCCAAGATATGCGCTGCGCTTCGGCGTGCAGAAGATCAATCTGCATCTTGCCGGGCAGGAACTGGAGCCCAAGGAACGTGCGCCCGGGCCGGGCACGGCCGACCTGTGCTTTCTGACGGACACATCCCTCACGGACTGGCAGGCGCATCTGACCAGACAGGGGATTCCCGTCGAAGACGGCCCCGTGCCGCGCACCGGGGCCGCGGGGCCGATCATGTCGCTTTATCTGCGTGATCCCGATGGGAACCTGATCGAGATTTCCCAACCGGCTTAAACGCCGTCAGGTTCGGAAAAACTCTCGGCACAGAACCGGTGCACCTGCACTGTATCGCTCCAGTGTTCACGCGGCAGACCGGCCTTGAGCTTGAGCCCATCGACAAACGCGCGTGGGGTTTCAAGACTGTCCCAGACCATCGGAAGAAACGTGCCGCGGTGACGCCCATCCGTGAGGATCAGACCGTCGCGGCCCGGGGTGAGCTGCGTTTCCAGATCGTCCTGACTGGAAAACCGCATCGCACGCGCCGGTGACAGGACCGCGATCTTGAGTGTCACGCCGTCCAGCTCCTCTGCCGTCAGAGGCGCAAAGCGCGGATCCTGAGAGGCGGCCTTGATCGCGTTTTCCACCACATCGGCAATCAGCGGGCGATGCGCGGCAAGCGAGCCGATACAGCCGCGCAACCTGCCGGCGCTTTGCAGGGACACAAAGGCGGCGGCATGGGTCTGAAGTTCCGCCGCAAAGCTTGCGACCCGGACCTCGGGCATCCGCCCTTTGGCGAGATATGACCGCAACGCCTGGCGCGCGGCGGTCAGCATTGCACTGCGCAGCGGCGGGGCCAAGATCTCAGCGGTGCTGTCGTAAAGTCCCCAGGCACCGTAGCCCACCGTTCGGCTGCTGTCGCCTGTGGCGCGGTGGGAATTGGCCATGCCAAGCCGCTGCAGCCGCATGCCCTGACCGAAGCGGGAGGCCAGAAAGCCCTTGATCGCCCGCGACCCGCAGGCATGTGCCGGGGTGAGCTTGTGGCTCTGCCCCGTCTCGATCAGCTTCGCGGCCTCGGCATCATGTGCCCTGGCCTTGTCGAGGGTGAGAAAATGGCTCAGGTCGCTCGACAACACGAAAAGCGGCGGCTTCTCAGACCGGGTGGCCAGGTAGTCGACCAAGCGGGCAACATCATCGGCCGTGGCCCGACCGATCACCACAGGAATGATTTCAGTATCCGGATGCAGGTGATGAAGGAAAGGAAGCTGCGTCTCGATCCCATGTTCCTGATCATGGGCCGCGTCTTCGACATGGGCAAGCTTTGCGTCCACAAGCGCCGCGCGGGCGGCGGCGTCGATCTTTATGTCAAAGCCCGGCATCCGGTAGCCTGAGGCGCTGGGCAAAGCCAGACCGGCAAAGCCATGCCGGTGCGAGGGCGACAGGATCACGGCACTGCGGGGGCTGGCGGATGCGGTGGCCGCCAGCGCCGCCCCGGCCAGATGACCCGAGAACCGATACCCCGCATGCGGCGAGATCACCGCACAGGGTGCTGCTGTCCCGGCCAAGGGCAGCGTCGGCAAAGCATCCTCGACCGCTTGCGCCAATCGGGCGGGTTCGGCGGGGAAGAACCGACCTGCCATCACGGCGCTGCGCGGGGTCTCTTTCACAGGGGGTGTCATGCGGCTATCCTACGCCCGACCTGCCCGTTCGAAAACCCATGGGAGCGCCATGCACCCCGGCAAATTCGCTCAAATGCAAGAGGATGGCCGCCTGCGCTGTGAGCTGTGCCCGCGCTATTGCAGCCTGCGCGAGGGGCAGCGCGGCATGTGCTTTGTGCGGATGCGCCAGAACGACGGGATGGTGCTCGACACCTATGGCCGTTCAACCGGATTCTGCATCGATCCGATCGAGAAAAAACCGCTCAACCATTTTCACCCCGGCACGCCGGTGCTGAGCTTTGGCACGGCGGGGTGTAACCTGGCCTGCAAATTCTGCCAGAATCATGAAATTTCGAAAAGCCGCGAGGTGGACAGCCTCGCCCATGAGGCCTCGCCCGCGCGAATTGCCGAGGTGGCCCGGACCCAAGCATGCACCGCCGTGGCGTTTACCTATAATGATCCGGTGATCTTTCACGAATATGCGGTGGATACGGCAATGGCCTGCCGCGATGCGGGGGTGAAATCCGTTGCCGTCACGGCGGGCTATGTCTGCGATGCTCCGCGTGCGGAGTTCTTTGCGCATATGGATGCGGCGAATATCGACCTCAAGGCGTTCTCGCCTGAGTTTTATCGCAAGCTCACAGGCTCCGAGATCGGCCCGGTTCTGGACTGTATCCGCTATGCCGTGCAAGAAACCGATTGCTGGGTCGAGCTGACCACGCTCCTCATACCAGGCGAGAATGACAGCGCCGCCGAGCTGGAGGCACTGAGCGCTTGGGTGCTGGAGACCTGCGGACCAGACGTGCCACTGCATTTCTCGGCTTTTCACCCCGATCACCGGATGATGCACCACCCGCGCACACCCGTTGAAACCTTGCTAAACGCGCGCGGAATAGCGAAGGCGGCGGGGCTGCATCATGTCTATATCGGCAATGTGCACCACAAGGGGGCTCAGTCGAGCTATTGCTCGGGCTGCGGGGCGGAGGTGATCGGGCGCGACTGGTATGAGCTGTCGGGCTGGGCGCTTGACGATCACGGGGCCTGCGTGGTCTGCGGCACCGGTTTTCCCGGACGCATCACCGGCGCGCCCGGCACCTGGGGCAGAAAGCGGCGCCCCCTGCGGATGGTCGAGGTCTGAGCCGCGCGGCACCCGCGTGCGGGTGCGCCTTGCCGGACCGCCGCGCCCGAGGCGGGAGAAGCCCCGGGATCAGGTCACTTCGGCGCGCAGTTTCTTCATCCGCCCCGCCACCGCCTTGGCATTGCGCTCTTCGACAAGCCGACCTTCGTCATCGAAGGCGTTCTGCGCGGCCGCGACCAGAACCTGAGGGCCGGGGATCAGCCGCACCTGCAACTGCGCGAGGCAATGCATCACCATGAATTGCGCGGTTTCGCCACCCGTGCGCCCGGCCGCGGCCGAGATCACAACGGTGGGTTTGTCCGCCAGCACTGCCCCGGGCACGCGGCTGACCCAGTCCAGCGCGTTCTTGAGCACGCCGGGAATACCTTTGTTATATTCGGGAGACGCGATCACGATGGCGTCCGCCGCCGCAACCTGATCGGCAAGAACCTGTACCGCTTCCGGTATACCTTCGGCGTCTTCCAGATCACCGTCATAGAGCGGCAGGTTCAGATCGGCCTGCATAACCTCGGCCTCACCGAAAGCATCCACCGCCTGCGCCAGAAGTTTGCGGTTGTACGACCCGGCGCGCAGGCTGCCGGAGATGGCGAGGAGTTTTGGAGCACTCATGTGTGAAGACCTCTTTACATCGGTGTTTGCGCTAATGTGGCGCAATCCCGTGTCCAAGCAACCTTCATCAGTGCACAATAAGGGACATATTCACACACAACGGGCCGCAGACGCACAAAACCCCCGGATGCACGGGCATCCGAGGGTTTTGATAAGTGGTCCTGTTTGGGCCTTACCAGTCGGTCGGGCCCTTGTCTGCGAAGGCACGCACCAGAAAGTCGATGAAGGCCCGGACCTTGGGCTGTGTGAACCGGCCCGGAGGATAAACCGCATAGATGCCCTGGGTTTCCATCGGCAAATCAGGGATCACGTCCTCGACAAGGCCCTTTTCCAGGGCATCGGCATAAAGAAAGCTGGGCAGATAGGCGATGCCCAGACCCGAAATCGCCGCATTGAGCAGGCTCTGGCCGTCATTCACGCTCAACCCGCCCGCAGTGCGCACCTGACGTTTCTCGCCCGACGGTGCGGTAAGCTTCCAGACCGAGCCATTCGCCTGGCTGGAGTAATGCAGCAGCTTGTGATCGTTGAGATCGTCGATCTTCATCGGGCGGCCGTATTTCTGCAGGTAATTCGGGCTGGCGATCATCCGCTTTGTGGTCTCGGTCAGTTTGCGCGCCCGCAAGGAACTGTCTTCCAGCTCCCCGATGCGAATGGCCATATCAAAGCCTTCGCTGATCAGTTCCACATACCGGTTGTTCAGCACCATATTGACCGTAATATCCGGGAATTCATCAAGAAATTCACCAAGCACCGGCGAGAGATGATTGACCCCGAAATCCGTGGCCACTGAGATACGCAGCAGTCCCGAGGGATCCGATTGCATGGACGACACCAGCGCATCCGCCTCCCCGGCGTCATTCAGCACCCGCAAGGCCCGGTCATAATAGGCCAGGCCGATCTCTGTCGGGCTTACGCGACGGGTCGTCCGATTGAGCAGGCGCGCGCCGAGGCGGGCCTCCAGCGAGGAGACGTGCTTTGACACGGCGGATTTGGAAATGCCCATCTTCCGGGCCGCATCCGTAAAGCCGCCCTGATCCACCACAGTGGCAAAAGCTTCCATTTCGGTCAGGCGATCCATACTCGATACCTCTGTTCGTTTGGTTGAGCACAGGTATGATGGGAAAATCGGGCACAACTGCGGCGAGCGCCAGACAATATCTGGGTTTTGTAAGGGATCGTTCTGGGCATGGAAACAGCGAAACAGGCGTTTCCCGTGCATTCGAGAGACCACCGGGCGACGCAATCACCGATTGATCAAAGGCAGGGCGCACAACGAAAGCGTTTGCCGCCGCAACGAGGCCCCTGATCCGCGCCTCGCCTCATTCCGGGGGCGGACAATCCGTGCAGGGCCTATCCGAAGGGACGGCGCGCCTCTCGTTACAGAGAGGCCGCCAGGCGTGTCCCCTGATTGATGGCGCGCTTTGCATCCAGCTCTGCGGCGACATCCGCCCCGCCAATCACATGACAGGCAATGCCCTTTTCCGCCAGCGCATCCGCAAGGCTCCGCTCCGGCAATTGCCCGGCGCAAAGCACAATCGTATCCGCTTCGATCAACTGCGGGTTTTCGCGGGCGTTACCGCTCGACACCATGAGGCCGTTTGCCTCGATCCGCTCATAGTTGACCCCACCCATCATTTTCACGCCTTTCATGCGCAGCGCCGCGCGGTGAATCCAGCCGGTTGTCTTGCCCAGCCGCTTGCCCGGCGCCTCGGCCTTGCGCTGCAGAAGCGTGATGGCCCGTGCCGGGGCTTCCGGCTTTGGCCCTTCAGGCGCCAACCCGCCGCGTGTCCGGGCAGGATCGCCAATGCCCCATTCCTCTTTCCACTCCTCAAGATGCAGCGTCGGGCTTTCCCCGTCCTGCACGAGAAACTCCGCCACGTCGAAGCCAATCCCGCCTGCCCCGACAATGGCCACGCGCGCGCCAACCTCGGCCCCGCCGCGCAGCACGTCGATATAGCTCAGCACATTCGGGCCGTCCTGCCCCGGAATGCCCGGATCGCGCGGCACCACTCCTGTGGCAATGATCACCTCGTCATAGCCGCCAAGATCATCCGCGCTGACCTCCCGGCCCAGCTGCACATCCACGCCCAGCTCTTTCACCATGGTCTCGAACCAGGCGACCAGCCCGTGAAATTCCTCCTTGCCAGGGATCACACGCGCCATGTTGAGCTGTCCGCCGATCTCATCGGCGCGGTCAAAGAGCGTGACCTCATGCCCCCGCTCCGCCGCCGTCATCGCCGCCGAGAGGCCCGCAGGCCCCGCCCCCACAACGGCAATGCGTCTGGGCTCTGCGGCAGGGGCAATCACCAGCTCGGTCTCGGAACAGGCGCGCGGATTCACCAGGCACGAGCTCAGCTTGCCCGAGAACGTATGATCCAGGCAGGCCTGGTTGCAGGCAATGCAGGGCGCGATCGTCTCGGCCCGACCCGCCGCCGCCTTGGCCACGAAATGCGCATCGGCCAGGAAAGGACGCGCCATGCTCACCATATCCGCCGCCCCCTCGGCCAGCACCGCCTCGGCCACCTCGGGCGTGTTGATGCGGTTTGAGGTGATCACCGGGATACCCACCTGCCCCATCAGCTTCTTGGTGACCCAGGTGAAGGCCGCGCGTGGAACGCTGGTCGCAATTGTGGGAATGCGCGCCTCGTGCCAGCCGATGCCGGTATTGATAAGACTTGCACCCGCCGCCTCAATCTCCTGCGCCAGCTGGATCACCTCATCGAAGGTGGACCCGTTCGGCACCAGATCGATCATCGACAGCCGGTAGATGATGATGAAGTCTTCGCCCACCGCTTCCCGTGTGCGGCGCACGATCTCGATCGGCAACCGCATCCGGTTTTCGTAGGAGCCGCCCCAACGATCCTCCCGCTTGTTGGTATGGGTCACGAGGAACTGATTGATGAAATACCCCTCGGAGCCCATGACCTCGACGCCGTCATACCCCGCCTCGCGCGCCCTGACCGCCGCGGTGACGATGTCGGCGATCTGCTTCTCGATCCCGTCCTCATCCAGCTCTTTCGGCGGAAAGGGTGAAATCGGCGACTTGATCGGGCTAGGGGCCAGGCATTTCGGCCCATAGGCGTAGCGGCCGGCATGAAGGATCTGCATCGCAATGCGCCCGTCTGCATCATGCACCCGGTCGGTGACCACGCGGTGATTTGCAATATCCTCGTCCGAAAACAGACCCGCCGCACCGGGAAATACCCCGCCTTCCCGGTTCGGCGCCATCCCGCCTGTGACCATCAGCCCGACACCGCCCCGCGCGCGCTCGGCATAGAACTCCGCCACACGGTTCCAATCCTTCGTCTCTTCAAGCCCGGTATGCATGGACCCCATCAGGACCCGGTTCTTCAGCGTCACATGGCCCAGGTCCAGCGGCGCGAGCAGATGGCTGTAATCACCCATGTCAGTCTCCTATTCTTCGCGCGCCACCCTGCCGTGCGCCTGCTGATTTGTCACCCCAAACGCAACGTTACACCGCCACCCATCTTTCATCTTTCCCGAAATACTCATGCCCCCGCCGCCAGACGCGCCACCACCCGGCGATGGGGCGTTGCCTCGACACTGCCGGAATAAGAGCGTGCGGACGCACTCCTTTGGATCACGCCCGCTCATCCTTGGGCGACCCCATGACCACATAAGAGGTGATCGAATTGACCTGCGGCAGGGTTCCGATCACATCCGTATGAAAGGACTTGTAGGCGGCAAGATCCGCCACCTCGATCCGCAGAAGATACTCCACCGTTCCGGTGATGTTGTGGCATTCCACCACTTCCGGAGCCACGGCCATGGCCCGCTCGAACGCTTCCTGGCTCGCTTTCGTGTGCGAATTCAGCCCGACCGCCGCATAGGCCACAAACCCGGCGCCAAGCGCGGATTTATCCAGCACAACCCGATAGCCCCTGATAACGCCGCGCCGTTCCAGATCCTGCACCCGGCGCAGACAGGCCGAAGGGGAAAGGCCCACCTTATCGGCAAGCTCCAGATTGCTGATCCGGCCGTTTTGCCCAAGTTCTTGCAATATATTTTTGTTTATCTGATCCATGACAGCATTTTATTGTGATTTTTCTCATTTGCATCAACAAATCACAATTTCACTGCGCTTTATTATGCATAAGGTTGCTCACATGACCAGTGATCTCTTCGCCGCCCTTCTCACCTTCGCCTTCGTCACCGTGATCACTCCGGGGCCGAACAACCTGATGCTCATGGCCTCCGGGGCCAATTTCGGCTTTCGCCGGACACTGCCGCACATGGCGGGCATCGGACTTGGTATGCCGATCATGGTGGTGTTGGTGGGCACGGGCGTCATGCAGCTCTTCGACCGCTTTCCGATGAGCTACACCATTCTGAAGGTGCTGAGTGTCGCCTATCTGCTCTGGCTGGCCTGGAAGATCGCACATGCCGCACCACCCAAGGCCGGTGAGGCCACGGGCACACCACTGACCTTCCTGCAAGCCGCCGCCTTCCAATGGGTCAATCCCAAGGCCTGGACGATGGTCCTGTCGGCTGTCACGCTCTATGCCGCCAGCCGCGACATGCCTGCCGTGCTCTGGGTCGCCGCCACCTATCTGGGTGTGTCCTGCATATCGACAACGAGCTGGACGCTGCTCGGCCAGCAACTCAGCCGCTTTCTCAAGACGCCGCGTATGTTGCGGATCTTCAATACGATCATGGCCGGTCTTCTGGTGGCGACACTGATCCCGGTGCTC
Organism: Roseovarius faecimaris; assembly: GCF_009762325.1. NCBI lineage: Bacteria > Pseudomonadati > Pseudomonadota > Alphaproteobacteria > Rhodobacterales > Roseobacteraceae > Roseovarius > Roseovarius faecimaris. Next base: position 3,176,170 of record NZ_CP034348.1, read on the forward strand.
TGGCCCTGAACGCGGCGGCATGATAGGCGCCGCGTCATGACCCTGACCTTGCTGCATACCGCCGAAGCCCATCGCATCACGTTCGACACGCTGCGCGACCGGATCGCGCCCGGCCGGGGGCTGCACCATATCGTGCGCAAGGACCTGCTGGACCGTGCGCGACATGGTATCAATGACGTGCTGCGGTCCGAGATCGCAACGCTCATCGAAACAGCTCCCGGCCTCACTCTCTGCACCTGCACCACGTTGGGGCCGGTCGCCGCGGATGCCGGGGCGATCCGCATCGACCAGCCGATGATGCAGGCCGCCGCCGCCCTGCCGGGTGATATTCTGATGGCGTACTGCCTTGAGAGCACGCTTGCGCCGAGCCTGAGCCTGCTGGAGGCCGAGCTGGCCCGCGCCGACCGGCCTGCCCCTGTGCACCCTCTGCCGCTCAACGCGCTCTGGCCGCTTTTCGAGGCAGGCGAGACACAGGCATTCGCCATAGGGATTGCCGCCGAAATCCGCCATGTGGCGGCGCAATTGCCCGGGCTGGGAAGCATTGTCCTGGCGCAGGCATCCATGGCCGGAGCCGCGGACCTGCTGCGCGACCTGAGCATCCCCGTGCTCGCCTCGCCCGAGCTGGCCCTGTGCGCCGCTCTGTCGCGGCTTTGACACGGATTGCAAATCGTCCCCGCTGCGGCCATATATCCAGGCGTTAGATACGGAGTGTCCAATGACCAACTATCTCGATTTTGAAAAGCCGCTCGCGGAGATCGAAGGCAAGGCCGAAGAGCTGCGCGCACTGGCCCGGCAAAACGAAGAGATGGATGTGACCGACGAAGCGGGAGCATTGGACAAGAAGGCCGCCGATATGCTCCGGGACCTCTACAAAGAGCTGACCCCCTGGCGCAAATGCCAGGTGGCACGGCACCCGGACCGACCGCATTGCCGCGATTACATCGACGGTCTGTTCAGCGAATACACCCCTCTCGCGGGCGACCGGAACTTTGCCGATGACCTGTCGGTCATGGGCGGCCTCGCACGTCTCGGTGACCGGTCCGTGGTCGTCATCGGCCATGAGAAAGGCAATGACACCAAATCGCGCATCGAGCGTAATTTTGGCATGGCGCGCCCCGAAGGCTATCGCAAGGCGATCCGCCTGATGGATCTCGCCGACCGGTTTAACCTGCCGGTGATCACACTTGTCGACACACCCGGCGCCTATCCCGGGAAAGGGGCCGAGGAGCGCGGGCAATCCGAGGCGATTGCGCGGGCAACGGAAAAATGCCTGAGCATCGGCGTGCCGCTCCTGTCGGTGATCATCGGCGAAGGCGGCTCCGGCGGGGCGGTGGCCTTCGCCAGCGCCAATCGCGTGGCGATGCTGGAGCATTCGATCTATTCGGTGATCAGCCCCGAAGGCTGTGCTTCGATCCTGTGGAAAGATGCCGAGAAAATGCGCGAGGCCGCCGAAGCGCTTCGGCTGACCGCGCAAGATCTCACCAAGCTTGGCGTGGCTGACAAGATCATCAATGAACCTCTCGGAGGGGCGCATCGTGATCCGCAAGCGGCGATCAAGGCGGTGGGCAAGGCGCTTGAGGATATGCTGGGTGAGCTGAATGGTCAAAAGCGCGAGGCACTTGTGAAGGACCGGCGCCAGAAATTCCTGAAAATGGGAAATCAGGTACTCGCGGCATAGAAAATTCGTACGAATTTTCTCAAGTAGAAGATTTTTCGTACGAAAAATCTGCGGGTTCCGGGGTCAGCCCTTGAGCATCCTCAAGCCTTCGGTCACGTCCGAACGCACCGCCAGTCGCAGGCCCGGCTCGTCTCCGGCTTTGAGCGCTCCGATAATCAGTCGGTGATAGCGCGGTGCTTCCTTTCGGTCGAGCCGACCATAAAGCACCCGCATCGTCGGCCCCAGTTGCAGCCAGACCGTTTCCGCCATCGCCAGCATCGCAGGGGCCTGCGCACGCAAATAGAGCGTGCGGTGAAACTCCAGGTTCCGCTTGATGTAAGCCACGGCATCATGCCGGGCGATATCCTCGGAAATCCGGGTATTTATGCTGTGCAGCCGATCGATCAGCGCAATATGCGCCCGCGGGAGCGCACGGCTTGCCAGTTCCACCTCGATCAGGGAGCGCAGGGAGGCGAGTTCCTCGATCCGCTCATTGGTCAACTCCGGGGTTGAGACGCGGCCTGAATGCGACAGTGTCAGCGCGCCTTCGGCCGACAGGCGCCGCACAGCCTCACGCGCGGGCGTCATCGATACGCCGTATTCGGCCCCTATTCCGCGAATCGTCAGCGGTTGGCCCGGCCCGATTTCGCCATGCATGACACGCCCTCGCAGCCCCCGATACACACGATCATGAGCAGAGGGTTCCGGATCAGGGCGGGTGGGGTAAAGCATGACTGCATTTGTGATCACAAACGCGGCCTGCGTCAATTGCCAAAGCGGTAGCGGTGCAGCGCTGCGCCATTTTCGCGCAACCATCGCCGCGGGGCCTCATAGCCGGGGCAAAGCTGCGCCACAACCGACCAAAAGGCCGGTGAATGATTCATCTCGCGCAGATGCGCCACCTCATGCGCGGCGACATAATCAAGCACCTCGGGCGGGGCGAGAACGAGCCGCCAGGAATACATAAGCCCGCCCCGCGCGGAACACGATCCCCAGCGCGACCGCGTATCGCGCAATGTCAGGCGATCAAAGCGCACGCCAAGCTCTGCCGCATACACATCGGACGCCGCAGCCAGCCTGCCCCGCGCCCGTTGTTTCAGCCAGGCCTGGAGCCGGGCACCGGCAGTGTCAGGGGCGCCCCCAACCAGCACCTCATCACCCGTCAGCCGCACAGTGCGCCCACCGGCCATCACGATTCGCCGCGGGATGCCGTCCACCGGCAGGCTGACCCCTTCGCCAACCAGGATCGGCGCGGCACGCTGGCTCAGTTGGGTGCGCAACCACGCTTCCTTCTCTCGGGCGAAATCCAGCGCCTCTCCCTCGCGCACACCACGCGGGATCGTCAGGGTCACCTTGCCGTCAAGCCCAGAGACACGCAGCGAAATCCGGCGCGCACGCGCCGATTGCCGGAGGGTCACGGCCAAAGGGGGGTTGCCCGGAAGGATGTGTTGGCCCATATGGCCTCCTGTCACTATGATGGCGCCTGTTCTCAAAGCCTTTGACACCCGTGACCGGTTATGGCAGGGGACGCAGACCCATCGCAAGATAAGAGATGAAAGGGACCTCCCATGCCCAAGGAAGAATGGGGTGTAAAGCGCCTTTGCCCGACCACCGGAAAGCGGTTCTACGATCTGAACAAGGATCCGATCGTCAGCCCCTATACCGGTGAAGTTGTCGAGCTGGACACCGGCAAGAGCCGGTCGATCACCGCAGACGACGAAGATGCCGAGACCAAGAAAATGGCCGAGGCCGATGTCGATACCGATGCCGATGTTCTGGACGATGATGTCGATGTCGATCTGGGCGATGACGTGCTTGAAGACGACGACGATGATGACAGCGTCTCGCTCGACGAGATCGCCGATGTCGCGTCGGATGACAGCGACGATTGATTGCGCGAAGGGCGGGATTTTTCCCTTGATCCCGCCCGCCGCTTTGCCTAATACGCGTCGACGGGCGGAGACGCCTGCGCGATTGGGGCCTTAGCTCAGCTGGGAGAGCGCTTGCATGGCATGCAAGAGGTCAGGGGTTCGATCCCCCTAGGCTCCACCAAATCCTTCCCTCAAATCAACGAACCCAGCGGCAGAACCCGTTGATGGGCGTCATTTGAGCTGTGGGCTCAGGAAAACTCAGTCATATCCCGTCATCTCAAGATAGCCGCGACCGGAATGACTTCCCTCGACCGTGACAGGCCCCTCCCAATAGGGAATGGACAGGCCCATCCACGCCCCCGGATTGATCGCCGCCACGGTCACATCCACGCCGCGCGACGGCAGCCGCACCTGCCACCGGGTGGGCAGATCGCGCCCGGCCACCGATGTGGTCTGAAGCGGTGCGGCAAAAAACGCGCCATCGGCGAAGGCCGTGCTGGCCCCGTCCGGTGCGATCCATGTCGCCGAACTGTAGCGCGCCCCGTCGGTCTGCCGCAGTTGAAACCCCATCAGCTTGGCACCAGTGTCGAACGTCAGAGAAAACCAGTCCCAGCCAGATTGCGTGTCCGACAAGGGCTGGGATGACCATTCCCTGTCCAGCCAGGCTTGCCCGCTCACCGGCACCGCGCCCGAGGGCAGCGTCAGCGTCCCGTCAATCTCGAAGAAGGGCTGCGAATAATAATAGCTGGCCTGCCCCTCGGCGGATTTGACCGAAAATCCGCCTTCCCCATGAAACACCAGCGGGCCCTTCGCCGTGAGCGCCATGTCATAGGCAAAATCCGGCCCCGCCGCGCGCAGCCGCAGGCGGTCGAAATCGGGACCCTCAAGCACCCATTCGTCAATCCAGGCGCGGAATGGCGCAGGTGTGACCCCGGCCTGACCAATCCCGCCACGGGCAAAACGCTCTGCGGCGAAATGCGTTTGGGGAGTGGTCACAGCGGCATGGGCAAACCAGATTTGCGGCGACGCCCAGCCTGCGGCCTCGCCCGCTGCGAGGGCCGAGCGGAAGAGCGTCCATTGCAGGCCATACTCGGTCCCGTCCGGGCCCGTGAGATTGGCGGTGAGATACCACCACTCGATCCGGTAATCGGGATGCGGGCCATGATCGGCAGGAAAGCTGAAGACGGGGTTGGGGGCGGGGGAGGCAAACCCGCTTTCGGCCTCGGACCCCAGGCCGGAGAACCCTTGCGCCAAGAGAGTGAGAGGCCAGAGGCAGAGCAGAAAAGCAAGCATCCTAACGCTCATTGGCAAAGACCTTCAGAAGCGTGGCGGGGGGTGTCCGCATCAACCGAAGCGCGGGCCAACAGGCGGCAAGACCCGCGGCACAAAGCGCGTAAATTCCAAGACGCAGGTAATCGGCCGGGAAGAAGTACATCGGCAATTGCCAGCCGAACGCTTCGACATTGACAATGCTCAGCAGCACCCAGGCAAGCGCCAGGCCAAGCGGGACCGCACAGACAAAGACCAGCGCCGCCGTCACGATGGCGCGGGACAGTTCCAGCCAGCCGAGCCGCCGCCGTGTCAGCCCCAATGCCCAGACCGGCGCAATCTGAGGGATACGCATATCCGCCAGCGTCAGCAGGCTCATCAAAATGGCAAAACCCGCCACCCCGAGGGTGAGCACGTTCAGCGCAGCGGTCACGGTAAAGGTGCGCTCGAACACCTCAAGAGAGGCGGCCTTGACCGCGGCCTGATCCGTAAAGGCGTTGGCGGGTAGTCCGAACTTTTGCGAAAGCGCCGCGCGCAGGGCGCCCGCACCCTGTATGCGCAGGCCAAAACGCTGGGCAAAAAGCCGGGGATGCAGCGTCTTGAACAGCGCCTCGGAGGTCATCGCCTGACCTTCCGGGTTGCCGTAGTCACCGACGATTGCCGTGATCGGCAGGCTCAGATCCGGCGCAATTTGCAAAACATCGCCCACCCAGAGGCCCGCGCGGCGCGCGAGCTGTTCATTGACCACCAGCCCCTCACCTGCTTCCACCTTGTCCCAGGCCGAAGGGGTAGCGGCGAGAAAGGCCCAATTCTCGCGATAGGTGGGGCCGACCCGCACACCATAGAGCCGCCCAGGGCGCCCTGCCAGTTCCGCAGGGGCCGACAGGAGCGGCAGCGTCTCGATACCTTCCGCACTCAGATACGCCTCAAGCGCCCGGCTTTCGTCGGCGGTTTCCACCTGCACGAAAAGCTCGGAGGCGAGGCGCTGATCAAGAAAATCCACGAAGGTCAGCCGAAAACTGGAAACCATGGTCGACACACCGATATTGGCCGCGACCGCCAGAAGCAGCGCCATCAGCGCCAGGCTCAGCCCCGGAAGCTGTTGGCGCGTGTCCGCCCAGAACCAGCGCCAGACCGGACCTCCGGCGCGGCGTTCCAGCCACGAAAGAACCCGCACGACACACGCCGGTAGCGCAAGGGCCGCGCCAATCAGCATACAGCCCAGAAGGGCAAAGGCCGGCAGCAGCCCCTGACCGGTCAGGGCCAGCAATCCGGCAAGCGCAAGCAGGACAAGCGCGCCGATGGTTTGCAGCCGGAAACGCGCAGCGGTCGCCATCACCCAGGCGCGTGGGCGCACGCTGGCCAGAAGCGGCATGCGCGCCACCTGCCAGAGCCGCCCGGCCAGCGCCAGCGCCGCGCCAGACATGGCCAGCACAAAACCCGATAGCCACCATTCGGGGCGCATCCGCAGCGTACCAGAGACCTGCGCACCATAGAGCCCGTCGAGCGTCAGGGCGACATCGGGCAGCAACGTCGCGGCCACACCATAGCCCAGCACGATTCCCAGGATTGCCCCAACGGTTGCGAGCAGCAGCATCTCGGCAGAGATCAGCGCCACGAGCGAACGCAGCGGCACGCCAAGCGCGCGCAACGTGCGGATCATCCCGCGGCGTTGTTCAAAGGCAAGGCCGATCGTGCTGTGCACGATAAACAGCCCAACGGCAAAGCTGAGCAGGCCAAAGGCGGTGAGGTTGAGGTGAAAACTGTCGGTCAGCTGCGCCACATCCGCCATCTGCCGGGACGGGCGCAGGACAAGCTGAGGAGCGACTTCGGCCAGATCAGGCTGTACCAAAGGTTGCTCAGGCAACACCACGAGCCGCGAAAGATCATCACGCTCAAGGATGCGCTGGACATGCCCGATATCTCCCAGGGCAATGCCCGGTGCCACGCCCTCATCCACGATGATCTCTATGTGGTCCGGAAGGGCCGCTGCTGTCTCGCTATTCGCAAAGAGCCGGGGTGTGCTGCCAAGGAATGTGTCTGGCGCCACACCATCCGCGGCCAGAACGCGCAATCCGGTCGGTGAGGTCAGCGGATCGAGTCCGACAAGGCGCACCCCGCCGATCCGAGCCTCGACCACCGGCGAGACCAGCCAGCCGGCGCGGCGCAACGCCACGTAAACCTCTTGCGAGATCGCATCGCCCTGACGCGGGAGAAGCTGGTCAAACTGACCTTCGCCCAGTGTGGCGGCCGCGGCGTCATAGCTCGCCCGCGCCTCGGCGTTGATCGCCTGCACACCCGACCAAAGCGCCGTGGCCAGAGCCAGACCGGCGAGATACGCAAAAAGCTGCAACGGGTTGCGCCACCAATGCGACAGGAGCGCCAGAAGGCAGGCGCGGATCATGTCAGGCGACCGCCGCTCAGGTGCAGCACACGGTCCATGCGCGCGGCAATGGCCGGTGAATGCGTCACCACCATCAGGGCCGCGCCGGTCTGCGCCACGAGGCTGAGCATTTCATCCAACACCGCGATGGCCGTTGACTCATCAAGGTTGCCCGTCGGCTCATCGGCAAGCAGAAGCCGCGGCTTGGCCGCGAGCGCCCGCGCGATGGCCACGCGCTGTTGCTGCCCACCCGAGAGCACTTCGGGATATTTCTCCATCTGCCCGGTGAGGCCAAGCGCGCCGGTAAGCCGCTCGATAAAAGGGGGATCGACCCGCCCCGATAGCGCCGCCTGAAACGAGATATTGGCCGCCACAGTCAACGACGGAATGAGGTTGAATTGCTGAAAGACCAGCGCAATCTCTGTCTGCCGATAGGCCGCGCGGGCCCGATCATCAAGCGGCACAAGGTCCTGCCCGGCAAAGCGAACGGCACCGGCATCCGGCACATCGAGACCGGCCGTGATATGCATCAGGGTGCTCTTGCCACTGCCGGACTCGCCGGTGAGCGCGAGGGTTTGACCCGCCTCCAGTGACAGGTTCACACCGCGCAGCACCGGCACGCGCGCGGCCCCGGAGCCGAATGATTTCTGAATATCCTGAAGCTCAAGCAGCATGGCGGTCCTCGGTCCCCGGACAATCTATTGCACCGCCCGCAAAGGGACAGGTCTAAAACACCCGGAGCCGCTCTGACACCCGCAACCGCAGCACTCGAGACACAATAGAAGCCTCAAATTCCCGATTTCTTTTTGCAAATCTTAATAATTCATTACATCAAGGGGAACCGATCTGGACCGAGGTGGGGGATACCGGGGCACAGGCCCCGTGACGCCGCGCAGCCGGAGGGGTAGATGTTGCACATGTTTCACCGGTCGCCGGATGCGCTGGCGAGCGGCGAAACACTATAGATAGGGTTTTGGACGTGTCCCTGTTCTTTATCGTTGCCTTGCCGTTTTTCGGCGCGCTGCTTCCGGGGCTGATGAACGCCGCCGGTCGGTCGGCCTGCGCCGGGGTGACCTTCACCGTATCGCTCGCGGCATTTCTCGGCCTGTTGACCAACCTGCCCGCTGTGCTCGCAGGAGAGATGGTGACGGCCAGGGTCGATTGGGTTCCGTCGCTGGGTCTCAATTTCACGCTCATGCTTGACGGGCTTGGGTTCTTCTTCGCCTTTCTGATCCTGGGTATCGGGCTCCTGATCGTCGCCTATGCGCGCCACTATCTGAGCCGCAATGACAATATGGGCGAATTCTTTACCTATCTGCTGCTGTTCCAGGGCGCGATGGTGGGGATTGTACTGAGCGATAACATCCTGCTTTTGTTGATTTTCTGGGAACTCACCTCGCTTTCATCCTTCCTGCTGATCGGCTATTGGAAGCACCTGCCCGAAGGCCGCCAGGGCGCGCGCATGGCCCTGACGGTGACCGGCATGGGCGGGCTTTCGATGATCGCGGGCATGCTGATGCTCGGACAGATTGCAGGCAGCTATGACCTGAGCGTGATCCTGCAGAACCGTGAGTTGATCCAGGCCGATCCGCTTTACCTTCCGGCGCTGATCCTGATCCTGCTCGGCTGCTTCACCAAATCCGCGCAATTCCCGTTCCATTTCTGGCTGCCGCATGCGATGGCCGCTCCGACGCCGGTTTCGGCCTATCTGCATTCCGCCACCATGGTGAAGGCCGGAATTTTCCTTATGGCGCGGATGTGGCCGGTGCTGTCGGGCACGCCCGAATGGTTCGTGATCGTGACCTCCGCAGGGCTGGTGACGATGGTCCTGGGGGCCGTGATCGCGCTCTTCAAGCATGATCTGAAGGCACTCCTGGCCTTTTCGACGGTCAGTCACCTCGGGCTGATCACGATGCTTCTGGGCACCGGGACGGCTTTTGGTGCGCTGGCGGCGGTGTTTCACATTCTCAACCACGCCACGTTCAAGGCCGCCCTCTTCATGTCGGCGGGGATTGTGGACCATGAGGCCAAGACCCGCGACATTCGCCTGCTGGGCGGGTTGCGGACGCTCATGCCCGTCACCTTTGTCATCGCCACGCTGGCCGCGCTTTCGATGGCGGGTATCCCTTTGCTCAACGGGTTCCTGTCGAAAGAAATGATGCTTGAGGAAACCACGCATACCGTACTCTTCGGCTCGCATTACCTTGTGCCTGTGCTGGCGGTTGTCGGCTCGCTTTTCTCGGCCGCATATTGCTTCCGGCTTATCGGGCACACCTTCCTTGGCCCGGTACGCGACGACTATCCGGCCAAGCCGCACGATCCGAACCCGGGGTTATGGATGCCGCCCGCGATCCTCGTGGTCCTGGTTGTGGTTATCGGCGTCGCCCCCTTCCTGGTGCAGAATTTCGTATTCCTGGTGGCGGATGCCGTCATCGGGGACGCCGCAAAGCTTGAAACCAAGTATATCAAGATCTGGCACGGGCTGGTGCCTGCCTTGTTCATGTCTATCGCGGCTGTCGTCGGCGGGCTGATCGTGCTGGCGCTGTTCAGGCCGCTCCTGCGTGCCTGGGACGCCGCGCCGCGCCCCGAGGCCAAGATCATCTTTGAGGCCATCGTCGAGGCCGCCGCCGCCGCCGCGCGCTGGTTTATCCACGGGCTGCATAACGGGGCCTTCACCCGCTACGCGGCAATCGGGTCTGTCGCGATCATTGCGGCCGGTTACCACGCCTGGAGCACCGGCACCGTCGCAGAGGCAACCCGCAGCCTGCAACCCGCCAGCCCGGTGGCTATTGCGGGCTGGGCGATGCTCGTCGCGGCAACCTGCGGGCTGGTCACGTTGCATCGCAACCGTTTCCTGTCGCTGATCCTGATCGGCATCGTGGGTCTGATGGTCTCCATCGGATTTGTCTTCCTCAGCGCGCCCGACCTGGCAATGACGCAGTTCACCGTTGAGGTGGTCACGATCATCCTGCTGCTGCTGGCCCTGAATTTCCTGCCCAATCGCACCCCGGTGGAAAGCGCACCGTTCAAGCGCCTGCGTGACGCCGCGGTGGCGATTGTCGGCGGGCTGGCCACCTTCGGGCTGGCCTATCACTATCTTCTGCGCGACGCGGTGACGACACCGATTTCCGAGTTCCACCTGGCCAATTCCTACAAGGGCGGTGGCGGCACCAACGTGGTCAATGTTATCCTCGTGGACTTCCGGGGCTTTGACACCTATGGCGAGATTATCGTTCTCGGGATCGCCGCCTTGCTGATCTATGCGCTCACTGAAACGCTACTCAGCGGGCCGGTGCGCGCACGCCTTCTGAACCGGGAGCCCGATCAGCCCCGCGCGGGCGATATGCACCCGATGATGATGGTGGTGCTGACGCGCGTGATCATGCCGGTGGTGCTGATGGTGGGCTTCTACATCTTCCTGCGCGGGCACAACGAGCCGGGCGGTGGTTTTATCGCCGGCCTGATCGTCTCGATTGCCGTCGTGATGCAATACATGGCAAGCGGTTTTGCCTGGACCTCGGCGCGGCTGAAATATCCCTATCACGGGGTGATCGGCGCGGGCGTTCTGGTGGCCGGGTTCACCGGCATCGGATCGTGGTTCGTGGGCAAGCCGTTCCTGACCTCTGACTTCACCTATGTACGCATCCCGCCGTTTGAAAAGTTTGAACTGGCGACGGCGGCGCTCTTTGATCTGGGCGTGTTCCTAGCGGTGGTCGGCGCGGTGATGCTGTCGCTTGAAAGCTTCTCGCGGCTTGCACGGCGCGCGGACATGACCGAAAGCGAATATCCGATGGATATCGACCCGTCGAGGGACGACACGCTGCCCGACACCCCGCAGACCACGAAGGAGGGCGTGTGACATGGAGTTTCTCGTCGCTTCCGCCATTGGTGTTCTGACAGCTGCCGGGCTTTATCTTGTGCTGCGCCTGCGCACTTTCCCTGTGATCCTCGGCATGTCGCTGCTGACCTATGCGGTCAACGTGTTCCTCTTTGCCTCGGGGCGTCTGACCATTGGTGCGGCGCCGGTGCTGCGCGATGGGGTTGAAGTCTATACCGACCCGCTTCCGCAAGCGCTCGTCCTGACCGCGATTGTGATCTCGTTCGGGATGACTGCCGTGGTCGTAATGATCGCGCTCGGGGCCTTCCTCGGCTCAGATGACGATTATGTGGATGACCCTGGCGAGGATGCCAAGGAAGCGGAGGGCCAGCCATGACCCATTGGATCATTGCCCCCATTATCCTGCCCGCCCTTCTGGCTCCGTTCATCGTACTGGCCGCGCGCTATCACATTTCGATCCAGCGTGTTTTCTCGCTGGTGGGTGTGCTGGCGCTCATCGTCATTTCGGCCGGGCTTGCCTGGCAGGTTTCCGACGGCTCGATCCTGTTTTATCGGCTGAGCGATTGGGCTGCGCCATTTGGCATCGTCCTGGTCGGTGACCGGCTTTCGACAATGATGGTTCTGCTGACGTCAGTGCTGGCGCTGTTTGTACTGCTCTATGCCATCGGGTCAGGCTGGGACAATCGCGGGCGGCATTTCCATGCGCTGTTTCAGTTCCAGCTCATGGGGATCCTTGGGGCCTTCCTGACGGGCGACCTGTTCAACCTTTTCGTCTTTTTCGAAGTGCTTCTGATTGCCTCATACGGCCTGATGATCCACGCGGGTGGCAATGAGCGGCTGCGCGCGGGCGTGCAGTACGTGCTCTTCAACCTCATCGGCTCCACGCTCTTTCTCTTTGCTCTGGGGTCGATCTATGCAGAGACCGGTACGCTCAACATGGCCGATCTGGCGGAACGGGTCCAGTTGATCGGAGCCGAGGAAACGGTTGGCATTCGTGTGGCCGCGGTTCTGCTGTTGCTGGTCTTTGCGATCAAGGCCGCGCTTGTGCCACTGCATTTCTGGCTGCCGTCGAGCTATGCCGAGGCCCCCGCCCCGGTTGCGGCCCTCTTTGCGATCATGACCAAGGTGGGCGCCTATGCGATCATCCGGGTTTACACCATGGTATTCCCGCCCGATGTGGAGGTCACAGCCGGGCTTCATGATCTTTGGCTTCTGCCTGCCGCGCTGGTGTCGCTGGCCATCGGCATGATCGGTGTGCTGGCGGCCAAAAAGCTCGACCGGCTGGTGGCCTTCTCGATCATCGGATCGATGGGGATGGTGATGGTTTCCATCGCGCTGTTCACGCCTGCGGGTATCGCCGCGGCGCTCTATTACATCGTGCATTCCACCCTTGCCGGCGCGGCGCTCTTCCTCATCTCCGATCTTGTGCGGACCGGGCGCGGCAATCTGGAGCTCACGCCACAACCGCCGATGGCCGGAACGGCGTTGACCGCGGGGCTCTTTTTTGCCGGGGCGATTGCAATGGCAGGCCTGCCGCCACTTTCGGGGTTTCTGGGCAAGCTCATGGTGCTCAATGCGTCCTATGACAGTGATCTGATGGCGTGGATCTGGGCAGTTGTCCTGATCTCGAGCCTGATCAGTATTCTGGGCTTCGCCCGGGCGGGCAGCGTGCTGTTCTGGAAGGCCCATGGCGCCGAAGCTGCCGAAGAAGCGGACGAGCCGCGCATTACACCGGCCCCGACGGCGCTGTCTTATGTGGCTGTGGGCGGGCTCATTGCGCTTCTCGCCCTGCACACGGTCTTTGCCGGGCAGGTGCACCGCTACACCACAACAATGGCCGAGCAGCTTTTTGCGCCGGATGCCTACACGACAACGGTGCTCACCACCCCCGGCAAGCTGAGCAAACCGAAGGAGGATCATTGACATGGCGCGCGCATATCGTTGGCTGATCCCGCATCCTCTCCTCACGCTCATACTGGCAGTGGTCTGGATATTGCTGCAAAATGAGGTGACTGCCGGGATGGCCGTTTTCGGGATCATCCTCGGGATCATCATTCCTTGGATGACTTCGATCTGGTGGCCGGACACGCCCAAGGGTTTTCGGCTGGGCAAAATGGTTCTCTACAGCTTCATGGTGATCTGGGACATCATCGTCGCGAATATGCAGGTGGCCTGGATCGTGCTGACCGTCCCGAACTCCAAGCTGAAACCGGCCTGGATCGTGATCCCGCTCGAGCTGCGTCAACCCGAAGCGATCACCGTGCTTGCAGGCACGATCACCCTGACCCCCGGCACTGTCTCGGCGGATTTGTCGGATGAAGGACACAGCCTTCTGGTGCATGTGCTGCATACCGATGACCCGGACGCTGAACGGGATGCAATCAAGGACCGCTACGAGCGCCGCCTGCTGGAGATTTTCACATGACCGCCGCGACAAGCCTGTTTGATATCGCTTTGATCATCGCCTTCGTCACCCTCGCCCTTGGGCAGATCCTGTCGATGGTCCGACTGGTGATCGGCCCGACATCGGGGGACCGCATCCTCGCGCTCGATACGATGGTGATCAATGCGCTTGGGATTGTGGTCGTGCTGGGCATTAGCCAGGGCGTACAGATTTACTTCGAAGTCTCGTTGCTGATCGCGATGCTGGGCTTTGTTTCGACCGTCGCCCTTGCGCGCTTCCTGCTACGGGGGGATATCATCGAATGAGCCTTCAGATTATCGGAACATATGCTGCTGCCCTCTCTTTGCTGGTGGGATCGGGGTTTATCCTTGTCGGGGTGATCGGTCTGCTGAAGTTCAATGACCCGATGACGCGCCTGCATGCGCCGACCAAGGTTGGCACTCTCGGGATCGGCATGTTGCTTCTTGCGGGGATGATCCATTCATTTCTGCTTGGCGATACGTCCATTCACGAGATGCTGATCATGGCATTCCTGTTTGTTACCGCTCCTATTTCCGCGCATTTCATCGCAAAGGTCAGTATCCATCAGCGCAGTTGCCAAACACCGCCGCCGCCGACGAACGACAGCACCTGGTCGACTCTGAGTGCGCCTGACAAGGGCGATCAGGCCTGACGCATCGGGTGAGGACGTCTCGACCTCCTTTCCTGTCACAGGGTCTTGAGGGTTTATGCAGGCAAGAAAGCCCGTTCTCTGACAGAGGGCCGTATGCCACCCCAGGGCCTCTTTGCACCTCGCGGCACGAATGTCCGTGGCATGGGCCAGCGCAGGGGGCAGCCCGGCGGCCCGGTTTACCTCCGGATTGAAAGATAGCCGGAAGGGCTGGTTGGCTAAGACGGCGCAAGGCTGGAAGAGATGTCACTCATCATGACATGCCCTTGCGCGGGGCCAATATGTTCAGGGGCTATTGGCGGGTGCGGGAAAACAGCCCGCGAACCGAACGCAGACGTCGGCGTCTTCATTGGGGATCCGGTGCGGAGCAACAAAGACCGCGGCCTGCATATCCTCTGTCGCAAAAGGGTCCGGTCATTTCGGATAAGTGCAATATCCACCCGTGAGGGGCGGCGCTGATCCTCACGCCTGGCCAGGCGTGTCGCATCGCGACTTCGGCAAGACGACACCGGGCGCTCCAATCTGGAAGGGCCCCGGAGTCCAAGCTGAAAAGGATCATGGGCCCGCCCGCCCCTCAACTGGCCAGCGTCATGCGCCCGCAAATCCTGTCGCCACAACCTCCCCCCCCCTGAAACACGAAGAGCAACGGGCAAATGACCCTGTTGCGCGGAAAATCTGCTTTGTACTTCGTCTGAACCGCACAGTCAGCCGACCCTTCAGTGCGGCGCAACTGCCGAACATGCGACACGACCGGTGCACATGCGCACCTGGCAGAATGGTTTCCATCACCCTCGAACCATCCGACGGAAGAGGAGGTCATCAGAACAATTGCACGTCCCCGGAAGGCTCCTCGCGTTGCCGTGACGCGGGCAAGGTCCGAGGCGCAATTTCCTCTGCCGCAACGGCCCGGGCATCAGCCATGAAGCGCAGCTGAATGCGCCCGCCAACGGGCCAGAACCTGAGGCTCCGCCCCTGACGTCCGCCAAGGCAACAATCGACCAGTTCGAACCCTTCGTTCTGAACAAACCATTTGGCGAACCGGGCATTAGACGCGCCAATATCGATCTTGCTATCACGCATTTTTGCGCCACCCAGAAGTTTCACCTTCAAGCGTTCGCGACGGGCCCCCTTTCGGATCAGGCCATTGACCAGAAGCTCCATAGCATTGACCCCGTAGCTCAACCCGCCGCTCGGAGAATCGTCCCCTCCAGGTATGAGGAAGTGATTGATGCCTCCCACGCCTGCATCCTCATCCCACATACAAGCAGCAACGCAAGAGCCCAGGATCGTGGTGAGCACAACGGTCCGATCCGCCGAGACATGGGTTTCGCCCTGCAACACAGGAAGAGTAATAAAATCCTTTATCGTATTTCGGGCGTTGGTTTCCACGTCTCGTTATCCAGTATTGCTGCACCTGTTCAGGGGGCATTAAGCCTTCCGCAACGGTTTTATCCAGGGTGTCCGCAGTGAACACATGAGTCAGAAGTCCTGCCAGTTCTCGGACTGGTTGACAGCTGTCCGTTCTGCACGAGCACGCGATTCAAAGACGATCTTTCCTTCCTGCTCGGACGCGCCAGTCCCGGGCTGTGTTTGCTTGGCTTCCGCCTGCTCCGCAGCAAGATCGTCATCCCACGCCTGGGCAGCCGTAGCACTCTTGCCACCTTCTGTTGAAAAGACCGCCATGACTTCGGTCATCCGAGCTGCCTCTTCGCTGAGGCTGCGGCTGGCAGCCGAGGATTCCTCGATCACCGCCGCGTTCTGCTGTGTAACTCGGTCGAGCTCAGACACGCCGTCCTTTATCTCAGCGAGGTTGTTCGCCTGCTCACGCGAGCTCGTGGCAATCATTGAAACAAGGTCCGATGCATAGTGCACACCGTCAATGATCTCACTCAGCGCGGATCCAGCCTTGTTGACCAACTCGCTTCCATTCGCCACCTGTTCACCAGAGCGCAGGATCAGCTCCTTTATTTCATTCGCCGACTCAGAGGCGCGTTGTGCAAGGGCGCGCACCTCGGAGGCCACAACGGCAAACCCGCGCCCCGCTTCACCCGCCCGGGCGGCTTCGACACCCGCGTTTAGAGCCAAGAGGTTGGTCTGAAAGGCAATATCGTCAATGACCCCAATGATTGCGGTGATCTGTTCGGAGGACTGCTCGATGTTCTTCATCGCGTCAACCGCCAGGCTCACCACCTCGTCACCGGATTGGGCCTGCTTACGATTCAACAAAATCCGTTCATTGGCCTCCGCAGCCCGAACCGCAGTCTGTTCAACCGAACTGCTTAGCGTTTCGATCGCAGCCGCCGACTCCTCCAGCGTCACCGCTTGTGCTTCGGAACGTTTTGACTGATCCACGGCCACGTCTGCGATCTCAGCGGCCGAATTACGCACATTTACAGCGGTCGATGTTATGGTGCTCAGAACGTTCTGCAGTTTATCGCACACCGCGTTGAAACTCTCGCAAACAGCTTTTTGCTGTGCATCAAGCTCGCCCATTTCAGGGAGATTGATCAGCTGATCCACCCGGCCGTCGGCCAAATCCGATAGCCCGTCTACAAGTCGCTGAAACAACATCTCTTGTTGAGCCATTTCCTTTTCTCGTATGCCTTGCCGCTGAAAATCTTCTGCCAACTGATCGCGCAATTCAGTCAATTGCTTGGCCATCGCGCCGATCTCATCGGCACGTGCAGAAACGCCGATCTCTGTATCATATTCCCGATCTGCGATCCGCCGCATAGCGGAATTCAAAGCCTGTATGGGTCCGGTAACGAGACGCCCACTGGTCCAGATTACACCCAAAAGAACCACCAGAGAGACCGCAGCGCTCATCGCAATCACCTTCAATGTGCGTGACAGCATCTCGGAATGAAAAGCGGCCAGATCCCAAGACATGATCAATGTTCCAATCTTTGACCCGCCGGACTTGGCGAAGATCGGTTCGGATGTGATCATCGCACCGTCGATGACTTCGAGGCCAATTTGCCCGTCTGAATGATGGCGTTTAAACATGCCGTTCATACGATCCTTCAGATGTGCCGTGCGGGTGCCCTCCCTGTCGAACGTAACGAGCAGGTCGCCATCCGCATTGTAGACATCAATCGCCTGAACCGAATCGTCATTATCCGTCATCGGGCGTATGGTGTCTTTCAGCCGGTTGATATCCCGAAATTGCATAGGGGATGCCATTTGCTTTGACAGCACTGCGATGACCAGGGTGCTGTGCTGCGCGCTGATGTCGCGTATCAACTTCTCCTGACTGGTCAGCTGCAGGACATATCCGATCGCACTGATCGCGATGATACCTGCGGCGACAATTGCCGCCAATTTGTACCGGATGCTCAGGTGAAACACTCTCTGACGTGCGGCCTTTGTTGGAAACATGTTACTCTCCGATAAAATGAGTTCGGTCAGCGGAACACGGCCATGCTCAGTTGCGTAGGGCCAGCTGCTCCAGATTGATTCCCACAGTGATCACGCCGATCACCGACCCGCCATCTACGATCGGCAGGCTGACCTGGCTTTGATAGGCTTGTGCCGATTCGTCGAATTCCACATCTCCGACGTGAATTTCATTTGTTGCGAATGGCACCTGCCATTTCGCTTCGTCTCCTTGCCAGAAATCCGAAGTCACGTCGCTTTGCCCGACATTCAAACCGCGAATATCGGTCACGAAAATCTCTGAAAACTGGCCATGGCTCTCGGCCTGAAGCGCGCGTAGATGAACCGACAGAGAGTTCGCCAGAACCTCGTCTATCATATCGCCACCGCTGATAGTCTGAGCCCGCCATTTTTGATCCAGCGCGTCAATATCGGACTGACTCAGATCGACAGAGGTCAGGTTTTGGTCACGCACTGCAGTGACAATGCTCTGGTCCCTCGTCCATGTGCTCAACACCTCATCCGCAACGGCCTTGATATCTGTAGAATATTCGTTGCCGGCGAGCGCTGCAGAGCAAACAAACGTGAGAGCGGTGCAGATGGAAAGGATGCGTTTCATGAGTGGCTCTCCAGTTTGAGTTGATATTCTGATACTTGTCGCCAAAAGGGTTTAAGAAGGCATGAAACCGCTCCTCAAATAGCGGTGGAATTCTCTCGAATTTGAATGGCCGTCGCCATCAAAGTCGCGAGGTCGCGGTCGACCCGGGCCCAAAACCACCCCAGGCGCTCTTTTAAAGGATTTGCAGCAGGCCAATGAGACACTGCATGTCATTTGCCATGACGCTGTGGGGCTGCAGGATAGCCGCCGGTACGGCACCCCTTCCCTTACAGACCACGCAGGTTCACAGGTTCCGCGCGGATTTCCGGACCAATGCAACCAAGATCGCCGACATAACCGCTTATCTCGGCCACTATCCTGGGCAGCGATTCGACGCCTGCAAGCGTTTCGATTTCACGCCCGAGATCCCTGAAGCGGGATACAAACTCTAGATCCAATGCCTGATCCTTGAAATCCGGGTAAGTGGCACATCCGAAAGCGCAAACCCTTGGGGGATCAGGTCTTTGATATGGTCAGGCAACACGCCGTTTTACGCTTGGACGGGAACGGTTTGATAACACGGCTTAACGGTATCAAAGAAAACTGAGCGCGGCTTTATTCAAATCGATGAGAAACCGGGCTTGACCGGCGGGATTGCGCCGCATGCTCGATGAGAAGCCCCGTTATTTCACATTCATATCGAATGACTTGCCGTGTTTCAGCCTGCTCCAAAGCAGGTGAAAAACCCTCCTCGGCATGTCCTTTTGTTGCATATTCTGATGCGTTGCTCTGACGAAAGCGGGCTGGCAAAACTTTGCAACACCTCGGAATGGATCTTTAGCATAAAAGAAGCTCCCGATTTCATCGGTCGTTGAAACCAAGATTTCTTCCGAAGAAAACTGGGCCAGGTAGCCTTGAACGGCTGGCCCGGCGCTGTCTGCGTGGGCTGTTCAGCTCGTTTTAAATATCCGTCGACAGCGGGCTAGAAAAGCTCCACCGCGCCCTGATCCGGCGCAGATAGCGAAACCGGCGTTCTGTCTGCCAGCCGCGCGCGGATATAGTCGAGCCGGACACCACTGCCGAGTTCGGTCAGATCAAGCTCGGGACCCGGACCAACCATCGTCACCATGCGCCGCAGTATGACAGCAAGGTCGTCGAGATGTTGATGGAGAGCATCCACTCGTTGAAGATCGGACAGGTGCTCGAGGTCGACCCCGCTAAGATCCATATCGCTCACGCCAAGGTCCAGACAATGCGCGATGCTGGCAAGTTCCTGTACTTCTTCAGCAAGCATGCCGAGAATGTCACCTGTCGGTCTGCTTTTCATGAGCGAACCTCTTCCATCACAGCCGTCCGACGACTTTTTCGATACAGGCCTTGAGCTGCACTGTATGAAACGGTTTCTTGATGAAATTGTTCATGCCAAGCCGTGTGCCCCGGTTGATCGTCTCGGCATCTGCGCGGCCGGTGATCAGGATGAATCCGGTCCGGGCAATCGCCTTGTGCGAACGGATGGCCTCAAGCAATTGCAAACCGTCCATACGTGGCATGTTGAAATCCGAAAGAACCAGATGCACCGGTTTTGTCGCCAGGGATCGCCAGGCGGTCTCTCCGTCGTTTTCGGTGCGGTAGTTCGACACCCCCAGCTCGTCCAAGGCCTGCGTGATCAGGGCGCGGCTTGTGGACATGTCATCGACGACCAGCACATGCAGTTTGTCTTTCAGACCCATCTCATCCTCCCGAGCTAGTGAACATGCATCACGGGTCGCGCCGCGGCTTCGGTAGCGTTACGTTGAAAGATGCCGGGGCCCGAAGCCTTGAACTGGCGGGCACACTCCTCTGACAGGGTCTCGGAATGACCAAGAAAGAGCATCCCCGCAGGCAGAACGCGTGAGCCAAGGCGGTGCCAAAGCTGCTCTTGCGTTTCTGCGTCGAAATAGATGGCGACATTCCGGCACATGATCACATCGAAACCGCCCTTGAACGGCCAGGTGCTGTGCAGATTGAGTGTGCGGAAGCTGATCAGCGCTCGGGCGGCATCCACTACGCGCACACGATCACTACTCGATCCAACCGGTTCAAAATACCGGGACATGTGATCACCGGGCAGCGAGGAAGTGTGCGCGCGTGGATAGATGCCCGCCTGCGCAACAGCCAAAATATCGCTGTCGATATCGGTGGCCAGCAGTTTCAAGTCGAGCTTGCTTGCTTCCGGACATGCATCCAACACGTGAAATGCGAGTTGAAATGGCTCTTCACCACTTGAACAGCCTGCCGACCAAAGGCGTACGCGCATACCTTTACGGGCGGCTCTGGCCAGCCGTGGCATCACCGCTTTGGCGAAAAAGCTGAAATGATGGTCTTCACGATTAAAACGCGTCATATTCGTGGTGTAGGCATTGATGAAATGGGATCGCTCCCCGTCACCTTCGGGGGAATTCAGATAAGCGATATAGCTGCTTACCGACTCCATGCAGGTGGCCTTGAGTCGCTTGGACAGACGGCCCGCAACCATGGTTTTCTTATGGGGCGGCAAATCGATGCCTGTAAATTCGCGTACAAGCCCAACAATCTTGTTGAACTCATCTGCATTGAGCTCCGATTGAACAGCGATCCCTTCTGTTGGTCTGCTCATGCGGCACTCACTTCTTCTTGCTGCTGCAAAATCTGGTGAACGTCGATGGCCCGCACGATGGTATCTTCGACCATGTAAACGCCTTTGATGAATGCAGCTGTCCGCTCCGAGGACACATCGGGTGTGGATTGCATGTCGGCGGCATTGACAGTGAGGATGTTGGAGACCGCATCGACGAGAAAGCCGACGGTTTTTTCGTTGATGCATGCAATGATAATCACGTGCCGACTTTCCGGCACAGTCTTGCCCAGGCCCAGACACATCGACAAATCCACAACCGGCAGCACATTTCCGCGAAGGTTCATCATCCCGATCACATAGTCGGGTGCATGCGGAAGTGTGGTTGTCGTTGTCCAGCCACGGATTTCCAACACATGGCCGATATCAAGGCAAAACGCCTGCTCACAGATGGCGAAGGAGACAATTTCGATCCAGGCTGCGGCCTGATCCTGCGGGGTCGCTTCAGACATGTTGAGGTACTCCGTTCAATTCCGGCCTGATCTGGCGGGAAGGCATCGACACGCCAGGCGAAGTAATCACCTGATCGGTGTCGACAATAAGGGCAATCTTACCGTCGCCGAGGATCGTGGCTGCGGCGATCCCGGTAATCTGCTGATAATTTTGCTCCAGCCCTTTGATGACCACCTCGCGCTGATCAATGATCCCATCTACGGCAAGAGCTGTACGGCGCCCTGAATCGCCTTCGATCAGCAGGATGGATTGATCCGAGAAGTCGGTCAGAACGGGGCGGAATCCCAAAGACGCACCAAGATCGATGATCGGGATCAAATCCCCCCCGAGCGAGAGCGCACGATCTTCATCGCAAAAGGCATGAATATCTGCCTGCCCTGGCTGTAAGGTTTCGCGCAAGGACAAGGTCGGCACCACGAGCGACTCGCCTGCGACCGTGACCACCATGCCTTCCATGACGGCGAGCGTGAGCGGGAGCGAGATGGTCAGCTTTGTGCCGCGCCCTTGTTCGGAAAAAAGCGCAATGCGCCCCCCAAGCGCCTGTATTTCGTTGCGAACGACATCCATGCCAACACCACGGCCGGACAGGTTGGAAACTTCGGTGGCAGTGGAGAAACCGGGCCGGAAGAGCAGATTGTCGATATCGGTATCGGTCAGGTCTTCCTCGGGGCGAACCAACCCTTTCTCTTCGGCGATCGCACGTACCTTCGCCCGGTTGATCCCGGCCCCATCATCAGAAAGTGAGATCACCACGCGTCCGGATTTATGCGCGGCCTCCAGCCGGATGATACCTTGTTCAGGTTTGCCGGCTTCGATGCGGTCCTGCGGTGTCTCCAACCCGTGATCGACCGAATTGCGGATCATATGGGTGAGCGGTTCAACCAGCCGTTCTGTCACGGTCTTATCCACCTCTGTGGCTTCGCCGACCATGACAAGCCGTGCGGTCTTTCCAGCCTCACGCGCCGATTCTCGCACAATCCGCGACATACGCTGGAAAAGGCTGCGAACGGGCTGAGCGCGGATCGCCATGACACTTTCCTGCAGCGAGCCCGAGAGCTGTTTGAGCTGGCCCATTGCCTCGCTCACCGCCGAATTGGCGGATCGTGGCAGCTCATCTATCGACTGGCGAAGCATGGCCTCGCTGATAACCAACTCCCCCACCAGATTGATCAGGCGGTCCACCCGCTTCAGATCCACACGAATAGTGGCATTGCGCGCCTCGTCGGACTTCTTCTTGGCTCCGACCGCGGCGGCAGCTTTTGTCGGCGCCTCTGTTCCCGCAGGCAGATGATCAACCGCTTCTGTGTCCTCTGGAATGCTCAGCTCGGGTGCGTCGTCTGGCGAACAGGCCGTGATTGTAAGCTGGCAAAGCCCTTCGACAAATTCGAACACCTCGCGAACGGCTTCCTCATTCACCCCTTCATCGGGCACCAGATGCAGTGACCACGAGAGCGCCGCCAATTCGCCAGTGTCCGCCTCGAGCGGTTTTACCGCGCTTGTATCAGCCGATATGCTCAGCTCACCCATCTTGGATAGCGTCCGGAACAGAAGCGCCGGATCGTGGCCATTGGCATAGAGCGCTGGCTCTGCGGCGAAACTGATATCGAACGCACACTCGGTAATCGCCCCGGAAATATCAGGCAATTCGGTGAATGCATCCCCCAGATCAAGGGTCAGAGGAACAAAGCCCGTGACATCTTCCTCCTGTGCGTCGGCAACAGCTGTCGGCGCGGCTCCAGGATCCTGGGAGACCAGCTTCAGATCGCTGAGTACCGACAAGCCTTCGCTAGCCGGCAGATCGATTTCATCGCGAGCTGCATTGACCAGATCGCTGAGGTGATCGGTCGCCAAGAACATCAGCGCGGTGATCGGGCCATCAACCTGAAGCTTGTCGGATCGCAGCAGATCGAGCACGTTTTCGAAGGCATGGGCAAACTCGATCAGACGATCCATGCCGAAAGCACCGGCACCACCTTTGATGGAATGCACCGAGCGGAACATCGAGTTGATCGTTTCGTCATCACCGGTATCGCCCTCAAGAGCGGTCAATCCGGTCGACAACCCCTCAAGAAGGTCGTCGCATTCTTCAAAGAACATCTCGCGCAAATCGCTCATTTCACGGGCTCCTCAGAAGACCAGACGGTTAATCGCTGTGATCAGTTTCACCGGATCAAACGGTTTCACGATCCAGCCGGTTGCCCCGGCGGCGCGGGCGCGTTGTTTGAGCTGATCACCCGTCTCGGTGGTCAGGACGAGGACGGGAAGCGATGCATAACGTTCACGCGCGCGCACCCCTTCAATCACGCCAAAGCCATCGAGACGGGGCATGTTGATATCAGTGATCACGAGGTCCGGTTCGGTCGCGTCGAGCTGTTCCAGCCCCTGCACACCATCTTCGGCGAGATCGACATGGAATCCGGCATCCTGCAATGCGGTCTGAATCATGTTTCGCATGGTGCGCGAATCGTCAACGGCGAGAATCCTGGTTGTCATTCACAGTCCTCGATTATTAGTTCTGAGTGCGGAATACCGAGCCGATCGAGGCCCGTAAGAAACTGCGCCGTCGGCTGGGCTATGGAAAACGCGAGGGCGTGGGCCTGCCATTCGGCCTGAGCCGCCAGAAGAAGCTCTGCGCCAGCGCCGCCGAGAAACTCTACCTTATCCGCTTCAAGGCATAGCGCGTGGTCACGCGCCGATTCGATTCCGGCGCGCAGATCGGCAACCGCCGCCAGATCCAACCGGACAGGCAATCCAATCGTGCATTCCGCATTCGCGTCTGTTTTGCTGGGCATGGCTGTCTCTCCGGGTTTCGCAGCGTTTGGCTACCGCGAACCCTAGGAGACATGTTTTAAGATGCTGTTACCGCGGATCTGAAACGACGCTGCCCTACACAACCTCGGGCAGACGCTGGGCCGGAGGCGTGTTTCTGCTGCGCAAGCTGGTGATCTTGCCATCGATGATCGTCATGCCCACGCCTGGCAGATTGCCTTGCCGAACCGAATCAAGAAGATCTTTGCCGGGCGCGTGCTGCGCCTGATCCATCAGCACGAAATCCGCACATTTGCCGACCTCGATGATACCGGTATCAAGGTTGCGCTGACGCGACGTGTTGCCGGTGGCAAAACAGAAGGCGATCTCAGCCGGGGTATTGCCCATGCTCGACAAGAGCGCCACCATCCGCAAGATGCCCAGGGGCTGAACACCGGACCCCGCCGGGCCATCGGTGCCGAGGATCACCTGGTCGAGCTTGCCCAACTCGCGCGCTGTGTTGACCGCGAGGATCCCCGCCCTCTCATTCCCGTTATGAACGATCTCAAAGGCGGATTGGCAGCTTTCACAGAGGCAGACAATCTGATCATCCGGCAGCGCCGAATGACCGCCATTGATATGGCCGATCACATCCGTACCGGTCTCGATTACCATATCCGCATCAATCAGGCCCGATCCGGGAATAGACGGACCACCTGTATGGATCGTGCTCTGAATTCCGTATTTGCGCGCCCAATCGACCATCTGCCGCGCGGTCTTGCCATCCTTGACAGTTCCAAGACCAACCTCGCCGAGAAGTTTCACACCCGCTTCGGCCAGTTCCTTGAAATCCTCCTCGACCATGCCGTGCTCGATCACGGGCGCGCCGGCATGGACCTTCATGCCTGACGGGCGAAAATTCTCGTACCAGCGCTGCGAGGCGATCGCCATGGCCTTGAGCCCGACCACATCCTTGGGCCGCCCTGGCATGTGCACCTCACCGGCTGAGATCAGCGTGGTCACACCGCCATTCAGTGTACTGTCGATCCAGTGAAGCTGTTGCTGGCGCGGGGTGTAGTCGCCAACGACCGGATGCACGTGGCTGTCGATCAGTCCCGGCGCCAGAGTCACGCCTTGCGCGTCGACGACGGTGGTCGCGCCCTCGGTGTCGAGATCCGCTTCGCTTCCCCATGCACTGATCTTGCCATCGATGGCGATCAGGCAATCTCCGTCGAAAACGGGCCTGTCGATATCGCCTGAAAGTATCATGCCGATATTGCGGATGACGAGCTTGCTGCTGTCCATAGGACGCGCCCCCCTTGCCAATGATGTCATTCGCACACTAACATCGAAGGGGGGCAGTTCAAGGATATCCTTGCCAGCCCGAGCGGTTGAAAGGGCCAGGACATGACCGATGATCCTAGCGCAGCGGCGGATGAAGCCTACGAGCTCGACAACCAGATCGGTTATATCCTGCGCGTCGCCAGCCAGCGCCATGCGGCTATTTTCCAGTCACAGGCACCGGGCGGCCTCACGCCGACACAATTCTCTGCATTGGTCCGCGTGGCTGAAAAAGGTGCCTGCTCACAAAACCTGCTAGGGCGGCTGACCTCCATGGACGTGGCAACAATCAAGGGCGTGGTGGATCGTCTGAAGCGCAAGGGTCTGGTGGTTCTGGAACCGGATCCGACGGACAAACGCCGGACGATTATCCGGCCGACAGCCGCTGCGTTAGAGATGATTGGCGCATTACATGATGCGGGCCGGCGCATTTCCGAAGCAACGCTCGAGCCTCTCACGCCCACCGAACGCAGCATGCTGATCCGGCTGCTGCGGAAGATCACCTGACGGTAGCCCAAAAGCGGAAGATTTTTCGTACGAAAAATCTTGGCCCGCTCACACGCCCAGATGCGTTTTCAGAAGGTCGGGCTGTTCGCGCAGATGGGCTGCCGTCACGGTTTCAAGATCACGGCCGTTTTCGATGAATGTCACCCGATCAGCGATCGAAAGCACCGCATCGACACGTTGCTCCACCAGCACGATCGCCACGCCCTCGTCCTTCATCCGCTGCACAACCTGACGGATCTGCTCGATCATCGAGGGCTGGAGCCCTTCGGTCGGCTCATCCAGAAGCAGAACCCTGGGCCGCAGGCAGAGCGCCCGCGCCGTCGCCAGCATCTGCTGTTCCCCGCCCGAGAGTGTGCTGGCCTGTTGCTCCAGCCGGTTCCTGAGCGGCGGAAACAGCTCCAGCACCCATTCACGGGTCTCCGGGCCGCTGCCGCAGGTCATCAACCCGATCTCGATATTCTCCGCCACGCTCAACTCGGGGAAAAGCCGCCGTCCCTGGGGAACATAGCCGACGCCGGCCTTTGGCACATCATGCGCCGGGCGACCGCTCAGCGGGGCACCATCCAGCGTGATCTGCCCGGCGCTCAATGGCAACAGCCCCATGATCGACTTCATCAGGGTGGTCTTGCCTGCACCGTTGCGGCCGAGAAGACAGAGAATTTCACCGGCCCGCGCCTCAATCGAGACGCCATGCAAAACCTTGACCCGGCCATAGGAGACATGGATGTCGCTGACCTTAAGCATCCACCGCACTCCCCAGATAAGCGGCCTGGACGGCGGCATTTGCGCGGACTTCCTCCGGTGTCCCCGAGGCCAGCGAACGGCCCATATCGAGCACATGGATATGATCGGCGGTGCGCATGACCACATCCATGTTGTGTTCAATCAGAAGGATCGTCGTCTCGCCCGCCAACGCCTTGATCAGCGAAACGAAATCATCGACTTCCGTCTCAGCGAGCCCCTGCGTGGGTTCATCAAGAATGAAAAGCTCGGGGTCCTGCGCGAGGCCCATGGCGATCTCCAGCACCCGTTGATGCCCGTAACTCAGATCACCCGCGATCTGCTCGGCGCGGTCACGCAGCCCCACCTGATCGAGCACCGCCTCGACCTTGGAACGGACCGCCCTGCCGGAGCTGCCCAGTCGCCGCCGCGCGGCGATCGCGACGTTCTCATAGAGGCTCAGCCCCGCATAGATCGACGTGATCTGGAACGTATAGGCAATGCCCAGCCGGATACGCTCATGCGCGGGCAAGGCGCTGATATCCTGATCCTCGAACACCACCGTGCCGCGCGTGGCCCTGATGCGCCCGCTGACCATGCCGACAAAGGTCGATTTGCCCGCGCCATTGGGACCGATCAAGGCCGTGACCTTGCCGCGCTGAAGATCGAAATCCACATCTTCGTTGGCCGCCAGCCCGCCATAGATCTTGGTCAGTCCACGGGTGCTGAGAATATTCACGGAAGCCATCGAAATGCCCTCCGCCGCAATTCACCCGCCAGCCCCTGCGGCGCGAACAATGTCAGAAGCACCAGCGCAACCCCGGCAATCAGCATGTAGGCCTGCGTGACCGAACTGCTCAGATCAATCAGGTAGAACATGAAGACAACCCCGATGAGCGGTCCAAGCGTCGTACCCGCCCCGCCCAGAAGAACCCAGAGCAGCGGGAAGATCGAGTATTGCACGGTGGCGAATGTGGCACCGGCATAACCAAAGAGCAGCGCATAGGCGGCCCCTGCCGCCCCCGAGATCGTGCCTGACAGGATCACCGCGATCAGCTTGGCGCGGTGCGTGTCATATCCCAGCATGCGCGTGCGTTCTTCGTTCTCACGGATCGCCACCAGGGTCCGCCCGAAAGGCGACCGCACAAGATAGGCAATGGCAAGGAAGACGACAGAGAAAAGGGTCAGCGCCGCAAAATACCTGGCCGTCTCGGTTGACACATCAGCGCCCAGGAAGACCCGCGCATCCTGCCGGATCACGAACCCCTCGTCGCCCCTCGTCCAGCCTCCGAAATAGAGCGCTGTCAGGTACCCCGCCTGTGCAAACATCAGCGTCACGAT
This sequence comes from Roseovarius faecimaris, assembly GCF_009762325.1. Lineage (NCBI taxonomy): Bacteria > Pseudomonadati > Pseudomonadota > Alphaproteobacteria > Rhodobacterales > Roseobacteraceae > Roseovarius > Roseovarius faecimaris. The sequence goes on from NZ_CP034348.1 coordinate 3,203,998, forward strand.
CATGAAGGACACACCAGAGGTGCGCAGCGCCAGAAAGCCCACTGCCGCCGCGACGACCAGAGCGCAGATCACACCGACGACAAAGGCCGGTTCGGCCGGCACGTCGAAATGGTACATGGCCAGCCCCAGCCCATACATGCCCGTGGCGAAAAAGAGCGCGTGGCCAAGGCTGAGCAGGCCGGTATAGCCAAAGAGCAGGTTGAAGCCCATCGCGTAGACCGCAAGCACCATGATCCGCGCAAGGCTGCTCACATGATAGGCGGGCAGAATGAAGAACAACGCGGCCAACAGCGCGATCACGCCCAGGTGCAGATAGAGAGAACGGCGGGCGTTTGTCATCGTTCCACGCGTCCCATCAGGCCCTGCGGCCGGAAGACCAGCACAAGAGCGACCACGAGTGTGGCGATGATCTTGGCCAGGGTGGGAGAGAAAAACACCGAGATGATCCCGTCGCTCATACCAATGAGGAACGCCGCGATCACCGTGCCTGGCAGGCTGCCCAGCCCGCCGATGATCACCACGATGAAACTCAGAAGCAGCGGGTCATGGCCCATCAGGTAATGCGCCTGCTGAATCGGCACGACAAGCACCGCCCCCATCGCCGCCAATCCGGCACCAAGACCGAAGACGTAAGAATAGACACGCCCCACCGGAATACCGAAGGCTTGCGCGGTTTCGCTATCCTGTTGGGTGGCGCGCATGATCAACCCTGCCTTCGTGCGCGTCATGAAGAGCCACAGGGCGGTCAGGATCGCGATTGCCGCCAGAATTACGAAAAGCTTGTAGCTGGTGATGCTCAGCCCCCAGGGCCAGAACATCGCAAAGCCGTTCTCCCCCCATTCGAACCAGGGCAGCGACAGGCGGTGGTTGAACGGCGGCTCGACAGGCCGCGCATCCGGGCCAAACGTCATCAGCGTGGTCTGCTGAATGATATAAAGCAGGCCAATGGTGGCCACGATGGTCCGGTCCGGATCATAGGCTATGCGTTCCAGGATGACCCGGTCGGCCACCACGGCGATGGCCCCGACCACCAGCGGGGCAATGACCAGCGCGGCAAGGAACCCCAGCGCAGGGGTCACCCCGACCATGCTGGCCACCACCCAGGCCAGAACGGCCCCGATCATGTAGAACTCGCCATGCGCGACATTCACCACGCGCATGACGCCAAATACGATACTGAGGCCCATCGCCGTGAGCGCCAGAATCGCCGCTGTCACCGCGCCTTCCAGCGCGGCCAGCATCAGATGCGGGCCGAACTCCATTTCAGAGTGTCCTTACGACTACAGACTCAGAACGACATCTGGGTGTAATCCACCTCGTCCTCGTACATCCCGTCTTCGATCGAGGTTGTATGCTGTTTCACCAGCTTTCCGTCCATGACCTTTGAGATATACTGATGTCCGAAAGTCTGGTGGGTCTTGCCATTGAACTTCTTGGCCCCCTGCGGGTGATCATCCGATTCCGGCATGTCCGTCATCGCCTCGACCGCTTCGATCAGCGACGCGCGGTCGCCCGGGCCGGAATAGCCCGAGGCTTCCATGCCTGCTTTGATGATGTTGAGCGTCTCCCAGCATCCGAACATATGCGCGTAGGTCGACACGTCCTTCTCATCCTCCACCGAGGCGCCCATTTCATTCACCCCCACAGCGGCGCGATAGGCCTTGTCATGCTCGGACTGGTCGGCCTGCGCGTGGCGCGGATTCCCCTCCCAGAAATAGGTGCCTTCCAGGAACTCAAGGCCGGGGCTGCCAAAGCTGACCGCTTCCAGGCTGTCGATAAAGCCGAAAAGCTGCGGGCCACTGGGCCCGAAGAACTCGCCCAGTTCCTTGACGAAAGTCAGCACAGCAGGGCCCACCATGACGTGATAGAGCACTTCCGTCTCCCGCGGGATCTGCGGGAAGTAGCGGGTAAAGGAGGTCTCCGTCGGCGGGATGGCGATGGAGGCCACAATCTCACCGCCCTGGGCGGTCATCGCTTCGGTAAAGAAGTCGCGGTGATCATGCCCGAACGCGAAGTCGGGATAGATCATCGTCACCTTCTTGCCGAGGTTCTCCGACACGAAGGGCGCCATTGCGATCACCTGGCTTTTCACATCTGTGATGCCGGGCTGAAGCGTATAGCGGTTGAGCGCGCCGGAGGCGACGTGATGCCCCTCGGACACCACGAAATACGGCAGCTTCAGCTCGCCCGCGCGCGGGGCAGAGCCATAGACCACGTGGCTGAAAAGCGTGCCAAAGGCGATATCACATTCATGCTGCTTGGCGAATTTTTCGACGACTTCGGCGCCACGCTTGGGATCGGTGCCGTCATCCTCGGCGATGATCTGTACCTCGCGGCCATTGATACCGCCCATCGCGTTGATCCGCGCGGCGGCGGCCTCGGTCGTGCGTCCGTACCAGCGACCATAGGATGCGCCGATCCCGGTGGCGTGCTGCTGGAAACCGATCTTGATCGGTCCGGAGCTTTGAGCATGGGCAAAACGCGCCACATCCGGCACGAAGCTCGATGCCGCGGCTACACCTGCGCCGGCACCGATGGATTTCAGAAGCCCGCGGCGCGTGAAGCTTTGCTTGGTCTTGTTGGTCATGACATATCTCCCATGGAATGGCTCTTGGCTGGCCTTGTGAACCGATTTTGTGTGTGTGCTAATGAAAAGTCCAGAGAAACTTGTGCTCACCCTCTCAGCCTAAGCACGAGCCCGCTTCACTTCACGGGGAAAATCGCCCGGCCGGGAGCGCCGAGAAAGAAATTGACAGGGTTCGGGCGCGGCTCATATTCTGTTTGTGTGCGAACGAATTGGAGCCTGCTGCCACATGGGCTATCACGTCCCGACATCGCTGGGAGACGCTTTGGAGGTTCTCGCCGGAACCAAGGCCAAGATCATTGCCGGTGGCACCGATGTCTATCCGGCGATGGGCGACGGACCTGCGCCAACCGAATTTCTGGACATCACCCGGCTGGACGCTCTGCGCGGGATCACTCGCGCCGGGTCCGGCTGGCGTATCGGGGCCGCAACCCGGTGGAGCGATATCCTGCAGGCCGATCTGCCCCCCGCGTTTGACGGCCTGAAAACGGCCGCGCGGCAGGTTGGCGGCTGGCAAATCCAGAATGCCGGAACAGTAGCGGGCAATATCTGCAACGCCTCTCCGGCCGCAGATGGGGTGCCGCCGCTTCTGACACTTGATGCCGAGGTCGAGATCAGCTCTGCCACGGCCACACGCCGCATCGCCCTGTCCCAGTTCATCACAGGTGTGCGGCAAACCGATCTGCGGCCCGGAGAAATGGTGACCGCACTCCATATCCCGCCCTTTCCGGAAAACTCAGAAAGCCGGTTTATAAAGCTGGGTGCGCGCAAGTATCTTGTGATTTCCATCGCCATGGTCGCCGCTCTGGTCGCACTGGACGAGGCAGGGCGTATCGAACAGGCCCGCATCGCGGTCGGAGCCTGTTCCGCCGTGGCCCAGCGGCTTCCGGGACTGGAGGCTGCTCTTGTCGGACAAAGCCATGCTGACCTGCATGGCGCCTCTCAGCTCTGGTCGGCGCATCTCGATCCGCTCTCGCCGATTGCCGATGTGCGCGGCTCAGAAACCTACCGTATCGAGGCCGCCGCCGCACTTTGCCACCGCGCGGTCCTGGCCTGCCTGGAGCCCGATCATGGATAAGCCAAGCACCGATTTGCCTGTTGCCTTCACCCTCAACGGTAGCGCCGCGGCCACCGAGAGCCGGATCGGCGAACGGCTGTCGCACACCCTGCGCGAACGGCTGGATCAGCGGGATGTCAAGATCGGATGCAACGCGGGCGATTGCGGAGCCTGCACCGTGCTGGTCGATGGGGAGCCGGTATGCGCCTGCCTGATGGCGACACCCCAGGCCAACGGGCGCTCCGTGGAAACCCTGGCCGGGCTGGTCAAGGCGGACCCCGACGCCCGGCGACTGGCAGAGAGTTTTCAGGCGCATGCGGCGGCACAATGCGGCATTTGCACCCCGGGCATGATGGTCACGGCAGTGGCGCTTCTCCGGCGTCTGCCAGAGCCCACTGCCGCAGAGGTCGAAGAGGCGCTTGGAGGTGTGCTTTGCCGCTGCACCGGCTATCGCAAGATCATCGACGCGGTCTGCGATGCGGGTCGGGGCGTCTGGCCTGAGCCACCCGATACCGGCCGTGTAGGCGCACCGATCCGCAAACTGGACGGGCTCGCGAAAGTCTCAGGACAGGAAGTGTTCTCGGACGATATCGCCCCCGGCGATACATTGGTGCTGCGGGTGCTCCGCTCGCCGCATGCAAGGGCTGGCTTCCGCTTTGGCGACCTTGAGGCCTTCGTCGCCGAAACAGACGGAATCGAAACCGTCCTGACGGCAGCGGATGTGCCGGGTCAAAACCTTTATGGCGTGATTCCCGGGTTCATCGATCAGCCTGTCTTTGCCGAAACCGAAGCGCGTTTTCGTGGCGAGGCGGTTGCTGCGGTCATCGGTACGGCCCAGGCCATGCAGGCCTTTGACATGCAATCCTTTCCGGTCACATGGGAGCCCCTCCCCGCCGCCGAAGGGATCAGCGCAGCCCTGGCGCCCAATGCCCCGCAGCTTCATGCGGACCGCTCCGGCAACATCATGTGCAAGGGGCTTGTGCAATGCGGCAATGCCGACACCGCGCTGCAAGAAGCCGATGTCACAGCCGAAGGCGAGTTCACCACATCTTACGTCGAGCATGGCTATATCGAACCGGAAGCCGCCTATGCCTATCTCGAAGAGGGCCGCATCGTGATCCATGCGGGCACCCAGGCCCCGGTGATGAACCGCGAAAGCATGGCATTGATTCTCGGCTGGGACGAAGCACGCGTCCGCATTGCCCCAACCGCGGTAGGAGGCGGGTTTGGCTCAAAGCTCGACTTGTCGATTCAGCCGCTCGTCGCGCTGGGGGCCGTCAAGACCGGGCGGCCGGTACGCGCCACCTATAGCCGCACAGAATCGATGCAATCGACCACCAAACGCCACCCGGCGCAGATCGCTGTGAGGATTGGGGCGAAGGCGGATGGTACGCTCTGCGGTATGGACTTCACCGGACAATTCAACACCGGAGCCTATGCCTCCTGGGGGCCGACCGTGGCAAATAGAGTGCCCGTGCATGCCTCAGGGCCGTACCGCCTGACCGATTACTGCGCCAAGAGCACAGCCGTCTACACAAACGGCCCGCCCTCGGGCGCGTTCCGGGGCTTCGGTGTTCCGCAATCGGCGATAGCGCAGGAATCGCTCTTTGATGAGCTTGCCGCACAGCTTGGCATGGATGCGCTGGAGTTCCGCATCAGGAACGCGCTTACGGCAGGGCAGCCAACGGTCTGCGGACAGGTGTTCGAACAGGGTGTCGGAATCAAAGCCTGCCTGGAGGCGCTGCGTCCTGCCTGGAGTGAGAGCCGCGCCAGGGCAGAGGCGTTCAACGCCCAGGCCGAGGCAGAGCAAACCCCGCTGCGTCTTGGCGTCGGCGTGGCCGCGGGTTGGTACGGCTGCGGCAACACGTCGTTGCCCAATCCATCGACGATCAAGGCCGGGCTTCGCGCCGATGGCAGCGTCGTTCTGCATCAGGGCGCGATGGATATCGGCCAGGGAGCGAACACAGTCATTGCCCAGATATTTGCCGAAGCACTAGGCTTGCCGGTCCACGAGATGCAGCTCATCGGGGCAGATACGGATATCACCCCAGACGGCGGCAAGACGTCCGCCTCGCGTCAGACTTTCGTTTCGGGAAATGCCGCGCGCCTCTCGGGAGAGGCGTTGCGACGGCAGATCCTGGTCATGGTCAACGCTTCCGAAGACGCCGGACTCGCCATCGATGGGGGACGGATCATCGTGACCGATGCCGGGCAGACCCATGAGATCGACCTGGCCAAACTGGCGCCGGACGAGGACGGCTATGTGCTGCGGGCCTGCGAAACCTATGATCCGCCCACCCGGCCGCTCGACGAGAACGGACAGGGCATCCCCTATGCGCAGTTTGGCTATGCCGCTCATCTGGCCGAGGTGGAGGTGGACCTTGCCCTGGGCACGGTCAAAGCCCGCAAGTTCACCGCGGCGCATGATCTCGGGCAGGCGATCAATCCTTTGCTGGTGGAAGGTCAGGTGCAAGGCGGTATCGCGCAGGGGCTCGGGATGGCGCTGATGGAAGAGTATCTGCCCGGGCGCACCGAGAACCTGCACGATTATCTGATCCCAACAACGGGCGATATGCCGCCGGTCGACACCCTCATCATAGAAGACCCTGATGCGCACGGACCCTATGGCGCAAAGGGGCTTGGCGAACATGTGCTTATCCCGACCGCACCCGCGATTCTGAACGCCATCGCCCACGCGTCGGGTGTGCGCATCCGCCAGGTCCCCGCCACACCGTCGGTCGTGCGCGCAGCGCTCCGGGAGGCAGGCCATGACTGAACGTATCCGGCCCGAAGAAAAGATCCGGTGCGATGCCTGTCCGGTCATGTGCTACATCGCGGATGGCAAAGTCGGCGCCTGTGACCGCTACGCCAATCACGGCGGCGACCTGGTTCGGCTCGATCCGCTGACCATCATCGAAGGGGCCGCTGAGAAAGGGGTGAAGGCCGTGCCCTTCCTGCCCACCGGCTCCGCGGGCGATTGGGATGGCGATCTGCTGCAGGCCAACCGGCCGTTTGTCACTGCCATTGGCGCGGGCACGACATACCCCGATTACAAGCCTGCCCCCTTTATCGTCAGTCAGGATGTCGAGGGGGTGGACATGGTCACCGTGGTGACGGAAGGCATCTTCTCTTATTGCGGGGTGAAGATCAAAATCGACACGGACCGGCACATTGGCCACGAGCGCGCCATTGTGCGTGCAGACGGCGAGCCTGTCGGCCATGTGATGACCTCAGAATATGGCTCCAAGATGTTGTCGCTGGGCGGCGTGGAGCACCTTACCGGCGGCACGAAAAAAGAGGGTCGCGTGACCTGTGACACGCTGCTGAAACTGTGTAATTGCGAACCGGTGGAACTGTGCATTGACGAGGGCGCGACCGTCGTCGTGCAGGCCGGTCAGGCCCCGATCATCGACGGGGAGCGTGAAAATCTGATGCGCGTTGGCTGCGGCTCGGCCGCGATCGGCATGTTCGCCGCGCAATGGGTGGGTCACGCGGATGAAGTCATTGTGGTGGATGACCATATCACCGGCCAGCTTTCGGAACATCAGGCCGGTCAGCAGCTTGACGTGCCGCCCACCGGCATCCGGATCAATGGCCGCCGTTCCACGCCGGGGCGCTATTTCCAGGTTGCGGAGCCGGGCACGGGTTGGGGCGGAACCAACATCGAGGATCCGTTGACCATCCTCAAACCGAGCGACCCCAAGAAAGCCTGGCCGGGTTTACGCCTGCTGATGGTCTCGACCACGGGCGAGCAATCCGCCTATTACGAGCTTGATGACGATCTGGTGCCACAGCCCAAACCCATGCCCGCCGCCTTGCGCGCCTCAGCCGAGCGCATTGCCGAAAACTGCGAGCCCTCGGTCTGTTCGGTGCTGTTCATGGGCGGCGCAGGTGGATCGCTCCGCGCCGGGGTGACCGAAAACCCGGTGCGCCTCACCCGGTCTGTCAAGGATAGCCTGACCCTCGTGAGTGTTGGAGGGGCCGAGGCCTATGTCTGGCCGGGCGGCGGCATCACGATCATGGCCGATGTGCTCAACATGCCGTCCAATGCCTTTGGCTATGTCCCCACACCGGCTTTGGTCGCACCTATCGAGTTCACCATGCGCCTGAGCGACTACGCCGCCCTGGGCGGCCATATGGACGAGGTGCAGCCCCTCGAAGCCGTCGACCGCCCCGAGGTCCGCAAGGTGGGCAAGGTCGACCCACGAAGCGACCCGACCCATGCGCGAAATTTCAAATGGCGGGACCGCTCATGATGCAGGCGCAGGCATCGCTGATCGCGGGGGGGCGTTTGCATCTGCATCACGGCCCGATCGACCTGATCATCGGGGTGGAGCCCGAAGCGCAACGAAGCGCCGCGTTTGAGGCGGCCTTCGTGCGCTTTCAAACGATCCTGCAGGAACTGACCGAAGAGCTTCCTTTGCTGCGCGCGCCCGTCGATCCGACCGCCGCCCTTCCCTCGGGACAGGTGGCGAGGCGCATGTTCGATGCCTGTCGGCCCCTCGCCTCGCTCTGTTTTGTGACGCCGATGGCCGCCGTGGCGGGTGCTGTGGCCGAAGAGGTACTTGCCGCGATGACCCGGGCCACCCGCCTTGAGCGGGCCTATGTCAACAATGGCGGCGACATCGCTCTGCATGTGTCCCCCGGCGCAGAAATGAAGACGGCGATCATGGGATTGAACGGGGCGGAACTGGGGCGGATCACGCTCGGCTCCGATGATGGCATCGCCGGCATCGCGACCAGCGGTCAGGGCGGGCGCAGCCTCTCGCTTGGCATTGCCGATAGTGTGACCGTTCTGGCGGCAACCGCGGCCCGCGCCGATGTTGCCGCCACACTGATTGCCAATGCGGTGGATCTTCCGGGACACGCCGCGATCCGGCGCGCCACTGCGTCACACAATCACCCGGACAGCGATCTGGGCGATCAGCAGATCGTGACGCATGTTGGCCCCCTGCACGCTCAGGACGTGAGCGACGCGCTGATCCGCGGCCAAAAGAGGGCCGACACCCTGTTGGCCAGCGGCCAGATTCGCGCCGCCCATCTCAGTCTGCGCGGTCAGTCCCGTATGTCGGGATCCCTGCCGATACGCGCACCATCCAAAGAGGAGCTGGCCCATGCCTGAGCTGATCCTGCGAAAACTGGTCACAGTCGTGGAGGATATCCATCACGAAGGCGGCCCGGTGGCGGAAACACCGGTCAGGCGCGCCGCGGCGCTGGCGGTGATAAAGAACCCCTTCGCCAAGCGCTATGTAGAGGACATTCAGGATTTCATGGACGACCTGCGCCCTCTCGGCCTGCGCATGGCCCGGCGTCTTGTGGATATTCTTGGCGGGCCCGACAAAATCGAAGGCTACGGTAAGGGCGCGCTGATCGGGCTGGACGGCGAGGTGGAGCATGCCGCGCTCTGGCACAATCCGGGCGGTTATGCGATGCGCGAGGTGATTGGTGGAACCAGGGCCATCGTGCCGTCCAGCAAGAAGGTCGGCGCGAAGGGCGCGCGGCTCGATGTGCCCATCACCCATATCAACGCCTCATATGTGCGCAGCCATTTCGACGCAATGGAGGTGGGTCATAACGATGCTCCGGCCGCCGATGAAATGCTGCTGGCGCTGGTCATGACAACCGGCGCGCGCGTTCATTCCCGCTCGGGTGGGCTGGAGGCGTGGGAGATCACAGGAGAGGACGGACTGAGATGACATTGAACATTCGCAAAACAGCGGTCTGGGTTGAAGAGACCCACCTGGAAATGGGCAAGACCATTGACCCGCCCACGCGCAAGGCTGTGGCGGTGGCGGTCATCGCCAATCCTTTTGCCGGCACGTATGTCGAAGACCTCACTCCGCTGATGGATATCGGTGCAGAGCTGGGTGGCATGCTGGGCGAGCGATGCGTCGAGGCGCTGGGGATCACACCCGATCAGGCCGAAAGCTATGGCAAGGCGGCGATGGTGGGCGAAAACGGAGAGCTGGAACACGCCGCCGCGATCCTGCACCCGAAGCTGGGCGCGCCGCTGCGCAAAGCTGTGGAAAAGGGGGCCGCGCTTGTGCCGTCGTCGAAAAAGATGGGTGGACCGGGGCAGGATCTCGACGTGCCCCTGGGCCATAAGGATGCGGCATATGTGCGCTCACATTTCGACGGGGTCGAGGTGCGCATGAACGATGCCCCCCGCGCCAACGAAATCCTGGTCGCCGTGGCGGTGACGGATAGCGGCCGACCCCTGCCACGCGTTGGCGGACTGACCCATGGCGAGGCCGAAGGGAAAGATGGCCTTCGGTAAGCCTCGGAAAAATATACTGAATTCCTGAGGCCAAGATTTTTCGTACGAAAAATCTCTTCCACGCCCTGCGGTTTGGCGGCGCAAAATAACGTTTTCGACTTGCTCTTTGCGGGGGCAAACTCTACCTACACCGATACCTCGGGGTGCATGGCGCGACCATGCTGAGATGCAATCTGCGAACCCGTTGAACCTGAACCGGCTAGAACCGGCGGAGGGAAGGTTTTCCGGAGCATGCATCCGCCCTTGCCCTTCCGTCGCAAAGGAGGATGACATGAAACATCTTATTTTTGCTGCGGGACTTCTTGGCGCAACCACGGCCTTGGCTGAGGCGCCCGAGCTTACCGTTTATACCTATGACAGCTTTGTATCCGACTGGGGCCCAGGGCCTCAGGTGGAAGCCGCCTTTGAAGCAACGTGCGGCTGCGACCTGAAACTTGTGGGCATCGAGGACGGCGCGGCCCTGCTGGCGCGGGTCCGGCTTGAAGGCGACCGCACCGATGCCGATCTTGTGCTCGGGCTTGACACCAACCTGATGAAGGCGGCGCGGGATACCGGCCTTTTCGCACCGCACGCGGTCAGCGCGGAGTATGCGTTGCCGGTGAACTGGTCCGACGACATCTTTGTGCCCTACGATTGGGGTTATTTCGCCTTTGTCCACTCGGCCGAGATCACGCCTCCCGCCAATTTCAGGGCGCTCGCCGAAAGCGACACCACCATCGTTATCCAGGATCCGCGCTCGTCAACGCCCGGCCTGGGCCTGCTGATGTGGGTCAAGGCTGCTTATGGCGACGAGGCTCCGGTGATCTGGGAGGGGCTGGCCGACAATATCGTGACGGTCACGAAGGGTTGGTCCGAGGCCTATGGCCTCTTCCTGGAAGGCGAAGCCGACATGGTGCTGAGCTACACAACCTCGCCGGCTTATCATCTGATCGCCGAGGACGACGCCTCGAAGGCCGCCGCAGCCTTCGACGAAGGGCATTACATGCAGGTCGAGGTGGCGGCCAAGCTAGCGTCGAGCGACCAGGCTGAGCTTGCGGATCAGTTTCTGGCCTTCATGGTGTCAGATGCGTTTCAGGAGATCATCCCGACGACGAACTGGATGTATCCCGCGATCACTCCGGCCTCGGGGCTGCCTGATGGGTTCGAGACACTGATCACACCCGCCACGTCGCTTCTCTTCTCGCCTGAAGACGCTGCCGCACTGCGCGACCTGGCGCTGGACGAATGGCTCACCGCGCTCAGCCGCTGAGCGCCTGGCCCGGACGCGTCGCGGCACTGGCTGTCGCGGCGCTGATCCTGGGCACGCTGCTGGCAGTGGCACTGCGTGCCGAAACCGGTCGCGGCCTCAGCTTTGCGGATTGGGCCGCGCTGCGCTTTACAGTCGTACAGGCGGCGCTTTCCGCGCTTCTGAGCGTGGCTCTTGCGGTACCGGTGGCCCGGGCGCTGGCCCGGCGCCGCTTTGTTGGGCGGCGCCTGCTGATCGCGCTGCTTGGCGCACCGTTCATCCTGCCGGTGATCGTGGCCATTCTGGGCCTCTTGCAGATCTTCGGACGGTCGGGGTGGCTGAGTGATCTTCTGGTCGCAGCCGGGTTTCAACCGCTGCAGATCTATGGCTTGCATGGGGTTGTTCTGGCGCATGTCTTTTTCAACCTGCCATTGGCGACGCGCCTGATCCTCCAGGCCTGGCAGGAGGTACCCGCCGAGCAGTACCGCATCGCGGCTCAGCTCAATTTCAGCCCTTGGACCATGTTTCGACTGATCGAAGCGCCCCTGCTGCGCCGCGCCTGCCCCGGAGCGCTGGCGGTGGTTTTCGCAATCTGCCTGAGCAGCTTTGCCGTGGCGCTGACGCTTGGCGGCGGACCACGCGCCACCACGCTGGAGCTCGCGATTTATCAGGCCTTCCGGTTCGATTTCGACCTTGGTCGTGCGGCGATGCTCTCGGGCATGCAACTCGTTCTCACGCTCTGCGCAGCCGGGCTCGCCTTGCGTCTGACCAGGGGGGACGGCTTTGGCACAGGGCTTGACCGCCACCTGCGCCGCTGGGACGGAGGCAGTATCGGGGCGAGACTGCTTGATGCAACATGGATTGTCCTTGCCGCACTGTTCCTGCTTCTGCCGCTGCTTGCTATCTGCATCGCGGGCCTGCCAGACCTCGCCCGGATGCCTGCATCCGTTCTCTCCGCCGCGCTCACATCCATTGCCGTCGCATTGGGCAGCACGGTGCTTCTGCTTGGGCTGGCCTTGCCGATGGCCGCCGGTGTTGCCCTTGGCCGGGCCGGGCCAATCGAACTCGCGGGGATCCTTGGCTTGGCCGCCTCGCCCCTCGTCATCGGCACCGGGCTTTTCATCCTGCTCCGCCCCGTGGCCGACCCTTTTGCGCTGGCCCTGCCGGTCACGGCGCTGGTGAATGCCGTTATGGCCCTGCCCTTCGCATTGCGCATTCTCATCCCCAGAGCGCGCGCGGTGGTTCACGACATGTCGCGCCTTGCGCTTTCACTCGACATGGGACACGTCACATTTGCCCGTCTGGTTCTGCTGCCCCGCATGCGCGCGCAGATCGGGTTTGCCGCGGGACTTGCTGCCGCGCTGTCAATGGGCGATCTTGGCGTGATCGCGCTGTTTGCCGATGCCGAGATTGCCACGCTGCCGCTGCAGATCTTTCGTCTGATGGGGGCCTACCGGGTGCAGGATGCTGCGGCGGCGGCTCTGCTGCTGCTGATCCTGTCGATGGCCATATTCTGGCTGCTAGACCGAGGGGGACGGTATCATGCTGAAGCTTGAAGCCTGCCGGATCGAAAACGGCTCGTTCACACTTTCGGCCGATATTCAGATTGCCCAAGGATCGCGCTGCGCGGTGATCGGCCCCTCCGGCTCAGGTAAATCCACCCTTTTGGAGGCAATCGCGGGCTTTCGCGGGTTGAGCGCCGGGCGCATCACCTGGCAAGGAAACGACATGTCTGATCAGCCGCCAGGGCAACGCCCCGTGGCCATGCTGTTTCAGGACGGTAACCTTTTCCCGCATCTCACTGCGGCGCAGAATGTCGGGCTCGGTTTGCGCCCGGTGGCCCGGCTCACCGCAAGCGAGAAGCAGACGGTCGACACCGCTCTTGCACGGGTCGGGCTTGAAGGAATGGGCGCACGCAAGCCTGCGGAACTCTCCGGGGGGCAACAAAGCCGGGTGGCCCTGGCGCGCGCTCTGGTGCAGCGCCGCGCCATCTTGTTACTCGACGAGCCCTTTGCCGCCCTTGGCCCAGCGCTCAAGGCCGACATGCTCGATCTTGTGGCCGATCTGGTGAACGAAACCGGTGCCACGCTTCTGATGGTGAGCCATGATCCCGACGATGCGCTCCGGATCTGCGGGCATGCGATCCTGGTTGCGGGGGCGTGCGCAGCGCCCCCGGTGGAAACCAAGGCGCTGCTCAGCAATCCGCCGCCTGAGCTGCGCGATTATCTGGGCTGATCCGCCCGCTTACTCTGCCTTGCTGGGATCACCGGACGCCCAGGCCACGCCATCACCGCGATCCATGCCCGCCATTCGTGCCATGTCTTCCGCGTCGATCTCGAACCCGGCAAGCGCGATGTTCTGGGCCATTCGCTCCGGGTTCAGGCTCTTGGGTAGCACGGCATACCCGTTCTGAACCCCCCACCTCAGCAGCAACTGAGCTTCGGTCACCCCGTATTTTTCCGCCATTCCAGCAAAGACATGACCATCGGCACGCATCTCTTCGGTCTTGGCGCTGTCCTGGCCCGGCTCGGTGCGCCAGGTGGAAAGCGGCACGAGGCTGCTATAGGCAATCGGCGCAATCGCGTTTGCACGCATATAGGCCAGAAGATCGGGCTTCTGCGACCAGGGGTGCAGTTCGATCTGGTTGGCGTCGGGCATCGACAAACCGGCGGCTTTGATTTCTTCCAGATGATCCTCGTTGAAATTGCTGACACCGATTGACCTGGCTTTTCCGCTGGCCTTCAGCTCCAGCAGGGCCCGCCATTCATTCAACCGCTCCGCGCCGCCATACGGGGCATGGATGAGATAAAGGTCCACATAGTCGAGCCCCAGCTTTTCAAGGCTGTCGTCACAGGCCGCTATCGTCTCGTCAAAACCTTTCGGGGCATCACCCCAGGCCGGATTGCCGGGCCAGAGCTTCGCCGTCACGAACACATCCTTGCGCGACAGGCCATTCGCTGCCAGTCCGTTGCGGAGCCCTTCGCCAACCTCAACTTCGTTGCGATATCCCGACGCGGTGTCGATATGCCGGTAGCCTGCGGTAATCGCCGCCTCAATCGCAGCCGGGGCGTCTTCGGGCGAAACAAGATAGGTCCCGTACCCCACCGCCGGTATCGAAACGTTGGATGTAAGGGGAAAACTTTGGGTCATGAGAGTCATTATCGAATGTCCTTTCGTGCGACTGTCCTGATCCGAGCATAGGGGCAGACAGCGTCCTGCGCCTGCCAGAACCTGTAATAGACCTGCCTAATTCTCTAAACATGAATTGTTTCAGGTGCATTTGCATTTTTGGTCCGCTAGGCTTCTCAGAAAGGAGGCGCACATGAGATTGGATGAACTTCGAGAGCTTGCTCTGCGCTTATTATCTGAAAATAGGGCATATCCACCGGGCATTCACATTCTGCAAAGAGAGGCGCCTTCCTCAATCGAGGCTGTGATATATCGTCCTGTGATTTGCCTGATCCTTCAAGGCGCTAAAGAAGTGACCATCGGGAACAAGACGGTTTGCGCCCGAACGGGTGACGCGCTTCTGGTCAGTCACGATCTGCCGGTTGTCTCGAAGATCACCGAGGCAAGCCAGGACAAACCTTACCTTGCCCTGATCCTGGAAATAGACCTGGCAGCTATCCGCGGTCTCTACGAGCAGCTCGGAGATACGTTGGAGAACGTACCCGACGCGAGGTCGCTGTCGCGCCAGGCGGCCGACCCGGCCTGGATGGAGCCGCTGCAACGGTATCTGCGCCTGGCCGGCTCCCAACTGGATCTGACGGTTGTCGGGCCGCTGACCTTGCGCGAAATACATTATCGCCTGCTGCTCTCGCCGATCGGGGGCATGCTGCGCAATCTGCTGAAGGTCGACAGCCATGCAAGCCGTATCGCCAAGGCCATTCTGCATATCAGGTCCGGGTTTCGTCAGCCTCTCGCAATCGAGACCCTTGCGCGCATGGTTGGCATGAGCACGTCGTCCTTCCATTCGCATTTCAAATCCGTGACCGGCACTTCGCCCCTGCAATATCAGAAAGATCTTCGCCTGATCGAAGCGCAATCCCTCTTGCAGGGCGGGCAGCACAGCGTCGCATCGGCGAGTTTCGAGGTGGGGTATGAAAGCCCTACGCATTTCAGTCGCGACTTCGCCAGAAAATTCGGGGTCCCCCCCAGCCGCGCCCTGGCAGCCGCCTGAATATCGTTGGCAGACACAGCAAACTGATGCAGGCTTTCCGGAGCATCTGAGAAGGCTCCGATATGCCCAACATCATCACGCTCGACGAGGCCGAGAATGCCGCAGAGTTTTTTCCTGGCATGCAGGTCTGGTGGCGCGGTGCGTTGGCGCGCGGCTCTCATCAGGAGCTTTGCTGGGTCAAATTCGAACCGGGCAGCACCTATCCGCTTCATTCACACCCCTATGAGCAGGTCAGTGTCATGGTGCAGGGGCGTATGCGCCTGCGCGTGGGCGATGAGACACGAGAGGTCGGAGCCGGCGATATGTGGTTCGCCCCGGCGGACATGCCCCATGGCGGAGAGATCCTTGGCGAAGACCCGGTGATCTTCATCGATGTCTATGCACCGCCCAGCCGCGGCGATGGCAGCGACGTGACCTATTTCGAGTGAGCGGTAAAAACCCCTACCCGCACTTGGAATGCCCACAACTGCCGCATGTCATACACCCCTCAACCATGCGCATGTCATACTGACCGCAGGACGGGCAGGCCGGGCCTTTGGGGCTGTCGAGATTCACCACCTGCGCCCGTGGGTCGGCCTTCAGCCCCATGCCTTCGCCTTCGAGGAAACCAATGGCGACCATGTGCTGTTCAAGCACTCCGCCGATGGCCGCGAGGATGGAGGGAATGTATTTTCCATTCATCCACGCCCCGCCGCGCGGATCGAACACGGCCTTCAGCTCTTCCACCACGAAAGACACGTCGCCGCCGCGCCGGAACACAGCCGAGATCATGCGGGTCAGCGCCACGGTCCAGGCGAAATGCTCCATATTCTTGGAGTTGATGAACACCTCAAACGGGCGACGGTGGCCGTTCAGCACGATGTCGTTGACAGTGACATAGATCGCATGATTGCTGTCGGGCCATTTCAGCTTGTAAGTGGCGCCTTCCAGCTCGGTCGGGCGGTCCAATGGTTCGGACATATACACGACCTCACCGCCCTCGGGCGATGCAATGGCAGGGCTTTCATCCGGCACCTTATCGGCGTTTTCGCTCACACTCAAAACCGACCCCGTCACATCATTCGGCCGGTAGGTAGTGCAGCCCTTGCAGCCCGTATCCCAAGCCTCCATGTAGACGTCCTTGAACGCCTCGAAGCTGATATCGGCCGGGCAGTTGATCGTCTTGGAAATGGAGCTGTCCACCCATTTCTGCGCGGCGGCCTGCATCTTCACATGCTCCAGCGGCGCAAGGGTCTGGGCGTTGACAAAATACTCCGGCAGCGGCGCATCCCCGAATTTCTCGCGCCAAAGCTGCACGGCATAATCGACCACTTCCTCCTCCGTGCGGCTGCCATCGCGTTGCAGCACCTTGCGGGTGTAGGAATAGGCAAAAACCGGCTCGATCCCCGAGCTGACATTCCCGGCATAAAGGCTGATCGTGCCGGTGGGGGCGATCGAGGTCAGCAAAGCGTTGCGAATACCGTGCTCACGAACAGCATCCCGCACATCGTCGTCCATGGATTGCATCGTCCCGCTGGCAAGGTATTCCTCCGCATCGAAGAGCGGAAACGCGCCTTTCTCCTTGGCCAGATCCACCGACGCCAGGTAAGCGGCACGGGCAATGGCGCGTAGCCAGTTTTCGGTCTGGGCGGCGGCCTCGTCACTGCCATAGCGCAGCCCGACCATGAGAAGCGCATCCGCCAGGCCCGTGACGCCAAGACCGATGCGCCGCTTTGCTTTTGCTTCCGCCGCCTGCTCAGGCAGGGGAAATTGCGACGCATCCACCACATTGTCCATCATCCGCACGGCGGTGGTCACAAGCTCGCTCAACGCGGTTTCACAGACATGCGCGCCATCCTCAAACGGTGCGTAGACAAGCCGTGCGAGGTTGATCGACCCCAGCAGGCACGCCCCATAAGGCGGCAAAGGCTGCTCTCCGCAGGGGTTCGTCGCGGCAATCGTTTCGGCATAGGCCAGGTTATTGGCGGCGTTGATGCGGTCGATGAAGATCACCCCGGGTTCGGCGAAATCATATGTCGCCTTCATGATCCGGTTCCACAGGTCACGCGCCTGCACGGTGTGATAGACCTTACCGTCAAACTGCAGCTCCCAGCTGCCATCGGACTTCACGGCTTCCATGAAATCATCGGTCACCAATACACTCAGATTGAACATTCTCAGCCGCGCGGCATCGGCCTTGGCGGCGATGAAATCCTCGATATCGGGGTGATCGCAACGCATCGTGGCCATCATCGCGCCCCGGCGGCTGCCTGCAGACATGATCGTGCGGCACATCGCATCCCACACATCCATAAAGCTCAGGGGGCCGGAGGCATCAGCGCCCACGCCCTTCACATCGGCGCCACGCGGCCGGATGGTCGAAAAGTCATAGCCGATGCCGCCGCCCTGCTGCATGGTCAGCGCCGCCTCGCGCAGCGCGTCGAAAATACCCCCCATATCGTCGGGGATCGTGCCCATCACGAAGCAGTTGAAAAGCGTCACCTTGCGGCCCGTCCCGGCACCCGCCGTGATCCGCCCCGCCGGCAGATATTTGAAATCCTCAAGCGCGCGATAAAAGACATCTTCCCAATGGGCGGCGTCATCCTCCACCACGGCCAAAGCCCGCGCCACGCGCCGCCAGCTGTCCTCGACAGTCAGGTCATGCGGCGTGCCGTCCGAGGCTTTGAAGCGGTACTTCATATCCCAGATGGCTTCGGAAATAGGGGCAGCAAAACGGCTCATATCGGCGATTCCCTGATGATAGAGACGGGCACAATAACTTGAATGCCTCTTTCTTTCCACTACGATATCTACCCAGGACTCAGGGGATTCTTTTGGCCAACCTACATCTCATCAAGCTCAGCGTCGGCACCGAGAGCGTCGAGGACCTCGCCGCATGGCACAAGACCAAGCGCGCCCAGGGGGCCGATGGGTTGCCGCGCCATGTGACGCGCATGTGGCCCAAGCGTGAAGCGGAGCTGCTTGATGGCGGATCGATCTACTGGGTGATCCAGGGCCATGTGCAATGCCGCCAGAGGATCGTGCGGCTGGATGAGGTCATCGGCTCCGATGGCATCCGTCGCTGCGCGATCGTGCTCGACCCGGAGCTGATCCGCACCACCAGCGCCCGCAAACGCCCGTTTCAGGGATGGCGCTACCTGCCCGGCGACGATGCGCCTGTCGACCTGCCTAAAGGCCGTCAGAGCGACGACACTCTGCCCGCCGATCTATCCGCTGCCCTCGCTGATATCGGCGTTCTATAAACGCGCCTGCGCCTTCTTGGTCCAAACACCCACCCGCAACGCGCATCGCCCCATGAGGGCGCAGGGTGGGTGGGCGGGCGCGCCCGAATGGGGCGATACCGCGCTCAGAGCTTGCGGAAACTTCCACCATATCTGCCCGCCTTCGTCGCTGCAGGGAAAGCCCCCTCATCGCAATAGCGCTGGTGGCACCGCTCAAGCGCCTTGCTGTCCAGCACCACGCCCAGCCCCGGGCCGTCCGGCACCGAGACAGCCCCCGATTTCGGCACAAAAGGTCCGCCCTCGATCACATCATCCGCATACCAGCGAAAAAGGGTCTGCGACGCCCCGCGCACTGGCTCCAACGCCGCCGAGACCTGAAGATAAGCCGCACTGGCGATACCCGTCTCGCCGGAATGAAAACGAAATCCCACATCGAACCGCTCACAGGCGGCGATAAACGCGACCGTATTGGCGATGCCTCCAAGCTCATTAAGATTGGTCACAATCGCGTCCGGAGCGCCCAAGGCCACGGCTTTGCGCAGATCGATCCTATGTGCCGAAAAGCTGGCTGGCGTCATCGCACGCAGCGCCGCCATTTCCTCGTAGCTTTCAACCGGTTCCTCGTACCAGGCCACATCATAGGGCTGCAATGCGAGGATCGCCTGCCTCGCCGAGGGAAGCGTCCAGCCGCCATTGGCATCCAGTCTCAACTCGCGGTCTCCAATCGCCGCTCTGATCTCCCGGACCATCTCCACCTCGGTGGCAAGATCAACGGTGGCAAGCTTGCCTTCGAATATCCGGGCATCGTGCTGTTCGATCATCTCGGCGCAAAACCGGGCAATCTCCAGCGGCGTACTCTCACCTGGATGCGTCGGCCCCGGTTCACGGAACGAGAAGTATTCGGTCAGAGCCACGTGGTCACGGGCCTTGCCCCCCAACAAATGCCAGAGCGGCACGCCTTCGGTCTTGCCGCGCGCATCCCACATGGCCATCTCGATCCCGCCAAACGCGCGGCGCAATCCTGGCAGATTGGCCCAGGCGCTGTATTCCATATCGGGAACAACCCGCCGTCGCGCGTCCTGAATGAGGCGGATATCGAGCCCGATCAGCGCCTCCCCCATCACCTCGACGTCCCGCACGCGATCACCATCTGCACATTCACCGAGACCAACGACCCCGTCTTCTGTCCGAAGCTGGATCACCGTCTTGGTAAGCGATGCGATACTGCCATAGCTAAAGCGATAGGGGGCAACGAAGGGGATATTGACCGCTGTGGCCGAAATGGACCGGATCTTCATACGTGCGCTCCTGCGAAGGCTACCGGAACTCTAAAGGTTTTTCGCAGTGTCGGTATCCCCGAAATACACGGTATTTATTGCGAACGGCTCGCAATTCCCCATGTGCCTCCCCATATGTCTGTCATGAACAGACGTGACTTTGCAAAATCCCTCGCCGCGCTTGGCCTTGTACCGGCCCTGCCCGCGATACCCACCGCCACCGCTGCTCCGGCAGCGGGCTTTTCGGCATATATGTACGGGCTTGGCGCCCATCTGGCGCGCAGCAGCGGCGGATGCTCGGCGGGGGTGCTGGCACGAAAGCTGCGGCTCACACCCGAAGCGGCGGAGGCGATGCAGGCGCAGCTTCTGCGCAACGGGGTGGTCCGGGCGCCGGGCGCGGGCGGATTTGCGGCGGCGGCACAGCCCTATATGCAAAGCGTATCTGCGGCGACCATGTCAGCGGTCGAAACCGCGAAATCGCTTCAAAAACATGCGTTGGACGCCTCGGGTGGTCCAACAGGTCACACCGCCCCCGAAAGATCCGTCACCCCAGAGCAAGACGCGTCAGAAGCTCAGTCATCGTGTGCCGATCAGCCTCGGGAATCTCAGCCATACGTGACTGAAACAAAGTCGCCTGAGAGCTGAGGATCAGCCCGTCATCGAGCACCTTCAGATGATTGGCGCGCAGGGTGTCCCCCGTTGAGGTGATATCGGCAATCGCCTCCGCGGTCTCGTTCTTAACAGTGCCTTCGGTCGCGCCCTGACTATCGACAAGCTGATAATCCGCCACGCCGTTCAAACGCAGGAACTCGCGCACAAGGCGGTGATACTTGGTTGCGATCCTAAGCCGGAAACCATGCCGTTCACGGAATGCGGCAGCCACCGCATCAAGATCATCGAGTGTGCTGACATCGACCCAGGCTTGCGGCACCGCGAGGATCAGATCGGCCTGACCAAAACCCAATGGCTCCAGTTCCGTCACCCGGTTTTGCCAGCCTGCAAGCTTTTCACGAACAAGATCTGTTCCGGTGACGCCAAGGTGAATGCGCCCCGCCGCCAGTTCCCGCGGAATTTCCCCTGCTGAAAGCAGGATCAACTCGACGTTTTCTATACCGTCCACGGCGCCAGCATATTCGCGGTCTGACCCGGAACGGCCAAGCGCGATACCCCGCTGGCCAAACCAGTCGAAGCTTTTTTCCATCAGTCGGCCCTTGGACGGTACGCCCAGCTTGATGCTCATGCCACGCCCCCCAATGCCAGCACCAGCCCCGGACGGATCACGCCGCCCACAGCCGGGATCTCGCGGCCCTGGCCCAAGCGACGCGTCAACGCATCATAGCGCCCGCCGGTGGCAACAGGCGGCAGATCCGGACGCGCCTCGGCGGTAAAGCCAAATACGAACCCGTCATAATATTCCATTTGAGTGCGGCCATAGGAGGCCTCGAACTCAAGCGCAGCCACATCGATCCCGCGCGCATCGAGAGCACCAAGCCGCGCCGCGAAGCGTTCGACAGCGATACCAATGGCGGGCATGTCCACCGCAATATCGCGCAGCCGCTCCAGCGCGTCATCGCTGTTCCCGCGGACCGCGAGGATCGCATCGATCACGTCGACCTCACCTTCCGAAAGCGGCGGGGCGCTGCGGTCTTCCTGCAGCGCGTCGATACGCGCGGCGATCTCGGCGGCACTTCGCAACCCGATCAGAGGTGTCGCCCCTGCCATGGGATCGGCCTCTTCCAGCAGCGCCAGACGCGCCTTTGGCCAGGGCGCGCGACCGGAAAACCTCTCGATCAGCGCGCGAAACCGGCGCGGCCGCCAGATATGGCGCATCAGCGCGCGCTTGCGCCGCTCTGTTGTTTGCAACCCCGCCACAGCCGCAGTGAGGATCCCGATATCCCCCGTTGCGGCGCGCAGGCCAAGCGGCTTCAGAATATCATGGATCAGGGCGAACACCTCGGCATCCGCCGCATCCGGCGCCTCACGCTCGAATATCTCATAGCCGACTTGCAGGTACTCGTTCTTGCGTTCCGGATCATCCTCCTGTCGGCGAAAGACCTCTCCGGCATAGGTGTAGCGCGCAGGCTCTGCCCCATGTTCCATATGCATCTGCACCACGGGCACGGTGAAGTCGGGGCGCAGCATCTGCTCGCCGCGCAGCGCGTCAGAGGTGACATAGGCGCGCGCGCGGATATCCTCACCGTAAAGATCGAGCAGAACCTCGGCAGGCTGGAGCACAGCGGTTTCCACCACTTGCGCGCCTTGCGCTTCAAAAAGGTCGCGCAGCCGCGCGGCCTCGGCCCGGATCGCGGCGCGCTCTGGCATCAGCCCTGACCGTCCAGAATCTCGCGCACCTTCGCGACAAGCTGATCACGTGGCACTTCGAACTGGCTCGGGCGCTCTTTCCATTCCTCCAGCGTGGCGTTCTCGGCGATCTGCGCGCCAAGGATCAGATCCTTGATCTGGACTACGCCATTTGCCTTTTCCTCGGCCCCTTCGATCACTGCGACGGGGCTGCCGCGCTTGTCGGCATATTTGAGCTGGTTACCGAAGTTCTTGGGATTGCCCAGATAGACCTCGGCGCGGATACCTGTGCTGCGCAGCTCGGCCACCATCGCCTGATAATCGGCCATGCGGTCACGGTCCATCACGGTAACGACGACAGGGCCCTGGGTGCTGCCACCGACACGGCCCTTTTCGCGCAGAGCCGCCAGCAGCCGATCCACACCGATGGACACGCCCGTGGCCGGCACGGCCTGCCCGGTGAAGCGCTTGACCAGATCGTCATAGCGCCCGCCACCCGCGACCGAACCGAACTGCCGCTTGCGGCCTTTCTCGTCGAGAATATCGAAGGTCAGTTCGGCCTCGAACACGGGGCCGGTGTAATACCCAAGACCGCGCACGACCGACGGGTCGATCTCGATCCGGTCGGGGCCATAGCCTTGTGCGGCCAGAAGACCCGCGATCGTTTCAAGCTCCTGCACACCTTCGGCACCGATGCTACTCTCGCCGATCGCGCTTCGAAGATTGGCAAGTGTCGTTTGGGCATCCGCACCTTTTGACGTAAGAAACGCCAGAACCGGGCCTGCCTGATCTTCGCTCAGCCCGACCCCATCGATGTAAGCGCCCGACGCATCCAGCCGTCCCTTACCGAGAAGCTCTCGCACCCCGGCCTCGCCCACCTTGTCGAACTTGTCGATGGTGCGCAGAACCGCATCGCGCTCTGCATTGTCATTCAGCCCCATCGTCTCAAGCACACCGTTCAGCACCTTGCGGTTATTGACCCGCACGAGGTAGTCGCCGCGCGGAATACCCACGGCCTCCAGCGTGTCGGCCAGCATCGCACAAATCTCGGCATCCGCTGCCGGAGAGGCCGTGCCAACCGTGTCGGCATCGCATTGGTAGAACTGGCGAAAGCGCCCTGGCCCGGGCTTTTCATTTCGCCAGACGGGACCCATCGCATAACGGCGATAGGGCGTGGGCAGGTCGTTGCGGTGTTGCGCATAGACACGGGCCAGCGGCGCGGTCAGGTCATAGCGCAGCGCCAGCCAGTCACCCTCGTCCTCCTGCCAGGCAAATACACCCTCATTGGGCCGGTCCACATCCGGAAGGAACTTGCCCAGTGCCTCGACCGTCTCGACCGCCGAACTTTCCAGCGCGTCAAACCCGTAGCGATGATAGACCTCGGCAATGGATGCAAGCATCTCGGCGCGTTCGGTGACGTCGCGGCCGAAATAATCGCGGAAGCCTTTGGGCGTTTCGGCCTTGGGGCGCGGGGTTTTCTTGGGTTTGGCCATGACAGGCGTCCTTGAGGCAGGTTTCGCCGCGCGGTCTAGCGGATGGGGCAGGCAGGAGCAAGCGCCGGCACCCGATTGACGGCCCTCGCGGATATGCCTAGACCGGACGGCATGAGCAAAACCGAGGAAACCCTGGCCCATCTCATCCGCACGGTGGACGAGCTATCGGACGTGGTGGCCGCACAGCAACGCGAGATCGACGTGCTGACCCGGCGCGTGGCCATGCTGATGCAACGCGAAGCAGAACGCGAGGCGGACGGGTCCGGAGGTGTGGTGCTCGGGGATGAGCGGCCGCCGCATTACTGAAATACCTAGCCGCCCTTGATATCGGTCGCGACCATCTCGCCATCATGCAAAAGCAGGTTCTTCCAGCGCGAGTTGCTGCCAAAACGCTCATAGATGCTCACGAATACCGTGTTGTTTTCCAGGCGCGCCAGCTTGGCCCCGCAGGGTTTCTTGCGCGGCACGCCGCAGATGCGGGATTTCAGCTTGTCATACGCCTTGTCCGTATCGCTATAGGGCTGCACCTCGGCAGGCAGGCCATAACGGAGCTGTTCATGCATGGCGACGGACCCGAACATGGCAAGCGAGGCCGTGAACTGCCGCGCGCACCCATCGGCAAAGCCGGTTATGAAAAAACTGTGCGGCGCGGTGTTGCCGGGATCGCCATCATAAATCTTATGCCGGGGGCGGCTCTCGGGGAATTGCGCCACCTTCTTGCCCATCTGGCTTTTGCTCAGCCCGCAGATGCGCGCCACTTTGCCATAGGGCAGGACAGTGCCCGGAGCGATCTCGCTCACCGCCGCAACATCGGGCTTGGCCGCTCCGCCGAAGAGGTTGAAACCTTTGCGTTTTGCATCTGCGGCAGGCTCTGACGGTGGAGACAAGCTGGCCGTCTCAACCTGTGCGGGTTCATCGCCAGGCATGGCCAGCGCGAGGTTGGCAGAGGGTGTTTCTGTTGTTGGCTCCACCGGAGTGGTATCAGCAGCAGGGGCCGCACGGGTGAAAAACGCGAAAAGACCGGATTTCTGAGGCTGGGCTGTGGCTGTTGCAGGTTCGGCACTGTCCTCAGTTACGGTGTCTGGGACCGCCGCTTCAGAGGGTTGGGCCGCACCCAGAAGCTGCGCAAGCACGTTGGTGTTCTCAGGCCCGGCAGTGGCGGCGATATCCACAGTGGCGGCATCCTCGGGCAGGTCCTGCTCGGACAGGCGTGGGAAATCGGCGAGCGGATCCCCGCAGCCAACAAGAGCGACACACGCTGACAAACAGATCATGAACCGTGCAGCAAACAGGCCCCTATCCCCCCATGGATGGGGCTTGGCATAACGCATGGCGGGGGTCGAGGTCTATAAAATTTGCCCTATTCAGGCGAATAGGCGATGCTTTGCAGGATCGCAGGTTCAGAATTCCTCGACCATGACAACCCCGCCGAGGCTCTTGATTGCGCCTTTAATCTGCGGGTTGACCGGGTAATCGCGCCCGGTATCCAGCTCGACCTCGCCCGGCAAACTAGGGTCGAGCAGACAGAAGCGGATCGGCCCGCGCCCGCCGGTCTTCACCGATTGCACCGCCCCGTCCAGCACGTTGGCGACCGAAGGGATGGCCGCCGCGTCATCGACAAAAATTCGCAACCCGGCAGCGCCCGCATCGGCCACAACCGCATCGATCGGTTGCACTGCGCGGCAAAGCAGTTTGAGCTGCTCGGCCTCCATCGTGGCTTCGGCGGTGATGACGACACGGCTTCCGGTGTCCAGATGGTCGCGAAACTTCTCCAAAGGTTCGGAGAACATCGTCACCTCGTACCCGCCTGTCGTATCGCTGAGCTGCACGAAGGCAAAGCGATTGCCCTTGGCCGATTTGCGCTCCTGTCGTCCGGCCACGACGCCGGCCATCTTGACAACAACGGCCCCCTTACGGCTGGCTTCCTCGCTGACCTGCTCCAGTGTCAGCACCTGTTTACGTTTGAGCGCCGCCTGGTAGTCATCCAGCGGATGACCCGACAGATAGAAGCCGACCGCCTTGAACTCTTCGGTGAGCCGCTCGGCAGGCAGCCAGTCTTCCACCGGGCTCAGGCGCGGCTCGGGCAGGTCATCGCCGGCTTCGCCAAAAAGCGATACCTGGCTGGACGTCTTCTGCTCAAAGATCGCGGCGGAGTAACTGCTGAGCGCCTCGATACTCTCGAACACGCGGCGGCGGTTGCGGTCGAGCTGATCAAACCCGCCAGCCCGCGCCAGCATCTCCAGCGGGCGCTTGCCGATCTTCTTGAGATCCACACGGCGGGCGAAGTCGAAAAGCGTGGCGAAGGGTTTATCCTCTCCATCGGCGCGGCGCCCGTCGGTGATCAGCTTCATCGCCTCCACGCCGACATTCTTGAGCGCACCCAGCGCATAGTGAAGCGCCCCGTCACGCACCACAAAGGTCGGCTCCGAGCGGTTCACGCAGGGCGGCACCCAGGGCAAATCGAGCGCCTTTTTCACCTCTTCGAAATAGACCGCAAGCTTGTCGGTCAGGTGAATATCGCAATTCATCACCCCCGCCATGAATTCGACCGGGTGATTGGTTTTCAGCCAGGCGGTCTGATAGCTGACCACGGCGTAGGCGGCGGCGTGGGATTTGTTGAAGCCATAGTTGGCGAACTTGTCGAGAAGGTTCCACACCTCCAGCGCCTTGGCGTCATCAACCCCATTTTCCTTGGCCCCGGCGATGAACTTTGGCCGCTCGGCATCCATCGCCTCCTGGATCTTCTTGCCCATGGCCCGGCGCAAAAGGTCAGCACCACCAAGTGAGTAGCCCGCCATTTCCTGCGCGATCTGCATCACCTGTTCCTGATAGACAATGATACCCTGGGTCTCATCCAGAATGTGGTCGATTGAGGCATGCAGCGTGTCCCGTTCGCTCAGGCCGTTCTTCACCTCGCAGAATTTCGGGATATTCTCCATCGGGCCGGGACGATAGAGCGCCACAAGGGCGATGATGTCCTCGATGCAGTCGGGCTTCATCCGCTTGAGCGCATCCATCATGCCCGAGCTTTCCACCTGGAACACAGCCACCGTCTGGGCACGGGCGTAAAGCTCATAAGTCTTGGTATCGTCAAGCGGGATGGCGTTGATCTGGTTCTCCGCCCCCGGCGCAGGTTCATAAAGTTGGGTGCCATCAGCGGCGATATGCAGATCCCGCCCGCCTGCGTGGATCTGCTCCATCGCGTTCTGGATCACGGTCAGGGTCTTGAGACCCAGGAAGTCAAACTTCACAAGCCCCGCCTGTTCCACCCATTTCATGTTGAACTGGGTCGCGGGCATGGTCGAACGCGGATCTTGATAGAGCGGAACGAGCGTATCCAGCGGCCGGTCGCCGATCACCACACCAGCGGCATGGGTGGAGGCGTTCCTGAGCAACCCTTCCACCTGCATGCCATAGTTCAGCAAACGGTCGACGACCTCTTCGTTGCGGGCTTCTTCCCGCAGCCGTTCCTCTTGTGCCAGCGCCTTTTCGATCGAAAGCGGTTTGACCCCTTCCACCGGGATCATCTTGCTCAGCCGGTCGACCTGGCCATAGGGCATCTGCAAAACCCGGCCGATATCGCGCACCGCAGCCTTTGACAGCAGCGCCCCAAAGGTGATGATCTGCGCCACGCGGTCCCGGCCATATTTCTCCTGCACGTAGTCGATCACCTCTTCACGGCGATCCATGCAGAAGTCGATGTCAAAGTCAGGCATCGAAACCCGTTCGGGGTTGAGGAAGCGCTCGAACAGGAGTGAATAGCGCAGCGGGTCAAGGTCTGTAATGGTGAGCGCATAGGCAACGAGGCTACCGGCCCCTGACCCCCGGCCCGGGCCCACGGGAATATCCTGCTCTTTGGCCCATTTGATGAAATCTGCCACGATCAGGAAATAGCCGGGGAAGCCCATGCCTTCGATGATCTTTAGCTCGAACTCCAGGCGCTCTTCATACTCGGCCACGGGCGCGGCATGCGGTATCACCTCAAGCCGTGCCTTCAGACCCGCCTCGGCCTGGCGGCGCAACTCCTGCACCTCGTCATCGGCGAACCTGGGAAGGATCGGATCGCGCCGATAGGCCCCGAATGCGCAGCGGCGGGCAATCTCGACCGTGTTTTCTATGGCTTCTGGCAGATCGGCGAAAAGCGTGGCCATTTCCTGCGGCGACTTGAAGTAATGCTGCGCGGTCAGTCGGCGACGCGGCTCGGACTGATCCACATACGCCCCTTCTGCGACGCAGATCATTGCATCATGGGCTTCATACATCTCGGCGTTTGGAAAATAGACATCGTTCGTTGCCACCAAAGGCAAGTCCATCGCATAGGCCATTTCCACCAGGCCCTGTTCGGTGCGCCGCTCCGCCTCGGGCAAACCAGATTCACCGGGATGACGCTGCAACTCCACATAAAGCCGGTCGCCAAAGGCCTCGGCAAGCACCCGCATCAGGTCTTCGGCGGCAGGCCGTTGCCCGCCCTGCAAAAGTCGGCCGACCGGGCCATCGGGCCCCCCAGTCAGGCAGATGACATCACCCGCATATTGACGGAGCTCCTCCAGCGACACATGCGGCAGCGAACCGTCACCGCGTAAATAGAGGCAGGAGTTGAGCTTCATGAGGTTCATGTAGCCCGCCTCATTCTGTGCCAGAAGCACCACCGGCGCGGGCGGCTTGGCCCGCTCACCCGGCGCGGGCGTGAGATAGGCCAGATCGACCTGGCATCCCATGATGGGCTGAATGCCCGCACCGCTCGCGGTCACGGAAAACTCAAGTGCCGCGAACATGTTGTTGGTGTCGGTCACGGCCACGGCAGGCATCTGCGCCGCCTCGCACAGCCCCGGCAGCTTCTTCAGGCGCACCGCTCCTTCAAGAAGCGAGTATTCGGTGTGCACACGCAGGTGGATGAATCGGGGATCGCTGCTCATGCTGCCACACTAGGACAGCCGCCCGTGCGGGGCCAGATGCGATCTGCTGCTTTGACCACCTTCCAAATCACATCTTGCCAAGCGCCCTGCGGCCCGCATAGCCTCGTGGCCAGTCGCGGCTGGTCCTCTCAAGACGCCGCAAAACAAGGGTGTTTTGACCAAGCGGGGACTCGCAGTGAGCGCTCAGACCATGGAGATCTCATTTCTGCTGAACGGCACGCCCGTTACCTTGCGCAACCCGCCTGTGACAACCACGCTGCTCGACTGGCTGCGCGACGAAAAAGGACTGACCGGCACGAAAGAAGGCTGCAATGAGGGCGATTGCGGAGCGTGTTCGGTGATGGTTCATGATGGGCGGCACGTGCGGGCGCTCAATGCGTGCCTTTTGTTCCTGCCGCAGGTGCATGGCAAGGCTGTGCGCACGGTGGAAGGGATCAGCGGCCCCGACGGCACGCTCCATCCGGTGCAGGCGGCAATGATCGATCACCACGGATCGCAATGCGGTTTCTGCACGCCCGGCTTCATCACCACAATGGCGGTGAACCATCTGAATAAGGTGCAGGATCATGATACGGCGCTGGCGGGCAATCTTTGCCGCTGCACCGGTTATGCGCCGATCATACGGGCTGCCGACGCCGCGCATGCCGCGCCGGTTCCGGGCTGGCTCGTCGATGATCTTTCACAACTCAAGAGCTCACCCCAGACGAGGCTGCCGGAAACGGCAGATGAGTTGGCCGCGCTCTACGCTAAAGAGCCGAACGCCACGCTCATCGCGGGAGCAACGGATGTCGGGCTTTGGGTGACCAAGGATTTGCAGGACCTCGGACCTGTCATCTTTCTGCACCGCTGTAAGGAGCTGCAACAGATCGAGATCGGACCGGAGACTATCCGCATCGGCGCGGGTGTGACGCTGGCGGATTTGATGCAGACGCTGGACCCCTTCCATCCGTCCTTCGCCCTGCTGATCCGCCGCTTTGGTGCCGCACAGGTGCGGGCGGCGGCGACGATTGGCGGCAATATCGCCAATGGCTCCCCAATCGGGGACGGCGCGCCTGCGCTGATCGCACTTGGGGCGCGGCTGCACCTGCGCCAGGGGGAGACACGGCGCGACATGCCACTCGAAGGTTTTTTCCTCGACTACGGCAAACAGGACCGCGCACCCGGAGAGTTCATCGACGCCATCACCATCCCCCGACAGGCCGGCACCTTACGCTGCTACAAGCTCAGCAAGCGGTTTGATCAGGATATCTCGGCCGTGTGCGGCTGTTTCAACATTGTGTTCGAAGCAGGCCGGGTTGTGACGGCGCGGATCGCTTTTGGCGGCATGGCAGGCATCCCGAAACGTGCCACAGCGGTTGAAACGGCCCTGATGGGCCAGCCCTGGACGCAAGCCACGATCGAAGCGGCGCTCCCGGCCTTTGCCAAGGACTTTACGCCGCTCACCGATCTGCGGGCTTCGGAAAGCTACCGGATGGAGACGGCGCGCAACATGCTCCAACGGTATTTTCTTGATCTCGGCGGCGCTCCGGTTTCGGTGCTGGAGGTGGCTCCATGAGTGTTGGGGAGGCCCTGCCGCATGATGGCGCGTCCCTGCATGTGACCGGGGCCGCGCGCTATGTGGATGACCATCCGCTTCCTGCCGATACGCTGCACCTGGCCTTCGGGCTCAGCCATGTGGCCGCTGGTCATATCTCGAAGATGGTATTGGCCGAGGTTCGCCATGCGCCCGGCGTGATCGCTGTACTCACCGCCGATGACCTCGAACGTGATGCTGACACCTCGCCTTCGGCCCATGACGAACCATTGCTTGCGCAGCGGCAGGTGCACTATGCCGGTCAGCCTCTCTTTCTGGTGGCCGCCGATAGCCATCTGGCCGCGCGCAAGGCGGCGCGTCTCGCTGAGGTGGAGATCACCCCGGTCGCACCGATCCTGAGTATCGAGCAGGCCCTTGCAGCCAACAGCCGTTTCGAAGATGGCCCGCGCATCTACGAGAAGGGAGATGCCGACAAAGCCATCGCCAATGCCCCTCATCGGATCGAGGGTCAGATCGAAATCGGAGGCCAGGAGCATTTCTATCTCGAAGGACAGGCGGCGCTGGCCTTGCCCCAGGACAATGGTGACATGGTCGTTTTGTCATCGACCCAGCATCCCACAGAGGTACAGCACAAGGTAGCGGATGCACTGGGCAAACCCATGCACGCGGTGCGGGTCGAAACGCGGCGCATGGGTGGCGGGTTTGGCGGCAAGGAAAGCCAGGGCAATGCGTTGGCCATAGCCTGCGCGCTTGTCGCGGCGCGCACCGGACGACCGGCCAAGATGCGTTACGATCGCGAAGACGATATGCGCATCACCGGCAAGCGGCATCCCTTTCGGATCACCTATCGCGCCGGATTTGATGATGAGGGACGGCTCAGGGGTGTTGATGTCGTCCACCACGTTCTGTGCGGCTGGTCGCAGGATCTCTCTCTCCCCGTGGCTGACCGCGCCATGCTACATGCAGACAATGCCTATCACCTGCCCAATGCCCGGATCGAAAGCCACCGCTTGCGCACCAACACGCAAAGCGCTACCGCCTTTCGCGGGTTTGGCGGCCCGCAAGGCATGCTGGGGATCGAGCGCATCATGGATCATATCGCACATCATCTGGGACGCGACCCGATCGAGGTGCGCCAGGCGAATATGTATGCGCCGGCCGAAATCGCGCCATCCGGTCCCGGGACGGGGCACCGCTTTGGCGGCGCGCATTCGCCAAAAACTGCGAAGCCCGAGATACAGACGACGCCTTACGGACAAGAGGTCCGCGACAGCATCCTGCCGCAGATGACTGACGCTCTGCTCAGATCCAGCGATTATCATGCCCGGCGCGCCCGAGCCGCAACCTGGAATGCGGGCAATGCGATCTTCAAGAAAGGGATCGCTCTCACGCCAGTGAAGTTCGGTATTTCCTTCACGCTGACGCATCTCAACCAGGCGGGCGCGCTTGTGCACGTCTATCAGGACGGCTCGGTGCAACTCAATCATGGCGGCACCGAGATGGGACAGGGGCTTCATCAGAAAGTCGCCCAGGTCGCGGCCAGCCAGTTTGGCATCGATGTGCAGAGGGTGCGCATCACGGCGACGGATACCGCCAAGGTGCCCAACACCTCAGCCACCGCCGCAAGCTCGGGCAGCGACCTGAACGGCATGGCTGTAAAATCCGCCTGCGACACCATACGCGGCCGCATGACCGAGTTTCTGGCGACATATTTCCAGGCCGGGTCGATCCGTTTTGCAGCGGGAAAGGTGTTTGCCGATACGCATGTCCTCAGCTTCGGGGAGGCGGCGAAGCTCTGTTACCAGCACAGGATCAGCCTTTCTTCGACGGGCTTCTACAAAACCCCGGAACTCGCCTGGGACCGGATCAAGGGCCGGGGGCGCCCGTTTTTCTATTTTGCCTATGGTGTGGCGGTCAGCGAAGTGGTGATCGACACGCTCACCGGTGAGTACCGCATCCTGCGGGCGGATATCCTGCATGATGCGGGCAAGAGCCTGAACCCGGCGCTGGATGTCGGTCAGATCGAAGGCGGCTATCTGCAGGGCGCAGGCTGGCTCACGACCGAAGAGCTTGTCTGGGACAAGCCAGGCCGGCTCAAGACCCATGCTCCGTCAACCTACAAAATCCCCGCCTGCGGCGATCGTCCCCGCATTTTCAACGTGGCGCTGTGGAACAGTGAAAACCGCGAAGAGACGATCTATCGCTCCAAGGCAGTGGGAGAGCCGCCGCTCATGCTCGGGATATCGGTGCACATGGCGCTGAGCGATGCGG
Source organism: Roseovarius faecimaris (assembly GCF_009762325.1). Taxonomy (NCBI): domain Bacteria; kingdom Pseudomonadati; phylum Pseudomonadota; class Alphaproteobacteria; order Rhodobacterales; family Roseobacteraceae; genus Roseovarius; species Roseovarius faecimaris. Next base: position 3,236,334 of record NZ_CP034348.1, read on the forward strand.
TGGCGGCCTGCGGTGCCCGGTATCCCGATTTGCAGGCCCCGGCGACCCCCGAGGAAGTGCTGCGTGCGGTTCATCGAGCGCGGGAGGCAGCATGATTGACTTCGAGCTTCTCCAAAGGCTGGTCGAGGCGCATGAAGAGGTTGTCCGGCTGGTCGTCGCCGACGCCAAGGGCTCGACCCCGCGCGAGATCGGCGTGGATATGGTGGTCTGGAAGGACGGTCTTCACCAGACCATCGGCGGCGGGCGGATGGAGTATGATGCAATCAAACGGGCGCGCAGACTGCTGACGGAAGATCGCGACCAGCTGATAGAGCGACAGGCCCTTGGGCCGGGACTGGGCCAATGCTGTGGCGGCTCGATTACCATCGTCTTTGAACGTTTCGACGCAGAGCGCCTGGCCGCCGCCCGAAAGGCCGCAGGTAAAACCGGGGTTTTTCTCAGACAAGTGGGCCCGGGGATGCAAAGCCCTCCAAAGGCACTGCTCACTCCGCATTCAAACGAACCGCTGAGCTTTCGTCGCGGCTGGCTTGCGGAACCTGTCTGGCGCGCACGCCTGCCGGTTTATATCTATGGCGCCGGACACGTTGGCCGGGCGCTGGCGCTGGCGCTGGAACCATTGCCGCAGTTTGAGGTGCATCTCGTCGATGTAAGGCGGGATCAGTTTGCGGATCTGCCGGAAAGCATCCACCAAACCTGGGAAATTTTGCCGACAGATGTCCTTGCCACCGCGCCCGACGAGGCCGCACATTTCATCATGACGCCGGAGCACGATTACGATCTTGAGCTTTGCCACCGCCTCTTGTCGCGCAGTTTTGGATATGCCGGACTGATCGGTTCCGAGACGAAATGGGCACGGTTCCGGGCACGGCTGATCGCGCTTGGCCACGCACCGAAACAGATTGCGCGCATCACCTGCCCGATCGGAGACAAATCATTGGGCAAACATCCGCAGGAAATCGCCGTTGGAGTGGTACTGAACCTTCTGCACTATGCCGCGCAACGCACGAACACCGAGGCGAGCCCCACATGAGCACACCCTTGCTGACCTTGAGCGGGCTGACGAAAGCCTATCCCGGTGTCGTGGCGAATGATGATGTCTCGATGCAGATTGGTACGGGTCAGGTTCACGCGCTTCTGGGAGAGAACGGCGCGGGCAAATCCACCCTGGTCAAGATGATCTATGGTCTGGTCAAACCCGACAGCGGCACGATGACACTCCAAGGCATCCCCTTTGCTCCGAGCGAGCCCAGAGCGGCGCGGGCGGCGGGTGTGGCGATGGTGTTTCAGCATTTCTCGCTGTTCGAGGCGCTGAATGTGGCCGAGAATATCGCAATGGGGATGGAGAACCCGCCGCGCATGCGGGACCTCGCCACCCGTATCCGGGATGTCTCGGAAACCTATGGCCTGCCGCTCGACCCTTACCGGACAGTGGGCGATCTTTCTGCCGGGGAACGCCAGCGGGTGGAAATCATCCGCTGCCTTTTGCAGGATCCGAAACTTCTGATCATGGACGAGCCCACCTCGGTGCTGACACCGCAGGAGGTGGAAATCCTGTTTCAAACCCTGCGCAAACTAACGGCAGACGGGGTCGCGATCCTCTATATCTCGCACAAGCTGGAGGAAATCCGTGCCTTGTGCGATCACGCAACCATCCTGCGGCAAGGGCGCAATGTGGGCACCTGTGTGCCGTCCGAGACCACGGCGCGCGAGATGGCCGAGATGATGGTCGGCACCGCGTTCCAGCTCCCGGCGCGGTCCAAGAGGGACCCGGGCGACGTGGCGCTGGATGTCACCGGCCTGTCGCTCACTTCGCCCAGCGCCTTCGGCACGCCGCTTCGGAATGTTCACTTCACAATACGTCAGGGTGAGATCCTCGGGATCGGTGGTGTGGCGGGCAACGGACAGGATGAACTGCTTGGCGCCTTGTCCGGCGAACTGCTCTCGGACGCGGGTGCGATCACCCTGAAGGGCGAACCGATCGGCTGCATGGGTCCGAATGCGCGGCGCGCGCGGGGGATGCTGGCCGCACCCGAGGAGCGGCTTGGCCACGCTGCTGCCCCGGACATGAGCCTGATTGAGAATGCCCTGCTCACCGGGGCGCAGCGCGAGAAACTCGTCACCCGCGGTTTTCTGAAATGGGCCGATGCGACGGGCTTTGCCCACCGGATCATCGAGGCCTTTGACGTGCGCACACCGGGGCCGGAAAACGCGGCGCGCGCCCTTTCGGGCGGCAATCTGCAAAAATTCGTCATTGGACGCGAGGTGTTGCAGCGCCCTGACGTTTTGGTGGTCAACCAGCCGACCTGGGGCGTCGATGCCGCGGCCGCCGCCGCCATCCGTCAGGCGCTTCTGGATCTGGCAGCGAATGGGACAGCGGTGATCTGTATCAGCCAGGATCTGGATGAACTGATGGAAATCTCTGACCGGTTCTGTGCGATCAATGAGGGGCGGCTGTCGGATATCAGACCCGCGAAAGAGTTGAGCGTCGATGAGATCGGGCTGATGATGGGCGGCGCGCATGGCATGGAGGTGGCGCATGATCCGGCTTGAGAAGCGCCCGCAACCCTCGCGACTCTGGACGTACCTCACGCCACTTGTGGCGGTGATTGCCACCATGATCGCCGGGGGCGCACTTTTTGCCACATTGGGCGAAAACCCGGTCACGGCAATTGCGACGATCTTCTGGGAGCCGCTTTTTGGCGAGTTCGCGTTTTATTACCGCCCGCAACTCCTGATCAAAGGCGCGCCGCTCATTCTGATTGCCATCGGCCTGTCCCTCGGGTTTCGCGCGGGCATCTGGAATATCGGGGCCGAAGGCCAGTACATCATAGGTGCGCTGACAGGTGCGGCGGTGGGCCTGGCCTTCTACCCGCTTGAGGCGTGGTACATCTTTCCGCTGATGGTCATGGCGGGCGCGCTTGGCGGCTGGGCCTGGGCGATGATCCCGGCGCTTCTGAAGGTGCGGTTCGGAACCAATGAAATCCTTGTTTCGCTGATGCTGGTCTATGTGGCCGAGCAGCTTCTGGCCTCGATGGCGCTTGGCCCTTTGCGCAACCCGGACGGCATGGGCTTTCCCGGCTCGCGCAATTTTCAGCAATATGGCTCAGCCCACAATGCCGAGCTGATTGCGGGAACGGGGATGCATTGGGGCGTGGTGGCGGCGATGATCGCAGTGATCTTTGCCTATGTCCTTTTGAACCGGCATATCCTGGGCTTTCACATCCGCCTGACCGGGCAGGCCCCCAAGGCGGCGCGTTTTGCCGGGGTCAGGCCCGCGCGGCTGATCCTGTTTTGCCTCGGCACGTCCGGCGCGCTGGCGGGGTTGGCGGGGCTTTTCGAAGTGTCGGGACCGGCGGGACAGGTGAGCATCGATTTCAACGTGGGCTATGGCTTCACGGCGATCATCGTGGCCTTTTTGGGCCGGTTGCATCCGGTGGGCATCTTGCTGGCCGGGCTGTTGATGGCGCTGACCTATATCGGTGGCGAAATTGCACAGAGCAACCTGGGCCTGCCAGCCGCGGCGATCCAGATGTTTCAGGGGATGCTGCTCTTTTTCCTGCTGGCGATTGATGTGCTGACGAATTTCCGCATCCGGCGGACAGGGCGGGAGGCCGTTTGATGGATCTGAGTTCTATTTCCCCTACCCTTCTGCTGGCCTCACTGATGGTGGCCGCGACGCCAATCCTGCTCGCCGCCCTGGGAGAGCTGGTCGTCGAGCGTGCGGGCGTACTGAACCTCGGGGTGGAAGGCATGATGATCACCGGGGCGATCTGCGGCTTTGCCATCGCGGTGAATACCGGCTCGCCCCTGCTGGGCTTTGCTGCGGCAGCGGTCGGCGGCGCGCTTCTGTCGCTGCTTTTCGCGCTACTCACCCAGATCGCTCTGGCCAATCATGTGGCGAGCGGGCTGGCGCTCACGCTCTTTGGCCTCGGGCTGAGCGCGCTATTGGGTCAAGGCTATGTGGGCATCAAACCGCCACCCACGGGCAAGCTCGACATCCCGCTGCTGAGCGACATCCCTTTCTTCGGGCCGGTGCTCTTTTCGCATGACATCATGGTCTATGTCGGCCTCGCACTCACCCTGGCCGTCTGGGTCATGCTCAAACACACGCGCATTGGCCTGATCCTGCGCGCGGTGGGCGAGAACCACGACGCCGCCCATGCGCTTGGTTACAAGGTGGTGCGGGTGCGGATCATGGCGATCCTCTTTGGCGGGGCCTGCGCGGGTCTGGGCGGGGCCTATATCAGCCTGATCCGCGTGCCCCAATGGACCGAAGGGATGACGGCAGGGGCCGGATGGATCGCCCTCGCACTGGTCGTCTTTGCAAGCTGGAAAGCAGGCCGAGTGCTCTTGGGTGCCTATTTGTTTGGCGGTGTAACTGTGTTGCAGCTCAACCTTCAGGCGGCAGGGGTTGCACTTCCTGTCGAATACCTTTCCATGTCGCCCTATGTGATTACCATATTGGTGCTGGTCATCATGTCGGCGGACCGCTCGCGCGCGCCCGCCTCGCTTGGCCGTACCTTCCATGCCTCGGGCTGAGGCGAAGATAAGAAAACCTGGGAGAGATACATGAAACTCACAAGACTTCTGACCGGTGCTGCCCTTGCGCTTGGTCTGGCCGGGGCGGCCGTGGCCGACGACAAGACCAAGGTCGGGTTCATCTATGTTGGCCCCATCGGTGACGGTGGCTGGACCTACGAGCATGACAAGGGTCGGCTCGCGGTCGAAGAGCATTTTGGCGACAAGGTCGAGACGGTCTATCAGGAAAGCGTGCCGGAAGGCGCTGATGCGGAGCGGGCAATCACGCAGATGGCGCTGCAGGGGGCGGACCTGATCTTTACCACCTCCTTTGGCTACATGGACCCCACCGTGAACGTGGCCGCCAAGTTTCCGAATGTGAAGTTTGAGCACGCAACCGGCTACAAGACCGCCGACAATGTGAGCACCTATTCGGCGCGGTTCTACGAAGGTCGGGCCATTCAGGGCCATATCGCCGGCAAGATGACCAAGTCGAATATCATCGGCTATATCGCCTCCTATCCGATCCCCGAAGTGATCCGGGGCATCAACTCGGCCTATATCCACGCCAAGAAGGTGAACCCGGATGTGGAGTTCAAGATCATCTGGGCCTTCACCTGGTTTGATCCCGCCAAGGAAGCCGACGCAGCCACCGCGCTGATCGAACAGGGCGCGGATGTGATCCTGCAACATACCGATTCCACCGCACCTCAGGCGGCCGCCGAAAAGGCCGGGGGTGTGATCACCTTCGGACAGGCCTCGGATATGAGCGAATATGCCCCCTTCCCGCGCGTGAGCTCGATCATCGACAACTGGGCGCCCTACTACATCGCCCGCACTCAGGCGGTGATGGATGGCACATGGGAAAGTGTGCAGACCTGGGACGGGATCAGCACCGGCATGGTCGGTATCGGCGAGATCACCGATGCAGTACCTGAGGATGTGAAAGCCGAGGCGCTGGCCATGAAAGCCGCGATTGCCGCGGGCGAATACCATCCCTTCACCGGCCCGCTGAAAAAGCAGGACGGCAGCGACTGGCTGGCCGAGGGCAAAGTGGCCGATGATGGCACGCTTCTGGGCATGAACTTCTATGTCGAAGGGCTGACCGGAGAGATCCCGCAATAAACCCGATACCTGACAAGAAAAGGCCCCGGCGAAACGGGGCCTTTTTATTTGGAGCTTCACGATGAGGACTGCGGCATGAAACCTCCTCGCCCGCTGCCCCGGACGGCCTCGGTTGCTGAGCCGGTTCAGGGTGCCATGCTCAGCGCCCCGGCAGCGGAACGCAACGCTGCGGCGATCCTTGACGTGATCCACGAGTTTGCGCCCTCAGACGGCCGCGCGTTGGAGCTTGCAAGCGGTACGGGGCAACATGTCGTGGCCTTTGCACGCGCCTTGCCCGGATTGACCTGGCAGCCAAGCGAGCCGGATCCCGCCCGCCGCGCCAGCATCGACGCCTGGGCGGAGCAGGCCGGTCTGCCCAATCTGCGCCAGGCCATCGCGCTGGATGCCTGCGCGCCCGGTTGGGGGATGGTCCATGCCGGGCAGAAGCTGATCCTGCTGGTGAACCTGCTGCATCTGATCAGCACGCCAGAGGCGAAAACCCTCCTTCGCGAAGCCGCCACCGCCCTTGCGCCGGGCGGGCGGCTGATGCTTTACGGCCCGTTCCTGCGCGATGGTCAGACCACCTCGGATGGCGACGCGCGGTTCCATGCGAACCTGCGCGCCTCGGATCCTGCCATTGGCTACAAGGATGACGCCGATATGACCCGCTGGCTGAAAGACAAGGGCTTGCACCTGCTGAGCATCCGCCCAATGCCTGCAAACAATCTTTTCTTCATCGTGGAAAAGCCGATCTGATCAGGATCAAGGTGCCGGGGCCCGGATTATGTATTCATCTGCATGAATATGTATGAAAAGGAACCCCTCATGTCCTGGAGCGACAAGATCGACACCACCCGCAAGAACCTGCGCGGGCTTAACACAGCCATCCCCGACACCGCCCGTGCCTTTGGCGCGCTTGGCAAAGCCGTCAAGGAGGGCGGCACTCTGGAATTCAAGACCAAGGAGTTCGTGGCGCTCGGCATTGCCGTTGGTCTGCGCTGTGAGGATTGCATTGGACTGCACGTCGCGGCCTTGGTGCGTGCGGGAGCCACACGCGAAGAGATCGGCGATGTGTTGGCCATGACGATCCAGATGGGCGGGGGACCCGCCATGATGTACGCCGCAAAGGCCATGGCTTGTTTCGACGAACTCAGCGGCACGGCCTGACACCGCGCAAATCGAGCAAAACTCGCAGACCAGGTTGACAAAGCCGCGCCGGACCCGCGACGCTCGGCGGAGCAGTCGGATAAGGTGAAGTCGTATCATGCGGTTCGTGCAATGCTTTTGCCTGGTGTTTGTGGCGCTGACCTTCACCCTCGGGATGGCCGAGGCCAAACCTCGCAGTTTTGGCGACAGCGATCCGGTGGAGTTTGGCCGCAAAGGGCCGGAGCGTTACCCGGTGCACGGCGTCGATGCGGCACGGTTTCAGCAGAAGGTAAACTGGCGGCAGGCTAAGCGCGCCGGAGTTGCCTTTGCCTTTATCAAGGCCACAGAGGGTGGCGATCTGCTCGATCCTATGTTCGGTGTCAATTGGAACGGCGCAAGGACGGCGGGCATTCCAACAGGAGCCTACCATTTCTATTATTTCTGTACCAAGCCGCGTGTACAGGCGCGCTGGTTCATCCGGAACGTACCGCGCAAGCGGGGGGCGCTCCCGCCTGTGCTGGATGTCGAATGGAACCCGTTTTCGCCCACCTGTACAACACGCCCGCCCCCCAAGGAAGTCCGCCGGGTAATGACGATCTGGCTGAACGTGGTTGAGCGCCATTACGGCCAGCGCCCGATCATCTATACGACGCCGGATTTCTACAAGACCAACGAGTTATACCACTTCCGGGGTGAAGAATTCTGGCTGCGCTCGACCGCCCGACCGGTTGACGATGTCTATCCCGGACAGGCCTGGACCTTCTGGCAATATACCGGAACCGGCTTGGTGCCCGGCTTCGAGGGCGAAGTGGATATCAACGCCTTTCGCGGAACGAAACGGCAATGGCGCGTCTGGTTGAAAAGCCGCACGAGGTAATCAATCAACACCCAAGGCAGGGATTTTTCCCGGCACCTGCTGAAAACAAACGAAAGGCGGGGTAAACCCCGCCCTACGCATTGTTTGACGCGGCAATCAGCCGTCGATGCGGATCACCTCGTTCTTCGGATCATAGGGGCTGTCACACGTGACCACCGCATCCCAAAGCTTGTCCTGCATCTTGACCTTCAGCTTGGTGCCCTCAACGGCCAGGTCAGGCTTGACATACCCCATCCCGATCGACTTGCCGAAATGCACCGAGTAGCCGCCCGAGGTCAGACGGCCCACGCGGGTGCCATCCTCGGCATAAAGCGCCTCGCGGCCCCACGGATCTGCGTCCTCGGGCCCGTCGATCAGGAGCGTGCAGCATTTTGAACGTACGCCAGTTTCCACCAGCTTGTCCTTGCCGTGGAAGTCCTTTTCGAGATCGACGAAACGCGGCAGATCCGCTTCAAGCGGGGTCGCATCACGGCCCAGCTCGTTGCCGAAGGCGCGATAGGATTTCTCCTGCCGGAGCCAGTTCTGGGCGCGGGCACCCACCAGTTTCATGCCGTGCTTCTCACCCGCCTTCTCCAGCAGATCGAAAAGGTAGTTCTGCATTTCGATCGGGTGATGCAGCTCCCAGCCCAGCTCGCCAGTATAGGCCACGCGGATGGCGTTGACCGGGCACATGCCCAGCTCGATCTGGCGCGCGGTCAGCCACGGGAAGCGCTTGTTCGAAAGAGCGGTGGCCGGGTCGGCATCGTTGATCACTTCTTTCAGCACATCACGCGATTTCGGCCCGGCAATGGCGAAGACGCCCCATTGCGTAGTGACGTCCTGGATTTCGATGTACCCGAACTCGTCCATCTTGTCTTCGGCCGCCTTGCGCAGGAAGTCGGCGTCATATTCCGTCCAGGCACCGGCCGAGACGAGGTAGTAGTGGTTCTCGCCATTGCGCACGATGGTATATTCGGTGCGTGTGGTGCCATTGGAGGTCAGCGCATAGGTCAGGTTAATCCGGCCCACGCGTGGCAGCTTGTTACAGGTGAACCAATCCAGGAATGCAGTTGCGCCGGGGCCCTTGACCACATGCTTGGTGAAGGCGGTCGCGTCGATCAGGCCAACGCCGTTCCGGATCGCCTCGGCCTCGGCCTTGGCATATTGCCACCAGCCGCCACGGCGGAAGCTGCGCGCGTCATGGTCGAAGTTTTCCGGTGCATCGAGCGGGCCGTAATAGTTGGGTCGTTCCCAGCCATTGACCCAACCGAATTGCGCGCCTCGTGCCTTCTGGCGATCGTAAGCGGGCGCGGTCCGCAAAGGACGGCAGGCTTCGCGCTCTTCATCCGGGTGGTGCAGGATGTAGACGTGCTCGTAGCATTCCTCATTCTTGCGCGCGGCGAACTCGGTCGTCATCCAGGATTGCGAGTACCGTTTCGGGTCAAGCGATGCCATGTCGATCTCGGCTTCGCCATCCACCATCATCTGGGCCAGGTAGTAGCCGGTGCCGCCTGCCGCCGTGATCCCGAAGGAAAAGCCTTCGGCCAGCCACATGTTACGCAGGCCCGGCGCCGGACCAACCAGCGGGTTACCATCGGGCGTGTAGCAGATCGGGCCGTTGAAATCGTCCTTCAGGCCGGAGTCTGCACAGGAGGGCACACGCTCGGCCATCGCCATGTATTGCTCGGCGATCCGGTCGAGGTCCAGCGGGAACAGATCGGCGCGGAAGCTGTCAGGCACACCATGTTCAAACCGCGCAGGTGCGCCACGCTCGTAGATGCCCAGAATCCAACCGCCGCGTTCCTCGCGCGCGTAAGATTCGTTGTCGGCATCGCGAACAACCGGGTGCTCGGGGTTGCCTGCCTCACGCCATTTGACCAGCTCCGGATCCTTATCCATCACGATGAACGTGTGTTCGACCGGGATCGCGGGCATCTTGATGCCCAGCATCTTGGCGGTACGTTGTGCGTGGTTGCCGCTGGCGGTCACGACATGCTCGGCGGTGATCACGACCTGTTCGTCGCTTTCTACCAGGTTGCCGCCTTTTTCCACCATCTTGGTGCAGGTGACTTCCCAATGCGTTCCGGTCCAATGGAAGGCATCCGCTTGCAGCTTGCGCACAATCTCAACCCCGCGCTGACGCGCGCCCTTGGCCATCGCCTGCGTCACGTCGGCAGGGTTAATATAGCCATCCTCGGTGTGATAGATCGCGCCCTTCAGGTCACTGGTTTCGATCAGCGGCCAGCGCTCTTTGATCTGGTCAGGGGTCAGCCACTCGTATTTCACATCGCAGGTTTCGGCGGTCGACGCGTAGAGCATGTATTCGTCCATGCGGTCTTGCGTCTGAGCCATGCGAAGGTTGCCGACAACGGCAAATCCGGCGTTGAGCCCGGTTTCTTCTTCCAGCGTTTTATAGAAATCGACAGAGTACTTGTGAATGTGGGTGGTCGCGTAGGACATGTTGAACAGCGGAAGCAAACCCGCTGCGTGCCAGGTTGAGCCGCTCGTGAGCTCGTCGCGCTCGATCAGCATCACATCGTCCCAACCGGCTTTGGCCAGATGATAGGCGATGGAGGTTCCGACGGCACCGCCGCCGACAACCAGAGCTTTGACTTGCGTTTTCATGTGAAGCGACTCCCTTAGGTCGGAAATGATTGGGCATATTTAGCAGGTTCGGTGAATGGCGCGCGGTCCAGCCGACCTTTCCCGGCAGAAAAGCGACGCCTGGGGTCGGCCGATCCGAACAGGCCAGGCTCCTGCCCGTTTCCCGCGTGCCACTCGGGTCCGCGGTGCGCAGCTGGGAGGGTCATTCGCCGAGGGCGATCCCCTCACGGCGCGGGTCTGCCCCGCCCTTGAGATCCTCACCGATCGCGATCGCATGCAGCCCTGAGGTCAGCGCCCTTGCGTTCACCTCATAGCCCATCGAGGTGAGCACCCCGGTCAAAGCTTCGGCCTGCGTGCCCGCTTCCACGTCATAAGTACCGAAGCGATTGACCAGATGTGGCAGGTCTACCGCGGCCTGTACATCCAGCCCCCAATCCAGATGCGCGATGATCGTCTTGGCCACGTACCCGATGATACGGCTGCCGCCGGGGCTGCCGACAACCAGCACCGGCTTGCCGTCTTTCATGACGATCGTCGGCGCCATGGAGGAGCGCGGCCGCTTGCCCGGCTCCACCCGGTTGGCGACCGGCACACCACCACGATGCGACCGGAACGAGAAATCCGTCAGCTCGTTATTGAGCAAAAACCCCCGCACCATCAGTCGCGACCCGAACGCGTTTTCAATCGTCGTGGTCATACTGAGCGCATTACCAAAGCTGTCGACGATGGAAATATGCGAGGTCGAAGGCAACTCGATCGATCCGTCATCCGCCCAGTTCAGGCTGTGATCGAATTCCGGCTCACCCGGGCGCACCTCCGCCAGAGCACTATCCTGCCTCAGCAGTTCCGCGCGTTGCGCCAGATACGTTTCATCGAGCAAACCCTGGACAGGGACCGGCACATAATCAGCGTCGGCCATGTAACGCGCGCGGTCGGCGAAGGCCAGGCGAGACGCATCGCCGATAAGCCGCCAGGCTTCCGGACTCTCCGCTCCGAGTGCCGCGAGGTCGTAAGACGCCAGCATCCCCAGGATCTGCCCGACGGTGAGCGCCCCCGATGACGGGGGGCCCATCCCGCAAACCTCGTGCGCGCGGTAGCTCATACAAACCGGTGCGCGTTCCTTCACGGTATAAATCGCAAGGTCCACTTCAGACAAAACGCCCGGATTGCCTTCGGCACCGCGCACTGCCGCGACAATCTCATCCGCAATCTCTCCGGTATAAAAAACCCCTGCCCCCTGCTCGGCCATCAGTCGCAGTGTGGCCGCATACGCAGGATTCCTCAGCACCGTCCCTTCCGCCAGAGGCACCCCACCCGGCAGAAAGTAATCCCGTGCGGCCGCCTGGCGGCCCAGCCTTTCGGCATCGCCCGACACCAGCATCGCCATGCGCGGGCTTACGGCGAACCCGTCTTCGGCCAGCCGGATCGCATCCGCGAACAGCCCCGACCACTCCGCGCGACCCCAGCGGTCATGTGCTGCTTGCAAAAGGGCGAGCGTGCCCGGTGTCCCCACCGAACGGCCGCCCACGACTGCGTCAAAGAAATCCAGAGGATCGCCGTTGTCATCCTGAAACAACCTCGGCGTTGCCTCTAGAGGGGCGGTTTCGCGCCCGTCAAGCGTTGTCAATTCTCCACTTGCCGCATCGTACCAGACAAGAAACGCCCCACCGCCCAGCCCCGAGCTTTGCGGCTCCACAAGGCCCAGCACGAGTTGCACCGCCACCATCGCATCGGCCGCCGTGCCGCCCTGCCGCAGGACCCGGGCACCCGCCTCCACCGCATGGGGGTTGGCTGCGGCCACCATCCATCTCTGCGCCGAGATGGGCATACCCTCGGCCTTGGCATCCTGAGCCGCCCGGACCTCTGCCGCCCCGACAACCTCTCCGGCTCCGGCGGCTTCCGGAGCCACCTGATCGGCCGCCTCCTGCGCCGCGATCGGCAATGCGGCCAAGGCCAGCAGGCACAAGGTGATGATCGGTTTTCTCATGGCAAAGCCTCCCTTTCGTCCGTATTCTCAAGTACCATTTGAGCAGGGCGGATAGGCCGTGCGAAAGGGGCGCGAATCGGCTCGGACCGCCGGTCAGAGCATCCCCGGCACCACCTGATCCGGCGGGCGGTGACCATCATCGAAGGTCTTGATATTCAAAAGAACCTTCTCACCCATCTCAATCCGGCCCTCGACTGTTGCCGATGCCATATGCGGCAGCGCCACCACATTGGGCAGCTCCCGCAGACGTGGATTTATATCCGCGCCATGCTCATACACATCGAGCCCCGCCCCCGCGATCTCGCCCGCCCGCAACATCCGGGTCAGCGCATTTTCGTCAATCACCTCTCCGCGTGACGTGTTCACGATCACCGCGTCCGGTTTCATCAGCTTGAGCCGCCGCGCGTTCATCAAATGGAAGGTCGACGGCGTATGCGGACAATTGACGCTGATCACATCCATCCGCGCCACCATCTGATCAAGGCTTTCCCAGTAGTGTGCGTCAAGCGCCGCTTCAATTTCGGGGCGTAAGCGATGTCGGTTATGATAATGAATTTGCATTCCAAAGGCCGCCGCACGCCGTGCCACGGCCTGGCCGATCCGGCCCAACCCCAGAATACCCAAGCGCCGCCCGGCCACGCGCCCGCCAAGAAGCTGGGTCGGCGACCAGCCATCCCACTCCCCGGATTGCATGATAGCCAAGCCTTCGGGAAGGCGACGCGTGACCCCGAGGATCAGCGCCATCGTCATATCCGCCGTGTCATCCGCCGAGACACCCGGTGTGTTCGAGACAAGAATACCGTGCTGGCGCGCGGTGTGAACGTCGATATGGTCCACCCCTGCGCCGTAATTGGCAATCAGCTTCAACTGATCCCCGGCCTGCGCCAGAAGGCCTGCGTCAATCCGGTCATTGAGCGTCGGCACCAGCACATCGGCCTTCTTTACAGCCTGGATCAACTCCGCACGGGTCATCGGCACATCGTTTTCCCGCAACTCGACATCGAAGAGTTCCGCCAGACGGCGTTCAACCGGTTCGGGCAAGCGTCGCGTTACGACAACAGTAAGACGCTGAGATGACATGCTTGGTCTCCTCGTGCTTTCATATTTCTTCCATTGCTGCCAGAGTGGCGCAGGAAAGCGACAGGCACAAGAACCTGTCACAGAAGACGAGCAGAAATCGGACCGACATGATGAGACCTGTCATTCTCTGCGCCCTCGCGCTTTGTCTGTTGCTGATACCCGCGTTCCAGGCCGCCGCCCAGGATCGTGGCCCCGTTACCAACCTGCCCCTGCCCCGTTTCGTCTCAATGAAGGCCGCCGAAGGCAACGTGCGCCGAGGCCCCAGCCTCACGCATCAGATCGACTGGATATTCAAACGCCGGGATGCTCCATTGATCATTACCGCCGAGCACGGTCACTGGCGCCGCGTGGAGGACCGGGACGGTGTCGGTGGTTGGGTGCATTACTCGCTTTTGTCCGGCACGCGCACCGCGATCGTGGAACATGACATGCTCGATCTGCTGGCCAGGCCGACCGAAGGCGCCCTGGTTGTGGCACGCCTGGAACTGGGGGTCATCGCCCGGCTGGAGCAATGTGAATCCGAGTGGTGCCGCATGAACGCCGGAGGCTTTCGCGGCTGGGCCCGCAAGGATGCGCTCTGGGGTATCGGGCCGGATGAAGTCTTCGACTGAAGCCGCCCTGGCGCAGCCCGGCAAGCTCCCCGGAACAGCACCGAGATTTTTTTGGATTCAACCCTTGCACCAATCATATCGGCGGAGTAATTAGCGCGTCACCGTTGGGGTGTAGCCAAGTGGTAAGGCAGCGGTTTTTGGTACCGTGTATCGTAGGTTCGAATCCTACCACCCCAGCCAGCCTCCTATTTTTATTTTAAATCAAAGGCTTGCGCTGCGCCCGGCAATGCAGCTGGTACAGGTTTGTGGTACAGATTGTCGGCTCAAGTCTGCGCCTCCTACGGCTATGCTGCCAGAATGACTCAACTAACAACGCTGTTCGTGCAGCAGTTGGATTGCTTGAGCTTGCATCGAAGCTATCCTACGATCGAGAAAAAACATTGAATCTCTTTCGTTTGAACGGTGTCGAGCATGTCGCAATCACAACTTTCGTCGCTCATCTGGTCTGTCGCTGACCTCCTGCGCGGAGACTACCGGCAGTCCGAGTACGGACGCGTCATCCTACCTTTCACGGTCCTGCGTCGTCTCGATTGCGTACTGGAGCCGACCAAGGAAGCGGTGCTGCGCGAGAAGGATGAGAAGACGAAGGCGGGTCTGAATGCCGATCCATTCATGCGTCGTGCCTCTGGATCTGCATTCTACAACGCCTCGCCGCTCGACATGCGCCGCCTTATTGGCGACCAGGACAACATCGGGCCGAACCTGCTTTCCTATGTCGAAAGCTTCTCGCCTGAGGTGCGTGACATCTTCGATCGCTTCGCCTTCGCTGAGCAGATCGACCGGCTCACCAAGAACAAGCTCCTCTACCTTGTCACTGAAAAGTTCGCGGGTTTCGACTTGCATCCGGGCCGCGTGACCAACATGCAGATGGGTCTCGTCTTTGAGGAGTTGATCCGGAAGTTCGCAGAAGCCTCGAATGACACCGCAGGGGAACACTTCACGCCCCGCGAGGTCATCCGCCTGATGGTCAATCTCCTGTTTGTCGAGGACGACGAAGTCCTGGCCAAACCCGGTGTTGTTCGCACGATCTACGACCCCACGGCAGGGACCGGCGGAATGCTGTCGGTTGCCGATGAGTACCTCTCGGAACACAACCCCGATGCCCGCCTCACCATGTACGGGCAGGAGTTGAACGACCTCTCCTACGCGATCTGCAAGGCCGACATGCTGATCAAAGGACAGGATGTCCGGAACATCGTGGCGGGAAACACGCTGTCCGAGGACGGCCATCCGGACACCAAATTCGACTACATGCTCTCGAACCCCCCTTTCGGCGTCGAGTGGAAGAAGGTGCAGAAGGACGTAAAGCGGGAGCATGAGGTCGAGGGCTTCAATGGTCGCTTTGGCCCCGGTCTCCCGAGAGTCTCGGACGGCTCTCTACTGTTCCTGATGCACCTCATATCGAAGATGCGTCCTGCAAAGGATGGCGGTTCGCGCTTCGGGATCGTCTTGAACGGCTCTCCCCTCTTCACCGGTGGAGCGGGATCAGGCGAGAGCGAGATCCGCCGCTATGTGCTGGAGAACGACCTGGTCGAGGCGATCGTCGGCTTGCCGACCGATCTCTTCTACAACACTGGGATCGCGACCTACGTCTGGGTCCTGTCGAACCGGAAGCCAGATCACCGCAAGGGTCTGGTCCAGTTGATCGACGGCAGCTCACTCTGGCAGAAGATGCGCCCATCTCTCGGGTCCAAGCGCCGTGAGATCAGCGACGAGGGCATCGCGCAGATTACCAAGGTCTTCGGCGACTGCATCGAAGCCGAGTTCCATACGCATACCGAGGCACGTGGAACGCCAGACGACGCGCAGGAACGGGCTGACAGAAGCTGGACGGAGATCGTGGAGGGGCGCAACGGCCACCCTGGCATGATGGATGTCACAACGAAGGTGCGGCCCTTCTCGTTGCTACTGCCCAACAAGGCCTTCGGATACCGCCAGATCACCGTGGAACGCCCACAACGCGACGAGGACGGCGAGATCGTCGTGGGGACGCGCGGGGCGCAGAAGGGCAAGCCGCAGCCCGACACATCGCTTCGGGATACCGAGGTCGTGCCTCTGACCGAGGATGTGGAGGCCTATTTCCAGCGTGAGGTACTACCCCACGCCCCTGATGCCTGGATCGATCACGACAAGACGAAGATCGGCTACGAGATCACGTTCAACCGGAACTTCTACGTCTTCGAACCACCGCGTGATCTGGAGGAGATTGATGCGGAGCTGGAGGCGGTCACGCGGAACATCCAGCGGATGCTCGCGGAGTTGGCGGCATGAGCCAAGCTTACTCGCGATACGTGGACACCGACAGTCCCGGGATAGGGTTAATCCCTGATCATTGGTCATTGTGTCCCTTGAAGACCGTGACGAGCTGCAACGATGAGGTCCTTTCGGAATCATCTGACCCCGAAGCCGCGTTCGACTACGTCGAGATCTCTGGTGTCGAGTTCGGCAAGGGCATCGTCGAGACAACACGCGTGATGTTCGCTGACGCCCCTTCAAGAGCGAGACGCGTTGTCCGGGAAGGCGACGTGCTTGTATCTACCGTTCGGACATACCTTCGGGCGATTGCTCAGGTAGTCGAACCATCCGAAGGCCTTATTGCCTAGACCGGCTTCGCCGTACTTCGACCGCGTGGCATCGAGAGTGGCTTTCTCGGCTACTTGGCCGTCGCAGACTTTCTCGTGGGCGAGGTCATCAGCCGCTCGGTGGGCGTCAGCTACCCCGCCATCAATGCAAGCGAGCTGGTGCGGTTGAAAATCCCTCTCCCTCCGCTGCCCGAACAACGCGCCATTGCGGAGTTCCTCGACCGGGAGACGGGGAAGATCGATGCGCTGGTGGAGGAGCAGCGGCGGCTGATCGCGCTCCTGAAGGAGAAGCGTCAGGGCGTCATCTGCCACGCCGTCACCAAGGGTCTCGACCCGGATGTCTCTACGAAGGACTCGGGGGTAGAGTGGCTGGGACTTGTCCCAGATCACTGGCAGGTATCGTCGATCAAATGGCTCTCACCGGTGCTGCGCGGCGCATCACCCCGGCCCATACAAGATCCGAAGTACTTCGACGACGATGGCGAGTATGCTTGGGTTAGGATTGCTGATGTCAGCGCGTCGAACGGGTTTCTGGCGGAAACGCCCCAAAGACTGTCTGAACTGGGCAGCTCATTAAGTGTAAAACTGGAACCGGGAGCGCTGTTTGTCAGCATCGCAGGGTCCGTCGGCAAGCCATGCATCACTAGCATCCGCGCCTGTATTCACGATGGATTTGTATATTTCCCAAGACTTCAGATTCCGGAAATGTGGCTGTTCAGGGTATTTGAGGCGGGTATTTGCTATGGTGGGCTGGGGAAGTTTGGAACGCAACTCAACCTGAATACGGAAACGATTGGAGCAATCAAGGTGGGCATGCCACCTTCGAACGAACTCCGAGAGATCCTCGACTTCCTTGAAACGGCACTTCTCAGTGTGGATGCGCTGATCTCTGAAGCCGAAAAGGCCATCGCTCTCCTCCAGGAGCGCCGCAGCGCCCTGATCTCCGCCGCCGTCACCGGCAAGATCGACGTGCGCGGCGAGGTCCCTGAAACGACTGAGGCCGCGTACCTATGAATGACACATCCGACTCGACACGTCTCTGGCTGGTCCGTCTCGGCAAGAACGGGGAGTACGAAGCGGCAGCTCAGGACCGCAATGAGCTGACGCTCGGTTTTGGGATCAAGGAAGACATCTCACACCTCACGGATCGCGAGATGCTGATCGAGAAGATGGCGGAGGTCTTTCCAGACAGGAAGCCCAACACCCATCGCAACTTCGCCGCCCAGGTGAACCAGTTCGTGAACATGGCGCAAGTCGGTGACCTGGTCGTGACGCCGTTCAAAACCACCAGCACCATCTCGATCGGTAGGTTCAGCGGCCCATACAAGCAAGGGCCAGACGGCAACCCCGTGCGCCCTGTCGAGTGGCTGAAGACAGATCTGCCCCGTGACACGTTTCGGCAGGACCTCCTCTACAGCTTCGGGGCCTTCATGACGGTCTGCGAGATCAGCCGGAACAACGCGCTGGAGCGTGTGAAGACCGTCCTCGCCACGGGTGCCGACCCCGGTGACGTTTCTGCTCCGAAGGTCACCGGGAAACAGAATGGCGGCGTCTCACAAGACACCGAAGAGGCCAGCGATCAGCCGATCGACCTGACGCAGATCGCGCGAGATCAGATCGAGAAGCGGATCGCGTCTTCCTTCGCGGGCCATGACTTCACCACTCTTGTCGCGGCAATCCTCCGCGCTCAAGGCTACCAGACGCGCGTGTCCCCACCCGGCGCGGACAACGGGGTAGACATCGTGGCCGGAAGTGGACCGCTGGGCCTAGAAAGTCCTCGTGTTGTGGTCCAGGTGAAGTCCGGGTCTCAAACTGTCGATCAGCCGACACTGCAAGGTCTGATCGGAAGCACCCAAGACACTCAGGCCGATCATGGTCTGATTGTGAGTTGGGGCGGCTATACAAGTGCCGTTCGTCGGAGGGTGAACGAACTCTACTTCCGGGTCCGGTTGTGGGGCCGGGATGAACTCGTAGACAACCTACTCGCCAACTACGAAAGGCTGCCCGAAGACATCCGCGCTGAGCTGCCCTTGAAGAGGACATGGACCCTCGTCCTGGAGGAAAGCGAGGACCTGTCGTGAACATCCACAAGGAGATCAGCTTCGAGGACGAAATCTGTGACTACCTGGAGTCGCAAGGCTGGTTGCACGATAGCGGCGATGCGCAGCTGTTCGACCGAGCAAGGGCGCTCTACGCATCCGACCTTGTGGAGTGGCTGAGGACTTCTCAACCGAAGGCTTGGGAGGCCGTCAGCAAGTCTGGAGAAGCGGCTCTCCTAGACCGGGTCCGCAAGCAGATTGACACTCGCGGGACGCTTGACGTGCTGCGCCACGGCATCGACATGATCGGGGTTCGCGGCACCTTGAAGCTCGCTGAGTTCAAGCCAGCCCTAAAAGACAACCCCGAGATCGTCGCTCGCTACCAAGCGAACCGGCTACGCGTTATCCGGCAGGTCAAGTACTCAACCACAAACGAAAACTCGATCGATCTTGTACTATTTCTGAATGGCATTCCCGTCGCAACTGCAGAACTGAAGACGGACTTCACGCAGAGTGTGGACGACGCGATTGACCAGTACCGGTATGATCGACCCCCGAGGGCCGCAGGTAGAACGGAACCACTCCTGAGCTTCCCCAGTGGCGCATTGGTCCACTTCGCGGTCAGCAATGCTCAAGTATTCATGACGACGAAGCTGGCGGGGAAGGCGACCCGCTTTCTCCCGTTCAACAAGGGGGATGACGGCGGCGCAGGGAACCCTCTCAATCCCAACGGGCATCGTACAGCCTATCTCTGGGAAGAGGTCTGGGAGCGTGAGAGCTGGCTTGAGCTGATCGGTCGCTACATCATTGCCGAGAAGGACAAGAAGGGGAACCTCACGACTCTGATTTTCCCCCGTTACCACCAGCTTGACGCAACTCGGAAGCTTGTGCGAACCGTTCTCGAAGAAGGCCCCGGAAAGAAGTACCTGATCCAGCATTCGGCGGGATCGGGCAAGACAAACTCTATCGCCTGGTCAGCTCACTTCCTCGCCGATCTCCACGATGCGAACAGGAGCAAGATGTTCGACACGGTCATCGTGGTGTCCGATCGGCGCGTGATCGATGGCCAGCTACAAGACGCGATCTTCAGTTTCGAGCGTACGCTAGGGGTCGTCGAGACGATCAAGGGCGACGGCGGGAGCAAAAGCGGCCAGCTCGCTCAGGTGACGTGCAACGGCTGCTGCTATGGACGAACTGATGACCAACAACTTGCAATGTGCAGCAATAACTCAGTGCTGTTTCTCACATGTCAGGAACAAGGTGTCCGGTCTTGGTCAACATTCTCTTTCTTTTTCATAGAGCGATAGGCATGAAGAAGCGGTTCCGTGTATCCCGATGGCTGTTTGCGCCCCAGGAAAATCAGGTCATACGCGGCCTGATAAGCAAGTGAGGCCTCGTTTCCGGCCATGCGTTCGTAGTGCAGGTCGTCGGCATTTTGCTCATCCACGACCAGTGCCATTTTTCGCAGTGCGGTCTCGACCTGCTCTTTGGTGACAACGCCGTGATGCAGCCAGTTGGCAATGTGCTGCGCGCTGATCCGGCAGGTGGCGCGATCTTCCATCAGGCCGACATTATTGATGTCCGGCACCGTGGAGCAGCCAATGCCCTGATCCACCCAGCGCACGACATAGCCAAGAATGCCTTGGGCGTTATTCTCGACCTCGCGGATGATGTCCTCATCCGACCAGGCCCGGTACGTCGCCAGCGGAATATCGAGGATGCTCTCGACAAAGGCGCGCTTGCCGCCTGCGCGAATGGCGTTCTGACGGGCAAAGACATCCACCTGGTGATAATGCAACGCATGCAGTGTGGCCGCTGTCGGGCTCGGCACCCAGGCGCAATTGGCGCCGGCCATGGGATGCGCGATCTTTTCCTTCAGCATCGCGGCCATTTCATCCGGCACGGCCCACATGCCCTTGCCGATCTGCGCCCGCCCCTGCAAACCGCATTCCAGCCCGACATCGACATTCTGGTTCTCATAGGCCGTGATCCAGCTTTTGCGTTTGATGAAATCCTTGCGGGAAAACGGCCCTGCCTCCATCGAGGTGTGAATCTCATCGCCTGTGCGATCCAGAAAACCGGTATTGATAAAGGCGACCCGGTGCCGGGCGGCGCGGATACATTCCTTGAGGTTGACGCTGGTGCGGCGTTCCTCGTCCATGATGCCCAGCTTCACGGTATAGCGCGGCAGACCAAGCGTTTCCTCGACATGATCGAAAATCTCATTGGCAAAGGCCACCTCGTCGGGGCCGTGCATCTTGGGTTTAACCACGTATATGGACCCATGTACCGAGTTGCCGCTCTCGCGCTTGAGGTCGTGCATCGCGATTGTCGTTGTGCACATCGCATCAAGAAGACCCTCGAAAACCTCGTTCCCGTCGCGGTCCAGAATGGCAGGATTGGTCATCAGATGGCCCACATTGCGCACCCACATCAGCGCCCGGCCCTTGACCTTGAAGGCGGATCCGTCAACGCGCTTGTAGCTGCGGTCCGGCAGCAGGCGACGGGTGATCGTCTTGCCGCCCTTTTCAAACGTCGTCTGCAACGTGCCTTTCATCAGCCCCAGCCAGTTGGAATAGGCAAGTACCTTGTCCTCGGCATCAACGGCTGCCACGCTGTCTTCGCAATCCATGATCGCGGTCACGGCGCTTTCCAGGATGACATCCGCCATGCCCGCCTGATCATGCCGCCCGATGGGATGATCGCGGTTGAAATACAGCTCGACATGCAGGCCATTATTGGTCAGCAGAATGCCTTCCGGCGCGGCAGGATCGCCACGATACCCCAGAAACTTGCCGGGATCTTCCAGCCGCTTGCCATCGACCGACAACCCGTCTTCATCAACCGAATAGTGTTTCGCGTCGCCGTGGCTGGCACCGTCCAGCGGAAAGAAATCGTCCAGGATCACACGCACCCGTGTGACCACCCGCGCACCCCGGCCCAGGTCGTAACCGCCGGGCTTCGGACGGCTGCCGATTGCGTCGGTGCCATAGAGCACATCGTAAAGCGAGCCGAACCGCGCATTGGCGGCGTTGATCGCATAGCGCGCGTTCATCACCGGCACAACAAGCTGCGGCCCTGGCACGGTCGCAATCTCGGGATCGACATTGGCGGTGTCTATCTCGAACGCTCGTCCTTCGGGAAGAAGATAGCCGATTTCTTCCAGGAAGGATTTATAGGCCTTGGGATCATGCGCCTGGCCGCGCCTTGCGATATGCCACTCGTCGATCTGTGCTTGAAGTGCCTCCCTGTGCGCCAGAAGTTCGCGGTTACGGGGTCCTTTTTCATGCACCAGCCGCGACAGGCCTTGCCAAAACTGGTCCGGCGTCACCGCGAGTCCGGGCAGCACATCCTCGTCAATGAATGCAGCGAGTTTGCGGTCAACCTGTAGCCCGTGTTTTTCCAGTCTGTTCATTTTCGTTCCATCATATTGATCGGCGTATTTCGAGGCAAAGAGCGCACCGCCCGCCCTCACAACTCCAGAGGCATGTGGCGGTTCACATCCTTGTAGAGCAGATAGCGGAAAGGCCCCGGTCCGCCAGCATAACAGGCTTGCGGACAAAAGGCCCGCAGCCACATGTAATCGCCCGCCTCGACCTCAACCCAATCCTGATTGAGCCGGTAGACGGCTTTGCCTTCCAAAACATAAAGACCATGCTCCATTACATGGGTTTCAGCAAAGGGGATGACACCGCCGGGCTGGAAGGTGACGATATTGACATGCATGTCGTGGCGCAGGTCTTCGGGGTCGACAAATCGCGTTGTCGCCCAGACGCCATTCGTGTCCGGCATCGAAATCGGCGTCAGGTCGTTTTCGTTGATCACGAAAGCGTCCGGCGCATCCAGGCCTTCAACCGGCTGAAACCGTTTGCGGATCCAGTGAAAGCGCGCGGCGGCACCCGTATCGTTGCGCAGCGACCATTCGGCACCTGCCGGGATGTAGGCATACCCGCCAGTCTCCAGCCTGTGTTCGGTACCATTGATGGTGAGCGCCACCTCACCGTCCACGACGAAAACCACCGATTGCACACCGCTGGCCGTGTCCGGCCGGGTGCTGCCGCCACCAGGGGCGACCTCGCCAATATAATGCGAGAACGTCTCGGAAAACCCCGTCATCGGCCGCGCCAGCACCCAGAAGCGCGCCTTGTCCCAGAACGGCAGCGCGCTGGTTACGATATCGCTGAACGTGCCTTTCGGAATGACCGCATAGGCCTCGGTAAACACCGCCCGGTCAGTAAGCAGCTGCGTCTGAGGGGGCAGGCCGCCCTGCGGCACATAATATTGGCGTTTCGTCATCTTGCACTCCGAAGAAGGGGCGTCTCTGTTTGTAGGCCGGTCAAACCGTTACAAGCACAGGCGTTTCAAACCAGTGTTCTTCCAGGTTGTCACCCGCGCCGATACGATCAACAACCACATATTTTCCAGGTGTATCAATCGGCGTCAGCACCCCGTGCCAGGTATTGCGGTGAATATTCACGCTTTGACCGGGGCCTGCCACAAATGCCTGAAAGCCAGTTGGGACCCCATTGTCATCGTCGGCCACCAGAACCAGATACGCCACACCGTCGACAGGGATGAAGGCCTGGCTGCCCAAAGGGTGCCTCTCGACCAGTTCGAACAGGAAGGGCGCTGATTTCGCCTGCGACGCGAACAGGCTTATTCCGGCCCGGCCATCTGCAAAATCCAGTCGTGCAAGGTCGTGAAACCGGGCGCAAAGTCCCTGATTGATCATCTTGTCAGGCGCAAGACCGGCCCCGTCGATCACATCTCCGAAGGGTTTGAACCTGTCCGCCGACAGCACCCGGGCCACCAGCTTATGCATCGGTTGCAAACTCCTGTTTTACCCGATCGAGCAGCACATCTTCGAGGCTCTGCCGTGTTGTTCCGGGCAAATCGGCCAGGTGCGGCAGCGCCTCCGCCTCTGACATTTGGCGCAAGGCCCGGCACAAGAGGCTGTGCACGCCGATCACACAATCATGCGCGGGGCCGCGTTCCAGACCGGCAGCGCGCTCGACAAGACCGGGGATGTCGGTGAAGAGCGCCCCGAACCGAGAAACGAACGCCTCGTCGGACATCTTTGACACGCCGACCGTTTGCCGGTTGGGGTGGGTTTTGCGCCAATGCTCGGCAATATCGATCCGGCGCGGGCACCAGACATCTTCAAAGCCCTGGATATACTCGATGAACCGTTTCAACCCGGCGAGTTTGCCCGGGCGGCCGATCAGGCGGCAATGCAGGCCGATGCTCAGCATCTTGGCCATGCCTTCCTGGCCTTCGGCATAGAGCATATCAAACGAATCCTTCAGGTACTGA
Organism: Roseovarius faecimaris; assembly: GCF_009762325.1. Lineage (NCBI taxonomy): Bacteria > Pseudomonadati > Pseudomonadota > Alphaproteobacteria > Rhodobacterales > Roseobacteraceae > Roseovarius > Roseovarius faecimaris. Next base: position 3,260,174 of record NZ_CP034348.1, read on the forward strand.
AAGAACTGTTCGCCGGTGATATAGCCCGGTGCCGTGGCGAACCGCATGTCGTTTGCCTCCAGCGTGTACGGAATGATCAGCTGTTCGCGATCCCCGAATTCCACCCAATGCGGCAGGTCGTCGTCATAGGTATCGCTGATGTAGTCGAACCCGCCTTCTTCGGCTGCCAGACGCACGGTGTTGAGGCTGCACCGGCCCGTGTACCAGCCGCGCGGGCGTTCTCCAACGACTTCAATGTGCAGGCGCACCGCCTCGGCAATCGCGGCGCGTTCTTCGGCCTCGGGCATGTCCTTGTGTTCGACCCATTTCAGCCCGTGACTGGCAATCTCCCAGCCTGCGCGCTTCATCGCATCCACCTGCTCCGGGCTGCGCGCAAGCGCCGTGGCGACACCATATATGGTCAGTGGGATGCCCGCCCCCGTGAACAGCCGGTGAAGACGCCAGAACCCGGCGCGGGCGCCGTATTCATAGATGCTTTCCATGTTCCAATGGCGTTGACCGGGCCATTGCGCCGCACCCGGAATATCGGACAGAAACGCCTCAGAGGCGGCATCGCCGTGCAGGATGCAGTTCTCGCCACCTTCCTCATAATTCAACACGAACTGAACCGCGATCTTCGCGCCACCTGGCCATTTGGCATCCGGGGCGTGCTGCCCGTAACCGCGCATGTTCCGCTCGTAGATCATCGGTAAGGGGCGCTCCTTGCAGTTGGGTCAGGTGTCTTTCGCATCATAGGGCGCATAAGCCCCGATCTTGGATGTCTTCAGCCCTGCGGCAACCAGCGCTTCGGCCATGCACACTGCCGAGGCGACGCCGTCGATCACCGGCACGCCAAACTCGTCCGAAAGGCTCTGCATCAGGTCCGCCATTCCGGCACACCCCAGAACAATCGCCTCGGCCTTGTCCTGCGTTATGGCCTCTTCGATCTCGGCGCGGATCTTGGCCAAGGTGGCCGGGTCGCCCTCTTCCAGTTTCAGAACCGGAATATCAGTCGCCCGGACTTTAGCGCATTTCTGCGCAAGACCATAACGCATGAGGTTATTTTCCAAACCCGGAACCGAGCGGGACAACGTGGTGATTACGCTGAACTTGGTCGCAAGCATACTGGCGGCGTGATAGGCGGCCTCGCCAATCCCCAGAACGGGGACATCGGCCACACAGCGCACCGCATCCACGCCTGTGTCGTCGAAACAGGCCACGACAATGGCATCGACATCGTTGTGCTGCTTTACCTCGTCCAGCAGGCCGGGAATGCAGGTTGCCACGTCCAGAAAGCCCTGGATACTGGCCGGTCCGTTTTGCGAATTGCTTGCCACGATCTGCGTATCGGGCCGGGCGACATCCCGCGCGGCCTTCGCGATCTTGTTGGTCATCGACGTGGTGGTGTTGGGATTGACGACGAGGAGTTTCATGACCGCTTACACCTCCCCGCCGAGATAGGCCGCCTTGATCCGGTCGTCATGCAGCAACTCCTTGGAATTGCCTTCGATCATGACATTGCCGGTGGCCATGGCATAGGCCCGGTTCGAGATCGAAAGCGCCATGCGGGAGTTCTGTTCGACCAGCAAGACCGATACGCCTTCGTCGCGGTTGATGGCCACGATCGACCGCGCGATGTCCTGCACCAGTTTTGGCGCGATCCCGAGGCTGGGCTCATCCAGCAAGAGCAGCTTTGGCTTGGCCATGAGCGCACGGCCGATCACCATCATCTGCTGTTCGCCGCCCGAAAGCGTGCCGGCGGCCTGACTGTAGCGTTCTTTCAGGCGGGGGAAACGTGTCAGGATACTGTCCAGCGTGCTCTGGATGTCCGCCTTGTCCGAACGGGTGAAGGCCCCCATCATCAGGTTGTCCTTGACCGACATGTAGGGAAACACCCTCCGCCCTTCGGGCACCATGGCGATGCCGCGCTTGACGATGGCGGACGGATCCGTGCCATCCACGCGCTCACCTTCGAACGTGACCGAGCCGGAAAGCGGTTTTGCCAGCCCGGTAATCGCGCGCAGGATCGACGACTTGCCTGCACCGTTGGCCCCGATCAGCGCAACGGTTTCGCCCTGATTGACATGAAGCGACACGCCTTTGAGCGCATAGACATGATCGTAGTAGAGTTCGACATCCTTGAAATCCAGCATGGTTGTCATGGTCACATCCCGATCTCGTCGTCGGCGCTGCCCAGATAGGCCTCGATGACTTTTTCGTTGTTCTGAATTTCAGACGGCGTGCCTTCGGCGATTTTTTCGCCGAAGTTAAGCACGACAATCCGGTCTGAAATGCTCATCACGGCGGGCATGTCATGTTCCACCAGCATGACCGTGACACCGCGTTCGTCGCGCACGGAGCGCACGAGGTTGACCATATTCATGGTCTCGTCGTGGTTCATGCCCGCGAATGGCTCGTCCAGCAGCAGAACCTTCGGATCCGTTGCAAGACCGATGGCGATGCCCAGCGCCCGCAGGTTGCCCTGAGGCAGGTTATGGGCCAGTTCGGAGCTGATCTCGGACATGCCAAGAAACTCCAGCAGCTCATCCGCGTAGCGCCCGAAGGCGGCCACATCCTCATGCGCGGCCTTGGAGCCCCAGAAATACCCTGCCAGCGTTGCCTTCGCCCTCAGATGCTGGGCCACGATCACGCTTTCGCGCACCGTCATGCTTTTGAAGATCGTGGTTTCCTGGAACGTGCGGACAACGCCTTTGCGCGCGACCACATGGGGCTTGAGGTTGGAAATACGTTCACCGCGGTACCGCACCTCGCCCGATGAGGTGGGTGTGAAGGACGAGATCATCTTGAACAGCGTCGACTTTCCGGCGCCGTTCGGGCCGATCACCGACAGGATTTCATTCTCAGCCACATCAAAGGTGATGTCATTATTGGCGACAAGGCCGCCGTATTTCTTGGTGACGTTCCGGATTTCGACAAGCGCGTTCATTTCTTGTCCCCCTTGCCAAAGCGCAGGCTGAGCAGCCCGTTGGGCAGGAACCGGATCACGCCGATCAGGATGAGCGAATAGACCAGCATCTGATACTTTCCGAGCTCAAAGAGCAGGTCCCATCCGAAATAGAGCACCAGCGTGCCCAGCATCGGGCCGAAGACATAGCCCAGCCCGCCGAGGAAGCAGTTGAGCATGAAATTGACCGAGTCCATGACCTGGAAGGTGGACGGATAAACCGACTGCGAGATCGAGCCGAACATCGCGCCGCCGATCCCGCCGAAGAAGCTGGAAATCGCGAAGATCAGGATACGGATATAGGAGATGTTGACGCCGATGGAACTGGCCAGTTCCTCGTTCTGCTGCATCGAGCGGCACAGGTGCCCCAGGCGCGAGTTCACCAGCCGGTACAGGGTGACATAGGTCAGCACCATAAGGATGCAGGCCGTGAAGTAGAACGCCATGCGGGTGTTCTCCAACGTGGAGAAATCGGGGATCAGCGGGATGCCAAAGAGCGATACGCCCGCCGGAAGCGGGATGTTGGTGATCCCTTTCGCGCCGTTGGTGATTGGCAGTGCCAACGCCGTCAGCGTCACCACCTGGGTCAGCACCAGGGTGATCATCGCGAAATAGACCCCGCGCAGCCGCAGGATGGGCAAACCGATCAGAACGGCAACCAGGGCCGCGAAAAGGCCGGCCATCGGCAGGGAGATCCAGAAAGACCACCCCGCCTTGACCACCAGGATCGCCGACACATAGGCCCCGATCAGGGCGAAGGCCCCTTGCCCGATATTGATCCGGCCAATGTAGAAGGTCAGCCAAACCCCGGCGCTGGCGATGGCAAGCAGTGCCACCGAGGTCAGCGTGAAGTAGAAATCCCAGCGCCCGGTCGCGGCGATGAAGAGCGGCACGCCGACGAAGATGGCCAGAAGAAACAGGCCGACACCGAGCAGTTGTTTCGTGGAAAATCCCATCATCTCATCATCCCCACGGCTTGCCCATCAGCCCCTGGGGCCGAATGGCGAGGAAGATCATCAGCGACACGAAGATCAGCAGATAGGTGATGTCACCATATTGCGCCAGATAGGCCAGCCCGAACGCTTCCATGAAGCCCAGGATGATCCCTCCCCAGATCGCGCCCGAAATCACGCCGGCCCCGCCGATCATCACCATCATGAAGGCCTTGATCGAGGTGGGTCCGCCCATGCCGAGGTTGACGCCAGTGATCGTCACCAGCAGTCCGCCGACAAGCCCCGCCAGCATCGCCCCGAGGGCGAAACCGATCATCGAGTAGCGATCGACATTCACACCCATCAGCTGGGCCGCGGTACGATCCTGCGCCAGCGCGCGCAGGGCGCGGCCGGTCTTGGTATATTGCATGAGGCAGATGAAGGCGACGATCGACAGGATCGCCAGAACGCAGATCAAAATCCGGTCATATGGCATGATCAGCCGGAAATCGTAGTTGAAAACACCGTCGACAATCTTTGGCACGCCGCGCTGTTTTTCCCCGAAAATGATCAGGATCAGCGCATCCAGCAAAAAGGCGATCCCGGCGGCCAGCAGCATCGTGCTTTCTTCGCGCGCCGATTTCTTAATCACTGGGGCAAAGAGGTATTTCTCGATCAGGGCACCGAGAATGGCCAGGGTCACGCAGGACATGAACAAGGCCAGCACGAAGGGCACGCCCCATTGGCCATAGAAGGTATAGGTGACGAAACCACCGATCACATACATCTGCCCGTGGGCAAAGTTGAGGACGTTCATCAGGGCGAAGATCAGGGTCAGACCAAGCGCGATCATCGCATATTGGGACCCGAGATAGACGCCATTGGCCAATATCTGTTCCATCGGTGCTTTCTTTCTTGGGATGTCCCCGGGCCGCTCAATGTGGCCCGGGGTATCTCTGCTTGGAAGAGGTGCGCAAGCAGAGCGGGAGGTTAGTCGACCTCAGCGACGAACAGCGTTTCGAACGCGCCGTTCTGGTAGACATTCACCACCAGAGGCACAGCCACCTGACGCTTCTGCCCGAAGGAGGTCGAACCGACATAACGCAGCTTTGCATCGCCGTTCATGTAGGGATTGGGCGCCTCGAACGTGTCCATCGTCGCCTGGAATTCCTCAACGTTGTCGATCGCGGCAGGGTTCGCCTTGAGCGTCTCGAGGATATATTCCAGCGCATAAACCTTGGTGTTCGACTCGTCGTTATACTCACCGAACATCTCGGTGTAGCGCGCGACAAATTCGTTCATCATCGGCGAGGCCAGCTCGGGCGTTGACGCCCCACCCACCGAAATGAAACCGTTGGCCAGATCGCCGGCCCCTTCGGCCAGCACCCCGGCATCCTGCGCGGTCTCGGTCGAGATGAAACCCTGGAAGCCAAGCTCGCGCGCCGAGCGGATCAACTGAGGCGCATTCGCCGGCGACACACCAGAAAGCACGAGCAGATCGGGTCGCTTGCGCATGACAGGCGTCAGCACGGGCGTGAAGTCGGTGGTGTCGACCTGGTACGTCACATTGGCCGAGACCACTTCGAGGCCCAGAGCTTCGGCTGCGGCGACACCGCCATCGCGCTGGCTGAGCGGATCGGATTCGTTGGCGGCAATGAAAGCGACGGATTTGACGCCCTTTTCTTCCATCAGGTATTTGTAGATCGCCGGACCCGACTGGTAGTTGGCGACCATACCCAGCACGGCGTTTGAGGCCGGCGCGGTATAGAGCTCTTTCGGGAAGGCATAGGGGAAATACATGATCCCGTTGGCCTCGGCCACGGGGCGGACTGCTGCGGCACCGTCATCGACATTGGGGCCGACGACATAGTGAATGCCTTCTTGCGCCATCTTCTCCATGCCAGCGATCGCGCGCTTGGGGTCTTTTTGGTCATCGAAGGACACGATCTCGATGTCGTAAGTCGTACCGCCGATTTCGTATCCGCCGGTTTCGTTGATCCACGCCGCGCGGGTTTCCATCGACCGCTGGTTGGAAATACCCCAAGCCGCGGCGGGCCCGCTTGTCACGCCGACAAACCCGATCTTCAGCGTCGGGTTTTCGGCCAGCGCCGACGTCGTGCCGAACGTGGCCAGCGTTGCGGCGGTCAGCGCCGCTTTCATGAGTGTTCTACGTTGCATCTACATCTCCCGTTGAATTCAACCTTGGCGCCAAGAGCACCTTTCTGGACGGCAGTCAGATGGAACTCCCATGCGCGCCGCACAGACACTTCACGATTGTTAACAATCTTTGTCAACACATTTTGAAATATGGTCGACAAATCTGATTGCTTGGTCTTAAGGTTTGAAGACCGTATAAAAAACACCAGTTTCATTGAACAAGCCAAACAAGCCAGGACGCCCAAAAGTGCCACTCAAACCCAAGGCAAGCCCTCAGAAACAAACGGATATTCGCTCCGATCCCGATGAGGGTTTCATTGTTGAGCGCATATACAAAGCCGTCATGGAACAGCGCCTGGCCCCCAAAACCAAGCTGAGCGAGGCGCGTCTTTGTGAAACTTTTGGTGTCGGGCGGATGCGCGTTCGACGCGCGCTTCTGCTGCTTTCAAGCCAGGGAATTATCGATCTTCAGTCGAATCGGGGGGCTTTTGTTGCGTGTCCTGACACATCTGAGGCGAATGACGTCTTTGCCGCCCGGCTGCTGATTGAACCACCGCTTGTCCGGCAACTGGCCGAGAGCGCGGGCGAGATTGACCTGACATTGCTCACCGATCATATCGCTCTGGAAGACGCCGCCCGGGCCAAGAACGAGCGCACCGAAATCATTCGACTTTCAGGAGAGTTTCACACCAAGCTGGCGCAGGCGACCGGCAACAAGTTCATCACACGCATGATGCGCGAGCTTGTCACCCGCACCTCGCTCATTGTCGGCCTGTTCGGATCTTCGGAAAACTCAAGCTGCCCCGATGACGAACACAGCAATATTCTGCAGGCGATCAGATCAGAAGATCCCGGGAAAGCGGAACATCTGCTCATCACGCATCTGGAACACATCCAAAGCGGTTTGGACATGCAAACGCGCCATCCGCCCCAGGATGATCTGGCCGTTATTCTCGGAGCATAAAAATACGACTGACCTCATCGTGCCCTGACGTCCCTCCTCGCTGATCAGACCCCGGCGCAGGGCTGAATTCTCAAAACCCAAGAGGTGCGGGATACGGTGACCAGGTCTCAATGCGCGCCTACGGCAGTGCAATAGCGATCAAGAACAGGCTCAGCCGGTTTTCGCGGTCTTTGAAATATACGTTTAGGTTGCACCAAGGGCCGTTCGCTCAGTGCTCAAGCTGTCTTTCTGGGACGAAACGAACGTGATGAGAGCAATCATCGGAGCAGCCGCCGCGAATTCAGCATCTGTCCCTCGAATGCTGCTTTCGAACCTGCCAAGATTTTGCGCCCGCAGCGAATGACCGTTCGGACCAAGATTAGCGCGGCATGACATCGCAGGAGTATTGGTCTGCGCGAAGCGTTCCAAGCATCCACCAAGATACAGGTTGCGGGCTCGAACCGGAGCCGCGCTGCAACTTGGACGAATGTCAGTTCGGACGCGGAAGAAAGAGACCACTCAATCCGGTCGAAGAATACAGGTGCCGCCCGTCCCGCCCCCACCGATTGCAGCGCCCTGCATCCGAACAAGATAAATAAAAACAAAGGGGTATCGAATTCGACTGAAGCTTGTATCCTCTAATCACAAGAAAAGGCGCGGAAACCCGATTCGATCACGAATGCTGGAGTGTCGGGCATCCGGCCAAACTGACGACGAAAATTTGGTTTTGGGGGAGTTCAGAAAGATGACACGAGGTGATTCTGACGAGGGTATTCTACATCCGCTGGACTGTGCAGAGTGGCATTTGTGGGCTCTTCGCATTTCAAAGATCGTTGCCCGAGCATGGGTGGACGAGGCCTTTAAGGAAGCTCTTGTATCTGACCCCGCCACGGCACTCGAGGACGCGGGACTGGCCGTGCCGAAGGGCACCGAGGTTGTGATTGATGAGACGGCTACGGGCTGGTCAATGAGTGGCTCTTCGATGGCGAAAGTTGACCGTCTGGTGCTTCCTCTTCCTCCGAAACCCGAGGCAGATGCACTGATCCGGGCCTGGGCAGAAGGCGAGACGGGGCATCCGCCCATACTTTCTGATGACGGTGGGGTTTCATTTAATGGCATCCCGGCCATCGAGGACAGTGCGGCGCGACGTATCGTGGAAGCCCGCCGGGTTGCCGACGCCCGCCGGGTCGGCGAAGGGCGGCGCATTGCCTCAGCAAGACGAATAGCGGACGATGGCATTGCAGGTACGGACGCCGCTGCGCGCCGGGTTGCCGAAGCCAGACGCATCGTTGACGACGGTGATTTTTACGGATCGGATGCGGTGGGTCGGCGTATGGCCGAAGCACGCCGGATCGTGGAGGATGCAGATCCGCCGCTATCCGACGCAGACGCCAGAAGGGTCACGGAAGGACGGCGAACCGCGCAGGGCCGTCGGGTGGAAGAGTCAGAGCCCCCTGCCGATGCCGAAGGACGTCGGTTGACAGAAGGTCGGCGTGTAGCTGAACAGCAAGACAAGCCGGAAAAGGATGAAAGCTGACAGACCCGCCGGGCGGCGACAAACGACACCTTGAGCACCTGTCTATGCTGTCGGATACTTGGACACAAAAGCATCGTTTCGACGGGTTTTGGAGCTGATCGCTCTCTATGCGCATGAACGCAATTCCAAACCGGCCTCTGTGTCCGGCGTTCATCCTAGATCACCATCGGGCTGGTCGGGTGGCTGGTGCCATTGATGCCTGTGCGCTCGACATAGATATTTCCGGCTTTACCCGTGTTACCGATGCGCTGAGTGTGCATGGGCCGCAGGGTGCGGAACTGCTCGCAAGCATCATACGTTCGGTCTTTGACCCCCTGACATCCTGTATCCACGAGTTTGGCGGGTTCATTGCAAACTATTCGGGGGACGGGTTTCTGGCCCTGTTCCCGCAATCGCCCGGACAGGAGGATGCGGTCCGGCGCGGCCTGGCGGCAGCTTGGCAGATGCGCCAGACCATTAGGTCTCGTCATACCTACAAGACCGCATTGGGCACGTTTGAAATCAATGCCAAGCTCGGACTTGCGAATGGCGGGGTCCGCTGGCGCATTTTTGCTGACCCTGAAGGCAAACGTCACATATTCTTTTTTGATGGCGCGCCGATCATAGATGCGACGCATGTCCGGCAGCAGGCTCAAACGGGGCATCTCGGTGTCAGTGACGGCACAAGGGAACTGATTGCCGACTTCGCAACAACAAGACGGTTCAAAGACCCCCCATATTGGCGCGTTGAGGATGTCGGAAACCTCCCGTCACCCGTTGCCGCCACGTCGGCACCAAGGGAGACCGCCTCCCTGATCACGGATTTCTTTCCCGACAGTGTTGCGACATCCGAAGGCATCGCCGAATTCCGTCAGACGGCAAATCTGTTCGTGAAACTTGAGGAGCCCGAAGGAAACATTGATCGTTTCGTGCAATCGATTTTCGAGGCTCATGAAAGATTTGGCGGTTTCATAAACAGCCTGATGAGATCCGATAAAGGCTGTACGGCTTTTGTTTTCTGGGGAGCGCCCAAGGCGAATGTGGACGATATCGAACGGGCGATGGAATTTGGTGCCTTCGTTCTGGAACAACCCGACTTTGAGGCGAGCGCCGGACTCACATATGGTCTTGCCCATGCCGGGTTTGCCGGATCGCCGCACCAGGAGGTCTACACTTGCTCCAGCCGACTGGTAAACCTGAGTGCCCGATTGATGTCGACTGCGGAAGCAGGGCAGATGTTGACGGACAAAGCAACCAGCGACCATGCGCTCAACCGCTTTCATTTCGATTTTGTCGGTGATCTTGAACTAAAGGGATTTTCCGAACGCCAGCCTGTCTTCGCACTTGGCAAAAGGCACTACGGGCAGGTCAGAGCAACCTCCTCTGCAGAAATTGTCGAGCGCGACACCCAGATCGCCAGATTGCTGGATGTCGTGAAGGACGTGTTCGATCACAAACGTACAGGAGCAGCAATTGTTGCGGGCAGTTCGGGATCCGGCAAGACCGCGCTGCTGGAAGAGCTTGAGGGCCGGTTGAAAAAACCGGGCGCAGACACCGGCCAGACAGCGTTCAAGATTGTGGAATTGTTTTCAGAAACGGGTCTCGGTCAGCCGTTCGGTCCGTTTCGCAATGCGTTGACAAGCCTCTTTGGCGCACCCGGCGTTCTGGATGAGGGCCTAAGACGTGCAAGCTTCGAAGACGCCTTTGGCCAGTTTCGTGAACAGACCGTTGAGTATCAGGCACTTTATGAAGAGTTGGGCTTTGTCCATTCATTCCTCGCGGCAATGGTTGATGTCTTCATTCCTGAATCGAGCTACGCAAGCGTCGGTCCCGAGCTGCGCAGCAGCAACATGTCACGCGCGGTTGTCGCAGTCATTTCCGCATTGGCCCGCCAGAACAAGCTGGTCATCATCGCAGATGACCTTGGCGACTTCGATGCTCAGTCCTCCGATGTGCTCAGGTCTCTCTCCACGCTACAGACCGCACCGCTTGCGGTTATCGCCAGCTACAGGACAGACGACACCGGTTCTGTACCGGAGACGTGCATCGACCCCGAAGGTTTGCGCGACACGGTTGAGCTGCCTGCCCTAACCGGCGATGGCATTAGGCGCATTGCGGAACGCTCCCTTGGCGCACCTGTTTCGACACGGATTGTGGAACTTCTTGAAAGCAAGACCGCCGGCAATCCACTTTATGTCGAACAGCTTATACGAACGCTCAGTGCATCCGGAGGGTTCTTGCATCGCGGCGCGGGTCAGACTGCAAGGGTCGAACTCGCGCCAGATGCCGCGGCGAATATTCCGCATGGCCTCATCGGCATCCTCCTTGCACGGATTGATCGTCTGCCCGCGCGGCTGAAGTCGGTGATACAGGTCGCCGCCGTTTTGGGCGAGGAGTTTGAACCGTCTCTTCTCACTGCGATGCTGGGAGATGAAGAACTGGTCACTGAGGTTCTGGACGAAGGGCAGGAACAACAGATCTGGACGCGGCAAAAGGGAGGCAGATTTCGCTTCAACCACGCTATGCTGCGGGAAGCCGTTTACGATATGCAGCTTGTCAACGCACGCCGCGCTCGGCACCGGCAGGCAGCCGACGCGCTTGAGCGTCTTGACGGAGTTCACGACCTTGCCCGCCTCAGCGCCCTGGCCCATCACTTCGAACGTGCCGAGTTGCCGGACCAGGCACAGCATTATCTGCTGCAGGCCGGAGACATGGCCTATGACAGCTTTGATCCAGCCAGTGCGGCCGGGTATTACCGCCGCCTGCTGAACTACAACATCGAACCAGAGCTTTATGTTGCGGTGAGTGCGCGGCTAGGCGCGCTTCTAGTGCTGACAAGCGACTGGGAAGAAGCCGTTGAAACGCTTGAGAACGGGTTGTCCCGCGTTTTCACGGCAAACGACCCGCTGCGCGAGTCCGAATTTCTGATCGCGCTGGGAGATGCGCTGCGCAATACCGGAGACTTCGCGGGGGCGCGGGAAAAACTGGAAGTAGCCTGCGCAATCGCCCGCCGCGCAGAAAACCGGGAGGTGCTTGGAAAAGCCCTCGGCATGCTGGCAGGAACCTACAAATATAGCGGCGATTATGCGCGTGCGCTGGAACTCTACAGTCAGGCTCTTGAGTATGTCGAAGCAATTGAAGACGATAATCTCATTGCTGTCACGCTTGCCGGAATCGCCTCGATTTATGGCTTGCTCGGAAAGTTGCAAGAAGCCGTTGACTGCAATCGGCGCGCCATTCCGATCCTTGAGCGGCTCGGCAACCGCCAGGAACTGGTTTACCCGCTTGGTAATCTTGGCATTGAACTCTTCACGATAGGCGCGCACCAAGAAGCGCTTGAGACGCTGCAACAGGCCTTGCAGGTTTCCAGTGAAATCGGAGACCGCACCGGTATCTGGTTTGCCAGCCATTTCATTGGCCGGGTTTATCATGAAATGGGTGATTTCGAGCAGGCACTCTCTGCCTATGGGCGTGCAATGCTGGAACGTCGGATCATAGGGGGCGACAGTATTCCCTATGACACTCTGCCTCATCTTGCTTCGGCAAAAACGAGCCTCGGCGACCATCTTTCGGCCATTTCTGATCTGGCAAACCATATGGAAATACTGAAGGACGGCGCACCGGATCACGAACACGGCCTGACCTACGTTGAAGTGGCGCGCCTCATTGAGCGGCGGCAAGAACTCGATCCCGATGCGCAGACTCATCTTGATGCACTTTGCGCGCAATACTTCGGATCCGATCCAATGGTCTGGCTGAAAGAAGCAGACAAACATGCCAGAGCTGGCGCTTCCCTGGGCCTGAACAGCCGTATTCGCCTGCTTGTGAAATGCGCGGCCATCTGGATGTCTTCGGAGGGAAAATCCGTTCGGGTGCTGGGCTGTTTTGCAGCGGCCCATGCACTGGCCGAGAAGGCAACATTGCGCAGGGAAGCGGGATTTGTACTTGAAAGTGCGGCAAGGCTTGGAGTGAACCAAGCCGAATTGCGATCCGCCGAACCGCTATATCTTCCGTTCAGTGAACCCCAGTCATAGCAAGCCGCCACTTTCGTCGGCGACAGCAGCGGGCTTTGCAAAGACAGCAAGCTGCATGGTAAGCGGTATGTCGACCGAGTTTTCGCCATGTGCATCGAAAAGCCTGGATACCGCCTCGACAACTTCCCTGCGCGCCGGGTCAGACAAACTCTGGTACAGATAATCCCCTTCAAGAAAGGCAATGTATTCCGCCCCCGACATCTGCATCATCAGCTCGAAGGGCCGCATCGGAACGACCTCTTGCATGCCGGTGGTCCGACGGACCGTGTCTGCCAGAGTCTCCCTGGGGGCAGTTTGAGTGTCTACGCTTTCGAAGCTCAGAGGATCGGATTGATGCCGCGCGATGGTTTCGCTGAGAATACGGCTGTAGTGACCCTCGATCGAGCCACTTGCAGGCTCGTCCCCCAGGACGACCGCAAGCACACCGCCAGGTCCGAGTACGCGGTGAATTTCGCGAAGTGTTTTTTCAATCGGCTTCATGACTGCCAGGCTCATATGCGCAAGCACATAATCGACGGTGTCATCCAGGAGCGGCAAGTTATGCGCTTCGCAGATGTGCAGGCGCACGGGCATATCTGCGAACCGGCTCCGTGCGCGATTGATTTGTTCAGGTGAGAAATCAACACCGATGAGGTTTTCCGGGGGGATGCCTCTCTCGGTCAGTATTTCCAACAGCCTTCCCGTTCCACACCCCAGGTCAAGAACGACAGGCGCACCGTCATTTGCTTCCGTCGAAACTTCATTGGCCAACAGTTCGTAACTGCTTGGCCCAAGGCTCGTTGGCACCTCGGGGAAGGATCCGTCAAACGTGTCGTGGAACTGACGGACATAGTCCGTAAGACGGCGATCAGCTTTGGATTTGTCATGTTCTGTCATGAGGCACCGGTCGCTCGCGCCAGACCAAATCTGTGCAGGCGCTCTAGGAACCGATCTGGATCTTCAATGCCGACCTTATGCGCAAGTTCTTTCAGAGGCGTCTGCGGATCGATTCCGGCCTTGTCACAGTAGCTGCGGACGGCGGCACGATCGTCACCCTCACTTGGCCTCAATCCGTCGCTGGTATCTCTTGCAATCGCCTCTTGCAGAACGGTTTCGTATCGACCCTCTTCGCGCATCGCTGCAATCACCTCCGCCGTGGGAGACTGATTGAACGCCGCATTCAAAGATGCAGAGCCCGCGCCAAGCTGGTATCCTTCAAGAAGGTAGTAATCAATCAACGCGCCAGTGGTCAGGCGACCGTCACCGTTGCGCGCAAGACAGGTATCCCGGTCAGCGAGGCGGTTGAACTTGGTTGTTCGGTTGCACTGAAATTCCTGTGGCACAGTGCATGAAAAGTCACCGGCAGCCAGCAGATCAAGCAGTTCGACAGCGTCGAGGCGCTTTTGATCGACCCGTTCGGCTGACGTGACGGCCTCGACCTCGGGCGCCGACAGACCGAGCTGCCGCGCGTCCTGCGCCAGACGGTCGAAGCTGCGCTCCCAGTAAGGTGTCCGGGCGCATTCCTTCAGTAACAGAACTGCGCTTTGAAGGGACAAACCACCCTGTTGCACAGCCAGGTCCAGTGTCGCGCGGATGTTGACCATTGCTTCGCTCAATGGCTTGTGACCGATGGAATGCGGTGCATGGGTGACCGCGACTTCGTCATCGGCGTCCACAAAGCCGCTGCGATACCAACGATAGATCCGTCCAACACCGCGCATGCCGAAAGCATCTAGTTCGGCGGCACGCAGGGCCCCCATACTGGCGGCTCCCAAAACAGGGATCCCGCAGTCGAGGGCATGAAGTATCTCTTTGTGCCACACGGCCGGCACCAACTGGAAATAACCATCGATGATGCCGATCGCGCGCGGCCTGTCTTGGACGACAGATAGGATATCTCCCTGTGACACGGGTGGCAAAAAGCAGGCATCAAGCCGGTCGCGCGCATCTGCGAGGGTCATCGTGGGGCCGAGAAATACAACCACATCGTTCGTCATGACACGCTCGCTCTTTCTCTCGGTCGGCTCGATGCCATTACTTTCTCAACGAAGCCCTTCACACGCTCACCCTCTGGCGCTTCGTTATCAAGTGTCGGTTCAATCATGCCCGGAACGATCGCCTTTACGACAGGGATGGAAATTCCGGCGATGCTCAGGTCCACGATAATGGCGCGATCAAAGCCGTTGCTTGCGAGAATTGTCAGAACCCGCTCGAGATCCTCCGCCACATCGTCCGTCGCCCAGGTTACGATTTCCTTAAAATCCATCATCTGGCCGGCCTGCCCAAGCCAGGTTAGCCAGTTGCGCCGATTGCGTGCCGTTTGAATGCTGGCGTAATCGTCGCGGAACAGATCGTCGCGTGCGCCCGAGATATAGGTCAGGCGTGACTGTACGGCCTCGGTGATGGCACGGGACAAGGCGACATTCCTGTCAGGGTGGCAACCATAGCCCTGAAATGTGCCAATCGGAGCGCCAGGCATCCTGCCGCCCCGACAATCAGAGATGGCACAGCCAAAAGAGGGCAACGCGAGATCGCTGAACTGAGGCCAGATATGGATATCAATATCAGCCGCCAAGAGGCGTTCGATCAGCCAGCAACAGAGCGGGTCGTCCACCGTGGAAACATCGATCAGCGCCGGTTCACGTCCGATATGCGCGGCAAAGGCCTGATGCAGACAGGTCGCATCGCGTTCAATGACTTCGCAGAGCGCATGCAGGGCTGCTTCCTCGTACGTATTGCCAGAACCGAGACCGTTGGAGCTTGTCAGGAATACACCGTCGCAAGGTGCATCGACACGCAGGTCGCAGGCCACGATGTCTCGCGGCACACTGATGAGGCGATCAGCAACAAGATCGTGTCCCCGGATCCATGTCAGCACCCTGTCGGGGTCCACAGTCTGCACCCCCTGCAACAGTGAAAGCCGCGAGGGATCAAGTGCGTGCTCCGCCCCGAGCGTGCTGAAAGCTTCGCGTTGCGTGGGCAAAAACGCCCGTTCCGCGTGGAAAAGCTCAATCGCCTCCATCGCCGCTGAAACGCGCGCATGATCGAGCGTCACTCCTTTGCCCTGCGACACCGCCAGCGACCGCGCATTCGGTCGAATGGCGTTGCAAACAGGAATGCCGATGCAATCAAGTCCTGTCAGATCTGCGACGCGCGTGATCCCAACGTCAGGCAGGATGGGGGCGATCCATTGCCAGGTATCAACAGGATTTCTGGTCCGGTGTGTGCCGGCGAAAAAGACCTTTTCTGTTGTTGATTCAGCATATTGACTTTCCATGTCGGCAGCATAGGCGCATTGTCCGGTGAAGGGAAAGTCAAGTTGAGATGACATAGCCATCAAAGCTGGCGGGCACGCGCAACACAGCGCGTGAAACTCGGGGGGGCGATATGTACAGACGCAGCAAGGTTCGGAACTTAAAGGCCATTCGTGCGCAGGCGCGCAATGCAGCGCCGCAAGATGCGGCATGGCGCCAGAGTTTCAGCCCCGAAGACCTTGAACAATTCGAGGCGGAGGTTCATGGCGTTGTGATCGTGCCTGGTGACCCTGACTATGACCAAGCGCGTCAGGTATATTATCGGCAGTTCCAATGCTTTCCCAAGATCATTGTCTATTGCATATGCGACAGCGACGTTGCGGCCTGTCTGAACCTTGCGCGCAGCTTTGATCTGGAGGTTGTCTGCCGGTCCGGAGGGCACAGCTCGGCGGGATTTTCCATCAACGATGGCATGGTGATCGACCTCAGCCGGATCAATTCGGTTAGCGTCGATCCAGTTGCCAAACGCGCGGTGGTAGGGGCTGGTATCAATTTCCACCGCCTGAACGCAGCCTTGCAGGATCATGGCTTGCACGTACCCGGCGGCGGATGTGACGAGGTTTGCATCGGCGGTTACATGCAGGGTGGTGGATACGGCTTTACATCACGCGAGTTCGGGATGAATTGCGACTGTGTCGAATCCTTTGACATGATGCTCTGGAATGGGGGGATCGTGACCGCGAACAGCGAGACAAACGCTGATCTCTTCTGGTCCGTTCGCGGTGGCATGGGGACGAATTTCGGTGTTCTGCTTTCAGTGACATATCAGCTATTCGAGCTGGGAGAGCTTTATGGATTTGGTCTGAGCTGGGACGCAGATTACGCGCCCGCGGCACTTGTCGCTCTTCAGAAAGGCTTCATTTCTGGCCCTGGCCTGAAAAAGTTGGGCTATCAATGCGCGTTCATGATGTCAGACGGCGCGCCTCGGTTTTACATGCGGGGCCTTTTCGACGGGAGCGGCGAAACCTGCCGGGACCTGCTTAAACCCCTGACCGATCTTCCCGGAACATCCCACGATATCGAGATGTCAGGTTCTTATGTCGAGCTGAACCAGAAACTTCTGAGCAAGCCAGTGCCAATCCCGAATGCGCCGGATGATGCCTTGGAAGAAAAACAATCCGGCTATCTCTCAAGGGTTCTTGATGCCAGCGATTGGCAGAAAGTCATCGACTACATGCGAACCTCACCCTGCCCATGGAACAACATCGGAATAGAACCCTATGGCGGGATGATCGAACGCACAGATGATCCGAATGCTTTTGTCCATCGCGATGTTCAGATGAACCTCTTCATGGAGGTTTTCTGGGCCCGCGAGGAAGACCGTGCGAAAAACGTGGCCTGGCTTGACGGTTTCATGACGTTGATGAAGCCTTATCTGAACGGTCATTCCTATCAGAACTATCCCAGACCGGGTATGAAGAATGCCGATACGGCCTATTGGGCTGATTACCTGGACACGCTGGCGCTGGTGAAATCCAAATACAATCCGTTCGACTGGTTCGCCAACCCGCAACGTATTGGACTTCTCAAAGCCCAACCGCCAGGAGCGCCACCAGCGAAGGGTCCGAAGTTTCCGGATCGACCCATCGTATATTCGCGATGACCTGCTGCCGCTGAACCGGTGCTTTCAAGTGCTGGCGAACCTGCCTTGGCATCGGAGGTGACACTGTCCTTCAGGCAGGCCAGTTTCTTTTCGCGCCCGCCACCCCAAGGATGTGAAAGGACAGCCCCGTGACATCGGCAATACGCGGGCCTGCGCGACGGTTGCGGCGTCGTCGACCCAGATGCGCCTGTCCGACTGGCCCAGCTTGCCGATCGGTGTCGCGATGTGGAGGTCTTTACTGGAATGCCGACTCAGGCCAAAGACGCATGCAGTCTTAGCTCGGGATGCTCGGGAATCTCAGCCGCGGGAACCCGCGCGATTCTTTGAAGATACCGACACAGACAGAAACCAGCATCAACGCGAGGATCATAGACGACGGTAGCGCGCTCACGATCATCACATCCCGGATCGATGCGACGCCACCCACGGCCATGATCGCGCCCGCATTGGCGGCAATCACAAACGCCCACAGGATCGAATGAAACGGGGTCTCGGCAAGTTTGCTTCCGCCTGCGCCGATCGACTTGATGGCGATGATCGCAGCCGAGGCGGAGGCCACGATCAGGATCAGGAAAAGAAGGACCAGAACCGCTTTGAAAACCGCGGCAACGCCGGGAGACAGCATGATGTCCACCGTTTCATAAAGGCGATAGGCATGTTCGGCCGAGAGTATGGCGCCGGCTGCGGTGCCATCCAGTTCGAGCATCAATGCGGTGCCACCGGTGCCGGCGAACCAGATAAAGCACATGAAGGCGGGCGCGATCATGGTGCCCAGAATGAACTCGCGCAACGTACGCCCGCGCGAAATCTGGGCGACGAACATCCCGACAAACGGTGCAAAGGCGATCCACCACGCCCAGTAGAAAATCGTCCAGTCGCCCTGCCAGTCGCGCTGCGCGCTCGATGCGGCCGAAATCTTTGGGTCGTAGATGGTTGTGGCATGTACCGCGACCGATTTGAGATAGGTGA
The DNA here is from genome assembly GCF_009762325.1 of Roseovarius faecimaris. Classification (NCBI taxonomy): domain Bacteria; kingdom Pseudomonadati; phylum Pseudomonadota; class Alphaproteobacteria; order Rhodobacterales; family Roseobacteraceae; genus Roseovarius; species Roseovarius faecimaris. The sequence continues at coordinate 3,278,565 of NZ_CP034348.1, forward strand.
CCGTGCCGTCTGCCAGCACCCCCAGCACGCGCACCCCACCGCCAAAGACGACAAACACCGCAAGCACAGTGAAGAAAAGAACAAAGCCAAGCTGCGACACCCATTTCACACCGCGCTCAACCCCGGAAACGATCGACGCGATGGCCACAGCGGTTAACACGACCAGCGCGGTAAAGAGCGCGATCAGGGGCGGATTGCCCGAGTTATCGGCAAAGAACCGGCTGCCGGTCAGCATCGAAAGACCCGAGCATATCTGTTCAAGCCCGATCACGATTGTCGTGGTGATGCCGGCAATCACGGCGAGGATTGAAATCACGTCGATAACATGCCCCGCCGACCCTTCCAGGCGCTTGCCCAGAATGGCCACGAGCCCGGACCGCATGGTCATCGGCTGACCGTGTCTGTGACACGCCAGGCCAAGCGCCAGACCGACGATCGCATAGGTGGCCCAGGCCGAAAAACCGTAATGCAGATAGACAAAACGCATGGCCGAGGAAACGGCTGCGGCACCGCCGGTTTCCATTGTCCCCGCGAGGATATCGGGATTGATCAGGAAATGTGACACCGGCTCGCTCACCGCAAAGGCCAGCGTGCCGATACCGATCCCGGCGCAGAACATCATCGCCAACCAGGACTTGGTGCTATGCTCGGGCAGAACCCCGTCGGGGCCCAGCCTTAACCGTTTTGACACCGGCAGGCAGGCGATCACGAAACATGACAGCAGGATCAGCGCCAGAACATAGACATACCAGCTGGCAAATACTGTCAGCGTGGCGGTTTTCAGAAGCTCTAGAAGTCGGGCCGACACATCGGGCAGCATGACCAGAAAAATCACCATGCAGACAACAAGCAGCTTGGCACAGACCGACACGACCAGGTTGAAGCCCTCATAGACGCCTCGTTGCACCGTGTTAATCTGAAGAGGGTCAGAGATGTTCCAGAGCGGTGCGCGGCCTATCACCAACGCCGCCGTTTCAGAAATTCTTGTGTCATCGTGTTGATCGAACTGCCGCATGTCATGCCCCCTGATGCTCAGCGGACCGATCCATTCGCGCATCCGCGCAAATCCATTTTCAGCGCCTTGCAAAAAGGTCGCGATGACCGGCCCGTGATCAGGGTCGGAAATTGGGAGGGACGTGTATGTGAATTCCGTCACACTCGCGTGTGATCAAAGCCTCAGATCGGGTCCATCGACGCGATATCCGTAAGCGCCCGCCGATCGAGAATGCTCAGCCTGCCGCGCCCGATCTCGACAATGCCAAGCTGCTTCCACTCGGCTAGCTTTTTTGAAACCGCCTCACGTGTTGCGCTGACATGATCGGCAAGATCGCTTTGCGAGACCGGGATGCGCCCGTTCTGATCCGCCATTTGTCCGGCCAGGAAGACCAGACGCCGGGCCAGGCGGATTTCAAGCGGATGAAAGGCGTGATTTTCAAGCTGGGTGCTGATCCAGCGGACCCGCCTGATCAGCACGCCGAGCAATTGCAGTGCCAGGTCCGGATTGGCCGAAAACTCGGCCAGCAACCTTTCGCGGCCCACGCGCAGCAGATTGCTGTCCTCAAGCGCCGAAACCGTGGCGCTGCGCCGCCCACCGTCCACCAGCGCAATCTCTCCGAAAATATCGCCGCTTTTCAGAACATTCAGAGCCAGCTTGCGGCCATCATCCGATAGCGTACTGATCTCCAGCGAGCCGCTTTTCAGCAGGTAGATGGCATCACCTTCGTCCCCTTGCCTGAACAGGTCCCTACCACGCTTCACCAGCACCACCGTAGACAAGGCGTGCAGTGCGTCGGCCAGCGAATCCTGCTGGCCCGTCTCGTTCCCGGTCTGAAAAGTTCCACGCCCGCTATCCATTGTCTCAGGTTAACACATCGGGCAAAGACCGGCACACATAAATGACGTGTTACCCGGCACTTAGCTGTGTCGTGACATCAATCAGCTTTTTATGGGTATCGCGGGCAAGACTTGATTCAAGCTTGATGCGAATGTCGGGTTTCCGGCGGCACAAGTCCGTCAGCACCGCAGTATCGATCGCAAACATGCGCAAGGGGCTGACCGCCCGCAATGTCGCACTAGCCGGTCCGCCCGAAAAACAGGTCAGCTCTCCGATGAAATTGGGCGCATGCATCTCGCGGATCACAGTGCCGCCTGCGATGACCTGCACACTCCCCTCGGCCAGATAGTAGAGAAACCCGACCTCTTTCCCCTGCGTGGTGATCTCTTCGCCGACAGGTTTATCCAGCCAGTTCCCGGCATTCAGGAGTTGACGCGCACCGAGCGGGGTAAAATCGCTCAGGCGTTCCGAGACCAGTGCACGTTCTTCCGGGGTAAAACGCACACGGCGAGACAGTACGAAAAACCGCGTCATGCCGAAGATACTGATGGTGATCCAGCTGACCTGAATGATCGCCGACCAAAGGTTGAAATTCATCACCAGTGACAGCAATACTAGTGTTGAGGCGATGAGATTGAGAAACGCATAGGTGTAACCGGACCCCTGGATATACCCCATCTGCAGCGCGGCGTAGGACCCCAGGTAAAAGGCCACCCCCAGAAAACCCGCAATCTCGTAGATTTGCGGCGACAATACCCCGTCCATTCACGTTCGCTCCGTCTCTTTCTGAGGAGTGTTAACCGGTATCGCACTGATTTGCAGGGTATTTGTTCTGTTCCCATGTGATGTCCGGAAACATTCTCGCCGGTTGCACTGACCGCATGGCCTTTCCGGGTTATCAAAGCGACATGCTCGAAAGCAGAGGTGCCACCCCCAAAGACGCTCTGGATCGTATCGTGAGGGGCCTTGTTCAGGTTCTGATACCGAGAGGACGGTCCGCAGATGCCGCCAATCCGGAGGCAGGTCGGGTTGTAACGGGGTGTGCCGCCGGGGAACGGCGCCCGCAGGGCATCACGCTCAGCGCCCGATTCAGGTTCGAGACACCGCAAGCCGAATAGCAAATAATGGCGCGCCAAGTGATCCGCTTCACAGATAACCCAGCGATTCTGTCTCAAGATCAAGGGACGGCACAACGCGCAGCCTCGTTTGTGCCCGACAGCGGAGGGTCATGACATGGCTTTGAGATCACGGAAAGAACGTATCATCCAGACAGTCAGCTTCGAACTGGGTGGTCTGATGATTGCAGCGCCGCTCTACGCCTTATTTTTCGATACCTCTTCGGGTCATTCCTTCTTTCTTTTGGTGTGTATTTCTGCGGTGGTGTTGATCTGGGCACCCGTGCACAATACGCTTTTTGACAAATTGGATCTGCACGTCTTTCACCGGCTGGCCAGCGCCCGCCCGCACAAGTGGCGGGTACTCCACGCGATTTCGCTGGAAGTATCGTCAATTGCCTTAACCTTTCCCGTTGTCTTGCTCATCAGCGAGCATGGCGCGTTGGGCGCTCTGGCGGTCAATATCGGGCTAACGCTTTTCTACACTGCGTATGGCTATCTGTTTCATCTTGTCTTCGACATGGTGCGCCCGGTGCAGTCGAACATGTTGCTTCCCGAATAGCCGCTGCGCTGCAACCGGACGCGCCTCGCACTTTGCGGCATCAGATGCGCCGGGAGGGCTTCGAGGTGGCCCGCTGCACAGCGGATTGGCTGATACGCCATTTGGGACCACAGGGTGTTGTTCGCGGCACGTCCCAGAAGGCAATGCGGCCTGACAAGGCCCTGCAGTCCCAAATGGCGCAACGTCCCTGGAGTCGTTGCGGAGGTACCCTCTTACCCTACTTTCCCCAGGCACATGATCACGTCAACTGCCACACACAGGCCAGCAATACGCCCACCGGAAAAATCCGCATGGAATGCAGGGTGTTCCCGGAAGCACACCCGAAAACCGCACGATTCGAATTGCTAATGGGACTGAAATGACTAGTTTAGCGGGATGAACGATCCGTCGAAGACGGACAAATTCAGGGAGAAACATATGAAAACCACTGCTACACTAGCGGCCGTCCTGCTGATGACGTCCTCGCTTTCGGTTTCGGCCGAAACGCTGCGATGGGCACGGGCGGGCGATTCACTGACGCTTGATCCACACGCGCAGAACGAAGGGCCGACCCACACGCTGGCCCATCAGATTTACGAGCCGCTGATCATTCGTGACATGACCGGTGCATTCCAGGCGGCGCTGGCCACCGACTGGGCGCCCAAGGAAGGCGACCCCAATGTGTGGGTCTTCAACCTGCGTCAGGGCGTTACCTTCCATGACGGTGCCGATTTCACCGCCGAGGATGTTGTCTTCTCGATCAACCGCGCCCAGTCCGAAGATTCGGACATGAAAGAGCTGCTGAACTCGATTGTCGAGGTTCGCGCGGTCGACGATCATACGGTTGAGTTTGTCACCGACGGTCCGAACCCGATCCTGCCGTCAAACCTCACCAACCTGTTCATGATGGACAAGGGCTGGGCCGAGGCAAATAACGCGGTCGAGGTGCAGGATGTCGAGGGCGGCGAGAAGACGTTTGCCACCACGAACACCAATGGCACCGGGGCGTATGTGCTGGTCAGCCGTGAGCCCGACGTCAAGACAGTGCTCAAGGCAAACGACAACTACTGGGGCAAGGGTGAATTCCCGCTTCAAGTGACCGAAATCGTCTATACACCGATCCAGAATGCCGCGACCCGCGTTGCCGCGCTGCTCTCTGGCGAAGTGGACTTCATCCAGGACGTGCCGGTGCAGGATCTGACCCGCGTGGCCAACACGGACGGTCTGGTTGTCAAAACCGCACCACAGAACCGGGTGATCTTCTTCGGCATGAACATGGGAGCTGCCGATCTGAAGAACGACAATGTCGATGGTGCCAACCCGCTGGCGGATGTCCGCGTGCGCAAGGCAATGTCGATGGCGATCAACCGCGATGCGATCAAGCAGGTGGTTATGCGCGGTCAGTCACAGCCTGCCGGGATGATTGCTCCTCCGTTCGTGAACGGCTGGACCGCAGAGATGGACAGCTCGTCCATGACCGATGTTGAAGCAGCCAAGGCGTTGATGGCAGAGGCCGGTTATGCTGACGGTTTCTCGATCCAGCTCGATTGCCCGAATGACCGCTACGTCAACGATGAAGCGATCTGTCAGGCCGCCGTCGGCATGCTCGCGCAGATCGGCGTGACGGTGAACCTCGACGCCAAACCGAAGGCTCAGCACTTCCCGCTCATCACCAATGATGAAACGGACTTCTACATGCTGGGCTGGGGCGTTCCGACCTACGACTCGGAATATATCTTCAACTTCCTCGTGCACACCCGCGGCGAGGACCGTGGCAGCTGGAACGGCACCGGGTTCTCCAATGCCGATGTCGATGCCAAGATCGTAAGCCTCGCCTCCGAGACCGACCTGAAGGCGCGCAATGCCACGATCGGTGAAATCTGGCAGGTGGTTCAGGATGAACAACTCTACATTCCGATCCATCACCAGGTTCTGAACTGGGGCATGACCGACAAGGTCGGCATCGAAGTGAGCCCGGAAGACGATCCGAAGATGAAGTTCTTCACGATGAACTAAATCAGGCGGCGGGCCGAACGGCCCGCCCCCGGGCGCCGCATCCTGCCTGATGGTCGCGGCGCCCCTTATTCTCCGGAATCCGCCATGCTCGCATATGTCATCCGCCGCGTTGCGCAATCGGTACTCGTGCTGCTCGTCGTTGGCCTCGTCGCCTTTTCAATGTTCAGTTTCGTGGGCGACCCGGTCGACAATATGCTCGGCCAGGAACGCACCCAGGCCGATATCGACCGCCTGCGCGAAACCCTGGGCCTCGATCAGCCGTTTCCCGTTCAGTACTGGAAGTTTCTCGAACAGGCGGCGCAGGGCAATTTCGGCCTGAGTTACCGCCAGGGCCGACCGGTCTCGGAAATCCTTCTCGAACGTCTGCCCGCAACGCTTGAGCTGGCCTTCGTGTCCGGCCTTCTTGCCCTGATTGGCGGTATTGCTCTCGGCATTTTCACCGCGATCCGCAAACGTGGCGCCGCGGCGCATGTGATCATGACATTGTCCCTTGTGGGTGTGTCGTTGCCGACCTTCCTGATAGGCATCCTGCTGATCTATGTCTTTTCGGTTCAACTGGGATGGCTGCCCTCCTTCGGGCGCGGTGACGTGACATCGCTCGGCGATTGGTGGACCACCGGCTTTCTCAGCGTCTCCGGCTTGAAGGCCCTGATCCTTCCCGCGATCACGCTGGGGCTCTACCAGATGACGCTGATCATGCGGCTGGTTCGCACCGAAATGCTTGAAGTGCTGCGGACCGACTACATCCGCTTCGCCCGTGCGCGGGGCCTGCGCGACCGGGCAGTCAACTTTCGCCATGCGCTGAAAAACACGCTCGTTCCGGTGATCACCATCACCGGTCTGCAACTGGGGTCGATCATCGCTTTCGCGATCATCACCGAAACCGTGTTCCAATGGCCCGGCGTCGGACTTTTGTTCATCAACGCGGTCCAGTTCGTCGATATTCCTGTCATGGCCGCCTATCTGATGATGATCTCGGTCATGTTCGTGGGGATCAACCTGATTGTTGATATGCTGTATTTCGCGATCGACCCGCGCCTGCGCATCGACCAGACAGCCGGGAGGGCCAAATGAGCGACCAAGCCGCGACCCCGACGCCTACACCCGGCCGCCTACGACGCGCCTGGGATAGCGATTTTCTCTACACATTCCGGCGCGCACCCGTGGCGGTGGTTTCCGCGCTCATTGTTGTGGTGCTGATGCTGGCGGCTGTGTTCGCGCCATTGATCGCGCCCTACAACCCATTCGATCCAGCCACGCTCAACCTGATGAACGGCTTCACGCCGCCAGGTGAGCCGAACGCCTTCACCGGCGAGAGCTTCTGGCTCGGAACCGACGATCAGGGGCGCGACGTATTCTCTACAATTCTGTACGGCATGCGGATCTCGCTTTTTGTCGGGTTCTCGGCGGTGCTCCTGGCGATGGTGCTGGGGGTTCTGCTGGGCTTGCTCGCCGGATATCTCGGCGGCTGGACCGAAACCATCATCATGCGCATCGCCGATGTGCAACTGACCTTCCCGGCAATTCTGGTCGCCATGCTGATCTTCGGCATCGCCAAGGGGATCACGCCACCCGAATATCGCGACCAGATGGCGATCTGGGTGCTGATCCTGGCGATCGGGCTCTCGGACTGGGTGCAGTTCGCGCGGGTCGTGCGCGGGGCGACGCTTGTCGAGAAGAACAAGGAATATATCCAGGCCGCGCGGCTTGTCGGGCGGTCACCCTTTGCCATCATGCTGCGCCATATTCTGCCCAATGTCCTGAACCCGGTTCTGGTGATCGCCACGATCAGCCTGGCATTGGCGATTATCGCCGAAGCGACCCTGTCGTTCCTCGGGGTGGGCGCGCCACCGACCAAGCCCTCGCTGGGCACGCTCATCCGCATCGGGCAGGAGTTCATGTTCTCCGGTGAATGGTGGATTCTGTTCTTCCCTGCCGCCACGCTTCTGGCGCTGGCGCTGTCGATCAACCTGCTCGGCGACTGGCTGCGCGATGCTCTTAACCCGAGGCTGCGATGACCACCCCCATTCTCTCTGTTCGCGACCTCGTCGTCGAAATTCCCACCCGCCGTGGTATTCTGCGCCCCGTCGACCGGGTCAGCTATGATATCGCAGCGGGCGAAATCCTGGGCGTGGTTGGGGAAAGCGGTGCCGGAAAATCCATGACCGGGAATGCGGTGATCGGGCTACTGGATCCACCTGCGCGGATCACGTCGGGCGAAGTATTGCTGTCGGGCGAGCCGATCCACAATATCGGACGCGAAGCGCTGCGACGATTGCGGGGCAAGCGGATCGGGATGATTTTCCAGGATCCGTTGACATCATTGAACCCTCTCCTGACCGTGGGGGACCAGCTCACCGAGACAATTCTGGAACATCTGGGCGTGACCCAGGCAGAGGCTCGCAAAAGGGCCGTGGCCGCTCTGGAAGAGGTCGGAATCCCGGCCGCCGCCGCGCGGATCGATTCCTACCCGCACGAGTTTTCCGGCGGCATGCGACAGCGCGTTGTGATCGCGCTGGCGCTGTGTGCCGAGCCCAACCTCGTAATCGCTGACGAACCGACCACGGCACTTGATGTAAGCGTGCAGGCGCAAATCGTCGCGCTGCTCAAGCGGCTCTGCCGGGAGCGTGGCGTTGCAGTCATGCTGATCACCCATGATATGGGGGTGATTGCCGAGGCCGCCGACCGGGTGGCCGTGATGTATGCTGGACGACTGGCCGAAATCGGACCGGTCCGGCAGGTCATTACCGATGCCCATCACCCCTATACTTCCGGCCTGATGGCCTCCACCCCGCTTGCCAGCAGCGGGCAAAAGAGACTGCGGCAGATTCCGGGGGCAATGCCACGGCTCGAGTCCCTGCCGGCGGGCTGCGCCTTTCATCCGCGTTGCGAACGAGCCGGACCAAAATGCCGAGAAGACCGCTCCCCCCGGGTTGAAGATTGCAACGGCCGAGTGGCCTGTTGGTACCCCCTGGGCGAGGCCGATCTTGAGGAGGTTTCACAATGACGGCGCTGATCTCGGTTCGTGGCCTGTCGCGTATCTTCGACGTCTCGAAACCCTGGCTCAACCGGGTGATCGAGCGACGGGAGAAAGCGTTTCTGACGGCCATATCCGATGTCTCTTTCGAGGTCGAAGACAAGAGCGTCTATGCCCTTGTCGGCGAATCCGGTTCGGGCAAGTCAACCGTGGGCAAGATCATTGTCGGCCTTCTGAGCCCGTCGGAGGGCAATGTCGAGATCGACGGTGTGAACCTGGCGACTGAAGCGGATCGTCATGAGGTCGAGCGCGTGCGCGCCGATGTGCAGATGATCTTTCAGGATCCCTATGCCTCGCTCAATCCGCGCTGGCGTGTGCGCGATATCGTGAACGAGCCGATGGCCGCGCGTGGGGGTGATACCAACGGTCTGGCCGAGCGCCTTCTGGAACAGGTTGGGCTATCGGCGGGAGATGCCGACAAGTTCCCACATGAGTTCTCGGGCGGCCAGCGCCAGCGTATCTGCATCGCACGGGCGCTGGCGTCCCGTCCAAGGGTGATCGTCTGTGACGAACCAACTTCGGCGCTGGACGTGTCGGTTCAGGCACAGGTGCTGAACCTGATGTCGGACCTGCGCGAGGAACTGGGGTTGACCTATGTCTTCATCAGCCATGACCTGACCGTGGTTCAGCATATGGCCGACCGGATCGGCGTGCTTTATCTCGGGCGACTTGTCGAAGAGGCGCCGCGGGATACGCTGTTTGCTTCGCCAAAGCATCCCTACACCCAGATGCTTTTCGATGCCGCACCCCGGATGGACGGTTTCGGCCGCGAGGTCGACCCGCCGAAGGGCGAGATCCCGGATCCGATCAACCCACCCTCGGGTTGCGCCTTTCATCCCCGCTGTCCATTGGCTGAACAGCGCTGCAAGCAAGAGCGGCCCGAAATGCGCCAGCTGGGCGATACCCGCGTGGCCTGCCATCTCGCTGAGTGAAGCGACCGCGAGGCGATCCCGGCCGCAGGATGACCGGGAACGTTTTGGCAATCCATCCCTTTGCCTTCGCACATGAGTGACGGCCACACCCGTGAGGCCTAGCGGTGAGCGCGCTGCGCGTATCACCTCGGCACGCGCGACCGGCACATTGGGCACATTGGCCTGTCGCGGCAGCGGCGGCAGCGGATAATGTAAGGGACCTTACTCCTGATCTCGGACCTACCCAAAGGGCAGAGCAAGGTGGATCATTCTCAAAAACAACAGCCACGGAAAATTAAAAACACATATTTTTCATAGCTTTAAATCTTTTTCACAATTTTTTTCGCGTTTTCTTTGAACCTTTTTCGGCCCCCAAGCGACCTATCACCGTAACGCAACCAAACAAGCCAGTTGGCTTAAACTTACGGAGACTAAAAAATGTTCAACTCGACTTTCAGCAACAGCATCATGTCCACCCTCGCAGCAGCTCTCGTTGCAACAAGCATTTCGGCCAGCCCCTCCTTCGCCGGTGGTGGCGGTGGAGGCGGCCGCGAAGAAGGCCCCAAGGTCAGCACGATCTCGACCACGAACGCCGATGGCAGCACGACCTCAATCCGCTCGAAGAACAATGCCAAGACCTACACGGTGACAAAGACCAAAAACGGCAAGGTCGTCAGCAAGCGCAAGGTCAACAAGAAGCCCCGGGCCTTCATCACCATCTTCAATCCCGATGGCACCACCCGCACCGTCAACAAACCGCGCAAAGGCAAGGATTTCGTCACGCTGCACCGTGCTGACGGCACCAGCACCACGGTCACCCAGCCCAGCAAACCGGGAAAAGCCTTCATCACGATGCACAACCCCGACGGCAGCACCACCACCGTCGGCGAGCGGTAAAGTATCTCCCGCGCTTACCGTTCGGATAATCTGACCATGACAGGGTTTCGACATCCGGACGGTGATCCGCAGGGAACATCAACCACACGACTTAATCACGCCGCCCTCGGGACCCCCCGCTGGCGGCGTGATCAGAAAGTTGAACGGGACCATGCCCCAAGCCACAGCGACACAGATGCCCGGTTTGATCCTCACACGAGCGATGTCCACTCCTGTTTTGCCCTGTCCGACCTCCGCGGTTAAGATGGTGGCGAAAATGCGAGCGGGGACGGGAATGTCGGAAGAGGACGATCGGCGGCAGCTTGAAAAAGTGGCCCAGGGCGACCGGCAGGCGATCGGCACTCTGTATCAGCGCCATCACAAGCGGGTGTTCCACTTTGTCCGGCGCTTCGTGAGCGATGTAGATGCCGCCGAGGACCTCACCAACGATGTCTTCATCGAGATCTGGCACAAGGCGTCTTCCTATGAGGGGCGGTCCAAGGTTTCCAGCTGGCTTTTGGGTGTCGCCCGGTACAAAGCCCTCTCGGAGATGCGCAAGAGAAAACCGGTTCACTCGAAGTCGGATGAGATCCTGGAGACAATCGAGGATGATGCGGATGATCCCGAGATGCTCACCCAGAAACGCGACAAGGGTGCCGCGATCAAACGGTGTATCGAAACACTGTCACGCGATCATCGGGTGATACTCGAACTGATCTATTACCACGAGAAGTCGATCGAGGAGGTTTCGGAAATTCTGGATATTCCCAAGAACACCGTCAAAACCCGGACCTTCCACGCACGCAAGCAACTGTCAGCAGAAATGGCCGCACGCGGTCTTGATAGGGGGTGGCCATGAGCACTCTGAGCGATAAGGAAAGACAAGAGCTGTCCCTGCTGCTGCCTTGGTATGCAAACGGAACCCTGGACGACGACGACACCCGCAAGGTCGAAGCCGCGCTGGCCGAAGATGACGCACTTGCGCGCGAGTTCGATCTTGTGCTGGAGGATCAGGCGTCGGTCGTCGCGTTGGTATCGGAAGAAGAGGTTCCGATCTCCATGGGCGAACGGTTCAAGGCGGCATTGACTGCCGAAACCGCGGAACCGGTGACGCGCGTTCAGCCGCGCGCAAGGGATGAGAGCCTTATCAGCCGCATCACGTCCGTCCTGTTTCCGGCCAGACCGCGGGCCTATGCATATGTGGCGGCAGCGATTGTTTTGCTTGTCCCGGCGATTGCGATACTGTCTGTCGTGAACGGAAATCAACAGCCGGGCCGGTATCAGACGGCCTCGGGTGAGGTGGAAACCGCCACCGACAAGCAGCGTATGCTGGTCAAGTTCAGTTCTGAGGTCGCCTGGACCGACGTCGATACTTTTCTCCGAGCGACCCGCGGCCAGATCGTGAGAGGGCCGAATGCGGATGGGCTCTATGAGCTGGAATTTGAAAAGACAGAAGAGCTTGCCACGACATTGGAGAACGCGGCCGGTCTCTTCGAATTTGTATTGCCGTCCAATTAGACAAAGCTGGGGGAGATAAGATCATGCCCATGAACTACATGCCCACATTGCTCCGTTTCACAGGTATGCTGCTGCTGGCGATGACCGTGGCAGCGCCGGTTCAGTACGCATATGCCGATGGCGGGCGCGATCCGACCCCGGTCACACCCTCCGTTTCGTCCACCACCACCCCTGCTCCAAAGCAACCCGCCAAACCCAAGACAAAACCTGAAACGAGAACACCCAGCACGCAGACGGCGACAGCCACAACGCCAAGACGCACCCAACAAAGCCCAAGGACGCCCCCGCGCATCGTCGAAACCGCACCCAGCGGCCAGCCACCGGCAGACGAAACCAGGTTCATCCCGGATGAAGTGATTGTCAGGTTTCAGCTATCCTCGACCGAACGATCACGCACACGGGCAATCAACCGTCTGAACCTCTCTCACCTGGACGCGGCAACCTTCTTTTTGTCCGGTGTCACGGTACACCGCTATCGGCTGCCTTCGGGGCTCGATGTCCGCGAGGCCATCGCGCAGCTTGAGGCCAGCGCCGCCGTCGTGACCGCGCAGCCGAATTATCTGTATAGGCTTCAGCAAAGCGCGGATACCGGCAAGCTGCCTCAGTTCGGCAATACCCGGATCAACCTAAGCGATGCACATGCCAGGACAAAGGGCGGCAAGACCCGTATCGCGGTCATCGACACTGCCGTAGACAAGACGCATCCGGAGTTTGTGACCTCAAGCATCTCGTCATTTGATGTCTCCGATGATGTCAGCAATGTCGATCCGCATGGCACGTCTATCGCGGGCATCCTGGCGGCGAATGCGCAGCTCACAGGTGTCGCCCCCGAGGCAGAGATTGTCAGCATTGCCGCGTTCTCCAAAGACGCGTCGGGGCAAAGCTTCGGAAACACCTGGACGATCATGGAAGCGTTGAACGTGGCTTACAAACAGGATGCCGATATCCTGAACATGAGCTTCGCGGGCCCCGCTGATCCGTTGCTGGCCCGCGCGATGGAGGGCGCCATGGCGCGCAACATCCTTCCCGTCGCGGCGGCGGGCAATGAAGGGCCAGAAGCGGCAATGCTGTTTCCCGCCGGCTATGACGCGGTGATTGCCGTCACCGCGACCGATGCCGAGGACCGGATCTATTCCGACGCCAATACCGGAGAGCATGTGGACCTCGCAGCGCCCGGCGTCGGCCTTCTGGTTCTGGGGAACGCTTCGGGCTTTCGCACCTCGTCAGGCACGTCCATGGCTACAGCTTATGTCAGTGGTATCGCAGCACTCGCCCTGGCCGCAAATCCGGGCGCGGATTACGCGACCCTGAGATCCCTGCTGGAGAATAGTGCCACCGATCTTGGCACCCCTGGCAAGGACGCGGTGTTCGGCGCGGGCATTCCCAGTGCTGCAACGGCGATCAACGGCCTGACAAACTGACTGTCGAACCAGGCCTATCCATGATGGCGTGTTCTCGCTGAACGCGACGGTGAGCCACCCTGACAGAGCGGCAATCAGCGCCCGCCAGTCATTATGACGTCAACGATCAGCCGCTCAGGACATCCAGGATCGAGCGGTGCAACTCCGGTGTACAGGCCGAAACGATTGCGCCGGAGTATCCCTGGCTCAGCGGCTGCCCCTGCCAATCCGTGACGATCCCTCCGGCTGCTTCGACCACCGCCGACACTGCAAGAATATCGTAAGGTTGAAGGTCATAATCGACCACCACATCGACATGCCCGGCGGCAAGCAAAGCGTGCGGGTAGCAATCATAGGAAAAGCGTCGCGTCCGGCCACTCTGAATCAGGCGTTCAAAAACGCCACCATGCTCGCGATAGATCTTTTCACCCTCATTGATGTAGAGAATGGCATCGTTCAGCTGCGTTTGAGCCGATACGGCAATCGGCTCTCCATTCAGCGTCGCGCCCTGCCCCAGTGTCCCGATGAGCACCTCGTTCAACGCGGGCATTGCAATGACGCCAAGCCGCGGCGTGCCGTCCACGAGATAAGCCAGCAAAAACCCATAGAGCGGATGACCGGAAAGAAACGAGCGGGTGCCGTCGATCGGGTCAACCACCCACATATGCCGACGCTCTTCGCCTTCGACCCCATGCTCTTCGCCAAAGATTCCATGGTCCGGCAAATGCTTGCGGAGATAGTCTCGGACGGCGTTCTCCACGGCCCTGTCCGCCTGCGTGACCGGGCTTTCGTCGGATTTGAAATCCACGTCCAGAGGGCGGCGAAAAAACTCGCGCGACATCTCGCTGGCGAATTTTGCGATCTGCTCAGCGTGTTCTTCAAGCGTAACGGCCCGCACCATTTTCTCCCTCTGATGCCACCGTCACGGCACGAGCCGCGCGGCAGATTAAATTACTCATCTCGCTGATAATCCATATCCTTCCGACGCGGGGACGTGTCAATATATATCCACATATTTACTCATTACCCCCCAATAACCCACAGCACCTAATGCGTCACACCGCCTGTCTGTGCGGATGGAAGGGCTAAAAAACGGTCCACAGATCAGCATTTCACCCGAGCCATCTTGGGGTCGTATAGCGGGTCCATATGCAGCTCGGCCGTCACGCGTTCTGTCGCCACTTCAAGCTCGTATGTGCCGCTCAGCAGATAATCGTCATCCACCCCATCCGCCCGGCGCACATACCCATAGCCGATGGATTTTCCGACCGTATAGCCATACCCCCCGGAGGTGAGCCAGCCCACGCGCTCGCCGTTGCGATAGATCGTCTCGCGGCCCTGCAAAACAACCTCGGGGGCAACCGTGAAGCCGCAAAGCCGCTTCTTCACGCCCGCGCTCTTTTGTGCCTCGATGGCCGTGCGCCCCTTGAAGTCGATGTTCTTTCGCAGTTTGACCGCCCAGCCCAGCCCGGCCTCGAGCGGGGTGTGATCGGGTCCGATATCAGACCCCCAGGCGCGGTAACCCTTCTCAAGCCGCAACGACTCGATCACGCGGTAGCCTGCGTTCCTCAGCCCATGAGCCTCGCCTGCCGATTTCAGCGCGTCATACACGGTCTGCGCATATTCAACCGGCAAATGCAGCTCCCAGCCCAACTCGCCCACATAGGTGACCCGCAGCGCCTGCACCGGACAACCGGCGATCCCGATCGTGCGGATCGTGCCAAAGGGGAAGGCCTCGTTGGACACATCGTCACGCGTGACCTGTACCAGAACATCCCGCGCTCTGGGGCCCATCAGCGAAAGCACGGCATTCGAGGATGTGATATCGAAAAGCTGGCAATTCAACCCGTCAGGAATATTGCGGCTGATCCAATTGAAATCATGCGTTGCGAAACCCGTGCCGGTCACAATGTAGAACTCATCATGTGCCACGCGCCCGACGGTCAGGTCGCACTCGATCCCGCCCTTGTCGTTCAGCATCTGCGTATAGGTCAGCGCACCCACGGGTTTTGCCACGTCATTGGCACAGATCCAGTCCAGCGCGGCGCCGGCATCCGGTCCCTTCAGCGCGAACTTGGCAAAGGAGGTCTGATCCAGAAGCACGGCCGCCTCCCGCGCCGCCTTGTGCTCGCGCCCCACGGCATCAAACCAGTTCTGCCGTCCGAAACTGTACTCATCCTGCGGCAACTCACCCAGGCTCAGATCTGCAAACCAGTTGGGCCGTTCCCACCCAAGCTTTTCGCCAAAGCAGGCGCCCTGGGCCTTGAGCGTCTCGTATAGCGGTGACTTGCGGCAGGGACGGCCAGAAGAATGCTCCTCATATGGCCAGGCCATTGTGTAGTGCTTGCCATAGGCCTCAACCGTACGGGTACGCACCCAGTCCGTGTCAAAATGCGGACGGCCAAAGCGGCGGATATCGGCGGACCAGAGGTCAAAGGGCGGCTCGCCCTTGTTCACCCATTCCGCCAGCGCCATGCCCGCCCCGCCACCGGCGGCAATCCCGAAGGCGTTGAACCCCGCCCCGACATAGAAATTGCGTAGCTCGGGGGCTTCCCCGATGATGAAGTTTCCGTCCGGCGTAAAGCTTTCAGGACCATTGGTCAGCGTTTTGATACCTGCGGTTTCAAGCGCAGGTACGCGGCCCAGCGCCAGTTCCATGATCTGCTCGAAATGGTCGAAATTGCTGTCGAGCAGGGAATAATGGAACCCCTGCGGAATGCCATTTACGGCCCAGGGGATCGGGTTCGGCTCGTACCCGCCCATCACCAGCCCCCCGACCTCTTCCTTGTAATAGGTCAGCCGGTCCGGATCGCGCAGGGTGGGCAGGTTGGCGGGCACGCCCTCGATCGGTTCCGTGACCATATACTGGTGTTCCATCGACACGAGCGGCACATTGACCCCGAAGCGCTTGGCAAACGCCCGTGTCCATTGCCCGGCGCAACAGATCACCTTTTCGCACTCGACGCGGCCCTGGTCGGTGATCACTGCACGGATACGCCCATTCTCGATCTCGATATCGGTAACCTTGGTATCCTCGAAAATCGTCGCCCCTGCCATACGCGCACCCTTGGCCAGCGCCTGGGTGATGTCTGACGGGTTGGCCTGCCCGTCGGTGGGCATGAAAGCGGCGCCGACGAGGTCGGAGATGTCCATAAGCGGCCACAGCTCCAGCGCCTCCTGTGGCGTCAGAAGCTCCATCTCCAACCCGAAGGAATGGGCCGTCGTGGCCTGTCGCTTCACTTCGGTCCAGCGTTCCTCGTTGCACGCGAGCCTGAGACCGCCATTCATCTTCCAGCCGGTCCCAAGCCCGGTTTCTTCCTCGATCCGGTTATACAGATCCACCGAGTACCCCAGAAGCTGGGTGATATTGGCGTTTGAGCGTAATTGCCCCACCAGCCCGGCCGCGTGAAAAGTGGTACCGGAGGTCAGCTTCTTGCGTTCCAGCAGCACCGTATCGGTCCAGCCCAGCTTGGCCAGGTGATACGCGGTCGAGCAGCCGATGATCCCGCCGCCGATGATGACCGCTTTCGCGGTTGAGGGAAGGGTACTCATCTTGGTCCTCACATTTGTTCAAAGTCGGCCATTGCGGCACGGAAACGCATAAGGTTCTCTTCGGTATACGCGGCATAGTCGAAATCGATCTCGGAGGTCAGTTCCGAGACCATGCTCCACATGGTTTCCCTAAGCAGTGACGC
Source organism: Roseovarius faecimaris (assembly GCF_009762325.1). Classification (NCBI taxonomy): domain Bacteria; kingdom Pseudomonadati; phylum Pseudomonadota; class Alphaproteobacteria; order Rhodobacterales; family Roseobacteraceae; genus Roseovarius; species Roseovarius faecimaris. The sequence continues at coordinate 3,295,508 of NZ_CP034348.1, forward strand.
GCATTTCATCGCCCCGTAACGTTTGCGCAGGGCGTCGGAAACCGGCGCTTCGAAATAGGTTTCAAGCATCCAGTCTTCCTGTTCCGGACTCAGCCCGTTGTTCGAAGCCAGCCCGCCCAGATCAAACAGAGGAGAGTTGAAACCCGCATAGTCAAAGTCGATCAGCCAAAGCCGTGCGCCATCGTCCAGGAAGTTCCCGCAAAGCAGGTCATTATGACCAAAGACCATCTCGAAGGGTCCGGTTGCGCGTTCCAATCTGTTGCCGATCGCAACAAGCTCTGCGAGCTTCGTCAAATGGCTGCTTTCGCGTGCGGTCAGCGTCGCGGCATAGTCGCGGATGACATGGAATACCCAGAAAACCAGGACCGGCCCGCGCAGATATTGCGGCACCTCGCGGTGACAGCGAATGACCAGGTCCAGCGCCTTTGGCAGATACACCTCTGAACGCACATCCTCTTCCGTCAGTGTCCGGCTGTCGATGTAATCCAGTACAGTGATGCCATCCTCGGCATAGACCACCTCCGGCGAGATACCGGCGGCATGGGCCGCACGGCTCGCAGCCAGTTCGTTAAACCGCATGACCTGATGCAGCGGGATATCATCACCCAAACGCACCACGTATTTGCGCTCTGCGTCTTTCACCAGGTAGTTCACATTGGTGATCCCGCCGGTCAGGGGGGTGGCTTCTATCTCACCCTGCCAGAGCGGGAGATCTCGAAGGCGTTGAGGGATGTCAGCCATGGTCAGCTCTCCAATCCGAAACGAATACGTGCGCGCCGGGCACCGGCATTCACAAGCCGGTCGGCGATGATGGCGATAAAGGCGATGGCAAGCCCGGCGACGAGCCCCCGGCCGGTGTCGGCCTTGGTGAGCGCGATATACACCTCCTGGCCCAGGTCGCGGGTACCGACAAGTGCCGTGATCACGAGCATCGAGAGCGCCAGCATGATCGTCTGATTGATGCCGAGCAAGATCTCGGGCAGCGCCATGGGCATACGGATCAGGCGCAGGAGTTGCGCCTTCGTGCACCCCGAAACGATCCCCGCCTCGATCAGGTCATGGCTGACCGATCGGATGCCATGCGCCGCATAGCGCACCGCCGGAGCAAGAGCATAGAGCACGATGGCAATCATCGCGGTGAAATCCCCGACCCGGAACAGCATCACCACCGGGATGAGATAGACAAAACTCGGCAAGGTCTGGAGCGTGTCTATGAATAGATTGATGACCGCGCCCGCTCGCCTGTTGAGCGCCGCGAGCACGCCCAGCGGCACACCGATCAGCGTCGCCAGGATCACCGACGCGCCGCAGAGATAGACCGTCACCATCGCCTTGGCCCAGAGCCCGGAGAGCAGGATCAGCCCCGACATCACCGCGCACATGACCCCCAGCCGCCAACCGCCCGCAGACCAGCCTATCAGCGTGAGCATGGCAATTGCCCAGGGCCAGGGAATGCCCAGCAATGTCTTCTTGATGGGCAGCATGAACCAGGTCAGAAAGAAGAGCTTGACCGCCTCGAACGCATCGAAAAAGTTGACGTTGAGATATTTCACCAGATCGTCCCAGAACGCCCCGGTGGTGATGGTCTGGCCCTCCGGGTATTCCAGCAGCGCGGGGACAAAACGCCCCAGACCCCAGGTCAGAACCAGCAGCACAATCACCGTCACGGTCCGCTTGTGTCGCGCAAGCCATTTGCCGTCGCTCTGGTGATGCACCTGCCCGGTGCGCTCGGCAAAAGCCTGGCTCAACCGGTCCACGGCTATAGCCAGTACAACGATGGCGGTCCCGGCCTCGAATCCGGCGCCGATATCCAGCCGCCGCAACGCCGAAAGCACATCGAAACCGAGCCCTCCGGCCCCGATCATCGAGGCGATGATCACCATGTTCAGCGTGAGCATGATCACCTGGTTGACGCCGACCATCAGGCTTGGCAGCGCCGATGGCACCAGCACGCGCCACATGAGCTGTCGCTTCGTGGTGCCAACCATCTTGCCGAACTCGCGGATTTCCGGATCCACAGCCTTGAGCGCCAATATGGTGACCCGTACCATCGGCGGGGTGGCATAGATGATCGTCGCCACAAGCGCCGCGACCGGACCGAACCCGAACATGAACAGGATCGGCACCAGATAGGCAAAGATAGGGATCGTCTGCATCAGGTCGAGGACAGGCGTTACCACTCTTTCAAACCACGGGTTCCGATAGGCCCATATCCCAACGATCAGCCCGCCGCCCGCGCCAATGGGCACTGCGATCAGTACTGAGGCAAGCGTCACCATCGCGCTGTCCCATTGTCCGAAAATGGCGAGATAGACAAAACACGCCCCCACCAGCGCTGCGAGCCCCCAATCGCGGCAATATTGCCCGAGCGCGGCGACGGCGGCGGTGACGGCGATCCAGCTCATTGCCGGCAGATAGGTCACGGCCTCATCGCCCCGGCCGCTGACAAAGCCGGTCGACAGAAGCGCCAGCACCAGCTGATACGGCTGGTTGATGAGCCAGGCGATGGCCCGCGTGACATCGGTGAATGAAACCGGGCCGATGCGCGCGTCTTCCACCAGCCAGTTCATCCCCTGAGAGATGCTCGTTTTGAATGGCACCGTCCAGGCAGAGGGAAACTTCACCAGCCAGCGTGCATCAAGCGCCTTGGCAAGCTCACTGCCGAACTGGCCCAGAACGACCGTTCCAAGCACAAGGGTCAGGATAAGCACACGGCGTCTTTGCAGCACCGGGGTCATATCCCGCCCCCGTTGGCAAACAGCACATGCGCAATGGATTTGCGATCGACATGACCAACGATCCGGCCCTGGTCATCCGCCACCGGGATAGGCCCATCCGCCGCAATAATTCTCTCGGCAACATCCGCCACAGGTGTCTTGAGAGCAACGGGCTCGCCCTCACCGCCGGGCCCAGAGGTCATGACACCCCCGATGGTAAGCACCTTGGAGCGCGGGATGTGCTTGGTGAACTCGGCGACATAATCCGTTGCGGGGTGCATGACCAGCTCTTCGGGGGTCGCGATCTGGATCACCTCGCCATCCTTCATAATGGCGATGCGGTCAGCAAGGCGGACCGCTTCCTCGAAGTCATGGGTAATGAAAACGATGGTCTTGTGCAGCCGTGCCTGAAGACGCAGAAACTCATCCTGCATTTCCCGCCGGATAAGCGGGTCCAGCGCCGAGAAGGGCTCATCAAGGAACCAGATGTCTGGTTCGGTCACAAGCGACCGCGCAATACCGACCCTCTGCTGCTGCCCCCCGCTCAGCTCTCGCGGAAAATAATCCTCGCGCCCTTTCAGCCCCACCAGTTCCACCACCTCGCGCGCACGCGCCTCGGCTTCGCCCCTGGGCACCGCCTGCACGGTCAGCGGGAACATCGCGTTCTGCAAAACGCTCAGATGCGGGAGCAGCGCAAAATGCTGAAACACCATGCCCATCTTGTGCCGTCTGATCTCGATCATCTCGGCCTCGCTGGCCTGCAGCAGGTTGATGTCGTCAAACAGAACCTCGCCCGCGGTCGGCTCGATCAGCCGCGACAGGCAACGCACAAGAGTAGACTTGCCAGAGCCCGACAAGCCCATGATCACGAAAATTTCGCCCTCGTAGATCTCCAGACAGGCATCCCGGACAGCCCCGATCAGCCCTGCTTTGGCCAGGGCTTCGCCGCTCGGCGGGCGATCCTGTTTGAGAAACGTTTCGGCATGTGGGCCATAGAGTTTCCACACGTTCCGGCACAAGATCTTTGTCTTGGGGGTCATCGGGCCATCCAGGGGAAGGGTCTTGAAAGCACCGGGCGGGTCGGCAGAGCCAGGCCCCGCCCGGGCAGGGAGAACTCAGTCTGCAATCCAGGCCGACCAGCGGTCCTTGTTCTCGCTCATCCAGTCCGCGACCACCGTATCGATATCGACACCGTCCAGGTCGGCGCGCCCGACCATGGCGCTCATTTCCTCGTTGGTGATCGTGTAATCCTCGATGATGTCATAAGCGCCGGGCCATTTCTCCTGAAGGCCGGACCACGCAGCTTTCCAGATCGGGCCACGCGGCTTGCCGCAATCATAGGCCATGTTCGGATTGATGCCCCAGGACGGATCGGAATAGCACTCCGGCGTATAGGCCGGGAACTCGACAAACTCGCCTTCATATTTCGCAGGGGCCCAGTGCGGGACATACACCCAGAGAATGACGGGATCTTCGCGCTGATAGGCCGATTCCAGCTCGGCAAAAAGCGCGGCATCGGTTCCGGCATGAACCACTTCAAAGTCCAGCTCCAGCGCCTCTACCCGCTCGTCGTCAAAGCCGCCCCAGGTCACCGGTCCGCCCACATAGCGCCCGTTCGGAGATGTCTCGGCCGTGGCGAACTCCTCGGCACAGTCCTTCAGCGCCTCCCAGTTGGGAAGGCCCGGGCACCGATCCTTCATGTAAAGCGGATACCACCATTCCTCGATGGCCTGGAGCCCGGTCTCACCAACATTGACGACCTTGCCGGTTGCCACGGCTTCATCCAGCGCCTCGCGGCCTGTGGTTTCCCAGATTTCCATCGCCAGGTGCAAATCGCCCGATTTGAGCCCCGCGAATTGCGCGATGTAATCGGCCTGCACATATTCGACGTAGTATCCCGCCTCTTCCAGGATGCTGCCCATGATCTTCGTGTTGATCAGCTGGCCGGACCAGTCATGAAGCGTCAGCTTTATCGGATCAGTTGAATCGGCCGCTGATACCGCGTTGCCCCCAACCGCCGCTGTCAGAGCTATCAAGCTCACTTTCAACATTTTATTCATTGTTCAACCTCCCAATAATGTGGCTTTTTGTTGGTATTTTGATCTCTGTATGTGAAATTCTGCGATCGGCCTGCCTTTATGTCAAGAATAATCAAATTTCGCACCTCAAAATCGGATATTAAGCCTAAATTAGAGGCGTAAAGCTGGATATTTCGCAGCATTTTATTGCTTTATGTGGCTTTGATTGCTAAGAACGCCAGACGCACCCGAGCAGGCAGAGTTTCATGAATCACATCACGACCAATCAACGCGAAGAGGAAATTCTACGGGCCCTGCGGCGAACCGGCGGGTCTTGTCGCATCAGCTATCTGGCGAAAGAGCTGGAGGTGACGAATGAAACGATCAGGCGCAATATCCGCAGTCTCGAAGAAAAGAGGATCGTACGGAAGGTGCATGGCGGGGTTCACCTGGTCGACGACTTGAACGAGCCGACCTTCCGGAACCGGCTCGAAAGCAAGGCGGATTCCAAAGAGGTGCTCGCCAAAGCCGTTGCCGAGACGATCAACGACGGCGACAGTGTCTTTCTCGATATCGGCTCGACCACGGCCTATGTGGCGCTTGCACTTCAGGACCACAGCAATCTTTTCGTGGTGACCAACTCCGCCTTTGTGGCCAGCACACTCGCCACCAGAAACAACAACCGGGTGTTCATGGCGGGCGGAGAACTGCGGCCGCATGACGGCGGGGCGTTCGGGGTTGAGGCCCATGACCTCATTCGTCGGCTCAATGTGCGCTTCGCAATCCTGTCCGTCGGCGCAATCAATGCCGAATTCGGGCTCATGCTCCACGACCTGCAAGAGGCAAATCTCGCGCAGATCGCGATGGACAACGCCCAGGTCTGCGTGGTGGTCGCTGACAGCGAAAAACTGGGCAAAAGGGCGCCTGTCGTGCTGGAAAAGCTATCTCAGATAGATCTGCTGTTCACCGACAAGACACCGCCACAGGACATCCGCCGCCTTCTGGAAAGCAATGAGATTGAAATCGTGGTGAGCGAGCGCTGAGCTCAGCAGTTCGGCACGTTCACCGCCAGTCCGCCAAGCGACGTTTCCTTGTACTTCTCGCTCATGTCGAGGCCGGTTTGGCGCATGGTCTCGATACAGGCGTCAAGCGGTACAAGATGCGTACCATCGCCGCGCATGGCCAGCGACGCAGCCGACACAGCCTTGATCGCACCCAGGCCATTACGCTCGATACACGGCACCTGGACCAGCCCCTTGACCGGGTCACAGGTCATTCCGAGGTGGTGCTCCAGCGCAATCTCGGCGGCATTCTCGATCTGCATTGGCGTGCCCCCCATCACCGCCGCGAGCCCTGCCGCGGCCATGGCCGACGCGCTGCCCACCTCGGCCTGACAACCTGCCTCGGCGCCAGAGATCGACGCGTTGAACTTCACCAGTCCGCCGATGGCCGCGGCGGTAAGCATGAACTCTTCCACCTTCGCCTCGGTCGCACCCGGCACATGGTCGAGGTAGTACCGGATCACGGCAGGTACCACGCCCGCCGCGCCATTCGTCGGTGCGGTCACAACCTGCCCGCCAGCGGCGTTCTCCTCGTTCACGGCCATGGCGTAAACGCTGATCCAGTCATTGATCTTGTGTGGCGCATTCAGGTTTGTGCCGCGTTCCGCCAACAGCGCATCATGGATACCTTTTGCACGACGGCGCACATTAAGCCCGCCGGGCAGCGTGCCGTCGTTCTCCAGGCCGCGATCAATGCAGTCGTTCATCACCTGCCAGATCCGCGCCACGCCCGACCGCAGGTTCTCCGGCCCGCCGCGCGAATGTTCGTTGGCCTTCTTCATCTCGGCGATGCTCTTGCCGGATGTCTCGGCCATATCCAGCATCTCGGCGGCGGATTTGAACGGATAGGGCACCGGCGCGCCTTCGTCTGTGTTGCGGCCCGCGGCCAGCTCGGCCTCGGTCATCACAAAGCCGCCGCCAATGGAATAGTAAGTCTCCTGCAGGATGACATCGCCCTGCTTGTCCGTGGCCATCAGAATCATCCCGTTGGCATGGCCGGGCAGATTCGGGCCGAAGTCAAAGACCAGATCGTCTTTTGGATTGAACTGCAGTTCAGGCAGACCCTCGGGACGCACGGTATGGGTTTCGCGGATCTGGGTCAGGACCGCTTCGGCCTTCTCGTGGTCATAGGTGTCAGGAAGAAATCCGGCGAGGCCAAGAACAGTTGCACGGTCCGTCGCATGACCCACGCCGGTGAAGGCCAGCGATCCATGCAGCGAGCCACGCAAGCCGTGAAACTCAAACGGCGAAGCACGCATCGCATCAAGGAATTTGGCCGCGGCCACCATTGGCCCCATCGTATGGGATGAGGACGGGCCGATCCCCACTTTGAACATCTCGAAAACGGACAGAAACATGTAAGCAGACTGCCTTTTGATCGCTTTGCATTTCGGGGGAGTCCCGGACCGCCCAGACATATATCAGTCAGTTACTCCGGAAAAGGATTTAAATGCGCCGTGAAACTCTGCAAGTGCGGCGTTAACCCGGCAATGGCCTCCCGATGCAGGGCAATTGCCCCTCGCACCCCGCGCGCATCCCCGGTATAACCGGCGCGAACACTTGGGGAGGACTGCCATGAGCGGGGAATTGTCACCCATCGACAAAGCCAAATTCGTAGCCGCCAAGCGCGCTGTGGATTTCGTCGAAGACGGGATGCGAGTGGGCCTGGGCACCGGCAGCACGGCGGCCTGGATGGTGCGCTGCCTGGGCGAGATGGTGCGCGAAGACGGGTTGAAGATCAAAGGCGTGCCGACCTCGACCCGCACCGCGGACCTGGCCCGCGAGGTCGGGATCGAGGTGATCAGCCTCGATGAGGCCAAATGGCTGGATGTCACCATCGATGGTGCCGACGAGTTCGATGGAGACCTCAACCTGATCAAAGGCGGCGGCGGTGCGCTGTTGCAGGAAAAGATCGTGGCAACCGCGTCGGACCAGATGATCGTGATCACCGACGCCTCGAAAGAGGTCGAGCATCTGGGTGCCTTCCCCCTGCCCATCGAAGTGATCCCCTTTGGCTGGCAGACCACCAAGAGCCTGGTGGAAGAAATGCTTATTTCCATGGATGTGATGGGCCGCGATTCGACCCTGCGGATGAATGGCGATCATCCTTACGTCACCGATGAGGGCAATCACATCCTTGATCTGCACCTCGGACGGATCGGCAATGCACGGCAGCTTTCGCTGGTACTGAACCAGGTGCCGGGCGTGGTTGAAAACGGGCTTTTCGTGGATATCTGCGACGTGGTGATCCTGGGCTTTGCCGATGGCAAGGTGGAGACCCGCGATATCAACGAGGGCACTGTCGAAGAGGATCGCCTCGATTTTCTGGAATCGGACAACCTGTTCAAAGACATGATGGACTAACCACATATGGCGTTTGACTACGATCTCTTTGTCATCGGCGGCGGCTCTGGCGGGGTGCGCGCGGCGCGGGTGGCGGCACAGGGCGGTGCCAAGGTGGCGCTGGCCGAAGAGGACCGCTATGGCGGCACCTGCGTGATCCGGGGCTGTGTCCCGAAAAAACTCATGGTTTTCGCCAGCGAGTTCCCCGCCGCCATCGAAGACGCGCAATCCTATGGCTGGACCGTACATGCCGGCGGTTTTGACTGGACCGCCTTCAAGACCAAGCTGCATACCGAGCTGGACCGGCTCGAAGGCGTTTATCGCAAAATCCTCAGCTCGAACGGGGTCGAAACCTTCGACGCGCGCGCACGGCTTGCGGATGCGCATACGGTCGAGCTCAGCACCGGCGAGACAAAGACAGCCAAGCATATCCTGATCGCCACGGGCGGCCGCCCGGTGAAGCCCGAGCTGCCGGGGGCCGAACATGCGCTGACCAGCAATGACATCTTCCATCTCGAAGAGTTGCCGAAATCCATCCTGATCATCGGTGGTGGCTACATTGCCTGCGAATTCGCCGGAATCCTGAACGGGCTGGGCGTGCAGGTCACACAATTCTACCGTGGCGCTCAGATCCTGCGCGGCTTCGACGAAGAGGCGCGCGGGCTGATCGCGGACGAGATGATCCAGAACGGCGTAAACCTGCATCTTGGCACCAATATCCTTGAGATGACCCCGGTTGAGGGCGGCTATCGCGTGAAGGCCACCAACGGGATGGAAGAGGTGTTCGAACAGGTGATGTTCGCCACCGGCCGCGCGCCCAACACCTCCGATATGGGCCTGGATACCGCAGGAATTGAACTGGGCCGCAAGGGTGAGATCGTGGTCGATGAGTTTAGCCAGACCCGGGTGCCGTCGGTCTATGCCATTGGCGATGTGACCGACCGGGTCAATCTTACGCCCGTGGCGATCCGCGAGGGCATGGCCTTTGTCGAAACGGTGTTCAACGCCAACCCGACCCCGGTGGATCACGCCCTGATCCCGACCGCAATCTTCACCCAGCCCGAGATGGGCACGGTGGGGCTGAGTGAAGAAGAGGCGCGCGAGCAGGAGCCGATCGAAGTTTATGCCACGTCGTTCAAACCGATGCAGACTGCCTTCGCCGGTCGGTCCGATCGGGTTCTGATGAAGCTGATCGTCAGCCAGGCCACCCGCAAGGTTCTGGGCTGTCATATCGTGGCCCCCGGCGCAGGCGAGATGATCCAGTTGGCCGGTATCGCCGTGAAGATGGGCGCGACCAAGGAAGACTTCGACCGCACGGTCGCGGTGCATCCCACCATGTCCGAAGAGCTTGTGACGATGAAAACACCTGTCCGAACGGCTTGATTTTTGAGCCGCGCTGCACAGTTTAGAGAAAACGTCAGGAATACGACGCTAAGATAAGGATTGAGAATTTATGGCTGGACCATCTGGCGGCCCTTGGGGCGGCGGCGGAAATTCAGGCGGAGGCAATGGCGGCGACGATGGTCGCGGCGGTGGCAACCGTGGCAATGGCGGGCGCAGACCGCCGAATGAAGGCGGGCCGCAAATCCCCGAAATTGATGAGCTTATGAAGAAAGGCCAGGATCAGTTGCGCGTCCTGATGGGCGGGCGTGGCGGCTCCGGCGGATCGCGTGGCACCGGCGGCGGAGAAGGCCCCCAATTCGGACGTGGCACGATACTGATCGGGGCTGCGATTGCTGCGGTGCTCTGGGCAGCGGCGAGCTTCTACACGGTCAAGCCAGAAGAACAGTCGGTCGAGCTCTTTCTGGGCGATTATTACCGCACAGCAAATCCGGGCCTGAACTTCGCCCCCTGGCCGCTGGTGACCTATGAAAAACTGCCCGTGACCCGCGAACAGAACGAAGATATCGGCGTCGGCGGGCGCGGCTCAGAGGCCGGGCTGATGCTGACCGGGGACGAAAACATCGTCGACATCGATTTCCAGGTGGTCTGGAACATCAACGACCCGGCAAAATACCTCTTCAACCTGCGCGACCCGCGCCAGACCATTCAGGCGGTGAGCGAATCCGCCATGCGCGAGATCATCGCGCAATCGCGCCTCGCTCCGATCCTCAACCGCGACCGTGGCATCATCGCGTCGCAGCTTGAAGATCTGATCCAGTCGACGCTGGACAGCTATGACAGCGGCGTGAACATCATCCGCGTCAACTTCGACAAGGCCGACCCGCCGCAACAGGTGATCGACGCCTTCCGCGACGTGCAGGCCGCCGAGCAGGAACGTGACCGGCTGGAAAAACAGGCGGATGCCTATGCCGCGCGTGTGCTGGCCGAAGCCCGTGGTCAGGCGGCGCAGACGCTTGAAGAAGCCGAAGCCTATCGTGCGCAGGTCGTCAACGAAGCCGAGGGTGAAGCCAGCCGCTTCACCGCGGTTCTGACCGAATACCAGAAAGCCCCGGAAGTAACGCGCAAGCGTCTCTATCTGGAGGCGATGGAAGATGTTCTTGGCGATATCGACAAGATCATCCTTGACGATCAGGTGGGCGGCGGCGGTCAGGGCATCGTGCCCTACCTGCCCCTGAATGAACTGCGCCGGTCGCAGACGGGAGGTCAGTAAGATGCGGAAATCAACCATGCTTCTGCCGATCCTCGTATTGGCGATCATCGCGGGCCTGTCGGCCATTTTCATCGTGGACGAGCGCGAAAAGGCGCTGGTGCTTCAGTTTGGCCGGGTGGTCAAAGTCAAGGAAGACCCGGGCCTCGCCTTCAAGATCCCGCTGATTCAGGAGGTTGTGCGCTATGACGACAGGATCCTGAGCCGCGACATCGACCCGCTGGAGATCACGCCTCTGGATGACCGTCGCCTGGTGGTGGACGCCTTCGCGCGCTACCGGATCACCGATGTGGAACAATTCCGGCAGGCGGTCGGTGTGGGCGGCATCGCCTCCGCCGAGGACAGGCTCGACTCGATCCTTCGGTCGGAAACCCGGGAAGTTCTGGGTGGTGTCAGCTCCAACGACATCCTGAGCTCGGACCGGGCGGCGCTGATGCTGCAAATCCGCAATGGCGCCATTACTGAGGCTGAACAGCTCGGCGTGGAGATCATCGACGTGCGGCTCAAACGCACCGACCTGCCGCGCCAGAACCTCGACGCCACCTTCGCCCGGATGCGCGCCGAGCGTGAACGCGAAGCCGCTGACGAGATCGCCCGTGGTAACGAAGCCGCGCAACGGGTCCGCGCCCAGGCCGACAGGACCCAGGTCGAAATCGTGTCGGACGCGAACCGCCAGGCCGAAATCACCCGCGGTGAAGCTGATGCCAAACGCAACGCGATCTTTGCCGAAGCCTTTGGCGCGGATGAAGAATTCTTTGAATTCTACCGTTCGCTCAATGCCTATCGCAAGGCTCTCAAAGGCTCCAACTCGTCTATGGTGATGAGCCCCGACAGCGAGTTCTTCAACTACCTGCGCTCGGATCAGGGCAAGGCCGCGAAAGACGCAGGCGTGCAATGATCGAAACCGCGCTTCTGGCGCTGGGGCTTGTATTGGTTGTGGAGGGGCTGGTCTATGCACTGGCCCCTTCGCTTATTGAGGACCTGCTCGCTGCCATGCGCGCCCTCAGCATCGAGCAACGTCGGCTGATGGGGCTCACCGCGCTGGTGATCGGGGTCATCCTGCTCTGGATCGCCAAGTCTCTTGGGGCTTGAATGACATGTCACAATGGGATCACATGAGCGTGACACAGGGTTGTGGCCTTTGTGTTTCGGGCAAGCGTTCCTACATCTAGCGCATGCAGGATCCTGCCTCGACAGGGCAGAACACGGACAAAGAGGAGATCCGGGAGTGAACGTCCAAACCCATTCAACATCTATCCAGACCGCCCGGGGGCTGCGTGCCCTTTGGCTCATGGCGCTGGCTCTGGGGCTTTTGATTGCGCAGGCAATCGCGGCCCAGGCCCGACCTGACAGCTTTGCCGATCTGGCCGAAAAGATCAGCCCCGCCGTGGTCAACATCACCACCTCGACCGTGGTCGCACAGGGCTCTGGGCCGTCGCCCATTGTGCCCGATGGCTCGCCGTTTGAGGATTTTTTCCGCGAATTCCGTGATCGGAACGGTCAGGGAGACCGCCCGCGCCGCACCTCGGCGCTGGGATCGGGCTTCGTGATTTCCGAAGATGGCTACATCGTTACCAACAATCACGTCATTGAATCCGCCGATGAGATCATCATCGAGTTCTATTCCGGCGACGAGTTGGAAGCCAAAGTGATCGGCACGGACCCCAAAACCGATATCGCGCTGCTCAAGGTAGAGGCCGACGGCCCCCTGCCCTTCGTCAGCTTCGGCGACAGCGACACCGCGCGTGTGGGCGACTGGGTCATGGCCATGGGCAACCCGCTGGGTCAGGGCTTCTCGGTCAGCGCCGGGATTGTTTCGGCCCGCAACCGCGCCCTCAGCGGCACCTATGACGACTACATCCAGACCGACGCCGCCATCAACCGCGGCAACTCGGGCGGGCCGCTTTTCAACCTCAATGGTGAGGTGATCGGCGTGAACACCGCAATCCTCAGCCCCAATGGCGGCTCGATCGGCATCGGCTTCTCGATGGCCTCCAATGTGGTGACCCGCGTCGTCGATCAGCTTCAGGAATACGGCGAGACCCGCCGCGGCTGGCTGGGTGTGCGCATCCAGGACGTGACTGACGATGTGGCCGAAGCCATCGGCCTTGAGAAAACCGCAGGCGCCATGGTCACCGATGTGCCCGATGGCCCCGCCAAGGAAGGCGGCATGATGGCCGGTGACGTGATCATGAGCTTCGACGGCCATGACGTCTCAGACACGCGTGACCTTGTCCGTCGGGTCGGCAATTCGGAAGTCGGCAAATCGGTGCGCGTCGTGGTTTTCCGCGAGGGCAAGACGCAAACGCTCAAGATCACGCTTGGCCGTCGCGAGGCAGCCGAGGGTGCTGTTCCCGCGGTGCAGCAAGGTGAGGATGGAGAAGCAGAGCCGATGGAAAAGGTGGTCCTCGGCCTGACGCTGAGCCCGCTTGATGACGAACTGCGCGGTCAGCTCGACCTGGGCGACAACGCCACCGGCCTCGTTGTCAAGGACGTGGACACGCTGGCGGAGGCTTATGAAAAAGGCATGCGCGCCGGTGACCTGATCACCGAAGCCGGACAGCAGAAAGTGCTCAGCATCACCGATCTGGAAGACCGCATCGCCGAGGCCGAAGAAGGCGGGCGCAAGTCGCTTCTTCTGCTGGTGCGCCGCGCCGGTGAGCCGCGCTTCGTGGCCCTGTCCATCGTGCAAGACGAATAGTCATAAGCGACACAGCGATTGAGAAAGGGCGCTCGGCCTACCGGGCGCCCTTTTCCTTTGGAGTGAGCCCCCACCCTAAAACGGCAGCACAAATTCCTGCAGCACCGTGTCCTTGCGCAGATAGAGCGGATGTTTGGCCGAGCCGTCCTTGTTCACCCCGAGGCACTGAAGCGGTTTGCCAAGCGCCGTGATCGCGTCGAACACCTCGCGCACCACGGGCTGAAACCGGGCATGCAGCTTGCCATAGGCCATGACCACCGTTTCCGCCTCGCGCGCCATTTCGACCAGCGAGGGAATGTTCGCCGCAGAACAGGCCAGCGCCGGATCGGGCGGGATGTCCTTGGGCGAGGTCGCGCGCCAATCGAGCATGTTCCCCTTAAGGTAACGCGTATAGCCCCAGTCACGGGCAAACATCAGCTCCCGGTGGCAGGTCGGGTCCGAGGCGGCCGCATCGGCCACAGACGGGTTCATCCCGATGAAAAGAATGGCGCGGGCGGGTTCACCTTCGGGCGTCCAGTCGCGTGTCAATGCCTGCCGGTAGCGCCCACAATCGGAGAAGGTCGCGCCGCCCTCCACCCCGTCGGGCAGCTTGAGGCGAACCTTGCCGCCGGGGTCATGCGCTTGCGTGCTCACGCGCGCTCCTGTGGCAGGATCACGCGGGAGGGATGCAACTCTCCGCCCTTGAACCGGCCCACGGCTACGGCCCGCCCCTCATGCGCGGCCCAGCATTCATCGCCGTATTCCACGTCGCCGCCCAGCACCATCGCCGGGTTGCCGTTGCGCAGCCGCGCCGCATTCTCGGCTGAACATGTCACCATAGGCAGTTCGGCAAGGCCCATCTCCAGCGGCTTGAGATAGGTATCAAGCTCTGGCGTCTGGGCCAGCTTCTCGATCATCTCGAAACTGATCCCGTCGTCGGCATCAAACGGGCCGGACCAGAGCCGCCTCAGCCAGGTGACATGCCCATGACAGCCCAGTGCCTCGCCCAGATCCCGGGCAATGGCGCGCACATAACCGCCCTTGCCGCAGGTCATTTCCAGCACCGCGCGATCGGTGTCGGGGCGATCGGTCAATACCAGCTCCTCGACCCATAAGGGGCGCGCGGCAATCTCGACATCCTCGCCCTCACGCGCCAACTTATAGGCCCGTTGTCCGTCTATCTTGACCGCGGAAAACTTCGGGGGCACCTGCATGATATCCCCCACGAATGCACCCAGCGCGCGTTTGATCTCTTCTTCATCGGGACGCGCATCCGATGTGGCAATCACTTCGCCTTCGGCATCGTCTGTGTTGGTGGCCACCCCGAAACGCACCTCGAAGGCATAGGCTTTCAACGCGTCAGTGATATAGGGCACGGTCTTGGTTGCCTCGCCCAAAGCCACGGCAAGCACACCGGTCGCTTCCGGGTCCAGTGTGCCGGCATGGCCCGCTTTGCGGGCTTGCAGCGCCCAGCGCACCTTGTTGACCACCGCGGTGGAGGTAAGTCCCGCCGGCTTATCCACGACCAGCCAGCCGGAAATATCGCGCCCTTTGCGTTTGCGTGCCATGGGTGGCCTTTCGCTGATGTCTGAGCGGGCGGCGTAACGCAGCACGCGCGAGGCGTCAATCACTCGCTTGAGGCGACAACGCCCACAATCGGCCCCATTGGAAAGCCGCCGTCGCTCCGGCCGATCCCCGGCGCATAAAGCCGTGAGATATTCCCGTCGAAATAGAGCGCCTGCGGCACCTTCAGCACCTCTTTGAAGAGGCTACCAAAAGTGTAAAAATTCACGGCCGCTTGCGAGATGACGAAATAGGCCGTCTTGCCATCCGCCGTGGTGCCCACCCCATTGCGGATATACGTGCTGTCGCTCTGCTTCAGGAAGCGCGGGTGAAGCGCACCATCAATCACCAGCATCGGCCCCGACTGACTGGCATACCGGCAGGCGGGGCGCTCTCGCAGAAACCGCCGGGTTTCGATCACCCTCGCGACGCCGTCGCTCACACAGAAGATACCGTTGGGCAGAAGTCCGAAATTCCCAGGTCCATCGCTGCTGATCACGGGGCTGCGTTCCTGACCGTCCTCGACATAATGGCCGACAGGGCTGCGGTCAGCGTGATACATGCCAGCGTTCATCGCAAAGGCGAGCCGCTCTCCCCCCGCGCCAAGCCGGGCCTCGACATTCTCAAAACTGCCCAGGGGGCGGCCTGTCTCCGGGTCCGTCAGGAAAAGCCGGAGATCCTCGGTGGCAGTGTTCACTTCGCACAAGGTGAACACCTGGTCCTGAAACCGCAGATCGCGGCACTCGACCGCAGCGGCGGGCAGGGCCAGAAGCATCAGCGCCGAGACGAGCCAGCGCATCGGTTATTCCTCGATGTCCCGGCGCACTTCCTCCTGTGCGAACAGGCGGCGTGCTTCATCCATCTGGTCAAAGGTCGTGTCATGGCGAAAGCGCAGATCCGGGGCGTATTTGAGTGCCAGCGTCTTGCCGATGATCCGGCGCAGCTCAGGCTTATTGCGCGCCAGAAACGGAATCAGATCCGCCTCGCCCGCGCCGCCCAGGGCGCTGACATAGGCGGTGGCCACCTTGAGGTCGGGCGACATCCGCACTTCACCGACCGTGACCGAAAGCCGGTTGAGCTCAGGGTCATGCACGTCGCCGCGCGTCAGCACCTCCGACAAGGCGCGCCGGATCAGCTCTCCCACGCGCAACTGGCGCTGGGAGGGACCGGGTCCGTCATGAAACTTGTTCTTTGCCATGGGCTGCATCTAAGCGGTGCGCCCTGATTTGCCAAGCGATAACCCCGCAGATCGGGCGCTCTGCGCGCGCATCCTGGCTTTGACGGGGGTTTTTCTGACCAGAACTTGCTGGCAATTCGGCAGATTGACGATTGTCTGACACTGGCGGTCCGGGCTATGGAATGCGCGGCAAAAAGGGAGAAAGAGATGACCGACAGCCCCGGGATCGTCGTCACAGGAGCATCCGGCCGCATGGGCCAGATGCTGATCCGGACCATTCAGGACAGCAGCAAGGCGCGGCTCGTGGGGGCTGTGGAGCGCGAAGGCCACGCCTGGATCGGACAGGATATTGGCGCGGCGATGGGCGGGCCCGAGACCGGAGTGACGGTCACGGATGACCCGCTTGAGGCATTTGCCAGCGCACAGGCGGTAATCGACTTCACCTCACCTGCCGCCACTGTCGCCTTCGCCGGGCTGGCCGCTCAGGCGCGGGCGGTGCATGTCATCGGCACCACTGGCATGACGGACGAGGACCTGGCGCGCATTCATGTGGCCGCGCGCCACGCGACCATTATCCGTGCGGGCAACATGAGCCTTGGCGTAAATCTGCTGGTGCAACTGACCAAACAGGTCGCCGCAGCACTCGATGAAGACTATGATATCGAGATCATCGAGGCCCATCACAATCAGAAGGTCGATGCCCCTTCCGGCACCGCGCTGATGTTGGGGGAAGCGGCCGCTGACGGGCGGGGAGTGGATCTTGGCGCGGTCTCGGACCGGGGTCGCGATGGGATTACCGGCAAGCGTGAACGCGGCCATATCGGCTTCACCGCTATCCGCGGCGGCGATATCGTCGGAGAACACGATGTGCTCTTTGCCGCAGCAGGAGAGCGCATCACCCTGCGCCATGTTGCCAGCGACCGTGCGGTCTTTGCGCGCGGCGCGCTGAAGGCAGCGCTGTGGGGGCTGGGACGCAAGCCGGGTGAATATGACATGCTGGACGTGCTGGGCCTGAAATAAATTTTCTTCACCAGGTGATCCAACCTCGGGCCTCTTGCGTATTTCGTTGGTGTACGCCTGAGGAGCCTATGCCATGCGCTACGTTCTCACTGCTGTCTTTGTCGGTCTGTTTGCCCTGCCCGCACAGGCCGATGGCTTTTACAAGGTCGATGACCGCAACACCTTCGTGTCTTTGCTGGATGGCCGGGAACTGACCCGTGTCGGCATCAAACTTCGGGTCACTCCTGATGGTCAGATTCAGGGTCGGGCGTTCGGATATGATGTCACCGGCTCCTGGTCGTGGAATTCGGGCTATTTCTGCCGGGACCTGTACTGGGGCGGAGATGATCTGGGACAGAATTGCCAGGAAGTGAAAGTGCAGGGAGACACGCTGCGTTTCACCTCTGATCGGGGGGTGGGCGATTCTGCGGACTTGCGACTGAAGTAAACCGGCGCGCGCAGGCCTAAGACTGGGCGCGAGGCCCTCGCAGCCCCGACGACCTGCGGCTTTATCCGAAAAAAACGCTGAGGCGCTTTGCAGGATCTGAGGCGACACGCCTCAGAAATCTATGGCCAGGCCTTTTTTCTCCCAATCGCCATAACGCACGGGTTCCAGCCCTTCGCGGCGGCCGCCCAATTCTTTGGGCAGATCCAGCGCGGCAGCCTTGGCGCGGCGTTCCTCGGCCTCTGCCAGGGCACGGAGGGCTTCCGGTGGCAGGTCTTTTCGGTCGGTATCGCTCATGGCGCGGGTTCCTTTGTGGTCTGACCCTTGATATACGCGCGCATCCCGCCCCGGCAAGGAGCCCAATCGCCACATGCCCCCACTGCCCCCCTCTGCACGCCACAAGGCTGCCGTTCTGCTTGACCAGATCATCGGCGAAGGTCGGCTGATGCCGGAACTCATCGCCTCGGGTACGCTCGACCGCCTGCCCCCCGAGGACCGCGCCCGTGCGCAACGCCTCGCCATGGACACGTTGCGGGGCATGGAGCGGGCGGACCGGATTCTGTCGAAGTTCCTCCGCAAACCCCCGCCCCTGACCGTGCATAACCTGTTACGCGTGGGGACTGTGGAACTCTGCACCGGGGGGGATGCGCACGGGGTTGTCAACGATATGGTTGCCATCATCGGGCGACACCGACGCTACGGCAATCTCAAGGGGTTGATGAATGCGGTTCTGCGCAAGGTGGCCGAGGATGGGCCGCGCAAATGGCATGACCTGCGCATTCCGCGGTTACGCAACTGGCTTCGGGAGCCGCTGGTGAAAGCCTATGGGCAAGGCGTGATGAACGCGATGGAGAAGGTTCACTTTGCCGGTGCGCCGCTTGACCTCACGGCGAAAGGCGATCCCGATGCCTTGGCAAAGGCAACCGGCGGCACGGTTCTTCCGACGGGAACCGTCCGCCTACGGGAAGCGGGACAGGTCTCGGCCCTGCCCGGCTATGATGCGGGCGACTGGTGGGTACAGGACGCCGCGGCGGCAATCCCCGCCAAGGTTCTGGACCCCAAACCGGGCGAGGCGATCCTCGACCTCTGCGCGGCGCCTGGCGGCAAGACGCTTCAACTGGCCGCCGCTGGCGCGACGGTCACGGCGCTCGACGTCTCCGCGACACGGATGGAACGGGTGACGCAGAACCTCGCGCGTACCGGTCTCACGGCCGCCTGCCTGACCGAGGATGCGCTGACCCATTCGGGCGGGCCGTATGATGCGATTTTGCTGGATGCCCCCTGTTCGGCCACCGGCACGATCCGACGGCACCCGGATTTGCCCTTCGCCAAGGATGGCAGTGAATTCGGGGCGCTCATCGACCTCCAGCAGGCCATGCTCGACCATGCGCTGAGCCTTCTGAAACCGGGCGGGCGCCTTGTCTATTGCACCTGCTCGCTCTTGCCGGATGAGGGGGAAGTGCAGATAGAGGATGCGCTGGCGCGGCATCCGGGCCTCGTTGCGGATCGCGCGGCGCTTGAGCGCCCGGGCATTGATCCGGCCTGGATCACCGAAGAAGGCGGATTGCGCCTGCGTCCCGATTACTGGGCCGACCGTGGCGGGATGGACGGGTTCTATATCTCCGTCCTGCGCCGGGAACCGCCGAAGGACAACTAAGCTGCATTCTGGCGGTGACTTGCGCCGCTGGCACCTCTATATTGGCCGAAACAACGCCGTAAAGAGCGTCACGAGGCTAGGCAGATGGTTTCAGCGGATCCACAGGATATCTCGGCGCGCTGGTCGCATTTTCTGAACCGTCTGCATGCGCGGCGGGCCACCTGGGCACGTCCGGCGACCGCCTTCATCTCTCAGCCCGAGCCGCGCACGATCGGCAGTTTTGCCCGTGGGCGCCAGTTGAGTGCCGGTAACTTCGTCTTTGGCGGCGCGTTGTTGCAGGCGCCGGGCGTGGATATGTGGGAACTCAAGCCGCCCAATGCTGAATTCGAAGCCGAGCAGCACGGCTTTGGCTGGCTCGACGACCTCGCCGCGGCAGGTGATGCCCCGGCCCGCAAAGCCGCACAGCGCTGGACAATCGACTGGATCGCCCGATACGGCGGCGCACGCGGTCCCGGCTGGACGCCTGAACTCACCGGGCGGCGACTGATCCGCTGGATCACCCATGCGCTGTTTCTGCTGAACGGCGTGGAAAGTGCGGAATCCGAAGCCTTCATGCGCTCCCTGGGCCAGCAGACGCTGTTTCTCTCCCGCCGCTGGAAAGCCTCTCCGCCGGGCCTGTCGCGATTCGAGGCCCTCACCGGCATGATCTATGCAGGGCTGTCGCTGGAAGGGATGGAAGGACATGTCGCCCCGGCGCTGGCGGCCCTCGCCCGTGAATGCGATTCCCAGATCGACAGCCAGGGCGGTCTGCCCACACGCAACCCCGAGGAGTTGCTGGAGGTCTTCACCCTGCTCACCTGGGCCGCTCTCGCTCTATCGGAGACGGGCCACACGCCAGGGAATGCCCATTGGAGCGCGATCGAGCGCATCGCCCCCACCCTGCGGACCCTGCGCCATGCCGATGGCGGGCTTGCGCGCTTCCATGGCGGTGGGCGGGGGCTCGAAGGGCGGCTCGATGGCGCGCTGGCCACCAGCGGCGTGAAATCGCGGGCCGCGGATGGGCTGGCCATGGGATTTGCCCGGCTCAGCGCGGGGCGCACCAGTGTCATCATAGACGCAAGCCAACCCCCCAAGGGGCGCGCCTCGGTGGGTGCGCACGCCTCGACGCTGGCCTTCGAACTGACCTCGGGACGGCGGCCGGTGATCGTCAACTGCGGCTCGGGGGCAAGTTTCGGCCCCGAATGGAGGCGCGCGGGCCGCGCCACGCCGTCGCATTCCACGTTGATCCTCGACGGGCGCTCCAGCTCGACGCTCGGCGCGAAAGGCCAGGCACGGGACTGGCTGCATGACACCCCTCGCAACGTACAGATCGAGATCAGCCAGGCGCAGGACGGGTTGCGCTTCGAAGGGGGACAGGACGGGTATCGCCGCAAATATGGCCTGACGCATGTGCGCAAGATCGAAATGACCTTTGACGGGCGTGGCATGGCATCAGAGGACATGCTGGTCACACTCACCGACGAAGACCGCACACGGTTCGATGCCGCCCTTGACCGATCAAGCCTGCAGGGCATTCCCTTTGACATCCGCTTTCACCTGCACCCGGATGTCGATGCCTCCATCGATATGGGCGGGACGGCTGTCTCGCTGGCGCTGAAAAGCGGAGAAATCTGGATTTTCCGCACCGATGGCGTGGCCCAGATGTCGGTTGAACCGAGTGTCTATCTGGAAAAGCTGCGGCTGAAGCCACGTGCGACAAAGCAGATCGTTCTCTCCGGGCGGATAATGCAGTATGCGAGCCGTGTCAGATGGTCCCTGGCCAAGGCACAGGAAACGCCGGTCAGCATCCGCGACCTCGCGGTGGATGAGTTGGACCCTCTGGCCGAAGACTGATAGCTGACGCCTGACACCACTTGAGGGACCTGATCCAGACATGACCGAGTTTGCACCGCTGACCCGCGCGCTCCTTTCCGTATCCGACAAGACCGGCCTTATCGAGCTCGGCCGGGCGCTGGCCAAGCGCGGCGTCGAACTGCTCTCGACCGGCGGCAGCGCCAAGGCCCTGCGGGACGCCGGGCTGGAGGTGCGGGATGTTGCGGAGGTTACCGGCTTTCCCGAGATGATGGATGGCCGGGTCAAGACGCTGCACCCTATGGTGCATGGTGGCCTTCTGGCGCTGCGTGACAACGCCGACCACAAGGCCGCGATGGACGAGCACGGCATCGGCCCGATCGACCTGCTTGTGGTCAATCTTTATCCCTTCGAGGAAACCGTTGCCAAGGGCGCCGACTATGACACCTGTGTCGAAAACATCGACATCGGCGGCCCGGCGATGATCCGCGCGGCGGCAAAGAACCATGCCTTCGTGACCGTGGTCGTCGACGTGGAGGATTACGACGCCGTTATCGGCGACCTGGATCAGCATGGCGGCAAGACCTGTCCCAAGTTCCGCAAGAAACTGGCGCAGAAGGCCTATGCCCGCACGGCAGCCTATGACGCGGCCGTCTCGAACTGGATGGCTGGGGCGGTGGGAATCGAAACACCCAAACGCCGCGCGGTAGCGGGCACTCTGGCGCAATCCCTGCGCTACGGCGAGAACCCGCATCAGAATGCCGCGTTCTACGTGGATGGCTCTGACCGGCCCGGTGTGGCGACCGCCACCCAGCATCAGGGCAAGGAGCTGAGCTACAACAACATCAACGACACCGACGCCGCGTTTGAACTGGTGAGCGAGTTCGACCCGGCCGAGGGACCGGCAGTGGCGATCATCAAACATGCCAACCCCTGTGGCGTGGCGCGTGGCGAAAGCCTGGTTGAGGCCTACAAGAAAGCGTTTGACTGCGACCGCACCTCTGCGTTCGGCGGGATCATCGCGCTCAATCAACCGCTCGATGGCCCTACCGCCGAAGAAATATCGGGCATCTTCACCGAAGTGGTGATCGCGCCCGGTGCAGACGCCGATGCCATGAGTATCTTTGCCAAGAAGAAGAACCTGCGTCTGCTCACCACCCAGGGATTGGCGGACCCGGGTGCCGCGGGCATGATGCTCAAGCAGGTCTCGGGCGGCTACCTGGTTCAGGACAAGGATAACGGGCGGCTCAACGCAGATGACCTGCGCGTTGTCACGAAACGCCAGCCGAGCGCGGCCGAAATGGCCGATATGCTTTTTGCCTGGAAAGTCGCCAAACACGTGAAATCCAACGCGATTGTCTATGTGAAGGATGGCGCCACCGTGGGTGTCGGCGCAGGCCAGATGAGCCGGGTCGACAGCTGCCGGATCGCTGCGCGCAAGGCGCAGGACATGGCCGAGGCGCTTGGTCTGGCCACGCCGCTCACACAGGGCTCCGTGGTGGCGTCCGACGCCTTCTTCCCTTTTGCCGATGGGTTGCTCACGGCGGCCGAAGCAGGCGCCACCGCCGTGATCCACCCCGGCGGGTCGATGCGCGACGATGAGGTGATTGCCGCCGCTGACGAAGCCGGGCTGGCAATGGTCTTGACCGGGATGCGCCATTTCCGGCACTAAGACGCGAGAAAGCTAACGGGCCGCACCGAAGACGCGCCCGAGCCCGAGGAGAGCAGCATGCGCACCGTGTTCTGGGTGGCGGTCATCATATTCCTGTCGGACCAGGCCACGAAATATTACGTGGTGCATATGCTCAGCCTGGACCGTGTACTGGCGATCAATGTGTGGGATCCGTATTTCAACCTGCGCATGGCCTGGAATTACGGGATCAATTTTGGCCTTCTGTCTCTCGACAGCGCCGAACAGCGCGAGATGATGCGCTGGGTGCTGATCGGCGTGGCCCTGACGATCGCCGCCGCAGTCCTGTGGTGGATATACAGGGAGCCAGGTAGCTTGTGGCACCGGATCGCCGCCGGGTTTCTGGTGGGCGGTGCGCTTGGCAATGTGGTGGACCGGGTACTCTATGGCGCGGTGGCGGATTTCATCAATATGTCCTGCTGCGGGGTACAGAACCCCTATGCCTTCAACATTGCCGATATCGCGGTCTTTATCGGTGCGTTTGGGCTGGTGGTGCTGCCGCATAATGAAAAGGCCGCGTGACCTTGCCGCAATCATGGGGTAAACCGAGGCGGAACGACGTGGGAGAGTGGCGATGAGGATGCCGCGAAACGCTTTGATTTTGTCCGTGCTGGTGCTCAGCCTTGCTGCCTGCGGGCAGCGCGATAAGGATATCCAGCTTCGCAAGATCAAGCATACGGGCAATGGCCCGGATGAGTTCTCTATCATCCCAGGCAAGCCGCTGCAGCCGCCGGAGGACTTTTCGAGTCTTCCGACACCGACCCCGGGCGGGTCCAACCTGACCGATCAGAACCCGCGCGGCGATGGCGTGGCGGCCCTGGGCGGCAATCCCGGTGCCCTGGTGGCCAGCGGCGTCTCCAGTGCGGACGGCGCTTTGGTCAATTACACCGGCCGTTATGGCACTGCGGCCAATATCCGCGAGACGCTGCGTGTTGAGGACAAGGAAGTCCGCCGCCGTCACGGCCGTGTGAATATCCTCAATATCGGCCCCAATGACGATTATACCAACGCCTATCGTCGGCAATGGCTGGATGCCTATGCCGAATATGAACGCCTTCGCCGGGCTGGTGTCACGACACCTTCTGCGCCGCCAGAAGAGTAACCCAAACGCTTCACAGACATGTCAACGCGCTTGATTGCGCGGCCGCTTGGCGTATCTACTCATCAGTGCCGTGCTCATGAAGGAGTAACAGATGCGCCTTTTGATTGTTTTCCTTGGCCTTGCTTTGGCTTTTGCCCGCCCCCTTTGGGCCGCTGGCGATGTGACCACCTACACACTCGACAACGGCATGGAGGTCGTTGTGGTCGAGGACCACCGCGCGCCGGTGGTGGTGCATATGGTCTGGTATCGGGCAGGCTCCGCCGATGAGCAGCCCGGGGTCTCCGGTGTCGCGCATTTTCTTGAGCATCTCCTGTTCAAGGGCACCAAAACCATGGAACCTGGTGAGTTTTCGGCCACGGTGATGCGCAATGGTGGGTCGGACAACGCCTTCACCAGCTACGATTACACCGCCTATTTTCAGCGTATCGCCTCGGACCGGCTTGAACTGATGATGAAGATGGAGAGCGACCGGATGGTCAATATCCAGCTCGACGAAGACGACATCCTGACCGAGCGCGATGTGATCATCGAAGAACGCAACCAGCGCGTCGAAAACGACCCGTTCAGCCTGTTCCGCGAGCAGAAGAACGCAGCGCAATACCTCAACCATCGCTATGGCGTGCCGGTCATCGGCTGGCGGCACGAGATGGAAGCCCTGGACCTCGACGATGCGCTCGCCTTCTACCGCGAGTATTACGCGCCCAACAATGCCATCCTCGTGGTCGCTGGCGATGTGAACCCCGAGGAGGTTCGGACGCTGGCGGAGAAATACTATGGCGTCCTGCCGCCGAACCCCGATCTGAAACCCCGCGCGCGCCCGCAGGAGCCGCCCCAGACCGCAGAACGGCGGTTGATATTCAAGGATGCGCGCGTCTCTCAACCTTATGTCAGCCGCTCCTATACAGCACCCGAACGCGACCCCGGCGCACAGGAGAAGGCCGCCGCATTGACCATGCTTGCCAATATCCTGGGTGGCGGCCCGAATTCGGTCCTGACCGAGAAGCTCCAGTTCGAAAGCAAGAAAGCCGTGTTCTCAGCGGTCTGGTACAATGACCTGTCGCTGGATGATACCAAGTTCACCCTCATCGTCGCGCCGGCCGAAGGGGTCAGCCTGCAAGAGGCCGAGGACGCCATGGATCAGGCGATCGCCGAGTTCATGGAAGAAGGCGTGGACCCCGAAGACCTGGAACGGATCCGCAATCAGATCAAGGCCGAGCGCATCTATGAGCGCGACGATGTTGGCTCCATCGGCGATGAATATGGCCGCGCCCTGTCGCAGGGCCTGACCGTGGCCGATGTTCAGGCGTGGCCCGGGCTGGTCCAGTCCGTGACAGAGGATAATATCATGGCGGCCGCGCGCGATGTGTTCGACCGCGACCGTTCCGTAACAGGCTGGCTGATGGCACCGGAGGCAACCCAATGATCCGCACTGCGCTTACTGTTCTGGCCGCGCTGGCCGCCTTCACCCTGCCTGCGCGGGCAGAGATCAACATCAAGGAAATCACCACCCCCGGCGGCATCGAGGCCTGGCTGGTCGAAGAACACGCCATTCCCTTCATTGCGCTTGAACTGAAATTCCGGGGCGGTGCAGGGCTCGACACCCCTGACAAGCTGGGCATGGTGCACCTGATGACTGTGCTGCTCGAAGAAGGGGCCGGAGACCGCGATGCGCGCGAATTTGCCAAGGCGCGCGACACTCTGGCCAGCTCGATCTCGTTCAGCGTGGACCATGATACCATCTCGGTCTCGACCCGCTTTCTGACGGAAAATACCGAGGAAACGATGGCTCTGCTGCGCGATGCCCTGACTGCGCCGCAGTTCAACGACGAAGCTCTGGAACGCGTGCGCGCGCAGGTCTTGTCGGTGCTTCAATCCGATCTCAAGGATCCCGAAGAGCTGGCCAACCTCTACTATTACCGCGATATCTTCGGTGATCACCCCTATGCCTTTCCGATGAATGGCACGCTGGAAACCGTTGCTGCGCTGACACGCGACGACCTGGTTGGCGCCCTGGAAAAGGCGATCACCCGCGACCGTGTTTATGTCGGCGCAGTGGGCGATATCACGGCCGAGGAATTGAGCACGCTGCTCGATAACTTGCTTGAAGGTCTTCCCGAAAGCGGCCCGGACCTGCCTCAAATGGCAGAGCCCGACCTGCCCGGCGGCGTACGCGTCTACGAATTCGAAACACCTCAATCGGTGGTACGCTTCGCGCAGCCGGGGATTGACCGCGATCACCCTGACTTTTTCGCGGCATATGTCCTTAATCACATTCTTGGTGGCGGTGGGTTCGAAAGCCGCCTGATGTCCGAAGTACGCGAGAAACGCGGGCTGACATACGGCGTGTATTCCTATCTCAGCATCCCCGACTACGCCAATCTCTGGGCCGGCGGCACCGCCTCGGCCAATGATCGGGTGGCCGAGACGATCCGCGTCATCCGTGAGGAATGGACCCGGATGCGTGATGAAGGCGTCACCGAAGAGGAACTGCGCGACGCGCAGACCTATCTGACCGGGGCCTATCCGCTGCGCTTTGACGGCAATGGGCCGATCGCCCGGATCGCGGTAAGCATGCAGCTTGATGACCTGCCCACCGATTATATCCGCACCCGGAATGACAAGGTGAACGCGGTGACACTGGAACAGATCAACCGCGTGGCGCGGGAACGTCTGGACCCTGACAAGCTGACCTTTTTCGTGGTGGGCCAACCCGAAGGTCTCGACACCACCACGCAATAGGACCGGCGCGATGATTCACATGCTCTCGGGCTTCAATCTCAAAGATGACGAAAGCCTTGAGACCTTTCGTGCCGACTATGCGGCTTTCGTGAAGGACTTAGAGGCGGCGGGCGTGATCGCCGGGGCCAGCCCGCTGGCACGCCGGGTGGCCGACACTCCGATGGACACGGTTGAGGACAACCCCCGGCAATACTTCTCGGTGCTCAGCTTTCGCGACCGTGCTCAGCTCGATGCGTCTTATGCTCATATCGAGGCCCGCGCGGCTCCGGGCACATCAAGCCACCTGACCATGTATCGCCGCCTGCGCGACACGGTGTTCACCTGCTGGGAAGACATGGGCTGAGCGCTGGGGCGCTCACTCATGCCGTCATTCGCCGTAGGGCACCCAGATATTCTTGACCGCAGTCGCCGCGCGCAGAAACGCCTCGCCCTCGGCCTGCGCGGTGTCGTACCAGTCGATCCGCGCGCTCTGCACCCAGGTCCGTTTCAGATTGCAGGCCGAAAGGCGCTCGACCGTTTCAGCGCCCTTGGGCGAACCATGATACCACAGTCCATCGACGCCATAGTGATCGGCGAGGGTGGCGCTCAGATCATCGCGCGGACCGGTCACGATGTTGACCACCCCGCCAGGAAGATCGGACGTATCCAGAACCTGGTAGAAATCCGTCGCGGCGAGAGGATGCGCCCCGGAGGGGATGGCAATCACCGCATTGCCCATGGCGATGGCCGGCGCAATGAGCGAAACCGCACCCAAAAGCGGTGCATCGTCCGGGGCCGCGATCCCGATGATGCCCACCGGTTCGTTCATCGCCAGCGCCAGCCCCCGTATTGGGACTGCATGCACCCTGCCATCATACTTGTCGGCCCACGCCGCATAGGTGAAAAACCGATCGACCGAAGCCGCGACTTCCCGACGTGCGGCACTGGCCGATATGCCCGTCATATGGCGCAGCCGCGCTGCAAATTCTTCGGCCCGAGCATCCAAGTTTTCACCGATGTAATAGAGGATTTGCGCACGCAGATGCGCGCTGCATTTGGCCCAGCCGGGTTGCGCCGCCGTGGCGGCTTCGACCGCATTGCGGATATCCTTGCGGCTGCCATGACCGACATGACCAATCAGCGCGCCATCGGGCGCGCGCACCTCAAGGCTCTGGCCATTGTCCGGCCGCGCCTGCTTTCCCCCGATATAGAGCTTGGCGGTGCGGTCCACACCGGTGCGCGGCCCTTCATAGCCGACGGGCTTTGTCGTCTTTAGCCGGGGTGCTACGGGTGTCGGAGCCGTCAGATAATCCAGTATCCCTTCGCGGCCTCCTTCGCGGCCAAACCCGCTTTCGCGGACCCCGCCAAAGCCCGCCGCCGCATCAAACTGGTTGGTGGCATTGACCCATACCACACCCGCCTTGATCTGCGGCGCGGTCCCAAGCGCAAGGTTGATATTCTCGGACCATATACTCGCGGCAAGTCCGTAGCGCGAATTGTTGGCCAGTTGCACCGCCTCGGCGGGCGTGCGGAATGTCATGGCCACCAGGACCGGGCCAAATATCTCTTCCTGCGCCAGGGTGTCGCTCGGCTCCACACCCGTCATCAGCGTGGCCGGGTAATAGCAGCCCGTTTCAGGCAGAGCGTGACCGGCCTGATGCAGAACAGCACCCTCTTCAACCCCGCGCGCCACCATCGCCTCCACCCGGGAAAGCTGCACCGGATCGACCATCGCGCCAATATCAATGCTCTTGTCGAGCGGATCGCCCAGCCGCAACCCCTCCATTCGGTTGCGTATCTTTCCATAGAAAGTCCCGGCAATCGACTCCTGCACCAATAGCCGCGAACCCGCACAGCACACCTGTCCCTGATTGAACCAGATCGCATCGACGATCCCCTCTACCGCGCTATCGAGATCGGCATCGTCAAACACGATGAAAGGTGACTTGCCACCCAGCTCCAGCGTCAGCCGCTTGCCCGAACCGGCCGTGACCTGACGCAGATGGCGGCCGACCTCGGTCGAGCCGGTAAAGGCGAGCTTGCCCACATCCTTGTGCCGGGCAATCGCCTCGCCCACGGGGCCATGCCCCGTCACGATATTGACCACCCCCGGCGGCAACCCGGCCTGCTGGCAAATCTCGGCAAAAAGCAGCGCGGTAAGCGAGGTGAATTCCGCCGGTTTCAGAACCACCGTATTTCCCGTGGCCAACGCCGGCGCGATTTTCCACGCAAGCATCAGCAGCGGAAAGTTCCACGGGATGATCTGACCCGCAACACCGATGGGCGTATGGCCCGGAAACTCCGCCTCCATCACCTGTGCCCACCCGGCATGATGATAGAAATGCCGGATGACCAGAGGAATATCCACGTCGCGGCTCTCGCGGATCGGCTTGCCATTATCGAGGCTTTCAAGCACCGCGAAGAGGCGCGCGTGCTTCTGCACCAGCCGCGCCAAAGCATAAAGGAACCGCGCACGACCAGCCCCGCCCAGCGCCGCCCACTCCGGTTGCGCCGCTTTCGCTGACGCGACGGCTCTGTTGACATCCGCCGGACGCGCCTCGGTCAATTCTGCAAGCCGTTTCCCAGTCGCAGGGTTGCGCGTCTCGAACAGATCCTTGCCGGGCTTCTTAAAAGCACCGTCGATGAACAGTCCGAACCGGCGGTCATGCGCCTCCAGCCAGTCCTGTGCCGGGGCGGGGCTTTCCGGGGCTTCGCCATACTCCAGCGTATGGAAAATATCCTTGACCGTCATCGTCCTCTCCTACCCCAGCCCGTGCCGGAACGCCGCCGAATAGCGCCCGGTCACATGGTGTTCCAATTGCCGCTCGATATCGCCCAGCAAACTCGACGCACCGAAACGGAAGAGATCCGGCGCAAGCCAGTCATTGCCGCGCTCTTCCTTCATCAGCGACATATAGACCAGCGCATCCTTGGCCTTTGAAATGCCGCCTGCCGGTTTGAACCCGATCCGATAGCCCGTGCGCGCCTCGTAATCCCGCGCCGTACGGACCATGGTCAGGCTCACCGGCAACGTCGCATTCACCGCCTCCTTGCCGGTCGATGTCTTGATGAAATCCGCGCCACCCATCATGCAGACCTGCGCCGCTCGCGCCACATTGCGCAGGCTGCCCAACTGTCCGGTGGCAAGGATCGCCTTCACATGTGCCTCGCCACAGGCCGCGCGAAAGGCGCGCATCTCGTTATACAGGGCCTGCCAGTCTCCGCGCAGCACATGGCGGCGCGAGATGACGATGTCGATCTCACGCGCACCCGCCGCAACCGAGGCTTCGATCTCTTTCACCCGCAGATCAAACGGCGATAACCCGTCAGGGAACCCCGTCGAGACCGCCGCGACCGGGATACCCGTGCCCTCCAGCGCCTCGACCGCCGTCGCGACCATCTCGTGATAGACACAGACCGCACCCGGCACGATGCGCAACTCCTCCACCCCAAGCGCCTCCACCAGATCGCGGCGCAGCGGATGGCGCGCCTTGGCACACAGGCGCCGGACCTTGCCCGGCGTGTCGTCACCGCTGAGCGTGGTTAGGTCAATGAGTGTGATCGCCCGCAAAAGCCACGCCGCCTGGTGCGCCTTCTTCACGCTGCGGCGTGCGCCCAACTGCGCGGCGCGGCGCTCGACGGCGGAGGTGTTCACCTGCACGGCATGGATGACATCAAGATCCAGCGGCGCACCTGGATTGCGCTCATGCTGCGCTGTGGTGGCAGGCAGATGCGCCTGTCCCAGTACCGTGCTGCTTTGCGTGGTGGTCATGTGACCCCTCCGATCTCGTCCAGAAAACTCTGACCGTGGCCTGTGTACTCCACCCCCAGATGTGCCGCGATACTGACGCCGATATCCGCCATATGCCTCAGCCCCAGGCCAGTCGTCCGCCGCCCACCCCGGATCAGCACCGGCACCCGTTCGCGCGTGTGGTCCTTGCCGCGCCAGGTCGGGTCATTCCCATGATCCGCCGACAGGATCAGCATATCGCCCGGACGTTGCGCTGCAAATAGCTCTGGCAGGCGGGCGTCCAGCGCCTCCAGCGCTGCGGCATACCCCAACGGGTCGCGCCCGTGGCCGTAAAGCGTGTCGAAATCCACATAGTTCGCAAACAGCAACCCGCCCTCGGGCAGATCGTCCATCGCTTCGACGGTCAGATCAAAAAGCGCATCGGTGCCAAAGGCCTTTCGGTTCTCGCTGATCCCGCGGTGGGCAAAGATATCGCCGATCTTGCCGATGGCGATCACCTCACGAGCGGCCTCCTGCAACCGGTCCAGAATGGTCGGTGCCTGTGGCGGCATGGTGAAATCGCGGCGGTTCCCCGTGCGCTCGAAATGGCCGTCCTTGCCGATAAAAGGCCGCGCGATAACGCGGCCGATCTTGTATCTGTCAGCGATCTTGCGCGTGACCTCGCAAAGCCGCATCAAACGATCAAGGCCGAACGCGTCTTCATGCGCCGCGATCTGCAAGACGGAATCGACCGAGGTGTAGACAATCGGTTTGCCGGTGCGCAGATGCTCCGCGCCCAGTGCATCGACAATCGCTGTGCCGCCCGCATGGCAATTGCCCAGCATTCCGGGCACGTCGCCGACCTCCATGATCTCAGCGATCAGCTCTGCCGGGAACGCGTTTTCCTGATCCGGAAACACGCGCGGCGGATCCATGACCGGACAACCCATGATCTCCCAATGGCCCGATGGCGTATCCTTGCCACGCCCGATCTCCGTGGCCGCGGCCCAGGCCCCGCGCAAGCCGTCAGGCGCGGCAAGGGGCGTGCCGTCAGCGCAGTCGAGCGCCTGCCAAAGCCCCAGCGACGCCATATGCGGAAGGTGCAGCGGGCCGGGGTCAGGCCGGGCCGGGCTCACCGCGCCAGAGGCACAGACCTCCGCAATATGGCCAAGCGTGTTGGCCCCCTCATCCCCGAACTCGCCCGCATCCGGTGCTCCGCCTATGCCGAAACTGTCGAGGATGATCAGGATCGCGCGCATCGCACGCTCAACCCCCGGTCCAGCGGTTCAGCGCGTCTTCGTCCTCGTCGCGCGCCGCGACCCAGCCGTCACTGTCGCTGGTATGCTCTTTCTTCCAGAAAGGCGCGCGGGATTTGAGGTAGTCCATCAGGAACTCCGCCGCCTCGAACGCATCCTTGCGATGGCGTGAGGCAGTGGCGACCATCATGATCATCTCATCCGCATGCAACCGGCCAAACCGGTGGATGATCATCACATCGCCGATCTGCCAGCGCGCCTGCGCCTCTGCGGCGATCTTCGACAATGCCTTTTCGGTCATCCCCGGATAATGCTCGATCTCCATCTCCCGCAGGCCACCGGCCACGTCGCGCACGATCCCGGTAAAAGTCACGACCGCACCCATGCCGCTTTGGCGCGTGGCGAACCCCTGCGCCTCCACGCCAAGGTCAAA
This sequence comes from Roseovarius faecimaris, assembly GCF_009762325.1. Taxonomy (NCBI): domain Bacteria; kingdom Pseudomonadati; phylum Pseudomonadota; class Alphaproteobacteria; order Rhodobacterales; family Roseobacteraceae; genus Roseovarius; species Roseovarius faecimaris. The sequence goes on from NZ_CP034348.1 coordinate 3,327,499, forward strand.
CGGCTCTTGCTGGACACGGATATCCATCGCTCAGCCCCCGGTCATCGGCGGGAAGAACGCCACCTCTCGCGCGCCTTTGAGGGGGGCATCAAACTCCGTCAGTTCCTGATCGACCGCCACGCGCAAGGCGCTCAGATCTTCAAACGCCGCCGCATAGCGTTCTTCGCGGCTGCGCAACTCTTCAACCAGCTCCATCACCGTCGCGGCTTGTGTGTCCACGCGGTCCTTCGGATGGCCGATCCGTTCACGCACCCAGGCGAAATACAGCACGTCAATCATGGCTTATCCTTCAGATATGGCAGGGCTTTCCGGAAATAATCCACCCCCGAAATTAGGGTCAGAAGCCCCGCGATCCACAACAGCCAGAGCCCCAGGCGCCCGGACCAGACCATCGCGTGATAGTAAAGGCGCAGATGATTCAGATCCTCGGTCTCGCCCATCATGATCTGATCCACCATCGCCTGATCCATGCCAAAAGAGCCCATGACGAGGTGATGCTCGAAAATCCCGCGCGAAAACAGCACGGCAATCGCTACCATCTGTGCCGTGGTCTTCCACTTGGCAAGCTTCGTGACCTTCAGCGTCCCCGCCGTATCCCCCAGGTATTCGCGCAGGCCCGAGACAAAGACCTCGCGAAACAGGATCACCGTCGCCGGCAAAACCAGCCACGGCGTCCAGTAAACATCCGAGAAGCCGACAATCACCATCAGTGCGATCACAACCATCGCCTTGTCGGCGATCGGGTCCAGCATGGTGCCAAGCTTGGTCGTCTGTTTCCAGGCCCGGGCGAGATAGCCGTCAAACCAGTCGGTCACCGCCGCGCTCACGAACAGAATCAGCGCAAACCAATCCGCCCAGGGGCGCGTGAAATAGAGGAACATCACAGCCACACCCGGAGCCGCGAGCAACCGCAGAAGCGTAAGGATATTCGGGATGGTCCATGTCATGCGCTATGCATATCGACTCTCTCAGGCGGGGGGAAGGCCGCTCAGACGAGGGCCGTACCGATCCGCTCTGCCGTGGCAAAGACATGCGCCGTCCAGTCCGGGTTGATCGGCAGAGCCTCCGAACTCAGCCAGACAATCACAAGCTCCTGCGCCGGATCGACAAGCAGAAGCTGGCCGTGGATACCCCGGGCATGGACCGTACCCGCGTCATGATTGATATACCACTTGGCGCGATAGGACATATCGACCCCAGGAAAGCGGTCGGCGAAATCCCCCTGCTGCCAGGCGGTCCTGTTCCCGCCGCGCAGGATGCCGTCGACCCAACTCTCCGGGATCACCTGCCGCCCCTCGCGCGCCCCACGCTGAAGCATCATCTGCCCGATCCGCGCCAGGTCCCGCGCGGTCAGGCAGATGCCCCCCGCCGCCCGCGCGCCACCGATCCGGTCGACGGTGATATATCCCGCGCGCTCCGCACCCAGAGGCTGCAAGAGGTGCTGCGAAAGAAGCGTTGCATAGCGCTGACCGCTGGCCCGTTCCAGAACCCAGCCCAGCATATCCGTCACCGGCGAGGCATAGCGGAAACGCTGCCCATGCGGGCCGTCGCACTCGGTCAGCAGGCGCATGAAACTGTAGAGGTCCAGCGCGGCCTCGCCTTCACCCAACGGCTGCCAGTTCATCGCCTTGCGATATTCGATGATCGGGCCTTCGGTCGCAAAATAATCTTCGGCAAAGCTCAGCGCGACCTCCATATCCAGCGCCTGCCGGACGGTCGCCCCGCCAAAGGCGGTCCCGGACAATTCCGGCAGATATTCTGTGATCGGGGCGGCCACATCCAGCGCACCGGTTTCGGCCATCGCCCCCGCGACCAGCCCCAGCAGCGATTTGGACACCGACATCAGAATATGCGGATCATCGGCCGTCATCCCGTTGCGATAGCTTTCATGCACCACCGCCCCGCGGTGCAGAATGACTAGCGCATCGTTGGACCAGCCATCCAGCGCCTTGTTCAGCCCCGCTATGCTGCGGTCCTTGCGGGGCAAGTGCCATATGTCATCGGGATCATGCGCAATCTCCGCCGTCGGAACGATCTCACGCACATGGTGGAAGGCCCAGCGGTTGAACGGCGCCGTCCGCCAGTTGGCCAGCGTGACACGCGCCTCTTCAGGCGGAGGAAACCCTGACATCATCTCCATACCCTGCCCTCACCCGTTTTCATGGAAGAAATCATAGACCTTCTGCGCCAGCGCGTCCGACACACCTTCGACCGCCTTCAGATCGGCCAGCGCCGCCCGGCTCACCGCCTTGGCCGACCCGAAATGCGCCAGCAGCGCCCGCTTGCGCGCGGCCCCGACGCCCGGCACGTCATCAAGCGGGGTTGCCCCCACGGCCTTGGCCCGTTTGGCCCGGTGGGTGCCAATGGCAAAACGGTGCGCCTCGTCACGCAGACGCTGCACGAAATACAGCACCGGATCATTATGCCTCAGCGCTTTGGGGCGTTGGCCCACCCGGTGAAACTCTTCCTTGCCTGCGTCCCGGTCCACCCCCTTGGCCACACCGATCATCGGAATGCCCTCCACCCCCATTTCGCGCATGATCCCGGCCACCGCACTCACCTGCCCAGCACCGCCGTCGATCAACAGCAGATCGGGCCAGAGCCCCTGCTCACGGTCCGGGTCCTCCTTCAGCAAACGCTTGAACCGGCGGGTCAGCACCTCTTTCATCATCCCGAAATCATCGCCGGGCGTGAGGCTCTCGCCCTTGATGTTGAACTTGCGATAGTGGTTTTTCATGAAGCCTTCGGGCCCCGCCACGATCATCGCGCCCACAGCGTTGGTGCCCTGAATATGGGAGTTGTCATAAACCTCGATCCGGCTGGGCGGGGCGGGCAGCTCGAACGCCTCGGCCAGCCCCTTGAGCAGCTTGCCCTGCGTCGCGCTCTCGGCCATCTTCCGCGCCAGGCTCTCGCGGGCATTGCGCAGGGCGGCGTCAATCAGCTCGGCCTTCTCGCCCTTTTGCGGCACGATCAGCGTGACCTTACGGCCCAGCTTTTCGCTCAGTGCCTCCTGCATCAGATCGGCGTTCTCAATCGGATGTGACAGGATCAGCTGCCGCGGCGGCTCCTTGCTGTCATAGAACTGGCCGATGAAGGCCTCCAGCGCCTCGGCCTCCTCCACATGCTCGCCGACACGGGGATAGAAATCGCGGTTGCCCCAATTCTGCCCCGCCCGGATAAAGAAGACCTGCACACATGCCTGCCCCTTCTCCAGATGCAGCGCGATCAGGTCTGCTTCGGTCACGGTGCGCGGGTTGATCCCCTGCGAGGTCTGGACCTGGGTCAGCGCCTTGATCCGGTCCCGCAACGCGGCGGCGCGTTCGAATTCCATCGCCTCGGACGCCGCGGACATCTCGGCCGCCAGCTTCTCCTGAATATCCGTGCTGCGGCCCGACAGATACCGCTCTGCATCGGCCACTTGCCGGGCATAATCCGCTTTGTCGATATACCCGACGCAGGGCGCGGTGCAGCGCTTGATCTGGTATTGCAGGCAAGGCCGCGTGCGACTGTCGAACATACTGTCAGAGCAATTGCGCAGCTGAAACACCCGCTGCAACTGGCCCAGCGTCCGGTTCACTGCGCCGGCGCTGGCAAACGGTCCGTAATACGCCCCCTTCTCCTTTTTCGCCCCGCGATGCTTTTTGATCATCGGAAAGTCATGCGCCTTGGTGACGAGGATGTTTGGAAAACTCTTGTCGTCGCGCAAGAGCACGTTGAATTTGGGCTTGAGCTGCTTGATCAGGTTCTGTTCCAGAAGCAGCGCCTCGGTCTCGGTCGCCGTGGTAAGGAACATCATCGACGCGGTTTCCGAGATCATCCGGGCGATGCGCGGGGTATGACCCGTGGGCCGGGCATAGCTTGAGACCCGCGCCTTCAGATTGCGGGCTTTGCCCACGTAAAGCACCCGCGCCTGCGCATCGAGCATGCGGTAAACACCGGGCGAGCCATCCAGCGTCCTGAGGTAGGATTGGATCACGCCATGGCCGGTTGCGGTAACAGTTTGCGCGGTGTCTTCGGTCATTTGCCTGCTAATGTGATTCTGCCCGGGGTCGCTGCAACCTTATCGCGGAATGAGCAAGAGGAAACCTGTCCACGGTTCTTGTGGATAAGTCTGGAGATAAGATTGGCCGCTGCGAAATTTTCCTTTGTTTTCGGCCCACTTCGTTAAAGTGCCTAAAAAATAGGCGGTTAGGCAAGTCATTGATTTACATAACAATAAAACTTCCTAAATGCCAAAATACTGATTCTATTAAGTTTTTTGTAACGGTTTTGTTAACGCGCTGTGACAGGTGGAAAACTTGGTTTGAGACTCAGAAAATTATTCTGTCCCAATCACATCCGGTGTCTCCCAGGCGAGGTGCTGCCCCCCGTCCACGGCGATCATCTGACCGGTCACGGCGCGCGCCTCCAACAGATACGTCAAAGCCGCGCAAATCTCACCCGGATCCGCTCCGCGTTGCAGCAGGGTCGCCGCGCGTTGGGCGGCAAACTGCGCTTCGGTCTGCCGTCCGCCGCGCAAGGTTGGGCCAGGACCGATCGCATTCACGCGCACCCGTGGCGCCAGCGCCTGCGCTGCCGTCTGCGTCAGGGTCCAGAGCGCGGATTTGGCCAGGGTATAACTCATGAACTCCGGCGTAAGCCGCCGCACCCTCTGGTCGATCATATTGATCACCAACCCCTGCGCCACCGGTTCTCCATTCTCATCCTTGACCGGCTCCGGCACCTGTGACGCAAAGCCTTGCGCCAGAACGAAAGGCGCGCGCAGGTTGCTTTCGAAATGCCGGTCCCAGCTTTCTCGGGTTGCGCTTTCGATCGTGTCGTACTCAAAGATCGACGCGTTGTTCACCAGCACCGTTAGTGGCCCGCCCAGAGCATCAACCGCGCGCGGGATCAGGCTCGCCACATCGGCCTCGTTCAGCAGGTCGGCGGCCAGCACCGGCGCCTTGCGGCCAAGCGCTTCGATCTCCCCGGCGACATCGCCCGCATCCTCGTAGGAACTCGCATAGTGAATGGCCACGTCATAGCCCAGCTCCGCAAGGCGCAGCGCCATGGCGCGGCCAAGCCGCCGCGCGGCACCGGTGACAAGAGCTCGGGTCATTGGATCGCCTTTCTGATCAGGTCAGGACGATGACAACATAGATCAGATACAGTGCGGTCAAGGCAATGCCCCACCTGCGACCGATATCCTGTTTGAGAAAGACAAACGGGATCAGCAGAAGCGACGCGCCCAGCATCACCCAAAGGTCGAACAGCAGGAATTCCGGGTCAACCGGGATCGGGCCGACAAGGGTGGTGATCCCGATGATGGCCAGCAGGTTGAACATGTTCGACCCGATAACATTCCCAAGCGCCACATCGGCCTGCTTGCGAAGGGCGGCCATCACAGTGGTCGCCAACTCGGGCAGCGAGGTACCAAGGGCCACAAGCGTCAGCCCGATCACCGCGTCGCTCACCCCGAAGGCGCGGGCAATGATCGAAGCATTATCCACCAGAAGATCCGCCCCGAGCGGCAAACCGATCAGACCAAGAACCAGGAACAGGACGATCTGCCACCAGGGCATGTCCGGGTCAGCGCCTTCGACCTCTTCCTCTTCATCGAGCACCACCACAGCCGCAGCCTTGCGGTGCATCTGCGCGTCACGAAACGCATCCAGAAGGACAAAGGTCAGCGCCCCCAGAAGCACAAGCCCGGCGATCATGTCAAATGTACCACGGAAGGCGAGCGCGATGAAAAGCACCGTCGCGCTGATCATGAAGAGATAGGTCTTGCGGCAGCGGCAGCCGCTTGTGTGCAGCCCGGCCAACAGGGCGGGCACCCCCAGCACCAGAAGGATATTGGCCGTATTGGACCCCACCACATTGCCAAGCGCCAGGCCCGGCTTGCCTTCGATCACGGCATTGACCGAGATCAGAAGCTCAGGCGCGGAGGTGCCGAAGGCGACAATTGTCAGGCTCACGATCAGCGCCGGAATACCCACCCGCAGGCTGAGGTTCACCGCGCCCTTGACCAGGGCATCCCCCGCCAGCAGCAGGATCACCAGGCCAAGCCCCGACAGAAGCCAGGGCGTGATCACGCCTTACCGCCTTTGCCGCAGGGACAGGGCCCCTTGCCGATACGGTAGCGCCCGCATTTCGGGCATTTGGCCGAGGCGAGCCGCTTCTGCCCCGGAAAGCGCAGCTTGCCGAACACGCCAAGCACGGCGATGAAAACCAGAAAGAGGGCGACAATCTTGGCTATCACGTCAGAGCCCATAGCGCGCGTATTCGGCGCGCTCCTCGATTGTGGCCAGGGCATCCCCTGCAAGGCTCGCCCCAAACCGGCTCAGCAGGCTGCGGCGGCGGCCATAGGGGCGGATACGAACCTTCTCGCCATACAGCTCCTTCAGCTTGGGCATAAGATGCGCCTCGCCATCCACCAGCCCCAGTTCGACCGCCCGTCGGCCCAGCCAGAATTCACCAGTGAAAATATCGCTCTTGTCGGCAAGCTTGTCGCCGCGCCGCGCGATGACATGATCGACAAAGCCCGTATGCATCTGCTCCAGAATGGTCTTGAGCCGCGCCACGTCCTCTTTCTTTTCCGGCAGGAACGGGTCGAGCATGGATTTCGATTTCACCGATGTGTGCACGCGCCGCTCGATCCCCTGTCGCGCAAGGAAAACCGGCGCCCCGAAACTGGCCGAGATCACACCGATGGACCCCACAATCGAGCCGCGATCGACCCAGATATCATCGGCCGCCACAGCCAGCCAGTATCCGCCCGATGCGGCAACATCCTCGACGAAGGCATGCACCGGGATCGCCTTTTCCTCGGCCAGCCGCCGAATCCGCGCGGCAATGAGCGAGGATTGCACCGGTGAGCCGCCGGGCGAGTTGATCACCAGCGCCACCGCCGCGGGCTTGCCCCGCTTGAACGCCTTTTCGATCACCGGGCCGATGGTCTCATCGCTGAGCTGCGACCGCGACGCTCCGATACTGCCGGCAAGGCGCACAACAGCCACCAGAGGCTCGGTTTTGGTGAAAGGGATCAGGTGCTTCATGCACGCCGATGTAGAGTGCCTATGCCCTGCAAACAAGGTGGAGGGCCGCCGCAAAATGCGTTGTGGCTGAAAAGTGACGCCAGATGCGCGATGTTCACGACTTGATCCGATACCCGGTCCTGAAAATCCACCAGATCACGGCAAGACAGGCGACCGTGAAACCGGTGATCGCCAGCAGGCTCACCATGACAGGCACATCCGCCTGCCCGAAGAAGGACCAGCGAAACCCCGAGATCAGATAGAGCACCGGGTTGAACAGGGTGATCGTCTGCCAGACCGGCGGCAGCATCGAGACCGAATAGAACGACCCGCCCAGAAAAACTAGCGGCGTGATCACCAGAAGCGGGATCAGCTGAAGCTGCTGGAAGTTCTGCGCCCAGATGCCGATGATGAACCCGAAGAGCGAAAAACTGAGGCAGGTCAGGATCAGGAAGGCAAGCATCGCCACCGGGTGCAGGATCTCGATCTCGACGAAGAACCGCGCGGTGATCAGAATGACCACCCCGATCAGAAGGGCCTTGGTCGCGGCCGCGCCGACATAGCCGATCACCACCTCAAGGAAGCTCACAGGCGCCGAAAGCAGCTCGAAAATCGTGCCGATGAATTTGGGAAAGTAGATGCCGAAGCTGGCATTGCTGATGGCCTGCGTCATCACGCTGAGCATGATCAGCCCGGGCACGATGAACGCGCCATAGCTCACCCCTTCCACCTGGTCGATGCGGCTGCCGATGGCGGCACCAAACACCACGAAGTAAAGCGATGTGGAGATCACCGGCGACAGCAGGCTCTCCATCAGCGTGCGGACGAAGCGGTTCATTTCGTAGATATAGATCGCACGGATCGCATAGAGGTTCATGCCGCGTCCTCCCCGTCATGGACAAGGCCCACGAAAATCTCTTCCAGGCTCGACTGGCGCGTGTGAATATCACGCAGGTGCAACCCTTCGGCGGCCAGCGCCTGCAACAGGCGGGTGATGCCCGTCCCTTCACCGCGCGTGTCATAGTGATAGCTGAGCGTCGTGCCATCCTCCGACAGCTCCAGATCATAACCCGCCAGCGCGGACGGCACTTCGTCCACCTTATCTCGCAGGTCGATCCGCAGCGTCTTGCGCCCCATCCGTGCCATCAGCGATGCCTTGTCCTCGACAAGCAGCAACTCGCCCTTGTTGATCACACCCACCCGGTCGGCAATCGCTTCGGCCTCCTCGATGTAATGGGTGGTCAGGATGATCGTCACGCCATCGGCCTTGAGCTCTTCCACGATCTGCCACATGTCGCGGCGCAGCTCCACATCGACGCCCGCTGTCGGCTCATCCAGGAACAGCACACGCGGCTCGTGACACAGCGCCTTGGCGATCATCACCCGGCGCTTCATCCCGCCGGACAACTCACGGGTGCGCGCATCGCGTTTGTCCCAGAGCGACAGCTGGCGCAGAATACGTTCTGTCAGGGCGTCATCCTTGGGCTTGCCAAAGATCCCGCGCGAAAAATTGATGGTGCTGATCACCTTCTCAAACGGCTCCAGCGCGATCTCCTGCGGGACAAGCCCGACAAGGCTGCGCGCGGCGCGATACTCACGGGCGATGTCATGGCCGCCCACCGTCGCGGTGCCCGAGCTGGGCGTGGTGATCCCGCAAAGCGCCGAGATCAGCGTCGTCTTGCCCGCGCCGTTGGGGCCAAGCAGGGCCAGGATTTCGCCCGCCTCGATACTCAGCGTGACACCTTTCAGCGCCTCGAACCCGCCGTCATAGATCTTGCGCAGGTTTTTCACATCGACAATCGGGGACATGCGCGCTCCTTTATTTCTTGCGTCCCACCGGTCTAAGCCAAAGCGGGAGGGGAGCAAACCAACAGTTTTGACGGGAGCAATGTGCATTTCTGCATGGGCGGATTCCGGAAACACTGTGTTGATCCCGTTGATCCGCATTCATTGTCGATTTTTGAACGAAAATTCGCAATATTTTTGCCATATTTCAGGGTGGGGAGCCTGACCAACAAGGGATGTCTGGCGTATCATGCGGCCGGAACCGACGAGATATGATGCGATTTTTACTCTGGATTCCGATGCTTATTCTGGTTCTGACCGGATGCGGTGAAACCGTGACCCGCGATGAACCCGCGCGCATTCTGCTGATGGGGGACAGCCTGATGGCCGTGCATCATGGCCAGGGCAAGGCCGTGTCGCATTCGGTGGAAAAACACCTTGGCGAAGAGGTCGTTGACCGGTCGGTTCTGGGGGCACGGATGATCTATGCCCTGCCCATTTCCGGAGCGGCGGGGCTGAACATTCCCAAGCAATACCGCGACGGTAAATGGGATTGGGTCATCCTCAACGGCGGTGGCAACGATCTGTGGCTCGGCTGCGGCTGTTTCGCCTGCGCGGGAAAGATGAACCGGCTCATTTCCGAGGACGGTCGCCAAGGCGTGATCCCGGGGCTGGTCTCAAAGCTGCGGCAGGACGGGGCAAAGGTGCTTTATGTGGGCTATCTGCGCTCACCGGGCATGGGGTCACCGATCGAGTATTGCAAGGATGAGGGGGACGAGTTCGAGCGCCGCGTGCAAGAGCTGGCGGGGCTGGATGGCGGGGTATACTTCCTGTCGCTCGCGGATCTCGTGCCGCATGGCGACCGCAGCTATCACGCGATCGACATGATCCACCCGTCGGTGAAGGCCAGTCAGGAAATCGGCAAGCGCATCGCGGATATCATCGGGCGCTCGCCCGGATAGGCCGCCTCAGCCGCTCCGCATCTGATCCGAAACCTGATGACCAGCCGGGATCGGTCTCAGTTGATCAGCTTTTTCAGCCAGCCCTTCTTCTTCGGTGCCTCTTCTGCCGTATCTTCGGGCGCGTCTTCCTCATCGGTGAACACGGCTTCGAAATTGCTGAAGAACTGATCGGCCATCTTCTTGGCGAAGCCGTCGACGATCCGGCTGCCAAGCTGCGCGAGCTTGCCACCAACCTTGGCATCCACATCATAGATCAGCCGCGTGCCGGTCTCGCTGTCTTCCAGCCGCACCTTGGCCGCGCCCTTGGCAAAGCCGGCCGCGCCGCCCTTGCCCTCGCCGGTGAGCGTCAGGCTTTCATGCTCGACCATATCCGAAAAGCTCACATGCCCTTTGAACGTCGCCTTCACCGGGCCGACCTTCTGCACCACGGTGGCGTCAAACCCCTCTTCCGGCGTTCCGCTCACCTCTTGCGCGCCAGGCACGCATTCCTTGATCACCTCTGCGGTCAGCAGCGCTGCCCAGACCTCGGCCCGGCTGGCCGAAATATCGCGTTCATCACTCATATGCATGGGATCAGGCTCCTGGGAAATGCACTCCTGCCCCGGACTATAACAGCGCGCGCAGCCCGCCAAAAGCAGCATTCTGACGTAGCGTATGTTCCTGCCTGACCTGCCGTGTTACGGGAGGATGCGAAGGAGCGAACAGAATGACCCAGACCAAGCATAACCGGCCCGCGCTCGGGATCATGATGGTGATGATCGGAATGCTGGCGATCTCGGTGAACGACATGCTGATCAAGCTGCTGTCGGGGGGTTACCCGCTGCATCAGGTTGTGTTCATCCGCTCGCTGATCGGCATTTCCTTCAGCCTGATCATCGTGCAGATGGAAGGCGGGTTTCGTATCCTGCGCACCGACCGGCCGCTTCTGCATCTCTTGCGCGGCCTGCTGATCGTGATAGCCAATCTGACATTCTTTGCCGCGCTCGCCTCGCTGCCTCTGGCCGACACGACGGCCATGTTCTTTATAGCGCCGCTGATCATCACCCTGCTGAGCATTCCCATGCTGGGCGAACCGGTGGGGCCGTTGCGCATCGGCGCGGTGATCGTGGGCTTCATCGGCGTGATCATCGTGACCCAGCCCTGGGCTGCGGGCGGCACACGGAATGCCGCATGGTTCGTTTATCTCATGCCGCTGATCGGCGCGGTGAGTTACGCGCTTTTTCAATTGCTTACTCGGATGCTTGGCGCGTCGGCCAAGGCGTCGGCCATGGCGGTTTATATTCAGGCGACCTTTATTGCGGTCAGCGTTCTCTTCTGGCTTTTCGCCGGGGATGGGCGTTATGTCGAAGGGGTCGAGGATGAAAGCCTGCAATTCCTTCTGCGTGCCTGGATCTGGCCCGATGACGGCGATATCTGGCTGTTTGCCATTGTCGGGCTGAATGTGGCGATCATCGGCTACACCATGTCTCAGGCCTATCGGCTCGCGGATGCGGCGACGATTGCGCCTTATGAATATGTCGGCCTGCCGCTGGCGATCTTCTGGGGCTGGATGATCTGGAGCGAGCTGCCGCAGAGCAGTGTCATGTTCGGGATCATCCTGATCCTCGGCTCGGGGCTGTTCGTGTTCCTGCGCGAGCGCCAGAAAAAGCGTAATCTGGTGGCGGCCAAACAGGCCAATCGTCGATATTAAACACGTCGTATCAGAGGGTTGAGAATGCTCAATGGCATCCGGATAATCGAGTTTGAAGGGCTGGGGCCAGGCCCCTTTGCCGCGATGATGCTGGCCGATCTGGGGGCCGAGGTGATCGTGATCCACCGCCCCGTCAGCGCCAATCCGACGGCGGATCAGGGCAATCTCCTGGACCGGGGCAAGAAGTCTATCACTCTGGACTTAAAGGATAAATCCGATCTGGAAGTGGCCCGGGCGCTGGTCGCCTCCGCCGATGCGCTGATCGAAGGGTATCGCCCCGGTGTGATGGAGCGGCTGGGGCTGGGGCCGGAAGACCTGATGACGACGAACCCGGCGCTGGTTTATGGCCGGATGACGGGCTGGGGTCAGGATGGGCCAAGGGCGCAGACGGCGGGGCATGATTACAACTATATCGCCACCTCGGGCGCGCTTTGGTACGCGTCGCCGCCCGGCCATCCGCCGCTGACCCCGGCGACGTTGGTCGGTGACATTGGAGGCGGCGCGCTTTACCTTGTGGCGGGCATACTGGCCGGTATTATCTCAGCAAAATCAACGGGTAAGGGCACGGTGGTGGACGCGGCCATCGTCGATGGATCGGCGCATATGATGGCGCTTCTGATGTCGATGGCACCCTCTGGAAACCTCGTGACGGAGCGGGGCAAGAGCCTGCTCGACGGGCCGCACTGGAGCCGGGTCTATACCTGCGCGGACGGAAAATACCTTTCCGTTCAATGCCTTGAGGCGAAGTTTTATGCGATCTTTCTGGATATCCTGGGCCTGAAGGACGACCCGCGATTTACAGCTCAATATGACGTCGAAAAATGGCCCGCCCAGACCCGGGAGCTGGCCCAGCTTTTCGCCCGTGAACCGGTGCAGCACTGGGCGGATTTGTTCGCAAATACAGATGCTTGCGTTGCCCCCGTCCTGCCACCGGAAGAGGCCGCGCACGAGCCGCACATGGCCGCACGGCAGGTCTGGCAGACCGGCCCCTTACAACCCGCCCCGGCCCCCAGATTTGACGGCATCTGCGTCACGCCCGGGCCGGTGCCGGAAAAGGACGAGCACGGCGCCGCGATCCGTGCGGATCTGCGCCAGAGGGGGCTTTTGTAGCGCCAGGAATTTTGTACGTTTTGTACAAAATCACCCCTTGTTTTGTACAAAATTCCGCACCGCGCTCAGTCGCGTGCCGCCATGGCATAATCGCGCATCGGATCGGAGCGTTCCCAGTCGAACCGCAGGCGCTGGCAACGCTCGGGATACTGCGCTCCGGTGGCGGTGCAGTCTGTTATCCGGTCGATCCGGAAATGACGGAAATCCTGCCGCAGCCCGCACCACGCGGCGAGCAGAACGGCGTCGGTGAAATAGATCATCGCCAGTGGCAGGATCGTGCGGGTGGAGCGCTGATCTGAGAGCGCGTCATAGGTGATGCGCAGCTCGGCCCCGGTGCGGATATGATCGCGGAGCGTGTCAGCCAGAGGGCTGGGGGCAATCGTTGTCCAGGCCGACACATGATGCGGCACATGCGGCCTGCGCCCGTCGGGCAGGGCGGCGGCGATCTTGCCGGTGGCGGAACGCGCGGCCTTTTGCAGCCCTGCATCGCCTGTCCGCTGGAGGAGGGCCGCCCCGACAAAGAGTGCCTCGACCTCTTGTGCGGTGAACATGAGCGGCGGCAGGTCGAAGCCGGCGCGCATGACATAGCCGATGCCCGCCTCGCCCTCGATCGGCACCGACATGGCCTGAAGCGAGGAAATGTCGCGATAGACGGTGCGCTTGGTGACCTCAAGCTGATCGGCAATGGCCTGCGCTGTGACGGGCCGGGGGGCCTGACGGAGGATCTGGATGATCTCGAACATGCGGGTGGAACGGGTCATGCCACGAACATAGCACAGCTGCTGACACAATGCTGTCAGCAGGGTTTTGGTAGGGAGAGACCTGAACAGTGGTGCGTGTGAACACGCACCCTACGGAGGGAGGACACCGAATGAGCCTTGACGGTTACCGCGCAGCATCGGGGCGGCTGGAGCCGGTCTGGACGCTGGAGGTCCAGACCCTGCCGGAAGATGTGGACCGGATTCTCGACGCGGTGCTTGAGGTGCATCCGCTCGGATATGGGCGCTATGGGCGCAATGCATCGGTTTCTGCGGTGGGGCGCGAGACGGCGCAGCCCCGGGAGGGATCGACCACAACGACGCACAAGGCGGGATATCAGGCCGGGGCAACGGAAACCTACCCGATGGTGGAGCTGAAGATATCGGTGGAGCGGGAGCTGAAGGTGCTTGAAGACGTGATGGATGCCATTCTGAAAGTGCATCATTACGAGCAGCCGGTGATTTTCATCCGCGAGGATTGGGCGAGCCGAGCGGCCTATGACCCGAACAACGACAACCCCAACCGATGGTGGAACAACGGGCGTGGACTGCCTGACACTCTGGAATGAAGGAGAGACGACGATGATCAAGTATTACTATCCCGATGGCTCACATTGCTATCGTGCGCTGCATACGACCCATGCGGTTTACCGGTCCGAGGATGGCAAGCTGATTGCCCGGACAATGCGACCGGATAACAGCGAACTCTACGAGTTTGAGATCACCGGGTTCGAGCTTCTGGAGACGGGGGTGCGCTATGAGTGAGGCGATGATGAGCGAGGGTTTCGAAACACAGCCCATCTCGATGCTGCCGATGTGGCAGGTGGCCTTTCTGGCCCCGCAGGAGGATGTGGACCGCATTTTCGATGCGGTGGCCCAGGTTGCCCCGTTGGCCTATGGCGCGACCGATCGCAACGGGTATCGGCTGACCGGAGGGGTGGAGTATTACCGTCCGACCGAAGCCGCGCCCACGGGCGCCGATGATCCGCGTCAGCGCCCCGGGGTTGACCAGATGCGTATGTTCGTACCGCGGGATATGGCTGTGCTGGGTCGGATGATCGAAGCCATCTACGAGGTACATTCCTATTACGAGCCGCCGATCACCGTGACCGAGGTGTTGCGAAGTCAGACCAGGGGGCTGGATGATAACCAGAATCCGTATCGCTGGTGGAATCGGGGCGGGGATTGGAAAAATGGGACATCAGCACCCTGAAGCCACGAATTGAGCAGGCAGGGTCAGGGCAATCCGCGCGCGGCGCGCTGAGCGCCGAGATCGTCGAGGATGGTATCCATATTGCCAAGGGGCCAGCTGAGCCGGGCGGGGCTGTCGCGCCCCTCGTCGATCTCAAGGGTCAGCGCTTCGCCCGCCCGCAAGGCGGCGAGGATCGCGCGGGCCGTGTCGCCCGACATGCGGCATGTGTTTGACGCACAATGAGAGACATCGATTGGCGTGACACCGGCGGCGCCTGTCACGGCGAGGCGTGACGCCTGAAAGCTGAGACCGGGTTCGATATCGAAGCGCAGGTGCGGGTCGGGCCTGCCATCGGCGCCCGCGTGATAGACCAGTTCGACCATGGCCGCAGCGAAGTCCGGCCGAGGGCGATAGACATCGACATATTGCACGTAGCAGCCCCGGTCCGAGCCATCCACGGCCGTATCGCAGGCCACATCCCAGAAGCTGTCATAGATCGCGTGGTAATCGACCTTGCGCCCATCGAGCACCGCGCCGCGCGGCCAATAGGCCCAGGCCAGCGCGGCCCCCGCGACGCCGAGCAGAAGGATATATGTCAGAAGGCGGGTCATGCGCCCACTCTAACCGCTGCGCCGCCCCGGTCACGGCACGATTTCTCACGTCGGCGCGAGCGGCCCTGTTGAACCCCGGCCCGTGGCCCCGTATATTGGCGGGCCGCTGGACAGCTCCGGCAGACCCCGATAGGACCGCAAGATGGCCAAGCCGAAGGACAATCCGAATTACAAGGTCATCGCCGAGAACCGGCGTGCGCGGTACGATTATGCCATCGAGGATGACATTGAATGCGGGATCATCCTTGAGGGGTCCGAGGTCAAATCCCTGCGCGAGAACTCGGCCAATATCGCCGAGAGCTATGCCGCGGTGGAGGATGGCGAGCTGTGGCTGATCAACTCGTATATCGCCCCCTATGAGCAGGCCAAGACCTTTGGCCACGAGGAGAAGCGGCGGCGCAAGCTTCTGGTGTCACGCAAGGAACTGGCGCGGCTGTGGAATGACACGCAGCGCAAGGGCATGACGCTGGTGCCGCTGGTGCTCTATTTCAACCACCGTGGATTGGCGAAGCTGAAGATCGGTATCGCCAAGGGCAAGAAGGTGCATGACAAGCGCGCCACCGACGCCAAGCGCGACTGGAACCGCCAGAAGCAGCGGCTGTTGCGCCACGGGGGATAAACCCCGGCCTTTTCCCCTTATGAGTGTGCTCTGTCTGCGCTCTAAGCTGCGTCCGTCCGAAGGGGGTGGGTCCGGCTTCGGCATCTGATCTGACTGGGCCTCAGAAACGGGGAGTATGATATGGAACTTCTGATTGGACTGATTTCAGGCGCCGTGGGCGGCAATGTCGCGGGCGGGGTGATGAAGAACTTGAACCTCGGCGTGCTTGGCAATTCGATTGCGGGTATCGTCGGCGGCGGGCTTGGCGGGCAGATCCTCGCCATGCTGGGCGCAGGGGGCATGGCCGATGGCGGCATGGATATCGGCGGCATAATCGGCCAGGTGGCCTCGGGCGGCGTCGGTGGCGGCGCGCTGATGGTGGTGATCGGCCTGATCAAGAACGCCATGGCAAAGTGACAGGTACCTGAGGACGAGTTTGAACCCGCGTGGCGTACCGGCGTTGCGCGGGTTTTGCGATCTCCGGTCAGAGCCCTCAAGGGTCATGTGAATTCTGCGCTTTGCGCGGGCCAACGGGCGAAGCCCGCCGCGCATCGCCAACGCGCGCCCATGCGGCTCGGGGTCCGGATTATCGTACAGCAGCAACCTCCCGCGCACCGGACATCCGCCGCTGAAACGGTATCACCGACCTTGCCCCCTGACCCGTCTGGCTGTAGGCATGGCACAACTCTCAAAGGGGGTGCCCTCATGACTCAGGACGATCCGAAAACACTGGTCTCGACGGAGTGGCTGGCGAGCCATATCAAGGACCCCGATCTGCGTATTCTCGATGGCAGCTGGTACATGCCCGCCGAGGGTCGCGACGCGCGAGCCGAATACGAGGCGGCGCATATTCCCGGTGCGAGGTTCTTCGATATCGACGATATTTCCGACCAGCGCTCGGACCTGCCGCATATGGCCCCGCCGGTGGAAAAATTCATGTCGCGCCTGCGGGCGATGGGCGTGGGCGACGGGCACCAGGTGGTGGTCTATGACGGGCAAGGCCTGTTTTCCGCCGCGCGCGTCTGGTGGCTGTTCCGGCTGATGGGACAGGAAAACATCGCCGTGCTCGACGGCGGGCTGCCGAAATGGCAAGCCGAAGGGCGCGAGATCGAGGATATGCCCCCCATCATCCGCGACCGGCACATGACCGTGCGGCGGCAGAACCAGATGGTGAAGGATGTCACGCAGGTCGCCGCAGCTGCGAAGCTGGGCGATTACGAAATTCTGGATGCGCGGTCCGCCGGACGCTTTCGGGGCGAAGAGCCGGAGCCGCGCGAGGGGCTGCGGAGCGGGCATATTCCGGGTTCAAAGAACGTACCATTTAGCAGCCTTCTGACTGCGGATGGCACGATGAAAACACCGGACGAATTGCGCAATATCTTTGCTGCGGCCGGTGTGGACCTTGCCAAACCGGCGATCACCTCCTGCGGATCGGGCGTAACGGCGGCGGTGATCAACCTGGCGTTTGAGCGGATCGGCAAGACCGACCATGCGCTTTATGACGGCTCCTGGACCGAATGGGGCGCCTTTCCCACCTTGCCCGTTGCCACCGGAGACGCGTGATGCTGAACGACCTGACCACCCAGCCCCCCGACAAGATCCTGGAACTGATGCAGATGTTCCGCGCCGATCCGCGCCCGGTCAAGATCGACCTGGGCGTGGGCGTCTACAAGGATGCAACCGGCCATACCCCGATCATGCGCGCCATCAAGGCGGCGGAGCAGAAGTGGTGGGAAAGCGAAGACAGCAAATCCTACACCGCGCTGGCGGGCGATGCGGGGTTTCTTGACGCAATGGTCGCACTGGTGCTGGACGATGCGGTGGCCCGTGAAAAGGTGGCGGCCTGCGCCACGCCGGGTGGCACGGGTGCTGTGCGGCAGGCGTTTGAACTGGCGCAGATGGCCAACCCGAAGGCCCGCGTTTTCACCTCGGATCCGACCTGGCCCAACCATCTAAGCATCCTGAAACATATCGGGATGGAGGCGGTCCCCTACAGGTATTTCGACAACGATAGCGGTGCGGTGAGTTTCGACGGCATGCTGGCCGATCTCGCTGCGGTGGAGACGGGCGATGTCGTGCTGCTGCATGGCTGCTGTCACAACCCGACCGGGGCCAACCTGACCCTGCCGGAATGGCAGGCGGTGATCGAGCTGATGAATGCCAAAGGTGCTATCCCGATGATCGACATCGCCTATCAGGGCTTTGGCGACGGGCTGGAAGAGGACGCGGCCGGCACGCGGCTGGTGGCGCGGTCCTGCCCGGAGGTTCTGATCGCGGCGAGCTGTTCCAAGAATTTCGGGATCTACCGCGAACGCACGGGTTGCACGATGGTGATCTGTCAGGATCAGGCACAGCGTGACCTGGCACAGGCCAATCTGGCGCATCTCAACCGTCAGACCTATTCCTTCCCGCCCGATCACGGGGCGCGGCTGGTCACCCTGGTGATGAATGATGACGCCCTGCGCGCCGACTGGCAGGCAGAGCTTGAAGAGGTGCGGCTTGGCATGCTGGCCCTGCGCGAGCAACTGGCGGGCGAGCTGCAACGGCTCACCGGGTCCGACCGGTTCGGATTTATCGCGCAGCATCGCGGCATGTTCTCGAGGCTGGGCCTCTCGCCAGAGGTGGTCAAACGCCTGCGCGAAGAACATGCGATCTACATGGTGGGCGACAGCCGGATCAATGTGGCGGGGCTCAACTCGGAAACCGTTCCGATCCTTGCAAAGGCGATTGTGGAGGTGGGGGGCTAGACCGCGCCCGCCCCGTCTTCCTGGCAAAACACTCGGGCAGGAGGCTAGATTTTTCGTACGAAAAATCTTGGCCCGGGGACCAGCGGTGTTCAGGCCCGGTAGCGGGCGAGGAACATCTCCACCGCGCCGGTGACCACGCGGTCGATATCGGCCTCCGTGCAGTCGCAGGCCACGCCGCAGAGGCAGCGCACGAAAAGATCGCTCTTGCACAGCTCGCCGAATTGCGAGGCGGCGAGATCCATGTCGTCGATCTTCAGCTCACCGCGGTCCACGTAATGTTGCAGCACCCCGCCGAGCCGCTGGCGCAGAAGCGCCGGGCCGGATTCGTAAAACCGCGCGCCAAGTTCGGGGAAACGGTGCGATTCCGATACGCAGATGCGAAACACCGCCTGCCCGAAATCCGAGAGGAAAAACCGCACCACCCTGTCGGCGGCCTCACGCAGCACATCCTCGACCGGGGCGTCCATTTCGAACACATCGAGCGCTTCATCCGCCTGGCGGTTACATTCCATGCGCGCCACTTCGGAAAAGAGCAGCCGTTTATCGGGGAAATAACTATACAGCGTGGCCTTCGAGACCTGGGCCGCACGGGCGATCTCGTCGACGCTGGCCCCTTCGAACCCATCGCGCATGAAGATCATGCGGGCGCCTTCCAGCACCTGGTCGAACTTGCGTCCCTTTTTGATCTCCGCGGCCAGTGCCGTCATGAATGTCCCTCTCGTCGCCGTGGCCAGTGTAGTCGGCCCGGCCCCGCGGGCGCAAGGGGGCGAGCGGGGCCGGGAGGGAGGAGCGCCTTGCGGCGCGGGGGGAGCTTGGCAGGCTTAGTTGTCAATGCCGGTGTCGTCCTGGGTCACGATCTCACTGGTCGGTTCGGGAAAGTCGAGCGGGGGAAAGAGGCTCGACATATCGACGCTTTGCGCCACGGCAGAGCTGGCGGCGAAGGACAGGACAAGGGCGGTTATCAGGCGTTTCATTTTGGGCTTCCTTTTCTGAACCGTTCAGTTCACATTTCTCAAACTAAACAGATTCGTTTAGTTTTCAAGAGCAAAAGTAAACTAATCGGTTCATTTTTGAGAGGCGCTTGAAGCCGCGCTATTATCTATTTGCTTTTGCTTGATATTTTAATGGGCATCAGGGTTTATTCACCCCTGATACCCCGGATCAGCTTTGCACGGACGGGCCGGTGGATGCAGGTCAGGCGAGGCTTGGCAGCCAGAGCACGATAGCCGGAAACGCCACCAGAAGAGCGATGGTGATGGCATCGGCAACAAAGAACGGCGTCACGCCCTTGAACACATCCTGCACGCTCAGATCGTCGCGCACGCCGGCCACGACAAAGCAGTTGAGCCCGATGGGCGGCGTGATCAGGCAGAACTCGGCCATCTTGACCACCAATATGCCGAACCAGATCGCGCACATCGTCCCGGACATGCCGAACGCCGAGTCGGCGGCACTTATCGTTTCGCCACCGTTCAGCGCCATGACCGCCGGATAGACCACCGGCAGGGTCAGCAGCAGCATGCCGATGGCATCCATGAACATGCCCAGCACCGCATAGGCCAGCAGGATGCAGATCAGGATCAGCATGGGCGAGACCGTCAGAGACGTGATCCAGTCGGAAAACGCCTGTGGCAGCTCGGCAAAGCCCAGGAAGCGCACATAGATCAGCACGCCCCAGATGATCGTGAAGATCATGACCGTCAGCTTCGCGGTTTCCAGCAGGGCGGATTTCAGCTCGGCCCAGCGCATCCCGCGATAAAGCGCCATGAGAAAGACGATGAACGCGCCCACCGCGCCGCCCTCGGTCGGCGTGCCCCAGGCATCTCCGAAGGGGTTATAGACAAAGAAGATGATGATCACGACCACAGCGACGATAGGCAGGGCTGGCGGCAGGGACACGAAGCGTTCGCGCCAGGTGAAGCCGCGGACCGGCGGGCCGACGGATTTGAACACCACCGCGATGGTGACGATCAGCACGCCATAGACCAATGCCGAGAAGGCCCCGGGGATGAAGCCCGCGAGGAGGAGCTTGCCCACGTCCTGTTCGACGATGATGGCATAGATCACGAGGATGGCCGAGGGCGGGATCAGCGAGGCGAGCGTGCCGCCTGCGGCCACGACCCCGGCAGCGAATTGCTTGTTATAGCCGATCTTCAGCATCTCGGGGATGGCAATGCGGGCAAAGACCGCCGCCGTGGCCACCGACGCGCCCGACACGGCGGCAAAGCCTGCCGTGGCGAAGACGGTCGAGACGGCGAGGCCGCCCGGCACCCAGGCGATCCAGCGTTTGGCGGCCTCAAAAAGCGCGCGGGTGAGGCCCGCGTAATAGGCGAGATAGCCGATCAGGATGAAGGTCGGGATGAGGGACAGGGCGTGGGAGGACACTTTGGAATGCGGCACGGAGCCTGCCAGCTTGACGCTGATTTCCACCGCCTTGCCGAAGCGGGCCGGGTCATAGTCGAACCCGTTCCAGCGCAGCCAGACCAGCCCGACAAAGCCCGCAAGCCCCGCGGCAAAGGCGACGCGCATCCCCAGGACGACCATCACGAGCATCCCACCCGTGACCCAGAGGCCAATGGTTATCGGTTCCATCAGTCGCGCCCTTCAAGTTGGGCCGCCTCGGCGCGGGCCTGTTCCTCGACCGTCATGGTGAGCGGTACGGCGACCGGGGTCTCCAGCCCCAGCACCAGCGCCCGCCCATAGCCCCATATCTGGATCAGAAGGCGCAGGCAGAGCACGGCAAAGGCGACCGGCACGATCAGCTTGGACGGCCAGACCGGCAGGCCGATATCGATGGTGCTATCGCGGCTCCACATCGGGCGGGACATATCGAAGCTGCGATCGAAATGCGCCCAGCTTCCCCAGAGCAACATAAGGATCAGACCGAAGATCAGCAGCACCGAGAGAAGCTCGGCCGCCCAAAGCGCACGGCCCTGCAGCCGACCGATCAGGATGTCCATGCGGATATGCCCGCCATCACGCTGCACATAGGCGATGCCCATGACCGCCATCAGCGGCAGCAGCACCTCGATCCAGTCCACATAGCCGGGCATGGGGGACCCGAAGAATTTGCGCCCCGCCACCGAATAGGCGGCGAGGAACATCAGCGAGAAGACCGCGAGCCCCGAAAGGAGCCCCAGGAAGCGTTCCAGCGTCACAAGGCTCCGGTCCAGGCGGCTGAGCCAGCTTTCATCGCTCAGGACTGTGGCGGCACCAGCCACGGCGCGCGCCCCTTAGTTCGACATCGCCTTTTTCTCGGCGAGTGTGGATTGCACGAGGTCAAAGAGTTCCTGACCGGGCAGGCCCTGTGCTTCCATGTCGGCGATCCAGGCCTCGCGGCTGGGGTCGGCGGCCTTGGCGCGGAAGGCGTCAAGCTCGGAATCCGAGATCATGACTTTGGTCACGCCCTTCTCTTCGAGAATGCCATCCCACTTCTTCAGTAGCTCGCCATAGTTCGACAGGTAATGCGCGATGGCCTCATCGACCGACGCATCCAGCGCGGCGCGGTGTTCATCGCTCAGCCCCTCATAGGCGTCGATATTGACCACGACCGGGCAGTTCACCGTGCCGGGGTTGAGGTTGGCGGTCCACCAGGTGGCCTGGTTGATCGTGCCGAAGCTGAGATGTGCGTGCTGGGCAAAGGCAACGGTGTCGACCACGCCACTTTCCATCGCCTGATAGGCCTCTGTGGCGGTCACGGAGGTGGGCACGGCGCCGACGGCTTCGAACGCGCGGCCCAGACCGCCGGTGGCGCGCACGCGCATGCCTTCAAAGTCGGCCAGCGTCTCGCGCGGCTCGCCGGTGCCGACGATGTTGTATTGCGGCATGGGCGAGGTCATCAGAAGCTTGGCGTTCCACTGCGCCATTTCATCGGCCACGGCGGGGTGGCCATAGACGGCATGGCTGACCGCCACTTCCTGATCGAGGTTTTCAACCCCGAGGAAAGGCAGCTCGAGCACGGTGATGAGGCGGTTCTTGTCGGGGTGGTAGCCCGCGCAGAACTGCGCCATTTCAAACGCGCCGATGGAGATACCATCGAGGTTTTCCTTGTTCTTGCTGAGCCCGCCATAAGAGATGTTCATGGTGAACTCGCCGCCGGTCTTTTCGCTGACAAGCTCGGCCAGCTTTTCGACATGTTCGGTAAAGGCCCGGCGTTTGCCCCAGAGCGACACGTTCCATTCGGTGGCCAGAGCCTCACCGACAAATGCAAAAGAGATGGCAGCGACGGCCGCGCCGCGCAGGATGGTTTTCATGGTGATCCTCCCTAGAATCGATGACGTCTTTTTGGTTATGGGCAGAACCTAGCACGTTCGCGCCGGGATGCCACAGGCAGCGTGCAACAGGTTATTTCGGGCGGCAGGTGAACACGACATTGTCCTGAGTGTTGGTCTTGAATTTCCAGTCGCCTGTGATGGTGGCCTGGCCCTTGCCGTTCTGGCCCATTTCCACATTCGACAGGGTTGCGGGCGGAGAGGCCGCGATGGTGATCTGATTGCCGGACATCTGCGCCGAAAGGGCCGCGCGATTGGACCATTGATAGCGCACGGGCTGGCCGTCCTCGACCCAGAGCCGCGCCTTTTTGCCGAACAGCTTGGCCTCGCAGATCTGCTTGTCCTGGGCCAGCGCCGCGCCAGGTGAAAGGAGCAAAACGCAGGTGGCAAGGCCGATCAGGTAGGGTTTCATAGCGTATCCTGTTGGTTGGGATATGTGTCAGGCCAGAGTGGAGCATGTCACCCCCCTTTGCGCAATGGGTCTCCAACGGCAGGGCTTGCAGCGGGGCGTAAGACTGATAAATTAGAATAATTCTAATCTGGAGCCTGACATGATCCCCGGAGTTTCTTCGCGCCGCCGCTTTTCGGACCTGAGTGAACAGGAAATCCTGGCGCTGGCGATTTCCTCGGAAGAGGATGACGCGCGTATCTATCGCAGCTATGCCGAAATGCTGCGCACCGATTTCCCGGACAGTGCCGCGGTGTTCGACGGCATGGCCGAAGAGGAAGACGGGCATCGCAAATCGCTGATCGAGCTGCACAAGGCGCGGTTTGGCGACGTGATCCCGCTGATCCGGCGCGAGCATGTGGCCGGGTTCTATGCGCGGCGGCCCGTCTGGCTGATCGAGAACCTCGGGATCGAGCGCATCCGGGCCGAGGCCGAAGCGATGGAGCGCGACGCCGAGGCGTTCTATCTCAAGGCCGCGCAACGCACGAGCGACGCGGACACGCGCAAGCTCCTGGGCACGCTGGCCGCGGCCGAGGCAGGCCACCAGGACCGCGCCGGAGAATTGCAGGACGAACATCTGGACGAAGAGGCGCGCGACGCCGAAGAGCGCACCGCCAAGCGGCAATTCGTGCTGACCTGGGTGCAGCCGGGGCTGGCGGGGCTGATGGATGGCTCGGTCAGCACATTGGCCCCGATCTTTGCCACCGCCTTTGCCACGCAGGACACCTGGACGACGTTCCTGGTGGGTCTGGCGGCGTCGGTGGGCGCGGGTATCTCGATGGGTTTCACCGAAGCGGCCAGCGACGATGGCGAGTTGTCGGGCCGCGGCAGCCCGATGAAACGCGGCTTTGCCAGCGGCATCATGACCACCGTGGGCGGGCTGGGTCATGCCCTGCCTTACCTCATCCCCGATTTCTGGACCGCGACGATCATTGCGATCATCGTCGTGTTCGTCGAGCTTTGGGCGATTGCGTGGATCCAGAACAAGTATATGGAAACACCTTTCTTCCGGGCGGCGTTTCAGGTGGTTCTGGGCGGCGCGCTGGTCTTTGCGGCCGGGGTGCTGATCGGGTCGGGCTGACGCGGGCCCGGGGCGGGGCCTCAGTAGCCGGAGCCGGCCTCTTCCGAGGCGGGCGCGGGGGCGGGTTCAGGCGCGGGGGTCGGCAGACAGGCCGAACAGGCCAGCAAAGCGGCAAAGGCCAGAACGGTCAGGCGCGGGTGCGGATAGGGCATAATATATCCTTTCAGAAATAAACACGGCAGTAGCGCCAGAATGCCCCGTCTGCGTGATCTTTCCAATCGTCGCGGGCCTGAGATCACCGGATGTTGATTGACCCGGGGCGACAGGATGCTACCAAGCGGTATGCTGGCCATCTTCTTGCAGACGCTGCCCTTCTTTCTGATTATCGGCCTTGGTTATGGGGCCGGGCGGACACGTTTTTTCAGCGAAGAGGCCACGGCCTATCTCACGAAATTCGTCTTTTACTTTGCGCTGTCGGCTATGCTGTTCCGGTTTTCGGCCAATCTGAGCCTGGCTGAAATCATCGACTGGCGATTCATCGGCGCCTATCTCTGGGCCACCGGCTTTGTCTATCTGGTGGCGACGATGGTGGCGCTGCTGCGGCGCATTTCGATCGAGGAGGCCGCGGTCGAGGCGCAATGCGCGGTGATCGGGAATGTCGGCTTCCTGGGTATCCCGATGCTGGTGCTGCTGATGGGCGAGGCAGCGATTGCGTCGGTCATGCTGGTTCTGGCGGTGGACCTCATTGTCTTTGGTTCGCTCATCGTCATCCTTGTCACCGGCTCGCGTGATGGGCGCATGTCACTTGGAATTCTCAAGACGGTTGGCATGGGACTGTTGAAGAACCCGATGATCGTGTCGATCGTGCTGGGGCTGAGCTGGAGCGCGCTTCAGATCCCGATCCCGGCCCCGATGAATGATTTTCTGTCCATCCTGGGCGGGGCGGCCACGCCCGGGGCGCTGTTTGCCATCGGCGCGTCGCTGGCCAGCAAGTCGGCGGAACGGCCTTTCGTCGCCGGGTGGCTGAGCTTTTGCAAGCTGGTGCTGCATCCGGGGGTCGTGGCGCTCTCGGCGCTCTGGCTGTTTCCGGTCGAGCCCTATGCGGCAAGCGTGATGATCGCGGCGGCGGCGCTGCCGGTGGCGGGCAATGTCTATATCCTGGCCCAGCATTACGGGGTGGCGCCGCAACGGGTGTCGGCTTCGATCCTGATCTCGACGGCGCTTGCGGTGCTGAGCGTGTCGCTGGTGATCGGCTGGGTCAGCCCGTTGGCGGGGCTCTAGGTTATGGCCGGGTACAGACCGATCCCCCTGCCCCACCGCGCCGATCTGAGCGATGACGAGGCGCTGCACGAGGCGCGCGCCTTTCGCGATCACATGCGCCAGCGCCATACGGTGCGCCATTTCAGCCTGCGCCCGGTGCCCGAAGCGGTGATCACCGCCTGCATCGAGGCGGCGGGCACGGCCCCCAGCGGCGCGAACCAGCAGCCCTGGCATTTCGCCGCGATCAGCGATCCGCAGATGAAGGCGCGCATTCGCGACGCGGCGGAAACGGAGGAGCGGCGGTTTTACGAGGGCGGCGGCGGCGATGAATGGCTGGCGGCGCTGGAGCCCATTGGCACCGGGGCCAACAAACCGCACCTGACCGATGCGCCCTGGCTGATTGTGATCTTCGCCCAGCGCTGGGGCGTGAACCCGGACGGGTCGCGGCGCAAGCATTACTATGTGCCAGAAAGCGTCGGGATCGCCACGGGCGTGCTGATCACCGCGCTGCACCGCGCGGGGCTGGTGAGCCTGACGCATACGCCGAACCCGATGAAATTCCTCAATGGCTTATGCGCACGGCCCGAGAATGAGAAACCGGTGATGATCCTTGCGGTGGGTCACGCCGCGGAACACGCGACGGTGCCCGCGGTGGCGAAGGAGAAGAAGCGGCTGGATGAGATTGCGAGTTTCTTTCGTGGCGACGCTTAGAACTCAGCCTCGTTCAGATCTATCGCGACGGGCGTAAAGAACAACTGCTCAGCGGGTGCGGCAAACTCAAGCCGACATAACCCGCGCGATTTGGCGTCGGCCAGAGCGATATCGTATTTGACCCGCTGCTGATCGTTCACGTCGCAATAGCTGTTCTCGCTCAGGTCGGCGCCCGGCTGCGCGCACAGGTGATCGGCCAGCCGGTAGGTCCTGACCATCGGGCAGAGAATTTGCGGCCCCAGATCAACGCCCTCTCCGGCATTGCGCCATTTTTCAGGCCCTTCGCCACGTTGCGCCTTAAGGATGACTTCATATTCGTAATTCTTGTCCCAGAGGTATCTGACGACGTGCTGAATGTCATGTTGCGAGTAATAAATGGCGTTTTCCCAGTAGGGATTGTTCAGACCGATGCCGTCGGCCTCCATAACATCAAACCTAGCCCGCGCATATGACAGCCAGTGCGAGGCGATATAGGGCTGAACGATAAGGCGGCGACGCGTAAAGTCCGTCTCTTCGGCGAGTGTAATGCGGTCTTCGCCTGCCTCATAGGTCCGGCCCTGCGGGTCAATGGCAAACTGCGTCACCGGCATCAGCAGGAGTGACAGAAGTTTGGGATCGAACGGGTCATGCTTGAGTTTCTCGCGCGCATCAGCCTTGGCGCGGCGCATGACGGCTTCGCTGAGGAAATCGTGGTCATATCGACCCGCGAGATACATGTCGAACGCCATGGCCCCGCCCATGTTCAACACATCGGGACGCTTGAAATACTCGGCGAGCGTGGCGGCCTGGCTTTCGGTTGCGTTGACCATGTAGTAGGCGAAAGTCGTGTCTTCGATGAGAGTTGGAACCGGGATGTTCCAGACCATCTGGTGCGCCCAATCCCCATCGGTCAGGTTATGGTAGTTCAACGCAGCGTAGAGTTTGCAATAGAGGACCGGGTCCATATCGAACTGGACCTTGGGCGCATAGGTGTCGCACATCTGTTCCGCTTGTGAGCGCCGCCCACCCCAGCCCGCATGGGTAAGAAACAGGGCGCGGCGCAGGCTGCCCATATTCGGGTCTGTCTCCATCACCTTTTTCAGCGCCTTGCGACCTGCCTGCTTGGCGCCCATGGAATTGCCTAACACAAAAATCGCATCCGAAGCACCGACCAGTCTGGGGTTCAGCCGATAGGCCTCGCGGGCGTGCTGCCAGGCCTGAGAATGCATCTTTCGGAATTCGCTCAGCGCATGCGGGTGGATGTCGCCCGCGACCCCCTCGCCGCGGGTTATCCAGCCTCCATTGATCAAAGACCATGCCCGGGCCGTGTGGGCAAAGGCGGAATCCGGCATCCTGTCCACCCAGGTCTTTGAGAAACTGAGGATCTCGGGATGTGTCGTCTCAAACAACATGAACAGGGAGCGTATGTCATCGGCTTCAATCCGGCGCGCCAAGAAGTCTGATTGCGCGGCCATGAAAGCGTTTTCGACATCTCTGTATCGCCGGTCATAGATGGCGCTCCGCATTTCCTCGACGCTGATGAAATCATCGGCCGCTTCAAGGTTTTCGGGGCTGGCAATGGCCGTGGAAGAGCACCACAGTACCAATATCAAAACGAGGCGCATCATGGCATAGTCCGGTTTGATTTTTCTCCCGCGCAGAGTGCAGAGCAATTTTGACGAGAATCAGACCCCCCAAAGAAACAACCATGGCATGCAGGCGCATTTGCCATCGGGAATGACGAGAATTGGCGTTTTGTTCATGTCCCAGCGCTGATAGTGCTAGGGGGATATGAAGGAACGATGAAACGAGGGAGAGCCTGATGGAAACGGTTTCGGAAAACGCCTGTTTTGGCGGAGTGCAGGGGGTTTACACCCATGCATCAGAAGCTTGCGGATGTGACATGACCTTTGGTCTGTTCCTGCCCGATGAGGCGCGGGACGGCCCGGTACCGGTGCTGTGGTATCTCAGCGGGCTGACCTGCACCCACGAGAACGCGATGGTTAAGGCAGGGGCGCAGGGCTGGGCCGCCGAGCAGGGTATTGCACTTGTGTTTCCGGATACGAGCCCGCGTGGTGAAGGCGTGGCCGATGACGAGGGTTACGATCTGGGCCAGGGTGCCGGATTTTACGTGAATGCCACGCAGGACCCCTGGAAACCGCATTTTCAGATGTGGGACTATGTGGCCGAGGAGCTGCCGCGCCTGATCACCGGCAATTTCGCGGTGGATGAAGAGCGTCAGGCGATCACCGGCCATTCGATGGGGGGGCATGGCGCGCTGACCCTGGCGATGAACCTCGCCGGCCGTTACCGGTCCGTCTCGGCCTTTGCGCCGATCTCCAACCCGACGGCAAGCGACTGGGGCCGCAAGCAGCTGAGCGCTTATCTGGGGGACGATGAAAGCCTCTGGGCCAGGCATGACGCGAGCCTGATGATGCGCGAAGCAGGGTTTGACGGACCGGTCCTGACCGATACGGGCACGAATGACCAGTTCATTGACCTGCTCAGGCCCGAAGCCCTGGCCGAGGCCTGTGCCGCGCGCCGCCAGCATGCCACGCTGCGGATGCAACCGGGCTATGACCACAGCTATTTCTTTGTCTCGACCTTCATGGAGGATCACATCGCCTTCCATGCCGAGGCGCTTTATGCGGGGTGAGCGATGCGCAACCACTATGACCTGATCATCATCGGCTCAGGGCCCGCGGGCCGGGCGGCGGCCATCCAGGCGGGTAAGCTCAAGCGCCGGGTTCTGGTGATCGACCGCAAGGACCGGCTGGGCGGGGTTTCGGTGCATACCGGCACGATCCCATCCAAAACCCTGCGCGAGACGGTGCTGAACCTGTCGGGCTGGCGCGAGCGGTCGTTCTACGGGCGCTCCTACCGGGTGAAGGATGACATCCACGCCGATGACCTCAAGGGACGGCTGCACCAGACACTTGATTACGAGGTGGATGTGCTGGAGCACCAGTTCAACCGCAACCATGTGGATACGCTCAATGGCTTTGCGCGCTTCACCGGCACAAACACGGTGGAAGTTGCAACGGAGGCGGGCGAGACCTCGACGCTCTCTGCCGACCGGTTCCTGATTTCGACCGGCACCCATACCTACCGGCCCGACTATGTGCCGTTCAACGGGCACAGCATCGTGGATAGCGATGAATTTCTTGAGATGGCGCATATCCCGCGCGGGCTGATCGTTGTGGGCGCGGGGGTGATCGGGGTGGAATATGCCACAATGTTTTCGGCGCTCGATGTGCGGGTGACGCTGATCGAGCCGCGCGACAGTTTCCTCGATTTCATCGACAAGCGCACGATCCAGGAGTTTACCCATCAGATCCGCGAGAACGGGGTGGACCTCAGGCTGGGCTCGCCCATCGAGACGATCGAGGATGCGGGTGAGCATGTCGAGGTCAGCCTGGAGAACGGACGGCATGTGCGCGCCGAGATGCTGCTCTTTGCTGCCGGGCGCATGGGGGCGACGGAAAAGCTGAACCTGGAGGCGGTTGGGATCAAGACGGATCATCGCGGCCGGATCGAGGTGGACCGCAAGACCTATCAGACCAGCCAGCCACATATCTATGCGGCAGGGGATGTGATCGGACATCCGAGCCTTGCCTCGACGTCGCTGCAGCAGGGGCGTGTCGCGGCCTGTCATGCGCTGGACGTGCCGAGCCTGGAGGAAAGCCCGTGGTTTCCCTATGGCATCTACTCGGTGCCCGAGATTTCGACCTGCGGGATGTCCGAGGAGGAAATGCAGGAGCGCGGCATTCCCTACGAGGTGGGCATTGCCCGGTTCCGCGAGACCAGCCGTGGACATATCATGGGGCTGGAGCACGGGATGCTGAAGATGCTGTTCAGCCTCAAGACGCGGCGCGTTCTGGGCGTGCAGATCGTGGGCGAAGGCGCGACGGAGCTGATCCATATCGCGCAGGCGGTGCTGAACCTGAAGGGGACGGTGGATTACTTCGTGAAAAACACGTTCAACTATCCGACCCTGGCCGAAGCCTACAAGATCGCGGGGCTGGATGCGTTCAACCGGATGCCGATCCCCGAAGAGTTCAAGGTAAAAGGCAAACGGAAGACGTGAGAATTTTCTTCGTACGAAGAAAATTGAATTGAGAAAATTCGTACGAATTTTCTTTGGAGGTGGCGCTCTATGGCGATTTATGTGGATGCCGATGCCTGCCCGGTGAAAGCCGAGGTTGAAAAGGTCGGCACGCGGCACCGGGCACGGATGTTCATCGTCTCCAATGGCGGCATTCGCCCCTCGCAGAACCCGCTGGTCGAGACGGTGATCGTGCCGGATGGCCCGGATGTGGCCGACATGTGGATCGCCGACCGGGCCGGGCCGGGCGATGTCGTGATCACCGGGGACATCCCGCTTGCCGCGAAATGCGTCGAGGCGGGCGCGCGGGTGCTCAAGCATAATGGCGAGGCGCTGAGCGCGGCCAATATCGGCAATGTGCTGGCGACGCGCGACCTGATGGCCGACCTGCGCGCCGCCGATCCCTTCCGGCAGGGCGGTGGAAAGGGGTTCACGAAGGCCGATCGCTCGCGCTTTCTGGATGCGCTGGAACGCGAACTGCGCCGGGCTGGAGGCTAAGCCCGGGGTTTACAAACGCCTCCGGCTGACGTTTGCTCCTCCGGTCACAAGAACCGGAACCCGAATGACCGCTGCGCTGCAATCCCAGAGCAACCTGCACGGCGCGTTCTGCGCCCTTGGAGCGGCGTTCTGCTTCAGCTTCAACGATCTGGGGATCAAGCTGGTCTCGGATGCCTATGCGGTGCATCAGGTGGTGCTGATCCGGTCGTTGGTGGGGCTTGTCACTTTCATGGCGCTGATCATGCCCTTTGCCGGGGGCTGGACGGTGCTGCGCACGCGGCGGCCGTTCATCCACATGGCGCGCGGGCTATGCGTGGTCATTGCCAATACCTGCCTTTTTCTCGGGCTGGCTTCGCTGCCTATCGCCGATGCGGTGGCGATCTATTTCGTAGCACCGCTGGTGGTGGCGGTGATGTCGGTGATCTTTCTGGGCGAACATGTGGGTCCTCGGCGCTGGCTGGCCATCGCGGTGGGCTTTGCCGGCGTGCTGCTGATCGTCAAGCCGGGCACGACGGCGTTTCAGCTGGCCTCGCTCCTGCCGGCGATTGCCGCCTGTTTCTACGGCGCTCTGCATATCCTGTCGCGCTATATCAAGGACACGGAAAGTGCGGCCACCATGGCCTTTTACATCCTGGTGACGTTCATCCTGGTCAGCGCCTCTGTCGGGGTGGCCATCGGTGACGGGCGCTATGCCGGGACCGGGGGGCCAGCGCTGGAGTTCCTGTTCCGGGCCTGGGCCCCGGTGGCCCCCGGAGACTGGTGGGTGCTGATCATGCTGGGTGTGACCGGCGTGGCGGGCGGGTTCCTCATCGGGCAGGCCTACCGGCTGAGCGAGGCGGCCTATGCGGCACCTTTCGAATATGTGGCGATGCTAATGGCCATCTTCTGGGGTGTCACGATCTTCGACACCTGGCCTGATGCATGGAGCTGGGCAGGCATGGGCCTGATCCTGGGCTCCGGGCTGTTCCTGCTGTGGCGTGAGACAATCAAGCAAAGGCGGGCGGTGTGACGGTTGAAGCGGTGGTTCTGGACATCGGCAATGTGCTGATCACCTGGGCACCGGAGCGGGTTTATCACGCGCGTCTGGGGGCCGAGAGGTCGGCAAGATTTTTCAAGGAGACGCAGATTCACGCGATGAACCTGGAGGTGGATCGCGGGCTGAACCTGCATGACGCGGTCGAGGCGCTGGCCGCCGATCACCCAAGCTGGGCGGCGGATATCCGGGTCTGGCGCGACGAATGGCTCAGCCTGGCCAGCCCGGCGATTGATCGCTCGGCGCGGCTGATGAGGGCCTTGCAGAACAAGGGCGTGCCGGTTTTCGCACTCAGCAATTTCGGGGTCGAAACCTTTGAAGTCGCCCGGGCGGCCTATCCTTTCCTGAATGAGTTCGACCGGTCCTTCATCTCGGGGCATATGGGGATGATCAAGCCGGAGCCGGGACTCTACGCCGCGCTCGAGGCGGAAACGGGTGTGGCGCCCGGCGCTCTTTTGTTCACCGATGACCGGCCGGAGAACATCGAGGCGGCCCAGGCGCGCGGCTGGCAAACACATCTGTTTGACGGCGCGGACAGATGGGCGCAAGTTCTGATAAACGCAGGATTGCTGACCAAGGATGAGGCACGATGAGCATCACGATCATTCCCTTTGAAGAAGGGGAGGCCAATCTGGACTGGCTCGCCCTCACCAATGCGCTGGAGGCGGGGCACAGGCTGCAAAAGGCCGAGATTGCCGATACGTTTCTTTACCGCGATCCCGACACGCTTCTGAACCGGTCGGCCTGGATCGACGGGATGGGGCTGGCGGTGAAATCGGCCACGGTGTTTCCGGGCAACCCCGGCAAGGGCAAGCCGATGATCGGCGGCGCGGTGAGCCTGTTCAGTGACGAGGATGGCAGCCTTGAGGCGATTGTCGATTTCCATCTGGTGACGAAATGGAAGACAGCGGGCGACAGCCTGATGGCGGCGCGGCGCCTCGCCCGGCCCGACAGTCAGGAGATCCTGATCGTGGGCGCGGGTACGGTGGGCCGGAACCTGTGGCAGGCCTATTCAGCGGGCTTTCCGGGTGCGCGCTTTACCGTCTGGAACCGCACAGCGGCCAATGCCGAGGCGATGGCGGCGGATTGTCCGGGGCTGAAGGTGGCGGACGACCTGGAGGCCGCCGTGGGCGCGGCCGATATCGTCACATCGGCCACCATGTCGACCGAGCCGTTGCTGAAGGGCGAGTGGTTCCGGCCGGGCCAGCATATCGACCTGATCGGCGCCTATCGCCCGGACATGCGAGAGGTGGACGACACCGCCATGCGGCGCGCACGAGTCTTCGTCGACAGTTACGACACGACCCTTGGCCATATCGGTGAGTTGAGGATTCCGCTGGAAACAGGGGTGATCGCCCGCGAAGACGTGCAGGCGGATTTCTATGAGTGGGCTGCCTTTGCCCGCCACTCCGACGAAGAGATCACGCTGTTCAAGAATGGCGGCGGCGCGCATCTGGACCTGATGACGTCGCGCTATATCCTCGACGCCTGGAGGGCAGCGGCATGATCTGGTGGATATTGCTGTTTCTGCTTCTGGCGGTGGTTGCGGCGGTGATCATCTGGCCGTTCTGGCTGGAGGCGCGCAAGCCGAAGATGACCGATGAGCTGCGCCGGGCGGCGCCGGGCGAGTTCATCAAGCTTTCGCGCGGGCTCACGCATTATCAGTGGCTTGGCTCGTCGCGCGGGCCGGTGGCCGTCTGTGTGCATGGTCTGACCACGCCCTCTTTTGTCTGGGGTCCGATTGCCGCCGGGCTGGGCAAGCTTGGGTTTCGCGTACTGGTCTATGACCTTTACGGGCGCGGCTATTCCGACCGCCCGCGCGGGCCGCAGGACGGGCCGTTCTTCGTGGCGCAGCTCGCTGATCTGCTGGAGGCGCTGGAGGTCGAGGAGGACGTGACGCTTGTCGGGTATTCCATGGGCGGCGCGGTCATCACGGCCTTTGCGGGCACCTATCCAGAGAAGCTGCGGCAGATGGTTCTGCTGGCTCCGGCGGGGATGGGCCATGACCTTGGCCCGATCGTGCGGCTGGTGCAGCAGCGCCCCTGGCTGGGCCGGTGGATGATGCTGGCGCTCTATGGCCGCTCCCTGCGGCAATCGACCGAGGAAGAGCGCGATCTGCCTTCGGCGGTGGAGGGTATTGTCGATCTGCAGCAGAACGAAATCAATTACCGCGGCTTCATTCCGGCGGTGACCGCCTCGATGCGGGGCATGATCGAAGAAGACCTGGAGGAGACGCATCGCGAGATCGGGCGCGAGGGCATTCAGGTGCTGGCGATCTGGGGGCGCGACGATGAGGTGATCCCGATCAGCGCGATGGGCAAACTTGCGCAATGGAACCGCGCGGCACGTCACGAGGTGATCGAGGGCGCCGGACACGGGCTGGCCTATACGCATTCCGATGAGGTGCTGTATGCGATGCGGGACCTGATGCGGGATTGAGGGCAACAGGGATTTGGCCGGTTCGAGCCCACTTTGACCGATGCTGCAAGGTTTCCTAAGGTCGCCAACGCGCAGGGAGCGGACATCGCGAAGTTTAATGAGGGCCCGAGCACATCAATCAAGAGTTGAAGGCCGTAATGTCGATGGAGTATGACTGTCTCTCGTGCAGCAACAAAGAAAAACGAGATTGACGAATGAACCTGTTCATTGATGCCAACATATTCTTAGATTTTTACCACCTCAGTGGCGGCGACATTGAAGAACTGAAGAAACTCGTGGCGTTGGTCGAAAACGGCGACATTGTTTTGTTCTCGTCACCTCAACTCCGAGAAGAGGTCAAGCGCAACCGCGATGCTAAAATATCTGACGCGATGCGGGATTTCAGGAAGACCAGCTTTAAGCTTTCGTTCCCTGCCTTTTGTAAGCACTACGATGAATACGAAGAGCTACGCGCGCACATCAACGATGCGAACAAAAAGCACGCCGAGTTGGTTCAAAAGGCGATGGACGATGTGAAAGGCCGCTGTCTCGCCGCTGATTTGCTGATTGATAACCTACTTGGGAAGTCACAGGAAATTGAACCCGCGAAGGAACTATATGATGCTGCGATCAAGCGGTTTCGGCTTGGTAATCCACCGGGGAAAAAGAAGGTTACACTTGGCGATGAAATCAATTGGGAGTCTTTGCTTGCGGGTGTTCCTGACAATCAAGACCTCATGTTCATCTCAGGAGACGGAGATTTCTGTTCACCAATTGATGGCGATGCTCTGAACGCATTCCTTTTAGATGAATGGGAGGAAAAGAAGGAGTCTGACATTCATTTTTACAAGTCGCTGTCTGACTTCCTGAAGGACAAGTTCCCGCATATCCACCTCGCCAGCGACGTAAAGACTGCCACTCTCGTCGAACAATTAGCACAGTCTGGCTCATTTGCGACTACACACGCCGTTATCGCCTCTTTGAGCAAGGTCACTGATTTTCCGGTGCATCAGATTGAAGAGTTGGTCAGCATTGCAGAACTGAACAATCAGGTTGGGTGGATAATCGACGACGATGACGTCATGGAATTCTACAAAGGAATCTTGGGTAAGTACGGCGATGCAATGAATACTGCCTCGAAAGAGAAGTTGGAGGAAATACTAACGCTGGTGGAGGCGTCGCCTGACCCAATCCCCGATGAAATTCCGTTTTAGCAGCGTCGGTTTCGGGCTGGCGGCAGACATTCCAGTCTTTTGAACGAACGGCAGCTTCGACCTGCTAAGCCGTCTGCATCGCCTCTCCGCGATCTTCCTTCACCGGCAGGTGCACGATGGCGCTGAAGGCGCCGACGCCCACGCCGATCCACCACACCATCGTGTAATCGCCAAACGCATCATACATCCGACCGCCTAGCCAGACGCCCATGAAACTGCCAAGCTGGTGGCTGAAAAACACGATGCCATACAGCGTGCCCATATAGCGCAGCCCGTAAATATGGGCGATGAGGCCGGATGTCAGTGGAATTGTTGCCAGCCAGAGCGCGCCCATGGCGGCGGAAAACAGCAGCACGGATGCAGGCGTGATCGGCGTGAGGATGAAGGCCGCAGCGACCAGAGTGCGACCGGTATAGATCGACGCGAGCAGGTATTTCTTGGAATATGTCTTGCCGAGATAACCTGCCAGAAGCGCGCCCCCGATATTGGTCAGTCCAATCACAGAAATGGCCACGGCGCCCAAGGCCGAGGTGGTGGTGATCCCCAGCCCGTGCAACAGGCTTCCTGCTGCGATGGGGCCGCACATCTCGGTCACGAAGGCCGGGAAATGCGCCGTGATGAAGCCAAGCTGATACCCGCAGGAGAAAAAGCCGAGGAAGATCAGCGTAAAGGAGGGGTCGCGAAAGGCGCGGTAGAGCGTCTCGCCCATGCTCTGCTCCAGTTCCGAGCGGCTGGCAAGCTTGGGCGCACGCATCATCGGCAGAAGCAGCAGAAGCGAAAGGATCAGCCCCGCGAAGATGACAAACACCGCCTGCCAACTCATTTGGGTGAGCATGAATTCCGCCAGAGGAGGCCCAAAGATTTGCCCACCCGAGCCTGCGGCGGTGGCAATGGCGAGGCTCATCGAGCGGTTCTCGTCACTGCTGGCACGGCCCACCACGGCGAGGATCACGCCAAAGCCGGTGCCTGCAATGCCGAAACCTACGAGGATTTCGAGCATCTGATGCGCCTCCGGGGTCACGGCGAAAGACGACAGGATCAGCCCCGCCGCATAAAGGAGCGCCCCGAGGAAAATCGCCTTGCGGTCGCCGATCCGCTCGGCAATGGCGCCAAAGAAGGGCTGCCCGATGCCCCAGGCGAGGTTCTGGATGGCGATGGCCATGGAAAACTCTGCCCGGAGCCAGCCGAACTCTTCGGCAATGGGGATCTGGAACACCCCGAAGGCCGAGCGCACCGCAAAGGACACCAGGATAATCACACAGCCGACAATCAGAACCGGCGTGAAGAGTGGGGCGGTTTTCTGCATCATGCCTCCTGTCAACCGCGTCAATCTGCGGGCAATCGGGATTTGCGTCAACTCAACGATTGTGATCCGCCCCATCACCAAATCGCGTCTCTTTCCCTCTGCGCAAAGGCACGGTAGGAGGGCGGTATGGACACGCTGCCCACCCTTTACGCCCGTGCCGTGGCCGATGGCGCCCTGACCCGTGATGCCGCGCAGGAGGCGGTTTTGCCGGAGTTCGAACGCATCCGCGCAGGGCTGGCGGCGCCGGTCAAGTCGGGCTGGTTCCGCAAGGCGCCGGAGCCGCCGAAAGGGTTGTACCTTTGGGGCGGGGTCGGGCGCGGCAAGTCCATGCTGATGGATATGTTCGTCGACAGCCTTGATGTGCCCAACCGGCGGGTGCATTTCCATGCCTTCATGCAGGAGATCCACAAGGGCATGCACACCGCGCGGCAAAATGGCGTGGAGGATGCGCTGGCCCCGGTGGCGGCGGAGGTGGCAAAGAGCGTCAGGCTTCTGGCCTTTGACGAGATGCAGATCACCGATATTACCGATGCGATGATCGTGGGGCGGCTGTTCGAGGCGCTGTTTGCGGCAGGCGTTGTGGTGGTGACGACGTCGAACCGGGTGCCGGACGATCTCTACAAAAACGGGCTGAACCGGCAGCTTTTCCTGCCTTTCATCGCGCTGCTGGAAGATCGGATGGTGGTGCATGAGATGGTCAGCCCCACCGATTACCGGCAGGACAAGCTGGCCGGCAGCCCGAGCTATTTCACGCCCATCAACGACAATGCGCGGGCGCAGATCGAGGCGGTCTGGCAGGATCTGACAGGCGGGCAGGCCGCCCCCCTGCCGCTGATCGTCAACAAGCGCGAGGTCATGATCCCGGGCTTTCACAATGGCGTCGCGCGGGCCAGCTTTTATGATCTTTGCGGCAAGCCGCTGGGCCCGGCGGATTACCTGGCGCTGGCCGAGGCCGCCCGGGTGCTGGTGCTGGAGAACATCCCGCAGCTTGGCCGGTCAAATTTCAACGAGGCCAAACGATTTGTCACCCTGATCGACGCGCTTTACGAGGCGAAGGTGCGGCTGATCTGTTCTGCCGCTGCGGCGCCCGAATTCCTCTATGTCGAAGGCGAGGGCACGTTCGAATTTGAACGCACCGCGAGCCGGTTGCGGGAGATGCAATCGGAAGAGTGGGGCGCGATCTGAGCCACCGGGGCAAAGAAAATTCGTACGAATTTTCTCAGTCCCGGCTCAACGGTCCGACAGTTTTGGGGAACGAGCTGCGCCCGGCATTGACCGCGCGCAGGAAACGGGCAGCGGGTCTGAGAAAGAGGCGCGGCTGTGTCATCGGAAAGAAATGGCCCACATCGGGGACAGGATGCAGGATCGAGTTGCGGCAAAGCCGACTGATCGCCTGCGCGGAAGGGCCGGTGGTGGAGCGCGTGCCATACATCACCAGCATCGGCTGGGTCAGCGCCTTGAGGTCACGCGCGGTAAAGCTTTCGCCATGTTTGAGGTCCTCGACGAAAGAGGCGCGTTCGGTCAGGGCGATCCATTTCTCGGCGGTCTTGCGGTTTCGGAAAAGTTGCGGGTGATGGTAGATCTCACGCAGAAGCTCATTGGCCTCCTCGCCCGCGGCAAGCTGGATCCTAGCGACGGTCTTGAGATAGTCGATCCCGTCATCCTGATCCGAAATGCTTTGCATCTCGACGCCGATCTTTTCCAGCCGTTCGGCCAGACGCGGCGGGATCTTGCGGACGGGAAGATCCAGTTTCTGTTGTAGCGGGCGCACGCGGACATCGGCCAGGATCAGCGACGCCACCCGCTCGGGCGCCTTCAGAGCGGCCAGAAGCGAGATCATGCCGCCGAAGCTGTGCGCCACCAGATGCACGCGGGGCAGCTCGAGCTGATCCATAAGGCCAAGCAGGTCATTCGCCATCGTCGTCACGCCGAACCCGTCATCGGGCACGGCACTTTTGCCGTGGCCGCGCAGATCATAAAGCAGGCAATCCCCCAGACGCGCCAGAAGCGGCGCGCCGGCCATGTACCAGAAGGCCGAAGACGCGGCGAGCCCGTGCACGAACAGCAAAGGCGTCCCCCCCTGCCCGCGCCGCTGCGGCAGGTGGGTGACATTGAGCACTGTCCCATTGACCTCGATACGGGGCATGGTGAGGGCCTTTGCCTGACGGGGCGGCGGGAGTGCCGCGCGGGATCAGTCTTCGAGGT
Organism: Roseovarius faecimaris; assembly: GCF_009762325.1. Taxonomy (NCBI): domain Bacteria; kingdom Pseudomonadati; phylum Pseudomonadota; class Alphaproteobacteria; order Rhodobacterales; family Roseobacteraceae; genus Roseovarius; species Roseovarius faecimaris. The sequence continues at coordinate 3,366,437 of NZ_CP034348.1, forward strand.
AGCCCAGAAGCCGCAGCTGGGCCAGCATTTCCTCGCGCTGGTCGTCCGAGATATCCTCGTCCGTCGCGTGGGCCTTGGGAGCGGCACCCGCGTCGGTATGGCCGGCGATGCGCACCGGATGATCGGCAAGCCAATCGGCGGTATAGAGATCCTGCGGCACGTGGCCCTCAAACTCTTCGGGGATGTCCATGCCCATCGCATGGGCCACAACCGCTGTCGTGTCGACGATCGACATGACCTCGCCGCGTTTGGCCTGCACGCCGGGGCCGGACATGATGAAAATGCCATCCGGGTGGTGGGTACCGATGGGCACGGGGCGGGTGATCACCTGCGGCTCAAGGTTGCGCACGGAGACGAACCCGTGATCGCAAAGGATCAGCGTCAGGTCAGGCGCGTTTTCCATCGCCTCACCTGGGAAGGCATCTTCGCGCTTGAGCACCTCGGCGATGACCTTCTCGCCGGTTTCGGGGTCGGTCATGGCCAGAAGGTCGGCGATCAGCTTGTCGCGGAACCACTCGTACTCATCCTCGGCCACGCCGTTGGGGTTCTGCATCGTCTGTTTGCGGATGACGATCCCGTTGGAGGAAGGCGTCGGACAGAAGGCGCGGCTCACCTCCCAGTCGAGATTGGCGAAATTGGCCATGTCGCGGCGCTTGGCAGCGTCAGAACCGTCATGCGGGCGATACTTGAGATAGCCCTTCGATTCCAGGTACTTGTTGACGCGAACGACCTTGGTCGAGCCGGTGAAGCCGTGGTCGGAAACGATGACCATATGACAATCATCCCCGGCGGCCTCATGCAGCCCCCTGAGATAGCCATCGACCTGCCGGAAATACTCCACCACCAGCGCGCGGACGCGTTGGCGGCTTTCTCCGGAGGCCGGATCCCATTCGGCGGGGTCGAGCAGATGCCAGGCCTGGTGCTGGATCTTGTCGGTGCCGTCCAGCATCAGCGCGAAGAGATCGGGGCCGTCCTCTTCCAGCAGGTGCTTGCCGATGTTGAACCATTGCTTGTCACGGGGCAGGTGGCGGTCGACCCAGGTGAACAGTTCATCATCGGGCATCGCTTCGCCGATCTGGCTCTCGCGCTCGAAATCCCAGCTCAGCTCTTTCGGATCGAACCCGTCGATCTGCTTGATCCGGTCAAAGAGTGTATCGGGATAAGTGTTGCGGCGCAGGTGTTTCCACGACACGAAGCCGGGCACGAGCGCGCCGTTGACCTCTTCGGGCGGGGCCATCATCGGGAAGTTCAGCGACACGACCGTCTTGCCCGCGCGACCCGCGACGTTCCACAGCGTTTCGGTGCGAATGTCGCGCGCGTCGTAGAGGGTGAAGAACATCTCGTTGCCCATGTCCTCGAAACGGACAAAGTCATAGATGCCGTGATGTCCGGGCGTGCGGCCGGTGCAGACCGAGGTCCAGGCGGGCGGGGTCAGCGGGTGATTGGTGGATTTCAGCACGGCCGAATAGCCGCCTTCGATCAGGTCCGCGAGGAACGGCATGACGACACCTTCCTCGCAGGAGCCGTCGAGAAAGGGCTGCAATACGGTAAAGGTGGCGCCATCGAGACCGATGAGAAGCGTCTTGGGCATGAGAAGTCCTACCTTAAGTGAAACCGGCTCAGGCGGTGGCGAGCTTGCCTTGCAGGAAGCTGGCAAATTCGGCCACTGAAAGATCGTCGACATAGCGGCCGTCTTTCATCAACAGCTCCTGAAAGCCGATCTTGCGGTTCCCGAACGCCTTGTCGAGCTCAACGGTGAACTGGATCACGTCGATGGAATCGAATTCGAGGTCTTCGACAATCGTTGTCTCGGGGGTGATCTCGGCATCGAGACCCCAATCCTGGATGAACGCCTCAAGGGTGCTGATCACCGTTTCTTCTATTGTATTCGCGGTCATTCGACTCTCTCAATCGCTCGTCTGGTCTTGTCTATACCTCAACAGGTCGCTGCAGTGCAGCGCCAAATACGCAAGGGTGGTCCACCTGGCCGACACGAGCGGTCTCATGCCGAGAGCAGGTAGCCAAAGGAACAGATCCCCGGCCCCACGCGACCCGAGCGTGTATCCACCGTCAGACCCTGATTTGCAACCCTGGCCACCGCGCTGCTTGCATCAAATTCAACGATTTCGAAGTCCTGCGGGCGACCTTGCAGGCCCTGCCCGAGCGTCTTGGCCGCAGCTTCCTTGATCGACCAGAGCAGGACGGCGCTGTCTGCGTCAGGGCGAATGGGAAGGCGGGCGGCTTCGCGGTCGGACAGGATGGCGTCAAGAAAATTGGCGGGCTCGCGAATCCGGTCGGGGGTCTCGTAATCGACCCCGATGCGCCAGGGGTGGGCCGCCACCGCCCCCACACCAACGCCGCCCGAATGGGCAATGGAAGTGCCATAGAGCTGTAGCCCCGCGTCGGGAAGGGTGACGATGGGGGCGCCGGCCTCGGTCTTGGCGATGCAGATCTGCGCGTCGGTGAGCGGCATATCGGCCTGGGCCAGTATCTCGCGGGCGGCGCGTTTGACCGCCAGTCGGCTAAGCGACCAGTGCTGCCAGGCGGCGGCGTCCTCACCTTTGGCGGCCATATCGCGTGCCTGTGCCTTCTCTTCATCCGCCAGGTGCCGGGCCATCGCGCTGGAAGACGGCGTGCCGCGCATGAGATAAGCGCGATAGGCCATCGGCAGGGCGAATTGCGGCGTGAGGTCAAGCACTTCGATCTGGCGACGGGCGGGGGCCGTGCCAAGGGCGTCATGGGCGACACGCTCTTGCCCGCCCAGGAACTGCTGCATCATCTGCAGGTGCTGGCCGACAGCGGCGGTGCCGTTGTGCTGCACAGCGGGCGTTGCCAGCGCTGCTGGGGCAGCATTCGCCCCCAGAAGCGCGCGCACGCTCTCTGCCTCGGCCTCGTCCAGCACCGGGAATGGCAGGTTGGACGGCAGGAAACGCGCCTTGCGGCGTTTGGTCCGGGTTTCGGCCCGGCGCAGGGTATCGGCGGTCTCGCGCGGGTCGAGCAGCGCGGGATAATCAAGATCAAGCCCCGAGGTAAAGAGCTGTGCGACGAGATGCCGAAGCTGAGCGACCATGCCCCGGCGCCGGTTATCGGCGGAGACGATGACCACCGGCTTGCCCGGCAGCGTGTCGCGCACAAAGGCGGTCAGCGTGGCGTTGGGTCCGCATTCCACAAAGCGCCGGAAGCCCGCGTCATACATGTTTTCAATGGCTTCGCGGAACGCGACACGCGAGGTATATTGCGCGATCGCCGTGTCATGAAACGCCTTCTGACGGCGCGGGAAGGGCTGAGCCGTGGCGCAGGAATAGATATCCACCGCGCCCGGCTGCATCTTGAGATCGGCAAAGAGCGCGCCGAAACCTTCGGCCATCGGGGTCACATATTCCGTGTGATAGCCCCAGGAGATGGGCAGCGTGGTACAGACCGCACCCTGCGCGACCACATCAGCCTGAAGCGCGGCAACCGCCTCGGCCGGGCCAAAGACAATCGCCTGATTGGGGCAGTTATCCATGGTGAAATGCAGGCCCGGGTGGCGCTCGAAAGCAGCGGTGAACTCGTCCCGCGCCAGCCCCGCGATGGTCAGAAGCTGACCCTCGGGGATCTCGCCGGACCCGTTCACCGCATTGAACACCTCGTTCATGCGGGCAATCATCGCGCCCACCTGGTCGCGCGACATACCGAACCAGCCAGAGGCAACGATCGCGGCATTCTCGCCAGTGGAATGGCCCAGAAGCGCATCGGGCCTGATCCCAAGATCGGTGAGCAGACCAAACACGGCCTGATCGGCGGCAAAGACCATTTCAGAGCCGTAATCGACGCTGTGCAGCAGCGCGTCGAGCCGCGCCTGTCCGGCCTCATCCACGCAGGTGGGCGGCGGGAACGCGACGTCCTGCAGACGGATGTCGCGTTTACCCTCGAACAGCCCAGCCACGAGGTCGAACCACCGGCGCACCTGCGGAAAGGCCATGACCGCATCGGCCATCATGCCGGGATATTGCGCCATCTCACCGGGGAAGAGGAAGGCTGTCTTGCCCTCCATCCGGGCGGGTTCGTAATAGACGCCGTTGCGGGTTTGCAGGGCGGCGTGCGGGTCTTTTGCGAAATGCTTGGCGGCGGTGGCGAGCTTTTTGGCAAGCTCTGCCGGATCGGCGGCAATCACGGCAAGACGGGCGGGCGCGTCCGAGGCCCTGGCCCAGCTGTCCCGCGCCAGCCCGGCGAAATCCTGGGCGGTTTCGGCCTGGGTTTGCAGGGTGGCGACGGCCTCGGCCATATCGGCAGGCTCGGCGGTCAGCACAAAGACCTGCTCAACCGGTGCGGCGTCCACCGCGCGGGGCAGGAAGGCGGCCGTGGCATCGGCGTGCATGCCGACCGGGCTTTCCTCAAGGATCAGATGCGCGTTGATCCCGCCAAAGCCGAAAGCGTTGACGGCCGCGCGGCGCGGTGCGTCGGACGAGCGCACCCAGGGGCGCGCCTCGGTCGAAACGTAAAAGGGTGTGCCCTCAAACCCAAGATCGCCGTTGATCTCATCGCAGAGCGTGGGCGGGATGATCCGGTGCGTCAGGGCCAGCGCCTGTTTGATGATCGAGGCGGACCCGGCTGCCGGAATGCAGTGGCCAATCATCGACTTCACGGAACCAATGGGAATGGTCGGCACATCGCCCTGCCGCTCGCCGAAAATCTGGCGCAGGGCGGTGACTTCGGTGCGGTCGCCAAGGGGGATGCCGGTGCCATGCGCCTCAACCAGGCCGATGCTGGCCGGATCAAGCCCGCTGATTTCATAGGCGCGCCGCATGGCCAGCACTTCACCCTCAAGGCGCGGCGCCATGAGGCCCGAGGATTTACCGTCAGAGCTTTGACCGACCGCCTTGATCACCGCATAGATCCGGTCTTCGTCCGCCAGTGCGTCCTCAAGCCGCTTGAGGACGACAGCCCCGGCCCCTTCCCCCAGAACCGTGCCGTTTGCGTCGGTGCTGAAGGGGCGGATTGTGCCGCTGCGCGAGAGGGCATCGACCGAACAGAAGACTGAATAGACCAGCGGCGAGGTGGTGGTGTTGACCCCGCCGGCAAGCATCAGACGCGCATTGCCCGCACGCAACTCTCCGGCGGCGAGTTCGAGCGCGATGAGCGCGGATGAACAGGCCGCGTCGATGATGTAATTCGGGCCCATCAGGTCAAGCCGGTTGGCGACGCGCCCGGTCATCACATTGGGCACAAGACCCGGCACCGCCTCGGGCGGGATGGGCGGCAGTTTGGATTTCAGAAGGTCGGTCACCTCATGCAGCCGGGCGCGCTCCACATGCGGGAAAAGCCGCGCCAGGAAGTTGCGCAACTGGTCGTGATACCACGCCTGTTGCACGCCGTTGGTATTGGCGCGATGGGCATGGACCGAGTGCCCCAGGATCACACCGGTGCCGGTATGGTCGGCCTCGCCCGCGCGATAACCCGCGTCATTCAGGGCATCGGCGCAGATCTGCAGCGCCATCATCTGATCCGGCTGCGCCCCGTCGATCGAAGCAGGCATGGTGCCGAACTCCGCCGGGTTGAAGCGTGAAAGATCGCCCAGAAACCCGCCACGATTGGTGTAGATGCTCATCAGGTCGTCAGAATCCGGATCGAGCAGCTCTGAAAGCCCGAGCCAGTCGGGCGGCGCTTCGGTCACCGCGTCCCGCTTGGCAAGGATATTGGCCCAATAGGCATCGATATCCTCGGCCTGGGGATAGACACCCGCCATGCCGATAATGGCGATATCACCGCTATACGAGGTCATTCGGCCACCTGGCGCAGATCCTGTTGCGCGCGTTTGCCACCGGGCCAGCCGCCGCTCAGGCGGTTGAGCACCCGAGTACATTGAACGCGGATCCCGCTGAGCTGATAAAGCGCCTGGCCTGCGCTGTTGAAGGCGCGGGCATTGGCCGTCAGCTCATTGGTGACATCAAGCGTGAGGTCATCAAGCTCAAGCCGGATCGGGCCGGATGTGTCGGCCGCAAAGCGCTGCACGGTCGCAGCACTCAGGGGAAGACCGGAGAAATCGTGTTGCGATCGGCTCCACACCCAGAGCAGTTGCAGCATTCCGTCGATCAGCCCGGGGTCGAAAGACCAGTCCTGCCCGGCCCCATGCGCCACGAAACTGCCGGGCTCGGACCGATGGGCCAGCGCGCGGATGCGGGTGGCATCGAGCGCCAGCACCTCGTCGAGCACCTGAAAGCGCGGCCCGTGCGAGAGCCAGCGGGCATAAAGGTCATCCATCGCCGCACCGGTCCAGGGGGTGATATCCGAGACCTCGGACGGGCTGAGCGACGACGGTTCCGGAAGGCCGTCGGCCAGGGCCAGCTCTGCCTCGTAAAGCACACGCGGTTTGTCATCGGTCGACAGCACGCGGGCCTGCATCCGGTCGGCCGAGGCGCCCTCGGTCAGTTCCACGCACAGATCGAGCGGGCCGTCCTTGAGCGTGAGCCCCTGCAGCATCCGCAGATCGTGCAGCGCCACAACCGGGCGGTCGATGCCGAAGGCGCGCGGCACTTCGCTGAAGACCTGCATCATGCCGGCCATGGGCATAACCGCATGACGGTCAAAGCGGTGATCGTCGGTAAAGGGCGCGCTGACCATGTCAAAGCGCCACAAAAGCCTGTCAGTATCGCGCTGCGCACCGTTCAAAAGCAGCAGGCCCGAGGGCGCGGGCAGGGCATCCGGGGCGGGCGGCAAGGCGCAGACCGCCGATTCCATCGCTTCGCCATCAGCGACCCAGCCGGAGGTTTCCACCTGATCCCGGTCGGCCCAGAACATTTCGCGCCAGAAATATTCGCGGCCCGGGATCGCCTCGACCATGCCAATGCCCCGCGACAGGAACTGCGCGCGGGTGCTTTCGGTGACCATGCCGGCGCCCGTCGTCGTTTCGGCCCAGGGGCCCCAGTTGATGGCGGCGACGCGGCACTCTGGCAGGACGTGGCTGGCGAGATAGCGGGCATAGAAATTCAGCGTCTCGTTGGCGGCGGCATAATCGGCCTGACCGGGGTTGCCATAGCGCCCGGCGACGGAGGTGAAGAAACACAGCCCCTTGAGATGCGGGTTGCGCGCGGCTGTCACCAGGGTCAGCGCGCTGTCGACCTTGGTGTCGAAGACGCGGTCAAAGCTCTCGCGGGTTTTCTTCTCGAACTGGGTATCCTCGATCAGCCCCGCGCCATGCACGACCATGTCGATCCGGCCATATTGCGCCATCAGATCGGCACAGAGCGCCTGCACCGCCCCGGCGTCACACACATCGACGGCGCGGTAATCGACCGTCGCCCCCATGGCGGTAAAATCGCGCAGGTTGGTGTCCATGTCGCGCAGCGCCAGATGGCGGTTCACCTGCGCTTCGATCTGCGCCGGTTTGACCTTCTCCCCCGCGTCGCGAGCCCGCCCGAGCAAATGGGCGCGCAGGCCGGGTATGTCGAGCGCGCGCAGCTCTTCGGGCTCCGGCTCGGGGCGGGCCGAGCGGCCCAGAAGAACCAGCGTCGCCCCCGAAGGCGCGAGCGTGCGCAGGCATTCGGCGGTGATCCCCCGCGCGCCGCCCGAGGCGAGGATCACCCAATCCCGATCGGGGGTCAGCACCGGCTCAAGCGGCGGCTCGGTCGCGGCGGGTTCGGTGCGGAAAATCGTGCGCACGCCGCCCGGATAGCCCACTTCACGGCGGCCCGCGCGCATGGTCAGCTCACGCATTACATGGGCAATCTGCGCCCGCGTCTGCTCGGCGGGGTCGAGATCAACCGCCTTGAGGCTGCATTCGGGCCATTCGAGGGACAGCGCCTTGATTAACCCGATCACACCGGGCTCGGACAACATGGGCGCATCGGCGCCTTCGGCCCCGCGGCCGAAATGGCCGCCGCTCTGCGTTACGGCGACAACGCGCCCGCCGGATTGCAGATGCGGCTGAAGGGCCTGCAACAGGTCAAAGACAGCCTTCGTGCCCGCCTCATGGGCATCGTGCCACGCGTCGAGCGCCCCGAACGCGTCCTCGGGCAGATGGGCCCGGCCGGTCAGATGGATCAGCGCGACAGGGCCATCGAAAGCCTGCCCTGCCACCCAAGCGCCAAGGTCGGGCCGATCGGCAGGCAGGAGTGTCACAGGGTGGCCCATCTCCGAAAGCGCGGCGCTCAGCGCCTCGTGAAACCCGTCATCGCTTGGCGTCAGGACGATGGGCATGTCCTGAGGCAGATCGGACGGCACATGGTGCGCCGCCTCGGCGAAGGGCACCTGAATATACCGGGGAAGCACCGCGCGAGCGGATGTCTCGGCCTCCCCGGCATGATCAAAAGGGTCCGTGCCCTCGGGTTTTGCCGCGGCGGCCTCTCCCCCGCCGTTACCGGCGGTGTCGAAGACGTGATCCACGATTTCGCGCATCGTCGCCAGTTGGCTGATCGCGTCCATATCGCCGCGCATCGCCTGGGCCAGATCCTCGGGCAGGGATTTCTGCATGGTCGAGAGGATCTCCATGCGCTTGATCGAATCGACGCCCAGGTCGGCCTCAAGTGCCTGATCGGGGTCGAGCGCATCCGCCGGGTAGCCGGTCTTGTCAGCGACGATCCCGATGAAGGCGGCCAGCGTGTCCTCGCGGTTCATGGCGGCAGGGGCCGCTGTCGGCGCGGGCGCGGCGGGCGCGGTCTCAGGTGCGGCCGGAGCCTCGACCACCGGCGCAGGGGCCGCGACCGGCGCAGCAACCGGCGCAGCAACGGGCTGCGGGACAGGTTGGGCCACGGGTTGCGGCACAGGCTGCGGCACGGGTTGCATGGCGGCAGGGGCGGCGGGCATCTGCGGCATCGCGGCAGGCAGCGGCGCCCCGCCCGATTGCAGATAGGCCCGCATCACGCTTTCCTGCACGCGCAGGAATTCGGTCATCATCGCGTGATAGCTGCTCATCATATCGCCCTGCCCCGCGACGGGCGCGGCTCCGGGCGGCGGGAAGGTCAGATCGGGTTTCATCTCGATAAACTCCAACTCCTCATCATCTGTGGCTTCGGCAGGCACACCGCTGCCAAGGGGGATCGTTCCGGGGGCGGGCGGCTCGACATCCCGCAGGGGGGCATCAGCGCGGCGGGCATAGGCGCCGTTCAGATACCAGGTGTTCGGGCCGGCCTCGCCGGTGTTGCGCGGGCCGGGGCGGGCAAGCTGCATCCAGAGCGCGGGCAAATCGACAGCCGCACCGGCCACGAAAAGCCGGGCAAGGCCCGCCATGAAGGCCGCCGCATCGCCCTTGCCCGCGTCGAGCGCGATAGAGGTGATCCCGTCTTGCTCGACAATTTCGCCCACGCGGTCGGCAAGGATCGACTTGGGCCCGACCTCGACAAAGACGCGTGCGCCATCGCGCACCATGTTGCGCACCTGCGTGACGAAATCGACAGAGCTGACCAGGTGATCGGCCATGGCGTCGGCGATCCGCTTCGGGTCGCTCTCATGCGGCTCGGCGGTGACGTTGGAATAGACCGGCACACGCGGTGCGGCCCATGCGGCCTTGCCAATGGCCTTGGCAAACTGTGTCTTCGCCGGAGCCATGAGCGGCGAGTGGAAGGCCTGGCTGACCGGCACCCGAACCGCGCTGAGACCGGCCTTTTTCAGCACCTCTGCGGCCTGGTCCATCGCCGCTTCGCTGCCTGCGATCACCGTCTGCACCGGGCTGTTGAGATTGGCGATCGTCACGTCCTTGAGCGCACCGACCGCCTCACGCGTCGCGGCCTCGTCCGCCTTTACGGCGATCATCGCGCCGGGTTTGTCCGGGTCTGAGTTTTCAACCATAGCCCGGCCACGGGCCTCGCTGAGGCGGATCAGGTCGTCATAGCCGAGCGCGCCAGCCGCGCAGAGAGCAGCAAACTCGCCATAGGAATGACCGGCGGCGAGGTCGGGCGTGACGCCAAGCGTAGCCAGCATATCGGCCAGGCCGGTCTCAATCGCTCCAAGGGCGGGCTGGGCCACATCGGTAGCGGTGAGCGCCGCCATCTGGCGCTTGCGTTGCTCGGGTGTAAAACTGTCGCCCGGGTAGATCAGCCGCGCCAGCGGCCGGGCGAGTTTGCGGAAGGTGGGTGTATCGCCCAGCAGCGTCTCGGCCCGGCAGAGGCGGGCCAGCAGGGGCTGCGCCAGAAGGGCCGTCTGCCGGTGCATATCCGGATATTGCGCGCCCTGACCAGAGAAAAGGAACGCCAGCTTGCCGCCCTGTTGCAGAGCCGGAGCGTCGGAATAAAACAGGCCCTCGGGCGGCGCGGTACTGTCTGTCGTCAGGAAGCCAAGCGCCAGGTCCACGTAGTCGAGAAGGTCTTCGCGCGAGGTCGCGACAAAGCCGAGCCGATGCGGCCCGTCAGGGGCGAAGAGGATCTCGGCCAGCCCGGCCAGCGGTGCGCCCGGTGATTTGCTCATCTCGGCCTTGAGCCGTCCAAGCGCCCGGGTCAGACCCTCGCGGCTGTCCGCGGCCAGCGCGAAAGGCACCAGATCTGCACCCATCTCGGCCAGCGGGGCGGGTTGCGCGGCGTCGGCATACTCCTCCAGCGCAACATGGAAATTCGTCCCGCCAAAGCCGAAGGCGCTGACACCCGCGCGGCGCGGCTGGTCTTGCGGCACGATCCAGGGCCGCGGTACCTGGCTGAGAAAGAGCGGCGTGTCCTCGGCCTCGAACACCGCGTTGGGGGCTTTCACGAGGGCATGCGGCGGCAGGGTCCGGTGATGCAGACCAAGTGCCACCTTGATCATCCCGGCGATCCCGGCGCTGGCCTTGGTGTGGCCGATCAGCGTCTTGACCGAGCCGATCGCAACCGAGCGCTCGGGCACGCCGGAGCCGTCGAGAATACCGCTCACCGTTTCCAGTTCGGCCTTGTCGCCCGCCACGGTGCCGGTGCCATGCGCCTCGAAAAGCTGCACCGTTCCGGGGGCGAAGCCGGCCTGCTCATAGGCGCGGCGCAGGGCCCGTTTCTGCCCCTTGGGCAGGGGCGCGGTCAGGCCCTTGGCCCGTCCGTCCGACGACGCGCCGACGCCCTTGATCACCGCATAGATCCGGTCACCGTCACGCTCGGCATCGGCAAGCCGCTTGAGCACCACGGCAGCGAGCCCTTCGGAGATCACGATCCCGTCGGCGGCCTGATCGAAGGTGTTGCAAACGCCACGGGGTGACAGCGCCGTGGTCTTGGCAAAACACAGATACCCGAAGGGCGATTGCAGCGTATCCACCCCGCCCGCGATCACCGCGTCGGCGCGGCCGGTCTCCAGCTCCTGCACCGCCGCATAAAGCGCGGCGAGAGAGGACGCACAGGCCGCATCGACGATCTGGTTGGACCCGCCCAGATCGAACCGGTTGGCGACACGGCCCGCCGAGACATTCGGCAGAAGCCCGGCAAAGCTGTCCTCGGTCCATTCGGGCAGGCGGCTCAGCAGCTCTTCGGGCACCTCGCCCATGAGGCGGGTCAGCTCGGAGCGGGTGGCATATTGCGCGCCCGTCTCCCCCAGCCCGCCGGAGAAGCCGAAGACAACCGACATGCGCTCGCGGTCGATGGCCAGATCGCCGCCCAGGGCCGCGTCATCCAGCGCGTCCCGCACCACTTCCAGCGTCAGAAGCTGCATCGGATCCACCGAAGGGATCGAGGTGGGCGGGATCCCGTAATCGAGCGGGTTGAAGGGGATATCGGGCAAAAAGCCGCCGCGCATCGAATAAATCTTGTCGCGCCGTTTCGGGTCTTCGTCGAAATAGCCAACCAGCGACCAGCGGTCCCTGGGGATCTCGCGAATGGCGCTTTCACCGCTGGTGATCCGCCGCCAGTAACTTTCAAGCGTGTCAGAGCCGGGCAGCAGGGTCGACATGCCGACAATGGCGATATCGGCGGGCTTCGGCGCCTTCGGCTGCGCCGGGGGGGCCGCCTCGGGTGCGATGGCGCGCAGATACTCGGCAGAGCCGACAGAGACGCTTTCGTGCAGTTCGGCGATGGTCTGAACCTTGTCGCGCAGCGCGGCGACCTGGCCGATCATGTACATGCCTTCGGCGCGGCGCTGATCCTGGCCGATCTCGGTCAGCTTGCCATCGGGGCCCGTGCGCGCCAGCCCCTTGGTGGCCATGCGCAGGCGGCCCAGCGTATAATGTTCCAGCGCATCCTTGATCTCGGTGATCGTGGCCCCCTTGGCCTGAAGCTCGGCCCGGCGGGCGCGGAATTCTTCGGCGATGGGGGTGGTGGCGCAGCGGCTGGCAAATCCCGGCCCTTCCCAGAGCGACTGGGTGGTTTCGGTGGCCAGCGCCACCTCCTGATAATCGGGCACGATAGCGCCGGAGTCGACGATTTCCGGCGTAAAGAGATAGGCCGTGCCCATCAGCACGCCGATCTGCACGCCGCGCGCGGCGAAAGGCTCGGCCAGGGCCGAGACCATGGCGGCGGAGACCGCATCGTGAATACCGCCCGCAAAAATGAGCTGTATCTTCTGAGGCGTTTTCCGGGTGACTCCATGCTGGTCCAGCGCATCGAGAATGGCGCTCCACAGCACGAAGCTCGACATCGGGCCGATATGGCCGCCGCATTCGCGGCCTTCGATCACGAACCGGGTGCAACCCTCATCAAGGTAGTGGGTGAGCTGCGAGGCGGCGGCGACATGCGCGTAGGCGCGAATGCCCAGCGCCTCCAGCTTGTCGAGCTGGTCGATGCGGGCCCCCGCGACAATAGCGAAATCGGGGCGATGCGCCTCGATGGCGGTGAATTGCGGGCCAAGCACCTTGGGACCGGCAAACCCCAGCAGGCCGACGCCCCAGGGCATATCGCCCATCTGCGCCTTGGTCTGTTTCAGCAGCGCCTCGGTCTGTTCGCCCTTCAGAAGCGCCAGCGCCGCGAAGGGAAGGCCACCGGCCTCGCCCACCCGCACGAAGAAATCGGACACATCCGAGACGCGCGTCATCGGGCCCTGGAAGATCGGGTAGCGGGTGCCGTTGGCCTGGGCCAGCGGGCTGGCCTCCTGCAAGACGGCGCGCGCGGCGGCGGCGGCGGGCTGTTCGGCCCAGGCGCGGCGCAGGGCAGCGATGAGGCGGCCCAGCGTGCCGTGGCGGCGAAGAATACCGGAGGCGAGTGTCAGGCCCTGCCCGCCCGGATGCAGATTGCCATCAGACCAGCAAAGCGATGCCGCCTCGGAGAGAAGCGCCTCGGGGTCGGCCTGCATGCGGCGGGTCAGCTCCGGCTCCACCTCGCGCGGCTGCAGGGCGAACCCACGCAGGTAAGCCCCGCCGCGCAGGTCCTCGATCTGCACGGTTTCCGAGCCCGACATGCCCGAGATCCGCTGACGCAGCGCGGCATAGGTCAAACCCACCTCGGGCAGCAGCATGATCTGATCGTCGAGCATCACACCGGCCGCACCGGCCACGGCGGAAGCGGCAGCGGTGACGGGGGTGATCCCGCCACGGGCAATGAGCGGTTTGTCGGTTTTGCCACGGGCCTCTTGCAGCAGCACGAAGGTGGTCTGTTCGCTGACCACACCGGCGCATTCATGGCCCTTGAGCACAAAGCCATCAACGCGTTTGGGCAAGGACGCAAGGTCGGAGGACCAGCGCGTGATTTCGGCCCAGAGCGCCACCCCTTTTGGCAGGGCGCGCAGGCGGGCCGCAGCACCCTGCAGCACATCCGCAGAAGCGATGACATGTGTCACGGCGCCTTCGGGAACATCCTTGAGGAGTGCCAGCACAGACAGATCAGCAACCGCCACCCCGAACCGCGTAATCCCGACCCCGGCAAAGCGTTCGAGCTCGGACGCGAGGGACGCTTTGCCAAGCCCGGACGGAAGCTGCCAGATCCCGACCGCACCGGCCCTCTCGGCTGCGCGCAGCACCGCACACGGATCCAGCCCCCGTGGAGCCAGAACGGCACAGGCCATGTGGCCCGTCGCGGATGATGTTGAACACGCTGCCATGTTGTCCATCTGATCAGGCCCCCGCCGGGGCAACAATGGGGCCAATCCCCCAGTTCAATCAATGCGCGTCAAAATAAGTGACGCTACGTCATTCTTACCACCGCGCTTTCGGGGCAGCGCCCGCGGCACCGCGAATCGCTTCGATCCGGCGCGCGAGCATTTGCAGCTTCTCCACGCTGGCCCCGCTGCTTGTGGCGGTTTCGTCCTCACCGGGACTGATAAAATTGAGCAAGCCGCCAGCGATCTTGGCACCTGTCGCCGAGGGATCTTCGGCGCGCGTGCGCAGCATCTCCATCAGACGGGCCACCCCGGTGGCCGTGAACGGCGTATCAGGCACAAGGCCCTCGTCATCGGCCGGGGTCTGGGTCAGGACCTTGTAGACCTTCATCAGAAGCTTGCGCTGGCGGTTCCGCTTGCCCCCGGGGCCACCCATGCCGCCAAAGACGGCACCCGGCCCCATCGCACCACCCATGCCAATATCGGGCTGCGCGTCATCAGCCGGTTCTGCCGCAGGCGCAGGCGCAGGAGGCGCCCCCGCACGCTTTGATTTCAGCGCTTCAAGGCGTTCCCGCCGCTTGCGCAATTCGTCGCTGTCCTGCTCGGGAGTATCGGCCATATTCACCATCGTCAGATTTGTCTAAAAGTTTGATAACCAAGGTTAAACACATGTCACACGTCGGGTTGCGGACAAGAGGTATGCCATTTCCGCAGGATGGCAGTATAACAGGGGCTATCGTGGGGATACAAGCTGTTCCCTCCTGCGCGTCCGGACCAAAACAACCGTCATGAGCTCACCTTTCAGCGTCTCTTTTGCAAACCCTTCGCGGGTGCTTGGCTTTGCCGGTGAGCTGCTCTCACCGCTGCGAATCCTGCGCCTGACGATCTGGCCCCTGGCGGTGTTTGCACTGATCGCGGGGGCCTATAACTGGTATGACCTTCAGGCCAATCTCGATCGGGCGCTGAGTACCTTCAACTTCTTTCAGAACCTGCTGATCTCGATGGTCACCGCGAACCTGATAAGCCGGTTGGTCATGGGGATGACCATGTCCTACATGGGCGTGCCGCCGCATGAATTCGGCCTGCGGCTGCTCTTTGGGGTGATCCCGCGCTTCTATGTCAGCACGGCCGCGATTCAGGCGCTGGATTTTCCGCAACAACGGGTCTGTTACGCCGCTCCGCTGCTGACACGGCTCGGGCTGTTTGCGTTCGGAGTTCTGATCTGGGTGCTGATGCGCCGCGGCGGGACGGGGGCCGCGGATGCAGCGCTTGTGCTCGGGGCCACGGGGCTGGGCGCGTTTCTCTTTACCGCCAATCCGCTGTGGCGCGCGGACGGGTACATGTGGATGACGGCGTACTTCCGGATGCCCGATCTGCGTGAACAATCCTATCGTTTGCTGAGCCTCATCCTGCGCGGCAAACCGATCCCCGAGATGCTGTCGCGGCGGGAAATCCGGGGGCTGCTCTTTTATGCGGTGGTATCGATCGTGTTCACCACCGTGCTGATCCTGCTGATCCTGTCGACCGTCGCTTTTGCGCTGGAAGAGCAGTTTCGCGGCACCGGGGTGGTCATGTTTGCGGCGATCCTTGCCATGGTGATGGCCTTTCTGATCAGCCGCCGAAGCCGGGGCCGTGAAAGGCCCGTACAAAAGCGACGGGAGCGCGCCGTTGAAACCTCGCGCAGGGGCGATATTTCGTGTTACACCACGCCCAAAGATATTTCAGATGAGGCAGAGCCCGACGGTTCTGAAGCCATGGCGCAGCAGCATACAGGCAAATCCAACCGCAAACGGCAGGATGCCGCCAAGAACCGGCCCGACGAAACCTCGTCGGAGCTGGAGGATCTTCTTGGCCAGCAGGCCGCGCCCGGTGATGCAGCCGCCACCGCCGATCTGGATGCCGAGCTTGAAAAGATCCTGGGCCCGTCAGCGGCGGCCCCGGCGCCGAAAAGCGAGTTTGACGAAATTCTCGACGCGGCCCTGACAGCCCTGCCCGCAGCGGACCCGGAACCGGTTGCGGCCGCGCAGGCCCCGGCCCAGTCGCCTGCGCCCAGGCAAGGCGCCGACGGACGACGCCGACAGCCCCCCCAGTCGCCCCCCCGCGCCTCGGATAATCTCGACCATGTGCTCAAGATCGGAAAGGCACGGCGGACACGGGGAAGCCGCCTGCGGGCGCTTCTGATCTGGGCCCTGCTGCTGGGCGGAATTTACTGGGTGGCAATACAGCCCTACCCGTTTTCGGTGGGAGGAGAGTTCTTCGTGAGCCCGCTGGAGCGGGTCCAAGTCAGGGCCCGCACGAATGGCGAGATCACCCGCATCCATGTCAACGAAGGCGACTGGGTGACAGAAGGCCAGGTTCTTGCCGAGCTATCGGACTGGGAGGAAGCCGGGACCGTGGCCCTTCTCGAAGCCGATCTTGAGCGGCTTGAGGCGCAATTGGCCTCGCTTCTGGAAGCGCCCCGCGAGGAAGAGATCCGCGTGGCTGAACAGGATATCAACGCCGCCAGCGCGCGAGAGGCGCAAGCGCTGGCCGAAAAGAACCGGCAGGAAGGCCTGGTGCAGGCCGGGGCTGCGGCGCAGAAATCGCTGGAGGAGGCGGAAACACTGCTCAGTCTGGCCACCGCGATGCGTGAGCAGGCGGAGGCGCGGCTGGCGCTACTGAAATCGGACGCCTCTGAAAGCGAACTGGCAGCGGCCCGGGCCAGTATTGCGCGCAAGACCGAGGAAATCGAATTGAGCAAGCTGCGGCTCAAACACACCAAGATCCTGGCCCCGGCCGACGGGCAGGTGGTGTCGGCCATGCAGAAGATCGCCGTGGGCACCTTCCTGCGCGAGGGTGACCTTCTGGCAGAGCTTACGGACAGCAGCGTGGTGATGGCCGAGATCGAGGTGCCGGAAACCGAAATCGACGAAGCCTCCATCGGCGCGGAGGTGACGATGAAGCTCTGGCGGCGGCCCGACGAGGTCATCACCGGAACCGTGCAAAGGGTGGCCCCGGTGGCAGAAGAGCGCGAGTTCGGCCGGGTGGTGCGGGTGATTGTCGAGGTGCCGAACCCCGACGGAAAGATCAGCCGCAACCTTACCGGCTATGGCAAGATCATCGTCGACGAGCGCCCGGTCTGGGAGGTGTTCAGCCGGGTCTTCATCCGCTTCTTCAAGATCGAGATCTGGAGCTGGCTGCCCTGAGGCGCCAGGCGTCAATCCGCGAGCGGCACCACGGCCACAGGCATGGCATCGGCCCCCAGGGCCTCAAACCCGACAAAGAGCGTTTCTTCGGTGACATGCAGGCGTGTCACCGCGCCGATGTCGCCAGGCAGATCATGCGGCAGTTCCGTCCAATCCTGAAGGTCGAACGAGGCGAACAGCCGAACCGCGCCGTTGTAATGCGACAGCTCCGGTGCGACGGCGCGCCGGTCATCCTCGGGCGGGCCCGCATAATCCTGCAGGGCAATGACCGTCAGCACCCCGTCGCTGCCCATCGCGCGGAGGGCGGCGTTCTGAACCTGGCCCATCCCCGCGGTCAGCCCGGACGCGGGCAAAAGCAGCCCGCCCGGTGAAAACCGCGGCTGACCGATGACCAGATCCCAGCTGCCATCCGGCTTCACGAGCAACAGCTCGGGCCCCCAGAAACCAGCGGGCTGGCGCGGTGAAGCAAGCGCCGCGGTGCCGACAAGAAGCCCCTTGTCATGCGCCAGCACACCCGCGACAGCGGCATTGACCGCAAAACGTTGCGCGCCGCGACTGATGCATGTCTGTGCCGGCTCGGAGGGCGCGCCGAGATCCCAGCGGACAACATCGAACCCCGCCACAGGATCGCAGAGCGAAACGAAGAGCGCCCCGCCGATCACCGCGCTTGTGCCGATCTGGCGATGCTCCGAAAGGTCCAGACCGTCGAGCGACAGGGCGACGGGGGCCGCACCTTCGGGCAACAGATACAGTGACGGCTCGCCTTCCGGCGACCGCCCGCGCACCATCACCCCGCCCTCGTACCGGCAGATCTGATCGTAGCGCGCAAGCCCCAGCGCGGCCAATGCCGCGGCGACAGGGCGGGCCTTGTCACTTACCGCCACCGGCGGCATCGTTTCGCCGATGATCAAATGCAGGTCCGTATCCTGCGTCAGCAGGTCGACCAAAGCCGTTTCCATGTCATCCGGGGTATCGCTGAGCGTGACCGCGGCGCGCCGTTGCGCACGCGCATCCAAACGCAGCAATTCGATGACCTCGTCCCCGCTTGCGACATCGGTCCGGTGCAGGACGGCAATCGCCCCGCCGCCCGGCGCGGCGGCAAAGGCCGAAACCGATGTGATCACCGATGCCACGGGTGCGGGGCTGGCGAGGATACTGTCCAACGGGTCCGGTCTGGTCATGTGTCATACCCCAGTTGATGCGCCAGCATGCGCGTCTGATCGGCGAAATGCGCGGTTCCGGCACTGACCCATTCCAATGGATCGTCCAGGTTCTCGGGGCGCACGGGACCGACGCGGAAATGCGGCTTCTCGACAAAGCCGCGATTGTTGCCCAAACGAGCGTTATCAGGCCCCATCTTCGCGAAAGGAGAGCATTCAGGCTTCATCATCGCCTCGATCGAGGCGGGATCGGTGGACAGCTCCAGCCACTCGCAGATCTGCGGCAGCACCTGATCGGGGCGTTCCAGGAACCACTCACCCTGAAGGTGCATGTACTGCACCGGGTCGAGCCGGGTCGCAAAGGCGCATATGCTGTGGTGCCGTTCCACCCATCTGGCCTCATATTCGGTCTCGGGTACGTCTTTTGGCCGCCCCGAGGAATGCGCCTTGAAACGAGAGCGGCAGGTGGGCCGCGGATGCCGTGTCAGGTGCAGGTACCTGGCATTGGGAAAGGCGCGATAGATCGCCTCCAGCCGTTCCTGTTTCGGGTTGGAGGGGCTTTTGTCGATCACGACCTTATCCCCCGACATCTCGCACAGCTCCTGAAAAAGCTGACCGCCGGTTTTGGCGCGGCGCGCGTCCAGCCATTCGGCCGCCTGTTCGACCGATTCATAGGTCTGTTCGCCGAAAACCAGCTCGGCCACCGCGCGTTTGAGCCCGCTGCTGGCTCCGGGATGCCCGAAAAAAGGCGTGTCCAGATCCAGGAGCCCTCCCACGGTGCCGCGAACGAACAAATGCACTTCGGGCAGTCCGAACGCCTGTGGGTGCTGTCCGATCACAGCGCAGACAATCGAAGAGAATGACCCCCCGGGACAAAGAATAAATAACGGCTCACGCATATTGAATCGGTCGGTCCTTGCTGTTGTCAGACGCCATAGCCCATCTGCTGGGAAATGGCGATGGTCTCGGGGCGCAGGTGCCGCGCGGGGCTGTCCCAATCCAGCGGGTCGCTGAGCGGCTGTTCGGGAATTTCGCGCCGTGAATATCCCGGATTCCGCAGAAAGTTGGGATCATTGCCAAAGGGGGCGGCCGCCGGGCCAAGACAGGCATAAGGCGATTGCTCGGGGCGCAGCATGGCCTCCATATCGGCCGCGCTCGTCTCAAGCCCGAGCCAGGTGCAGATCTGCGGCAGATAGACATCCGGGGCGCGCAGCACATCTTCGCCGCGCACCGACATGAAGCGGTCCGAGGCAATCCGCGGGGCGACGGTCAGAATGCGGCGGTTGGCCTGATACCAGGCCGTCTCGGGGTCTTTCCGGCCCGGCCCGCGCTTGGTGCCGGTGCCGCCGCCGGGAAACTTCGTGATCTTGGCGATCGACCGGGTGGTGGCACATGGATGCCGGTAGAGATGCAGAAAATACGCATCCGGGCAGGTGTCGACAGCGCGGTTGATGGCCTCGTCGCTGAGCACCGTGCTCGGGCTCTTGTCGATCAGGCGAAGCGGGGCAAGGCGCGTGCCCAGATGCTCCATCACCCGAACCACCGGCCAGGTCCCGCGCTCGTCCACCCAGGCAATGGCCTGCGCCACGGTGGCGTCGGTCTGCGCGCCGAATTCCACCTGAGCGATGGCGCGGTATAGCCCATCCAGCGTGCGCGGGCGGACGATCCTGGCGCGACTGACATAGCGCGCCAGAGTGGTTTCCACGAACGGGTTGACCTCAGGCAGAGTATAAAGCCCGGAATGCTGGCCCAGCATCGATGACACCAGTGACGAAAAGGACCGCATGCAGGTCAGGATGATCAGTGGCGAATGAGCACTCATAAAACGACCCTGCACACCCGGCTTAATGGCTCTGGAAGAACCGGGCGATGTAATCCGTGGCGCTGAAGCTCTGGGTCACTTTGACGTTACGCTTGACCTGCCATCTGGCTGGTTCCGCGCCGGGCCAGGCATGGCCCCCGCCCTGGACCAGGCAGAGCTGAACCGTTTCGCCATTGCCACAGGAGTTGACCGTGCAGCTGGTGTCGCTGGACACCCGGAGCGTCTGCGGCGCGCCCGAGCATTGGTTGCCATTGGTGAAGAAGCTGAGACCGCGACTGACCGGGGGCCAGTCATTCGCCGCTGCGGTCATGGCCCCGATACCGCCATTCAGCGGCACGTTCTGATCGCTGGTGCCATGAATGTGCAGGACGCTTACGCCCTGAGGATAGGGGCAGTTGGCCGAAGACACTGTCGCGGCCACGGCGGCCACGGCGGTGATCTGTCCCCGCAGCACACAGGCGGCGCGATAGGCCATCATCCCGCCCTTGGAAAAGCCCATGGCATAGATGCGGTTCCGGTCGATCGCGTAGTCGCCGGGCACGTTGCGCAAAAGCGCGTCGACAAAGCCCACATCGTCCACGCCCGCATTCTCGGCATATCCGCCCGCCGACACGCTCTCGGCATTCCACGAGCCGCGCCCCGGCCGTTTGCGGCCCAGCCCTTGCGGCGCGACAAGCACCATGCCGTACCGGTCCGCCATCTGCCGAAGGTTCATGCGCTCGACAAAACCGTCCGCACCGCCGCCGCCACCATGAAAGGCCAGCACCATTGGGGCGGGCTGACCTCTGCGGGCCGATGCGGGGGCATAGACATAATAGCTGCGCTGCTGGCCACCGACGACGATGCTGCGCGCCTCCATCTGGCCAACCGAGCTGGGTCGGCCCATCACCGGGGTCGTGACAGCCTGTGTTCCGCCCGTCCGGGCACCGCCGACATAACCGCTTTCGCCCGGCAGCGGTTCATCCGAGAAAATGTCATAGTTCGACGAACCGTAGGAGGAGGGCACCGGTGCCGGGGCTCTTGCCCTGTCAGTAGAGCCGATGCCTGTACTTCTTGAAATGATTTCAGGCAGGCGCGACGCGCGCTGACAGCCAAGCACCGACACCACCGTGACCAGCGCCAGGCTCAAAACCAGAAGACGTTTCATGCACTATTCCTCAAAATGGCTGCCAAGCCAGACCTCAAGCCCGCCATTGGGGTTATCCACGTAGCGGAATTTATTATCGATATCCAAGCCCACTTTGGGCCCGAACGGGTTTACAAAACCTGTTGCGAGCCCGTGGGGCGTGGACTGTAATGTCCGAATACCATAGTTGAACTCATTGCCGAAGCCTTGCGTTGTCACCGGCAGCCAGTTTTCGCCGTCGCGACTCCGGTAAAGCTCAGCCCCGGCGCGCAGCTTGATCAGTTTTTCCATACCGAAACGTTCGATCATCTTGCGGAACGGCGTGGGCCAACGCTCCTGCTCGGAATAGCGGACCATCACCGTCCAGTCGAACGTGCCGACATAGATCCAGCCGTCATGGCTCTCCATCTGCCAGAAATAGCCGTTGAACATATTGTCAAAGCCGGGCGCATAACCCGACAGCGGCACCTTGCGGCCTACCGGGGTCTCGCGTTCGGTGCCGACGATCAGATCCCAGAAGCCGTCTTCATGGATACGGATCAGCTCGGGCCCGGCCGGACCGACGCCATTGGCCCGGTCAATGCCGCCATGCTGAATGCCCGAGCCTGCGTAAACCAGCCCGTCATGCACGGTGAAGGACGCCACCCCCTGATTGAGCTTGCCACGGAAGGCGCCCCGTTCGACCACGCATTCCCAGGCGAAGGGCGGGTTGCCCTCAAGCCGGGTGCGCCAGATCTGATAGCCGTCGATATTGGCCGTCCCGGCATAGAGATACTCGCCACAGCCAACCATCTCGAACACACCGATATTACCCGGATCCCCGAAGGCCGGAGGGTTGATCACCTCCCACTTGCCCTTGGCTGGATCGCGACTGCCGAAGATCACCGCATTGCCCGACACATTGGGCATGCCGCCAGCCCTGCCCGTGGGGCTGGTAAAGAGCCAGCCCTTGTGCGGCACGATCAGGCGCAGGGTGATGATGGATTTGTCAAATCCCTCGGGCATGGGGATTTCATCGAAGCTCTCCCCATCCGCCGAGCGCAGGATACGGGTGCCGAAGCCGCGCGCCGGGGCGTAGGTGGCGGTATAGAGGTGCTCTGTGTCGTCGCTTTCGCCCTGAAACACGCACATGCCCCGATACCCCAACTCCCGCGGGAGTTTCTCGCCATCGGCGTCGATCCAGGGGGATTGGCTGGCCAGAGTCCAGCCGGAATTGGGGGTGCCGGGCGTGGCAGCGGCGGGATCAAAAGCCCAGATTTGCGCGCGCATGTCCTGATCATAGACATAGTCGGGGCACTGGACCGGCCAGCGATCGAGCCGTTTCTGGATCTTGGAGACCTTGAAAAGGCACAGGTTGCTCCGGGTCGTGCCGACATAAAGCCGATCCCGGAACCAGGCCATGGAATGCGGGTAGGCGTTGAGCTTGTCGCCAAATCCGTTCATGGCGATACGCTCGAAATGCTTGGAGGCAAGGCCGGGATTGCGGGCGCGGGGCGGGGCGTCTTTCATCGCGCGGCCCCTCTCAGAACTCGGCCGATTTGCTGCGGCGTTGGGCGTTGATCGCCTCCAGCTCGGCCAGCGTTTCTTCAAGCAGGATCTCAAGCATGTCGGCCCAGCCTTCCAGCTTGAGCCGGTATTCCTCGGCCTCGGGCGTCTCGGACATTGTGACGGCATCGGGCTGGGCGAATTGCTGACGCAGCTCATCATAGACCTGGCGCGCCAGCACGGCGAGCTTGGGGTCGCTCATGATCTGCATATAGGTCAGCGTCTGCGGGTCAGCCCCGTCTTCGCCGGCACCGAATTCAGGCCCGATAAAGGCGCGGTGTTCTTTCGCACGGAGGGAGGGCAGCGTCTTCATGCGTCATACCCCAGAGCTTCGGCGAGAGCGACCACGCGCGGATGCAGCTTTTCGCCATCCTCGCGCCAGGGCAGGTGGGCATCCAGCGGCGCATAGGCCACCTTCCCCTCGCGCAGGGCCGGTGACTTGAGGAAATTGACATCGTTGCCCAGGGGCGCGTTGGGCGGGCCCATACAGGCAAACGGGCTGTCTTCGGGGCGTTTCATGGCGGCAATCGCCTCGGGCGCGTCGGACACACCGAGCCATCGGCAGAGCGCGCCAAGGGTCTCATCCGTGTCATTGAGCAGATCCTCGCCGCGGATGGTCACGAATTGCTCGTCAGGAAGCTGATCGAGAAAGCGCAGGATTTGCACCTGTGTGTCGTGCCACAGGATCTGCGGCTCAAGTGCGGCGTCCTCACCGCGGTGATCGACGGAGTTGAGCGAAAGCAGCACCCCGATCCCGCCCTTTGCGGCGAGGGCCGATTTGCACTGATCAATCGGGCTACGCACGAGATGAACAAACCTGGCATGGGGCGCGGCCTTGAGCATGCGGTTCATGAATTCCTGCCGACGCAGGATGCCGGGGCTTTTCTCGACGATCCGGCGCGGGGCCACCGCCTCGGCCAGCTCCTGCAGCACCTGTGCGGAACTGTATTGCTCGCGCGTGCGCAGCCAGCGCTCGGCCATGCGAATACTTTCGGGAGTCTGCTCGCCACTGAAGACCTCGGCCAGCGCCCGCAAAAGCCCGTGCCGCATGGATTTCCAGAAGGGCGATTTGGGCGTGCCGTCAGGATTTTCGCCGGTGTTGAACTCTTCCATGTCACCGCATTGAAACAGGTTCAGCTCGGGCATGCCGAAAAGCTCGGGATGCTGCCCGATCATGCCCACCGCGAGCGACGAATAAGAACGCGGACCCGCAAGGACAAAGACCGGCGCCGGGAAATCAGGCGCGCTCATGGCTTGCGACCCTCCAGAAACGGAATTTCAAAGACCTTCTCATGCATAACCGGACCATGCCCGAAATAATCGCCTTCGCCAAAACATTCTCCGTGATCGGATGTGATGATGAAATGCGTGTCCTTCGGCGCCTTCTCGATCAGGCTGCCCAGCAGCTCATCGACATATTCCACGCAGCGCACCTGCTGCTCGTGCAGGCTTGTCATATCCTCCTGAGAAAAGAACTCATCCTCGTCCGATGCCATGTCGGTGGCGCTGTCGCCGGTGCGGGCGATGGCCTCATCCATGCCTTTGACCACCCCGTGCACGCCCGAGATGATCGGCAGGCTGTCATCTTTCAGCATGTAGGGGTAATGCGTCTCACCCAGATTCATGAAGTAATAGCTGGGCTGGCTGTCGGAAAACTCGACACCCTCGATCATGCCGGCAAAATCGTTGTGGTCCGACATCAGCTTGTAATCGTCGAAAAAGCGCTTGAACCCGGTGAAGGGGTTGAGCACCGGCATGGAGACGCGGCCCGTTGTGCGGTAGCCATGACCGCTCAGCACCTTGGCAAGGCTCAGCTCGGGCACGAAGCTGGTAAAGGACAGATCCGGCACATCCAGACGGTCCACCCACTTGGCGAATTCCTTTTTGTAAACTTCGGAGGCCAGCACCCGCGACGGGCTGCGATGCGCCACCTGCCCCATGAAGATCGAGTGATGCGACGGCGCGGTCCAGGAGGCATAGCTCCAGCGCTGATGGCCCTCGGAGATCCTGTCCATATTGGGGGTGCGGGCGCGCATGTAGCTGTCATAGCGGCAGCTATCCATGATGATGTAGATGAAATTTCGGGGCATTCTCAACTTGCTTTCAACGTCGTCACGCGGCCCGGCTGCGGGGCCGCGATGGGTTAGTCTCCGCCTTGATCATTGCGGCCCTGGCGGTGTTCGCGCAGGGCGGCACGCAGGGCTTTGGCGGTATAGCTTTGCCAGGCCTGAGCGAGTTCTTCGCCGCTGAGACCCGCCAGCTCTTGCGGGTCCGGCTCCGGGGCGCGGGCGCCGGAACAGGCCGCGGCATAAAGCTCGATGGCGGCATCCGGGCGGCCCGAGGCAAGCGCGACATCGCCGTTCAGCTTGTCCTTGAGCGGCTTCATCGCGGGCCGGTCTTTCAGCGTGGGGATCATGGCGCGCGCCTCGTCAAGCTGTCCCGCGCCAATGAGGGCCGCGATGTAGCGCACACGGTCCACCTCGCGCGCGTTGCCTGTCTCGATCAGGGCGCGGTATTGCTTGACCGCCAATTCCGGTTGCCCGGCGAAGCCGACCATGCGGGCATAGCGGGCAACCGATTGCGGCGTCGCCGGAGCGGTGGCGAGGCTTTCCTCGGCGAGGCTGACGACTTCGTCAAGCCGACCCTCCTTGCGCATCAGCCGCAGATAGGCCCGAAGCGCACGGTTGTTCTTGCCCCCCTGCTCAACCAGCCTGCGCAACTCTTCGACAGCCGCATCCGTCTTGCCCTGCTTCATGTTGATCCGCGCGACAAGCTCGCTTGCCCGTTCCAGCGACGGATCGATATCGAGGGCACGGTCGCACAGCGCCAGCGCGTCGTCGAAGTTCTCATCCGCCATTTTCACCGCGGCGGCCCCGACGATGGCGGGCGCGAATTTCTTGTCGAGTTGCAGCGCCTGGGCAAAGGCGGCGGAGGCACCCGGCAGATCGTCATTGCGCAGCCGCGATACACCAAGCAGCGTGTGCTGCCGCGCCTCCAGCGGGGCAAGAGCGGCCGCCTTTTCCGCCGCTCGCGCGGCATAGTCATTCTTCTTCTGTTTCATCAGCACGCGGGCAAGCGCCGCATAGGCCTGATGCGCGTCGGGAAACTCGCGGACAAGCGGGATCAGCGCGCGTTCGGCTGCTTCGGGTCCTTGCTCGCGCTCCAATTGCTTGACTTGCATGAGGCGCGCCTTGATCCCGGCAGCGTTTGAATCGGTCGGGGCAGCTTGGCTCACGGGCGGCTCTCCAAAAAGCTCAAATGCATCAAAGGCGGCGTGCCGGGCAACACAGGTCCGGCCAACCACCTGTTGGCACAGGCCAACTAAAGGTTTCGCTAGCTAAGTGCCATGCCCTCGGCCCGGGGCCAAGGGCATTTTTCCTCGATAAGCGGAAATTGACGCCGTTCTCACGGATGAGTTGAGCCAGTGGCGCCTATTCGCGCACCACATAAACGGAGGCATCTGAGTGGCGCACCACGCGCGATGCGTTAGGGCCAAGCAAGTAATCCTTGAAATCAGGCTTATGCGCGCCGATCACGATGAGGTCAGCCCCGTCGGCTTCGGCCGTTTTGAGGATTTGCTCATAGGCTGAACCTGTCGCCACCACATGGCGCACCTTGGCATTGGCTTCGACCCCCAGCGCCGCGGTGATCAGATCGCTCAGCGCCGCCTTGGTGTCCTCCACCACCTTTTCGTGATGCTCTTCGTCAAAAAATGCGCCGACCACACTCATGCCGTAGTCGGGCACCACGGTGATCACATCAAGCTGCGCGCCTTCCAGTTCGGCGAGGCGCGCGGCGCGTTTGAGTACCTTGTCCTCGCCCTTGGCATTGCTGATGTCGACGGCACATAGAACGGTCTGAATGCTCATGCCGGTTCTCCTTGTTTGCCCATGCGGGCGCGTTGCAGCATGGCCACCAGTGCGAGCAGCAGAAGGGCGGGGATAAACACCAGCTCCTTCGGCATCTGGCTTTGAGGCACTTTCACCGCGCTGATGCTCACCGGGTTGTCCGCGTAGAAGTCGAAGCTGCTCATCTGGTCCGCGATGGGCGCGCCGAACATCGGCTCTTCGAGGCGCATCACCCCGTCTTCTTCCATGACGATGAAGCCCATCGCTTCCATCCGGGCCGCACCGCCCTCATCCTCGGGCACCGGGACGATGAGCGACATGTCTTTCATCTCGCCCGTGTCGAAGTCAGGTCCGGAGATCACAAAGCGCAACTCCTTGCCCGCCTGGGCGGTGTCCAGCTTGGCCTCAAGCTCGGTCGGAGGGATCTGGGCGTAAGGTGGCTGTATCCTGTCCATGAAATAGTCAGGCCGGAACAGCGCGAAGGCCACGGCGACAAGCAGGATACTTTCATAGATGCGGCTCTTGGTCAGGAAATAGCCCATCGTGCCCGCCGTGAAGACAAGGATCGCGATGGTGGCCGCGACGAAGACGATGATCCCCTGAACCCATGTCACATCAATCAGCAACAGGTCGGTGTTGAAGATGAACACGAAAGGCAGCGCGACGGTCCGCAGGGAATAGAAGAACGCCGTGAAACCCGTGCGGATCGCGTCGCCACCGGAGACAGCCGCCGCCGCAAAGCTCGCAAGGCCCACAGGAGGCGTCACATCGGCCATGATCCCGAAGTAGAACACAAAGAGGTGCACGGCGATCAGCGGCACGATCAGGCCGGATTGCGCGCCCAGTTCCACCACGACCCCCGCCATCAGCGAGGACACGACGATATAGTTCGCCGTCGTCGGCAGGCCCATGCCCAGCACAAGGGATAAAAGCCCCACCATGATCAGCATCATGATCAGATTGCCGCCCGACAGGAACTCAACCAGATCAGCCATCACCTGTCCGACACCGGTCAGCGTCACCGTGCCCACGATCACGCCCGCCGTGGCGGTGGCCAGGCCGATGCCGATCATGTTGCGCGCGCCGTCAATGAGGCCGTTCCAGAGGTCGACAACCCCGTCGCGGAAGGCATTGGCCATATCACTCTGCCCGCGGAAGATCGCCTTGAGCGGGCGCTGGGTGAGCAGGATCACAAAAAGCAGCGCCGTGGCCCAGAACGCCGAGAGGCCGGGCGACTTCTGTTCGATCATCAGGAAATAGACCAGCACGATGATCGGCAGCAGATAGTAAAGCCCCGATTTATAGATCTCGCCCACAACGGGCAGCTCGACCTCTTCGGCATTTGGATCATCCGGCTCAAGATCCGGCACCTGAGCGGCCAGATAAAGCAGCGCGGCATACACGAGGAAGATCAGCGCCGAGAGGACCAGACCCGAGGAGGGCAGCACACCGGTGATCCAGCGCACCGGGTATTGCACGCCATAGCAGAGCGCCGCGAAACCGACGAAGAAGATCGCCATGCCGCCGATGGTCTTGCCCATGCTGACCACGCGATTGCCCAGCGTCGGCATGTTGTTTTTCACCGCTTCGAGGTGAACGATATAGACCAGCGCGATGTAGGAGATCGCGGCAGGCAGGAAGGCGTGGGTGATCACCTCGACGTAAGAGATGCCCACATATTCCACCATCAGGAAGGCCGCGGCGCCCATGACGGGCGGCATGATCTGGCCGTTCACGGACGAGGCCACTTCGACCGCGCCCGCCTTCTCAGACGTGAAGCCCACCCGCTTCATCAGCGGGATGGTGAAGGTGCCGGTGGTGACCACATTGGCAATGGACGAGCCGGAGATAAGCCCCGTGGCCGCCGAGCCGACAACCGCCGCCTTGGCCGGGCCGCCGCGCAGGTGACCCAGCGCGCCAAAGGCCATCTTGATGAAATAGTTCCCGGCCCCCGCCTTATCGAGCAGGGCACCGAAGAGAACGAAGAGGAAGACGAATTTCGTCGACACGCCCAGCGCGATGCCGAACACCCCTTCGGAGGTGATCCACATGTGGCTCATCGCCTTCTTGAGCGACGCGCCTTTCCAGCGGATCACTTCGGGCACCCATTCGGAGGAGCCGAAGAAGACATAAAGCAGGAAGATCGTGGCAATGATCGCCATGGCCGGGCCAAGCGCGCGGCGTGCCGCCTCAAAAAGCAGGATCAGACCGGCAAGGGCGACCCATTTATCGGTATCATCCGCAAGGCCGCCTGCATTCACGATCTTCTCATAGAAGAAAAAGCCATAGAGCGCGATGAACGCCCCGGCGAGGCCCATGATCCAATCCTGGATCGGGATATAGTGGCGCGGGCTCGATTTGAGCGCCGGGTAGGCCATGAAGGCCAGGAAAACGGCAAAGGCCAGGTGAAACTGGCGGGAGTTGTTGATCAGATCACCGGGCAGGATGTAATTGGCCACGGGCGAGGCAAGGATCACCTGGAACACCGACCAGACCACGGCGACAATCGCCAGAAGCGTGCCGACCCCACCGGCGGGGTTACGCGCCCCGGCATCGGTCGAGGCGACCAGATCCTGCAGTTCTTCTTCGCTAAGCGGGCGACCGCCCTGTTTCTCGTCGGCCATCTTCTGTCTCCCTGATCACCGCATTTGCGCGGTTCTTTTTACCTGAGCGGGCTCTTGGCGGCCCTTGCACAGTGACAAAGCGCGGGGGCGGCGCACCGCCCCCGCGAAACGCTGGTGGATTATTCCATCCAGCCTTTTTCTTTGTAATACTTGGCCGCACCGGGGTGCAGCGGGGCCGACAGGCCGTCCTTGATCATTTCCTCAGCCTTGAGGTTGGCGAAGGCCGGGTGCAGCTTCTTGAAGTCCTCGAAGTTTTCGAAAACGGCCGCGACCACGGCATAGACCGCATCCTCGGACACCGCATCGGAGGTCACGAAGGTCGCGCCCACACCAAAGGTGGTCGTGTCATTGTCCGACCCACGATACATGCCGCCGGGGATGGTGGCGGTGCGGTAGAACGAGTTATCGGCGATAAGCCCGTCAATCGCCTCGCCGGTCACGTTCACCAGCACACTGTCACAGGCGGTGGTCGCTTCCTGGATCGAGCCTGAGGGGTGGCCCACGGTGTAAATCATCGCATCGATCTGGTTGTCGCACAGCGCTGCGGACTGTTCGGCGGCCTTCAGCTCGGTCGCCAGCGCGAAGTCATCTGTGGTCCAGCCCAGCGCTTCGAGCACAACATCCATCGTGCCGCGCTGACCGGAACCGGGGTTGCCGATGTTCACACGCTTGCCCTTGAGGTCCTCAAAGCTGGAGATACCGGCATCGGCGCGCGCCACAACGGTGAAGGGCTCGGGGTGCACCGAAAAGACGGCGCGCAGACCTTCGAACGCTCCTGCATCTTCAAACTTCGACGTGCCGTTATAGGCATGGTACTGCCAGTCGGACTGGGCCACGCCGAATTCCAGCTCGCCTTCGCGGATGGTGTTGATGTTATAGACCGAACCGCCGGTCGACTCGACCGAGCAGCGAATGCCATGTTCCTTGCGGCCCTTGTTCACGAGGCGGCAGATCGCGCCCCCGGTGGGGTAGTAGACGCCGGTCACACCACCGGTACCGATGGTGATGAACTCTTCGGCGACGGCCGGAGCGGCGATGCTCATGCTCGCCGCGGCCACAACACCCATGAATGATTTCTTGAAAGCCATATACTTGTTCTCCCTGACAATTGGCGGCGCGCCCTGGCGGCGCGCTTGAGTGAGAGTCAGAGATTTGCCAAAATCGGGATGCCTGTCATCTGAAAACTAATGTTTTTTTTGCGCCACCCAGTAGGCATTCGTGTCATTACGCAAATCTTCGTAGGATTTGATTCGGGTGCGGGCGGGCTCTCCTCCGAGTTGCACCAGCATCGCCAGTAGGGTCTCGATGATTGCCATGGCCCCGGTGAAACACCCGAAATGATGGGTGCTGATGGCAGAGGCAATCAGGGTTTCCTCGGGCTCGAAATCGGGCGAAATGACATCGCTATCCGAGATCATGATCAGTTTGACCCCGAGCGCACGGGCAAATTTGCAGGCTTCGATTGTCTCGCGGGAATAGGGCGTGAAGGAGATCGCGATCATCACATCGGACGCATCGGCGGTATGCAATTCGTCAATCGCCGAATTGATATGCCGCGGGATTAACTGCAATGAAGGCAAGGCCATGCGGCCCACATAATGAAAGTAATAAGCCAGTGCGTAACTGGCGCGCACTGCGGTCAGATAAACATTCCGCGCGTCCAGCAGCATCCGCGCCACCCGCTCCATCTGCTCGGGGGACTGGTGCTCCAGCGACCGCTGGACGATGGCCATGGTGTTGGTTGTGGCGTCGGCTTGGACCCGGCCAAGTTCGGAGTGGCCGCGCAAGCCATTGATCCAATCGGGCTGATCGACCAACGCAGAGGTGGAGACAAGCGCATGCCGGAAGGGTTCGCGCAGCTCGTCATAGCCTGCGAAGCCGACCTGTTGGGCCATGCGCACAAGGGTAAAGGTGGAGACCCCGCATTTGCGCGCGGTTTCGCGGATCGGATCGAGACCAAAGTCTGAGGGATGGTCCACAATATACTTTGCCACCACTTTCAGCCGGGGTGAAAGCTCGGGCAGGCGGCGTTTAAGCTCTGATATAACACGGTTTTTTAACGTCGGATCCATCGCGAATCAGTCTCCCCGGGCGCGTCACCTGAGAATAACATACGTTATTTTTCACTCCGATTGACAGATTTTGTAATTCAGGCAAGCTGTATCGCGACGGATCGACTTTAAGAAATCGGAATTCAACCATGCGCTGTGCGTTGCCACTGCCTGCCCAAATGGCGATCTCTGACGGGGCTGCCCCTTTTGTGATGGTCGCGCCCAATGGCGCGCGCCGGACGCGGGCGGATCACCCTGCTTTGCCGGTGACGCTGGACGAGACCGTCGGAACGGCGCGGGCCTGTCACGCCGCGGGCGCGGATGGGCTGCATCTGCATGTGCGCGACGCGGCCGGGCAGCACTCGCTCGATGCTGGCCGCTACCGGGAGGCATTGTCGGAACTCGGACGCGCCGCACCCGGTCTTGCGGTGCAGATCACCACGGAGGCGGGCGGGCTCTATGACGTTGCCGCGCAACTGACCTGCCTTGAGGCGGTGGCCCCGGAATGGGCCTCGGTTTCAGTGCGCGAGATTGCCCGCGCGCCGGAACTAGCGGATCGCGTCTATGGCACCTGCGCAGCCCAGGGCACGCGGGTGCAGCATATCCTTTATGACACCGCTGACCTTGCCCTGCTGCGCGGCTGGCAGGCACGTGGCCTCGTGCGGCATGACCAGACGGACCTTCTGTTTGTTCTGGGGCGCTATAGCACCGGGCAGGTGTCTCAGCCGTCCGATCTCGGGCCGTTCCTCGATGCGCTGCCACGGGGCAGTTCGTGGATGGTGTGCGCCTTTGGCGCGGCTGAACATGCCTGCCTGCGCGAGGCGGCCCGATGGGGCGGTGCGGTGCGCGTCGGGTTCGAGAACAGCCTGACGGATGAGACCGGCATGACCTGGGCCGACAATGCCGCCTCGGTCGCGGCGCTGCGCCGATCGCTGACTGTCGCTCAGGCGCCTTGCGCTGCTTCGCTTTCACACCCCCTTTCCCCCATGCCCATCGGAGGCTGATCCCATGTCCCATGTTTTTCCACGCCACTGCCACGCGGCCATTCCCACTGCGGTGGGCGGCGATGGCTGCTATCTGATCGACGCAGATGGCAAGCGCTATTTCGACGGCTCGGGGGGGGCTGCGGTCTCGTGCCTGGGGCATTCCAACGCACGGGTGAAGCAGGCGATCAAGGACCAGGTAGACAAGCTCGCCTTCGCGCATACCGGCTTTTTCACATCCGAGCCCGCCGAGGCGCTGGCCGATCTGCTGATCGACCACGCGCCGGAGGGGATCGACCGGGTCTATTTCGTCTCGGGCGGATCGGAAGCGGTCGAAGCGGCGATCAAGCTGGCGCGGCAATACCACGTGGAGCGCGGCGAGCCACAGCGGCGGCATGTGATTGCCCGTCGGCAGAGCTATCACGGCAACACGCTGGGCGCGTTGGCGGCGGGCGGCAATGCCTGGCGGCAGGCGCAGTTTGCGCCGCTGCTGATCGAGGTCAGCCATATCGCGCCCTGTTATGAATATGCCGAACGCGGAGAGGCCGAGAGCCTTGCCGACTATGGTCAGCGCGTGGCCGATGAACTGGAAGCCGAGATCCAGCGGCTGGGCGAAGACAGTGTCATGGCCTTTCTGGCCGAGCCTGTGGTGGGTGCCACCCTGGGCGCGGTGCCGGCGGTCGAGGGGTATTTCACCCGCATTCGCGAGATTTGCGACCGCTACGGTGTTTTGCTGATCCTTGACGAGGTGATGTGCGGCATGGGGCGGACGGGGCATCTTTTTGCCTGCGAGGCCGAAGGGGTGCGCCCCGATATCCTGTGCATCGCCAAGGGGCTTGGCGCGGGGTATCAGCCGGTCGGTGCGATGCTGTGCAGCAAAGACATTTACCAGGCGATTTCCGATGGAAGCGGATTTTTCCAGCACGGGCATACCTATGTCGGCCACCCCATTGCCGCCGCAGCCGGGCTGGCCGTGGTGCAGGAGATGCTGGAGCAGGGGCTGGTGGCGCAGGTGCGCCAGCGCGGCGCGCATCTTGAGGCGCAACTGCGCAGCGCGCTGGGACAACATCCGCATGTGGGCGATATTCGCGGGCGCGGGCTGTTCTGGGGGGTGGAACTGGTGGCGGATCGCGCGACCAAGCAACCCTTTGCCCAAAAGCACGGCCTGGCCGGAAAGCTGAAAAAGGCGGCCTTTGCCGAGGGTCTGATCTGCTATCCGATGCCTGGCACCCGCGATGGCAAGATTGGCGACCATGTCCTGCTGGCCCCGCCCTTCATCTCAAGCGAGGCCGAGCTGGACAGCGTGGTGGATATGCTGGGCCGGGCGATCGACAAAGTGCTGGACGGCGTGCCTGTGGAGGCGTGAGCGCCAAAAGAGTATTGCGCCTCCGGCGGGAGTATTTTGGGAACAATGAAAGCAGCGGTCAGTCGTCCTGACCCAGTTTGGGCGAGGGGCGGGAGAGGTTTAGCTCGGCATCCGAGAACCTGAAGGGCGCGCGCACGCCGGGCACGCCATCCGGGTCGATCCGCATGCCCCGCGCCTGCACTTGAGGGTCGGCGAACACCTCGTCCATCTGGTTGATCGGCCCGGCGGGCACGCCCCTGGCCTCGCAGGCGGCGAGCAGGTCCGCCTTGGAAAAGCGGCGGGTATGTTCGTGCAGCAGGTCCGAAAGCTCCTGACGGTGCGACACGCGGTCGGGATTGGTGGCAAAGCGCGGGTCGTCGGCCAGAGTATCGCATCCCAGCAAGGCGCACAGGCGCTGGTACTGCCCGTCATTGCCCACTGCGATGATCAGGAAACCATCGGCGCATTCGAACACCTGATAGGGGCTCAGATTGGGGTGAAAATTGCCCAGCCGACCGGGCGGCGTGCCGGTCGAGAGGTAGTTCATCGCCTGGTTGGCGGTGACCGAGACGGCGACATCCAGAAGCGCCATGTCAATATGCTGGCCCCGGCCCGTGGCGTGGCGCTGGTGCAGCGCGGCGAGGATGGCTGTTGTGGCATAGACGCCGGTGAACACATCCGTCACCGCCACGCCCACCTTGAGCGGCTGGCGCTCGGCTTCGCCGGTGATCGACATCAGTCCCGACATGCCCTGGATGATATAGTCATACCCTGCACGGTGGGCATAGGGGCCGTCCTGCCCGAACCCGGTGATGGAGCAGTAGATCAGGCCGGGGTTGATCTCTTTCAGGCTGTCATAGTCGAGCCCGTATTTGGCCAGACCTCCGACTTTGAAATTCTCGATCACCACGTCGGCATCGGCGATCAGGGCGCGCATCTGCGCCTGGCCGTCCTCGGTTCGGAAGTCGCAGGTGATGGACGCCTTGCCGCGATTACAGGAATGGAAATAGGCAGCCGTGCGGTCCCCGTCGCGCTCGATGAAGGGCGGGCCCCATTGCCGGGTGTCATCGCCAGCGGGGCTTTCGACCTTGATCACCTCGGCACCGAGATCGGCGAGCGTCTGCCCGGCCCAGGGACCCGCGAGAATCCGCGCGAGTTCGATGACCTTCAGGCCTGCAAGAGGGCTGCTCATTATTCGGCCAGAGCCTCGTCGATCAGGCCCTTGAGCTCCTCATAGGACATGTTGCTGTAGGAGGTGCCGTTGATCAGCAGGGTCGGCGTGGAACGGATACCATCGGCTTCGGCGTTCTTCTGATACCAGGCGACCAGCGTCTTGGCCTTGTCATTATCGTTCAGGCACGCCTCGAGCTGATCCTCATCCAGGCCCGCAACCTTGCCGATCTTGCGCAGGTTGTTGGCAATCGCCGCCGGATCCTGACCGCTGCCAACCCAATCACGTTGCTGGTCATAGATCATGTCGGCAATGCCGAAGAAACGCTCCTGGCCGCCGCAACGCGCCACCATAGAGGCCCAGAGGCCGAAGCGGTCGAAATAGACATCGCGATAGACGAAGTTGATCAGGCCGGTGTCGATATACTCTGCCTTGAGCTGTTTGAACTGGCCTTCATGGAAGCGGGCGCAATGCGGGCAGGTGAAGGAGGCGTATTCCATCACCGTAACCTTGGCATCGGGATTGCCGAGCGTCATCTCGACAATCGAGGACGTGTCGATCTCGGCGGCCTCCTGCGCGTTCGCGGCGCCATAAGGCGAAAGATCCGCCGACGGGGCGGGTGCCGTGCGCCAGTTGAGGATCACGGCCCCGACGGCGACAATAAGGCCCAGGGCCCCGACAAGGATCAGACGGTTCATGATGTGTCCTTCCAGTACAAGATTTGGCCAGATCAGCGTTTGGCTTTGGATAATACGTTCTGCCCCAGAGCTTCAAGCGCTGTTCGGAGGCTCTCGTCGCCGACAGGCGCGGCAAGCTGAGCCGCTTCGCGCTGCGTTTCTGGGTCGGGCGGCGCGGGTTCGGTTTTCTTCGGGCGATGCTCAAAGCTGACCTTGCCATCGGCAAAGCCCGTGGGGGCGGTCTGAGTGATACGGATGCGCGAAATGGCGTTGTAGCCATAGACGGCATTGACCCGCTCGCGCAGTTTTTCCTTCTGCATTTCCAGCATGGGGGCCTGTGCGCCGGTGGTCAGCACGGTCAGCGTGGCCCCGAAGCCCTGACGTCCATAGGAAACATCGACAGGCCGCGCGATCGCGGCGATATCCGCGCCCGCGACCTCTTCCCATTGCGTGAGCAGGCGCGAGGCGGCAAAGCCACGGCTTTCCGAGGCACGCCTGATCCGGTCCTGCAACAGCGCAGAGGTGCGCTTGAAGCCGAATGTACCGGGACGTTTGGCGGCCATGGGTGTGCTCCTTGGGTTAATCCTCTATGTAAGCCATGAATGCGGGCAGAACAGCCCCCAATCGTGAGGCGGATTTAACGAATGCGTGAAATGGCTCGGGCCGAGGTGTTACTGGACTGGTATGATCGTCACGCGCGCGATTTGCCCTGGCGGGTGTCACCGGCGCGGCGCAAGGCGGGCGAGATGCCGGACCCCTATCGCGTCTGGCTGAGCGAGGTGATGCTGCAGCAGACGACCGTGGCAGCGGTGAAGTCCTATTATGAGCGGTTCACGGCGCTCTGGCCGACAGTGGGCGACCTGGCCGCCGCCCCGGACGCTCAGGTGATGGGCGAATGGGCCGGGCTTGGCTACTACGCGCGGGCCCGGAACCTCCTGAAATGCGCGCGGGTGGTAACGAAGGAGCATGACGGTGTGTTCCCCACCACACGCGATGGATTGCAGGCGCTGCCTGGCATTGGCCCCTACACCGCCGCCGCGATTTCGGCGATTGCATATGACCGGCCCGAGGTGGTGGTGGATGGCAATGTGGAGCGGGTCATGGCGCGGCTGCACGCGGTGCAGACCCCCCTGCCCGCCGCCAAGTCCGAACTGACGGAAGCGGCGGCGGCACTGACCCCCGACATCCGGCCCGGCGACTATGCACAGGCGGTGATGGACCTGGGCGCCACGATCTGCACACCGAAAAACCCGGCCTGCGGGATTTGCCCCTGGCGCGGGCCTTGTGCCGCCCGCGCGCAGGGTATCGCGGCCGATCTGCCGCGCAAGAGCCCGAAGAAGGCCAAGCCGACACGGCACGGCATCGCCTATGTGGTGCGCCGTGCCGATGGGGCCTGGCTGCTGGAACAGCGCCCTGACAAAGGGCTCTTGGGCGGGATGCTGGGCTGGCCCGGTACCGACTGGAACGAGGCCCCCGCCCCCGCGCCGCCGCTGGACACCGATTGGGAGCGCCTGCCCGAAGAGGCGCGCCACACCTTCACGCATTTCCATTTGCGGCTGGAGGTGTGCATCGCGCGTGTGCCCACGGGGGCCGAGCCTGCGCGGGGGACTTTCCTCACCCCGCGTGAATTCCGCCCGAGCGATTTGCCTACCGTCATGCGCAAAGTCTTCAACCTTGCGCAGTCCGTTCTGAGCTGACCCGCCATGGAACGCTGGGTCATACCTTGCGGTTGGGGCCAATTGCGCTGATTTTGCCCATGTTTTCCAGCCCGGTTTGGCGTATTCTGCGCCCAAGATCGCGGCACTGACCCACGGAGACACCTCTTATGTCCACGCATCCCCCTGTGAACAGCCTTGCCCATGCGCTGCCCTTCTGGATGACGCTGCTCTTGGTGCCCATCGCCCTTATCGGCGCCCTGAACGGCGGCTGGTGGCTTCTGTTGATGCCGGTGGTAACGTGGTACTTCTTTACCCTGCTCGACACCGTTCTGGGCCTGAATCTGGAAAATGCGGACCCGGATACGGACGAAAACCAGCTGACCTGGCACAAGGCAATCACCCTGATCTGGGTGCCGATCCAGTTCCTGCTGCTGTATTGGATGATCTGGTACGGCACGACCGCCGAACATCTGTCTGGCGGGGAACTGATCCTGCTGTTCTTCGGTGTCGGTGTGATCACCGGCACGGTCGGGATCAATTACAGCCACGAGCTGATGCATCAGAAGGACAAGGGCGAGCGGTTTCTGGGCGATGCCCTGCTCGCCATGACCCTCTATTCGCATTTCCGCTCCGAGCATCTGTTGGTGCATCATCGCTATGTCGGCACGCCCCGCGACCCGGTGACCGCGCGCTATAATGAGGGGTTTCACCGGTTCTTTCCGCGCGTGCTCAAGGCGTCATGGCTCTCGGCCTTCCGGGCCGAAAAGGAAATGCTGGCGCGCAAGGGCAAGCCGTGGACAGACCTTTCCAACCCCTTCTGGCGGTATTGGGCATTTCAGGCGTTCATGCTGCTGCTGGCTGGTCTGATCGGCGGCTGGCTGGGGCTGCTGCTGTTCCTGTGGCAGGCCTATATCGCCATCTGGCAGCTGGAGCTGGTCAACTATATCGAGCATTACGGGCTGACCCGAAAGCACCTGGGAGACGGCAAATACGAGCATGTGATGCCGCGCCATAGCTGGAACGCCGCCCATAAGGCGTCAAACTGGCTTCTGATCAACCTGCAGCGCCATTCGGACCACCATTACAAGCCGAACCGGCGCTTTCCCCTGCTGCAGAACTACACCGATGCCGATGCGCCGCAGCTTCCCCACGGCTATCCGCTTATGACAATGGTGGCGATGGTGCCGCCCTTGTGGAAACGGGTGATGAACCCCCGCGTGCGGCGCTGGCGGCAAATGTATTATCCGGAAATTACCGACTGGAAGCCGTATAACAAGGGGCTCAATCCGCAGCCTCGGTGACTAGGGGCGCCGCAGCGTCTGGCCGTAGGTGATCTTGGGTTCCATCGCGATGCGCACCGGGCCTGCGGACGGGTCATTCACCCGTGCGGCAATGATCTCGGCGGCTTTGCGGCCGGTATCATGGCGGCAGGCATCCATCGTGGCCAGTTTCATCGGCAGCCCGTCAAGCAACCCCACGCCATTGAACCCGGCAAGGCCGATCTCCTGCGGGATCTTCGCGCCCTTCTCCAGCAAGTAAAGCAGCCCACCCGCTCCGATCAGATCATTGGAATAGTAGATAAAGTCGATCTCGGGCTCGCGCTCCAGCAGGGCCGCCGTCATCTCGCGCCCCTTCACCAATGCGGAGCCTCCGGTGTAAAACTCCTGATCGGCAATCTCGACCCCGTTCTTGGCCAGCGTCTCGGTGAAGCCTTCGAAACGCTTGCGCGCGCGATGGTCGAGCGACATCTTGGTACCCAGAAAGCCGATCTTCTGATAACCGCCCTTGAGGATCGCCTCGGCCATCTTCTGCCCCGCGCGGCGGTGCGAAATACCCACCACGCTATCGACCGGCGTGCCGTCCACATCCATGATCTCAACCACGGGAATGCCCGATGCGCGCAGCATGGCGCGGCTGGCCTCGGTGTGCTCGATCCCGGCGATAATCACCCCGGAGGGCCGCCAGGACAGCATTTCATAAAGCACCTTCTCTTCTTTCTCGGGCTTGTAGCCTGTGATGCCCACCACGGGCTGCAACTCGGTCTCGTCCAGCGCCTCGGTAATCCCGGTCATGACCTCAGGAAACACCATGTTGGACATCGACGGGATGATCACCGCCACCAGATTAACCCGGCTTGACGCCAGGGCCCCCGCGATCTTGTTGGGCACGTAGCCAAGCCTCTTCGCGGTTTCCAGCACCCGCTCGCGGGTCGCGTCAGAGACATCGCCCCGGTTACGCAGCACGCGACTGACGGTCATCTCCGACACGCCCGAGGCTTCGGACACATCACGCAGGGTCAGGGGTCGGTTATCTGAATTTGTCACGGGGGGTGGTCTTTCAACTGAGGGCGAGACGATGGTACCGCAAACATATGCGGATTATCAAGCGTTCAGAAGGGCGATGACAATCGGCTTTTCGTTGGGTATGCAGAGCCCAGCGGTCCCGTGGCTCAACTGGATAGAGCAGCCCCCTCCTAAGGGGCAGGTTGCAGGTTCGAATCCTGCCGGGATCGCCAGACTGGCATCGGGGGCATAGAGAACCGGGGCTGTTTCCGCGAAAGTTTCGGTTGCGCGGGGGCACGCCGGGATGCAAGCGTGATCCACGATGTCAATGCCGTTGGATACACCGGACCGCGCGGGGTCGGATGGCCCGGAGGTGCCCGACTGGGCCCGTGACGTGCGCGCGCCTGCGCATGAGCTGCACGAGATCGAGGCACTCGTCAAAGACCGGTACGGCCTCGAAGGACAGCTTCACCCGCTTGACGGCGAGCGCGACCAGAACATCCTGATCAGCACGGGCGATGCCCGGCGCTGGGTGGTCAAGATCAGCGAAGGCGCGGCGGCAGAGGCGACTGCGGATTATCAGGCGGCCCTGCTCGGCTATCTCGAAGGGGCAGCACCGGATTTGCCTCTCCCCCGCAACCGAACCGACAGGACAGGCGCGCCCTATCTGCTGCATCGTTTCGCGAACGGACAGCCCGCAGCCGTGCGGGTTGTCAGCTATCTGGAGGGGCGCCCGCTGTCCGATCTGCCGCCTTCGCACGGCAGCTGGGCCAGACCGATCGGGGCCTTTCAAGGCAGGCTTTGCCGCGCGCTCAGAGGGTTTGAACATCCGCAATCCACGCGTTTCATGCCTTGGGATTCATCCTCGGACGTAATGCTTGACGACCGGATGCTGGCCTTTCTCGATCCGGATTTCCGGACAGCGGTCACCCCGCATCTGAACCGGCTGACGGACACCGTGCTTCCCGCTCTGAGGGACGCGCCCGCGCAGGTCATTCACAATGACATCCACCCGGGAAACATCCTGCTTGACGATGGCGGCAGGGTTGCGGGCATGATCGACTTCGGGGACGCGATCCACCGGTCTGCCCTGCAGGATCTCGCCGTTTCGGTCACAAGCCTGATCGAGTTCGCCCCTGACCGGACCGAGCATGTCATACCGCAGCTGATCGGGGGGTTTCTGGCACATTACCCGCTGAACACGCAGATGCTTGCGCTGTTGTATGACGCCATCCTGCTGCGCGGTATTCTGAGCGTGGCCCTGGGACGGATGAAAGATCGGGGTGTTCCGCCCGCCATGCGCCCGCGCCCTGCCACCCGGCTATCCGAGGGCGGCCTGCGCGCGATCCTGTCGCTTTCGGGTGGTGTATTGTCCGATCCCCGGAGATTGCAGAGGCTTGCCCATGGATAGCGTGACATCGCCCGAAGCCCTTATGGCACGGCGCGACAAGGTGCTGAGCCCGACCTACTTTTATCACTATGACGTACCCGTTCATGTGCACCACGCGCAGGGTGCGGTGATCTGGGACCAGTCAGGCAAGCGGTATCTGGATTGCTATAACAACGTTCCCTCCGTCGGTCATGCCCACCCGCATGTGCTGGAGGCGATGCACCGGCAGGCGGCGCTGATCAATACTCATAGTCGCTATCTGCATGAGAGCATCATCACCTATGCTGAGCGCCTGACCGCAACCCTGCCCGATGCCCTGGACATGTGCGCCTTTGTTTGTACCGGCACCGAGGCGAACGGTCTTGCCTACGAGATTGCCCGGACGGTGACAGGCAAGAGTGGCGCGATCGTCACGGAAGAGGCCTATCACGGCAATGCCCTAGCGGTGGCTGCACTCTCACCCTATCGCACCGCGCCCGACAAGCGCGCGGAATTCGTCCGGACCATTCCCGTGCCGTGCCAATCCGGCCAGCCGGGCAGCGGTCAGAACGCGGCGGCACTGGCCGAGCCGACCATCCGGACCCACGCCCGCTCCGACCACGGGCTCGCAATGCTGCTGATCGACCCTATCTTCGACGGCCCGGGCATCTACACGGCGCCGCCCGGATATCTCGCCGAACTTTCCAGGATCACCCGGGACGAAGGCGGGCTTGTCGTGATGGATGAGGTACAGGCCGGGCTGACCCGTCTTGGCGATCATATGTGGGGGTTCATGGATTCAGGCATCGTGCCGGATATCGTCACCATGGGCAAACCGCTTGGCGCGGGATATCCGCTTGCCGCGGTTGTCGCCCGGCGGGACATTTTCGAAGCCTTCGCCGCCAGGCGAGACTATTTCAATACATTCGCCAGCAGCCCGGTGGCCGGAGCGGCAGGCAATGCCGTTCTCGATGTGATTGAAGCCGAAGGCCTTCTGGAACATGTTCATCGGGTCGGGCAAACGATCTCTGACGGGCTGGCCGAGATACAAGGCAAGTTCGACTGCGTCGGAGCACTGCGCGGCAAGGGGTTGTTCCAGGCGGTGGAGCTTGTGACAGGCACCGACGAAGCGCGCCCCGACCCGGCCCTTGCCGACCGCGTTGTCAATCAGATGCGGCACGAAGGGGTCCTGATTTCGGCCTGCGGTATATGCGACAACGTGCTGAAAATAAGGCCACCGCTTGTCTTCTCACAGGACGATGCCGGGCAGTTGCTCGACACTCTGCGCGCAGTCCTTGCCGCGCAAACAGGGGCCACATAGAAACCGCCGACAACAGTCGAATGTCGGCCGGTCTGCACATTGATCGCCCGCGGGGTGACAGGCACCACAGCGACCGCTCTTTCGGCACCGCCCTGGCACAGCCGCGGATCACCGCCGCACAACGCCCGATCACCCGGCCCGCACCGCGTCCGAATCTTATCCGGTAACAGCTCGATATCTTTGGAAACAGTGGTGAGCCGTGCAGGATTCGAACCTGCGACCCACTGATTAAAAGTCAGTTGCTCTACCAACTGAGCTAACGGCCCACTAGGCGGCCTATCTAGAAAGAGCCAGCCCCCCGGTCAACCCCGAATCGTGGGGTTTTTCAACCGAATGCTGGATTCATATCCACCCCACGTTTATATGCCGCTGCATGAGTGATGCGCTCGACACAGGATTGCCCTTCATGAAGATGCATGGGCTGGGAAACGACTTTGTCGTACTGGACGGGCGTGCGCGCAATATTCAGGTGACCGACGCGCTGGCCAGAGCCGTGGGCGACCGACACACGGGCATCGGATTTGACCAGCTCGCGCTGATCGAGGCGGGTGCGGGCGATGCGCATCTGACCTTCTGGAACAGCGACGGTTCCCAATCGGCGGCCTGTGGCAACGCCACCCGCTGCATCGCGCGGTTTCTCATGGACGAGACGGGCCGGGACAGTCTGCACCTGACCACCGCGCGGGGCGATCTCTTTGCGCGGGACGCAGGTCAGGGACTGACCTCCGTCAATATGGGTCCGCCGCAGCTTGACTGGCGCGATATCCCGCTGGCCCACGAGATGGACACGCTTGCGCTGCCTATCGCAGGCGCCCCCACCGCCACCGGCATGGGCAACCCTCATTGCAGCTTTTTCGTCGAGGACGCCGAAGCGGTCGACCTGGACCGGTTCGGCCCCGAACACGAGCATCACCCGCTCTACCCCGAACGCACCAATGTGCAGGTGGCAAGCCTGATTGGCCCCGATCACCTGCGCATGCGGGTGTGGGAGCGCGGCGTGGGCATCACGTTGGCCTCGGGCTCGTCCTCCTGCGCGGTGGGCGTGGCGGCGCATCGGCGAGGGCTCACCGGGCGGGCGGTGACGATCGAGCTTGATGGCGGCACGATCCAGGTAGACTGGCGCGACGAGGGGGTCTGGATGACCGGCCCCACCGCGCATGTCTGCGACGGCGTGATTACACGCGATTTCCTGGACCGGATCGGATGAGCTCGCTGAAATTCACGACGCTCGGCTGCCGTCTCAACGCCTATGAGACCGAAGCCATGAAAGAGCTGAGCCAGCAGGCCGGGCTTGAGAATGCGGTCGTGGTGAACACCTGCGCCGTGACCGCCGAAGCGGTGCGCAAGGCCCGCAAGGACATTCGCCGCCTGCGCCGCGAGAACCCGCAGGCACGCATCATCGTGACCGGCTGCGCCGCACAGACCGAGCCTGAAACCTTCACCGCGATGGCCGAAGTCGATGCCGTCATCGGCAACACCGAAAAGATGCAGCCCGAGACCTGGGCGGGCCTTGCCACGGATTTCATTGGCACCACCGAAGCACCGATGGTCAATGACATCATGAGCGTCACCGAGACGGCGGGGCATCTGATCGACGGGTTCGGCACCCGGTCGCGCGCCTATGTGCAGGTCCAGAACGGCTGCGATCATCGCTGCACCTTCTGCATCATCCCTTATGGCCGGGGCAATTCGCGTTCAGTCCCTGCGGGCGTGGTGGTGGATCAGATCAAGCGGCTGGTCGGGCGCGGCTATAACGAGGTGGTGCTGACCGGGGTCGACCTGACCTCGTGGGGTGCCGACCTGCCCGGAGCACCCCGCCTGGGCGATCTGGTGATGCGTATCCTTCGGCTGGTGCCCGATTTGCCGCGCCTGCGGATCAGCTCGATCGATTCGATTGAGGTGGACGAAAACCTGATGCTCGCCATCGCCAGCGAGCCGCGGCTGATGCCGCATCTGCACCTTTCCCTGCAGCATGGCGATGACCTGATCCTCAAACGGATGAAGCGCCGCCACCTGCGCGACGACGCAATCCGTTTTGCAGAAGAGGCGCGCCGCCTGCGTCCGGATATGACGTTTGGTGCCGATATCATCGCCGGTTTCCCGACCGAAACCGAGGAGCACTTCCAAAACTCGCTGAAGTTGGTGGAAGAGTGCGGGCTGACCTGGCTGCATGTCTTCCCCTATTCGAAACGTGAAGGAACGCCAGCGGCGAAAATTCCCAATCAGGTCAATGGTGCCGTGATCAAAGAGCGTGCCGCAAGACTGCGGGCGGCGGGCGAGGCGCGGGTTGCGCGACATCTGGCCGAACAGATCGGTCGGACCCACCGCATACTGATGGAAAGCCCCCGCATGGGGCGCACGGAACAGTTCACCGAGGTGCGCTTCACCACCGATCAGCCGGAAAGCCGGATCGTGACAGCGACGATCACCGGCGCGACCGAGGCTGAGCT
This sequence comes from Roseovarius faecimaris, assembly GCF_009762325.1. Taxonomy (NCBI): domain Bacteria; kingdom Pseudomonadati; phylum Pseudomonadota; class Alphaproteobacteria; order Rhodobacterales; family Roseobacteraceae; genus Roseovarius; species Roseovarius faecimaris. The sequence continues at coordinate 3,410,941 of NZ_CP034348.1, forward strand.
TTTCGCGTGACGGCCACGCCAGCCGCGAAACTGACGCCATGCGCGATGATCCGCGGTTGACCTTGCATCCTCTGGATTTGACGGGAACTCTCGGCTTTTATGCTCCGATCTTCAGTGGACCCTTTCGAGAATGAAACGCGCTCAGCTTCTTCTGGCTCCGGTCATCATCCCGCAGGCGCTTTGGGTGGCCGCGCGGGCGACGCGCCTGCCCGAAGCCGCTGGGCCCCGCAGCGGCACGGCGGGACAGGGCAAACCGGTGCGCATCCTGCTGATCGGTGACAGTTCGGTTGCCGGGGTCGGGGTGGAACGGCAGGACGACGCGCTATCGGGCAGGCTCTGCGAGGCACTATCGCCACATTACGAGGTGAGCTGGACGGTAATCGCCCAATCCGGCGCGACCGTGGCCAGCACGCTCAGAACCCTGCACGCTGTGGACCCGATGCCATGTGACGCCGTCGCGCTGTCACTTGGCGTCAATGATACAAAGAACGGTGTAAGCCGACGCGCCTGGCAAATACGATATGCGCAGCTGCTCGATATGGTCGCGGAGAAATTCCGGCCAAGGGGGATCTGCGTCTCTGGCCTGCCACCAGTCCGGCATTTCCCGCTCCTGCCCTGGCCGCTCAACAGCGTTCTTGGCGCGCGCGCAGAGCTGTTCGACGCCGATCTTGCAGCCTTATGCGCCACGCGGGCCAACACTACCTATCTGCCGCTCGAATTTCCGCTCGATCTGTCAAAGATGGCTTCTGACGGCTTTCACCCGGGCGCGGAGGTCTATCGCGACTGGGCCGGTATGACGGCCGATGTGCTGCGCCGCTTTCTCTGAGCACGCAGCCGCGTAACCCTTTCATCCTTCCCAAAAAAATACCCCGCCACGAAGGCGGGGCAAAAGTTAGTGCCAATGGTCAGGCCACAGGCACCGGCGGTGTTCTGGTGTGATGAATTCAGTTTGGCCGCTCGGCCATCTCGGCGCGGATCTGCTGGCGGAAGATATCGATCGGCACGCGTTTGCCGTCTTTCTTGATGCACCAGTAGGTCCAGCCATTGCAGCTTGGTGCGCCTTCCAGCGCCGCGCCGACCTGATGGATCGACCCTTTCACGTCGTCGCCAATCAGCGTGCCATCGGCCCGCACCTTCGCCTTGTGGCGGTTGTTCATCGAATACAGCTCTTCGCCCGGACGCAGCATCCCGCGCTCGATGAGCTGACCAAAGGGCACGCGCGGCTCGGCGCGTTTGCTGACGCTGACCTGCAGCGCCTCACGGTCAAAGCGGCGGGTCTTGGCAAGCCGCTTCTCAGCCACCTTGCGATAGGCCTCTTCGCGCTCGATCCCGATATAGTCGCGCCCCAGCATCTTGGCGACGGCTCCTGTCGTGCCTGTGCCGAAGAAAGGATCTAGCACCACATCGCCCGGGTTGGTTGTCCCCACCAGCACCCGGTGCAGCAGGCTCTCGGGTTTTTGCGTCGGGTGGGCCTTGTCGCCCTTGTCGTCCTTCAGGCGTTCATGCCCGGTGCAGATCGGCAGCACCCAATCACTGCGCATCTGAATGCCTTCGTTGAGCGATTTCAGCGCTTCATAGTTGAACGTATATTTCGCGCCCTCATCGCGGCTGGCCCAGATCATCGTTTCATGGGCATTGGTCAGCCGCTTGCCACGGAAATTCGGCATCGGGTTCGATTTGCGCCAGACCACATCGTTGAGGATCCAGAAGCCTTCGTTCTGAAGCGCCGCACCAACGCGGAAAATGTTGTGATAGGACCCGATCACCCAGATCGCCCCGTTGGGCTTGAGTAAACGCTTGGCCGCCTTCAACCAGTCCGTGGTGAACTCGTCATACGCCTTGAAGCTGGCGAACTGGTCCCAGTGATCATCGACGGCATCGACCTGGCTGTTATCCGGGCGGTGCAGATCGCCCTTGAGCTGCAGGTTATACGGCGGGTCGGCAAAGACCAGGTCAACGGACGCTTCGGGCAACCCGTTCATGACCTCAATGCAGTCACCATCCAGAATTGTGTTCAAAGGGAGCGCTTCCGCGCCCTTGGTCTTGGAGTTTGTCATTGTCTGCCTCTGTCCCGGCGCATTTTGCGCTCGCTTGTTGAGGCAGAGGATGAGTCAAACCGATTCGCTGGTCAAATTCTTTTTTGAATCAGGAGGTTACGTTTTTCCCTTGATACAAGATATTGTGGACCGGCTTGAACGAACGTCTATGATGTGGGGTCAGCCCGAGATTTTGAAGCGCCTCTCTGTGGCTTTTTGACGGGTAGCCCGCGTTCGTCTCCCAGCCGTATCCGGGGTAGTGTTGCGCCAAATCCCACATGACACGATCTCGACATATTTTGGCCACAATTGAGGCCGCCGAAATCGACAGAGAGCGGGCGTCGCCCTTGATAATCGCCTGCGCCGGGAGGGTCAGGCCGCGCGGGATCATGTTGCCGTCGATCAGCACCTCATCGGGCACGCGGGTCAGCCCAGCGACCGCCCGCTCCATCGCCAGATGCGAGGCGCGCAGGATGTTGAGCGTATCGATCTCCTCCACGCTGGCATGGGCAATCGACACCTCTGCCTTGTCGTGGATCGTCTCCCAGAGCGCCTCGCGCCGGCTGGCACTCAGTTTCTTGCTGTCGTTCAGCCCCTCGGGAATGTCTTCAGGATTCAGGATCACGGCGGCGGCTGTCACCGGCCCGGCGAGCGGCCCGCGCCCCACCTCGTCAACACCGGCCACCACCTGCGCCCCGCGCGTCATGGCATCTTGTTCAAAGGAAAAGTCAGGTCCGGTCATGGGCTCACTAACCATAGTCAGAGCTGCAATGCAAAGAGGGCGGCGCCAAGGCCGCCCTCCCCTGCTCGACATGTGCTGCTTTCAATGCGCGCGGGCCAGTGAATAGCCGTTCTGACGCAGGCAGCGACCGCCATAGATGATCTTCCGTTTGCCGCTATTGGGGTCACGCACCTTCACCTCGCAATAGGCGGGCAACGCCTGAATATTCACCCCGTTGCGCTTGAGACAGCGCTTGCCCAGCCCCCGGATTACCTGGCCTTGCATGTTGACCTTGGTGCCGCACTGGCGCGGCAGCACCTTGGGGTCGTGATATTGCGGCGTCGGGACAGGGCTGACCAGGGGCCCGGCATGACCATGGGTCGTGCCGTAGTTATAGGGCGTGTGGCCATAGCTGTGCCCCTGCCCGTATCCGTAATTATACGCGGGCTGCGGCTTCTTGTTGGCGTCCGCGATGGCAAGGCCGATGATGGCAAGCGCGGCGGCCCCGGCAATCCACTCGGCGGTGTCATCCGCCTTCACGGGTTGTGCCGTCAGGCCGGTCAGGGCCAGAGACGCGGAGAGGACGAGAGCAATGAATTTACGGTGCATGATAACTTTCCTTTCTATGGGTGGCAGCGTTGACCCCGATCCGTGGGGCGTTCATGCGACTGACCCAAAGATGCGACCGCCCCGGAAAGACAGGCAATAACGGTACGCTGTTATCGGATAGCAGCGCCAAACTTCTGCTTTTGAAAGGCTTGGTTATTGAATAGCCCCGCGCTTCGGCGCATCTTCTGCCGCATGACACGCTTATCTCTCATCACCGCCCTGGCCCTTGGCCTTGCGCTTCCCGCCGCCCAGGCACAAGCCGCCTGCACCGCCGAGTACAAGGCCAAGCGCGACAACCCGCTTGAGCTCTATTATGATGTGGCGCAGATCACGGGCCCCTGTACGGTACAAAACGCCGAGGCCCAGCTCCGCGCGATGCTCGCGGCGCAGGGGCTTACCTTGTTGAAAGTGTTATCGGTGGCGGAGAACTGAGTTTGACAGATCAAGACACCACAGCCGCAGAAGCGCGCCGCTCGGGATCCCGCGTGGTGGTGATCGGGATGGCGGCGATTGTCCTGATCCTGACACTGGCCGCTGTCTTTATCTTCCTCAGCCTGCCCGATGCCAACGCTTTCAACGCGCGGGTTGAGCGGATTTTCGTCGAGAACGACCAACTCACCTCGGATGCCGAGATCAAGCTGCTGGAGATACTGGCGCTCTCGGGCACTGCCTTTTCCGAGACGCTGGTCAGCTACCGGATGGTGATCTTTGTGCTACTGGTCTTTGCCGCGGCACTGCTGATTGCCGCGCTGGTATTCCTGATCATGCTGGTCACGCTCAACCGCCGCATGGCCCAGATCGAACGGGCGGGTATTCAAGTCAGCTCGCTTCTGATCAGCCGCGAGGAGAAGACCGTCTATCTCAACAATATGGGCTTCAAGCTGACCGATGCGGCGATGGAAACTCTGGCGGTTCTGGCCGAGGCGCGGATGGATGATGATGTGCTCTCGGGCGCCGAGATCGAGGCGGTGATCTCAGGCCGTTCCGCCACGGATTGCGAAGAAGCCGCCGGTGCCACCCGTATCAAGCGGCTGCGCGATGCCCTGGGCAACCAGATGGTGACCGAGCTTCTGGTCAAGAACATCGCGCGCAAGGGCTATATGCTGGCCATCGACAAGGATGTGATCAAGGTCATCTGACCACCCCGCCGCAGAATCGGCTTGCCTGCACCCCCTCTCTTGCGTCATATTCAATCTCAGGAATATGTAAGGGAGATACCATGGCCACCAGACGAGAGATACTGGCCGGGCTCGGGGCCTTCGCCCTGGCGGGCCTTCCACGTTACGGACATGCCGCCAATGCCGTCACACTGGGGTCAAGAACGGTGACCTCGGTCAGCGATGGCAATCTGGTTCTGCCCGGTGATTTTGCCTTTGCCGACCTGCCGCAGGACGAACTGGCGCCGATCCTTGCTGAATATGGTGTCTCGCGGGACCAGATCGAGCCGCCCTGCAATGTGACGCTGCTTCAGGACGGCGAGCGTACCGTACTCTTCGATGTGGGTTCGGGCTCCGGCTTCATGCCGTCGGCGGGGGCACTGGTGGACAGTCTCGACGCCCTTGGTGTCGCCCCCGAAGACGTCACGCATGTGATCTTCACCCATGCGCACCCGGATCACCTCTGGGGGCTGCTGGACGATTTTGACGACCCGGTCTTTACCGACGCCGCCTATATGATCGGACAGGCCGAATGGGACTACTGGACCGATCCCAACACGGTCAGCACCATCGGTGAGGCGCGCGCCTCCTTCGCGGTGGGTGCGGCCCGGCGGCTGGAGGCGATTGCCGATCAGGTCGAGTTCATCCAGCCGGGACAGGAGGTCCTGCCTGGCGTCGCCGCGGTCGAAAGCTTCGGGCACACACCGGGGCATTTGTCATTCGAAGTCCGCGACGGCGGCGAGGCGCTGCTGATCGGAGGGGATGCCATCGGCAATCACCATGTCGCCTTTGCCCGCCCCGATTGGGCCAGCGGGTCAGATCAGGATGCTGAACTGGGGGCCAAGTCGCGCATGATGCTGCTAGACAAGCTGGCGAGCGAGCAGATACCGCTCCTTGGTTTTCACCTGCCCGGCGGCGGGCTTGGCCGGGTAGAGCGCAAGGACAGTGCCTATCAATTCGTGATGGAGGAAATGTGATGTGGCGCTTTCTGACAGTGATCCTCGCGGCAGGTGCCGCACAGGCGCATGAAGACATTGCCGACAAATACCCCGGTTCGATGCTCTACAACAAACCGGTTGAGGTGATCCCGCATGTCTGGTCGGCCATCGGCGCCACCGCGCCGCCCACCTACGAGAATGCCGGCCATAACAACAACCTGAGCTTCATCGTCACCGGCGATGGGGTTGTCGTGATCAATGGTGGCGCGGCCTATGGGCTTGCCAAGGCATTGCATGACGAGATCAAGACCATCACCGATCAGCCGGTGAAACTTGTCTTTAACGAGAATGGCCAGGGCCACGCCATGCTCGGCAACAGCTATTGGGCCGAACAGGGCGTGCCGATCGTGGCGCATGAGGAAGCGGCGGCCGAGATTGCGGAATATGGCGGGTCGATCCTGGAAGGCATGAAGCGTTACAACGGCGATCAGGCCGAAGGCACGAGTGTCGTGGGCCCGACCGAGACCTTTGACGAAGAGTATATCGTTGAGATGGGCGACTTCCGCATCGAGGCGCGTTATCTCGGCCCGGCGCACAGCCCCGGCGATATCGTCATCTGGCTGCCCGAGCAAAGCCTGGTGATCTCAGGCGACATGGCGTTTCACGAACGGATGCTGCCGATTTTCGAGCACACCTATACCGCCGATTGGGTGGAAACCTGGGAAACCGCCTTTGAGCCGTTGGGCGCCACCTATGTCATTCCCGGCCACGGCCACCCCACCAACATGGATCAGGTGCGCCGCTATACGCATGATTACCTCGTCTATCTGCGCGGCAAGGTCGGCGAGCATCTTGAGGCCGGCGGCGATCTGGCCGACGCCTATTACGTGGACCAAAGCCCCTACGCCCATCTCGACACATACGAAGAACTGGCCACGAAGAACGCCGGCCGGGTCTATGAGCAGATGGAGTTCGAGTAAGCGTCGGCTCAGGATGTGGCCGGGTGGGGGTGGAACCCCCGGGTCAATGTCAGGTGTGTGCCCACCGCGCCCAGCCACATGCAGAACACCGCCACCCAGGCGGTGAGCGCAAAGATTGACCCGCCAGCCATGCCTGCGCCCACGGCGCAGCCACCGGCCAGCATGCTGCCAAAACCCATCAGCACAGCGCCGATCAGGTAGCGCTCCATCGGCGTATCGCGGCCAAACCGCTCGATCTTGGCCTCCCGTGCGTAAAGCGCCATCGCCGCAGAGCCGACAAACACCCCCGGCACCAGCCCGATACCGAAATTCAGCGTGATCTCGGCACTGTTGACGAGGCCCATCAGCGTATCTGTCGAAGGACCGGTGAACGTCACCGAGGAAATGGCAATCGCCTCAAAGGAGGTCTGCGCGATCATGTATGTCAGCAGCCAGCCCGACCCGACCGCGAACCCCACGCCTATGGCCGCCAGCGCCCGCGTGGCCTTGACCCCGTGATGCCAGGCCAGCATGACCGAACCCGACAGCGCCAGCCCTGCCAACACCGCCGCGAAGGTGCTCGACATCCCGATCTGCGTCAGCAGGCTGCGCTCCTCCCCGCCTTGCACGATCCAGAGTCCGGCCAAATTCTCGCGCGTGGGCGACAGAACACCGCGCAGCGAGGCCTGAGCCACCAGTGTCAGCACCAGCCCGGTCAGAAGCGCGCGCAGATTGCCGGTGGCCGAAAGAACCAGAAGGCGGCTCGCACAGCCCCGGGCCAGGATCATGCCGCATCCGAACATCAGCCCGCCAATAATCGCGCCCGACATGCTTCCGGGGGAGGCGAGCTGACGCGCCTCGCTCAATTCGATCATGCCCATGCTGATCAGCCCCTGCACCGACATGACCCCCGCGCTGAAAGCGATAAGCCAGATACAGAGCTTCTGCCCAAAGCGTCCTTCGGCCACTTCCACCGTGGCTGCCCGCAGGCAGAATCGCGAATGCTGCGCCGCCGCTCCGAAGACAATGCCGACAACCGCCCCCGCCATGGCCAGAACGGTATTGTCACCAAAGGTATCGAGCAAAGTCTCAAGCATGGCATAGCCTTTCATCTGACGCCCGCAGGCGACGCGGCAAACCTATTCTAGTGCGTTTTGCACGATCTCATCCAACAGCGCCTGCACCTCCTGCATCGGGCCGTCCGGATAGGTGCGATAGCCGATCATGATCCTACCGTCCTTTTCGGCAACGAAGATGCCATAGGGGCAATGGGCGATATTCATCAGATCCGCCTCCATCACCTTGCGCGACAGGGTGGCTGAACAGAACAGAAAGATGTCAGCCTCCTCGAAGAGCCTGACATCGCTGCCGACATCCTCACCGGTGCGGTTGAGCATCTCACCGGTATGGCTGACATAGTCGATCACCAGACCCTGCCCTATGATCGCGCTCTCCACGGCAAAGCTGGCATCGTCAAAGCTGCCTTTGTAGTCGTAGATCACCGCCTGTTCTTGGGCCATGGAGGGAACTGCAAAACACATTGCAGCGAGGGCTGCACGGAAATGATTCATTTTCGATCTCCCTTTTTCTTTAGTTCACCAGAAATGAAAACGGCGGGCTTTGACCTATGTCAGACCCGCCGAATATTCATATGATTTCAGTTCGCAAACTGTGCTTAACTGAACATATCCGACGTGATCCCGGCATACCACCCTTCCGATTCCTCATAGGTGGCCTGTCGCACTTCCGCTGTCTCGCCGGTCTGGCTGATAAAGCCATCCACTTTGGCGATCTTCTCGTCAGTGGCCTCATAAGTGGCCCCGACCTTGACGCCGTCATTGGCCTCGATCAGCGACCAGCAGGTGTTGGAGAACTTCGCCGGGAACACCTTGGACCCGGTCAGCGCCCCCCGTACCGCATTGGCGCAGACCTTTGCCTGGCTATTGGCCGAGAACCCCGATTTGGGCATATCGCCTTGCTGGCTCGCATCGCCCAGAACATAAACATCTGCATCGGCCTTGGTGGACATGTCCGCCGCATTGACCGGCGCCCAGTTGCCATCGGTCACGCCGGCGATCTCGGCAATCCGGCCCGCTTTTTGGGCCGGGATCACGTTGCAGGCATCGACCTTGGTTTCCTCGCCATCGATGGTCACGGTCATCGCCTCGGGGTTGACCGAGACATTACCACCGCCGAACTCTTCGCCGATCCAGTCGACCATACCGGCATAATGGTTGTTCCATCCTTCCTGGAAGAGCCCCATCTTGGAAAACTTCGGTTTCGGGTCAGCCACGATGATCTTTGCGGTCGGGTTGTTGGCTTTCAGCACCGATGCCACCATAGAGATCCGCTCATACGGGCCCGGTGGGCAGCGGTAGGGGTTGGGCGGGGCGACCATGGCAAACGTGCCGCCTTCGGGCATCGCGAGCACCTGCGCGCGCAAAAGCTCGGTTTGTGACCCGGCCTTGTAGGCATGCGGCATCTTGTTTTGCGACGCCAGGCTCCAGCCTTCCACCGATCCGTCGACAAAGTCGATTCCGGGGCTGAGGATCAGTTTGTCATAAGGCAGTACCCCGCCGCCTGCGAGAGTCACCGTCTTGGCGTCACGGTCCACGTCCACGGCCCAGTCATGCACCACGTTGATCCCGTAATTGGCCGCAAGCGCACCGTAGCTGTGACCCAGGTCGCTGATTTCCTTGAAACCGCCAATGTAAAGGTTCGAGAAGAAGCAGGTGTAGTAAGTGCGCGTCGGCTCGACCAGCGTCACGTCGATAGCACCCTTGCTGTCCTTGGCAATGTAGCGCGCGGCGGTCGCACCGCCTGCCCCGCCACCAATGACCACAACACGCGGCCTGCCGTGATTGTCCGCCAGAACGGCAGGCGCGGCCAGCGTCGCCGCGGCTGCGGCTCCGGAGCCGATGAAAAGTCTTCTATTCAGTTTCATGTATCTCTTCCTCCCATGAAATCGCCTCTAATCGAGGTCTTTGAAATAGGCTGCAAGGGCTGCGATCTCTTCGTCATTGAGCCGCCCCGCCATCATCTGCATGACCGGGTGCGGGCGCAACTTACGCTTGTAGGCATGCATCGCGATGACAAAGTCATCGACCGGCCAGCGGGTGATCGAGGGGATACCTTCGGCCGATCCATCGGCCTGGTGGCAGGTCAGGCATTCGGTGGCGAGGTATTCGCCATATTCCGGGTCCCCTTCCAGCGCCAGGATTGCCGGATCAAGGTCATGATCGGTTGCCCGCGCGGTGGGCTCGGCCTCGGGGATGTCGGCCGGGTTATCTGAATAGACCCGCAAATAAGCAAGGAGATTGGCGCGGTCCTGCGGGTCTTTCATGCCCCGAAAGCTCATCCGGGTCTTCGACACCAGGGCGCGCGGATTCTCGATATAGGCGTTGAGCGTTTCGGCGGTCCAGATCAGCCCGTCCACCCCGGCACGCTGCATGGATTCGGAATAGGCGTATCCTTCATGCACCGCTGCCTGCCGACCAAACAGCCCGTTAAGATGCGGGCCGATGCGGTCGCGGGCACCCTGGCCCACCTCGTGACAGCCCTTGCATTGCTGGAAAAGCCGTTTGCCCGCCTCGGCATCACCCAGCGCCTCCGTCGCCTTGACCCCGGTCGCGGCGAGCGCGGCCAGGATCAGGGCGGCTGGGAGATGGCGAAGGCTCCGCATCCGCTACATCCCGGTACTCTTGAGATAAGCGGTGATGGCCGCGATGTCCTCGTCGCTCTTGAGGCCGGCAAAGCCCATCTTGGTGCCTTTGATGAACTTCTTGGGCGCGGCGAGGAAAGCGGCCAGGTTGGCCTCATCCCAGACCAGCCCGTCCTCGGCTTTGGCCATCAGGGCTTTGGAATACTTGAAGTCCTCGAAATGCCCGGCCGGCTGGCCGACAACCCCTGTCAGGATCGGGCCCGAGCGGTGCTTGGCCCCATCGCCGACCTGGTGACAAGCCTTGCATTTCTTGAACACCTTCTCTCCCGCCTCGACCAGCGCCGGATCAAGGGCAGCTTCCTGAGCCTCGGGTTCTGCTGCGGCTTCAGCTTCGGGTTCCGGCTCTGCCGCAGCTTCGGTTTCAGGTTCTGCGACCGCTTCGGTGCCCTCTGCCGCGCCCTCTTCTTCGGGTGTCACATCAAGCACCGCGGCGCGCATGGTCACTTTCACGTCCGTCTTGCAGTCTGTCATGCAGGGTTCGCCGGTCCAGATCGGATACTCCGTCTCGGCACGGTCGTCGATGATGAAACCACCTGCATTGGGCAGCTCGAACGAGGCAAGATTTTCATGGCTCAGCACGAACTCGTCATCCACGAGATCGTTGGAATAGAGGATATACGCCACGATGGCATAGGTCTCGTCCGGTGTCAGCGTCTGCGCCTGGCCAAACGGCATGGACCGGTTCACATAGTCCCACGCGGTCGACAGGTGTGGCCAATAGCTGCCCACGGTTTTGAGCGGGTCTTCATGGGCCAGGGTCCCCCAGCCGCCAGCGAGTTTGGGCCAGTTGTCCACGCCTTCGGCAAAGTCGCCGTGGCAGATGGCGCATTTTTCGGCAAAGACCTCCTCGCCGGTGAGCACATCGCCCGAGCCTTCCGGCAGGCCTGTGCCATCGGGGGTCACATCGAGATTCCAGGCGGCAATCTCTTCGGGCAGGGCTTCGCGCCCCAGTCCGAACTTTTCGGCGAAGGCCGGGCTGGCGGTCAGGGCAAGCGCCAGGGCAATCTTAAGACACTTCGACATTTTCCGCCTCTCCGTTCTCGCGCACCCACCAGGTTTGAATGCAGTTGTTGTGATAGATCGAGTTAAGCCCGCGCACCTCGCGCAGCTGCGTCTTGGTGGGCTGAACATAGCCCGTTTCATCCATGGCGCGGGATTGCAGGAACATCTCGCCCCCGTCCCAGGTGGTGTCGAGATAGAACCGGGTAAGCGCCATCTTCTCGCCGGGTTTGGCGAGACGCGCGGTCTCCCAGGTCTTGCCCCCATCCTTGGAGACATCGACGCGTGTAATTGCACCGTGCCCGGACCAGGCAAGCCCGGTGATCACCAGCGGCCCCGGTCCGTGGGTGATCGGTGCTTGCGGGCTGGGCGAGGTGACAACCGATTTGGCATCCATCACCCAAGTCCATTTGCGGCTGGTCCCGTCTTCGAGAGTGTCGGTGTATTTTGAGGTCTCCTCACGGCTTTCCACGGGGCGGTCCATGACCTCTACGCGGCGCAGCCACTTGACCCACATATTGCCTTCCCAGCCAGGAACGACGAGGCGTACTGGATACCCGTGCTCTTTACGCAAAGCCTCGCCGTTTGCCTTGAAGGCAACGAGCACATCATCCAGCGCCTTTTCCATCGGGATCGAGCGGCCATTGGAGGACGCATCCGCGCCTTCCACATAGACCCACTTGCCCTCGGCGCTATAACCCGCCTCTTCCAGAAGCGTGCGCAGCGGCACGCCGGTATATTCCATGTTATGGATCATCCCGTGGGTAAACTGCGCGCCATTGAGCTGCGCACCCGCCCATTCCATGCCGGTATTGGCGGCGCATTCGCAGAAATACACATGGTTTTCACGCGGGAAACGCTCCAGATCGGCATAGGTAAAGACCAGCGGCGTGTCCACCAGGCCGTTGATCATCAGCCGGTAGTCTTCCTTGCGCAGCTCGATCGCCCCCGAATGGTGCCGCTCGAACGCGCAGCCCTGCGGGGTGATCGTGCCATCCAGCGCGTGGATCGGCGTGAAGTTGATCGAGCTGATCGTGTCAGCCGTCAGCCATTCCACATTGCGGCGGATGACGTCGCTTTCAAACTCGATGGGCAGGCCATAGGGCGTGGCATCCACACCGTCGCCCAGACCGCTGGCCCATTCCTGCACCTCGGTGATCAGCGGATCGGGTTCTGCGGCCCTGGCGGCCCCGGCGGCGACAGCCCCGGCGGCGGCAGCCGCGGTCCCGCGCAGGAAGGCCCGGCGCGAGGGGTTGCTTTTGAAACTCTCTGACATTCTAGAGGTCTCCTTTCGGCATTGTCATTACGCGCCCACGACCGTGACGCTGTTATTGGGATCAAGGGACACAGTCCCCTGCTTGCGGATATGGCTTTCCACCACATCCCAGATCTGCGGTCCTTCGGTGCCTTCGTTGACCGAGGCCCAGCCGGCCACGACATAGGTCTTGGCGGGGTCAATCGCCTCGCTGGTTTTCAGCAGGGTCATCTCCGAGATCCGGCTGCCCTGCGGCTGGTTGATGCCGATCCGGTAAGCCATGCCCCCGATGCGCACCATGTCGCCGCCCTGCTGGTAATAGGGATCGGGGTTGAAGATGTTGTCAGCCACATCCTCCAGGATCACCTTGATGAACTCGCCGGTCATTTCCGTCCGGTAGGCCGCGCCATAGGTCATGGACGTGACGTTCCAGATATCTTCGCGGGTGATGTCCTGCCCGGGGATCAGGCTCGGACCCCAGCGCACACCGGGCGACATGGCGATATCGGCCTCGCGCTCGGAAATCAGCGCGTTGCAGATCAGATCGTCCCAGGATCCGTTGAAGTTGCCCCGGCGGTAAAGCAGGCTGTCGGTCTGGCCGATCACCTCGGTCAACTGGTCCTGATAGGGCGCGCGCTGTTCGTCGATCAGCGCGGAGACCTCGGCATCCGGGGTGATCACGTCCGAGAAGATCGGGATCAGCTTGTGCCGGAAACCCATCATCCGCCCGTCGCGCACGTCCAGATCGACACGGCTCACGAACTTGCCGTTAGAGCCCGAGGCCACGATGATCGTCTCGCCCACCAGCACCGGCTCGGGCAGTGCATCATGGGTATGGCCCGAAAGGATCACGTCGATGCCCGAGACGATCCCGGCCATTTTCTTATCGACGTCAAAGCCATTGTGAGACAGCACGACAACCACTTCGGCCCCTTGCCCACGGACCTCGTCGACCATCTCCTGCATGTTCTCATCGCGGATACCGAACGCGTATTCGGGGAACATCCACCCCGGGTTCGCAATCGGCATGTAAGGGAAAGCCTGCCCGATCACAGCGACCTTGGTGCCGCCGCGCTCGAAGAAGGTATAGGGCGGGAACATCTCGGCCGGTTCGTCCCACTCGGCATCGAAAATATTCTGCCCCAACGCCGCGAATGGCAGACCCTCGACCAACTCATGAACGCGGTCACTGCCCAGGGTGAACTCCCAGTGGAAAGTCATCGCGTCAGGCTTGAGCGCGTTCATCACGTTGACCATATCCTGCCCCGCCGTGTGATAGCAGGTGTAGGAGCCATGCCAGGTGTCGCCGCCATCGAGCAGGATCGCATCAGGCCGGTCCGCGCGGATCGCATTAATGACCGTCGCCACACGATCCAGCCCACCGACGCGGCCATAGGTCTGCGCCAGCGCCGAGAAATCGCCCGAGCTCAGCGCATAATGCGAGGGGCTGCCATCGTCGATTCCGTAGGCCTTGCGGAAATCGGCGCCGGTGATATGCGGCACCGCGCCCTTGTTGTCGCCCACGCCGATGTTGATCGACGGCTCGCGGAAATAGATCGGCTTGAGCTGGGCGTGAATATCCGTGACATGAATGAGCGAGACATTCCCGAATGTCTCGAACTCCAGCAGCTGATCCTGGGTCAGAGCCTGTTGCGCGGCCAGCTTGGCCCAGTTGCCAAATCCGGAGGCGCCGAGAATCGCGGAGGCTGCCATGCTGGTTTGCAGAAAATCACGCCGTGAGATCATGAGCCTTTATCCCTACCGTCAATACATGCGGCTTTTTGAATGTTTCATGTTACAGAAAACCCCGCCTGACACATGGCAAGGCGGGGCCTTCAGTGGTTAGTTGCGAACCGACGGTCCTTCGACCGACAGACCGTTGCCGCGTGAGGCGACATAAAGCTCCAGAGCGACAAACTCAGGGCTGCCCGGTGCGTAGGTCTCGGCGCGGGTGTCGCGCACACAGCCCTTGAAGCGGGCATGCACCGCGTTCAGCTTGGTGTTTTTCAGGCGATACACGGGAAAGCCATTGATATGGCCCTGGCTGAGGTGGTCCGCGCGGATCATGTTGCCATAGTTGTCTTCATGGCAATTGGCGCAGCTCAGCTCAAGCTGACCGGTCCGGGTATAGTAGAGCTCCTTGCCCTGCTCCCAGGTCGATTGAGCGGGGCCGTCAATGGCCACGTTAATCGGCAGACCGCGCGAGACCGAGGCAATAAGTGCCGTCATGTTCACCATGTCGCCACCGGTGTATTTCCACGGCTCGGCGCCCATGCGGTTCTCGCGGCAATCGTTTATCTGCATTTCCAGCGTGCGGACTTCGCCAGCCGCTTCGTTCCACTTGGGATAGACTGCGCGAACCCCTGCCATGCTGTCCGATCCCTCATGGCAGCTTGCGCAGGATTTACCTTCGGATCCCTCGGCGGTTTCCCAGGCTTCCATGGCACTTTCGACGAAAATCATGCCGGGATTGTCAAAATCATCCTGCTGCATCGCACGGGTCTCTTCGCCGCGGAAATGCCAGCCCGAGATCACCTCGCTCAGCGCGCCATCGACCGCCGCCGACGCCTCGGTCCAGGTGGTCATCTCGATCTCGCCATTGACGTTCAGCGTGTCCTCGACAGGCTCCGCCAATGCCGCTCCGCCTGCCATCAGGGCAAGGGTCATCAAACCGGTTACGGTTTTCGTTTTTCTCATGTTGTTCCTCCCTGTGCTCCGGCTCAGCTCACGCTGATCGACTTGGCTTCCTCGTAGACCGAGCCATCGTCGTCATACCAGGTGAACTTGAACTCGCCGGCCTCGGGGACCTTGGCTTCAAATTCGAAATACGGGTTTGTCGAGATTGCCGGCTCCAGGGTCACGTCGATGACGTTCTCACCGTTGAAGTCGCAGGTGAAGCGATTGATGATCGAACGCGGGATGACATTGCCATCCTTATCCTTGCGCTGACCACTTTCCATTTTGTGGCTGATCAGCGTCTTGATCGTGATCGCATCGCCAGCCGCAGCCGACTTCGGGACCTTGACGCGGGGTTTTACACCTTTGGCCATGTTGAATTCTCCTTGATCCTGTTAGCCGCCGCAGCCGCCGATTGTAACCTTGACCGTGCTTGACGCTTTCGCGAAAGAGCCGTCGGCCATCTTGGCGATTGCCACCACATCCTGCGTTCCGGCCAGGCGGATACGCGTGGAAGCGGAGTGCGATGCGGCCATCGGGCCGAATTTGAACGTCGCCACCGGAGGCGTCGGGTTGCCCAGCGCCAGCACCATGATTTCCGAAGCCCCGGGGGCATCAACCGAAATCGGTACGGTGTTACCATTCTCAGCGATCTCGGGGGCCGTCAGCGTCACCCCGCTATCGGCCATCTCAGCCCCGCCGGTGAAGGCTTCGATCTGTGCTTCGCCGGCAGCAAAGGCGCGGATCGGCAGGCCGAGGGTCACAAAGGCACCGGTGCCCAGGACCATCGCATTGCGTCTTGTGAATTTCATATCCTGATCTCCTGATCTTGCATCAATCGCGCTGGGCGCGACCTATTCCTTGAGCGTGACGAGATAAGCCACCACGTCCTCGATCTGTTGGGCCGACAGAAGCGGAGCAAACGTGTCATCCGCAGCCTTGCCGGTGTAGGCTTTGCCCGGGCGAATGAAGCCTTCGGTCTTGTAGAAGGAAGGCATCATCGTGCCGTCAAACATCATCTTGGCATTGGCCACGATGCCACGCAGCTCTGCCTCGCTCCAGCGGTCGCCGGCACCATCGAGCGGCGGGCCGATCTCTCCATGGAACGGCACATCGGCCAGGTCCGTCGCCGCGTGGCAGGCCACGCAATTGCCCAGGCTCTTCGAGCTTACGATCTCGCGGCCCGCTGCCGGATCACCCGGCTTGCCGCTGAGCGACGCGGCAATCGCCCCGTCTTCGAACTTGACCTCCGTCGGGGCAACCTCACCGGCCAGTGCGCCGGTGCAGCTCAGTGCTGCGATCGCCGCTGTTGTGAAGATGATCTTCATGCGTCCTCCCTCAAACACATTCTAAATTTTGCATACCATAGAACACTCCCGCCCGCGCAATCAATGATAAATTCTACTTCTTGAATTTATTATTTTCTTGCGCAGCGGCGCCTCAGTCAAAACTGCCGTTGTTCCGCTCCTGGATGCGTCTTGCATGATAGCGCTGGAAATCCTCTTCCGAATCAAGCGCATAGCGCTCCTCGTTGACCCAGGTGAACATGTCGATCGTTGTCCCCTTGGAGAAGGCACCGGGCATCAACGCCACAGCCGACTCTGCGGCAGTTTGCCCCTCTTCCACCTCCTTCGGAAGGAAGAGAATCGAAGGCGTGAACAATATGCCCCATTTGCGCGCCGCAGCTTTTTCGCTCAGCGCCTCGCCATCGAAATCCGTCACCTCCGTGTCGCCATGCAGGTTCATCTGCACGACAAAGAAGTTTTCACGGATGTAATCGGAGACCTCAGGGTCCGAGAACACCTCCTTGTGCATCTTGGCGCAATACACACAACCGCGTTGCTCCACCATGATCACCAGACGCTTGCCTTCCGCATTGGCCTCGGCCAGATCTTCGTTCAGGTCCTTGAACGTGTCGCGCATCCAGTCGGCCTTGTGCAGACCATCATCGCCCAACTCGGCGGCCCAGAGTGGCAGCGCCAGACAGGTAGCGGACAGCAAAGCGGTCAGACGGGTCATGTCATTCTCCTATATGTTCTGGAACGCCGGAAAGGTCTCCAGCATCCATTGGGCAATGTAATTCACACTATCGGTGGCGATGAGCACCGCAAAGAAAATCAGCAGCAGGCCCATGGCCTTTTCGACCTTCGGCAGGTGCCGCCGGAACTTCGCGGCAAAGCGCAGGAACGGGCCGATGAATAGCGAAGCAATCACGAAAGGCGCGGTCATCGCCACGCCAAAGACAAGCATCAGCATCAGCCCACGCATCGCCGTCGCCTCGGTGCTGGCGGTGAAGATCACTGCAGTGAGCACCCCGCCCACGCAGGGCGTCCATCCGGCAGCAAAGGCAAATCCGACGACATACGCGCCGAGAATCGACATGTTGCGGGTCTCACCCGCATCCATCTGGAACACCCGGTTGAGAAACCCGATCCGCAGAACGCCGAGAAAATGCAGCCCCAGGACGAAAACGACCAATGCCGCGAAAATACGGAACTCTACCTGCACTCCTCGAAACGCCTGACTCAGCCCGAAGGCCGCCGCACCAAGCAGGACGAAGACGGTGATAATCCCAAGCGAGAACATGATCGACGCCAGAAACGCCCGCCGCCGCACCCCCGGCGCCAGCGTGCCATCCCCGCTGATCTCGGACATGGACGCACCAGCCATATAGCTGAGGTAAAACGGCACGATCGGCAGAACACAAGGCGAGAAGAAGACGATCAGCCCACCCAAAAGAGCGCTCACAATCGTGACATCAAACATATTGGAAGCCTCTTGGCATTGCCGCCGAGCTTGAACGACTTACATATTCAAGTTATTATATGTTTTAGCATAACGTCAAACAGGAAGTTCCATGCGCGCCGCTCGTACATTGCTAATGGCAGCCTTTATGGCGATGGGGCTGGGCGTGACGGCCCAGGCGGCAGAGCTTGTGATGGTCCAGCAGCACGGCTGTCACTGGTGCGAACGCTGGGACGCCGAGATCGCACATATCTATCCCAAAACACCGGAGGGCCAGCGCGTGCCACTCCGCCGGGTCGAGTTGCGCGACCTGCCCGACGACATCACGTTTACCTCGCGGCCGGTATTCACGCCGACCTTTGTTCTTGTGGCGGACGGTCAGGAGCTTGGCCGCATGGAAGGCTATAGTGGAGATGAGTTTTTCTGGTTTCTGCTGGGCAGACTGATCGACGAGAACGCGCATAGGATGCACAGCCAATGATACGGACAAGTATTGAGATTTTGCCGCACTTCCTGAAAATCGGCACCTCGAGGTTTGCGTTCGGGCGGCAAGGGGATCATACATGAAACACGACACGCCGGATCACAATAGCACCATGGCCCTGCCCGTTATCACCGAGGACATCAGCGACGCAGAGATGGATCGCATGATGCGTAACGCCTGCGATGCGTCTGCCTTTCTCAAGGCGATCAGCCACGAGGGGCGGCTGATGATTCTGTGTCACCTGGCCACCGGTGAAAAATCGGTGACCGAGCTTGAAGAGCTTCTTTCGGCCAGACAAGCGGCGGTCTCGCAGCAATTGTCGCGCCTCAGGACCGAGGGCCTGGTCACGCCCCGCCGCGAAGGCAAGGCGATTTATTACAGCCTCGCCGATCAGCGCGCTGTGCGCATCCTTGACGTGGTCTACGATCTATTCTGCAATGGAAATCGCTGAATCGGTCTGACACCAGGCCGGACCACTGGGAGGAGGCAGGCGATGTTGGACGGTATCCCTGAACCGGTGCTGGTTGCACTTGTGGGCTTTGTCGGCGGCGGGCTTCTGGGACTTGCGGCAAGGCTTGGCCGGTTCTGCACCCTCGGCGCTATCGAGGATTATCTCTATCAGGGCAGCGACACGCGGCTGCGCATGTGGGTTCTGGCAATTGGCTTTGCGGGGTTGATGGCCTTCATGCTGGTGCTTGCCGGAGCGCTCGATCCCAACCGCACGGTCTATCACCTCGCACCCTTCTCGCCGCTGGCCCATATCCTGGGCGGGCTGCTCTTTGGCTATGGCATGGCCCTGGCTGGCAATTGCGGATTTGGCGCGCTGGCGAGGGTCGGTGGCGGCGATCTGCGGTCCTTCGTGATCGTGCTGGTCATGGGCGTGTCAGCTTATGTGATGCTCTCCGGCCCGCTGGCGTTCCTGCGGGTGGCCTTCATCGACGCCACGGCCATTGGCACCAACGCCCGCGGCTATGCCGAAATCCTGTCTGGTGTCAGCGGTCTGCCACTCGCAATCTGCGGGCTCTTACTCTCTGCGCTCGTTGCGGCCGTCGCTCTCGGCTCGCGCGCCTTTCTGGCCGAACGCGCGGCGATGCTCTGGGCCGCGGTTGTGGCGCTGGCCATCGCGCTTGGCTGGGCCGGAACAAGTTACCTTGCCACCCAGGGCTTCGGCGCGATTGCAGTCGAAAGTCACACCTTTACCGCGCCCCTGGGCGAGACCATGCTTTATTTTATGACATCCAGCGGGGGCGGCCTCAGCTTCGGGGTGGGGTCGGTGGCCGGGGTCTGGGTCGGTGCATTCTGCGGCAGCCTGATCAAGGGGCATTTCCGCTGGGAAGCCTGCGAAGACCCGCGCGAGCTACGGCGCCAGTTCTTTGGCGCGGTTCTGATGGGCTTCGGCGCGGTGCTGGCAATGGGGTGTACTATCGGACAGGGCATCTCGGCCTTTTCGGTCATGGCACTCGGTGCGCCGCTAACCTTCGCCGCGATCTTCGCGGGCGCTGCTTTGGGTCTGCGCCAGCTGATCGAAGGCTTTGCCCGGATTTGAGCGCGACACACACTTACAGACGCAACAACCCCGCCTCTGCCTCAGGACGCGCCTGCTCAGTTCATGTCCTGCAACAGCCGCCCGTGCTGGCGGGTCTGCGCGATCACCTCGCCGAAGGTGGTGAAGCCGCGTGACGTGAGCATCGGCAACAGCTTGCACAATACCTCTGCAGTGGCTTGCGCATCGCCCAGCGCCGTGTGACGCAACACGTCAGGGATGGTGATCCCGAGCCGGTCACAGACCGCGTCCAGCGTATGTGTCTCGCTCGCCCCGAACAGCACCGCAGACAGCAGCACCGTATCGAGCACCGGGTGGTCCCAGTTGAGCCCTGCCGAGGCCCCATGCCGCTTCATGAAGGCCAAATCGAACGGGGCATTATGCGCCACGATCACGGCACCGCTGGCGAATTCATGAAACATCGCGCAGGCCGCCACAGGATCGGGCGCGCCTTTGACCATCTCATCGGTCACATGATGCACTTTCGTCGAGGCGGGCGGAATCGGCCGTCCGGGATCGACAAGCTGATCCATCACTTCGCCCGGCACGATCCTGCAATTGACGACGCGGACCGCGCCGATCTGCACGATCTCGTCCTTGTGTGGCAGAAGACCGGTGGTCTCGGTATCAAACACCACAAAATTCATCTGCGCGATCGGCTGGTCCTCGACGGTCCGGGGCAGAGCCTGATCCATCAGGTCGAAATCATAGATCAGCGGGCGGGCGTGGCTCGCGGGGATCACCGCCTGCGTGTCATCCACAAGCAGCATGTACCCCGGCGCGCCGCTCAGTGGCTTCAGCCGCGCATCAAAGGCCAGCTTGCCCTTGGTGCCATGCGCACGAAAGGACACCTCCGCGCCGGTCTCCTTCAGCTTTGCATGGGCCTCAAGCAGCTCCTGCTCACGGAAGAAATCAAAGATCGACGCGTTGAGGCGAGGCGTATGGATTTGCCGAAGAACCTCCGCCGCCTGCCCGTCATAGAGCACGATCTGATGTGACGGGCTGACCAGGATCATGGCGATCGGGATCTCTGTCAGAAGCGCGGTCAGTCGGTCCTTTTCGGTGGCCAGACGCGCGGTTTCGGCGGCGACGGCATCGGCAGCATCCATGGTGGATTGTGTCAACTGTCCGGTCACGGCCTGGGTAGCCGGGGCGAGATCACCGAGATATTTCGCCTCGTCCTCCTTCAGCTTCACATCAACCCCGGCATGGGCGCGGGTTCGCATCGCTGCTGCGAGCCGTTCGATCGGTTTGGCGACATTTTCATCAAAGAGCAGCCAGACCCCCGCAACCAGACCCAGTAGACCAAAGGCCGAGAGCAACCCCGCAAAGATGAACGCCGCGCCGGGCGCCTCGGGGTCAAGCCGGCTAAAACCGATGAGCAGCGACGCCCCTACAAGGCCGATCCCGACAACCGCAATGAACAGGAAGAACAGAAAAATGCGCAGTCTCAGGCTAAGTGAGGTCAACATCAGGTTTCTCCGCAGATCGCCACCTGGGTTGCGTTGCGATCCGAGACGCTGGTCCAGTCGGCGCCGGTGACTGCCCCGTCGGCCTCAAAGCTTACCGCATCGGTCAGCGCCGCCTGCCGTTTCCCTGCGCAGTCAGCCAGCACAGGCACCTTGTGCACCGGGGCCCAGCGTCCGAAAAGATAGACATCGGCGAGCTTCTGTCCGGGCTGGCCTTCGTGGGTCTTGATCGTCGCCTGATCCACCGCCACGAACCGCTCGACAAACGGGTGCGCATAGGTCCAGGGGCGATAGAAGGCACGGCTCTGCACCGTTTCCACGATCACCAGCCCCTCGGGCAGGCTGGCCTTGGTTCGGGCGAACCAGTTGTATTCGTTGTAGATCGTGAAGCCGATCATCGCGAGGCCCGCCACCACGGGCATCGCCCAGCGCGGCAACGCCCCGCGCAGGATCTTGTTCAGCAACAAGACAACACCGGCCGCGGCGAACCCCGCCACGAATGTGGCGATCAGTTCCAGAAACATGGCCTCTCCTCCTTTCGGTCCCGCGCCTGCCGGTCTCCTCTCCGGCCGGCGCGGAGGTCATTCTATCCTAGCATACCACTGCCGTGGCCGATGGCGGATTGCATGGTCTTGACCACGACGAACGCATCGCGCAGATGGCTGCGGTCAAAATCGGGCAGGTTGGCGGGCGGCAGAAAATTGTCGGGTGCCTTGCCCTGCTTCACCAGCTTCGCCTGATGCTCCAGCCGTGTGTCGGCAATAAGGTCATAGGCGCTCAGCAGATCCTGCGCGCCAGAAGCGCTGAGCGTGCCCTGCGCCTCTGCCGCTTCCAGCCGTGCGCGGGTGTTCACCGGGGTGAGCCGCCCGCGCAGCGCATGTATGCGGGCAAGGTCCACGATGGGCACCACACCGTTATGCTTCAGATCAATCGTGTTCTTGTGCTCGCCCGAGCGGATCGTCGCCAGCCCGCGCAGAAGGCTCAGCGGTGGCTGATGCTTGAGCGAGTTGGAAATCATATGCGCCACGAAGATCGAGTTCGCGCTGGCGGCTTTCAGCGTGTTCTCCTGAAGATCGTCAAACAGCGCCCGATGCCCGCCGATGGGCCGCAGATCAAACATCACCGAGGCCAGCATCTGGGCCTCCGGGTTGGGCTTGTTGATCCAGCCTGCGAAATACTCCTTCCACACCCTGACCGGCTGACACCAGCGCGGGTTGGTCGCCATCATGTCACCGGGACAATAGACATAGCCGCAAGTGTTGAGCCCGTCGCAGACACGTTTGGCCAGCTCGGCAAAGTACCCGTCGCGGTCGGTATCCGTCACCGCATCGTCCAGAAATAGGCAGTTGTCCTGATCGCTCACACCGGTCTGCTCCTGCCGTCCCTGGCTTCCGCAGGCAAGCCAGAGGTACGGCACGGGCGCGGGGCCAAGAGCGGCTTCGGCCAACGCCAGAAGGCGGCGGGTGGCGGTATCGGCGATGTCCGTGATCAGCCGCGTGACCACCTCGTGCCGGTTGCCGGCGGCGACAAGCTGCACCAGCAGTTTGGGAATGCGGGCGGTGACCTCGGCCATCTCCTCGGCGGTATTCGCCTGGGCGATCTCGCGCACCAGCTCGGCCGAGCTGACCGCCTGGAAGCACGTGAGATCCGTCTGTGTAACAATGCCCACGAGGCTTCCGCCCTCGACAATCGGCAAATGGCCGATGCGGTGCTCCATCATCGCGTGCAGAACATCCGATCCGATAGCAGACGGCGGCAGGGTGATCGGGTCGGCGGTCATCACGTCGCGCACGGTCGTATCCAGCGGGCGCGCCGCGGCAAGCACCTTGTTGGACAGATCGCGGGTGGTGAGGATGCCCCGCAGCGCACCGTCCTGCGTGATGCAAAGCGACGAAATCCGTTTGTCGCGCATCAGACCTGCGGCGTGCTGCACCGTGGCGCCGGGGCCGCATTCGGCAGGCCCGCGTGTCATCAGCGTTTCCACGCGCGTGGTCGCAAGCGACCGCTCCTGCGGCTTCGCGGACCGGCTCCGGTCAAAGAAGGCGCGCACCGCGGGTTCTTCAGCCATCAATGCCTCGAACGGCGTCGGCGGCAGGACAAGCAACACGCCCGCCTCGCGCATCCGCGCACCCGTCACCGCAACCCCATCGCGCAAGAGCCCGCGCTCTCCGAACGAGTTACGCAATCCCAGATGCGAGACAATCACGCCATTCTCGTCGCTGATCTCCACCTCGCCGGAATAGATCAGATAGAGCCCCTCAAGCTGATCACCCCTGTCATAGATCACCGCGCCCTGCGGAACATCCCGCACCTGGACCTGTGCCGCCAGTGTCGCGATCGCGTCGGGCTGAAGCGTGTCATAGGGGTGAACCGAGTGCAAAAAACGTATGATCTGGTCTTGGGTCAGGGGCAATGTCAATCTGCCTGTCATCTGAAAAGAAAAGTCCTGCCCGGTCTGCACCGGACAGGACTATTTTGAAAGAGGGCGGATGGCCGCATGAGGCCACCCGTCGCGGGCCTGGGATCAGTGATCCTGAGCCGACCCTGCCCCGCGCGGAATGCGCACGCTTTCGACGAGATCCTTGATCTCCTGCGGCAGCTCCTTGGTCATGCCCGACACGATGTAGGCCACCGTGAAGTTGACGGCCGCACCGATCGCCCCGAACGAGGTCGACTTGATCGTGCCCAGCAGCGGGTCAGCATCGCTGAAGCTGTTGGTGTCGGGGATGAAGAACCACCCCTTGTGCAGGAAGATATAGATCAGCGTCACGGTCAGACCGGCCAGCATACCTGCCACGGCGCCCGTGTTGTTGATCTTGGTCGAGAAGATCCCCATCATCAGAGCCGGGAAGATCGACGCCGCCGCCAGACCAAAGGCAAGGGCCACGGTTTGCGCGGCAAAGCCCGGCGGGTTGAGGCCCAGATAGGTGGCCACAACGATGGCCGCCGCCATTGCGATCCGCGCCGACAAAAGCTCGCCTTTTTCCGAGATCTGCGGATTGATCGCGCCCTTGATCAGGTCGTGAGACACAGCCGAGGAGATCGCGAGCAACAGACCCGCAGCGGTCGACAGAGCGGCGGCAAGACCACCGGCAGCCACAAGACCGATCACCCAACCTGGCAGGTTGGCGATCTCGGGGTTGGCAAGCACGAGGATGTCACGGTTGAAGTTGGTCAGCTCATTGCCTTCCCAGCCTTTTTCCGCGGCCATAGCCTGCATGTCGGCGTCCTTGTCGTTGTAGTACTGGATCGCACCGTCGCCGTTCTTGTCTTCCCAGCCCAGAAGGCCGGTTTTCTGCCAGGTTGCCATCCAGGCGTACTCTTCGTCATTCTCGATCTGCTGCACGGTCACGGCACCACCGTCGATGCCGCCATTGGGCCACATCATTTCGGTGATGTTCAGGCGCGCCATGGCCCCCACGGCCGGGGCCGTCAGGTAAAGCAGCGCGATGAAGACCAGCGTCCAGCCAGCGGACCAGCGGGCGTCAGACACCTTCGGCACCGTGAAGAAGCGCATGATCACGTGGGGCAGACCGGCCGTCCCGATCATCAGCGACAGGGTGAAGAGCACCATGTTGAGCGTATCGGCATGGTGGGCGGTATATTCGTTGAAGCCCAGCTCACGCACGATCTGATCGAGCTTCTGCAGCAGCGGCTCACCGGATGCGGCATGCTCGCCAAAAAGGCCAAGCGCCGGGATCGGGTTGCCCGTCAGTTGCAGAGAGATGAAGATCGCCGGGATGGTATAGGCGGTGATCAGCACGCAGTACTGTGCCACCTGGGTGTAGGTCACACCCTTCATCCCGCCGAACACGGCATAGGCGAACACCACACAGGCCCCGATCAAGAGACCAGCCGTGTTGGAGACCTCCAGGAAGCGGCCAAAGGCCACGCCCACGCCGGTCATCTGACCGATCACGTAGGTCACCGACGCCACGATCAGGCAGACCACGGCCACGATACGGGCGGTCTGGCTATAGAAGCGGTCACCGATGAATTCCGACACGGTGTATTTGCCGAACTTCCGCAGGTACGGTGCCAGAAGCAGCGCCAGAAGCACATAGCCACCGGTCCAGCCCATCAGAAAGGAAGAGTTGTCATAGCCGGTAAAGGCAATGAGCCCCGCCATCGAAATGAACGAGGCTGCCGACATCCAGTCCGCTGCCGTGGCCATCCCGTTGGTCACCGGGTGCACGCCGCGGCCGGCGGCGTAGAATTCCGAGGTCGAGCCCGCGCGGGCCCAGATTGCGATGCCGATGTAAAGCGCAAAGCTCGCGCCCACAAACAGCAGGTTGATTGTAAACTGATCCATCGTTCAGCTGTCCCTTATTCTTCGTCGACGCCGTGTTCACGGTCGAGCTTGTTCATCCGGATGGCGTAGAAGAAGATCAGCGCCAAAAAGACGAGGATTGAACCTTGCTGGGCAAACCAGAAGCCCAGATCGGTACCGCCGACGGCGATGCCGCTCAGCATGGGGCGCAGCAGGATGCCGAACCCAAAAGAGACCAGCGCCCAGATGACGAGGCTGATCAGAATGATCCGCACATTGGCGGACCAATATGCGTTGTTGGATGAGTTTTCAGACATTGCGTCCTCCCCCTTCTCCGTTTCCACAGGCCCTACGGCTCATCCGCAGGGCCTCTCTTTCAGGCCACCGCGTCCTTGACGATGGCATTCAGTCCTTGCGCGATGGCGTCGATCTCACCCATCGCATCCAGGCGCTTCAGGGCGCCTTTCTGCTCGTAATACGTGATCAGTGGCGCGGTCTGCGCGTGATAGGCTTCCAGCCGCTGCGCCACGGTTTCGGCATTGTCATCCGCGCGGCGCTTCATATCCGTGCCGCCGCATTTGTCGCAGGTACCGTCCTTGGCCGTGGGCTTGAACCGGTCATGATAGCCCTCGCCGCAACCGCCACAGGTGAAGCGGCCCGAAATGCGCACGACCATCTCGGCGTCTTCCACCTCAAGGCTGATCGCCGCGTTGATCTTCTGTCCGGTCTCCGACAGCAGCCCATCCAGCGCCTCGGCCTGCACCGTGGTGCGGGGAAAGCCGTCCAGGATCACCCCCTTGGCACAATCGGGCTCGGCCAGGCGGTCGCGCAGGATGGCAATGACGATCTCGTCGCTTACCAGGTCACCCGCTTCCATCACCGCCTTCGCGGCCTTGCCCGCCTCGGTGCCCGCCGCGACAGCGGCGCGCAACAGGTCTCCGGTGCTGAGCTGTACGAGGCCGAACGTGTCTTCCAGCATCCTCGCCTGGGTACCTTTCCCGGCGCCCGGAGGGCCAAGCAGGATCAGGACAGGGGTTTGGGTCAGTGTCTCGGTGCTCATGCCATTCACCCCTTATTCATCCGGTTTTCGATGAGGTCGTCGACGACGGAGGGGTCGGCGAGGGTGGAGGTGTCGCCGAGGGTTGCGTAGTCGTTTTCAGCGATTTTGCGCAGGATGCGGCGCATGATCTTGCCGGAGCGGGTTTTCGGCAGGCCCGGGGCCCACTGGATCAGGTCGGGGGACGCGATCGGGCCGATCTCCTGGCGGACCCAGGTGCGCAGTTCCTGGCGCAGCTCGTCCGAGGGTTCTTCGCCGGCCATCAGTGTGACGTAGCAATAGATGCCCTGGCCCTTGATCGCATGCGGGTAGCCCACCACGGCGGCCTCGGAGACCTTGGAATGGGCGACCAGCGCGCTTTCCACCTCGGCCGTGCCCATCCGGTGGCCCGAGACGTTGATCACGTCATCGACCCGGCCGGTGATCCAGTAGTCGCCATCCTCGTCGCGGCGGCAGCCGTCGCCGGTGAAGTAATAGCCTTTGTAATCGGCGAAATAGGTCTTCATGAAGCGCTCGTGATCGCCCCAGACCGTGCGCATCTGCCCGGGCCAGCTGTCGGCAATGCAGAGCACGCCCTCGACGCCATTGCCCTCGATGATCTCGCCGCTCGCAGGCTCCAGCACCACGGGCTTCACCCCAAAGAAGGGCTTCATCGCCGCCCCGGGCTTGAGCGCATGGGCGCCCGGCAGCGGGGTCATCAGGTGGCCGCCGGTCTCGGTCTGCCACCAGGTGTCGACGATCGGGCAGCGGCCCTGGCCCACCACCTCGTTATACCAGTTCCAGGCCTCGGGGTTGATCGGCTCCCCCACCGTGCCCAGCACCTTCAGCGAGCTCAGATCGCAGGCCTCGACAAAGCTGTTGCCCTGGCCCATCAGCGCGCGCAGGGCGGTCGGCGCGGTGTAGAACTGGTTCACCTTGTGCTTCTCGCAGACCTGCCAGAAGCGGGAGGCATCCGGATAGGTCGGCACGCCTTCGAACATCAGCGTGGTGGCGCCATTGGCCAGCGGGCCATAGACGATATAGCTGTGCCCCGTGACCCAGCCCACATCGGCCGTGCACCAGTAGATATCGCCGTCATGATAGTCGAAGGTGATCTCATGGGTCATGGCGGCATAGGTGAGGTACCCGCCGGTGGTATGCACCACGCCCTTGGGCTGACCGGTGGAGCCTGACGTGTAGAGGATGAAGAGCGGATCTTCGGCGCCCATCTCCTCGGGCGGGCAGTCATCCGAAACCTTCTCGGCTTCTTCATGCCACCAGAAATCCAGCTCGTTGCGCCAGGCGATCGGATCGCCGGTGCGCTTGACGACAAGGCATTTGACCTCGTCAAAATCGTTCAGCAGCGCCTGGTTCACATTGTCCTTCAGCTTGGTGATGCGGCCGCCGCGCGGGGCGTGATCGGCGGTGATCACCAGCTTGGCGTCACAGCCATTGACGCGCGCGCCCAGAGCATCAGGCGAGAACCCGGCAAAGACGATGGAGTGAATGGCGCCGATCCGCGTGCAGGCCAGCATCGCATAGGCCGCCTCGGGGATCATCGGCAGATAGAGCACCACCCGGTCGCCCTTGCCCACGCCGAGAGCCTTGAGCACATTGGCCATCTTGCAGACCTGGGCGTGCAGCTCCTTGTAGGTGATGTGCTGGGCGGGCTCGTTCGGGTCGTCAGGCTCGAAGATGATCGCGGTCTGGTCGCCGCGCGTGGCCAGATGCCGGTCGATACAGTTGGCCGATACGTTGAGCGTGCCATCCTCGAACCACTTGATCGAGACATTGCCGAAGGAAAAATCCACATCCTTCACGCGGGTGAACGGCTTGATCCAGTCGATCCGCTTGGCCTGCTCCGCCCAGAACCCCTCCGGATCCGCCAGCGACGCCGCATACATCTCCTCATACCGCCCCGCATCAACATGCGCACCGGACGAAAACTCTGACGAAGGGGGATAGGTTTTGGCGCTGGCCACTTCGGTCGACATCGTTGGTTCCTCCTAAAAAATGGTCATGTGATCACAAAAGTGCATCCCGGAGGCTGGCCGACATACGAATGTGTCACAAATTTAGGCGGACCATAATCAATTTTGAAAAAAAAGTCTTAAGCCTAGATTTTTGAAGGAAAAACGTGTCAATATATTTTCTAAGATAGAAGAGTTTTGTAAACTACCTTTACTTTGCAACCAATTTACCTTTAAAAGCAGCGGTTTTTACCTAACGTCACTCACGCGTGTTCGGCTGAAAAATGAGGCATTTCACTCCGCAGAGCGCCAAATAGACAGCACTGCGCGCCTGCGACATATTGTTTCGGTATGCATTGGTATACTTATTTTCGCGCGCCGAGCCGACACGACGTATGGAATCATGCCCCGAGACACTGCACCCTGCTCAGCTCCGGCATCTGTCCCCCCGTCAGCGCAGAAGCGCGAAGCGGTCCACGTCCACAAGGCCGCGATCCGTAATCTTGAGATGGGGAATTACCGGCAAGGCCAGAAACGCCAGCTGCAGGAAAGGTTCCTCAAGGGTCACACCAAGCGCAACAGCCGCCTCGCGCAGGGCAAGAAGCGCGGATTGAACCTCTTCGAAAGGCGCTTCGCTCATCAGTCCGGCGATGGGCAGGGCAAGCTCTGCCTGCACCTGCGTTTCGGCAACCACGACGAACCCTCCTTGCAGCGCCCTGAGCCGGTTCGCGGCCAGCGCCATATCGTCATAGTTCACCCCAACAACAGCGATATTATGGTGATCGTGACAGACGGTTGACGCAATGGCACCGCGTTCAATCCCGAACCCACGCACGACGCCGGTCGCGACATTGCCATTGCGCCCATGCCGTTCGATCACCGCGATCCGGACCAGATCACGCTCCGGATCGGGAGGTTTGTCACCGTCCTGCGGTTCAATCGTTTCTGTGAGATGTTCGGTGATGATCTTTCCCGGAAGAATACCGATGACCGGGGTCGCGGCTGCGCTGCCCTCGCAACGAAAACTCTCGGGCGTCATCTCGGGCGCGTTGACCGAGCGGAGCGCAACGGGAGCGACAGGCCTGCGTGCGGCAAAGAGCGCATCACTCAGCACCTGCCCCGCGCAGAGCACGATCTCGGCGCGGCATGTTGCCAGATCGTCGAGAACCACGATATCGGCGCGCTTGCCGGGCGCGATCAGACCACGATCCTTCAGCCCGAACGCCTCTGCAGCCGACAGGCTGGCCGCGCGGTAAACCGCAAGCGGCGGGCAGCCTCCGGCGATGGCCGTGCGGATCATATGATCAAGATGGCCGTATTCAGCGATGTCGAGCGGGTTCCGGTCGTCGGTGCAGAGGCACATATAGGGCGCGGTGCGTTCGGTGAGCAGCGGCATCAGGGCCTGAAGATCCTTCGAGACGGACCCTTCGCGGATCAGCACGCGCATACCCTTTTGCAGCTTCTCGCGGGCCTCTGTCGCGGTCGTGGCCTCGTGCTCTGTCACGATCCCCGCGGCGATGTAGGCGTTCAGCGCCTTGCCGGACAGCATGGGCGCGTGCCCGTCGATATGACGCCCACGAAACGCGGTGAGCTTGGCCATGACCTCAGGCTCCTGGTTCAGAACACCGGGATAGTTCATGAATTCCGCCAGTCCGATGACCGACGGGTGATCCATCAGCGGCGCGAGGTCATCGGCGGTGAGCCTTGCGCCGGAGGTCTCCATATCGGTCGAGGGAACACACGAGCTGAGCTGCACCCGGATGTCCATGCAGCAGTGCTGGCTCGCCTCCAGCATGTAGCGGATGCCGTCGAGGCCGGCGACATTGGCAATCTCATGCGGGTCGCAAATCGCCGTGGTCACGCCACGCAGGGCAACGCAGCGATCAAATTCCTGCGGAGTAACCAGCGAGCTTTCGATATGCAGATGCGTGTCGATGAAGCCCGGAACAAGCGTTTTACCAGTGACATCGATGACTTCGCGGGCCTCGTAGGCAGCGGCAATGCCAACAATATGGCTGCCGCAAATGGCCACATCCCCGTCCAGCATCTCTCCGGTCACCAGATCGAGCACCCGTCCGCCGCGCAGGACCAGATCGGCAGGCACACGGCCCTGAGCCTGGTCGATCATCTGGGTCAGCGGCGGCGCAACAGCCATGGGACAGCCTCCGTCATCAGGGTTCCGCACAGGATCACACGCTCTGTGCGTCACGCGCAAGTGCGGAGCCAAAAGGGGCTGGTCTCCGGCCGAAAAGAGCGGCAATTTGCGCGCAAACGTCCCCGGAATGAAAGGCAAGGTGGATGCGCTTTCCCAGCACCCCAGAGTATCAGAGCTATGATATCGTCATCGTGGGCGGGGCGATCATGGGCTCGAGCCTGGCCTGGCACCTTACGCAGGATCCGGATTTTGACGGTCGGGTACTGGTGGTGGAACGTGACCCAAGCTACGAGTGGTGCTCCACCGCGCACACGAACAGCTGCATGCGGCAGCAGTTTTCTTCCGACCTGAATGTGCGCATCTCGCAATTCGCCGCCGCCTTCGTGAAGAATTTGCGCGACCACATGGGCGGTGACAAACGCGTGCCCGAGCTTTCGATCCAGAATTTCGGGTATCTCTATCTTGCTGATACGGAGAGCTATGCCGAGCGCCTGCGTCGCAATCTCGAGGTGCAGCGCGCGGCGGGGGCCGGAACGCGGCTTCTGACCCGCGACGAGATTGCAGCGGCCTATCCCTTCTACGCACTGGACGACATCCTAGTTGGGTCCATCAACACCGTGGACGAAGGGTATTGGGATGGAAGCACCGTCTTTGACTGGCTGCGTCGCAAGGCCCGCGAAAACGGCGCGGAATATGTCGCCAACGAGGTGGTCGCGATGACCCGGGCGCCTTCCGGGCAAACGATCGGGTCTGTGACGCTCGGCTCGGGCGAGGTGATCTCCTGCGGGCAGGTGGTCAATGCCTCGGGCCCCCGCGCCGCACGCACCGCAGCGATGGCGGGCCTGTCGCTTCCGGTGGAGCCGCGCAAACGCTTTACCTGGATATTCTCCGCCGAGCGCCCTCTGGACCGTCCGCTGCCGTTGACCATCGACCCTTCTGGCGTGCATGTGCGCGAAAACGGCGGGGGCACGTATATGGTGGGCGGCCATGCCGAGCATGATCCAGCTGTCGATCCGGATGATTTCACCATGGATCACGACCTGTGGGAGGCCCATATCTGGCCCATCGTCGCCACCCGCATCCCGCAATTCGAGGCCATCCGGGTGCAGTCCGAATGGGCCGGGCATTATGCCTATAACACGCTTGATCAGAATGCCGTCATCGGCCCGCATCCGGAACTGGGCAACTTCCATTTCCTGAACGGGTTTTCCGGCCACGGGCTTCAGCAATCCCCGGCGATGGGGCGTGGACTGGCCGAGTTGCTCCTGCATGGCCACTACCGGACCCTGGACCTCAGCCCGTTTCACTACGACCGGATCGTCGACAACCGCCCCATCGTGGAACAGGCCATCATCTGACGCGCCCTCTTCTTCTTGGCCAGCATACTCCTGCCGGTGGCCTTACTCTGTTTGCGACGTCCGCACCCGCTCAAACGCCGCATCAAAGGCGCTCCAGTCTTTCACCTCAAGCCGCACCGGAAGCGTCACCACCCTGGTCCGGAAACTATCGGGCAAGCGCACCGCGTCTTTCTCGGTCGTGACAAGCTGAGCCCCCAGCAATGCCGCTTCATTTTCCAGCCGGGCCATTAGCGCCGGGGTCAGCGGCTGGTGATCCTCCAGCGCTTCCGCGCGCACCAGCTCTGCCCCCAACCCGCGCAAGGTGGCAAAGAATTTCTCCGGGTGGCCGATCCCCGCAAAGGCCAGAAAGCGCGCGCCCTCCCAATCCATCCCGGTTGGCAGCGGTGCAAGTTGCCCCCGCATCTGCGGCAGGCTGAGCACCCCGCCCCAGGTCGCGGCAAACAGCGCCTGCGCCTTTTCGGGCCCGATGGACAGCAGCACATCCGCACGCCGCAGCCCTGTCTCAACAGGCTCGCGCAAAGGGCCGGCAGGCAGACACCGCCCGTTCCCGAACCCCTTGGCGGCATCGACCACGACCAGGCTCAGATCCTTGGCGACATCCGGGTTCTGATGCCCGTCATCCATGACGATCACATCGGCCCCGGCAGCCTCTGCCGCCTGTGCCGCCGCCGCGCGGTCGCGGGCGATCCAGACCCGGGTGAAGGCGGCAATAAGCAAAGGCTCGTCCCCCACCTGAGCGGCGGAATGCGTCCGCTCGATGACCTCCACCGGCCCTGTCAGCTCTCCGCCATGCCCGCGCGAGATCACGAACGGGGTCAGGCCCCGCGCCTGCAAATGCTGAACCAGCGCGATCACCGTGGGGGTCTTGCCCGTGCCCCCGGCATTGAGGTTTCCGACACAGATCACCGGCACACCCGCGCGCCATGCCTGCCCCGTGTTCAATCGCCGCGCCGTGCCCGCCGCGTAGAGCGCGCCGAGCGGTGCCAGAAGGCGGGCACGTAGGGCAGGCCTGTCAGGGGGCGTATCCCAAAACCGTGGTGCGCGCATCACTGGACCCCCACGACATCGAGCGTGTCCTGCACCAGATCGAGGATATGATCCGTGGCCTCGGCCCCCTGCGAGGCCACATCCCAGGCGGCATGCGCCATGATGGCGGCCTGATCCGGGGCGATCAGGCTTTGCACGGCGGCCGCCAGCGTGGTCGCATCGCGCACGATCCGTGCAGCGCGGGCTTCGGCAAAACGTGAATATTCCGCCAGGTAGCGGCGGACATTGGGGCCATAAAGAATGGCCGAGCCATGAACGGCCGGTTCGTTGGGGTTGCACCCTTCCATCCCCGACTGCAAGGAATTGCCGATAAAGCTGACCGGCGCCAGACGATACCAAAGGCCAAGTTCGCCACGGCCTTCGCCCAGTATGATCTGCGTGGTCTCTTCGGGCAACGCGCCATCAGCCCAGTCGATCATGGGAAGCCGCTCTTCCTTCAACCGTTCGCGCAGCACGGGCAGATCCCTGTCGCGATGCGGCACGACGATCAGCAAGGACCGGTGCGACAGGCGGGCAACGGAGCGCCGCGCCTCGAGCACGGTGTCGAGTTCAAGCGGATCAAGATGCGCGGCAAGCCAGAGCGGCCGACCGCGAAGCGCAACGGCAAGCTCTTCGCGTTCCGCCTCATTGTATGGCAGAGGCACCGCTTCGGGGCGCATCGGCGGGGCGCGGGTGATGTCAGCATCCGAAACACCCAGCCGCCGAAGCTGACGCGCGGCGTCCTCCGAACGGACCTGGATATGCGCAAACATATCCATCAGCGATCGTGGCAGGTCCGGAAACCACCGCCAGCTAGGACTGTCAAACTGGCTTTCTTCGGCGTCGAGCAGGAACAGCGGAATGCTCCGCGCGTCCGCCGTGCTCAGCAGCGCGGGCCTCAGATCTCCGCCTGTCCAGAGGCAGATATCGGGTCGCCAATGGTCGAGAAACGCCTCGACCGGGGCGATCAGGTCAGGTGGAACAGGTTGATGGAGAAGCAGCGAATGCGCCTCGATCGGCGGGGTCTCTCCCGGGGTGGTCAGCAGAAGGCGCACACCCGGGCGTTGCTGGGCCAGGCGTTCGGCCATCTGACAAAGCGCTGCCGCGCGCTCGGCATCGGGGGCATGCCCCCAGATGAGTTCGCCTTCGGGGCGCGTGGCGTCCGGCACCGCAAGCGGCGGACCCCCACGGCGCGCATAGGCCATATAGGCCGCCAGGCTGAGCGAACGCGCCATGTTGGGTCTTTCCTTCCCGACTGCTGAACCGGGAGCAGGGTATTGCATTGGTCTGCGGGGTCAAGCGGCTGGGGAGGGGTATCGGCGTGGGGCTTGACGCGGGGCGGAGCAAAGGGCAAGCACGAAACGCATTCCGCCTGAGCCCGCATGATCCATGTCCAAGCCCTTTCTCATCCTGCAGCTGCGCCCCGAAACCGAAGCCTCGGACGATGAATTCGCCGCGATCCTGCGCAAGGGCGGTCTGAACGCGGATCAGGTCCATCGCATCCGACTGGATCAGGAGGGCCTGCCCGAGGGTCTGGACCTTGCAGACTATTCCGGCGTCATCGTCGGCGGCGGCCCGGGCTGCGTGAGCGACGCGCCCGAGGAGAAATCCGAGGTGGAAGCCCGGATTGAAGAGCAGGTGATGTCGCTCATGCCGCAAATCACGTCAGAAGACCGGCCTTTTCTCGGATGTTGTTACGGGATCGGCATTCTCGGCAAGCATCTGGGCGGCGAAGTGAGCAAGGCGGCCTATGGCGAACCCGTGGGAACCTCGGATTGCACGACCCTGCCTGCGGCGGCATCGGACCCGCTGCTTGAGGATGTGCCGGGCTCCTTCCTGGCCTTCGTGGGGCACAAGGAAGCGTTGCAGAACCTGCCCGAGGGCTGCGTGCACCTGGTGGCCTCCGCCACCTGCCCCTATCAGATGATCCGCTATGGGCAGAATGTCTATGCCACGCAATTCCACCCCGAGGCCGATGCGGCCGGGTTCGAAACCCGGATCAACATCTACAAACATCGCGGATATTTCCCGCCGGAAACGGCGGAAGAACTTATCGCCATGTGCCGCGCGGCGAATGTGACCGCGCCGGAAAAGGTACTGCGGAATTTCGTAGCGCGTTACGCCCGTTAACGGCCTCGCCCTGCCGCGGCCCCCTTCCTGCAAACCCGCCTGTCATGTCAGGCCGAAGGGGCGGCCCCTATTCTGTCTGTTGCCTGCACGGCCCACCCGCATGACACAGTTCGACCTGCCTGAGCGCCTCTTCGGTCGGTTCGGCAAAGCCGTTCCCGCCGCAGGGATCGACCGTCAGCGTGTATGCACCGCCCTTGACCTCAAGAAACCCCAGATAGCTCACCCCGCTCGACGCACCAGCGCACCAGGGGCCAAAGCACAGCACCTCAAGCGTGATCTCGTGATCGAACGGGGTATCGAACCGGCTTCCGGACAGGGCCATTCCCGTGATGCGGGCCGGGATTTTTGTCGAGGGCGGGCTTTCGTTCATCACCGCTTCGGGCAGGCGTTGCTCATCAAAACGAAGCGTGCCATGCACCACGACATAATGCTCTTCGGCCTCCGCCGCCTGGGTGTAGGTGCGCACCACATCCGGGCGCATACAGGAAAGGGCGGAGACCTGCGTGCCCGACGCCAGCAGTGCCAGGCTCAACATCAGCAGGTTCCTCATCTCAGAAAGGCCTCGAACTCCGACAAAACCCGTGCGTAGACTTCTCGCTTGAAGGGCACAATTTGCGCCACGAGTTCCTCATGAGGAAGCCAGCGCCACTCGGAAAATTCAGGATGCGCCGTCTTTATGTTCACATCCGAATCCGCGCCGTGAAAGCGCAGCAGAAACCATTTCTGCTTTTGCCCGCGATACCGCCCCTTCCAGATGCGCGGCACCAGATCATGCGGCAGGTCGTAAGGCAGCCAGTCGCGGGTTTCGGCCTCGACCGTCACCATATCGGCAGGCAGGCCGGTTTCCTCCCATAACTCGCGCAGGGCGGCGGCGCGCGGCTCTTCACCGGGGTCGATCCCGCCCTGGGGCATCTGCCATGCGGGCATCTGGCTGTCCTTGCGCTGCCCGACGAACACGTGGTTGGCCGGGTTCACCAACATCACGCCCGCACAGGGGCGGTAGGGCAGACTGGCAATCTCATCCGGGGTCATAGGAGCCTCGCAACTATCATATCTCAACATGTGACGGCACCGGGACGGGTTCAATCCCCCAATGCCGCAGGGCACGGGATGACAGCAAGACGCCAGCCGCTTGAACCAGAATGAAAACCACACAAGTTTCAGGTTTTCGGGATGTAGTTTCAGGAATCCCAAATCAACCAAAAAAATGTCGCAGGCGCGGGCATTCTGCCCTAGATTGGCGCGGGCAAGATCAAGGGAAGTCGATGACCCACCAACAGCCACGGATCAACACCTCGCCGAAAGTCTCGGATGAGGTCAGGAAAACCACGTGCTATATGTGCGCCTGCCGCTGCGGGATCAATGTCCACATGAAAGACGGCAAGGTCGCCTATATCGAAGGCAACCGCGACCACCCGGTGAACCGGGGTGTGCTTTGCGCCAAGGGATCGGCGGGGATCATGCAGGTCAACGCGCCCTCACGTCTGCGCGCACCGCTCAAACGGGTCGGCCCGCGCGGCTCTGGGCAATTCGAGGAAATCAGCTGGGACGAGGCGCTCGATATAGCGACCGGCTGGCTGGAACCGCTGCGCGAAACGGCCCCGGAAAAGCTTGCCTTTTTCACCGGGCGCGACCAGAGCCAGAGCTTCACCAGCTTCTGGGCGCAGAATTTCGGCACGCCCAACTATGCGGCTCATGGCGGGTTCTGCTCGGTCAACATGGCGGCGGCGGGCATCTACACGATGGGCGGCGCCTTCTGGGAATTCGGTCAGCCTGACTGGGACCTGACCAAACTTTTCATGATCTTCGGCGTGGCCGAGGACCATGACAGCAACCCGATCAAGATGGGGATCGGCAAGATCAAGGCGCGCGGTGCGCGGGTGATCGGCGTGAACCCGATCCGCTCGGGCTATAACGCGGTGGCCGATGATTGGGTTGGAATCACGCCCGGCACCGACGGTCTTTTCATCCTGGCTCTGGTGCATGAACTGCTGAAGGCGGGCAAGATCGACCTCGACTATCTGGCGCGCTACACCAACGCGCCGGTGCTGGTGAACCGCGACAGCAAATCGCCCGACTATGGCCTGTTCCTGCGCGATGAGGATGGCAAGCCGCAGGTCGTGGACCGTGTCACCGGCAAGCTCACCGCCTTTGACAAACCGGGGGTAAAGCCAGACCTGCATGCCACCTACCGCCATGCCGGGATCACCCATCGCCCGGTGATGCATCTCATCGCCTCGCGTTATCTCGACAAGCAATATGCCCCCGAGGCAGTGGCCGAACGCTGCGGGATCAAAGCCGAGAAGATCAAGGCGATCGCCGCCGAGATCGCCCGCGTGGCGTTTGAAGAAGAAGTAGTGCTGGAACGCGAATGGACGGATTTCCGCGGCGAGACCCACAAGGTCATGCGCGGCCGTCCCGTCAGCTTCCACGCCATGCGGGGCATCTCGGCGCATTCCAACGGGTTCCAGACCTGCCGCGCGCTGCACGTTCTGCAAATTCTGCTGGGATCGGTCGAGACCCCGGGCGGGTTCCGCTTCAAACCGCCCTACCCCAAACCGGTCAGCGCCCACCCCTCACCGCATTGCAAGGTGACCCCCGGCAAGCCGCTCAATGGCCCGCATCTGGGCTTTGTGCGCGGCCCCGCAGACCTTGCTCTGAAGGACGACGGCACGCCCGCGCGGATCGACAAGGCCTTTACCTGGGAAAACCCGATGTCAGCCCACGGGCTGATGCATATGGTGATCTCCAACGCGCATGCGGGCGATCCCTACAAGATCGACACGCTGTTTTTGTATATGGCGAACATGTCGTGGAACTCGTCGATGAACACATCCGGCGTGATCGACATGCTGACCGACACCGATGAGAACGGCGACTATGTGATCCCGCGCATCATCTATTCGGATGCCTATAGCAGCGAGATGGTGGCCTATGCCGACCTGATCCTGCCCGACACGACCTATCTGGAGCGGCATGACTGTATTTCGCTGCTTGACCGCCCGATCTGTGAGGCCGATGGCGCGGCGGACGCGATCCGCTGGCCGGTGATCGAGCCTGACCGGGATGTGCGCGGCTTCCAGACGGTGCTGGTGCAACTGGCCAACAAGATGAAGCTGCCCGGTTTCACCAATGAGGACGGCTCGGCCAAATATGTGGACTACGCCGATTACATCACCAACCACGAGCGTAAGCCGGGCATCGGTCCGCTGGCGGGTTGGCGGCTGGGCAAGACCGGGCTGACCCATGGCCGGGGCGAGCCCAATGGCAGCCAGATCCAGAGCTATATCGCGAATGGCGGGTTCTTCATCAAGCATGTGCCGGATAACGCCGCCTATATGAAGCCGTGGAACATGGGCTATCAGGACTGGGCGGTGGAGCTGGGCCTGTTCGACTCGCCCCAGCCCTACATTTTCGATCTTTATGTCGAGACGATGCGGCACTTCCAGCTGGCCGCCGAGGGTCATGGTGAGCGGCAACCGCCGGATCATCTGCGCGAGCGGATCAAGAAGACGATGGACCCGTTGCCGATCTGGTATCCACCCTTTGAGGATGACCATGTCGACCCGGACGAATACGATGTCCATGCTCTGACCCAACGCCCGATGGCTATGTATCACAGCTGGGGCACTCAGAACGCGTGGCTTCGGCAGATCCACGGGCATAACCCGCTCTACCTGCCGACGAAGATCTGGGAAAAGCACGGTTTTGCGACAGGCGATTGGGCAAGGGTCAGCTCGGTCCATGGCGAGATCACCGTGCCGGTGGCGCATATGGCCGCGCTGAATGACAACACCGTCTGGACCTGGAACGCGATCGGCAAGCGCAAGGGCGCCTGGGCTCTGAAGGACGACGCGCCGGAGGCCACCAAGGGCTTCCTCCTCAACCACCTCATCCACGAGCTGCTGCCGCCCAAGGGCGACGGGCTGCGCTGGTCCAACTCGGACCCGATCACCGGCCAGGCGGCCTGGTTCGACCTGCGGGTGAAGATCGAAAAGGCCCCGGCCCCGGAAGAAAGCCAGCCCAGCCTGCCGCCCATCGCCTCACCCGTGGGCACCGGCCCGGATGAACTGACCTGGAAGGTGGGCAAATGAGTCCGACACAACGCACCCTGCTGCTGATCTTCAGCTTTGTCGCCTTCATGCTCGGCTCTTTCATCTGGTTCATCGCCACCTGGGACGCCGAAAAAGAGCAATCGCTGACCTTCGCCAACACCACATCGGAGCACGCGGCATGACCTCCCTTCCGACAAGCACCCAGAAAAAGCTCGGCCTTGTGATCGACCTCGACACCTGTGTCGGATGTCATGCCTGCGTGGTGTCCTGCAAAGGCTGGAACACCGAGAATTACGGCGCCCCCTTGTCGGATCAGGACCCCTATGGCACGCCGTCCGGCACGTTCCTGAACCGGGTGCATTCCTACGAGGTGCAGCCCGAGGCCGGCCCGGCGCAACTGATCCATTTCCCCAAATCCTGCCTGCATTGCGAGGACGCGCCTTGCGTGACCGTCTGCCCCACCGGCGCGAGCTACAAGCGGGTCGAAGACGGCATCGTTCTGGTCAATGAAAGCGACTGCATCGGCTGTGGCCTGTGCGCCTGGGCCTGCCCCTACGGCGCGCGCGAGCTGGACGCGGCCGAAGGTGTGATGAAGAAATGCACGCTCTGCGTTGACCGGATCTATAACGAGAACCTGCCCGAGGTGGACCGCGTGCCCGCCTGCGTGCGCACCTGCCCGGCGGGTGCACGTCATTTCGGCGATCTGGGCGACCCCGATAGCGACGTGAGCCAGCTTGTTGCCGAACGCGGCGGCATGGACCTGATGCCCGAGCAAGGCACGAAGCCGGTCAACAAATACCTGCCGCCGCGCCCCAAGGACCAGATGGACCAGATCGACGTGCTGGCGCCCTTCCTCGAACCCGTGGCGACCGAGACCAATGGGTTTCTTGGCTGGCTCGATAAGGCTCTGGAGAAACTCTGATGCATCCCGCACCGTCCGTCATCATCTTCACCACGCTCTCCGGCATCGGCTTTGGCCTGCTGTTCTGGCTCGGCCTCGGCTTTCCCGAGGTGACCGGCTGGATGGCCTTTGCCTTTTTTGCCATCGCCTATCTGCTGGCGGTGGGCGGGCTGATTTCCTCGACCTTCCACCTGGGCCATCCGGAGCGCGCCATGAAAGCCTTCAGCCAGTGGCGCACCTCCTGGCTCAGCCGTGAAGGCGTCGCCGCGGTTGCGGCGTTGCTGGTCATGGCGCTTTTCGGTGCGGGGCTTGTGTTCATGCAGACAAGCTGGACATTGCTGGGCTGGATCGGCGCGGCGTTGTCCGTGGCGGTCGTCTATTGCACGGCAATGATCTATGGCCAGCTCAAGACGGTTCCGCGCTGGAAACAACCGCTGACGCCCGTGCTGCTTCTGTCGATCTCGCTGGCGGGCGGGGCGCTGCTGGCCGGGCAGGTGGCCTTTGCGCTGGTCTTTCTGCCGCTGGCCGGCGTGGTGCAGGTTCTGTGGTGGATGCAGGGCGATCAAGCGCTTGCGAACAGTGGAACCAACCTTGCCACCGCGACCGGGCTGGGCAGCGCAGGCCGCGTGCGTGCGTTCGAGCCGCCGCATACCGGGACGAACTACCTTCTGCGCGAGTTCGTGCATGTCGTCGGGCGCAAGCACAGTTTTAAGCTGAGAATGATTGCGCTTGTCTTCGGCTATACACTGCCCGTTCTGCTGCTTCTTATCCCGTTCAGTCACGTGTTCGCGGTGCTGGCGGTGGTCAGCCACATTGCCGGGATCGCCGCGTCGCGCTGGCTGTTCTTCGCCGAAGCCGAGCATGTGGTCGGGCTATACTACGGGAAACGGTGACGCTCTTCCGCCGTTACCGGCGGCCTCGCGAGGCGGGCTGTCAGGCCCGATGAGCATATTCCGATCTATCCAAATCCGGGGCTTCGCCCGTTCGTCAGAGAAACGCTCCCCCAGAGCGTTTCCGGAGAGCTGGCTCACCCCCAGCCATCGGTCCATTCATCAATCACCGGGTTTATCCGGTTCTTGCGGAACCTTTTCCACCGCACACGGATTGCCCAGAAGACCGCAAACAAAACCGTCAGCAGCACAATGTTGAACCACGGGATAATCCGAGCATCCGGCCCCGGCACGGCCCGCACGCTGATCGCGTTGGGGTAAATCGACAAGAACTCGTTCCGCCAGCCATAATGCTTGATCGCCACCCATTTCGGCGCGGAGGAGGTGGATTTCAGATCAGATGCCTCGGCCTGCAGATTGGCCGTGTCGAACTTGAAATAAGGTGGCCAGCCCCAGCCGGTGTCTTCATTCCGATAAACCATCACCCGACCGTTCGTCTGCACCGTCTGGATGAAAAACACATCGCGGTTCACCGTCCCCTCAAGCTCTCCTGTGCCTTGATTCGCCCAGAAAATGGAGTTTTCGCCAAAATCGACCCGCTTCTCATAGGTGTCGGAGACGCGCACGATATCGTGCTGCGGCAGGGTATAATGAAAGAAGGCGGCCACGAGCAGCCAGAAGATCCCCCAGATCAGATATTTCACATAGATCATCGCGGGCCTCCGTTCCTCTCTGAAGATTTTTCACCGATGCGGCCAAGCTCTGTTATCGTGGCTGGCAGAAAGAAAGACAACCAATGGGAGGAAAGACCATGTGCGATATTTGTGTGATGAACGCCGTGAAAGACAAGATGCTCTCGCGGAGGCAGTTTTTCACCGCAAGTGCTGCGGTCGGGGCGGCAGCGGCCTTGGGATCGGCCAGCGGCACGCCTGCCATGGCCGATGGGCACAGCATGGTCGAGGATCTGACCCATACCTATGACGCCGATTTCCCAACCTATTTCGGGGCGCCGGGCGTCGAGATCACGCAGGAATTCAACTTCGCGGACAATGGCTTCAACCTGATGAAGCTGATGCTGAACGAACATACCGGCACCCATGTGGACGCCCCGTTGCATTTCTCTGCCGATGGGAACTCGGTGGATGAAATTCCGGTCAGCTCGCTTGTCGCGCCGCTTTGTGTGGTCGATATCGCGGCGAAGGCGGCGGACAATGCCGATGCGCAGGTCACCCCCGATGACCTGAAAGCCTGGATCGCGGCCAATGGCGACATTCCCGAAGGGGCCTGTGTGGCCATGCATTCGGGCTGGGGCGGCAAGACCGGCGGCGACGGGTTCCGCAATGCAGATGGGAACGGCGTCATGCACTTCCCGGGCTTCCATATCGAGGCGGCCAAGATGCTGATGGAGGAAACCGGGGCACAGTCGATCGCGGTGGATACGCTGTCGCTGGATCATGGGCCTTCGGCTGACTTTGCGGTGCATTATGCCTGGTTGCCCACCGGCCGTTTCGGGATCGAGAACATCGCCAATCTCGACAAACTGCCAGCCGCCGGGGCCACGATCGTGATCGGCGCACCCAAGCATCGCGGCGGATCTGGCGGGCCCGCGCGCATCTTCGCAATGGTCTGACCCATTAAGGATCGGTGCTCAGGATCTCCCCGATCTTGAGCGCCCGCATCGGATTACCGTCCACCTTGAGCTTGCCCGTCATGAAAGCGGTGGCCGGGTTCTGAGTGCCCAGAACGATATTATGGAACACGTCCGAACGCGCCGTCAGGGTGATCTCGGCGTCGTCATCGCTGATCTTCGCACCGGTCTCGTCCACCCAGAG
This sequence comes from Roseovarius faecimaris, assembly GCF_009762325.1. Classification (NCBI taxonomy): domain Bacteria; kingdom Pseudomonadati; phylum Pseudomonadota; class Alphaproteobacteria; order Rhodobacterales; family Roseobacteraceae; genus Roseovarius; species Roseovarius faecimaris. Next base: position 3,453,876 of record NZ_CP034348.1, read on the forward strand.
CGTACCGAGATCGGGCATATCCAGCCGAACCGTGCCCTTGATCCGGCCTTTGGCGCGGGCGGTCACGATGTCCTGAACCTCTTGCAGCGTCGGCATGGGCGTCTCCTTCGTCCTGATGGTCCATCCATGGCAGATTTGCCGCGATTTCCCAGCGTGACGTTGGATCACTTGGGTTCGGTGCCTCGTTCGGCTATGTTTTGAACGCAGTTCAAAAAGGGATCGGCATGGCCGGAAAGACAGAAGAACGCCACGACGCCCTGCGTCGCAAGCTGGTGGATATTGCCGAAACACGGATGGCCGAAGGCGGGCTCTCGGCGCTAAAAGCGCGGGATCTTGCGAAAGAGGCGGGCTGCGCACTCGGGGCGATCTACACGGTGTTCGACGACCTCACGCATATCGCGCTTGAGGTCAACGGCCGCACGTTCCGCCAACTTGGCCGGGATGTGGACGGCGCTTTGCAGGGCTGCGCCGATGCCAGTCCAACGGACCGTCTTCTTTGCATTGCCGATGCCTATCTGACCTTTGCGCTGCGTGAAACCCGACGCTGGCGCAGCCTTTTCGATGTGCCGTTCTCACCCGATCTTGACGTGCCGCAATGGTACTGGGACGAGATGGACCGGCTCTTTGCTCATATTGCCGGACCGGTCGGCGAATGTTTCCCTGACCTTTCCCCTGCCGATCAGGCGCTGATGACACGGGCGCTGTTTTCGTCGGTGCATGGCATCGTCAGCCTGGGGATCGAAAACCGGGCCACCCCGGTGCCAAAGGCCGATCTCAGCCGTATGATTGAACTTCTTGTCCGGCGAACCACTGGAAACGCATAGTTTCTGAACACTGTTCAAAATAGTTCTTGAACAGTGTTCACCGATTTCTATATTCAATTCATGAACAACGTTCACAAAAGGATTTTGCCATGTTCGAGATTTTGAGGACCCTCACGATCGGCGCTAATGCACGCGCCGAGGACCGGCTCAAGGATGCTTTCGCGATCGAATTGATCGACCAGAAGATCCGCGACTCCGAAGCGCAGCTCAAGGCGGCCAAGGGCACGCTTGCCTCGCTTGTGCAGCGTCAGCGTTCGGAAGCACGGCTGTTGGAGGCGCTGACCACACGGATCAGGACTATGACCAACCGCGCCAGCGAAGCGATAGCGGCCGGGCGTGACGACATGGCGCTGCAAGCCGCCGAGGCCATCGCCACGATGGAAAACGAAGCGCGGCTCAGGCACGGCACGGTGGATCGGCTGGAGGAAAAGGTGACCCGCCTGCGCAGTTCGGTGGAAGCCGCGCACCGCCGCCTGATCGACCTCAAGCAGGGGGCCGTCACCGCCCGGGCGATCAAACGCGAACAACTGATGCAGGGCCGTTTGCGCACCACCATCGCCAACACCGCCGCCGCCGATGAAGCCGAAGAGCTGATCGCGCGCGTGGTGGGCCGCGACGACCCTTTTGAGCAGTCACAGATCCTGGCCGGGATCGAGGCCGATCTCAATCACAGCTCGCTTGACGACCGTATGGCCGCCGAAGGCTTCGGACCGGCCAGCAAAGTGACCGCAAGCCAGGTGCTCGCCCGGCTCAAAAAGACTTAAACCATCCCCCCAACAGAGGAGACACTCCAATGTATCACAACGACAAGCCCGACAATTCGCTGATCATGTTCTTCAACCTCGCCGGTGTTGTGGCCGCCTATGTTCTGCTGGCGCTCTCGCTCTACAAATCGGTCGATGTGCCGCTGGCCACCAAGGGATATTGGGGCATCGGTATCCTGCTCTTGACGCTGAGCCTGGTGAATTTCGTGAAATACCGCTTCGACAACCAGGCGCGGATCGACCGGATCAACAGGATCGAGGAAGCGCGCAACGAGAAGCTGCTGGAGGATTATGTGGGCGAGGCTTATGGCCCCGACAAACGCGACGCGGCGTAGCCATGCCAGAAGCAAAACAGGTGGCCCCGATTGAAGGGGGCCACCTTGACGTTGCCGGGTTTACCCAACCACGTTGAACTCAGGCCCGTAGGGATAGCCGGTGATGTTCTCATTGCCGTCTTCGGTGATCACCAGCACGTCATGCTCGCGGTAGCCGCCCGCGCCGGGTTGCCCCTCGGCGAGGGTCAGCATCGGCTCCATCGAGATCACCATGCCCGGCTCCAGCACCGTGTCGATATCCTCGCGCAGCTCAAGGCCCGCCTCGCGGCCATAGTAATGCGACAGGATCCCAAAGGAGTGGCCATAGCCAAAGGTGCGGTATTGAAGCAGGTCACGCTCTTCAAAGAAGGCGTTGATCTTGTGGGTCACCTCGGCACAGCTCACACCGGGTTTCAGCAGGCTCATCCCGTATTCATGCGCGGCCACGTTCGCCTCCCAGATCGCCAGCGAGGCGGCGTCCACTTCGCCCACGAACATGGTCCGTTCCAGCGCCACGTAATAGGCCGAGACCATCGGGAAGGTGTTGAGGCTCAGGATATCGCCGCGCTGCAATGCCCGTGCGGTGACGGGGTTGTGGGCGCCATCCGTGTTGATGCCCGACTGGAACCAGACCCAGCTATCGCGATATTCGGCATCGGGAAAGACGCGGGCAATCTCCAGCTCCATCGCGTCGCGCCCGGCCATGGCCACATCGATCTCGCGGGTGCCTTCGCGCACCGCCTCGCGGATGGCATATCCGCCGACGTCGGCAATCGCCGTGCATTTGCGGATGAGCGCAATCTCGGCCGCGGATTTCTGCATCCGCTGGCGCATCGTGGCCTCGGCCAGATCGACCGTCCGCGACGGGGCCAGGAACGCATCGAGCTTGGCCTTCTGCATCAGGCTCATGTGATCACCCTCATAGCCGATCACGCGGCCCTCACCCGCCACAGACCGCACCGCGCGCCAGTAATTGTCGCGCTGCCAGTCGGTATAGGTGATGTTGTCGAGATGGCTGCGCCGCCAGGGCTGACCCGCGTCAATGCCTGCGCTGATGGTCACGCTTTCGGTGGGCGTGACGACAAGGCCATACGGCCGCCCGAAGGCGCAATAGAGAAAGCCGCTGTAATAGGCGATGTTGTGCATCGAGGTGAAGACAACGGCATCCACCTCCTGCGCGGCCATGATCGCCCGCAGACCCTTGAGGCGTGCATCATATTCGGACGCATCAAACGGCAGCGGCGCTTTCTCGCCATTGTGAAAACGGTACATTTCGGGGCGCGCGGTCTGCGCAAATTGGGTGGTTGTCGGATGTGCAGTCATAGTGACCCTCCTAAAAAGAAAGGTCCCGGCGTTCAGGACTGTTGGGATATATGAGGCCATCTTCGGGGCGACGCCATCGCCCGGGGCCTGACACTCTTCTTGCCGATCCGAATGGTTCAGGCAATATGCTTTGCGACACAAAGGGGACGTTTTTGATCCATGACTGCCAAAGCTGGGCCTTTGAACCTGATCACCGATGTCGCAGGGCTGCGTGTTGGCAACGCGTCGGACGATACGATCAAAACCGGAGCAACGGTCCTTTTGGGCGACGCGCCCTTTACAGCGGGTGTGCATGTGATGGGCGGGGCGCCCGGCACGCGCGAGACTGATCTGCTCAGCCCGGACAAAACGGTGCAGCAGGTGGACGCGCTGGTGCTGTCCGGCGGCTCGGCGTTCGGCCTCGATGCCGCCTCGGGCGTTGCCGACGCCCTGCGCGCCGAGGGGCGCGGATTTGCCGTGGGCGACCAACGCGTGCCGATTGTGCCCGCGGCAATCCTGTTTGATCTGCTGAATGGCGGCAAGAAGGATTGGGCCGAGAACCCGTATAAACGTCTGGGGGCCGAGGCTCTCGCCTCGGCGACTCCCAGCTTCGCCTGCGGCTCCGTCGGGGCGGGCACCGGGGCCACCACGGCAAATCTGAAGGGGGGGCTCGGCTCCGCCTCGCTGGTGCTGCCCTCCGGGCATACGGTCGGCGCGCTGGTGGCGGTGAATGCGCTGGGGTCGGCGGTCGTGGGCGATGGACCGCAGTTCTGGGCCGCCCCCTTCGAGATCGGCGACGAATTCGGGGGGCTCGGCGTGGCGTCGGCCTATCCCGATGTGCACCTGCCTGAGACAAAGCTCAGCCAACATGCCAATACCACCATCGGCATTGTCGCCACCGATGCCGCCCTCACACAGGCGCAATGCACGCGGCTCGCCACCGCCGCGCATGACGGGTTTGCCCGGGCGCTGGTGCCGTCACACACCCCGATGGATGGCGACCTGATCTTTGCAGCCTCGACCGGCGCGCACGAAATGCAAAATCCTCTGGCCGACGCCCTTCTTCTGGGTCATGCCGCCGCCACCTGCATGGCCCGCGCCATCGCCCGCGCCGTCTTTGCCGCCACGCATTCGGACACTGACACACGTCCTTGCTGGTCCTCCTTGGCCCCCTGACTTTCATTGTTCTTCAAATACTCAAAACCAGACGCCTGCGGCAGGCGCAGCGGCTGAGTGTCTTAGCCAAGAAGACGATCAGGACAGCAGCGTCTGCACCATTCTGCTTTCAGGGTCGATCAGCCCGTCGATCACATCGAAATGATGCTTGCCCTCATCGACCACATGCGCGGCCCCCCAGGCCTCGGCCAGCCAGCGCGCCTGATCGAGGAAGACGGGCCGCTCATCCGCGCCGACCCAGACGGTCACCGGCACATCGAGCCGGTCAGTCATCAGAACGGGACTTTCTGCGGCGGCGCTGGCCTCATCCATCCGGAAATCGTCATTCATCGTCGTGTGCAGCAAAGGCCGCAGGTCCGATACCGGAGAGATCGGCATGACGTGCTGGAGACGGGCGGCCACCTCCGGCGACAGCATCCCCGGGGCCAGCATACGCGAGACAAGATGCCCGCCAGCCGAATGGCCGGCCAGAATGATCGGGCCGTCCGCCATCCCGGCCGCGACCTCGACCGCCGCCGCAATCTGCCGGGTGATCTCGGCAATCCGCACCTCAGGACATAGATCATAGGACGGCATCGCCACCGCCCAGCCCTGCGCCATGGCGCCCTGGCCGAGATGGAACCAATACGCCCGGTCAAACCTCAGCCAGTAACCGCCATGCACGAAGATCAACACCCCCTTCGCTGTCCCCGGCGGTGTGAAAAAATCGAACCTCTGTCGCCCGCTTGGACCGTAGGGGATATCCTCCTGCCGCCGCCCCAGTGCGGCCTGGCCAGCAGCCCAGCTTCTGGACGCCGCAAGCCAGCGGTCGGGATAGTCCTCCGCCCCCGCGATATAGGGTGCGTTGGCATAGGCATCGTCGTAATCCATGGGGTCCTCCGGCTCTGGGCACTAGACAAGCCTAGCCCAAGATGCTTTGGCTTTGCGAGACGAAAGACATGTGAGGGAGATGCGCGATGTCCGCAACCGATCTGAAAGCGATGCTGAACGACCCGAGCCTTCTGGCCGAGAAGGCCTATTCCAATGGCGCTTGGGTGGAGGGCGACAATGGAACGTTCGAAGTCACCAACCCCGCCAATGGCCAGGTGATCGCCAATGTGGCCGACATGTCGCGCGCGCAGGTGGCTCAGACCATCGCCGCCGCCGAGGCCGCTCAGAAAGACTGGGCCGCGATGACCGGCAAGGAACGCGCCGCGATCCTGCGCCGCTGGTTCGACCTGATGATGGAAAACCAGGAAGATCTGGCCATCATCCTGACCGCCGAACAGGGCAAGCCCCTTGACGAGGCGCGTGGCGAAATCGGCTATGGCGCGTCGTTCATCGAGTTTTTCGGGGAAGAGGCCAAGCGCATCTATGGCGAGACGATCCCGGGCCATCAGCGTGACAAGCGGATCACCGTGATCAAGCAGCCCATCGGTGTCGCCGCCTCTATCACGCCCTGGAACTTCCCCAATGCGATGATCACCCGCAAGGCCGCCCCGGCCCTTGCCGCGGGGTGCGCTTTCGTCGGTCGTCCGGCCAAGGAGACACCGCTGAGCGCAACCGTCATGGGCGTGCTGGCCGAACGCGCAGGCATCCCCGCGGGGGTGTTCAACATCGTCACCTCGTCCAGCTCCTCGGAGATCGGCAAGGAATTCTGCGAAAACCAAGCGGTGCGCAAGCTGACCTTTACCGGCTCCACCGAAGTGGGCCGTATCCTGCTGCGTCAGGCGGCGGAGAATGTCATGAAATGCTCGATGGAGCTGGGCGGCAACGCGCCCTTCATCGTGTTTGACGATGCCGATCTGGATGCCGCCGTCGAAGGCGCCATCATGTGCAAGTTCCGCAACAATGGGCAGACCTGCGTCTGTGCCAACCGCATCTATGTGCAGGCGGGGGTCTATGATGCCTTTGCCGAAAAGCTGAAGGACGCCGTAGCGGCGATGAAGATCGGCGACGGGATGGAAGAGGGCACACAGCTTGGCCCGCTGATCAATGCCGACGCCATCGGCAAGGTGCAAGAGCATGTCGCCGATGCCGAGGCCAAGGGTGGCAAAGTGATCCTGGGCGGCGGCACGCCGATGCAGGGCGAGGGGTATTTCCTGCCCCCCACCATTGTCACCGGCTGTACCCAGGACATGCAGGTGGCGACGGATGAGACCTTCGGCCCGATGGCGCCGCTCTTCAAGTTCGAGACCGAGGACGACGTCATTCAAATGGCCAATGACACGATCTTTGGTCTGGCGTCTTATTTCTATGCCAAGGATCTGAGCCGGGTCTACAAGGTCGCCGAGGCGCTGGAATACGGCATCGTCGGTGTGAACACCGGCATCATCTCAACCGAGGTCGCGCCGTTTGGCGGGGTCAAGCAATCCGGGCTTGGCCGCGAAGGGTCGCATCACGGGATCGAGGACTATCTGGAGATGAAATACATCTGCATGTCCGTCTGACCCGGGTCCATGCCCCCGATCCGCGATGACCTGATGGGCGATGTCTGGCCCCTGGCTCAGCCGGGGGCGGACGGGGCGGATTACGGTGCGGTGTCACTGGCGCCGCTGGGCAGCTTCCAGGTGCGCAGCTTCCAGCGGTTCACACTCACCTACAGGGTGGGGGAATATGGTCTGGATGACACCGGGGCGATCAAGATCGTGCAGCGCTGGACCTCTGACGCGGGCCCGGTGCAGTTCGATGACCCGCAGGCGATGAACCATGTCAGGGCCGAGGCCTCGAACGGCGTGGAGCTGGAGCTGCACGCCGAACGCTATCCGCATCAGCGGCCCTGGTACAACGGCATCCGGCTGACGGTGAAACGCGGCTATATGCGCCCCGGGGATACGATCACGGTGCACTTTGGCGGCACGCCCGGGTACCGGCTTCAAACCTTCTGCGAAAGCGCTTTCGAGTTTCGCGTGCTGGCCGACCCCTGCGCAACCGGGACGTTCATCCCCGTCGGATCGCCAGCGATCGAGATCGTTGCAGGCCCGCCTGCCCGCTGGGTTCTCGTCGCCCCCACCCTGCGCCGTCCGGGCGAGGGATTTGCGCTTGGTATCCGCGCCGAAGATGCCTGGGGCAATGCCTGCGTTCTGCCGGACACCCCACTGGCCCTTTCATCCGAAATGGAGATGCCGGATCTGCCCGGCGAAGTCAGAGCCGACCCCGGCACCCGTGGTCTGCGCATTGAGGGGCTCAGCATCGACCATGAGGGCGCGACCACCTTCACTCTAAGCACCGCCTCGGGTGAGGTCCTGGCCCGCTCCAATCCGCTACTCATTCAGGACAGCCCGCACGCCGCCCATTGGGGCGATCTGCACGGCCAGAGCGGTGAAACGGTCGGCATCGACACGGTCGAGGACTATATTGCCTTCGCGCGTGACGTGTCCTTTCTCGACGTGACCAGCCACCAGGCCAATGATTTCCAGATCAAGCCCGCCTTCTGGGACGAAATCAACCGCGTCACCGCCGCCTATGACGACCCGGGTCGCTTCACCGTCTTTCCGGGCTATGAATGGTCGGGCAACACGCCAGTGGGCGGCGATCACAACGTGTTCTTCCGTAACGAAGGCGAGGTGATGCACCGGTCTTCTCGCGCGCTCCTGCACGAACGCGAGGATATGCAGACGGACGCACCGACGCTGACCCACCTCTTCGATCACCTGCAGGGGCGTGACTGCGTGGTCTATGCCCATATCGGCGGCCGACCCGCGGATATCTCCTATGCCCACGACCCGGCCCTGCGCACCGCGGTCGAGGTGCATTCCGACTGGGGCACGTTCGAATGGCTGATGACGGATGCCTTTGCCCTGGGCCACCGCGTCGGCCTTGTGTGCAACAGCGACGGCCACAAGGGCGCTCCGGGGATGACTTATCCGGGCGCGACAGAATTCGGGGCCTATACGGGGCTGACCTGTTTCCTGACAGACAGGCTTGACCGGGAGGCGATCTTTGACGCCATGCGGCGGCGGCATCACTATGGCACCACCGGCTGCCGGATGCATCTGGAGGTAGAGGCCGATCTGGGCGCGCAAGGGGTGATCCATGACACCGATCCGGCCCATACAGATGCCGCCTCGCGCCCCTCCGCCACGGCAATCATGGGTGATATCGCGCGCAGCCAGACAGGCGAAGTGCCGCTTCGCATCCGCTGCCATGCACATGCCCCGATCCTGCGGATCGACGTGCTGAACGGGGCCGAAACCGTCCAAACACTACGACCCTATGCTGAGGCCGATCTAGGCGACCGCCTGCGCCTGACCTGGCAGGGCGCGCTTTACCGAGGCCGGGGGCGACAGGTCTTTTGGCAGGGCGAGGCGCGGCTCGATGCCGCCCGGATTGCGGATATGCGGGCGTTCAATGCCTGGAACCTGGAACGCCAGACGGTTCTGCAGGACCCAAGGACAGTCCGTATCGACGCCGTGACCACCGGGAATTTCGGCGGTGTCGATCTTTGGCTGGACGACGGCTCGGCCGGTCAGATCGCAATCGACACCGGGCTCGCCAACGGCCAGTTCGCGCTCTCCGATATCGGCCTTGAGGATACGGTGATCGACGCGGGCGGGCTTGACCGCAAGCTGCGGCTCTGCCGCCTGCCGGATCAGTTGACCGATTGCCGGATGGACGAAACCGTGACGATCCCGCTCATCGCCGGCAAGGACAACCCGCTCTGGGTGCGCGTCACCACCGAGGATGGGTTCAACGCCTGGTCAAGCCCGATCTACCTGATCCCCTGACCCCCCTGGCCAAAGCGCCGTGAAAAAATCTTTCGCTCACCCCCAAGGATTGACGCGCGGCCTGCGTCCTACAATCGTGATGCGCATGACAGTGAGCGATGAAAGCCTGGCCAGAGCCGCCGCCGCCGGAGACCCGGAGGCGTTCTCGTCCCTGTTGCAGCGCCATTATGACGGTGTCTATCGCCTTGCCTTTCGCCTCACCGGGGTTCAGGCCGAGGCCGAAGACCTCACACAGGATATCTGCGCCGCCCTGCCTGCCAAGCTTCAAGGCTTTCGAGGGGAGGCGAAGTTTACCACCTGGCTTTGGCGCGTCGTGGTCAACGCCACCCATGACCGCCGCCGGCGTGCCGCCACCCGGGCGCGCCATGCCGATGGATGGGGCGATTGGGAGGTGGGCCGCCGCGCGGCCGAGGCGGAAACGGCGCAGGCGCTCGATTGGTTAACCCAGGCGATGCGCGCCCTGCCCGAGGATTTGCGCGACACGCTGGCGCTGGTGCTGGATGACGCAACCCATGAACAAGCGGCCGATGTCTTGGGGATATCGCCGGGCACCGTAAGCTGGCGCATCTCGGAGGCCAAGAAACACCTTCGCGCCCTGCGCGAGAAAGAGGATCAGATATGAGTGACGACCGCGACGATCTCGATGATCTGAAAGCTGCCTTCACGGCGGCCACACCTGCGCCGGATGCGGCGAAAAAGGCGGCTAATCTGGCGCTGGCGGAAAAAAACTTTGCCGCGCTCCAAGAAACGCGCCAAGCCGCGCGTCCTACTTCTGATCGCCCGACACACGGGCTCTTCAGAGGAGTACGCACCATGATCGCCAAGCTATCCCCCCGCGCCGCCCTGACCACCACCACCGCCGTTCTGGCCGTGGGTCTCGTGATCAGCCTGCCGCAACTGACCGAGCGCAACCTGCCCGGCTTCTCCGGCCAGCCGGAGCTGACCGAGGCCCCCCTGGGCGGCAGCGGCACCCTGTCGCTGGAAGACAGCGGGACCGATCGGTCCTTGTCCGGCGGTCGTGTGGTGGACGCAGCCCCGGGCGAGGCCGATCTTGTGGAAGAGTTCGCAGCTCAGGAAGCCCCGGAACCGCCCGCGCCTGCCCCCATGGCCGAAGCCGAAACCCGGGGCCTGAGCCAGTCCAAACCCGCCACCGCCGCGCGCAAGCAAACGGGCAATGGCGCGGGTGGGCTGCTATCCCTGCAATCGGTGCCCGCGGATGACATCGTAACCCTGCCCGAACCCAATACCGAGGCCTATCCAGAAGCCGAGAGCAACCCGCTCAAGCTCACCGCCGAAGAGCCTGTCTCGACCTTCTCCATCGACGTTGACACCGCCTCTTATGCCATCCTGCGCAGCACCATCACCTCGGGCCGCCTGCCCAACCCCGAACAGGTGCGGATCGAGGAAATGATCAACTATTTCCCATACGATTACGCAGCCCCCGAAGCAGGCGAACACCCGTTCAAGCCCACGGTCAGCGTGGTCCCGACCCCGTGGAACAACGGCACGAAACTGGTGCATATCGCGATCCAGGGCCAGAAGCCCGCGATGGAGGACCGCCCGCCGCTGAATCTTGTGTTCCTGATCGACACCTCCGGGTCGATGAACCAGCCGAACAAGCTGCCGCTTCTGAAGCAGTCCCTCTCACTGATGCTCTCGCAACTCACCGAGCAGGATCAGGTGGCCATCGTCACCTATGCAGGCAGCGCGGGGCAGGTTCTGGCCCCCACCTCAGCCACCGAGCGCAGCACCATTCTGAACGCGCTCCAGCGGCTCGATGCGGGTGGCTCCACCGCCGGTCAGGCAGGGTTGCAACAGGCCTATGCCGTGGCCGAAGGCATGGCGGAAGAGGGCGAAGTGACCCGCGTGATCCTGGCCACCGACGGCGATTTCAACGTCGGCCTCAGCGATCCCGAGGCGCTCAAGGACTATATCGCCGAGAAACGCGAGAGCGGCTCTTATCTGTCGGTGCTGGGTTTTGGCAGGGGCAATCTCGATGATGCCACCATGCAGGCGCTGGCCCAGAACGGCAACGGACAGGCAGCTTATATCGACACGCTCTCCGAGGCGCAGAAGGTGCTGGTGGATCAGGCGGCGGGCGCGATGTTCCCGATCGCCGACGATGTGAAAATCCAGGTGGAGTTCAACCCTGCGCAGATCAGCGAATACCGCCTGATCGGTTATGAAACCCGGGCGTTGAAGCGCGAGGATTTCAACAACGACAAGGTGGATGCAGGCGATATCGGCGCGGGGCATTCCGTGACCGCGATCTATGAGGTGACACCGGCAGGCTCGGACGCCGAGCTGGTCGACCCGCTGCGCTATGGCGAGGTGGCGGCAAGCGGCGAGACATCGGACGAGCTTGGCTTCCTCAAGCTGCGCTACAAGGCCCCGGGCGAGGAGGCCAGCACGCTGATCGAGGCCCCGATCCTGCCCGCCACCGCCGAGGCCGAGGGCGAGGCCGGGTTTGCCATCGCCATCGCCTCCTTCGGTGAGCTTCTGAAACGGTCGGACTTCACCGGCGACTGGAGCTATGACGACGCCATCGCGCTCGCCAATGCCACCAAGGGCGACGACGCGTACGGCTACCGCGCCGAAGCGATCCGCCTGATGCGTCTGGCCAGCAGCCTCAGCGAGCAGTAAATCCCAGGCTCTCCGGACGCAAAAAGGCCCGGGCGTGTCACACGCCCGGGCCTGATCCTTGGATGAAGGACGCGTTAGTTGACGGCTTTTGCGTCCACGACGTCCTTCTCGACGCTGTCACCCGATGCAATCGCGATCCGGCGCGGCTTCAGCGCTTCGGGTACTTCGCGCACCAGGTCGATATGCAGCATCCCGTCGGAATGCGACGCGCCTTCGACACGCACGTGATCGGCAAGCTGGAACTTGCGCTCGAACGCACGTGTGGCAATGCCGCGATGCAGGAAGGTGCGGGTGCCCTCTTCCTCGGTTTCGGACTTGCGGGCGGACACGATCAGCTGGCCTTCGCGCACTTCCACGCTCAGGTCCTGTTCGGCAAAGCCTGCAACCGCAACCGAGATACGATAGGCATCGTCGGCGGTTTTTTCGATATTGTAGGGCGGATAAGTCGGCTGGGCGACATCGTTGGACAGAACGCGGTCCATCATGTCTGCGATTTGGTCAAAGCCGACGGTGGCACGGTAAAGCGGTGCCAGATCAAAGTTACGCATGGGTCATCCTCCATTGAGCGATAACGATATGTTTGCGGCCTTCCCACCTCGGGACAGGCCAGATGCGCCCGACCCGCCAGGCGGCGTCGGACAGAACAGATGTGGGAAGGGATTTTCACGCTTTCAAGGGGGGCACGCGCGGAAGGCCACCGTTTCACGGCTTGGCGAATTTCGCGCCGGAAACGCCGCGCGTCTCACCCACCTTGACCCGCCGGTTGACAAGCCCGCCATAGGGCACACCCGGCATGGCGCGCAAAACGGACTTCAGCTCGCTCACCACGCTGGGCAGCTCCATGCCATAGGCGACACCATACCCGCCGCCGCTGATCAGCGACAGAATGCGCGCGCGGCCGTTTTCGCGCACAAAAACCGGTGCGCCGGACGAACCGAAGGTCACATTACAATCAAAGGCGATCAGCCCCTTCTGTCGGCCCAGCACCGCACATTCCCTTTGCCAGGACAGCGCCGCATCCCGGCCCATACCATAGGACAGGACACTCACCTGCTGCCCATGATCGACCCGCTGATGCAGAATGAACGGATCCGCCGATGTGGTTGAGATCGGCGCGCTCAACTCCAGCAGGGCGGCGTCATATCGGATGGTGTCAACGCCAAACGGACTCCTCGGGTCATAGCCCGGATGGGCCGCCACCCTTGAGACACTCTGTTCGGCAATGGCAAGCCCATCCGCGAGCCCCGCGCGAAACCGGATCGTATCGGCCCCGCGCAACCGTCCTGCCTGATCATAGACACAATGCGCGGCGGTCAGCACCAGATCCGATGCAATCAGGGCACCGGTGCAATAACCTCCCTGCCCCAGCTCGACACGGCCCACCGCCTCCCACCCCAAGAGGTCATCGCGGTCCGACAACCGCACAAGGCCCGACCCCGCAGTCACCGGCGCGGCAAGCAGGATCATGAAACCGATAATCAGAAGTCCGAAGCTGGTCCGGGGCCGTGCCATCACGGTTTGGCGAATTTCGCACCGGTCGAACGCCGCTCACCGCTGGTGCTCAGGGTCGGGGCCGGGGCCTGGAACATCCCCTTGCCCGCGGCCAGTTCACCGCGCAGAAACTCCAGCGGCGCTTCGAGCTGCGTACCAAGCGACACCTTCTCGCCATCCACTTCCGCCATGGCCGAGACCACCGACACCACCCGCGGCTCCCCGCTTTCGAACGAGAAGACCGGCGCGCCGGAAGAGCCGAAATTCACATCGCAGGACATGATCAACACGCCCTGCTGCCGCGCCTTCACATCACAGACTTCCTGCAATGACGGGGCCTCCGAGCGGTCCCGCGCATAGCTCACCACGCCAATCCGCTGCCCTTTGCGCGGACGGCGATCCGTGGCGAAGGGCAGCACCGTACCGTTGTTGATCGGATGGTGCAGCTCCAGCAGGGCCACGTCATTGCGAACCCGATCCGCAGCCATTTCGCCATCAAAGTAGAAATCCGGATGCGTCACCGCACGCTTGACCCAGCGATAGGCCGAAGCGCGGCCATTGCGCCAGCCGGCGAGAAACTCGATCTTGCTATGGTCGATCCGCTCGCCAGTGGTGTTGTCATAGAGGCAATGCGCCGCCGTCAGCACCAGATCCGGCGCGATCAGCGCCCCGGTGCAAAATCCGCGCCCGTCAAGATCGAGCCGCCCGACAGCCTCCCAGCCCCGGCTCTCGTCACCGGTTTGCAGGGCGGTCAGCCCGGTATCACCCGCCTGAACAAGACTGCCCGAAAGCAACAGAGCGCAAGACAGCAGAAAACGCTTCATATCCGTCAAATCACCTCGAAAACCTCGGCGTTTCCGATAGCAGGGCTTTAAGGCAAAATTGGGGCAGCCCGCGCGTGGCGTCGGTCAATCGCCCTGCAGCGCCGGAGGCTTCGGGCCGCCGGTGGCCCAGTCGAGCAGTTCGACCGTGTGCACGATGGGCACCTGCGTTCCGCTGCCGATCTGCATCATGCAGCCGATATTGCCCGCCGCGATGATATCAGGGCTCTTGGCCTCCAGCGTACGCACCTTACGCGCCTTGAGCTGCTTGGAAATCTCGGGCTGCATCAGGTTATACGTCCCTGCCGACCCACAGCACAGATGGCTGTCTGCGGGTTCCACCACCTCGAACCCGGCACGTTTCAGCAGATCCTTGGGCGCGGTCTTGACCTGCTGACCATGCTGTAGCGAACAGGCCGCATGATAGGCCACCCGCACCCCTTTCGGCGCCCCTTCGGGCAACCCGATCTTCACCAGCAACTCACTGATATCCATCGCTATACCTGAAACCCGCGCGGCCTCTTCGGCCAGTGGCTCGTTGCGGAACATATGACCGTAATCCTTCACCGTCGTGCCGCAGCCCGAGGTGTTGATCACCACCGCATCCAGCCCGTCACCGTCCATTTCATCGCTCCAGGCACGGATATTCCTGGCGGCGGTGGCATGGCTCTCGCCGGTCTTGCCCATGTGATGCGTCAGCGCCCCGCAACAGCCCGCGCCCTTGGCGACGACCACCTCACAGCCAAGCCGCGTCAGCAGCCGGATCGTGGCATCGTTGATATCGGTATTGAGCGCCTTCTGCGCACAGCCCGTCATCAGCGCCACGCGCATCCGGCGCTCTGTTTTCGGGGCAAAGCTCTGAGGGTCGTCATTGCGGCTCACGGGCGGGATGCTCTTCGGGGCCATCTCCAGCATGGCGCGCAGCCGTGCATCGGGCATCAACCGGGCAAACGGCCGCCCGATCTTCGCCCCCAGAAGGGCCAGCCGGAAGCGCGTCGGATAGGGCAGGATCTTGGACAGGATCCAGCGCAGCGCCCGGTCATCCCAGCGCCGTTTATAGCGCTGCTCGATATATTCACGCGCATGGTCGACAAGATGCATGTAATGCACGCCCGAGGGGCAGGTCGTCATGCAGGCCAGACAACTCAGGCAACGGTCGATATGCTTGACCGTACGCGCGTCGGGCTCACGGTCATTTTCCAGCATATCCTTGATCAGATAGATGCGCCCGCGTGGACTATCGAGCTCATCCCCCAACACCTGATAGGTCGGGCAGGTAGCGGTGCAGAACCCGCAATGCACGCAGGCACGCAAGATCTCATTCGCGCGCTGGGTGCCCGGGTCACGGAGCTGCGCTTCGGTAAATTCCGTTTTCATTCAGCGTGTCATCCCTTGTGCAATCATAAGCCCGAACCAGGGCAGTGTCGTGGCCGCCGTGCCGGTGGCAAAAGCCCAGCGATGTGCAGACCCATTAGGAAGGCGTGGCCTGACCGCCTGCACACACAGCGCCAGAACGACAATCCAGGCCAGCCACAACAGAACCAGCAGCAACAGGTCGAAATAGCTCCAGGCCAGCAAGGTCGTCCCAGCGAGGTGGGGCAACAGCAATGCCAGCACCACAAGCACCAAGGCGAGCGCTGCCAGCCGGGCAAAACCGGCCCGGTCTGTCCGCCGCCTCGCCAGCAACCAGAAGGTGGCAGGCCCGGCAGCGAAACTGGCAAGGTAGGCCAGAACCAGCATCAGGCTGCCTGCCCCATCCGCCCCGGATTGAACAATCCGCGCGGATCGAACCGGGCGCGCAACCCGGTCTGAAGCGTCTGAAGCGGCTCGGCAAGCGGTTGGAACGGGTGCGGATCGTCCCCCCTGATCAGGGTCGCATGTCCACCGCTATGCTCCGCCAGTGCGGCTCTGATCCTGCGGCCATCCACGCCACACCCTGCCGGGCAGAACAGCCAGATCAGCCCCCCACCCCAGTCATACAGCGCCTCCGCCCCTGTCAGAGCCGCCACGATGGCGGGGGCCTCTGTCGGTTTCACGGACAAACGCCAGACCGTGCCGTCACGCCCATGAAACGGGGCGACATCGCGCACCCAGGTCCAGCCGGCCTTTGTGTTTTCAGGATCGGTTTCCAGCGCGCAGGAGCCGAACTCCGACAACTCGGCTGTCAGCCGGTCGGCGCGATAGGCCACCGACGCCTCTGAACCTTCGAGACGGATCATCGTCACCGGTGCGCCGTCGAGGCCCTTTTGCGTATGCGCCGCCCCGGTCACTTCGAACGGCGACCGCAGCGCCCGGCTCAGCGCCGATACCGCGCGCTCATCGGACAATCCTTCAAACAGCAGCACACCCGTCGCAGCGGGGATGGGCAACACCTTCAGCGCCACTTCGGTCAGCACCCCTAGCGTACCATAGCTGCCCGCCATCAGCTTCACGAGGTCATAGCCGGTGACGTTCTTCATCACCCGCCCGCCATTGCGGATGACCTGACCGCGCCCGTCGACAAACCGCACACCCAAGAGGCTGTCGCGGCACGCCCCCACCTGAATGCGGCGCGGACCCGAAACATTCGCCGCCACCATGCCGCCCAGTGTCGGCGCGCCACTTGTGCCCAACAGTGCCCGGTGATCCATCGGCTCGAAGGCCAGCCTTTGACCTTCTGCCGCCAGCGCCGCCTCCGCCTCGGCCAGGGGCGTGCCCGCCTGTGCGACCAGCGTCAGCGCCCCGGGCTCGTAAAGCGTGATCCCGCTCAGCCCCCGCGTGCTCAGAACCGGCGCATCCGTCACATGCCCGATGGGCCGCGTTCCGCCGCCTTCGATCCGCATCGGCGCGCTCGCCCCGGCCACAATATTGGCCAGCTCTTCTTCGTTACGCGGTTCCATAGCTTTCATTGTTCCCAAAATACTCAAATCCCAGCTTTGTCATTGGCCGAACGGCAGCCTGTCAGATCACTCCGCCGCCACCCGGCGCGCATCGCTTGCCGCCAGCGGAAACACCTTGGCCGGGTTCAGGAGCCATTTCGGATCAAACACATCCTTCACCGCCATCTGAAGCTCCAGATCGGCAGGCGCATATTGATCCACCATCAGGTCTCGTTTCTCGATGCCCACGCCATGCTCCCCGGTCAGGCATCCGCCAACCTCGACGCAGAGCCGCAGGATATCCGCGCCAAAGGCCTCGCAGGTTTCCAGATCGCCCGGCTTGTTGGCGTCAAACAGAATGAGCGGATGCATGTTGCCATCGCCCGCATGGAACACATTGGCCACATCCAGACCGTACTCCTTGCTCATCTCGCCGATACGCCGCAGCACATAAGGCAGCTCGCTCACCGGGATGGTGCCGTCGAGGCACATGTAATCGTTGATCTGCCCCATCGCGCCAAAGGCCGATTTGCGGCCCAGCCAGATCTTGGCGCTTTCCTCCGCCGACTGGCTCTGGCGCAGCTCCACCGGGTCATGCTTGCGCGCGATCTGCATGATCGTCCCAAGCTGTTCGTCAATCTCGGCCTCGCTGCCTTCCACCTCGACGATGAGAAGCGCCTCGCAATCGGGGTATCCGGCCCCGGCAAAGGCCTCGGTCGCGCGGATGCAGGGCCGGTCCATGAATTCGATCGCCACCGGCAACACACCCGCCTTGATGATGTCACTGACACAGGCGCCCGCCACCTCGTTGCTGTCAAACCCGATCAGCACCGGCCGCGCGCCCTCGGGCTTGGGCAGAATGCGCAGCGTCGCTTCGGTGACGACACCCAACTGCCCCTCCGAGCCGCACATCAGGCCGAGCAGATCCAGCCCCTCGGCATCCAGATGCGCCCCGCCCAGTTCGACCACCTGCCCGTCCATCAGCACCATGGTCACGCCCATGAGGTTGTTTGTGGTCACGCCGTACTTCAGGCAATGCGCCCCGCCCGAATTCATCGCGATATTGCCCGCGATGGCACAGGCAAGCTGACTCGACGGATCGGGCGCATAGAAGAACCCCTCCTCCTCGACGGCCCCTGTCACACTCAGGTTGGTCCGCCCGGACTGCACACGGATGAAACGGTTGTCATAATCCGTTTCCAGCACCTCATTGAGCCGGGCCACGCCCAGAATCACGCTGTCTTCGGTCGGCAAGGCCCCTCCGGCCAGCGACGTGCCCGAGCCCCGCGGCACCACCGGCACGCCCATCTCGTGACAGATCGACAGCACCCGGCTCACCTGTTCCGTGCTGCCGGGCAACACAGCCAGCAGTGGCGGGCATTTATAAGCGGTCAGGGCATCGCATTCATAGGCGCGCGTCTCGAACGGGTCCGAAATAATGGCATCCTCGGGCAACACACCCTTGAGCCGGGCAATCAGCTCGGGCTTCTTGGCCAGAACAGAGGGATTTGGCTGTGGCATCTCCATGGGCGCTCTCCTTATTGGTAATATTTTATAACCAATTTTATGAGTATGGCAAGTCTTTCTCCGCCGCGTTATCAGACCCTCATGACATGGTCTGAAAAATTCTCCTTCTTTTCCACCCTCGATCTGGCCGCGCTGGCTGTTCTGCTGGTCTGTTGGGTGGTGATCGGATGGCTCATCGAACGGGGCATCGGCGCGCGGTTGTCCGTGTCCATGCTGATGGCGCAATACCGGCGCGACTGGATGCAGCAGATGATCGGCCGTGAACCACGGGTGTTCGACGCTCAGATCCTTGCCACATTGCGCCAGGGCACGGCGTTTTTCGCCTCCGCCACGATGATCGCGATCGGCGGCTGTCTGGCCCTTCTAGGCAACACCGAACGGCTTGCGGGCATTGCCGAAGACCTCACGCTTGGCACCGATCCCGCCGTGGTATGGGAGGTCAAGATCCTCGTCATCCTCGGCTTTCTGGCCAATGCCTTTTTCAAGTTTGTCTGGGCCAACCGTCTTTTCGGCTATTGCGGCGTGGTGATGGGCGCGGTGCCAAACGATGCAGCGCATCCCGACGCCACCATTCGCGCCACCCAGGCGGGCGAGATCAACATCTTTTCCGCACGCAGCTTCAACCGGGGCCTGCGATCGGTTTACTTCGGCCTTGCCGCCGGAGCCTGGATGCTGGGGCCGGAGGCCCTGCTGGTCGCGGCCTTGCTGACCTTTGCAATGCTGATCCGGCGCGAGTTCATGTCACGCTCGCATCGAACCCTGCAACGGCACCCCACGCAGACGTGAGTGCGCGTAACATTGCTTCGCGCTATAACGAGCCTCATGCCCATACTGCGCCCCCTCCTCGCCCTTTTGCTCTTCGCCACGCCCGCGCTCAGCGGCGCACCTGAAATCGTGTCGGCAAAAGTCGAGAAATCCGGCATGAGCTGGCGCGTCGAGGTCACGCTGAAACATGAGGATACCGGCTGGGACCACTATGCCGATGGCTGGGATGTGCTGGATGCGACAGGCAAGGTTCTGGGCCACCGCGAGCTTTTGCACCCGCATGTGGACGAACAGCCCTTCACCCGGTCGCTCAGCAATCTGATGCTGCCCGACGGCACGCGCGAGGTGTTCATCCGCGCGCATTGCTCGGTCAAGGGATGGTCGGATGACGTCTATCGCGTCGAGCTATCTCCCTGAGCACAGGGGCGCCACGCCAAGCGTTCAGCGCCGCCCCTCACGCAGCCAGCCGCCCACCACCAGCGCCGAGATCAGGATCAGCACCAGCCACGGCGGCAGGATCGGCGTTTGCGTCACGTTCAGCGTTTCATAAGCGCCGCGCGGGGTGATCCCGATCCAGCCGCGCCCGACAGCCGGGCGGCCGTCCCGGACCTGGCGCAACAGGGGAAGGCCATCTTCCAGCGCCAGCGCGCCGCCGCCCGTCGCCTCAACCGCGGGGGTCAGCAACTCGGTGCTGGCCAGCGTGTTCTCGAACTCCACGGGCGCGGCCGGCCCAAGCCCAATCACCGCCGTCAGCTCGCCCACGCGCAGCCGGTAAAGACCGATCTCAGGCCCGTCATAGACCGCTTCAAACCGGCCCGGCGATACCTCGGTCAGCTCCACCTCCAGCTCTTCGCCCGAGGGGGTGACCACCGTCACCGGATCGCTGTCTTCGGCAAGGGTTTGCCGGATGATGCGCATACTCTGCCCGGTGGCCTCGGCCCAGAGCGCCTCTTCCTCCAGCTCCGGCTCCTTCATCATCCAATGCGCCAGACGCCGCAGCAATTCCAGCTGCGGCCCGCCGCCTTCATAGCCGCGATGCCAGAGCCACGCATGATCCGACGCCAGCAGTGCCACGCGCCCCTCGCCCACACGGTCCAGAACCAGAAGCGGTGTATCCTCGACCCCGGTCATCAGGATCTCACCCGCCTGCGCCTCGACCTCAACCTGCCGCATCCAGCGGCCCCAAGGGGTATCGTCATCGGGGCTCAGGCCCGATGTCACCGGGTGCCGCTCTCCCAGATCGGTCACGGTCGGCAGAAACGGCTGTTCCAAGACCCGCGCCGTGGGCCGGGCAGGCACCACCGTCTCGATCGGGGTGCGATAGATACTGTCGGCGCTGGCAAAGTCCGGCCCGGCGGCGATCAGAACCGCCCCTCCCTGCTCGACATAGTTGCGCACATTGTCGAGATAGAGCGACGGCAGGATACCCCGGCGCTTGTATCGGTCGAAGATGATCAGATCGAAATCCTCGATCTTCTCCAGAAACAACTCCCGCGTCGGGAAGGCGATCAGGCTCAGCTCGCGCACCGGCACGCCGTCCTGTTTTTCGGGCGGGCGCAGGATGGTGAAATGCACCAGATCCACCGAACTGTCGGATTTCAGCAGGTTCCGCCAGGTCCGCCCGCCCGGATGCGGCTCTCCCGACACCAGAAGCACGCTCAGCCGGTCGCGCACTCCGTTGATCTGCACAAGGGCCACGTTGTTGCGGTCGGTCAGCTCGCCCTCCACAAACGGCGTCGAAAACTCCAGCACATTGCGCCCGCCATGCGGCAGGCGCAGCGGCAGTTCGATATCCTTGCCGACCGGCACATCGAAGCGCTGCGGCGTTTCCCCATCGACCGACACATCCAGCGGCACCGTGGCCGTGCCTGCCGGGGCCGCGCCGACATCTTCAAGGGTGAGCGTGAGCGTCACCTCCTCGCCGAGAATGGCAAAGGCAGGTGCGTTGGTCACACTGACGCGGCGATCCCAATCGCTGCTCTGACCGGTGTGCAGAAGGTGCAGCGGAGCGGGCATCTCAGGCACACGCTCCGGATCGTGCACCTGTCCATCCGACAGCAATATCGCCCCGGCAACACGCCCGCGCGGTTCCTCGGCCAGCGCCTCACCCAAAGCACTCATGAGCTGCGTGCCGCTGTTATCGACCCCATCCGGGACTTTGACCCGCCGCACCTCGGTATTGCCCAGGGCAAGCAGCTGTTGCTCCAGCCTTTCGGCGGCATCAGCGGTACGCGCGGCCCGGTCGCTGAGCTGCTGCGAGGCGCTTTCATCCTCGACGAGCAGGACAATATCGGTCAGCCGCTCGCGATCCTCCTGCTGAAAGATCGGCCCGGCCAGCGCAGCAAGCACCACCAGCGCCCCAAGCGCCCGCAAGGCCCAGCCGGACAGACCCCGATGCAGGGCCAGCGCACAGGTGGCCATCGCCATGCCGGCCAGCACCGCGATCAGCCACCAGGGCAGCAACGGATCAAAAACCACCGACCCGCTCATTGGCCCAGCCTGTTCAGCAGCGCGGGCACATGCACCTGATCGGATTTGTAATTGCCGGTCAGCACATGCATCACCAGGTTGACGCCAAAACGATAGGCCAGTTCGCGCTGCCGTTCTCCGGCAAAACCCCGGCCCACCGGGAACATCGGATTGCCCCGGCCGTCCATCGCCCAGGCCGACATCCAGTCATTGCCGCCGATCACCACCGGCGTGACCCCGTCATTGAGGTTGCGGAAGGGCATGCCCTCGATCTGTTCCGCATCGGGCGGAGACGCCTCGACCCAGACCCCCCGGCCCATGTGGCGGCCCGGGAAATCCTGCAACAGGTAGAAGGTGCGCGTCAGGACATGATCCTCCGGCATCGGCTCCAGCGGCGGGATGTCAAGCGGCGCCGCAATACGCTGCAGCTTGGCCCCGTTGGGCGACGAGGCCCCGAAGCCCGACACATTGGCGTCGCGCGTGTCAAAAACGATCATCCCCCCGGTGCGCAGATAGGTATTGAGCCGCGCATAGGCCTCCGCCGAGGGCAGTGGCTGATCCTCGGTGATCGGCCAATAGAGCAGCGGATAAACCGCCAGCTCATCTTGTTCGAGATTCACGCCGATCGGGTCCGCCGGTTCCACCGAGGTGCGGAAGAACAGCGTCTGACTCAGCCCGAACAACCCGGCGCGCGCGGTATCGTCCACCTGCGCATTTCCCGTAAGCACATGCGCCAGAACCACCTCGGCGGTGGCGGCGAATGTCTTGTCATCCTGCGCCTGGACGTCCTGCGGCAGCATCAGCCCCGCCAGAAGGAGGGCCGCCGCCCGCGCGGGCAGAAGCCGCCCCGACAAGGCCAGCGAGGCCAGCACATCAGCGCTCAGCAGCACCAGCGCCAATGCCAGAAGCCAGCCGCCCAGCGGTGCCTCGACCGGGCGCGACAGGCCAGTGACAGCAACCCGCGCGGGCCAGCTGACGGGTGTTAGCACGGTATCGGCCTCGATCACGTTGCGCGCAATCCGCCGGTCCGGGCCTTCATACAGGCCAGGCGGCATCGTGGCGCTCAGCGGGTCGCTGATCAGCCTCTCGCCCGCCACACCCGGAAGGTTGCCCGCGTCTCCCAAATCCCCGGCGGCGCTCAGCACCTTCACCGGTTGCCAGGTGGTGCCCACCAGATCCTCTGCCTCGGGCATCGCGGCCGACCCGGACACCGCCAGCCGCTCCAGCATCTGCACAAAGAGACCCGAAAGCGGCAATGTGGACCATTCGGCATTGGCGGTGACGTGGAACAGTACGATCTGACCCTGCCCCACCCGCTTGCGCGTCACCAGAGGCGTGCCATCGGTCAGCTGCGCGATCACGCGCGAGGCCAGCGTCGGATCGGGCTGCGCCATCACCTGCGCGCTGACGGTCACATCGCCGGGAACAGCCAGGCCAAAGAAAGGGCTGTCTTCATCGAAAGGGGCCAGCGATTTTGGCTCGCCCCAGCTCATCGCGCCCCCAACGGACCGCCCCCCGGCGCGCAACCGCACGGGCATCAGAGGGTCTTCCTCGCTGCGCGATACATCGCTCGCCGCCAGCCTCGGCCCGGCAAAGCGCAGCAACATGCCCCCCTCTTCCAGCCAGTCAAACAGCAGCGCCGCCTCCCCTTCGGACACGGTGGCCACATCGGCCAGCACTATGGCATCAGGATTGGCGGGCAGGATATCCGTCAGTCCGCCGGACAGAATATCGGCGGTCGGGATCAACGCCTGTTCCAGATAATGCAGCGGCGACAGCAGCTCGAGCCCTTCGCGGTCTTCACGACCCGCAACCAGGGCCACCTCGCGCCGCTTCAGCGTATCGTCGGACAGGGTCACCGCCCCGGCATGATCCTGCCCCACCAGTTCAAACTGCGTGAGCCGCGCGCGCAGCTCCGGCGGAAGCGAAAGCTGGCCCGTGGCCTCCTGCGCCCCTGCCTCGAAAGTCAGCGGCAGCGTGGCCAGAAGCCGGGTAATCCCCGACGGATCGCGGCCATAGGCGGCCACGTCGATCGCACGCTCGCCCCCGGCCACCGCACGGCGTGCGGTCAATTCCAGATTGCCCTCGACCAGGCTTGCCGGGGCCAGCGCCACCAGCGCGCGGGGGCTTTCATGAACGGTCAGCGGACCCTGGGCCTCCAGCGTTTCCAGCAGCGCCTCCCGGCCCTCTCGCGCCAACCCATCCGAGAACCAGCGCGTCTCGAAACCATCCCCGGGCAAAAGCCGCGCGGCCTCGGTCATATCCGCCTCTGACGGGGCCCAGGCATCGGGGCCGAGGCCCGAAATCCGCGTGCGCCATGCCTCGGCCGCCTGAAACACCGGGGCCTCAGGCGCACTCAGGCGCAGCACCGCCACGGGCCGCCCATCACGTCCCGCCTCGGCCAGCATGTCGCTCAGAAGCACCTGTTGCTGCGGCCAGTCGCGGGCACTGGCCCAGGAGCTGTCGAGCACCATCAGAAGCGGCAGCTCCTTCTGCCCGGCGCGATCGTCCTGCGGGTTCAGCACAGGCCTCGCGAGCCCCACGATCACCGCAGCCACCGCAAGCATCCGCAAAAGCAAGAGCCGCCAGGGCGTGCGGTCGGTCACGCTGTCGTCGTCTTTCAGCCCGATAAGCAGCGCCACACCCGGAAACAGCCGCCGCACCGGCGCAGGCGGCACCGCGCGCAGGATGATCCACAGGACCGGCAGCAGCGCCAGCGCCACCAGAAGCCAGGGCGCGCCAAAAGCTATGGGGCCGATCATCATGCGCCCAGGCTCCCGTCAAGCGCGCGGTAGAGCCACAGAAGCGCCGATTGCGCACTGTCCGAGGTGTGATGCAGCTGATACCGCCAGCCGGTCACGGCGCAGAGGTCCTGCAGCTCGGCCTTGCGGGTGGCCAGCCGCTCCAGATATCGCTCGCGCAGGTCGGAAGCCTTGAGCGTCTCATGCGTCAATGTCCCGCCCACCGATTGGAAAATGGTCCGCCCGCGATAGGGAAACGCCTCTTCCGCCGGGTCGAGCACCTGCATCAGGATGCCCTGCACCCCCCGGTCAGCCGCCGCCGTCAGCGCCGCCTTCACCGCGCTGACATCGCCCATGAAATCCGACAGCATCAGCGCCCGGCCATGCGCGGGCATACCGCGCAGGTCGGGGCTCCCGTAATCCTCGGCCTGCTCGTCCAGCAAGGCCGCCGTCAGCCGCGACAGCTGCGCCTCGCCCCGGCGCGGGGGCAGCGCCGCTCCGGTCAGGCCCACCCGCTCGCCCGCGCGGTTCAGCAGGATCGCCACCGCCAGCGCCAGAAGCCGCGCCCGGTCGGCCTTCTGCGGCAGGTTTTCCTCGGAGGCGAAACGCATCGATGCGGCGTTATCCACCCACAGCATCACCGATTGCGCGATCTGCCACTCGCGTTGCTTGACGAATTGCGTGTCGCTCTTGGCCGACCGGCGGTGATCAATCAGCCGCCGTGAGTCGCCGGGCTGCACCGGGCGGTATTGCCAGAAATCATCGCCCAGGCCAGAGCGGCGTCGGCCGTGCTCCCCCAACAGCACCGCACCGGCAAGGTGCTCCGCCCGCGCCAGAAGCGGCGGCAGACGGGCGGCCTCGGCCTCGGCCCGGGCCCGGAGGGGAAGCGGCTGGCTCACGCGGCGGCCTCGATTCGGGTGACATCCTCGGTCACGCTGCGGATCAGTCCGGCCAGCGTGTCACCCCGCGCCCGCGCCGCGAAATTGAGCGCCATGCGGTGGCTCAGCACGGGCTGTGCAAGGGCCGCCACATCATCCACATCCGGGGCAAGCCGCCCCTGCAGCATGGCCCGCGCCCGCACGGTCAGCATCAGCGCCTGCGCCGCGCGTGGCCCGGGGCCCCAGGCCACCGTCTCGCGCACCTGTTCCGGCGCGCTGTCGTCTTCGGGGCGGAAGGCGCGGACGAGGTCCAGAATCGCCTCCATCACGCTCTCGCCTACCGGCATCCGGCGCAGCAACATCTGCGCATCGACCAGCTCTGCGGCGGTAAAGACCTCATGCGCCTCGTCCTCGGCCACGCCGGTGGTGGCCAGCAGGATATCGCGCTCGGTGTCGCGGTCGGGATAGGGCACGTCGATCTGCACCAGGAACCGGTCAAGCTGCGCCTCGGGGAGCGGATAGGTACCCTCTTGCTCGATCGGGTTCTGCGTGGCCAGCACATGGAACGGTGCCGCCAGCGGCCGGTCCTGCCCGGCCACCGTCACCTGCCGTTCCTGCATCGCCTGCAGCAGCGCCGATTGCGTCCTTGGGCTGGCGCGGTTGATCTCATCGGCCATCAGAAGCTGACAGAAGATCGGGCCGGGAATGAACTTGAACGTCCGGCTGCCATCGGCCCCGGTTTCCAGCACCTCAGACCCCAGAATATCCGCAGGCATCAGATCGGGCGTGAACTGGATGCGATGCCCGTTCAGCCCCATCACCGTGCTCAGCGTCTCGACCAGCCGCGTTTTGCCCAGCCCCGGCAGACCGATCAGCAATCCGTGCCCGCCACACAGAAGCGCCGACAGGGACAGGTCCACCACCGTCTCCTGCCCGATGAACCGCTTGGTGATCGACGCCCGCGCCTGCGCCAGCTTCTCTTCCAGCGCCTCGATGCCCGTCACCAGTTCCGTATCATCGGTCATGGCAAATCTCCCGTGCTGCCTATATCGTCTGAGTAGAGTGTATCGCGCGCAACCAAAATGGCAAAAGGTATGAGCGACAAACAGATCACGACACCGTCAGCCCGGGACATTGAAAGCTCGGCCAAGGCGGTGCAGCAGAAGGGGCTGCCGCCCGTACACCTCTGGACTCCGCCTTTTTGTGGCGATCTGGACATGCGCATCGCCCGCGACGGAACGTGGTATTACGAGGGCACCCCGATCAACCGGCCGGGCCTTGTGCGGCTGTTTTCCACCATCCTGAAACGCGAAGACGGGAAGTATTACCTCGTCACCCCGGTCGAAAAAGTGGGGATCACCGTCGATGATGCGCCTTTCGTCGCGGTTGATTTCGATGTGGCGGGGGAGGTTAAGGAACAAACGCTTTGTTTTGAAACCAACGTCGGCGATCATACGCTGGCCGGGCCGGACAATCCGATCCGCGTCACGCGCGATGCCGCAACCGGAGAGCCCTCGCCCTATGTGCATGTGCGCGCCGGGCTGGAGGCGCTCATCGACCGCAAAAGTTTTTACCGCATGGTGGAGCTTGGCGAGCATCACGAGGGCTGGTTTGGCGTCTGGTCGGGCGGGGCGTTCTTTGGCCTGATCCCCTCGGATGAACTGGTCGAGGGCTGAACGATGCCGCGCTTTGCCGCCAATCTGTCGATGCTCTTTCGCGAGGTGCCGCTGCTGGAACGTTTCGGCGCCGCGCGGCAGGCCGGGTTCAAGGCGGTCGAAGTGCTCTTTCCCTATGACGAGCCGGGCAATCAGGTGTTGAACGCCATCGACATCAACAAGCTGCACCTGTGCCTGATCAATGGCCCGCCACCCAACTACGCCGGAGGCGCGCGCGGTTTTGCGGCGCTCCCCGGAGGCGAGGCGCGGTTTGAGCATGATTTCAAACGGGTGCTGCGCTATGCAGACCTTCTGAAACCGCAGCATATTCACATTATGGCGGGGGTTGCGTCCGGCCCTGAGGCGCATGCGGCATTCGTGCGCAATCTCAGATGGGCGGCGGCCCAAGCACCCGGGCAGTCGCTGACCATCGAGCCGATCAACCCCTTGGATATGCCCGGCTATTTCCTGAATGATTTCGATCAGGCGGCCGAGATCCTCGACAAGGTGGACGCCCCGAATGTGAACCTGCAATTCGACGCCTATCATGCCCATCGGATCACCGGCGATACACTGGCGGCCTGGGACAAACACGGCGCCCGCGCGGTCCACATCCAGATGGCCCGCGCCGAGGGGCGGCACGAACCGGATGCCACCGGCGCCATCGACTACCCTGCCTTCTTCGCCCGCCTGGACGCGGACGGCTACGACGGCTGGGTCAGCGCCGAATACATCCCCGAGGGCCTGACCGAAGAGGGGCTCGGCTGGTTCACCAGCGGGCTTTGACCAGGCTGATCTCTCTGGCGTTTGCACCAGACGCGGCATAGGCTCTTTTCATGTCCACGCGCACCCTCAACCCGATTGCCGCTTTTGACATCATCGATGGCACGCCAACCGCCATTGATGACCCCTGGCCCGGGCTTGAGGCTGCGTCGGGTTATCGCTGGCTGCATCTCGATCTGACCCAGGACAGCGTGGAGCCCTGGGCGCGTGAACATCTGCCCCGCATTGCGCGCCACGCGCTTTTGCAAACCGAAACCCGGCCGCGATGCGATCTGTTGGAGGATGGGCTGATCCTCAACCTGCGCGGCGTCAACCTCAACCCCGAGGCCAGCCCGGATGACATGGTCTCCCTGCGGATCTGGGTGACCCGAACGGCCCTTGTCACCGCCCGCGTCCGCAAGGTGTGGGCTGTGGACGAAATGCGCAAAGCCGCGCAGAACGGACAGGCACCGGACAGTATCGGCGCCTTTCTGGTCGAGCTTGTGACCGGCCTGACCGCGCGGATCGAAACCGTATCGCTCGACCTGGAGGACCAGACAGATCGGCTCGAAGACCAACTCTTCGACGGCAGGAAACCCGCGCGCGGACAGCTCACCGGGCTGCGTCAGTCCGTGATCAGAATGCGGCGCTTCATCGCCCCGCAGCGGGATGCAATCACGGCGTTGATGCAACTCGAAGACTGGCTCATGACCCGACAGGAGCGCGCCCATCTTCGCGAGGCCGGAAACCGCACACGGCGGATCGTGGAAGAGCTGGAGTCGGTGCGCGACCGCCTTCAAGCCCTTCAGGATCAGCTCGAAGCCGACCACGCGCAGCGGTTGGGGCGGCACAGCCATATCCTGTCTATCGTTGCCGCCATCTTCCTTCCGCTGGGATTTTTGACCGGCCTCTTTGGCGTGAACATCGCAGGCATGCCCGGCATGGTCAGCCCGATGGCCTTCTGGTGGCTCGTCGGCGGCTCTGTGGCGCTCGGCGTGGTGCTCTATCTGGTGTTCAAGCTGGCGGACTGGCTCTAGCCCAAATGCTCGGCCAGATCGGCAAAGCTGCGGTCCAGCGCGCCAAGCACATGATCCATATCCTCCATCGCCAGACAGAGCGGCGGGACCATCCGTAACACGTTGCGATAATTGCCGGATTTCGACACGATGATGCCATGCTCCCGGGTCCGTTCAAAGACGAAGGCCGTCTCTTCCATGGCTGGTCCCTTGGTGTCGTGATCACGGACCAGCTCGATCGCCTGCATGAATCCCGTGCCCCGCACATTCCCGATGATCGGATAGCGCGCGGCAAGGTCCTTGAGCCCCTGATGCAGCACCGCGCCGACCTTGCTGGCGTTCTCGACCATGCGATCCTCCTGAATGACACGCAGAACCGCCCGCCCCGCCGCACTGGCCGCCGGGTTGGCGCCGTAGGTGTGGAACAGGAACTTGCCCGCCATCGCCTCGGCGACGTCGCGTTTTGCGACGACGGCACCGAGGGGGATGCCGTTGCCGATGCCTTTGGCCATGACGACGATGTCGGGGACAACATCATGATGCTCAAAGCCCCAGAGGGCGCGGCCGGTTTTGCCGAAGCCCGATTGCACCTCGTCGATGATCATGAGGCCCCCGGCGGCGCGGATACGTTCCGCCGCGCCGGAGATAAACCCTTGTGGCATCTCGACAATTCCGCCGTAGCCCTGCACCGGCTCGATGATCATCCCGGCCACAGAACCCGTGGTGGCGGTGGCCAGAGTGCGCTCCAGATCGACCAGATAAGGCTCCACCCCCGGCCCATGCACCCCGCGATACTGGTTGGGATCGGAGGTGAAACAGATGTTGCTCAACTGCCCCGCATTGTGCCGGAAATTCTGTAGCCCCGTCACCGACTGCGCCCCGTAAGTGGCTCCATGGTAAGAGTTTTCCAGGGCTATTACGTCAAGGTTACCAGTGCGCACGCGGGCCATCATCAACGCCAGGTCAATCGCCTCGGCGCCGGAGTTGGTGAAATGCACGACCCAGTCCTCTCCGGCGGGCATGGTGGCGGCCAGCTCCTCGGCGAAATGCGCCGGGACGGGGTGATAAAACATTGTGGTACAATGGGTTAGCTCTGCCACCTGCGCCTGCACGGCGGCGACGACTGCCGGATGGGCGTGGCCGACGGAGATGCAGAGGTTCATGCCGAGCAGATCGGTCAGGCGATTGCCCTCCTCATCCCATACGTATTGCATGGAACCTTTCTTTAGAATCAAGGGCTTGGCATAGGGGACAAAGGCGCGTTGGGAGGCGGCATAATAGCGGTCACGCCGGGCGATGATCTCATCCGTGTCCCAACTGACCGGGGCCGGATCGTAGCTGTGAGGTCCGTCCATTTTGCGTGCCTTTCCAATGGCTTAAAAGGTATCAACGCAGAGCCTAGCGCGGATCGGCGATTCCCGATAGGGGGTTGTGCCGCGCGGGGGCCAAAGGCGCGGAGACAGGCACGCCCGGGACAGGCGAAAATTCTGTACAGTTTGTACAGTTTACCCCCCTGAATTGTACAATCGACGGATCGCGACACTTGGCCCCAGCGGGCGGTGCGGTTCGGTTTGGTTAACCTCTCGGCGCGAGGCTGGCGGCATGTACCGCATCCTTCCGGCCCATGTGTTTCGCCTCAGCTTCAGCCAGACCCTGCTGCGCGTCGGGCAAGGGGCCGAACGCGTGCTGATCACGCGGAACGGGCATGACCTGGCGGGGCTGGTGTCGGTGCATGACCTCGACCGGCTGGAAAAGGTGGACGCCCATAGCACGGAAATGATGGAGGAACGCCACCGGCGGATGATGGCGGAGTTTCGGCGGTTGAAGGAGGGGGGTGGGTGAACGACGATTTCAACGCTGCGCAACAATTTACTAAGCCACCTACTCGAGATTGAAGCGATGCTAACGCCTCATTGCTCTATCTATACATCGGATTAGTTCTTTCCCATGCTCGTAAGCGGTTTTTAGATCGCCATAAGTAGCGGTATTTGGCCAAACACCCTCGTGTACAAAATTGTGACGCCAGATAATAAGATTTCCATAGCTGCTTTTCACGCTACCCTGTCGACTAGACAATGCTGCTTCCTCTGCGCTCTTCAACTCGCGATCAAATCTATCACAATATTTTTTTCCAAAGGAGAAGATGTGGCGTTTCCGAATATCGCTTAGCTTGATTTGTCCGTTCAGTCGTTCAAACCTACTTCTCGCTAATTCTCCCAACGCTCGATGCTTTTGATCTGAAAAACGATAAATTATGTCTTTTATTGCCAACTCATAAGCTGTTACGGCAGAGATCGCCAGAAAGCCGAGGTATCTTGAACGAATAAAATCGTCCGGCAGGCCCGTGATTACCCCATCGACGTGCTCCAAATAGTCATCAGCTAAATTAAATCTGTCTTCGAATGGCATACTTAACGCAGGTGTCTGGTTGCGATTTTTAACCTCTCTTCAACGGTCACAGTGTCACTTGTATTGAAATAAATACACTGCTTGAAATCATCATCTTCATATAGCTCCTCCATCTTTTCTCTTAGATTAGACGGAAGCTTTTTCGCCTTTGGCAACAGTGCGTAGTAGACTGAATCCAGTGCAGCTAAGTTGATAGGGCCTCTAACATGGAAAGGGCGTTCGCCTATCTCAGTCAGAAGCGATTTCGTGACGGTTGTGAATGCGGATTTGAACTCTTTGAATACCTTTGACTTTGCCGTGCGATTTGCAGCCATCGCCTTATTTAGAAATCCCTTCATGGGTTTTTCATAGTCGCTCCCAGAACTAAAGAATGAGAATACTCGCAAGATTATCTCAACATCTCGTTGATGTTTTTCAGGTTTGGGGCGACCGATTACTTCACGCCATTCTGGCAAATCATTTAGAGTTCTAAGTTCATTGACGATTTGTCCTGAAAAGACGCAGTTTCTTATTTCTTGCGGACGCAGAGGCGTACCGCCAGTATTAAGACGCTCAAACACATAGTACATACTTGTGTCATCATCCGAGGGAGCCAACTGCTTGATGTTGACTACTCGCATGACAGTGTTTCTTAGTTTTCTTTGGTCTTCATCTGAAAGATCAACATAACGTTTCTTTGCATACGGGCTCTTCTCATCTAATCCGGAAAGCCTGAACACTTGACGTCTACCTTGTGCATTCTCTACGCCGAAAAATCCTTCAAAAAAGAATGCTATCGACGAGACTCTTTGTAGGCCGTCGATAACCAATCTTTTTTCATCATCTCCTACATAAAAGAACACTTGCGGAACAGGCAATCCTAGAAGAAAAGACTCTATCAACAATGAAGACTGTTTGATTGTCCAAACAAAATTTCTTTGAAATTCAGGGGCTTCTATCTCTCCATCGGCCCACATCTCGGCCAACCCTTTTAGTGTATAGTCCGACGGGTAAATGTTAAGATCAAAACTAACGAATTGTTCGTTGTCTTCATTGTCAACATCGAATTCCATATCAGTTTCTTGATCAGTTTTGTCTTTGGTCAAAGTCGATTTTCTCCATTTTATCCTTGCGACAAAGTCCAACAAAACACTCTCTAAGGCAACCGCTTTGCGCGGAAATGGCTAACTTATCTCGCTCCCCCGCCGACGAACTGCGGTGCGGCGATCCGACTGTCCTTCTACAGCACTTTATCCCGGCCATATCCGAAAGACCTTTGAGCGGCGCGCCCAGCGCAACCCTATCGCCGTGCCGGGGGGCGGCCCGGCGATGGCGCGGCGGCTTCGCCTTGATTCCGCGCTGAGGGACAGGGGGGCGGAGGTTAGTGCGCCTCGGCCCAGTTGCTGCCCTGCCCGGCATCGACCACGAGGGGCACGTCGAGCTTGACCGCCGGATCAGCCGCGCCTTCCATGACGGAGCGGGCGGCATCAATCAGCGCGTCTTCCGCCCCCGCTTCCACCTCGAAGATCAGTTCGTCATGCACTTGCAGGAGCATTTTCGCGGGCTGGTCCGCGATGGCGTCGGGCATGCGGATCATGGCGCGGCGGATGATGTCGGCCGCTGTCCCCTGGATGGGCGCGTTGATGGCGGCGCGTTTGGCAAAGCCGGCGCGGGGGCCTTTGGCGGCAATCTCGGGCGTGTGGATGCGGCGGCCAAAGAGGGTCTGGACATAGCCGTGCTCCTTGGCGAAGGCGACGGTGTTATCCATATAGGCGCGGATGCCGGGGAACCGCTCGAAATAGCGGTCGATGAAGGCCTGTGCCTCGGCGCGGGGGATGCGCAGGTTGCGGGCGAGGCCGAAGCCGGAGATGCCGTAGATGACGCCGAAGTTGATCGCCTTGGCGCGGCGGCGGATTTCGGGGGTCATGTCGTCCATCGGGACGTCGAACATCTCCGACGCGGTCATGGCGTGGATGTCCTGCCCCTCGCGGAAGGCCTGTTTGAGGGCGGGCAGGTCGGCGATATGGGCGAGGATCCTGAGCTCGATCTGCGAATAGTCGAGGGAGACGAGGGTGTTGCCGGGCTCGGCGATGAAGGCCTCGCGGATGCGGCGGCCCTCTTCGGTGCGCACGGGGATGTTCTGCAGGTTGGGGTCGGTGGAGGCGAGGCGGCCGGTGTTGGCCCCGGTCTGGACGTAAGAGGTGTGGACGCGGCCGGTGTCGGGGTCGATATGGTCCTGCAGGGCGTCGGTATAGGTGGATTTGAGTTTGGAGAGCTGCCGCCAGTCGAGGACACGGGCGGGCAGTTCATGCTCTGTCGCCAGATCCTCCAGCACATCGGCGCCAGTGGCATAGGCGCCGGTCTTGCCCTTCTTGCCGCCCTCAAGGCCCATCTCGTCGAACAGGATTTCCCCCAGTTGCTTGGGGGAGCCGACGTTGAAGGAGCGGCCTGCAAGCTCGTGAATCTCAGCCTCCAGCCCCGCCATCTTCTGGGCAAAGGCGTTGGACATGCGCGAGAGCACCTCGCGGTCCACCTTGATCCCGTGGCGCTCCATTTGGGCCAGCACGGGCGACAGCGGGCGTTCGAGCGTTTCATAGACGGTGGTGGCCTGGTGGCGGTGCAACTGCGGTTTGAAGGTGAGCCAGAGGCGCAGGGTGATATCGGCATCCTCGGCGGCGTATTTGACCGCATCATCAATCGCGACCTTGTCGAAGGTGATGGCCGATTTGCCGGTGCCGAGCAGGTCCTTGATGGGGATCGGAGTGTGATTGAGATAGCGCTCTGACAGCGTGTCCATCCCGTGCCCGTGCACCCCGGAATAAAGCGCATAGGACATCAGCATGGTATCGTCGAAAGGCGCGACGGTGAGCCCGTAGCGGGCGAGCACCTTGGCATCGTATTTCATGTTCTGGCCGATCTTGAGGATGGCCTCATCCTCCAGAACAGGCTTCAGCGCGTCGAGCACGTCCTGCAACGGCAACTGGCCCTCAAGCAGCGCGTCCGAGCCAAAGAGATCATCGGCGCTGCCGTCCTTGTGGCCGAGCGGGATATAGCAGGCCTGACCGGGCTGGATGGCAAGGCAGATGCCCACCAGATCGGCCTGCATTTCATTGAGCGAGGTCGTCTCGGTATCCACCGCCACATAGCCCTGATGCCGGATCAGCCTGATCCAGCTGTCCAGCGCCTTCATGTCGGAGATGCGCTCATAGGCA
Source organism: Roseovarius faecimaris (assembly GCF_009762325.1). Taxonomy (NCBI): domain Bacteria; kingdom Pseudomonadati; phylum Pseudomonadota; class Alphaproteobacteria; order Rhodobacterales; family Roseobacteraceae; genus Roseovarius; species Roseovarius faecimaris. The sequence continues at coordinate 3,488,188 of NZ_CP034348.1, forward strand.
TCCGGGTCTATGCCGGGCCACTCGGGCGCGGGCCCCTCTCCCGCCTCTTGCGTGGCGGGCTCGGGAATGGCGGGCGGCTCTACTTGGAGCGCCTCGGCAATGCGCTTGGTGAGCGTGCGGAATTCCATCTCGGCCAAAAAGGTCATGAGCCGTTCAGGGTCCGGCTCGCGCACTTCAAGATCGTCGAGTGTAAATTCCAACGGTGTTTCGCAATCGAGCTGGACGAGACGCTTGCTGAGCTCGATCTGCTCGCGATTGTCCAGGAGGGTCTGGCGGCGCTTGGGCTGCGGGATCTCTTCGGCACGGTCCAGCAAAGTCTCCAGATCGCCGAACTCGTTGATCAGCAAGGCGGCTGTCTTGACCCCGATGCCGGGCGCTCCGGGCACGTTATCCACACTGTCCCCTGCCAAGGCCTGCACATCGACAACCCGCTCCGGGCCCACGCCAAACTTGGCCTCAACCCCCTCGACGCCGATGCGGTTGTTCTTCATCGCATCGAACATCTCGACCCCGCCGCCGACAAGCTGCATCAGGTCCTTGTCCGACGAGATGATCGTCACCCGCCCGCCCGCATCGCGTGCCCGGCACGAGAGCGTCGCGATGATGTCATCGGCCTCATAACCTTCCATCTCCTTACAGGCGATGTTGAACGCCTCCGTTGCCTGGCGGGTGAGCGGAATCTGCGGGCGCAAATCCTCGGGCATGGCCTCGCGATTGGCCTTGTATTCGGGATACATCTCGTTGCGGAACGTATGGCTGCCCTTGTCAAAGATCACCGCCACATGAGTGGGCGCATCGGGCCCGTGATTATCCTGCACATATTTCTGCAGCATGTTGCAGAAGCCGCTGACCGCCCCCACCGGCAAGCCGTCTGATTTACGGGTGAGCGGTGGCAAGGCATGATAGGCGCGGAAAATAAACGCCGAGCCATCAATCAGATGCAGGTGATGCCCTTTGCCAAACGCCATTGTGATCCCCTCTGGTCAGCACGCCCGCCTTTCATGCCATGCGGTGCAAGCGGGGGCCACTGTCAATTTTTGAGTATTTGGGGAACAATGAAAGCAACGCCCTCTTTCATTGTTCCCCAAATACTCCCGCCGGAGGCAGCCCGACCTCAACACAAGCTCAACGCCACGAAAATGAGCGTCGCGGTGACACTCGCGCCGGGGAGGACGCAAGGACGACGAGATACTCAAGCAGGCGCGATCAGCGCCTTCCTTTGGATCAGGTGGGTCAGACCTTGCCTTCGAAATCCTTGTGTACCAGCTTGGCATCGCAATAGGGGCATTCGACCCAGCCTTGCTCAAGCGGGATTTGCAGCCAGACGCGCGGGTGGCCGAGCGCGCCCTCTCCCCCGTCACAGGCAACGCGGTAGCTGTCGACGATCTTGGTTTCCGGGGCCGCGGTGGTCATCGGGCGTTTCCTTTTCCTCGGGCTTGGGATAGCCCCATATATGAGCGATCCGGACGTCAGGGGCAAGAGGACCATGCGCAAATCGGCCATCGAGATCACAGGGCTGAGCAAGACCTACAGGGGCGGGCCGCGCGCGCCGGAAAAGGCGGCGCTCAAGGGCATTGACCTCGACATTCCGGCAGGTTCGGTCTTTGGCCTGTTGGGGCCGAACGGGGCGGGCAAATCGACTCTGATCAATATTCTGGCGGGGCTTGTGGTCAAGACCGCCGGCAAGGTGACGATCTGGGGGTTCGATCAGGATGTGAACCCGCGACAGAGCCGGGCGGCGATCGGTGTGATGCCGCAGGAGCTGAACCTCGATCCGTTCTTCACCCCACGCGCGGCACTGGAGGTGCAGGCGGGGCTGTATGGCGTGAAGAAGGCGGAGCGGCGCAGCGACGAGATCCTGCGCCTCGTGGGGCTGGAGGACAAGGCCGAGGCCTATGCGCGCACGCTCTCGGGCGGGATGCGGCGGCGGCTTTTGCTGGCCAAGGCGCTGGTGCATCATCCGCATGTTCTGGTGCTGGATGAGCCGACGGCGGGGGTGGATATCGAGCTCAGGCAGATGCTGTGGGAGAATGTGCGCAGGCTCAATGCCGAGGGCATGACGATCATCCTGACCACGCATTATCTGGAAGAGGCCGAGGAGATGTGCGATGAGATCGCCATCATCAACCAGGGCGATCTGGTGGCCCGCGACAGCACGGCGAACCTGCTGAGCCGGATGGATGGGCGGCGGATGATCATTCAGCCGGACGGCGAGGTGGGCGCATTGCCCGAGGCCGAGGGGATTGAGGCGGAACTGCGCGGCGATGGCGCGCTGGTGCTGAGCTACCAGTCGCAGGCGACCCCTGCCGAGGCGGTGCTGGAGGCGGTGCGCAGCGCGGGGATTGGCATCCGCGACGTGCGCACCGAGCAGGCGGATTTGCAGGATGTGTTCCTGGAACTGACGCGGAGCCGGTAAAGCGTTTCGCCTTAAGAGTTGTCTCAAGTTTAAGGCAAAACGCTTCAGGGCGCTTAGCCGGGCCCGTCCTCCAGCGGCGGGCAGGTGAGGCGCAGCATGATCTCAAAGAGATAGTGCAGCACGACCGGCAGGACCGACAGGATGGCCACCCGCGCGCCGAGAGGCACATGGGCGATCAGCAGGCTTTCGTTGACGACGATCACCAGAAAAACGGTCAGCGCATAGAGCCGGAGCAGGTGGTGGCGAAACGGAAGCGGGACCTCGGAGGGCGCGCCTACCGGGACCAGCCTGTCCAGCGCCACGCGATCGCCGCAAAGGCCGAGCAGGGTCACGCCCAGATAGAGCGCGCCGTAGAGCGAGACGAGGCGGTGGGTGACCACAGGGTTCAGCAACCAGATTTGCAGGGCGAAAAGGCCGAGGCACACCAGCACGGCCCCCCACATGGCCGTGCGGGCACGCCCGAAGAGGCGGCGCTGTCGGACCGCCGAGACAGGCAGCACCGCGTAGAGATGCGCCGCCTGCGCCAGGACCGCTGACCAGACGAAGGCCGCGGGCTGTTCGAGGCCCAAAGCGCACAGGCCCGTCCAGCTGCCGACGAAGACCGCGGGCATCAGCAACCGGCCCCAGCTGACCGGCGGCAGGGAGCGCAGCAGGATCCACAGGATCATGGAAAAGCGGCGAAACGGGTTCATCCGGCCAGTCTAGCGCGCGACGGGGCGGTATTGCGGCGCGCAGAAGGAAAAACCGCGCCTAGCTGTCGCGGCGGTTCTGCTCTTTAAGCGCCTTTTCAATCTCGGTCAGGCGGCTCAGCACCTCGTCGCGGTAGGTGCCGGTCAGCTCGTCCGCTTCGGCATGATGGGCGTCCTGCATCGAGTTGACGATCAGACCCACGACAAGGTTCACCACCGCGAAAGTCGTCACCAGAATGAAGGGCACGAAGAAGGCCCAGGCATAGGGATAGACCTCCATCACCGGGCGGACGATGCCCATCGACCACGATTCAAGCGTCATGATCTGAAACAGCGAATAGGCCGAGCTGCCCAGATCGCCGAACCAGTCGGGGAAGGACTCACCGAAAAGCTTGGTCGCCATGACCGAGCCGATATAGAAGATGATGCCCATCAGCAGAAAGACCGAGCCCATGCCCGGCAGCGCGGCCATCAGCCCCTCGACCACGCGGCGCAGGGAGGGGGTAACCGACACGACCCGCAAAAGCCGCAGGATCCGCATGGCCCGCAGAACCGAGAGGCCTTGCGTGGCAGGCACCAGCGAGATGCCGACGATCACGAAATCGAAAATGTTCCAGCCACTGCGAAAGAACGTCCCGCCCCGGGCAAAGAGCTTGGCTGCGATCTCGACCACGAAAATGGCGAGGCAGATCCTGTCGAGCGCGATCAGGAGCGGACCTGCGGCGGCCATGACGGTCTTGGAGGTTTCCAGCCCGAGGATCACGGCATTGAACAGGATCACCGCTAGAATGGTGTTCTGCACCAGCGGGCGGTCGACAAAGGCGCCCACACGGGCGCGAAGGGAGGTGCTTTGGCTCATGCGCCGGATATGGGGGAAAGGCGGGCGCGTGACAAGATAGGTGGAGTGGGATGTTTTACATGCAGGGCCGTCCTGAGGCCCGGGCGGTCTTTGGGGTCAGCGCGGCGCGAGGCCCATGACCCGCCGCCGGAGTGCGATTGGACCGGCTGTTCCAAGGCGCATTACGCCAATCAGATCCGCGCACGGAACGAGTGAAGGCCTGTCCGGGGGACGGCGTGCTAGCTGGGCGGGGTGCCCGCCGCGTCCAGAAGCTCGGACAGGGCCAGCGCCATGACCTGCGCGCTTTCCACCATATCGGCGATGCCCACATATTCGTCAGGCTTATGCGCGAGATCGAGGATCCCCGGGCCATAGGCGATACAGTTTTTCAGCCGCCCGATCCGGTCGATATGTTTCTGATCATAGGTGCCGGGGCTGACCACGTAATCCGCCTCGCGCCCGAAAACATTGCGCACCGCCTGCGCCACGGCCCCCACCACGGGCGCGTCACGCTCGGTCATGGTGGGAAGCACCCGGTGCAGCTCTGTGATGTCATAGTCGAAGCCGGGGCGCCCGCGCCGCACGGTTTCCAGCACCGCGCGAACCTCGCGCTCGACCTCTTCGATATCCTCTTCGATCAGGAAGCGCCGGTCGATCACCATGCGGCAGCGGTCGGGCACGCAGGGCGAGGGCAGCCCGGTATAGCCCGCTGCCTGCTCCGGTTCGCCGCCATGAATCGAGTTGATGTTGAGGGTCGACTGGCGTGCGCCTTCGGGCACCACCGGCATGGCGGTGCGTTTCTGCGCCAGCGCGGGAAACAGGCTTGTCTCCATCTCCTGCAGCACGGCGCCCATGTGCCGCACGGCGCAATCGCCCAGGAAGGGCATGGAGCCATGCGCGATCTCGCCCTTGGTTTCGACCTCGGCCCACCAGACCCCGCGATGGCCCAGGCAGATCCGGTCCTTGTTGAGCGGCTCGGGGATGATCACATGATCCACATGGGCATAGCGCCCCTGCTGCGCCAGATAGGCCACCCCGCCGAAGCCGCCGGATTCCTCATCCGCCGTGCCGCTGATCTCGATGGCGCCCGCATGGTCGGGGCAAAGCTCGATGAACGCCTCAGCGGCGATGATCGAAGCCGCGAGCCCGCCTTTCATGTCACAGGCGCCACGGCCATAGACACGGCCGTCCTTCACCTCGCCGCCAAACGGGTCCACCGTCCAGCCATGCCCGGCCTCGACCACGTCGATATGGCTGTTGAAATGGACGGTGTCGCCGGGCCGCCCCCCCTCGCGCCGGGCCACGATGTTCCAGCGGGGATGCGCATCGCTGTCACCGACCGCCCCTTCGGCGCGGATCAGTTCGGTTTCGAACCCGGCCTTCAGCAGCCGCTGGTCGAGATAGTCGCAGATCTCACGATAAAACGCGCCGGGCGGGTTCAGCGTGGGGATGCGGATCAGGTCCTGGGTCAGCGCCACGAGATCGCTTTCGCGCGCCGCGATCTCAGCCTTCAAACGCTCTGCCAATGCCATGCCGCACCTCCTGCCATTGGCAAAACCCTAGCACCGGCATCTCAGCGATGAAAACCAATTGTCGGGGGCAGGGTCACCCCAGCCTGCCCGATGCCCCGCGCAGGAGCGCGTCTGCCTCATGCGACATCCGCGCGATGATCTCGGCGGCCGAGGGGCGGTCATGGATCAGCCCCGCCGCCTCGCCGACGAAGGTGTTGGCGCGTTCCGGATCGCCTTCGGCCCAGCCCGCTTTCCACTTGGCGGATTCCGTCTCGGCCTGTGCCAGAAGCCCTGCAAGGTCATTGTGCCAGCGATCGGTGAAGGCGTTTTGCAGGACACGAGCCGTGTAGCGGTCGGGCCAATTGAGCAAGCGGGCGCGGTCCATCACGGTGGAGCGGATCGTGTCGTCGCCGGTGGCGGAGATGGCCGCCGCGACCATCGCCTGTGAGACATCCGCCTCTGCCGAGGCCCAGAGCCGCGAGCCCACGAGCACGCCGTCAGCCCCCAGCATCAGCGCGGCAGCAAGGCCGCGCCCGTCGGCGATGCCTCCGGCGGCCAGAAGCAGCACCTCCGGCGCGTTGCCCGCCAGCCAGTCGGCCACCTCGGGCACCAAAGTCAGCGTCGCGCGGCGTTCGCCATGTCCGCCTGCTTCAGACCCCTGTGCTACGATAACGGCTGCACCTGCCTCGGCGGCGCGCCTGGCGTCGCGCAGGGTCTGCACCTGGCATATCAGGGGAATACCCGCCTCGGCGATCTGCCCGGCAAAGGGCATCGGATCCCCGAAGCTGAGGAACATCGCCGCCGGATCACGGTCCAGAACCACCTGCAAGACCTCGGGCTGTTCGGCCAGTTTCCAGGTGATCAGCCCGCAGCCGACCCGCGTGTTGCCCGCGTCGGAAAAGGCCTGTTCGAGCCAGTCCGTATCGCCATATCCGCCGCCGATCAGACCCAGTGCGCCGGCATTGGTCACCGCCGCCGCGAGCCGCCCGCCCGCCGCGAAGGCCATCGGGGCCGAGACGATGGGATGCTCCAGCTCGAAACGGTCTGTCAGTCGGGTCTTGATCATCTGCGCGCCCTCTCAGCATGGGTCGTTCTATGTGTAATGACCCCTGATTTCATACGAAACACAGCCAACGGTGTTGACAGGGGATCACGCCATCGACCCTGTCCGAGACTGCCCTGCCTGTCACTGACCTTCAAGCGTGCCTTTCACAAAGAGCCGGTCGTTGCGGCGCAGGAAATTCCCCTCGACCGAAAAGAATAGCGGTGCGCCGGAGAGTGGCCGGGCGGGATCGGCGAGGGTCTGGACATGCAGGTGAAGATGCGGCTCACCCGAGTTGCCGGAATTGCCCACATCGGCCAGCCGTTGCCCAGGCTCGACCCGATCCCCGAGGGCGACCACCACCGAACCCGCCCGGAAATGCGCCAGCACCACGGCGAGGCCATCGCAATTGAGGATCACGCTGTTACCTGTCATCGGATCGCGGGCCATCTCGGGCACGCGGTTGTCAGGCACCCCGGAGGTGAGGCCAATCACCTGCCCGGCACAGGGGGCCAGAACGGGGCGGCCCTGGATCACATAGGCCGACGGATCGGGCGGCTGGATGCCAGAGCTGCGCCGACCGATGCGATCAATGCCGATGATGTCCACCGCATAGCTCTGACCGCGGAAATCGGCGGCGCGCGGCAGATCGAGCGTGCGCAAATGCGCGTTGACCGCCAAGGTGGCCCCGCCGCTGACCACCAGATACCGGCCCGGGCCAAGCGGCTGGGCCAGGTCAATGGCCAGATCCGGCGCACGGCGGCCGTCGATCACGGGGACCAGCAAGGCAAGCGCACCGCCCAGTGCCGCCAGCGAAAGCGCCAGTTCCCCGAAGCGAAGGGCGCGCCGGGGGGATGCGCCCCCCTGTCTTTGCCGGTGATAGCGCCAGAGGCAAAGCACGACATGCAACAGGCCCAGCGCATGAGGCGTCCAGAAGGGCGGGAACAGCCAGAGCCCGGCAAGCGCCAGATAGATCAGCAGCCCGGCAATGGCGAGAGAGCGCAAAACAAACCCGAGGCGGCTGGCAAAGGGGAGCAGGCCGTTGGCAAGGATGAGGACCAGCGGCAGCGCCAGTTGCAGCAGCAGAAGAGAGCGGATCAGATCGCTCATCGCCTCCTCGTTATTTGCTTCGGTTTACCCCGGCAGTGCCGCTTCGGCCGCCGCGCGCAGGGCGCGGATATTGTCACCATAGACCGACGGTGCATCGACGCTGCCGCCCTTGAACACGGCAGAGCCCGCGACCAGCACATCGGCCCCGGCTGCGGCCACCAGAGGGGCGGTTTCGGTGGTCACGCCGCCGTCGATCTGGATATGGATCGGGCGGTCGCCGATCATCGCGCGCAGGCGGCGGGTCTTCTCAACCCCGGAATGAATGAATTTCTGGCCGCCAAAGCCGGGGTTCACCGTCATGATCAGCACCATATCGACCAGATCCAGCACATGTTCGATGCTGTCCAGCGGCGTGCCGGGATTGAGCGAGACACCGGCCATCTTGCCCGTCGCCTTGATCGCCTGAAGCGTGCGGTGGATATGCGGACCGGCCTCGACATGGGCGGTGATCATATCAGCCCCGGCCTCGGCATAGGCCTCGATATAGGGATCCACGGGCGCGATCATCAGGTGCACATCCATGAAGGTGCTGACATGCGGGCGGAACGCCTTCACGGCGGGCGGGCCGAAGGTGAGGTTGGGTACGAAATGCCCGTCCATCACATCCACATGCACCCAGTCGGCGCCCTGCGCCTCGATCGCGCGGATTTCCTCGCCGAAATTGGCGAAATCGGCGCTGAGGATGGAGGGCGCAATCTTGATCGAGCGGTCGAAGGGCATGGCAGTGCTCCGCTGTGGCTGGGCGTTGATCGGGTGCGGGCTTTGTGCAACCAATGAGCCGAGACGTCCAGTCCTTTCCGAAAGGGTTTGCCCATGCTTGGCATGATGATGCACCGCGATTTGCGGATCATCGACATTCTGACCTTCGCCGCCGAAGCCTGGCCCGATCAGGGGCTTGTGTCGGTCATGGAGGATGGCGGGCTGCACCGGCAGAGCTATCCCGAAACGCTGGACCGGGTGGCGCAGCTTGCGCAGGCGCTGAGCGCGCTGGGCATTGCCGAGGGCGATCGGGTGGCGACACTGGCCTGGAACAGCCACCGGCATTTTGAACTCTACTATGGGATTACGGCCATTGGCGCGGTCTGTCACACGCTGAACCCGAGGCTGTCGCGGGAGCAGCTGATCTATATGATCCACCATGCCGGGGACCGGGTGATCTGTGTCGATCCGGACCTTGTGCCGCTGCTGGAAGAGATGCGCGAAGAGCTGCCCGCAGGGCTGCGCCTGATCGTGCTGTGCGATGCGGGTGAGGTGCCGCAAAGCACGTTCGAGCTTATGTGCTATGAGGCGCTTCTGGCGCCGCAGGGCACGGCGTATGACTGGCCCGAATGGCCCGAGAACACCGCCGCCGGGCTGTGCTATACCTCCGGGACAACGGGCGACCCGAAAGGCGCGCTCTATTCGCACCGCTCGACGGTGTTTCACGCGATGATGGTGCCGCTGGGCTTTACCCATTCGCTGAAGGCGGGGCGCAAGGTGCTGCCTGTGGTGCCGCTCTTTCACGTCAATGCCTGGGGGCTGCCGCATGTGGCGCCGCTGGCGGGGATGACGATGGTCATGCCGGGGCGGCATCTGGACGGGGAGAGCCTTTATGCGCTGATGCAGGCCGAAGGGGTGTGGTCCGCCTGGGGCGTGCCGACCGTCTGGGCCGGGCTGCTGGCAACGATCAGGGAGAAAGGCGCACCGCCTGACGGGTTCGGTGATCTGGTGGTCGGGGGGGCGGCGGCCCCGGCGTCGATGATCGCGGCCTTCGAGGCGATGGGCGTGCATGTCAACCAGGTCTGGGGCATGACCGAGATGAGCCCGGTGGGCACGCGCGGCGTGCTGCCACCGCATTTGCAGGGGCTGGAGCCCGAGGCGGTGATCGAGGCCAAGCGCGGCGCGGGGCGGCGGCTATTCGGGGTGGAGTTCAAGATTGTCGATGACGCGGGCACCCGCCTGCCCCATGACGGTGAGGCCACGGGCGAGCTTTATGTGCGCGGCAACGGCATTATCGCGGGGTATTTCAACAATGACGACGCCACCGCGAAGGCGATGGACGCCGACGGCTGGTTCGGCACCGGCGATGTGGCCACGGTAGAGCCGGACGGGATGCTGGTGATCCGCGACCGGGCGAAGGATCTGGTGAAGTCGGGGGGCGAGTGGATCAGCTCGATCGATCTGGAAAACGCCGCCGTGGCGCATCCCGAGATTGCCGCCTGCGCCGTCATTGCCGTGCCCCATCCGAAATGGGACGAGCGGCCCGTGCTGGTCGCCGTGGCGGCGGGGGACCGGAAGCTGACGCTTGAGGAGGTGCGCGCGCATCTGGCGCCGGAGTTCGCGAAGTGGCAGTTGCCGGATGATGTGATCTATGTCGAGGCGCTGCCGCTGACCGCCACCGGCAAGATCTCGAAGCTGACCCTGCGCCGGGATCTGGCCGAGTATGTGCTGCCGGAGTTGAGATGAGCACGCTGGACACCAAGGCCATATCCGCCTGGGTCGCGGGCCGCCTGCCGGGGTTTGACGGGCCGGTGAGCGCCAGCAAGTTCAGCGGCGGGCAGTCGAACCCCACTTACCGGCTGGAGACGGCGGCAGGCGATTACGTCCTGCGCCGCAAGCCGCCGGGGGTATTGCTGAAATCGGCCCATGCGGTGGACCGGGAGTTTCGCGTGCAGGCGGCGCTGGCCGGAACGGACGTACCGGTGGCGCGGGTGCATCTGCTGTGCGAGGACGAGGCGGTGATCGGCTCGGCCTTTTATATCATGGACGAGGTGCGCGGGCGCAATTTTGACGACCCGCGCCTGCCCGCGCTGAGCACGCAAGAGCGCGGCGCGATCATGGACGAAATGAACCGGGTGCTGGCGGCGATTCACGAGGTGGATATCGCGGCGGTGGGCCTGAGCGATTACGGACCTGACGGGGATTACTATGCGCGGCAGATCGGGCGCTGGACCAAGCAGTATCGCGCGACGCAGACGGATGATCTGCCTGATATGGATGCGCTGATCGGCTGGCTGGAGGGGAACAGGCCCGGCGATGACGGCCAGCGCTGTCTGGTGCATGGGGATTACCGGCTGGACAATCTGCTGTTTGCGCCGGAGGGCACGGGCTGTGTCGCGGTGCTGGACTGGGAGCTGAGCACGATCGGCCACCCTTATGCCGATCTGGCGGCGGTAGTCATGCAATGGGCGATGCCGGTGGGGCCGGTGGGCCGGGGGCTGGCCGGGGTGGACCGGAAGGCCGAGGGGCTGTGGAGCGATCAGCGCTTTGTCGACGCCTATTGCGCGCGCCGGGGGCTGGCGGGCATCGACCGCTTCGGCTTTTACCTGGCCTTTTGCCATTTCCGCATGGCGGCAATCCTTCAGGGGGTGAAGAAACGCGCGCTGGATGGCAATGCGTCGGACCCCGAAAAGGGCCTGATGCTGGGCCAATATGTGCCGGCGTTCGCGCGGCACGGCCTTGAGGCGGCCCGGCGCGACGGGTGACACAGGCGCCCATCGGTCCCGGATCACGCCCGGGACGGGTGACGCGGCTTGTCCGGCCGATTGCTCAGGCGAGCAGGCCGGGAAGCGGGCAAAGCTCGGTATTGTTCCGGATCGAGGTCAGAACGCGCCCTTCGGACGTGTCCTTGATCGCGTAGCCATACCCGCGCAGGCGGTGCTTCCACTCCCGCTCGGACACCGCCATGGCGCGTTCGCGCATGGCCAGGTTTTGCAGTTCGTTGTGCGTTTTTGTCATTTGCATCGTTCCGTTTCCCTAATGAACACACTCGTTGCAAATTCAGGGCTAATTAACGACCGTGGCGGAAATCGTGAACAATTGTGTCAAATGCGGGGATTGTTCATGGCTGGGGGACAGTGGCGGCCTGGCAAAGACCCGGAAGACCTGTGCAGGTCTGCCTTGCGGCAGGACGGCGAAGGATCATGCTTCGCTCTTTGCGTCAGCTCCGATCGCTGAGCCCGGTCGCAAGATCACTGAGGATGGGGCAGTCGGGCCGATGATCACCGTGGCAGGACATGACCAGATGCGAAAGCGTCTCGCGCATTGCCTCCAGTTGAGCGATCTTTTTTTCAATGGTGGCCAGGTGGTCCTCTGCGATGGATTTCACCTGAGCACTTTCACGACTTTCATCCTCGTAGAGACTGAGCAGCAGGCGACAATCCTCGATCGAGAACCCGAGCGTCCGGGCACGTCCGAGAAAGACCAGCTTGTGCAGGTCGGTTTCACGGAACGCACGATAGCCATTGTCGCTGCGCAGCGGGCGGACCAGCCCGATATCCTCGTAGTAGCGGATCGTCTTGGACGGGAGCCCCGAACGTTCGGCGACTTCTCCGATATTCATGTCGCACCTCCAATCTGGCGTGCCCCGTGCCCGGCAACCGATGTGGTTTGAGCAGGAGGGGGTGTTGTTTCGCTCATGGCGGGGGTGACGCGGCGCAGGCGCAGAGCATTTGTCAGCACCGAAACCGAGGAAAGCGCCATGGCCCCCGCAGCAAAAACCGGTGACAGGAGAATCCCAAAGGCGGGATAGAGCACACCGGCCGCAACCGGGATCAGGGCGACGTTATAGCCAAAGGCCCAGATCAGGTTCTGCCGGATGTTCGCCATGGTCCGGCGCGAGACGTCAACAGCGTTCACCACGCCGCGCAAATCACCGGACATCAGAACGACATCGGCGGATTCAATCGCCACATCGGTTCCGGTGCCGATGGCGATGCCCACATCGGCATGGGCCAGAGCCGGGGCGTCGTTGATACCATCCCCGACAAAGGCAATCTTGCGGCCCCCGGCCCGCAGATCGTCGAGCGCGGCGATTTTGCCATCGGGCAGCACGCCGGCGATCACCTGATCAATGCCGGTTTCCCTGGCGATTGCTTCTGCGGTCTCGCGTTTGTCACCGGTTATCATGGCGACGTGCAGCCCGGCGCGGTGCAGCGCGTCAATGGCCGCGCGGCTTGCCGGTTTGACCGGGTCGGCCACTGCGATCACCGCTGCAAGCCTGCCGTCGATGGCGGCATAGAGGGCCGTGCGGCCGCGTTCTGCCAAATCCTGCTCGGCCTCGCGAAGGGGGGCGACGTCTATGCCTTCACGGCTCATGTAACGATCCGCGCCGACCATGACATCGTGCCCGTCAACCGTAGCTGCGACGCCGTAGCCGGTGATCGACCGGAACGCTTCGGCCTGTGGTACATGAATGCCTTCGTCTTGCGCCCCGCGAAGAATGGCCTCGGCAATCGGATGTTCGGACAGGGCTTCGACCGCTGCAATGCGGCCAAGCACGTCCTGGCGGTCGAACCCGTCTGCGAGCACAACATCGGTCAGGGTGGGCCGGCCCTCGGTGACCGTTCCGGTCTTGTCGACGGCGACGACAGCAACCTCGGACAGCCCCTGCAAGGCATCGCCCTTGCGAAAGAGCACGCCCATCTCGGCCGCGCGGCCGGTGCCAACCATGATCGAGGTCGGCGTGGCCAGCCCCATGGCGCAGGGGCAGGCGATGATCAGAACAGAGACACCGGCAACCAGCGCAAAGGTCAGCGCGGGATCCGGGCCAAGGATCAGCCACACAAGGACGGTCAGCACGGCAAGCGCCATGACCGCAGGCACGAACCACAGCGTCACCCTGTCTACCAGGCCCTGAATAGGCAGTTTCGCACTTTGCGCCTCTTCGACCATGCGGATGATCTGTGCCAGGGTTGTATCGGCCCCGACGCGCGTGGCCCGGAATGTGAGGCTGCCGGTGCCATTGACGGTGCCGCCCGTGACGGCCGCGCCTGCCGATTTGGGCACCGGAACAGGCTCACCGGTGATCATACTTTCATCGACATTGCTGGTGCCGTCGGTCACCTCGCCGTCGACCGGGATGCGCTCTCCGGGCCGGACGAGGATCCGGTCGCCCGCGGCAAGCGCGTCCACATCCACCTCGACCGTGCCGTCATCACGCAGCACCCGCGCGGTCCGCACCTGCAAGCTCAGAAGCGCCTGGATCGCAGCACCGGTGCGCCCCTTGGCGCGTGCCTCCAGCCAGCGCCCGATCAGGATCAGCACAACGATAACCGCCGCGGCCTCAAAATAGACCGCGCGCACGCCTTCGGGCAGCAGGCCCGGCAGGAATGTCGCCACCACCGAATACCCCCAGGCCGCGCCGGTTCCGACGGCGACAAGGCTGTTCATATCCGGTGCACCCCTCGCAAGGGCCGGGATACCGTTGGTAAAGAACTGACGCCCCGGACCAAAGAGTACCAGCGTCGCCAACAGGAACTGGATAAGCCAGGACGTCTGGATACCGATTGAGTTTGCGATGAAATGGTGAAAGGCCGGGATCAGATGCGCGCCCATTTCCAGGACGAAAACCGGCAGAGCAAGCGCCGCCGCGAGGGCGACGCGCCGGGACAGGGCATGTGCCTCATCCGCCTTCCGCTCGGCGCGGGATTGGCCGGCATCGGCCTGGGCCAGCTCGGCCGGATACCCGATCGCGGCCGACGCCGCCATCAGATCGGAAACTGTGACGGCCCCATCGAGAAACTCAACCGCCGCCGTTTCAGCCGCAAGGTTTACTGACACGGACAAGACGCCCGGCACCTCTGCCAGCGCCTTGTCGACCCGCCCGACGCAGGACGCACAGGACATCGAGGCGATGCTCAACGTCACTTTGGAGGTCCGCGCCGGATAGCCGAGCGTCCGCAGAACCTGCGCCGCCTCGGCCAGAACGGCCGGATTGTCGACGGTGAGCTGCGCGGTTTCCGTTGCCAGGTTGACCGCTACGTCTGTGACCCCGTCAACAGCCGACAGGGCTTTGTCCACGCGCCCGACACATGAGGCACAGGACATGCCTTCGATCGTGAGGGTTGTGCGTTCATTTCCATCCATAACATGCGCCTTTGCGAGTCGATTGACCCATATGTAAGGATTCCAGTCGCTGGAAGCTCAAGAGGAAAAGTGAAGTTTTTCGGCGCGACCCGATTTCCATTGACCGTGCCGCCACCGGACGCCCCAAACCGCGACTGAAATACCGAAGGGAAACCGGCCTACGCGTCCGCGTTTCCGAAGTGAGCGGTGGAGAGTGTACCGCCACAACCACACAAGAGATCGCCTTGCCTGAGCCGACATCCCATATGACCGCCGGTCTTGGAGAGCGGCGCAGAGCCGCCCACCCCGCCGCTCATTTACAGACCGGCAGCACCAGGGGCTCGCGTTTGGGCAGCGACTTGCGCCAGCGGTTGATCACCGGTTGCAGTTTTCGTTTGGGCCAGAACTTGGGCGCGCCGATGGCCTTGAGACAGGCCTCGTTCCAGTAGAGCCCGGCACGGGCAATAGACGCCCCGGCCCGGACCGTGTTGGCCACGGCGCTGATATCGCCGGATTCGGGGTAGATGTAGAGCGTGGTCGGGTTGCCTTCGGTCAGTTTCAGGATCTCCTGCGTGGCATCGGCCGACCATGTGGTGCAGCCATTGCTGCGCCCCGAGGTATAATCCACAAGGCGGCCATAGGGCACATAGCCCTCGGCATCGGCATGGGGGCTGTCGGGTTTTCTGAGCCGGCATTGCCATTTGAGGAACATCGCCCGGTGCCCGCCGATGGCGCGCTCGCGGGCGTTGCTGGTGTCGCCCTCGCCATCGAACAGAAGGAAGGTCCGGTAGAAGGGAACGCTCTGACCCGATTTGCTGTAATACCCCTTGAAGGAGGTGCGGCTTTCGGCGGTGACATAAGAGCCGCCGGTGGTCAGCTTTGAGCCTTCGGCATTGCTGAAATTCTTCGCGCATTGCCGCCCGTTCGAAAAATTGGCCGCCTGAAGCTTGCGCCCGTTGCCATAGCCGGACGACACCGCGCGGAAGGATCTGCGCCCCTCGCAGATGATATAGAAGCGCCGCCCGGGCTGACCGCTGCTGGTGGTGCTGGGGCGGGTGGCGTCCTTGGCCAAGTAGCAGGGGTTGCGCACCTCGCCGCTGGCCCGTTTTTGCGCGTAAAGCGCGCGCGCCCGTTCAAGCACCACCGGCGCGATCTGACCATCGCCCGTGCCGACATGCTTTTGCAGCCACGCCGGGATGGCCTCGGATTGGGCCTGTGCCGGGGTGTGAAACAGGCAGGACAAAGCAACCCCGAGCAGGGCAGCCATGACGGCAAGACGAGATATATCCAGCACCGGGCACCTCTTTTGATCGGCCGAACCCGCCGCCAGCATATCACAGATGTCGGCGCGGATGTGGGCCTATCTCGGGATGCGGCGGATTTTTGAGCATGGCCCGCCCCCCATCGCCGATAGCGCCCGACCGCGCGGAGCGTTGATCTGGATCACGGCGCGACGCGGCCCAATCAGGTAGGATTGCATCGCCCGAAACGAGATTGAGAGGCACATTCGATGACCCAGACAGAAAACTATCAAATGGCCAGAACAAGGGCAGAAGCGCAGTATGGGTTTTTGGTTCACGCCGCGATCTATGCGGGGGTTATCCTGCTGCTGACCCTGATCGACCTGACCACGTCACCGGGGGTCATCTGGTTTATCTGGCCGATGCTAGGCTGGGGGATTCCTGTCGCGCTGCACGGCGCGCGGGTCTTTCAACTGGGCGACAAGGCGGCGATCATCGACGCGCTGACGGCACGCGAACTGCGACGGCTTTCGTCCAAAGAGCACCCGGTCGAGCCGCACTAAGCCGCCGGGCCAGCGGTTCTTGGCAAAGCGACCAGAGGTCTGACCAATCGCGCCATGGGGTTGGTGGTTAGAGCTTGGCCTCGGCCTCGATCTGGCGCTTGGATTTGCGGGCGCGTTCGGTGGCCGATTTGAGCTGACCGCAGGCGGCCATAATATCCTCGCCCCGTGGTGTGCGGATGGGCGAGGCATAGCCGGCCTTGTAGATGATATCGGCAAAGGCCTCGATCCGCGCCCAGTCCGAACGCTCATAGGGCGCGCCGGGCCATTCGTTGAACGGGATGAGGTTGATCTTGGCGGGGATGCCGCTGATCAGGCGGACGAGGCGGCGCGCGTCGGCGTCGCTGTCGTTGACGTCCTTGAGCATCACGTATTCGAAGGTGATCCGCTCGGAATTGCTCACCTTCGGATAGGCGCGCAGGGCGTCCAGCAGCGTTTCGATATTCCAGCGCTTGTTGATCGGCACCAGACGGTCGCGCACCTCGTCGGTGGTGGCGTGGAAGCTGACGGCAAGCTGGCAGCCGATCTCTTCCGCCGTCTTGGCAATCTCGGGCACGACACCCGAGGTCGAGAGCGTGATCCGGCGGCGGGAAAGCTGAATGCCCTCGGCATCCATCGCGATCTTCATCGCGTCGCGCACATTGTCGAAATTATAAAGCGGCTCGCCCATGCCCATCAGAACGATATTGCTCAGAAGGCGGGTTTCATCCTTGGGCGCGCCGCGCTCGGGCCATTCCCCCAGATCGTCGCGCGCCATCATCACCTGGCCGACAATCTCGCCCGCCGTGAGGTTGCGCACCAGTTTCTGCGTGCCGGTGTGGCAGAAGGAGCAGGTCAGCGTGCAGC
Source organism: Roseovarius faecimaris (assembly GCF_009762325.1). Lineage (NCBI taxonomy): Bacteria > Pseudomonadati > Pseudomonadota > Alphaproteobacteria > Rhodobacterales > Roseobacteraceae > Roseovarius > Roseovarius faecimaris. The sequence goes on from NZ_CP034348.1 coordinate 3,505,266, forward strand.
CCACCTGAGACGAAATGCAGAGCGTGCCGCGATCGGCCTCGGGGATATAGACCACCTCGACCTCGTGCCCGCCCGCGATCCGGGCGAGGTATTTGCGGGTGCCATCGGCGCTGACCTGCCGGGAGACCATCTCGGGGATGGAAATGATAAATTTCTCGGCCAGTTCGGCGCGGTAAGCCTTGGAGAGGTTGGTCATCTCGCCAAAGTCGCGCACGCCCCATTGGTAGATCCACTGCCAGATCTGGCCGACGCGCATCTTCGCCTGTTTCTCGGGCGTGCCCGCCTCGATCAGCGCGTCGCGCATGGCCTCACGGGTAAGGCCCACAAGGTTCACCGGCCCCTCGGGAATTTTCCGGGGGATGGTCATCACGTCCTGCGTGATCGGCGCGGAGGCCTGGGGGATGCGGTCATCGGTCATAAGATGCGCCTCTATATAGGCTGTGTGGCGTTTTGCAAAAGGTTTTGCCGGTGATGCAGCAGGACAGGCCCCGGTAATGGCAGCTACGTGGACGCAACTGACCTTCGTCATGGCTGAACGAAGGTCAGCTTTTGCATGAAGGATTGGCGTTCATAACTCGGCCAATCACCTTCACTCAGGTCACATGGGGCTGGCAGGATTGCTATTCGCAAAGCATGATACGAAAACAACCAAGTCGCATAAGGGCTTTTCCATGCTTACTACCGTTCATCAAGTGGTCAATGAGAGCGACTTTTCTCTGCACCTAATCCTCCGTTTGCTTGTGGGCAAAGAGGACCTTGAGAAGATGGGTGCCGAGCATGGCACCCGCTGACTTCAGCTTCGAAGCGGTTCGCGGCGGGTTCAAGGTCACCGATAGGGTTTCAGGAAGCTGGTGCAGACCGATCCTGTCCTACGGCTCGGACCGGCAGACGGTTTTTGAGTTTTCAATTTTGCCCGGCAGTGGACTGCCGCCCTTGATCGGAACTTTCCTGGAAGAGGTTAGGCCAATTGCTCCGGACGATCCGCGCTGCCCGGCCGCTTTCCAGGACAGGCTTGCTGCCGCGCCCGAAGACCAGCGCTGGTGTTTCGAATTGGCGTTGACCGATTTTCGAACGGATGCCGACAGCATCGACGTGCAACATTCCGGTGCCGTTAGGAACATGTTTGTCTTCTTTTACAACGCCATGTTGCTTGCATTTCGCATCCAGAGCGAAGAGACGGCAAAACGGAATCTTTCTCCCGAAATGTATGATAAGAAAAAACTACTCGACGCGGAAAACCCGCCCGCGTCCCCGAAATTCTTGAATTTCCGACCGCAACAGTTGGATCCCGAATTCTGGTTCACCGCCCTGAATCGCGAGGATGGCCTTTATGTTTGGGCTCCATAACAGCCTTTAGGGCAATCGTCTTAACCCCGCAAACGGCTGTCTGAATGCCACCGGCGGGATCTCCGCCGACGCGCAGAAAGCAGCCATGCGTTGCGCACCAGCGTCATTGGCAATATCGCGCTGTGGCGCGAGCAACGCGTGATCTCCTACCTGCTCGCCTCGGATCGAGCACGCGCGCGCCTGGCAGAAGAAAAACTTAGCAGCTGGGCAGTGAACCACCCCTTCGACGAAGTTTGAAGGCTCGCCTCCTGCGGGCTGAAAAGGATAGACACTCCGCTTGCCGAGGCTTTCATTGGAAAGCCTCGACCAGCATAGGCGAGGACCAATTCACATGAGCCCCGTTCCGAAAGGCCGTCAGAACGGCCATTTGAGAGCCACCAGATTTAGGGAATGTGCGCTTTGACCTTCTCGTGGCAAGGGCAGCCCACCAGATGATCGTTGACCATGCCCACCGCCTGCATCCAGGCATAAACAATGGTCGGGCCGCAGAATTTGAACCCGCGTTTCTTCAAATCCTTCGAAAATTGTTGGGATATTTCCGTCTGGGCCGGGACCTCGGCGAGGCTGGTCCAGCGGTTTTGCAGGGGCGCGCCGCCGACGAAGCTCCAGCAATAGCGGTCAAAGCCCTGTTCGGCTTCGACACGCTGCCAGGCGCGGGCGTTGGTGATGGTGGCCTCGATCTTGCCGCGGTGGCGGATGATGCCCGGATCGGCGAGCAGGCGCATCACCTCCGCACTGCCCCAATCGGCAATGATATTTGGATCAAACCCTTGGAAAGCATTACGAAAATTCTCACGCTTCTTGAGGATCGTGATCCAGCTCAGACCGGCCTGAAAGCCATCGAGGATCAGCTTTTCCCAGAGCGCGCGGCTGTCATATTCAGGCACGCCCCATTCGGTATCGTGATAGTCCAGATAGATCGGATCGCGCCCCGCCCAGCCGCATCTTTCCTGCATCATTTGCCCCCTTGCACAGCCTGTGGCGGCCTGATCGTTCAAATGCGCCGCTTAAGACTTCCTTAGAGGGAAGCGGGCAGGTTGTGAACCGAGTCACACCGGAGAGTTGCTAATGCGGGGCAGCAGACGCATCAGGGCCGATATTCCCGCGGGTCATCAGGATCCGCTCAGCTATGCGGTCACGGCCCGGGACCGGTCGACCATCGAGATGGTCAATCAGGCGGTGCGTCACAAGCAGGTGATGCTGGCCTATCAGGCGGTTGTTCCGGCCCGGGACCAGAGCCGCCCGGCCTTCTATGAAGGGCTGATCCGGGTGCTGGACGAGACCGGGCGGATCATCCCGGCCCGTGACTTCATCAGCGCGATCGAGGAGACGGAAACCGGCCGGATCATAGATTGCCTTGCGCTTGAACAGGGGATGAAGACGCTGGCGAAATTCCCCGATCTGCGCCTGTCGGTCAACATGTCGGCCCGATCCATCGGCTATGACCGGTGGATGCGTACACTCAAGCGGGGGCTTGGCGCCGATCCGACGGTGGGCGAGCGGCTGATCCTGGAGATCACCGAAAGCTCGGCCATGCTGGTGCCGGAGCTGGTCATCAACTTCATGAGCGCGCTGCAGCGCAAGGGGATCAGCTTTGCGCTGGATGATTTTGGCGCGGGCTTTACCTCGTTCCGCTATCTGCGGGATTTCTATTTCGACATCCTGAAGATCGACGGGCAGTTCATCCGCGGCATTGCCGCGTCGCCCGACAATCAGGTGCTGACCGCCGCTCTTGCCTCGATTGCCGAGCAGTTCGACATGCTGACGGTCGCGGAGTTCGTCGAAAACGCACAGGATGCGGCCTATCTCACCGAGATGGGCATCGACTGTCTGCAGGGGTACTACTTCGCCGCGCCGACGGTGCGCCTGCCCTGGGCGGAAAAGGAGCGGGCGCGCGCCGTTCTCTGACCTGCGACATTGCAAGCGGTTGCCGCGCTGCGGCGACTGTTTTATCACGGGCCCGAAGGCGGGGGTGTCCGAATCCTTATCATTTCTCAAGCCCGGGCAGTCTCGACCATGACATTGGTGGAGAACATGACATGACAAATGTAGTAATCGCCTCCGCGGGACGGACCGCAGTCGGTTCTTTCGGCGGCTCTTTCGCAAACACCCCGGCGCATGATCTGGGCGCGGCCGTTCTGGAAGGCGTGGTGGCCCGCGCGGGCGTGGACAAGGCAGAAGTTTCGGAAACGATCCTCGGTCAGGTGCTGACCGCCGCTCAGGGGCAGAACCCGGCGCGCCAGGCGCATATCAATGCCGGCCTGCCGCAGGAAAGCAGCGCCTGGGGCATCAACCAGGTCTGCGGGTCGGGCCTGCGCGCCGTGGCCCTTGGCGCGCAGCACATCATGCTGGGCGATGCCAGCATCGTCGCCGCCGGTGGGCAGGAAAACATGACCCTCTCCCCCCATGCCGCGCATCTGCGCGCCGGGCACAAGATGGGTGACCTGAAATATATCGACACGATGATCCGCGACGGTCTGTGGGATGCCTTCAACGGCTATCACATGGGCCAGACCGCCGAGAATGTTGCCGAGAAGTGGCAGATCAGCCGCGAGGCGCAGGACGAGTTCGCCGTCGGCAGCCAGAACAAGGCCGAAGCCGCGCAAAAGGCGGGCAGGTTCGACGACGAGATCATCCCCTTCACCGTCAAGACCCGCAAGGGCGAGATCGTTGTCGACAAGGATGAGTATATCCGCCACGGCGCGAACCTTGAGGCGATGCAGAAGATGCGTCCGGCCTTCACCAAGGACGGGTCGGTCACCGCGGCCAACGCCTCGGGGCTGAACGACGGCGCAGCAGCCGTGCTGCTGATGAGCGCCGACGACGCCGAGAAGCGCGGGATCGAACCGCTGGCGCGGATCGCTTCCTATGCCACGGCCGGGCTGGACCCGCAGGTGATGGGCGTGGGCCCGATCTATGCCAGCCGCAAGGCGCTGGACAAGGCGGGCTGGTCGGTGGACGACCTGGACCTGGTGGAAGCCAACGAAGCCTTTGCCGCGCAGGCCTGTGCAGTGAACAAGGACATGGGCTGGGATCCGAGCATCGTGAACGTCAATGGTGGTGCCATTGCCATTGGGCACCCGATCGGCGCCTCGGGCTGCCGCGTGCTCAACACCCTGCTCTTCGAGATGAAGCGCCGCGACGCCAAGAAGGGCCTCGCCACGCTGTGCATCGGCGGAGGCATGGGTGTGGCGCTCTGCGTCGAACGTCCGTAACCATGACGGGCGCGTGTCATATCGCGAACCGCGCCCGCATTTTCCACGGCCCTGGTATCGGGTGTCTGGCCCTGCTGGCCCTGGGCGGCATGGCACAGGCCAGCCAGCCCATCTCGACCAGCCTGACGGAATGTAATGTGATCTTTTCCGAGCTGGCCGTGATCGGTGAAGCGCGGGGCAAATCGCAGGACGAGATTGCAGCCATCACCCGCAGCGCAACCGTGTTTCTGGACGCCGCATTCGCACAGGCCAAACATGAGGGACAGCCCGACGCATACGAGCATGTTCGATCTGATCTGCACAGGCTGACCGACAAATGGGATGGACGGTTTTCCAGGATCACACTCCTGAACGAGAACATGGAATGGATCAAATATTGCCGTGCCCTCGGAAAGGATCGCGGGCTGGAGCTGCCGTGAAAACCACCCCGCATCGCGGAATATGCGAAAATCCTGCGCGCAATAATATTGCGCTCATCAGCATAACTGAGTAACAAACAAACCAAACACATTCAGACTGGAGACTTAAGATGGGAAGAACAGCACTTGTGACCGGTGGCTCGCGCGGTATCGGCGCGGCCATTTCGAAGGCGCTCAAGGCCGAGGGCTATAACGTCGCCGCCTCTTACGCGGGCAATGACGAGGCCGCCGCGAAATTCACCGAGGAAACCGGCATCAAGACCTACAAATGGGACGTGGGCGATTACGAGGCTTCCGAGGCCGGGATCGCGCAGGTCGAGGCCGATCTGGGCCCGATCGAAGTGGTTGTCGCCAATGCCGGGATCACCTGGGACGGGTTCTTCCACAAGATGACGCCGGAGCAGTGGAACAAGGTGATCGCCACCAACCTCACGGGCGTGTTCAACACCGTGCGCCCGGTCTGGCCGGGGATGCGCGAGCGCAAGTTCGGCCGTGTGATCGTGATCAGCTCGGTCAACGGTCAGAAGGGTCAGGCCGGTCAGGTCAACTATGCCGCCACCAAGGCCGGTGACATCGGCATCGTGCGCAGCCTCGCGCAGGAAGGTGCGCGCGCGGGCATCACCGCCAACGCCGTCTGCCCGGGCTATATCGGCACGGAAATGGTCCGCGCCATCGACGAAGACGTGCTGAACAAGCACATCATCCCGCAGATCCCCGCGGGCCGTCTGGGCGAGCCGGAAGAGATCGCGCGCTGCGTGACCTTCCTGGCCTCCGACGATGCGGAGTTCATCAACGGCTCGACCATCTCGGCCAACGGGGCGCAGTTCTTCGCCTGAGCCGAACGATCAGAGCTCATAAAAAAGGGCCGGTCTCATGGACCGGCCCTTTCTCGTTCCGAGGGAGGCTTGCAACGATCACTCGGACGGGAACGGCTTGCGCAGCCAGCGCAACATACCAGCCAGCGCGTCACTGCGGGCCTGGTGGGCCGCGCGGATGGCATCGCGGGTGCGGGCGGTTGTCGGTGCTTCGATCATGGCGGGCTCCTTTGTGGTGTTCAGTGTTACTTGATTGATTTGAATATGGCCCTTTGCCTTGTTGACCACAAACGAGACTTTCTATCTGTTCACTTAAGTGGTACTTAACTGAATATGCCAGACCGTCTGCCCCCTCTTACCGCTTTGCGCGCCTTTGATGCCGCCGCACGGCATATGTCATTTCAGGCCGCCGCGGCCGAGTTGAACGTGACCCCCGCCGCGCTCAGCTTTCAGATCAAGTCGCTGGAAGAGCATTTTGGCGGGCCGCTTTTTCGCCGCCTGAACCGGGCGGTGGAGCTGACCGAGGCGGGCCGCGCCCTGGCGCCCGGCTGTGCACGCGGGTTTCGCGAGCTGTCGACCGCCTGGCAGACGGCGCGCCGGATCAGCGAAACCAACACGCTGACGGTGACGGCAGGCCCGGCGCTGACGGCCAAGTGGCTTGCCCCGAGGCTGTATGAATTTGCCCGCGTCCACCCCGAGATCGACCTGCGCTTCTCGGCCTCGTTGCAGATCGTCGATCTGGAGAACGCAGGCGTCGATGTCGCCATCCGGTTCAGCGCGAATGTTGACGAGAGGTATTTCTCAATCCCGGTGCGCAAGGAATGGATGACCCCGGTGATGACCCCGGCACTGGCCGAGAGATACACCACCCCCGAAAGCCTGACCGACGCGCCGCTGATTTTTGACGATTCCCTGGCGAGCCTTCAGAACCCGCCGGGATGGCCCAACTGGTTCAGGGCGATGGGCATGGATTTCGAACCCACGCACGGGCCGCGGTTTTCCAATGCGGATCATGCCATTGATGCGGCGGCGGCCGGGATGGGGATCGTGCTGGGGCGCCGCGCGATCATCCTGCAGGATTTGCTGGAGGGGCGGCTTGTCGCGCCTTTCAAGACTGCGGTCGAAATCGACGCGCAGTTCAACTTCGCCTGCCTGAAAGGCACCGAAACGCGGCCAAACGTGGCCGCATTCCGGGACTGGTTCTTCAGTGAAATCGAGAAAACAGCCTATGTGTCGGATGACTTTGAGATCATTCCGAGCAGCGGGATACGCCCCGCCTGATACGTTCCGGGCCGCCGGTCAGGCGCTGACGGACAGCCGTTCAATCTCTTCCTTGAGCCGCAGTTTCTGCTTCTTGAGCTCGGCAATCTCAATATCGGAGGAGCCGGGCGCGCGCTGCACCTCTTCCACCCGATCCGAGAGGTCCTGATGTTTCCGTTTCAGTTCTTCCAGGTGCGAACTCAGGCTCATAGGCGCTCTCCTTTTCTGCGGGTGTCATTACTCTACATGGGGAGTGCAGCACAGTTTTACAAATCTGTCACGCTGCGGCTGCATTGTGAGGCGCGAAAACTTGTTCAACTTTTATGACTCTTGCGGAAATGTCAGCGCCGCGCCCTCGCGCAGAATGGCGGCGGTGGCGGGGGTATAGCTGTCACGGTCCCCGTCATGCTGTGCGCCCTCATGCAGAAGCCAGCCGTCATGCAGCCGGAACGGCGCGCGCCCGTTCTTGCGCCCGCGCAACAGGACAAGCCGCGCAGCACGGCCCCGGCGCGGGATCAGCGGGAGCAGTTCGAGACTGCCCAGATGCTGCGCCATCGCGGTCAGAAGCTCGGGCGCGCGGGCGGCCTGGTGGATGATAGTGAGCGTGCCCTTGGGCGCCGTGCGCCGGGCGCCCACATCGACCCAGGCGGATAGCGGCGTGGCCTCGCCCAGCGCCCCCTCGCGGCCCGGATCGGTGGCGGCCACCCCGGTGGAGCGGTCGAAATAGGGAGGATTTGCAATGACATGGGTGAACTGGCGCTGGCGCAGCGCGCTTGGCATCTCGGCCAGATCGCCGGTCAGAACCTCGGCATCAAGGCCGTTTTCGTCGGCATTGCGGCGGGCGAGCGCGGCATAGCCCGTCTGCCGTTCCAGCCCGGTCACGCGGAGCCCCGGCACGCGCACCGCGCAGCACAGCATCGCCGCCCCTGCCCCGCAGCCCAGATCGAGCAGCGTCTCACCCGATCTGGCGGGCACCGACGCGGCCAGAAGCACCGGGTCCACCCCGGCACGATAGCCGGCCTTTGGCTGGGACAGGGTCAGACGCCCGCCAAGGAAGGCATCGCGGGTCAGATCGCCCTCGTCCGCGTGCTCATTCATCCACATGCAACCCGTTGTCGAGAAGGGTCCGGCGGGCGGCGTCAAAATCTCTCTCGGCGACCATGACGCGGCGAGGGAAAACCCCGATCGAGCCCTCAAGGATGCTCATATTTACGTCCAATTCAAAGCAGTCTATACCCTCGCCCTGAAGCAGCGCCTTGGCAAAGGCGATCTCGGTCGGGTCGTTGGTGCGCATGAGCTGTTTCATACATCTGAAATAAGGGCATGCATGGCGAAATGTCGAGCGATGTGACGGGAGTGTGATGGGATTGGACGAGGCAGCCACCAAGCCGCATGAGCAGCTGGCCGCGCATCTGACCGAGCGGATGGCGGCAGTGAATGTGCTGATCCGCGAGCGGATGGCCTCGCGTCACGCGCCGCGCATCCCCGAAGTGACGGCCCATCTGGTCGAGGCCGGCGGCAAGCGTCTGCGCCCGATGCTGACGCTGGCCAGTGCCGAGATGTGCGGCTATGACGGCGATTTTGACGTGCATCTGGCGGCAACGGTGGAGTTCATCCATACCGCGACCCTGTTGCATGACGACGTGGTCGATGAAAGCGCACAGCGGCGCGGACGGCCCACGGCGAACCTGCTGTGGGACAACAAATCAAGCGTCCTGGTGGGCGATTACCTGTTTTCCCGCGCGTTTCAGTTGATGGTTGAAACCGGCTCTCTCCGGGTGCTGGACATTCTGTCCGGCGCGTCGGCGACGATTGCCGAGGGCGAGGTGTTGCAACTGACCGCCTCGCGCGATCTGTCCACAACCGAAGAGATTTACCTGCAAGTGGTGCGCGGCAAGACGGCCGCCCTGTTTTCGGCCGCGACCGAAGTGGGCGGCGTGATCGCGGGCGCGCCCGAAGCGCAGGTGCAGGCGCTCTTTGATTATGGCGATGCTCTGGGAATTGCGTTTCAGATCGTCGATGACCTGCTGGATTACCAGGGCCAGAGCAGTGCCACCGGCAAGAATGTCGGAGACGATTTCCGCGAACGCAAGCTGACGCTGCCGGTGATCAAGGCAGTGGCGGCGGCGGATGCCGAAGAGCGCGCCTTCTGGAAGCGGACCATCGAGAAGGGCGATCAGCGCGAAGGCGATCTGGATCAGGCGCTGGCACTGCTGGACAAGCATGGCACGCTGGAGGCCACGCGGGCCGAGGCGCTGGCCTGGAGCGCCAGGGCGCAGACGGCGATCCGCTCTCTGCCCGAGCATCCCATACGCACAATGCTGGACGATCTGGCCGAATATGTGGTGGCGCGGATCAGCTGAGCCGCGAGCGAGCGCCTGAAAACGGGCGCGCTCCACTGACTGTCCGAGTTAACCCTGTTCAGGGCCGCGACGATGGGTGCCCTGCATTCAGACGTGCCGCAGCGACCCACCAGCCGGGCTGTTGTTCGCGCAGGCGTCCCGCCGCCGCACGGGCGGTTTCACGGTTGTCATAAAGGCCAAAGCAGGTGGCCCCCGAGCCCGACATCCGCGCAAGGCGACAGCCGGGGGTGACCTCCAGCGCCTTGAACACCTGGGCGATCACCGGCTCGACCGCGATGGCGGGTGCCTCCAGATCGTTGCGCATGCCCTTCAGCCAGGTGATGAACTCGGCCCGGGACTGGCCGGAGGGGATCACCTCGGGCATGGGCGGGTTTTCATGGCTTTCCAGCTTCTTGAAAACGGTCTTGGTCGGGGCCGGGCGGTTGGGATTGACCAGCACAGCATGCAGCTTGGGCAGGCCGTGGAGCGGCTCGACACTTTCGCCGATGCCGCGCATGCGCGCCGCGCGGCCCACAAGGCACACAGGCACATCCGCTCCCAGCGCCAGCGGGTTCTCGGGGATCGGTTTGCCGGTCAGCTCCGACAGCGCCTTGAGCGTGGCCGCCGCGTCGCTGCTGCCGCCGCCAAGCCCGGCCGCGTTGGGCAGTTTCTTGGTCAGGCGCATCTCGGCGCCGACATGCATGAATTGCGCCGCCCGGATCATGATGTTGCGCTCATCCAGCGGCACACCGGCGGTCATCCGCCCTTCGACCGAAAGCGACAGCGTATCCGATGGCTTCACCCGCACGGTGTCGCCGATATCGGCGAACACCACGAGCGAATCGAGCAGGTGATAGCCGTCGTCGCGGCGGCCGGTCACATGCAGGGTGAGGTTGATCTTGGCCGGAGCGAGAACCTTAACCATCATCCGCCACGCGCAGAGGCGGTGAGCCTTCTTCCTCAAGCACGATATCGAGCCCGACTTCGAGCTTGCGGCGGATGCGGTCGGCATCGACATCGGGCGAGGCGTTTTCCGCATCGACGAAGGACAGCGCGCGCTTCCACTGGAATTCGGCCTCGGTGAAGCGGCCCACGGCCCAGAGCACGTCGCCCAGATGATCGTTGATCACCGGGTCCACCGGCTCCAGCTCGACCGCGCGTTCCATATGCACCACCGCCTCTTCGTAGCGGCCAAGCCGGTAGAGCACCCAGCCGAGGCTGTCGACGATATAGCCCGAATTGGGCTGTGCCGCGACGGCCTCTTCGATCATGCCGAGCGCCTCGTCGAGGTTGATCTGCAACTCGACCATGGAATAGCCGAGATAGTTGAGCACCTGCGGCTGACCCGGGTTCAGTTCCAGCGCGCGGCGGAAATCGGCCTCGGCGGCGTCCCAGTTGTCGAGCCTCTCATGGCTGATCGCGCGGGCGTAGTGGACGAACCACTGACCCTGGTCGCGGGCGTCGTAAATCTCGATCGCGCGGTCATAGGCGGCGATGGATTTTTCCCAGTTCTCAAGCTGGCGATAAAGATCGCCCGTCGAGACATGCACAATGGGCAGCTCGGGGTGGCTTTCGGAAAGCTGAGTCAGCACCTCGACCGCCGCATCGGTTTTCTCGGCGCGGCGCAACGATTCGGCGCGGCCCAGTTCGGCCACATGGAAATTGGGGTGATCGCGCGGCACGCGGGCATAGGCGTCATTGGCCAGCTCGAACCGTTCCAGCGATTCCAGCAGCTCCGCCGTCATGAGCAGCGCGTCGATATGGTCGGGTTTGAGATACTCGGCGACGCGCGCATAGAGCAGGGTGTAGTCATCGGCGCTTTCGCTCATCAGAGCCTGCCCGAGGGTAAAGAACACTTCGGCGATGCCGTCCTGCGCGGTGCGTACGCGGGTGAAGGGCAGCGTCTCGCCCGCGGTCAGCCGGTCGCGCAGATCGGCAATCTCGGGGTCGGGAGACGGACCGAACGTGTCTTCGAGAATGGCCACCGCGTCGTCGCCGCGCTCAAGCTGGCTGAGGATCTCGGCCCAGGCGATGGTGCCAAGGCGGGTGCGCTGAATGGGCCCGTCGACCTCGCCCGAGAAAATCTTCTCGGCGCTTTCGTAATCGCCCACCGACGCCAGGGCCAACGCCTTGTGATAAATCGCAAAGCTGCGCAATCCGCGCTCATTCGCCACCGCGTCGAACTGGGTCAGCGCCTCGTCCATCTGGCCTTCGCCACGGAAGGCCCAGGCCTTGATCAGACCATCGGCCAGCATACCGACACCGCGATCTTCCTCGATCCGGGTGAACAGCGCCTGATAGTCCTCGCGCTTGGCCTCGTCCGCCACCAGCGCCATGAAGGCGACCTGGCTCATCAGCCCGTCCGCTTCGATCTTGCGGGCGATCGGCACGGCGCGGTCGAGATCACCAAGCGACATATGGGCGACCGTGGCGGATTCGAGGATTTCGGGGTTCGACGGATCCTTGGCCAGCGCCTGGGTGAAATATTGCGCCGCGGCGGCGAAATCATTGTCGTAACGGGCCTGCCGCGCGGCCAGATAGGCCCCGATGGCGTCATCCGCCCAGACCGGCGGGGCCGGTGTGCCCAGCAGAATTGCCGTTGCCAAGGAAAGAATGACACCTGTTTTCACGCTGATCTGCCCTGTTGCTTTTGGTTGCCAGCGCAAAGGTAGACTTTGCAGGCGGGAGAGGCAATGCAAAGGGCGGCGCAATCGCTGCGCCGCCCGATCACATAAGCGAGGAATTGATCACATATTCGGGTAGTTCGGCCCGTCGCCGCCCTGCGGGGTGACCCAGGTGATGTTCTGGCTGGGGTCCTTGATGTCGCAGGTCTTGCAATGCACGCAGTTCTGGAAGTTGATCACGAACTTGTCGTCCACCACCTCATAAACCCCGGCCGGGCAATAGCGTTGCGCCGGTTCGGCGAATTTCGGCAGGTTCACGTCGATCGGCACGCTCGGATCGGTGAGCTGCAGATGCGCGGGCTGGCTTTCCTCGTGGTTGGTCATCGAGAAGCTGACATTGGTGAGCCGGTCAAAGCTGAGCGTGCCATCGGGTTTCGGGTAGTCGATGGGCTTGTGCTTGGAGGCAGGCTCGGTCGCGGCCGCGTCGGTCTTGCCGTGGCCGATGGTCCCGAAAAGCGAAAAGCCCAGCGTGTTGGTCCACATATCAAACCCGCCCAGGGTGAGGCTGGCCAGCAGGCCGTGCTTGGACCAGATCGGCTTGACGTTGCGGACCTTTTTGAGGTCCTTGCCGATAGGGCCGGTGCGCACTTCGTTTTCGTAGTCGTTCAGCTCGTCACTGGCGCGGCCCGCTTCGATGGCCTTATGCGCGGCTTCGGCTGCGGCCATGCCCGAGAGCATCGCGTTATGGTTGCCCTTGATGCGCGGCACGTTGACCATACCGACCGAACAGCCCAGCAGCGCCACGCCCGGCGCCACCATCTTGGGCATGGACTGATACCCGCCCTCGGTGATCGCCCGCGCGCCATAGGCCACGCGCTTGCCGCCTTTCAGCAGCTCGGCCACCATCGGGTGATGCTTGAAGCGCTGGAATTCCATGTAAGGGAAGAGGTGCGGGTTGCGGTAATTCAGGTGCACAACGAAGCCGACATAGACCTGGTTGTTGTCGAGGTGATAGATGAACGACCCGCCGCCCGCATTGCTGCCCAGCGGCCAGCCCATCGTGTGCGTGACCGAGCCTTCGCGGTGCTTGTCGGGGTCGATCTCCCAGATCTCTTTCATCCCGATGCCGAACTTCTGCGGCTCCTTGCCTTTGCTGAGGTCGTATTTGGCGATCACCTCTTTCGACAGGCTCCCGCGCACGCCTTCGGAGAGGAACACGTATTTGCCATGCAGCTCCATGCCCGGCTCGTAGGCGGGGCCGGGGGTGCCGTCGGCGTTCTTGCCAAACTCACCGGCCACCACGCCCTTGACCTCGCCATTCTCGCCATAGACCAGCTCGGAACAGGCCATGCCGGGGAAGATCTCGACGCCCAGTTCCTCGGCCTGCTCGGCCATCCAGCGACAGACATTGCCCATCGAGACGATGTAATTGCCGTGGTTGTTCATCAGCGGCGGCATGGGGAAGTTGGGGATGCGGATCTGACCGGCCTCGCCCAGCATGTAGAAATTGTCATCCTTGACCGGCACGTTGAGCGGCGCGCCCTTTTCCTTCCAGTCGGGGATCAGCTTGTTCAGGCCGCACGGGTCCAGCACGGCACCCGACAGGATATGCGCGCCCACTTCCGAGCCCTTTTCCAGCACCACCACCTCGCGGCTGGGGTCCAGTTGCTTGAGGCGGATCGCGGCGCTCAGCCCGGCGGGGCCTGCGCCCACGATCACCACATCATATTCCATCGCTTCGCGTTCAATCTCGGACATCGCTGTGTTCCCCTGGTTGCCTGCGGCAAAATAAGTCCAAAGCTGCTTAGCGCCAGTGACAGGGCAGGGTCAATCGCGACACGACGTCGAAATGCGGATTTGCGTCAAAAGCCGCCGCGGCGGCGCGCCATTCTCCCCATTGCAGCGCATGTTCCTTTCGCCTATCTCTTTGTCGGTATGCGCGCCGGTGCGGTGCGCCCCTGACGGCAGACAGATGAGAAAGCCAGCCTCATGGACAAGATCCCGATGACCCGCGGCGGCCATACCGCCCTGGAAACCGAATTGAAGCAGCTCAAGAGCGAGGAACGCCCGGCCATCATCCGCGCGATTGCCGAAGCGCGCGAGCATGGCGACCTGTCGGAGAATGCCGAGTATCATTCGGCCAAGGAAAAGCAGAGCTTCATCGAGGGCCGGATCAAGGAGATCGAGGGCATTCTGAGCCTCGCCGAAGTGATTGACCCGTCGAAGCTGTCCGGCGCGATCAAATTTGGCGCGACGGTGACGCTGGTGGATGAGGATACCGACGAGGAAAAGACCTATCAGATCGTCGGCGAGCACGAGGCCAATATCGAGGCCGGGCTGCTGAACATCAAATCGCCTATCGCCCGCGCGCTGATCGGCAAGGAAGAGGGCGATAGCGTCGAAGTGCGCACGCCTGGTGGCGAACGCTCTTACGAAGTGTTAAAGATCGCCTATATCTGAGCGGGATCCCACGATGCCCAACCGGCGCGACACTCCCCCGAGTTCTCTCGGGGTCTATGAAAAATCGAAGACACAGCAGCTCTCCACGGTCGAGGTCGTGGCGATTGTCCTGTCGTTCCTGTGGCTGGCGCTCACCGCGATCTTCTTTCTGGTGCTGGAGCCCGCCGGGGCCTTTGCCGAGGGCGGCGCGCTGCGCTTTGTCACCATCCTGATGGCGGTGTTCCTGCCGGTCGCGATGATCTGGGTGGCGGTGATGGCGACCAAATCCTCGCGCGTGATCCGCGAGGAAAGCCAGCGCCTGCAGGCCGCGATCGACGCGATCCGCCAGACCTATCTGACCCAGATCCAGGGCCAGGCCACCACGCAGGAACCCTCGGTCGCCAAGAAGCTCGATGAAATCGCCGCAGCACAACGCAAGACCGAAACCGTGCTGGCGATGTTCTCCTCCACCCGGCAGCCCGTCACGCCGCGCCCGGCCACCCCTGCCACAGCGGCGGCGGTGGGCCCGGATGATCAGGTGGCCCTGCCGCTGGGCACCCCCGCCGAGGCGCTGGAACCGCCGCTTGCCCACGAGGATTTCGTGCGCGCGCTGAACTTCCCCGAAACGGCGGAAGACAAGGAAGGCTTTGCCGCGCTGCGCCGGGCGCTCAAGCACAGGCCGACGGCACAGCTTGTCCAGGCCAGCCAGGACGTGCTGACCCTGATGAGCCAGGACGGCATCTATATGGACGATCTGCGCCCTGACATGGCCCGCCCTGAAATCTGGCGCCGCTTTGCCGCCGGGGAGCGTGGCCGCCAGATCGCCACGCTGGGCGGGGTGCGCGACCGCTCGTCGCTGGCGCTCACCGCCACGCGGATGCGCTCGGATCCGATCTTCCGCGATGCGGCGCATCACTTTCTGCGCAAGTTCGACCGGATGATCTCGGACTTCGCGGAAACCGCGACCGATGCGGAAATTTCCGACCTCTCGGACACCCGCACCGCCCGTGCCTTCATGCTGCTGGGGCGTGTGGCGGGGACGTTTGACTGACCTGATCCAAAGGCGTGGCTGCGCCACAACCGGTTGAATTGCGTTCAGGCCACGCAGGCCTTGGGGGCGCTGCCCCCAAACCCCCGGAGTATTTTCGGAACAATGAAGAGGGGCTGCTCAGTCAGCGGCGTTTGAGCTGTTGCAAGAGCTCGACCGAAGGATAGCCCGTCGGCTCTACCCCGATGCTTTGTTGGAAGCCCTTGATCGACTTGACCGTGTTCGGGCCGATGATCCCGTCGATCTTTTCCAGAGGGTAGCCCTTGCGCTTTAGCCGACGTTGAATTTCCTTGCGTTGCTCGAAGGTGACCGGGGTGTAGCCGCGCGGCCAGCCGGCCTGGATCGGCGGACCGCCGGCGATACGGTCGCCCAGATGGCCGACGCCGATCGCATAGGCATCGGCATTGTTATAGCGTTTGATCACGTCGAAATTCTTGAACACCATGAATTTCGCCCCTGCCGCCCCCGCGGGCATGAGGATACGGGCCGAGCCGTAATCCTTTACCGGGCGTCCACGCATATCGGTCACCCCGCGCGCCGCCCAGTCGGAAGGCATGCGTTTGGAGCCGGTATCCGTGAACCCCTTGGGCACTTTCACTTCCAGCCCCCAGGGCATCCCTTTGACCCAGCCGAACCGCTTGAGATAGGCTGCGGTGGAGGCCAGTGCATCGGTCGGATCGTTCTTCGACCAGATGTCGCGCCTGCCATCGCCGGTCGCGTCCACAGCATAGGCAAGATAGGAGGTGGGAATGAATTGCGTGTGCCCCATCGCCCCGGCCCAGGAGCCGGTCATCCGGCGCGGCGCCACATCGCCCGATTGCAGGATTTTCAGCGCAGCGATGAGCTGTTTTTCAAAGAACGCACCGCGGCGCCCGTCATAGGCCAGGGTCGCCATCGCCTCGATCACGTTGATATCGCCCATGCGCGTGCCATAGCGGCTTTCCAGACCCCAGACGGCGGTCACCACCTCTGCCTCGACGCCATAGCGCTGCTCGATCCGGTCAAGCGCGCGCCGGTGCTTGCGCAGGGCGGCCTTGCCTTCGCTCACCCGGTCGGGTGAGGCGGCGCTGTCGAGATAATCCCAGATGTTGCGCTTGAATTCGGCCTGGTTGCGGTCCTTGTCGACCACCTCGGCGTTGTATTGCACCCCGCGAAACGCCTTGTCGAAGGTCGATGCACGGATGCCTGCGGACAGGGCGCGGCCGCGAAAGCCCTTGATCCACTTATCGAACCCGGGGTTTTTCGTGGAGGCGAGGATCACCTTGGCGGGGTCGGTCTCCAGATTGGACGGGCGCATGACCGGGCGCAGAGCATTCACCGGCACATCAAGCACGACAACCACGTCCTGCGGCGTCAGCGTCCCGGGGCGCAGGTGCGGCCGCAGTGACGTCTCAACCGGCCCGGCCCAGGCCGCCACGGATGACAGGATACCCGTCACGGCCGCCCCGAGAAGGCCCCTCTGCACGCTTATACGCATGGCCTGATCCTTTTTATTCTTTTTCATGCTCGTTGACAGGATGGTAGCGCGAAGCGGGGCAAATCAAAAGTCAGGACTGCGTGAGGAGCAGCGAATTGCCGAAGCAGCGCGACCGCTGCCGCGTGGCGCGAGACGGCTGGGCCCGCAGGCGGATGGCGGCATGCCCGCCTGTTGTCCGGAGGATCCGCAAAACAGAACGCCGCTTGACCGGTGTCCCGGCAAGCCAGAGCGGCAAGGCGGTTTTCAATGCGCGGGGTCGGCCGGTGTCATCTCTTCGCGGAGGCGCGCCATATAGTCCCGCAGGAGCGGCACGCGCCGGGGGCGGAACGAGGCGCCGGTCAGTTCCAGATGGCGCATCCGGTCAAGCCGGAAGGCACGGAAATCCCGCCGCAGGTGGCACCAGGCCAGAAGGCAATGCGACGCCTGCATGAAAACGATCGAGAGCGGATCGACCTCGCGCGTGGTGGCGCGGGCCTCGGCATCGGAGTAATCGAACCGGATGGTGCGCTCGTCCCAGGTGGCCTGACGCAGCGCGCTCACGTCGATGCCGGGCTCGGGCATCCTTGCATAGCGGCGCGCGGTCAGCACCGCATGTTCCAGCCGGTGCGCCTGGGCCGCGGGCAGGCGGGCGCGCAGCTTGCTGAGCGCGGTCTGCGCCGCCTTGACCAGCGCCGGGTCGCCCACCTCGCCCACTTCGCGCAGGCCGAGCACCAGCGCCTCCAGCTCATCGGTGTCGAAGCTGAGCGGCGGCAGGGCGGCATCCTCGATCAGCGTGTAGCCGAACCCCGCCGAGCCGTCGATCACCGCGCCGAGGCTGCGCAGCGTGTCGATATCGCGGTACACGGTGCGCGGCGACACGCCCAGATCCTGCGCCAGATCGGCGGCGGTGGCCGGAGGCGGCATCAGGCGCAGGGCCTGCATCAGCTGAAAAAGGCGGTGGGTACGGGACATGGTGACAGTATGGTGGCACATCCTGCCAGATAGTGACAGTATCGAACGCCAGCGCTTGTGCATCAGCGAGGAGAGACGACATGCTGACCCTGCTCACCTTCGGACCTAGTTTCGAGATGCCCAGCCACAGCCCGTTTTGCGTCAAGGCAATGGCGCTTTTGCATCTTTCAGGGCAGGACTGGCAGCCGAAATATCTTTCAGATCCGCGCAAGATGCCGCTGGGCCGTCTGCCTGTTCTGAAGACGGCGGAGGGGCGGCTGATCCCCGACAGCGCGCATATCCAGGCGTATCTGGAGGCTGAAGGAGCGGCGTTTGACGCGGGTCTGTCCGCGCAGGACAAGGCCCGTTCACATGCGCTGATCAGAATGGTTGAAGGGCATCTTGCGGCCGGGATGGCGCATGACCGATGGCTGCGCGACGAGTGTTGGCCAGAGGTCCGCGAGGCCTTTTTCAACCGGGTGCCGCGGATGATGCGCGGCCCGGTATCCGGTATGATCCGGCGCAAGGTGCGCGCGGCGATGATGATCAACGGCATCGCGCAATTCAGCGAAGAAGAGCGGTTGGCGCGGCTGGCGCAGGACCTTGAGACCATAAGCACGACACTCGGCACTGGGCCGTTTCTCTTTGGCGAGCGCCCTACGGCCGCCGATGCTGCCATCGCGCCCGTGCTCGATATGATCCGCACCCTGCCCTGTGACACCGGGCTGCGGCGGCTGGTCCGGGGGTCTCCGGCGCTGATGGGCTATATCAAACGGGCGCGCGCCGCGCTTTACCCGATGTGACGCGAGGCCGGCATGTCAGGGCCGGATGAGCGGCCGCCTCAACGGCGCTTGCGGGCCACCTTGCGCTTGGTCTTGTCGGCTTTCCGTTTGGCCTGGCCCGCCTTGCGGCGTGGTGCCTTGCCGCCCCGCGCGCCAGGCTTGCGCGTCACCGTCTTGCCATCAAGGCTGACCAGTTCCAGCGCCAGACCACCCGTCACCGGAGCCGCTTCGCTTAGCTTCACGGTGACACGTTGGCCCAGACCGATCACCAGCCCGCTATCCTCGCCGGTCAGCGTGGCGGCATCGCGATCGAAGCGGAAAAACTCCCGCCCGAGCGAGCGCACCGGAATGAGCCCGTCAGCCCCGGTTTCGTCCAGCCGCACGAAGGCCCCGAATTTGGCCACGCCGCTGATCCGGCCGGTAAATGCCTCGCCGATGCGTTCAGAAAGAAACGCCGCGAGGTAACGGTCATTCGTATCGCGCTCGGCCATCATCGAGCGGCGCTCGGTGTCCGAGATATGCTCACCCGTGCTTTGCAGCGTCTCGATATCGCGCGGGGTCAGCCCGTCCTCGCCCCAGCCATGCGCCGAGATCAGCGAACGGTGCACGATCAGGTCGGCATAGCGCCGGATCGGCGAGGTGAAATGCGCATAGGACGCCAGAGCCAGCCCGAAATGGCCGAAATTCGCGGGCGCATAATAGGCCTGTGTCATCGACCGCAGGGTGGCCATGTTGATCACTTCCGAATGGTCCGTGTCCTGCGCGGCATGCAAAAGCTGGTTGAGGTGCTGCGTCTTCAGCGCCTGCCCCTTGGCCAGGACGAGCCCGGCGGCATCGGCCACGTCGCGCAGCGTCTCCAGCTTCTCCGGCGGCGGCTCCTCGTGCACCCGAAACAGAAGCGGTGAGCGTTTGGCAATCAGCGTCTCGGCGGCGGCGACATTGGCCAGCACCATGCATTCCTCGATGATCTTATGCGCCTCCAGCCGGTCGGCGAAATTGACGCTGAGCACCTTGCCTTCCTCGCTGAGCTCGACCTTGCGCTCGGGCAGGTCCAGATCGAGCGGCTGGCGGCGGTTGCGCGCGTCTTTCAGCGCCTCATGCGCGGCATAAAGCGGCTTGATGACCTCCTCCATCAGCGGCGCGCATGCCTCATTGGGCGCGCCATCCATGGCCGCCTGCACCTCGTGGTAGTTGAGCGAGGCGGGCGAGCGCATCAGGCCACGCACGAAGCGGTGACCGATCTTTTCGCCATGGGCGTCGATCTGCATGCGCACGGCGATACAGGCGCGCGGCACGCCTTCATGCAGGGAACACAGATCGCCCGAAAGCCGGTCGGGCAGCATCGGCACGACGCGGTCGGGGAAATAGCTGGAATTGCCGCGCTTGCGCGCCTCCTGATCCAAAGCAGAGCCAGGGCGCACGTAATAGGCCACATCGGCAATCGCGACCCAGATCACATGCCCGCCCTCGTTTCCGGGGTCGTCATCGGCATGGGCATAGACCGCGTCGTCATGGTCGCGCGCATCGGCGGGGTCGATGGTGATCAGCGGCAGCTCGCGCAGGTCCTCGCGGCCATTCAGGCCCGCCGGTTTCATGCGGTCCGCCTCGGCGATCACCTCGTCGGGGAAGTCGTCCGGGATCCCATGCTGGTGAATCGCAATAAGGCTGACGGCCTTGGGCGCGGTCGGATCGCCCAGACGGTCGGTAATCCGCGCCGAGGGCAAGCCAAGCCGGTCCTTGGGCCCGGCCTGTTCGGCCTCGACCAATTCGCCATCCCTGGCACCGTTCACCGCATCAGCAGCCACGCGCCATTCCTTGCCGTCGCCCTTGTCGATGGGCAGGATGCGCCCGCCCTCGCCGCGTTTGCGGAAAATGCCCAGCACCTTGAGCGGGTTGGTCCCGATCCGGCGGATCAGCTTGCCTTCATACTGGTGCGGCTCGCCCGTCACCTCCTGCACGCGGGCGAGGATCCGGTCGCCTTCGCCCAGTGCCGGATCCGAGGCGCGCGGGATCACCAGAACCTTGGGTTCCGCCGCTTCGCCATGCCACTCCATCGGGCGCGCGGTCAACTCTCCGTCCGGGGTCTGGCCGGTCACTTGCAACAACGCCACGGGCGGCAGGCGGTCCGGGTCGCGATAGGTCTTCTTGCGCTTTTCGAGATGCCCTTCTGCCTCCAGCTCTTTCAGCATGCGCTTGAGGTCGATCCGGTCCGCGCCCTTGATGCCGAAGGCCCGGGCGATATCGCGTTTGGAAGTGAGGGTCGGGTTGTCGGAAATCCATTGCAGGATTTCGTCCTTCGTCGGCAGGGTGCTCATGAAACCGGCCTAGCATGGCTGATGCGGGGCGTCATCCGGGAAATGCTTGTCGCGCCCTTGCGTGCGCGCCGCGCGAGGCAGCCTGTCAGGGCTGACGAGCGGCGGACAGATCGGCGGCGGTGTCCACGTCCCGGAGCGTGTCGGTGAGCGCCACGCGATCACGCTCAAAGGCGCGCAGCGTATCGGCCAGCGCATGTTCGGTGGACCAGCGCACATTCCGGAACAGCCCCGAGGGCACCGCCCGCACCCGTTTCAGCCCCACCAGCCAATAGCCCCCATCCGGCGCCGCGCCAAACACCGCCTCATGCCGCCCCAGCGCCGCGAAGGCCCGCGCGATCTGAGGCTTGCCCACACCGGGAATATCCGCGCCGATAATGCAGACCGGCCCGGGCGGCAGGCTAAGGAACACGCGCCCCATTCGGTCCCCCAGACCGCCCTTGCCTTGCGGCATACGTGGCAGATGCGCGGGCCAGATGCGGCTCATCAGCCCCTCACGGTCGGGCGACACGGCCAGAACCAGATCCCACCGCGGATCTTCGACGCGGGCCAGCAGCGACCGCACCTGTCGGCGGAACCACCACGCGGCAGGCACCATTCCGATTTCGCGCCCGAGCCGCGTTTTGACCCGGCCCGGGCGCGGCTCTTTCACCATGACCACCAGCTTGGGGCGGATCACAGGGCGCGCTCCATCATCCGGTGCGGGAGGCCGCCGGCATCGTCAAAGACCGGCCCGTAGGCGACAAAGCCCAGCGCCTCGTAAAAGTCCAGGGCATAGGTCTGTGCGCCCAGTTCGGCGCGGGTGACATCGGGCAGGGCGCGCAACCGGTCCAGACACGCCTCGATCAGCCGCAGCCCCAGGCCGACGCCGCGATGCGAGGGCAGAACGCAGACCCGGCCGATCTTGCCGGTTCCATCCTTGATCAGGATACGGGCGGTGCCCACGGGAACATCTCCGTCCAGCGCCAGAAGATGCAGCGCCTCGCCGTCACGGCCATCCTGTTCCAGATCGGGCGCAACACCCTGTTCCTCGACAAAGACCGCACGGCGCACCGCGTGGCAGGCCGACAGATCTTCGGTTGGGACGATCTCGACACTCACGCGAAATAGTCCTTCAGGATGCGGGCATAGATCGCCTTGAGCTGACGGATCTGCGCCACCTCAACCCGTTCATCCACCTGGTGCATGGTCTTGCCGACAAGGCCGAACTCCACCACCGGGCAATGATCCTTCACAAACCGCGCGTCCGACGTGCCGCCAGAGGTGGACAGCTCAGGCCGCACCCCTGTTTCGGCCTCCACCGCTTTTGTCACCATCTCCGACAACTCTCCCGGCGGGGTCAGAAAGCTTTCGCCCGAGACCTTCACCTCCATCGCCGCCGTCACCCCTGTCTCTTCGGCGATCCGGTCCAGTTCGCTCTGCATCCAGCCGATCAGGCTCTGACTAGAATGGGCGTCGTTGAAGCGGATATTGACCGTGGCGCGGCATTGCGCCGGAATGACGTTGGTCGTGGGGTTGCCGGTGTCGATGGTGACGACCGCCAGCGTCGAGGGATCGAAATGCGCCGTGCCGGTGTCAAGCTCATGCGAGGCCAGCCGGTCCACCAGCCGCGCCATGGCCGGTACCGGGTTGACCGCGCGGTGCGGATAGGCCGAATGGCCCTGCACGCCGGTCAGGGTGATCCAGGCCGAAAGCGACCCGCGCCGCCCGATCTTGATCATCTCGCCCATATGGGTGGGGCAGGTCGGCTCTCCGACCAGGCAGGCGGTCATGCGCTCGCCTTCGCGCTGCATCCAGTCGAGCAGGGCGGTCGTGCCGTCCACGGCATCGCCCTCTTCATCACCGGTGATCGTCAGGATAATGGCCCCCTCGGGCGGGGCCTCTTGCACCATGTCCACGGCCGCCGCCACAAAGGCCGCCACACCCGATTTCATGTCGGTCGCGCCGCGCCCCCAAAGCTGGCCGTCCTTCTCGACCGCGCCAAAGGGCGGGACGGACCACGCTGCTTCGTCCCCCACCGGCACGACATCGGTGTGCCCGTTGAACCCGAAGGAGCGGTTCGCGCCCTTGTCGCCCCAGCGGGCAAAAAGATTGGCCACCCCGCCACGATCGACGCGGGTGCAGGCAAACCCGGCCTCGCTCAGCACCTGCTCAAGCAACACCAGGGCGCCGCCTTCGTCAGGGGTCACCGAGGCGCAGCGGATCAGCTTTGCGGTCAGGTCAACGGGGTCGAGCGGGGCATGTGTCATGAACTGTCCTGTCGGCGGGAAAATCGTCGGTCCTGACCTAGCGCGCTTTGCCAGCGCACGCAAATGTGGCGGCAAAGGCGCGTATCTCTGCGATTTTCGCCGAAGACCCCCGTTAACCCCTTAACAGGTCATCTGAAACTTGCTACCAAATCCTCAATAAATGACCCGAGGCAGGGCAATCAGCAGGGCCGCACACGGCCCGGTATCGAGCGGACACAGAGCAGGTCCACAAGAAACGACAGGAGCGGAGCAGATCCGCCGCGCTGATCATTGCGCTGCCTCACGGGATATGAGGCGGGTATGGGTGCAGCTTTGAAACATCCCATTTGTCGCGGGACAAGCGCGACAGAGATGGCGCAGGCGCTGCTTGGCGCCGGGGCCACCGTCCTCAATGCGTCCTGTTCCGGGGATCCGGCCCTTTCGGGCACCTGCTCTGGTGACGACACTGGCGCATCAGGGGGGACGCCGGGCCGTCGCGGGGCTGTTCTGGCGACCGGTGTCGGAGCCGGTGACACGGCTCAGCTCGATGTGGATTTCATCCCTGCCGGAGATGTGTTGACGATGCGTCTGCTTTTCACGGGCGCGCGCCTGTCTCTCTCCGCCGAGGGGACCGGTCCCGATAGTTTCGCGGTCTGGATCAACGGGCGGCCTGTCCCTCTGTCTCCGGGCGAAAGCGCCTCCGCCTTTGGCAAAGCGCAGGGCTCACACGGGCTGAGCGCCGCGATGACGCTGATCGTCCCGGTCCATGCCGGGCAGGTGAACTCGATCCGTTTCGGCCTTGCCGGGGATAAGGCCGGATCAGAGGGCGTGACCCTGAGGATCGTCGGGGAACCGGTGCGCATCTCGCCGCGCCGCGAGGAGGACGGCCCCCTGGTCTGCGGCACCGGCACCGGATCGGGCGATGTTCTGGCCAATGATGTCGAGAGCATGGGCGGCACGCTGATCATCACCCATGTCGATGATCTGCCCACCGGCGAGGCGGCCTGAATGGGGTGGATCGGGCTTTTCGACGGCGACACGCCCCGCTTTGACCGCAAGGGGCTGACCAATGCGCGTCTGGCCTCCAGCCCGCTGCCGCCGCCCGACACGATGATGCCCCGCGGCACACTTCTGGCCGAAACGCGGCTGTCGCCCGACGGGCGTCCGCGGATGCTCCTGCAGATCGGACGCGATCATCCCTGGCAGTTCAGCCTGTCGCTGCAGGCGCTGCCCGGCGGCGGGTTCATCCTGATCGAAACGCAGGAAGACCGGATGCGCCATGTCACCCTGCCGCATGTGCCCGATGGGCGGATGGATGTGATCCGCCTGACCTATCGCTGGGACGCGCCGGGCAAGACCGGGCGGCTGACCATGGAACGGCCCGAGGCCGACACCTCCCATTCGGTCGAGATGCCGCCGCCGCATGCCCTGCCCATGGCGGATCTCGCGCAGGTCATCATCCACCCGCATTACCGCGCCTCGGAAACCGAGACCGGCATCAGCCTTCTGGCCCTGTCGGACCGGATCGAGCCGCAAGGCCCCCTGCCCGGGCTGACCGGCAGCGTGCCGGTGGCCACCCCGTCAGGCTTCATGCCCGCGGGGGCGCTCAGGCGCGGCGATCTGGTGCAGACCCAGTCGGGCGAGGCGGTGCCGGTCCTGCAAACCGTGCGCCAGGTCATGCCCGCCCACGGCACGCTGCGTCCGGTGCGCCTGCGGGCGCCCTATTTCGGGCTGCGCCGCGATATCGTGGTGGCCCCGCATCAGCGCCTGGTGATCAGCGGCAGTCAGGTCGAGTATCTCTTTGGCCGCGAGGCGGTGCTGGTCCCGGCCCGGCACCTGATCAACAATGTCTCGGCCCTGCCTGCGACCGGCCCGGACCTGGTGACCTATCATCACCTGCTTTTGCCCAATCACGAGGTGATCAATGCAGCGGGCTGCCCGGTGGAGAGCCTCTATGTGGGTCGCCTGCGCCGTAAACCCGACGCGCTGGCCGCAAGCCTGCTGGCCCCGTTCGACCGCGCGCATCTGCCCGAGCATCCGCAACCGGTCTGGCCGGTGCTGAAACCGTTCGAAGCGGTGGCGCTGGCCCTCAGCCGGGTGGCGTGAGGCCGCGGCGCACTCGTCCGCCCCTTACGTGTCGGCCTCGTCAAAAAACGGCGTCACCTGCGCGACGATCACGGCGTTTTCCTCAAGCGCGCGTTGCATCAACCCGCGCTCCTCGCCGCTGATCTCATGGCCCTCGGCCTCGCGCTCGGCCAGGGTGCCGTAGCCGGTCACATCGAGCGGCGCCATGTCGGCCTGTTTCAGGATTGCCACGCTCTCGCGCACGGCCTCGGCCTCGTCCACGCCGGAGGCATAGAGCATCAGCGCCGCCCCGGTGGCCCCATCGGGCAGGCCATCGCCCTCCTTGCGGCCCACTTCGACAAGGAGGGTATAGACCTGCTGTTTGCTGTTTGTCCTGGCCATGCCCGCGTTCCTTGGTCATTCGCGCGGCCCTGTCAAGCGCCGCGCCGCCGGTGCCTATCGGTCAGCGCATCCTGCGATAGGCCCAGATCAACAGGCTCGCCCCGGCGATGCCGACAAAAAGCTGCGGAATCCAGCTGTTCGCGGCATATATCCCGATCAGCCCAAGTATGGCATTGAGCACAACCGCGCCGATGATCCCCAGCACGACGTTCAGCAGAATGCCGGTGTTGGCCTTCATGATCATGCTGGCAATCCAGCCCGCAAGCCCGCCGACGATGATGGATGCGATGATCCCGAGTCCCATGGCACGTCCCTCCGCGTTTGCCTATCCTGCTGCCCCGACATCGCTTGGCGGCAATCGGTTCCCTCAGTCGCGCAGAAGCTCGTTGATGCCGGTCTTGGAGCGGGTCTTCTCATCCACCCGCTTCACGATCACGGCGCAATAAAGGTTGATGTTGTTCTTGGTCGGCATGGAGCCCGCCACCACCACCGAATAGGGCGGCACCTCGCCATACATCACCTCGCCCGTCTCGCGATCCACGATCTTGGTGGATTTACCGATGAAGACACCCATGCCCAACACCGAGCCTTCGCGCACGATGCAGCCCTCGACCACTTCGGACCGCGCCCCGATAAAGCAATTGTCCTCGATGATGGTCGGGCCCGCCTGCATCGGCTCCAGCACGCCGCCGATCCCGACGCCGCCCGACAGGTGCACGTTCTTGCCGATCTGGGCGCAGCTGCCCACGGTGGCCCAGGTATCGACCATCGTGCCTTCGTCGACATAGGCCCCGAGGTTCACGAAGGACGGCATCAGCACCACACCCGGCGCGATATAGGCCGAGCGGCGCACCACGCAGTTGGGCACCGCGCGAAAGCCCGCAGCGCCCCATTCATTGTCGCCCCAGTCTTTCCATTTGCTGTCGACCTTGTCCCACCAGGCGCCGCCCTGAGCCGAGCCCTCCTGGCGTTCCATATCCTTCAGGCGGAAGCCCAGCAGCACCGCTTTCTTGGCCCATTGGTTCACATGCCAGTCGCCGTTTGCCTGGCGCTCGGCCACGCGCAGGCTGCCGCTGTCGAGCGCGTTCAGCGTGTCCTCGATCGTTTCGCGTGTCTCGCCTGTGGTGGCGGGGGTGATCGTGTCGCGCGCCTCCCAGGCGGCTTCGATGGCGGTTTCCAGTTGGGCGTTGGACATTGGGGGCTACCTTCTTTTTGCATGGGGTCTGCCGACCCTGTCGGTGTCCTTATCCCGAAACATGCGCCCATGATCAATCGCCTGCGCCTGTTTTGGTCTGAGTTTCGACATATATCAGCCGTTCAACACCGCCGCCCGCGGCCCCGGATACCCGGCGCAGAAGCGCGACCGACCCCCTCCTCTGACGGTCGAAACAGCGGCAATTCACGAGAAATCAGCGGCACAGTGCCCAATTTCACCAAGATGTTTCCTTTTTTTGGCCACGTTTATTTCGAATATCTGAAGCTTGGGCGATTGTTGGGATGGCCCGAGTGACATGCAATCGACGATTGCAGCTTTTGACGCAACCCGTCGCGGCGCGGTTCGAAAGGCGATGCGCGACAGGTTAGAAGGGGACGTTGAAATGGGACGCAAAACCAAACACTTGTTCCGGCGGGCAAGAGGGTTCAGGAAGGATGCCGATGGCAGTGCCTCCATCGAATTCGTGCTCTGGATGCCCGTTTTCATGTTCATCCTGATGCTCACGATTGATGCCAGCATCCTGTTTATGAGCCAGTCCAACTACTGGAGCATTTCAAGGGATACCGCGCGTCTCGTGTCACGCCACGCGATCACGGAAGAACAAGCCAAAACCTATGCCGAAGCGGCAGCGGTCAACAAATTCGCCTCGCCCACGGCGAGTGTCACCAAAAACGGTCAGACCGTGACCGTGGTTCTGACCTCGCCGGCGAGTCAGCTGACGGTGTTCAACCTGTTCAGCTTCGCCACGCCCTACCAGGTTGAAGCCTCGACAACACAAGCTCTGGAGCCGATCTAATGCCTAAGCCGACACACCCGATCAGGGCCCGCCTCGCCGCCTATGCCCGGGATGATGACGGAACGGGCACGGTTTTCAGTATTTTCGCTGTCGCAATGCTGCTGATCATCGGCGGTATCGCCATTGATGGTTCGAACTTCTGGCGCAATCAGCAACAGATGCAGCAAACCGCGGACGTGGCTGCGCATGCCGGGGTGGTCGAGCTAACCATGAATGGCACCCAAGGGGCGGCCAGTGCGGCCGCGACCTTTGTCAACAACAACATGCCGTCCGATCTCTACGGCAACCTTTATGCCGACCAGAACAGCGATATCGTGCTGGTGCATTACGACGAGAACAACAACTCGATCAGCACCTCCGGCACCCCCAATGCCGTGCGTGTGCAACTGCACCGCAACAGCGCCTCCGGCAATCCGCTGCGCACCATCGCGCTCCGGGTGTCGGACCTGTTCCTGATCTCCGAGCAGACATCCCTGTCAAACTGGAACCTGTCGGTGACCGGCGTCGCTGCGCTGGCGGTGTTCAAGGGCTGCAACAGCACCGACGGCATTTACGCCAAGGACAAGGTGCGCCTGTCGTCGAGCAACACGTTCGGCTCCGGATATTGCCTGCACAGCCAGGATGAAATCTGGATGTCGCAGCAGAACAATTTCATGGCCAATTCGGGCCTGAGCATGCCGAATCTGGATTCCTGCGGCAGTAAATGCACCGATGGCGCCAATCCCGGCTCGGAGGCCGCCGCCTTTGAGCGGAACCTGATCCTGCCCGACATCAACGCGCATATCCAGGGGGCGTATGATTCGTTCCTGGGCACCGGCGATCCGGCCATCAAAGACGCGTTCTTCAGCGATAAATATATCGAGAACAGCGCCCTGAATGCGCTTAAAACCGTGGGCATCAAGACCGCCGGACTTCAGACCGGCTCGGTTGTGAACATGACGGATGCCCAGTTCGAAGAGCTGGCCGATGTGCCCGAAGGGCTGGTCTATAACGTGACCTGCAAATCCAACGGCAACCCGGACAGCGTGCGCATCGAATTTGGCGAGGAAAAGCAGAAGCCGGGCAAGAACGGTGAAAAATACTTTACCCCGTCGCAATTCAGCGATGTGGCGATCATCACCAATTGCGGCTTCGAGTTCCTGACCGCGACCGATATCAAGTCATCGGTTCTGATTTCGACCCGCCTTGCATCCACCCACACGATCACCGCCAGCTCGGGCGCCAGCATCGGTGACCTTTTGGGCGGCTGCGCGGTCGACGAGCAAACCGTCGTCATGGGGATGTCGGGGATGAGCGTTCCGGCGGATTTCGCAGGCTCGAATGTCAGCTTCATCGTCGATAACGACATTCACCTGTCGGCGTCCAGCTCGTCCTCCACCATCAACCATTCCGGGGTGAGTTTCCATGCCTCCGGGTCGGTCGAAATCGCCGCCAATCACACCTTTGATTCCTGTGCCACCCCGCCCAGCGGGCTGATCCCCACCCTCAAGGTGATCCGGCACGTGATTCCAAGCTGACCGTAACGGCGCGCACCGGGACAGACCCGGCGCGCCCTTACGACACTCTGACTGATCGGGAAAGCGCTGTTACTGACAGCGCTTTTCTGCTTCTTCCACTGCCGCGGTAAAGCCCATCAGCGAGAAGGTATCGGTTGTCTGTGTGCCGCGCGAGGAACGCGCCTGCAACACGGCCGTCGCACCGCGTTTCAGGGCCGAAATGATCTTGGCGTCATCGGCCGTGGAGGCAGGCCAGGCCCATTCGCCCTCGGTGAACAGCTCAAACTCGTTGCCGCCGATATCGAGATTGACGGTCGACCCGCTGGCAAAGGGATAGCCGCCGGTGAAGGCAAGCTGCCCCTTCACGCCGGCACCGGGCCGGTAGAAGGTCATCAGCAGGATATCGCCCCGGCGCACCGCCACGACGCGCCCGTCCTTCTTGTTGACCGTTTCCGTGGGCGACGACACCGCCCAGCATTCGCGCGGATTCTGATCCTCAAACACCGACCAGGCGGTTTTTGCCGCCACCTGATTGGTGCTTTCTTCCTGCGCCATCACACCCGTTCCGGCCAATGCCAGCGCCGCGCCAGCAATCCCGCGTGCAATGAATGACCCTATTTGTGATCCCATCTGTCCAGCCTCCAAGCTGTCCTTTGCCTCAAAACCTAGTCCCGTGCGCCCCCGTTTCCC
This sequence comes from Roseovarius faecimaris, assembly GCF_009762325.1. Taxonomy (NCBI): domain Bacteria; kingdom Pseudomonadati; phylum Pseudomonadota; class Alphaproteobacteria; order Rhodobacterales; family Roseobacteraceae; genus Roseovarius; species Roseovarius faecimaris. Next base: position 3,535,168 of record NZ_CP034348.1, read on the forward strand.
GGATTATTTCTTTGGCACGGTCATTTCTTACTCGACATTGCAATATTAGACTGAAACAGGCGAGAGTTGGAAGCCGGAATTGGCAGAATTTCGCGCGCAGCCGCAGTTCGGGAGATCACAATCATGACACATCCGGTTCCAATGGTGGAGATTTGGCGCGGCCCGGTGGTGGAAAGCCAGCATTCGGGCCATGCCGTGATCTGTGACGAGACCGGACAGATCACCCAAAGCTGGGGCAACCCGGATCAGGTGGTTTATCCGCGCAGTTCCGCCAAGATGATCCAGGCGCTGCCGCTGATCGAAAGCGGCGCGGCCGATGCGCAGGGGCTTACCACCGAACAGCTTGCTCTGGCTTGTGCGTCGCATTCCGCCGCGGCGATTCACACCGTGCGGGTGATGGCCTGGCTCGATCATCTGGGCCTGGGCGAGCCCGACCTGCGCTGCGGCCCGCAGGAGCCCGAGGACATTCCCGCCCGCGACGCGCTAATCCGTGCGGGCGACGCGCCCTGTCAGGTTCACAATAACTGTTCGGGCAAGCATTGCGGGTTTCTGACCCTCAACCAGCATCTCGGCGGCGGGCCGGACTATATCGAGATCGATCACCCGGTGCAGCGTGCCTGCCTCGCGGCCTTCGAGGAGGTCACGGATCTCGCCAGCCCCGGCTGGGGGATCGACGGCTGCTCGGCTCCGAACTTTCTGACCACGCTGCATGGCATGGCCCGCGCCATGGCCTTTTTCGCCGCTGCCCGCGAGGGGCAGGGCATGCGTGCCACGGCGGCCGCCCGGCTGCGCGACGCGATGATCGCCCATCCCGAGCTCGTGGCCGGAGAAAGCCGCGCCTGCACCCAGCTTATGCGCGCCTGCACCGAACCGGTGGCGCTCAAGACCGGGGCCGAGGGGTTTTTCATCGCCATCCTGCCGCGCCGCAAGCTGGGCGTGGCGCTGAAGATCACCGATGGCGCCGGCCGCGCCTCCGAAAGCGCCATTGCGGCGCTGCTTGTGCGCCTTGGCGTGCTCGATGCCGGGCACCCGGCGGCAAAACGCTTCCTCAACCCTCCCGTGCTGAGCCGCCGGGGCTTTGATGCCGGTCAGATCAAACCCTCTGCCGGACTTCTCTGACGCGGCGCAAAGGCGCTTGCCACCGCCGGGATTTGCTTTCATTCTGGGCGCGTTCTCAGGGCGGGGTGAAATTCCCCACCGGCGGTAACGGGAGGCTGATACCCAGCGCCCGAAGCCCGCGAGCGGCCCCGGATTGTCCGGGGTGTCAGCAGATCTGGTGCGACTCCAGAGCCGACGGTCACAGTCCGGATGGAAGAGAGCGACAAGGGTCATGCGGGCGCGTCTGCCCGCTGCCTCCTTTCGTTTGATGCTCTGGGCGACGTGTCAAAATGTGAAAGGAGACCGATATGACACTTCCCCGCTATGCCTTCATCAAGGCGAACTGGCATGCCGAGATCGTGGACCAGGCGCTGACCGGCTTTGCCGAGCTGATCCCAATGGCACAGATCGACGTCTTTGACGTGCCCGGCGCGTTCGAGATGCCGCTTCTGGCGCGCGATCTGGCCGCCTCCGGGCGCTATGCGGCGGTGGCCGCCGCGGCCTTTGTCGTGGATGGCGGCATCTACCGGCACGATTTCGTGGCGCAGGCCGTGGTCGATGGGCTGATGCGCGCCGGGCTTGATACGGGCGTGCCGGTCCTGTCGGTGTCGCTCACCCCGCATCAGTATCAGGAGACGGCGCATCACACTGCGATCTATAAGGCGCATTTCGTCGAGAAAGGGCGCGAGGCCGCCCGCGCGGCGCTGATGATCGGTCAGACCCGCGCGGGCCTCGCCGCCTGAACGAACGCGCCGCTCATCGGGCCCTTGCGTGCCCGCCTCGCGAGGCCGCCACGTAAGAGGCGGATGAGCAGCGCGCTCAGATCTCGTGGATTTCCGCCACTTCCACGCTGCCCGACCCGCTGTTCAGGATCGGGCAGCCCCCGGCCATCTCGCAGGCCGCGTTGATATCGTCCGCGATCAGGATCGAATAGCCCGAGAGCGGGTTTGCCCCCCCGTCATCCACGACCCGGTCGCGATGCACCGTCTTCGACAGGCCCACCGGGTTGCCCGCATCGGCCACAGCGGCACCAAGCCCGGCGAGCCAGCCCATCCAGGCCGCGATCATCTTCTCTCCCTCTTCCTCGGACTGAGGCATCTCACCGCCATGATAGGCGAGCATGAATTTCGGCATGGTCGTATCCTTTCCTGTTCGGGTTTCCTCGTGCCACGAGCCTGTCCGGGGTCAAAGATAACATCTTTGCCCGTCAAAAAGATCAGCGAAATATCATCGCCCCCTTTTCCCGCGAAACCGCCCTACACCCGCCGCATTCCAAAACTAGGGTCACATGACCATACCGAAGGAGCACCGGCGACGTGAAGCTCTCGCGCAAGAAAAACGGCAATCTGGAGATGCTGCGCCTGACGCTGTCGCGGCGCGGCAGGCCGTCGTTCACGCTGTTCCCGATGGTTCATGTCGCTGACCGGGCCTTTTTCCGCCAGGTGGCGCGGGAGGCGGATGCGCATGATCTCGTGCTCAAGGAAGGCGTACGCGCCGCCGCCGGACGCACCGCCAACCGCAGCCACCGCATTGCCACCGCCGGGCATCGCACCCTGGCGGCCCAGTCGCGCAGCATGTCAGAGAGCGGCGGCGACCACTGGATAAACGCCGATCTGGCCCCGGACAAGTTCGGCCGGCACTGGCGCAAACTGCCGCTGCTGCGGCGCGCATTGTTTCATATCCTGCTGCCGGTTCTCTCGCTGTTCCTGCGCCTGCCCGCCGCCCGGCGCCAGATGATCGACGTGCTGGCAGAGCTTGGCCCGCAGGACGATGGCTCCATCGACGAGATTTTTGGCGACGGGTTTCACGACGCGGTCGTCAAGCGGCGCGATCAGGCGCTGATCGACGCCTGCATCGATGTCATCGACACCTGGGACGAGGGCAAGGTGGCCGTGGTCTGGGGGGCTGCGCATATCCCGCCACTGGTGATGGTGCTGATGGGCACCCATGGCTATCGGATCACGTCACGCCAATGGATCACGGCCATGACCGCCCCCGGACAGCCCGTTCAGGACGTGGTGAATTCCGACCGCGCATAACCCTGCAGAAAGAGCAGCGCCGTCAGATCGCCATGGTTGATGCGCACATCGCATTGCGCCGCGACCGACGGCTTGGCATGCAGCGCAACGCCCGTCCCGGCCCGGCCCAGCATCCCGAGGTCGTTGGCGCCGTCGCCCACAGCGATCACATCCGCCTCGCTGATCCCGAGCCGCGCGGTGATCTCTTCCAGCGCCTCGACCTTCGCCTGCCGTCCCAGGATCGGCCGCGCCACCTCTCCGGTGAGTGCCGCGTCGCGGATGATCAGCGTGTTGGCGCGGTTCTCGTCAAAGCCCAGATGTGCCGCGACCTGCGCCGTAAAGGCGGTGAACCCGCCCGAGACCAGCGCCGCGTAACCGCCCTGCGCGCGCATCGTCGCCACCAGTTCGGCCCCGCCGGGCATATAGGTGATCCGACTGTCCAGCACCTGCCCGATCACTCGCTCCTCAAGCCCCTGCAACAGCGCCACCCGTTCGGTCAGCGCGCCTTCGAAATCCAGTTCGCCATTCATCGCCCTTGCGGTGATGTCCTTCACATGCGCGCCCACACCGGCCTCCTCGGCCAGCTCGTCAATGCATTCCTGCTCGATCATCGTGCTGTCCATATCCGCCAGCAGCATCCGCTTGCGCCGCCCTTCGGTGGGCTGGATGACCAGGTCGATCTTCCAGCCTTGCAGGTCCTCCCAGACCTCCCACTGATTGCCGGGCTTTTCGGCCAGCGAGAATTCCGCCGCCTCGTCCGGCGAAAGCCACACCACATCCCCCCCGCCCCAGGCATTGCGCAGGGAACTGGCAAGGGTCGGGTCAAGCACGCCCCTGGGGGCGATCAGCGTGGCGGTGTACATGGGCAAGCTCCTGCGGCGTGGTCTTTGCGCTGACCTACGACATGCCGCCGGTGTTTTCCAGATGCAGCCGCCACCACGCGGCAGCCTGTAAAGGCTGACAAGTTTCCCATCGGAACGCTCTGCGTCGCATTTGAACGATAAACCGGCGCGGTTGCGGCATTTATGCTCTTGCGGGGACCGGAAAACGCCGCTACCCCGGTCCGTGGGACACCCCTCCCCAACGAGGGGCGCTTATCTGGAAGGGTAGCATTGATGGCTATGACGACACCCGGCACGCGGCCGGCCAATCCGCGTTTTTCCTCCGGCCCCTGCGCCAAACCCCCCGCATATTCCGTATCCAAACTGGCCGACGCGCCCCTCGGCCGTTCGCACCGCGCCGCCGTAGGCAAGGAACGCCTGAAAGCGGCCATCGAAGGCACGCGCGAGGTGCTGGGCATTCCGGCTGACTACAAGATCGGCATCGTGCCCGCCTCTGACACCGGTGCGGTGGAAATGGCCATGTGGAACCTTCTTGGCGCCCGCAAGGTCGAGATGCTGGCCTGGGAAAGCTTCGGCTCGGGCTGGGTCACGGATGTGGTCAAACAGCTCAAACTCGACGCGGACGTAAAGACCGCCGAGTATGGCCAGATCGTCGATCTCGCCACCGTGGACACCGATAATGACGTGGTCTTCACCTGGAACGGCACGACCTCGGGCGTGCGCGTGCCGGATGGCGACTGGATCAAGACCGATCGCGCGGGGCTGACCATCTGCGACGCCACCTCCGCCGCCTTCGCGCAGGACCTGCCCTGGGACAAGCTCGATGTGACCACGTTCAGCTGGCAAAAGGTGCTGGGCGGCGAGGCCGCGCACGGCATGCTGATCCTGTCCCCCCGTGCAGTTGACCGGCTGGAAAGCTATACCCCGGACTGGCCGCTGCCCAAGATTTTCCGCCTTACGAAAGCGGGCAAGCTGATCGACGGCATCTTCGAGGGGGCCACGATCAACACCCCCTCGATGCTGGCGGTTGAGGATTACCTTCTGGCGCTCGACTGGGCGCGTTCGGTCGGCGGGCTCGACGGGCTGATCGGCCGGGCCACGGCCAATGCGGCGGTGCTGCAGGATTTCTGTGCGCGCACCGACTGGATCGCCAACCTGGCCGAAGACCCGGCGACGGCGTCCAACACCTCGGTCTGCCTGAAGTTCACCGATGACCGCATCACCGATGGCGCTGCCTTTGCCAAGGCGGTGGCCAAGCGGCTGGAGGGCGAAGGCGTGGCCTTTGACATCGGCGCCTATCGCGACGCGCCTCCGGGCCTGCGCATCTGGTGCGGCGGCACGGTGGAAACTTCGGATATCGAGCTTCTGCTGCCCTGGCTTGAATGGGCGTTCGAGACCGAGATCGCAGCCCTTTCCAAAGCCGCGTAAGGTGCGTGCAAGCACACACCCTACAGCATGATCCGTAGGGTGCGTGATCTCACGCACCTTCCCGACATTCCCAATCGAAGGACCACCAACATGGCTCCCAAAGTACTCGTTTCCGACAAACTCTCCGAAACCGCCGTGCAGATCTTCCGCGATCGCGGCATCGACGTGGATTTCCAGCCCGACCTGGGCAAGGACAAGGACAAACTGGCCGAAGTGATCGGCCAGTATGACGGCCTTGCCATCCGCTCGGCCACCAAGGTCACCGAGAAGATCCTCGCCGCCGCGGACAACCTCAAGGTCATCGCACGCGCAGGCATCGGCACCGACAATATCGACAAGGACGCCGCGTCGAAAAAAGGCGTGATCGTCATGAACACGCCCTTCGGCAACATGATCACCACCGCCGAACACGCCATCGCGATGATGTTCGCCGTGGCGCGCCAGATCCCCGAGGCCAGCGCCTCGACCCATGCGGGCAAATGGGAGAAATCCAAGTTCATGGGGGTCGAGCTGACCTCCAAGACCCTCGGCGTGATCGGTGCCGGCAATATCGGCGGGATCGTCTGCGACCGCGCACGCGGGCTGAAGATGAAGGTCATCGCCTATGACCCCTTCCTCAGCCAGGACAAGGCCGACAAGATGGGCGTGGAGAAGGTCGAGCTGGACGAGCTTCTGGCCCGCGCTGATTTCATCACCCTGCATGTGCCGCTGACCGACCAGACCCGCAACATCCTGAGCCGCGAGAATCTGGAAAAGACCAAAAAAGGCGTGCGCATCATCAACTGCGCGCGGGGTGGCCTGGTCGATGAAGAGGCCCTGGCCGAGATGCTGCAATCCGGCCATGTGGCTGGCGCCGCCTTCGACGTGTTCAGCGTCGAACCCGCCACCGAAAACCCGCTCTTTAACCTGCCCAACGTGGTCGTCACCCCGCATCTGGGCGCGGCCACCACCGAGGCGCAGGAAAACGTCGCCCTGCAGGTCGCCGAACAGATGTCGGATTATCTGCTGACCGGGGCTGTGACCAACGCGCTCAACATGCCCTCGGTCACCGCCGAAGAGGCCAAGGTCATGGGCCCTTGGATCAAGCTTGCCGATCATGTGGGCAACTTCATCGGCCAGATGACCGATGAGCCGATCAAGGCGATCAACATCCTCTATGACGGGGTTGTCAGTGAGATGAACCTCGACGCGCTGACCTGCGCCGCTGTCGCGGGCATCATGAAATCGGTGAACCCCGAGGTGAACATGGTTTCCGCCCCCGTCGTGGCCAAGGAACGCGGGATCAAGATTTCGACCACCAAGCAGGACAAGTCGGGCGCCTTCGAGGGCTATATCAAGCTGACCGTCGTGACCGACCAGCGCGAGCGCTCGATCGGCGGCACGGTGTTCAGCGACGGCAAGCCGCGCTTCATCCAGATCAAGGGCATCAATATCGACGCCGAGATCGGGCGGCACATGCTCTACACCACCAATAATGACGAGCCGGGCATCATCGGCACCCTTGGCCAGACCATGGGCGAAAACGGTGTGAACATCGCCAACTTCACCCTTGGCCGCTCGGCGGCGGGCGGTGAGGCGATTGCCCTGCTCTATGTGGACGCGCCGGTGCCTGCCGACGTGGTGGCCAAACTCAAGGCCACCGGCAAGTTCCAGCAGATCCGCGCGCTGGAATTCGACGTCACCTGAGACGCGCGCCACCCGCCCCGGGGCCAAACCGGGGCGGGTGATCCTTTCTCGGCGGTTGCCTTTGCAATCCTGCGCCGTACTCTGAACCCAATCGTTTCAGAGGACCGCCCCATGACCAAGCCCCGCGCCCGCGATCTGGGCATTCCGTTTGACGGCACCCCCGGCACGTTCAACGCCATCACCGACATTCCCGGCGTCGAGCTGGGCCAGACCACGCTCACCGCGGGCCCGGTGCGCACCGGCGTCACCGCCCTTCTGCCCCGTGGCAAGCGGCGCGATCCGAGCCCGGTCTGGGCCGGGCATTTCAACCTCAACGGCAATGGCGAGATGACCGGCACGCACTGGATCAACGAGGCGGGCTATTTCCTGGGGCCGGTCTGCCTGACCAACACCCATTCGGTGGGCATGGTGCATCACGCCGCGACCGGCTGGATGACCGACACCTATGCCGATCATTTCCAGGGAGATCACGGCTGGGCCATGCCGGTGGTGGCCGAAACCTATGACGGTTTTGCCAATGACATCGTCGGCCGCCACGTGACCGAGGCCCATGCCCGCGCCGCCCTCGACACCGCCGCACCCGGCCCCGTGGCCGAAGGCAATACCGGCGGCGGCACCGGCATGATGACCTATGAATTCAAGGGCGGTACCGGCACGTCCTCGCGCCGCGTCACGCTGGGCACTCAGGGGTTCACCGTTGCGGCGCTGGTACAGTCCAATTTCGGCACGCGCCGCGAACTCATGGTGCGTGGCGTACCGGTGGGGCGGCTCTGGCCAGAGGATGCGCCGCTGAGCGGAATGGGCGGGCGCGACACCGGCTCGATCATCGTGATCATCGGCACGGACATTCCGCTTCTGCCGGGCCAGCTCAGGCGCCTGGCCAAACGGGGCGCTTTGGGCATCGGGCGCACAGGCACCTCGGGCGGGCATTATTCAGGCGACATCATGCTGGCCTTTTCCACCGCCAATGACCTGCCCCTGCCCCGGATGACCGCCGACGAGCACCCGCTGTTCAACAGCATGACCTGCCTTGGCGAACACTACCTCGATACGGTCTATGCCGCCGCAGTGGATGCCGTGGAAGAAGCGGTGCTCAACGCGCTGATCGCCGCCGAGACCATGCCCTTGATCAAACCGCAGGGATCAAGCTGGCAGGCGATGGACCATGCCCGCCTGCGGCAGATCATGGCCGATCACGGGCGCCTGAACTGATCGGCCCCCGGGGCGCCTCAGCGCATCACATGCACCGCGCATTTCGCGTGGCGCACCACCCGGTCGGCGGTCGAGCCAAGGAAATAGTTCTCCAGCCCCGGCCGGTGCGAGGCGATCACGATACAGTCGATGTCATGCTCTGACGCATAATCGACAATCGCGCGCCCGGCATGGCCCGACACCAGCACCGTCGCGGCCTTGGGAAAGGCCTCGGCCAGCGCCTGCATATGGGTCTCGATCTCCTTGCGGGTATTGGCGAACACCTCGGGCGGTATCTGCGCCATCGCGAAGGCGGGAACCGGCTCCATCACATGCAGCACGGTGATATGCGCCCCTTCCTCCGACAGGGCCTGCGCCATGTCGAACGACTCCTTCGCATCATGCGCCTCGTCAAATTCCACTGGCACCAGAATATTCTTGTACATCTTGGCCTCCCCTGCCTGATCACGCATCCTTTTGCGCGTCTGAAGCATAGCAGAACCGACGGGGACCAGCTTTGCGCCAAGTCAAACTGCTCCTTGCGGCGGTCACTCCACCTCCAGCACCGCCTCGGCCGCCACCGGGCCGGCCTCGTCCCTATAGGGCATGTGGTTGTTGCTGTTGAGCTCCACACGCACGGTATACGCCCCTTCCGGCAAGGCCCCGATGGTCAGCTCCGGCGCATAGACCCGCTGGAGCTTCAACCCGTCGAGATAAAGATGCCCATGCCCGCGCCCCGGCACATGGACCGGTGTTTCGACTTCGGCCGCCTCACGGTCAAAGGTGAAATTCTCGACCGTCAGGCGCACCCGCGTGGCCCCGTCCGCGGCAGGCTCCAGCACCATGCTCAGCGCAGGCGGTGGCCCATCGCCGCCCGCCTCGGCCATCGCCGCCATGGCCCGGTGCATCGCATGCGGGTCCACTTCCGCGCCGACCCGGGCCTGCACCGACATTTTGCCGGACCGGGCAAACTCCAGCGTCAGGGGGATCAGCCGCCCCTCCTCCAGCGCACCGTCCACGCCTGACAGGCGCAAAAACGCCCCGTCGCTCGACAGCGACGGCGCAGAGCCCGCCGGGATGGTCAGCCGCGTCGCCCCCGTGGGCGAGACGATCGCCACCGCCTCCGCCTCGGGCGAGCTGGCCGACAGAAGCACATCCGGCGCCGCCCCGGCCTCAATCTTAAGCGTGGCCATGGCCGTGCCCTCCGCCCCGCTCTCGGCCTGCACCTTCGCATTGCTGAGCGTGACCGGCGTCTGCCCGCCCATGCTCCGCCAGACAACCAGCACGGCAATCAGCACGATAGCGAGGAAAGCCACAACAAGAGGCGTGCGCATTCAGCTTCTCCCTTTTCCTTGTCCCGCGCCCAGACTAGCGTGCCCTCATGCGCATTTCATTTGCAAAATTCACAAGCCTCGCCGCCATCTTCTGCCCCACAGCGGCGTTGGCCCATGTGTCCGAGCAGGCTTTCGTCCTGCTGCTGCCGACCGAGCAATTCATCATCGGCGGCTGCCTTGCCGTGGCGGCGTCCATCCTGCTTGTTTCCTTCTTGCCAAAACCTGTTGTCGAGCGCGCCTTTACCCCGCGCGCCCTGCCCTGGCCCGCGCTGCCCCGCTGGCTGCCGCATCTGACCAGTCTTGCCTCCTTTGCCGCGGTTCTGGCGCTCGTGGTGATCGGCCTCACCGGTCCGCGCGATCCGCTGAGCAATCTGCTGCCGATGATGATCTGGACCGGCTGGTGGATCACGATCATCAGCGCCCTGGGCCTGATTGGCAATTTCTGGACCTGGATCAACCCGTGGAGCGGGCTGTACCGGCTGCTTTTCGGCCCTGATCCGGCGGCACCGCTGCGCCTGCCCGAACGCTGGGGCGTCTGGCCCGCCTGGGCGGTGTTCGTGATCTATTTCGGTTACTTCATCGCCGACCCGGCCCCGAGCGACCCAGACCGCCTGGCCATTAGTGTGGCGTGCTACTGGCTTTTCACCTTTGCCGCGATGGCGCTTTTCGGGGGCAAGACCTGGCTGGCGCGGGGTGAGGCATTCTCGGTCGCCGCGACTCTGCTCGCGCGCTGCTCGCTCTTTGGCGACTGGACGCGGCCCGCCATCGGCCTGCCCGGCTGGGCTCTGGGGCAAGGCCAGCGCTATGGCATCGGTCTCAGCATCTTCGCTCTGACCCTGTTGGCGGCAGGCAGTTTCGACGGGTTGAAGGAAACCTTCTGGTGGCTGGGCCTGATCGGCGTGAACCCGCTGGAATTTCCCGGCCGTTCCGCCGTGATCGGCTCTTCTCTGATCGGGCTGGGGCTGGCCATCGCCGGGCTTGTGCTGGCCTTTGCGCTGGTGGTCTGGGCCTGCCGCGCCATCGCCAATACCGGGCAAACCGGCGCGGATCAGCCATCGTTCCGGGCGGTTTTCACCGCCCTGGCCCCTGCCGTTCTGCCCATCGCGCTGGCCTATCATATCTCGCATTTCACCGTCAGTTTCCTGATCGAGGGTCAGTACCTTCTGGCCGCGATCGGCGATCCCCTGGCACAGGGGGCCAATTTCCTGGGGCTGGGCGATATCCGCGTCACCACCGGCTTTCTCAATTCCGCCGATAGCGTCAAGGTGATCTGGCTGACCCAGGCGGGGGTTGTGGTGGCGGGTCATGTGCTGTCTGTGCTGGTCGCGCATCACGCCGCATTAGAGCTGTTCGGCACGGCCCGGCGTGCCGCGATCAGTCAGATCCCGATGGGCCTGTTCATGATCGGCTATACACTCTTTGGTCTGTGGTTGCTGGCCACGCCGCGCGGGCTCTGATCCAGCGCACCCAGCATATCCACCGTCTCGATTTTCTCCAGCGCCGGAGCATCGGACATCAACGGATGCGGCACCGGGTCCTTCGCCCGCAGAAAGAACTGGCGGAACAGCTCACCATAGGAGCGATAGAAATAGCTCCGGTTGCGCTCCAGAAACTGCGCCCGGCGTTCGGCGAATATCGCGGGCAAGCGGTACCACGGCACGCCGGGGTGACAGTGATGCACTGAATGAAAGTTGTTGTTGAGAAACAGCCAGGACAGCGGGCCACGATCCTCGATGATCACCGTGCGCCCCGGCACTTTCTCATGCGCGCGGTGCTCCAGAAAGGTGCGGATCTTGAGTAGCGAGAACCCAAGATAGGCCGCCACCGCATAGGCCCAGAGCGGCACCGCCGACAGGCTGACGATCACAAGCACCGGCACCAGCCCCAGCACATGCAGCACATAAGCCTGCCGCACCCGCGCCTCGCCCCGCATGATCGCGGCGGCATCCTCGACATACAGCGTCCACAGGGACAGCCCCGGCCCCAGAACCATCCGCCCCAGCAGCAGGTTGTTGAATCGGTACACCGCCCTCAGCCAGCGCGGCAGGCGCGCCCATGCCACCGGATCCATATAGTTGCTCTCGGGGTCGTCATAGGGGTCGGTCAGGTCCGGGTCGTGATGATGCTTCAGGTGCAGGTCCTTGAAGCGCAGATAGGGCACAAACAGCCCCACCGCCGGAAAGATCAGCCCCTCACTCAGCGCCTGCGACCGGAACGGATGCCCGTGCAGCACCTCATGCTGCAACGAGGAATGCAGCGCGATGAACACCGCCAGAAGCGGCACCGACAAGACCGTGCCAAGGCTGTCGGTCCAGGCCAGCACCGCCCACAACCCGCCATAGCAAAGCGCCACCATGCCCAGTGTCGGCCATTCCACAAGCGGGCGGAGCGACGAACGGGAGGGCATTGAGGGCATGGCCATGAAGACTCGCATACTGACAGAAGATGTCACCGTTATGCGCCAAACCGGCGCGGTAACAAGTCCGTGAATTCATGCATGGATATGATAATTTGCAACATATTCACGTCATATGTTGTATTTTCACACTATCTCGCCTACCCCTCAGATATGGACAAACGCCAGCTTTGCGCTCTTTTCCGGGACCGCCTCGCGCAGCTTCTCGCCGCCGAGACCAAGGGGGTTGCGGGTTTTCTGCGCGACACCGGCATGGATCGCTCGGCCCTCAGCCAGTTCCTCGACCCCAGTATCGACCGGCTGCCGCGCGCCGAAACCCTGCGCCGCATCGGCGAGGCACGCGGCGTGTCGGTGGATTGGCTTCTGGGCCTGGAAAACGCCCCCGAAGGCCGACAGCAGGTCGCCCCCAGCTTTCAGATCGAGCAGGCCGACGACCCGCGCCGCTCGCCCCTGCATGCCTGGCACCGCGAGGCCGAGGGGCAAAAGCTGCGCTACGTGCCCTCCACCCTGCCCGATACGCTTCAACTCAGCGACACGCCCGAGGCTGACGCCCCGACTCCGCGCCAGCCGCGCGAGGAAAACGTGCTCGACGGGGTGATCCGGAACGATCTGGATATCGAGATCGCCATGCCCGTGCAGACCCTTCAGGACCTTGCCACGCAATCCGGGCTCTGGCGCGGGGCCTGCCCAGCGGAATGCGCCCGGCAGCTTGAGCATATGGCCGAAACCTGCGATGCCCGCTTCCCCGCGCTCAGGCTGCATCTTTATGACGGGCAGGCCAATTACTCGTCGCCCTTCACCGTCTTCGGACGCCAGCGCGTCGCACTCTATATCGGAGAGGCCTATCTGGTGCTCACCGGGCGCGAACAGATCGCCGCCTTCACCGCCCGCTTCGATGCGCTGGTGCGCGCGGCCCTCGTCAGCCCGGACCGCACCGGCGCCCTCCTGCGTCGGCTTGCGGACACAGGAGAGTGGGCAGGTTAATGCCGATTGTCAGGGTCAGGTTTACCCTACTAGCCTTCTGACAGTCGCGCCTGTAAACCAGACACACCACTCGAAGCGCCTGAAATATAGAAGTAATATGCCCGACACAACGCCCCCCCAGACCATTCCGGCCTGGCTTGGCACCAATTTGATTGCCATGGACAAGATCGAAGTGCACCGCCGCGGCCTTTTGCACAAGGCGGTATCGGTCTTTGTTCTCTGTGACGATCACCTGCTGATCCAGCGCCGGGCGCTTGGCAAATATCACACGCCCGGTCTGTGGGCGAATACCTGCTGCACGCACCCGCACTGGCGCGAAGATCCGGATAGCTGCGCCCGTCGCCGCCTCGAAGAAGAGCTTGGCCTGACCGGGCTGACCCTGGAGCATCGCGAACAGATCAAATATCGCGCCGACGTGGGCGGCGGCATGACCGAGAACGAACTGGTGGATATCTTTGTCTCGCGCGTCGAGGCGCAGATAGACCCCAACCCCAACCCCGAAGAAGTGATGCAGACCGAATGGATATCGCTGCAGGCGCTCAAAGAGCGCGTCGCCACGGAACCCGAGACCTTCACCCCCTGGCTGCGCATCTATCTCGACCGGCATGCCGAGCAGATTTTCGACTTCTGACGCGCCTCAGCTCTGATCGGTCAGCTGCGCGATCACCCGGCTGTCGATGATCTTGGCCCGCTTGGCGAGGCTGATCGGATAATCCGGGTCATTCAGAAACGCATCGAGCGAAAATCCCGGTTCCAGTCGCTTGAGCTGCTGCATGGTGCGTTCGGCATTTTCGACCTGTCCGAGATGCGAATAGAGCGCCAGCAGATAGCGCCGGGGCGGGCGGAAACGCGGGGCAAGCGCGGCAGAAATCTCAAGCGAGCGCACCGCCAGCTTCAGATCCCCCATATTGAGCGCCGCCAGCCCGACCTGAAAATCGCACCAGAATTGCAGCGGCGACTTGGCCGAAAGCTTTGATGCGATCTGGGCCGCCTGAAGCGACTTTTCCGCCTGATCAGAATAGAGCGCCGCATTGGCATAGGACCACCATCCAAACGGGTTGGACGGGTTCACCCTGATGGCCAGGCTGGCCAGTTCCCCGCCCGCGGCAATATCCCAGTCCAGCAGAATCTGCGCATTGGCCGCCGTGCTCAGCACCATCGAATTCATCGGGTCCGCTTCGACCGCTTTCGCCGCCAGCGCCTTGCCCTTCTCGATACACGCCTCCGGCGCGTCGGTGAACCGCTCGATCAGGTTGATCACCGCGATCTGCGCCTGCCACCCCCAGAAGGTCGCCGCGTTGCGTTCGTCCAGGCATTCGTCCAGAAGCTGCGAGGCGCGCGCCACCTCCCCCGGCTTGAACGAGAAAATCTGCGGGATCGCCGTGCCCAGCAGCACCGGCGGAAACAGCCCGTCCGTGCCGCTACCGGTGAGCATCATGATTTCCTTGTGCACCGCCGTCTGAAGGCGGAACGCCAGGTTCAGAAGGTCAAGGCTCTGCTCGATCGACCCCGAAGCTTTGGACGATTTCGCGCTCTCACTCCAGAAGACGCGGTTCTCCACCGCATGGCGCGCACTGATCCTGAGCCCGATCTGCCCCTCACCCGGCTGCACCGCGTTGACATCGACGACAAAGACATTGTCCCCGGGATGATCGGGCACCGAATACAAAAGCTCGATCTCGCCATTTTCATTCAGGTTACGCGTCAGCAGGTCGATGAACTCGCATTCCAGGTGATAGGACGTGGACACCGAATCCGGCCCGCTCAGCAGGACGAGCTTCCAGCGCCCGCTGCCAAACCGCGATGCGCGCTGCGCCGCCGCGGACTGAGGCGCCTGTACCGCCAACACCTTGCCGCGCATCGTCTGCAGCCAGTCGGCAAATTCCGGGTCCTGAAGCTCGAACCCTTCAAGGAACTCTGCGCCGCCCGGCCTGGCGTCCTTGTCCCACTCCACCGCAACGCTGGCGGGATCGAGGCTGACCACCTGCCGCGTGGCGCTCAGAACATCGGCATGTTCGCCCAGATCGCGGCGAATGGCGGTTAGTGTCTGGCGCAGGCTGGCGGCCGCGCGCGGCCCGTCACTGAGGCTCCACAGCTTGTCCTGCAACCACGAACGCGTGCGCTGCAAATCCTTCGACGTGGCCAGAAGCGCCAACAGCGCCTGCGCCTTCTTGGCCCCCGGGGTGATGTCCTCCCCGGCGGCATTGGTGACCCGGAACTGGCCAGACAGGCGCAGGGTCAGTTTATCGGATTTGCGATTCATTTGTCTTTGATACCAGAGATTTGCCGAATCCACCTGCGTTTTTCGCGTCCGAATACAGGGCAGCGTGCAACAAGCGTGAAGAAACCGTGAATCGTTGCAGTTTTTCTTGACGCTGCGCCAGCTTCGCCCGGAAGCTGGCGGAATGGGGAAAAATCATTTCAGGGAGCACGACCAATGAGCTTTTCAGAAAACGCAGCCGGTGGCGGACGTGGCGGTGGCCGCGGGGGAGGCCGGGGCGGCGGGCGCGGCGGTGGCCGTGGTGGCGGCCGGGGCGGCGGGCGCGGTGGCGGACGGGGCGGTGGCCGGGGCGGCGGGCGCGGCATGGCCGAGGACGAAGGGCTCGTCGCCGATGCACGCCTTGCCATCCATGATGCGCTGGCCGGGTATTGGGACCCGCCCGCAGGCAATAACAGCTTCGACTGGGAACCCGACGCGCTCGATCTGGACTACCTGCCATCGGACCGCCGGATCGAGGTGATCCTGCCGCAGATCCTGGCCCGCTTTGGCATCGAACAGGGCAGCACCGACGGCGTGCCGCATGTCACGCTGAAATGCGACGGGGCCAAGATCTGCACCATCCAGAAGCCCAGCCTTTCCACGCTCGGCACGCAGATGACATGGCTCCGCGCCTATGCCGATCTTCGGGCCGACCGCGCCGGCGAGATCCTGCTGCAGGCCGAAGAGATCACCTCGGCCTTTTCCGCGGTGCGCCCCTTCGATCTGCCCAAGCGGCGGCATACCTACGAGATGCTGATCCTGGTGCATGAGGTGACGATCCTTCTTGAGCAGCAGATCAAGCACCTGATGCGCTCGCCGCGGCCTGTCGAGTTTTCCGACAAGGTGATGCCGATGATCGACACACCGCCACACAGCACCTATCCGTCAGGCCATTCGACCGAAAGCTTCGCCATCGCAACGGCGCTCTCGCAGCTTGAATATGGCGAGACCCCGGGCGAGAGCCTTGCCGCGGACCGGCCCACCTTCCACGTGGCCCAGCGCATCGCCGTCAACCGCACGGTGGCGGGCGTCCATTACCCGGTGGATTCGGCTGCCGGGGCCGCTCTGGGCTGTGCCATCGGCACGGCGGTGGCCTTCATCGCCAACGGCACGCCGCTGCGCAGCTTCGGCTTTGATCCCAATGCGGCCCCCGAGGCTGATTTTAACCGCGCCGCGCTGGAGCCGGTGATCAAGGGCCGCGCCAGCAGCAAATCGCCCGATCCGCTGGCGATCCTGCAAAAGCGCTGGCTCAAGGCGCGGGGCGAATGGCAGCGCCGCGATGGCCGATCCGGCACCACCGGAACAGGCTCATGAGCACCTGGACCCCCTGGCGTGACCATCCCCGCATGGTCACGTCGCCTTATGTCAATTGGTGGCTGATGCAGCACGGGCTGGGCGCAGGGCCGTCCCCGATGCGCATGACCCCGTCGCTCAGACGGATGGATGACTTCGATGCGCTGCAAGGCAGCCTTGCCGATTTCACCGCCCTTGGCCACGATCCGTCCGCCTTCATGCCGGGGGGCAGCGGGGCTGACTGGCCGGTGTTCCCGGTGCCCGACAGCTCGGCCAACCCGGACTTCCTGAACAGCATCGACGGCGCCGGGGGCTGGTTGCCGGAGAATGCGAACTATCCCACGGTTGGCGCGGACACGCTGATTGCCGGGGTGATCGATGTGGATATCGGCCTGGGCCATCGCCGGTTCCGGCAGGCGGACGGCAGCACGCGTGTTCTCGCCTCCTGGCAGCAGGGCGCGCCCTGGGGCGGCGGGCCGGGGCATCTGCCCTTTGGCGCCCAGCTCATGGAAAGCGACATCAACAGCCTTCTGGCGCAGCACAGCTCAGACGGCGACCTCACCCGCCCGCTCGATCAGGACGGGTTCAACCGGGCCGCGCATCTGGTGGATATGGCGCGCCCTGACGGCCTGCATGCGCTGGCCACGTCCGAGGCGCATGGCACCCATGTGATGGGCCTTGTAGCCGGGGCCGACCCGGTCCGCGACGCGCCGTTCAGCGACCGCGTGCGCCTTCTGGTGGTCAACCTGCCGCCCGCCAGCGCCTATGGCGAAGGCGGGGCGTTTCTGGACTATTACCTTGTCTACGCGATGCGCTGGATCGTCGAGATGCATGCCCGGATCAGCAATGCGTCGGGGCTGGCGGCCACCCCGCCGCCGCTTCTTCTCAACATCTCCTTCGGCAAACAGGCCGGGGCCAAGGACGAACGACAGGTTTTCGTGCGCGAGGCCCGGCGGCTCTCGGAAGCGGACCAGATCCTCGGACAGGCCAAATTCAACGCGATCCTGCCCGCGGGCAACGACAACCTGTCGCGCGTGCATGCCCGGTTCGAGCTTCAGCCCGGCGACGAGCAGGCGCTTGACTGGCGCATACAGCCCGATGACGACACGTCGAACTTCGTCGAAATCTGGGTCGAGAAGCTGCTGACCACCGGCACGGTTCTGGCGCCCATCGACATCGACGTGGTGCCCCCCGGCGGCACGGCGGGTGCGTTTCAGCCCGCCGCCTCGGGCCAGATCACCGAACTAACGGGCGGCCTTGGCCGGGTCTATTGCGACGCGGTGGAGCCCGAAGACGGGGCCTCGGTGCGCTTTCGCTACCTCATCTGCCTGGCCCCCGATCATTTCATGAAGGGCGGCAAGGTGGGCGCGGCGGCGGGCAAATGGACCATCCGTTTCCGCAATTCGGGCGACACGGCCCATACCGTACGCGCCACGATCCAGACCGATCAGGCGACGCTGCCGGGGCAACGCAACGCCCGGCGCTCCTATTTCGAAGCGGCGGACTACATGCTGTTCGAGCAGAGCGGTCGCGAGGCCGATACCTTCGCCTATGTCGATGGCGCATCACCGGCCCCCAACCTCGATCGCAGCGCAACGCTCCGGCGGCGGGGCACGCTCAATTCCTACGCCGCCAACCGCTATGTCGCGACCATCGCGGGCCACCGCGAAACCGACGGGCGGCCCGCGCCCTATTCGGCCAGCGGCATCGGCCACCCGGTCCATGCGGGCGGGCGCGGCGCGCCGACGGTCAGCTTCCCCGCCGATGACGGCGCCGCGCATTTCGGCCTCCTGTCGGACGGGGCCAGCGACGGCTCGGTGGCCGCCATGCAGGGCACCAGCTTTTCCTGTGCCTGCGCGACGCGCTGGCTGATCGAAAGCTGGCTTGCCGGGCAGTTCGACCCGCAGGCGGAGGCCAGCGATGTGCAGGCCTTCCTGCGGGCCGCCCCGCTCACCCTGCCGCGCCCCGACAAATGGCATGACGCGCCCGTCGGCCCCGAGAAGGTCGGTGCCGGCCGGGCCTCCTGGCAGCCCGCGCGCCCGGTGTCGCGGCTTGGCTGAACGCCCTTTGTCCGGTCGGAGCCTCCGGCCGGACAACACCCCATTGCATCGCGCCAAAAAATAACGAATGTCTGCCCGGGCAAGACCCGAACAGCAGGCTGATGCGCAGATGACAACCTATGACTACATCCTTGTCGGGGCCGGATCGGCCGGGGCCGCCCTGGCCGCACGCCTGTCGGAAGACGCGCGCGCCACGGTCCTTCTGCTTGAAGCCGGCGGGCGCGGGCGTCATCCTTGGATTGTCATGCCCATCGGCTATGGCAAGGCCTATTACGACAAGCGGTTCAACTGGAAATACGAAACCGCCGCGGACCCCAATATCAAGAACCGTCAGATGTACTGGCCGCGCGGCAAGGTTCTGGGCGGATCGTCCTCGATCAACGCGATGGTCTATGTGCGTGGCCACAAGGCGGATTACGACGAATGGGCCGAGGTGGCTCCCGGCTGGGGATGGGACCACGTCGCCCCGGTGTTCAAACGCATGGAAGACTGGCGCGGCCCTGCGCACCCGGCGCGCGGCACCGGCGGGCCGCTGACGGTCACGGATGTGTCCGACGCGATGCACCCGCTTGTTCGCGCCTATGTCGCAGGCGCGGACGAGGCCGGCATCCCCTTCAACCCCGACTACAACGCCGAGGCGATGGAGGGGGCCGCCTTCTACCAGATCACCACCCGCGACGGGGTGCGCGCCTCCACCGCCGCCGCCTATCTCGGACCGGCGCGCAAACGCCCCAACCTGCGCATCGTGACCGGCGCGCATGTCACGCAGGTGATCATCGAAGATCAGCGCGCGACCGGGGTGCGCTATGTCCGGAACGGGCAAACGCACGTCGCCACGGCGCGGCGCGAGGTGGTGCTGTGCGGCGGGGCGATCAACACGCCGCAGCTTTTGCAACTCTCGGGCATCGGCCCCGGCGCGCTTCTGCAACGCCACGGGATCGAGGTGATCAAGGACAGCCCCCATGTGGGCCGGAACCTGGCCGATCATCTTGGCGTCGATCTGCTGTTCGAAGCGGCCCAGCCCAGCCTCAATCAGGTGTTGCGCCCGTGGTGGGGCAAGCTGCGCGAGGGGCTGCGCTATGTGCTGACCCGCAAGGGCGTCTTGTCGATGAGCCTCAATCATGGCGGCGGCTTCGTGCGGCTTGCCGACGGAGACGGCGCGCCCGACCTGCAACTGTACTTCTCGCCGCTCAGCTATGCCCGGGCGCCCGTGGGCACCCGCCCGCTGATGAACCCGGACCCGTTCCCGGCCTTCCGGCTTGGCTTCAACCCCTGCAAACCCACCTCGCGCGGGCATCTTGAGATCGCTTCGCCCGATCCGTTCACACCGCCCGCGATGCATCCCAATTACCTTGCCACCGAAGAGGATTGCCGGATGATGCTGGACGGGTTCCGCCTGATCCGGCGCATGACCGCCACACCGAGCCTGAACGCCCAGATCATCCGGGAAATGGCGCCCGGTCCCGCGCTCGACGGGGACGAGGCCATCCTCGATCATATCCGCGGCGATTGCTGGACGGTGTTTCACCAGAGCGGCACCGCGCGCATGGGCACGGACCCGGCCGATGCGGTGGTCGATGCACGGCTCCGGGTGCATGGGGTGGACGGCCTGCGCGTGGCCGATGCGTCGATCTTTCCGACCATCCCGTCGGGCAATACCAACGCCCCTGCGATCATGGTCGGCGAGAAGGCCGGCGACATTCTGCGCGAGGATGCGCGCTGAGGGCCGCTCACCAGCCCTGACAGGCTGTTTCGCGGCTCAAAACGCGTGAAAAACAACGAAACCGGCGCATTTTCCCGCTGCATCCCTCACGTTTTGCGCTTAGATTCGGCCTCGGAATGCCTATATTGGGCACAACACTGATTGATTTTCTGAAAGGATAGGGTGCATGGCGAATTTGGATCAGCAGGTACGGGAATCTCAGGAACAGGTCGCCCAGGCGCAGGCCAAAATTGCCGAGCTGACCTCCAAGATCGAAACCGCACGCGCCAAGATCAAGGGCGGCGAGGATGCGATGCTCGATATCGAAAACGCCTCGCTTGAAGATGTGCACGCCCACACCCAGGTGATGAACGAAAACATCGCCGAGCTGATCATGGGTCTCGATGATGTCACCGCCGCCTTCTCCAAGGATTTCGACGAGATGCGCACCAAGACCGGCTGGGAAACTTTTGTCGGCATTTTCGCCAAGCACAAGGCCGACAGCATGCGTCAGGAGCGGATCAAGACCGCCAATATCGACGACAAGCTGCAGGATCTGATCTCGAAATCCGACGTGATCACCCAGCTTCTGCAAGGTCAGCTCAACATCCTCGAAGAGCAGAAGGTGAAGGTGGAAAGCAACCTCAGCGAGACGCTGGACGAGCGTGAATCGGTGGTGGGCGAGCTGGAAAGCCTGCGCGCGGGCATCCAGGCGATGGACCCCGAGATCATCCAGCTGGAAAACAAAATCGCCAACGAAACGGACGCCGCCGAGCGCACCAAGCTGGAAACCCAGCTGGCCGAGATGAACGCCGAATATAACCAGAAGGTGCAGGACGAGCAGGTCAAGCTCGCCAAATCGCAGACGCTGGAGCGCTATATCGAGAAGGGCAAGACCTGGGTCGATTCATTGCAGAACCAGGCGGCCACGCAGATGGTCCTGATCAACAAGCTGCAAACCGACACCAAGCAGCGCGTGGTACTCTATGATGCGCTGACCAAATCGCTGAAAACCGCGCAGCAGCAGGACGTGGCGCACCGGATCAACGAGATCGGCGTGCAGACCGACCAGGAGGCGCAGAGCGCCATGGCGGGCATTGGGGCCGCCACCAATCAGCGCATGGCCGAGATGATGGAAGCGCATGAGGATCACATGGTCTTTGCCCGCGAGGTGCTGGAAGCCAAGGCCAAGGCCGATGAACGCTTCGCCCGCCGCTTCCAGGAGATCATCGAGAAACACGACAAGAACCTCTACGGGGCCTGATGGCGAAGGCTGCGCATCGACGGCAGCGACGCCACCACCGGACCTCCTTCGGGGGACGACGTGATGACCGCTGAACACACCCCTCCCCCCTCCTGGGCCGATTTTGCCGTGCGCTCGGCGATCTATGCGGGTGTGGCCGGGCTGGCCGTCTGGTGGCACCCCATGCTGGGCCTTGTCGTGGGCCTTTTCGTCGCCATCGACCTCATCCACCACGCCGCCGATACCGCCCGCCGCCGCGCAGGCTATCGGCCCATCCCTCGCCACCCCTCCATGCCCGGCGCACCGAAAGAGCCGCTGAAACGCACCGCTCGGGCGCTTGTGATCATCTTCGGCCTGACCTGGCTTCTGACCGCGGTCATCGGCAAGGCGCTGCTGGGCACCGTCTGGTCAGCGGCTCTGATCCAGGCGCTTGTCTTTGCCGGGGGTCTTACGGCGCTCTCCGCCCTGCTCTTTCCGCTCGCCGCAATGGCACTCCTCTGGGTGATGAGCGTCACGCTGGGCCTGCTTCTGTCACTCGCCGATCTGCTGGCGCTTGTCATTTCCACACCCGAGACGCGCAAATCCTGGCACCGCACCGTTGACGCCACCGATCACCGGCTTGCCGATCTGATCCTCGGCCAGCCCGCCATGATCCCCCTGCGCGCCGATATGGCCGAACGCGCGGTCGAGGACCACAAAGACGCCAAAGGAGCCGCATGAGCACCGCACCCGATCATATCGCCCTCAGGGATGTCTTCGCCTCGCGCCGCTACTTCGCCAAGTTCGACAAGATCACCGGCCATCTCACCCGTGTGGCCGCCGTGATGCAGGCCGAGGGAGAGCTGAACAAGAACGAGGTCGAGATCCTCACCACCTATGTGCAGGGCATCGCCTATACCTTCCGCGCGCTTTCGATGAAATATCTGCTGGTCGGGCGTGACACCGGCAAATTCTTCGGCTCTCTGCAGATGGACGTGCAGGAAAGCGGCTTTCCGGTGTTCAACGAACTTCTGGTCATGGCCAATGACGCCCAGCAGGCAAAGGCGCATCTGGCGGGCACGCCCTCGGTCAAGGCGCTCAAGCAACAGATGGTCGAACAGATCATCGGCACCCGGGCGATCCCCACAAAGCTGCAATTCGCCCTGTCGCAGCGGCTCTATTACGAGGAGCTTCTGAAGGGGCATCTCTTCTGGGCGCAGAACCACCCCGAACTTCTCTGGCTCGAAGGCTTCGACGAGCGCCGCAAATACCTGATCCACTGGGCCAGCTATGACAGTCAGGTCAACCTGCCCACGATCTACCTGATGGAGCTTGAGGATACCGGCCGCACCCCCCTGCCCAAGGATCAGCGCCGCTGGCCCGAATGCCAAGCGCATCTGATGGGGCAATCGCTGGGCGGGCTGAAGCTTCTGACCATCGCGCGCGGTTTTGACGAGGCGTTCGACGATCTGCACCCCAAGCGCCTGCGCCGGTTTCATATGGGGCCGATGTATTCCCACGCCTTCACGCAACAGACGGGCCCGATCCGTGATGTGCTGGCCGAGGCCAACGCGCCACAGGGGCAGGACTGGGCGCTGGCCTGGACCGACGAGGTGCTGGAAAGCGAACGCGTGACGCAGGAAAAATCCGGCTGGTTCGGCACGGTGGAACGCGAGGTGTTTGCGCTTGATCCCTTCTCTGGCCGCGGGGCCGATACCGGCGCGACGCGGATGACACGCTCGATCATTCTGCCCGAACGGCCCTATCAGGTGCTCGCCGAGAAGAACCCGCCGGGCTTTGCATCGGTGACGAAATATGTGGTTAGCCCCAATGGCCGGGTGCTGCGCTATTAGGCAGGCCGTGGAATTGAGTATTTTTGGAACAATGAAAGACAAGGGAATTTGAGATGAGCCTGACCGCCGACACGATGGAGCTGCGCGAAGAGGACATTGCCAAGCATTACGACGCGGCGGTGGCCATGCTCGACGGGTTCGACCACACGCCGCGCATCGGCAAGCCAAGCGAGGCCGCGCAGGAAGAGAAATCCTCCGGTATCGGCACGCGGCGGCGGTTTCGCACCACCACGCCGGGGCTGGTCACCCGCTCCACCGCCAAGGCCGAGGGCGTGCACCTGATCGAGCGGATCAGTAGTGCGGATGGCGACGACCCGCTGACCTCCCCCCTGCAGGCCACCGTCATGCACGCCCTGCGCCGCGCGCTCGCCATCGCGCTGGCGGTGGGCGAGACCTATGCCGAGGCCACGGGTCTTGCCGACCTGCGCCGCGCCAACCTCGCAGGCTCTCTCGCGGAGAACCGCAAGACCGAGTTTACCGAGCTTCTGGGCGCCGAGGCGCTGGCCGTGGCCCATGTCTTTGCCAATGCCACCGCCTTCCTGCTCGGCCCACACGGGTCCGAGGTCTCTGTCGAGGTGGGCGATGTCGAGGAGGTGCTGACCGACAATGCCCAGCTCGCCCTGCATGGTGCGCTGTGGGAGCTGGACCAGGACATCGCCAAACATGCCGGTGACGACGCCCGCCTTGTCGCCACCGTCTCGGCCTTTGCCGAACAGCTGATGAAAAAGATCGCCCTGCGCGCCCAGAATGCCGGGCGTCTCGAAGCCTTCATCGGGGCCAGCTGGCGGGTGGAGGCAGACGATTTCACCATTCGCGGGTTTGAAGCGTCGGCCAAGGCCAAATCCTCGACCCTGACCATGACGTTCAAGCAGCCGCATGAGGTGGTGGGCAACCATATCGCCAAATATCAGGCGCTGAAGCTGTCGAAGATGCTCATGGCCTATGATTTCGACCGCAAGCTCAACCCCTTTGCCGAGCTGGGCGGCTTCATCTTTACCTTCATGGGCGATGGCCAGCCCGGCACCGGCAAGACCATCCTCATTCAGATGATGGCGGGGCTGATCAAGGGCTATTGCGACACGGCCGGTTACCCCTTCCGCTATCAGAACCTGTCGACCGAGAGCATCGACAGCTATCAGGGCAAATCGGCCCAGAACGCCAAGGCTTTCGTCAACAACGTGATCGACCCCGGCGTGATCGGCTTTGGCACCATCGACGATATCGACCAGCTTGCGGGCAAGCGCGGCGACAGGCAGTCGAGCGCGGGCCAGCTTGAGATCACCGCCGTGCTGATGGAAAGCTTTGCCGGGGCCAACACCGTGGTGCGGGGCAACTGCACCTTCGGCATGTTCTCCAACTACCCCGAGAAGGTGGACGATGCCCTGCGCCAACGCGCCGGCGCGCGGTTTCTGGTGGACGGCCCGCAGACGCGGGAGGATTATATCGACATCCTGCACCTCCTGATGGGTAAGAACCATGACATACCCCTAGGCGATCACGAACTGTTCGCCGCGCAAGAGATCAGGAAGGCGGTGGCCAAATCCTTCGAGTCGCATTCCAAGCCGCATGAGGACGGGCTGCTCAAGGTCTATGAGAAGGTGCGCGGCGAGATTGGCGAGCTCGACACGATCACCAAGATGGGCACCTATCTCAAGGGCATCCAGGAGGCCGACAGCCGCTTCACCGGCCGCGCGATCAAGAACATCACCGACGCGGTGAAGGTCCGCGCCATGGATTTCGAGCTGCCCGACGAATGGATGGAAGAGCCGGACCTCTTTCTGTTCAAATCTTATGACGAGAAGAAGGGGATGATCGAGGAGCTGCGCAAGCCCATCACCATCGACATGGTGATCCAGGAGATCAACCGGTATGCCGATAGCGAGTTCCGCTATGCCGACAAGTCCGATGAGGTGGCGATTGAAAACGCCGTGCGCGAAATGGGCCGGATGGAAGAGGCCAAGCGGCGGTATTTGGAGGGGAAGGGGTGACTGTAAACGTCAAGTGGCTTTCGAAAGAGCATAAGAACCGCAGCACTTTGTTCTACTTCACGAAAGCCGAGCATGCTTTAACCAACCTGCAGCATCGCAGAGTGAAGGTTTCTAGCTTTTCAAAGTGTAACGACCTGTTTGAATTGGCTTCATTCTCCATGAAGTCTTCAGAAGTACGGAAGGAGCACGAGGAATGGCTTCAACAGGTCGAAAGCAACTTTGGTTTGATTTGCTTTTCGTTCAACTGGAGGCATCCACTAATGTGGGCCCACTACGCGAATAACGGTTCTGGGGTTTGTATGGTTTTTTCTGTTGCAAATGAATGCTTTACTTCAGTTGAATACATTCCTGATCGTGAAAAGCGTGGAGAAAACTTTTCGTTTCCACGGCCTCAGAACGATTCAATTTTTTTCGATTTTTGCTCAAAGAAGTTTTCAGCATGGCGTTATGAACAAGAAGCAAGGATGTTTTGCAATCTGCGGAGTATGAAAGGTGAATCTGGGCAAGGCGATATCGTTTACAAAAACTTCTCGCATGAACTGAAACCGTTAGGGATAATCAAAGGACCTAGACCACAGCTTAGCCAAGCAGAAATACTCGATGCAAGCGATACCCCAATTCAGTTTTTTCAGTGCAGAGCTGCTTTTTCAAAGTACGAAATGGTGGTTCAGCAGAGTAAAAAACGCTGGTATGTGAAATGAAACGCCTCATCAAATCCGGCCTCATGTTTGGCAATCTGATCCACGTCGCCTCCCCGGCGCTGGTGGAGCGGTATAACCGTGCCCTGAAACACCTCACCGGCAAACAGACCAAACTCACCGATTTCTACATCGACATTTCCGGCTACTCCCCCGAGATCGGCCATGAGCTCGATGATCATCTCTACCTCAACCATATGGGCGTGAACCGGCAGTTCATTCTGCTCACCACCGCGCAGAAGGACGCGCCGCTGCTCAACGCCAAATTCTCCACCTCGCGCGGCATCCTGCGGCAGTTCATCGAGAAGAACGAGGCGGCGCTCTTCTCGCTGACCACACGCGATGCGGTGGCAGGCGAGCTGGTCAATTCCGTTTATGACATGCCCGACCCCGCGCGCCTGATGGATATCCGCAAGATCACCATCGAGGCCGACACGACCAACGGCGCCATCGCCAAGGCCGAGGAGCTGGACACCAAGGTGGACCGCTTCATGACCGAGGATGACGCCTGGTTCGACGATGTGCTCATTGCCGAGATGATCGGCCTTGCCGAACAGACAGGCGATGTACTGCGCCATCCGGTGATGCTGAAACATATGGAATTTGAGCAGCAGAATTTCTGGACCGAGCATTTCGGCGGTATCTATGTGTTCCAGAAACAGGAACTGCCGGGCGCCATTACCTGCCTGCCGCGCCACGAGGTTCAGCATATCCCCATCGACTATGTGATCGACCTCTCCGAACGCAACCGGCTGGCCAATTTCCTTGAACTGAACGGGCTGGTGGAACCCATCGTCAAAGCGCGCGGGATCGACGCCGCCGCCGTGCTGAAACAGAAGATGGATTTCATCCTGGTGGACGCGCTGGCCGACGAAGGCATCAACCTGCGCCGCCGCGCGCCCCGCGACATGCGCCGCCTCGCGCGCGAACATGCCGACAGGCTGCCGGATGAGTTTCACGCCCTCGCCGCGCTGGTCAACTGGGCCGAGAACAAGGGCCGCTGGCCGCGCATCACCTCGGAGGATCCGGCCTATTTCTACACGCTACGTGCCGCGAACCACGCCGACGCGGATCTGGTGAACATGCTGCTGAGCCAGCTCAGCCCAAAAGATTTCCGCCAGCTTTTCATCTGCCACAAGCAGCTTTTCTATGCGCTTTACGATGGCTGGTCGGACACCAAGAAGGACTATGTGGTCGAATATCTCAAAACCGAGTATCAAGTGGACAAGGTCGGCGCGCGTGAGGCGCTCTTTGGTCATGAGCCTGTGATGAAGGAAGATCCGGTCAAGACCGGGCCCGGAGGCCCCTGGGTGGCCCATCGCGGCACAACGGACGAGTATGAGGACATGATCGACCGCGTCGGCCCCTGGGGCCCGGTGAGAAGGGGATAGACTATGCTTGCAATGCTGCGCCTGATGGTGATCGGCTTCGTGGTACTCACGATCATCTATGTGTGCCTCTCTCTCTATTCACGCTCGGTCCGCAAACGCAAACTGGCCGAATGGTGGGAGGAAGAGGGCAAGCCCGGCGATCTCGACGCCTATATCGACGCCGGGCTTGAGGAATATGACGGCTCACTCCGCCGCAAACTGATCCTGGGGGTCTACGTGATCCCCTTCACGGTGATGTGCATCATCATCTACCTCACCAATTTCGCGTAAGAGGCCGGGCGATGCTGACATATCTGAAATGGGTGTTCTGGATCACCTTCTGGACGCTGGTGCTGGCCGTGTTTCACTACACCCTGCCACAGGTCGATATCGTGCGGGTGACCGACACCTATGAAAAACGGATCGACTTCGGGGAAAACTCGCTTTTCTGGGCGGCGGCGGATGTGGGCAACGATGCCACCACGCCCAACCGCGATGTGTTCTTCATCCAGACGGTGCGCAACTCGGGCGATATCATGGTCTATCGCAACGAGGATACCGGCTGGCACTGGCCGCCCTATTTCAAATTCGACACCGCGAACCTTCAGGCCGAGGCGGCGGATAACAAATCCACCGCCGACGCACCGCAATGGGTGGCGGTCAAGCATTACGGCTGGCGCAACGAGTTTCTGTCGATCTATCCCAACGCCGTGGGCGTGCGGGCGGTCTCCGGCCCGGATGCGCCCAAGGGGGTGCCGTGGCTGAACATCGTGATCATCGCCGGATTTATCGCCATTGTCCTTTTCATCTGGCGCCTCTTGCGGCGCTTCCGGCAACGGCGGATCGACCCGGTGTTCGAGGATATCTCAGACGGCTTCGACGCCGCCGGTGATGCTGTGCAGGAACGGCGCGCCGGCTTTACCCGCTGGCTCGATACCTGGCGGGCGAAGAAGTAGGAGCGCAACCGGATGATCTTCGGCCTCTCATCACGAGCTTGGTGGGAATGACGGCTTAGCGGGACGTTGCTGCCGTTCGGTTTTCCGGGCCCTGAGCCGGGTATGGCCGACGCGCGCGGGGGCGATCCAACCGATATTCAGGGCACTTTATCCCCGCCACATCCGAACGCATTCCGAGTGATGCGCGAAGCTGAACCCAATCGCCGCCGCGTGGGGGCGCGTCGGCGATGCGCGGCGGGCTTCGCCCTTGAGTCCGCGCAATGCGCCCACATCACATGTCCGCAAAGGGCTCACACCCCACCTTCGGCAAATCCTCACCCTTGCCTCGCAAATTCCTCCTTTTCGAACCCGCCATTTGCCCTTCACTAGCCCTGATCCGCCGCGCGAGTCCTTGCCGACGACATACCCCGTCGCAAATAGAGTTGCGAAAGCGGCCAACGAAGTGACAGACTGCCCCGCGTCAGGGAGAAGGACCACCGCCAATGGCCAAAGACCATATCGACCCCATCGAAGAGCTGCGGCAGAACACGTCGGTGCCGTTCGAGCAGGCCCGCGCCATGCCGCCCTCGGTCTATACCACCGACGCCTTCATGCAGGCTGAGCTGGAGCATATCTTCTCGAAGGACTGGTATTGCGTCGGCCGCGCCTCGGCCCTGCCCAATTCCGGCGACTACCTGACCTGCGAGCTGGCGGGTCAGCCCATCGCCGTGATCCGCGACAAGGCCGGCGATCTGCGCGCCATGTCCAATGTCTGCCTGCACCGCATGTCCACCCTGCTGCATGGCCGGGGCAACACCCGCTCCATCGTCTGCCCCTACCACGCCTGGACCTATAACCTCGACGGCAGCTTGCGCGGCGCCCCCGCGATGACGCTGAACGAGGGCTTCTGCAAGGACAGCTACAAGCTGCCGCAAATCCGCTGCGAAGAATGGCTCGGCTGGGTCTTCGTCACGCTGAACCCCGACGCGCCGCCGGTGGCCGAGCAGCTGAAACAGGTGGAGGAGATGGTCGCGGGCTACGACATGACCAACTACACCGAAGCCTTCTATGAAGAGCATGTCTGGGACACCAACTGGAAAGTGCTGGCCGAGAATTTCATGGAGAGCTATCACCTGCCCGTCTGCCACGCGGGCACGATCGGCGGGCTCTCGAAGCTCGAGGACATGATCTGCCCCCCCGGCCTGCCCGCCTTCAACTATCACACCATTCTCAAGGACGACAGCTTGCGCATCGCCATGGCGCACAAGAACAACACGCGGCTCAAGGGCGAGGAACGGCGCACCACCTTCCTGCTTGCGATTTACCCGTCGCTGCTGATCACGCTGACGCCGGGCTATTTCTGGTATCTCTCCCTGCACCCCGTCAGCCCCGGCAAGGTGCATATCCGCTTCGGCGGCGGCATGTCGGACGATTACAAGGACGATGCCGACGCACAACAGAACTTCACCGACCTCAAGACCCTGCTGGATGAGGTGAATGTCGAGGATCGCGGCTGTACCGAAAAGGTCTATCGCGGGCTCTGTTCGGCCATGTCGGCGCCGGGCCATCTCAGCCATCTGGAACGCCCCAATTACGACTTCGCGCAATATCTCAACGCCCGGATCAGCCCCGGGGCGGCGGCATGACCTTTTCCGTGACAGGCCGCTGCGCGCGCACCGGACAACTGGGCGTGGCCATCACAACCAGCTCCATCGCCGTGGGCGCGCGCTGTCCCTGGGTAAAGGCAGGCGTGGGCGCGGTGGCCACCCAGAACGTCACCATGCCGTCGATCGGCAATGACGTGCTCGACTGGATCGCAGGCGGGGACGATGCCCAGACCGCGCTCAACTCCGTCATGGACCGCGAGCCCTTCCCCGAATACCGGCAGGTTGCCGTGGTCGATCACCAGGGGCGCACCGGGCTTTTCTCCGGCCCCAACTCTCTGGGCATTCACGCCGATGCGGTGGGCGACGGGGTTGTTTGCGCAGGCAATCTTCTGGCCTCCGACCAGCTCCCGCAGGTGATGGTGGAGCATTTCGAAGCCCATGCCGACCTGCCCCTGCCCGAGCGCCTGCTGAGTACCCTGGAAGCAGGCCTGACCAAAGGCGGCGGCGAGGCCGGGCCGGTGCATTCCGCCGCCCTTCTGGTGGCCGATGAGCAAAGCTGGCCGCTGGTGGATCTGCGCGTCGACTGGTCCGAAAGCTGCCCGGTCGCCGCGCTGCGCAGCCTCTGGACCGCCTACGCCCCGCAAATGAACGATTATATCACCCGTGCCCTCAACCCCTCCGCCGCGCCCAGCTATGGCGTGCCCGGCGACGAGTAACCCCAGAGCCCGCCCATGACCGACCTCGCCCAGATGCGCCAGACCCTGCAAGAGCTGGCCGCCCTGCCCCCTGACGCGCCCTTTGGCCTGCCCGGTATCTTCTACACCTCGCCCGAATTCTTCGAGTGGGAATGCCAGACGCTCCTGCGCCGCGGCTGGTATTGCCTCGGGCGCGCCGACGAGGTGCCACAGGCGGGCGACTATTTCACCGTGCAATTGCTGAACGAACCGCTGATCGTGGTGCGCGGCGGCGATGGCGAGATTCGCGTGCTCTCCAATGTCTGTCGCCACCGTGGCATGCCTCTGGCCGAAGGCTCGGGCAACGCCAACCGCTTTGTCTGCTCCTACCACGCCTGGGCCTATGGCCATGACGGGGCCTTGCTGCGCGCCGCGCGGATGAAAAACGAAGGCTTCGATCAGAAAAACTGCAAGCTGCCCAGTTTCCCTGTGCAGCTCTGGCGCGGCTTTATCTATACGTCTCTCGATCCCGCTGCGGCCCCCTTTGGCCCAGACACGAAAGCGCTGGACGATATGGTCTCGCCCTATGAGCCCGACAATTTCCGTCATGTCTACACCGGGACCGAAACCTGGAAATGCAACTGGAAATGCCTCGTCGAGAATTTCATGGAAGGCTATCACCTGTCGGTCGTGCACCCGCAGACGCTGCATGGCTACACGCCCACGGGGCTGGCCAGGAAATCCGTCTCCGGCCCGGGCTTCACCAGCTATTGCGCCAATTATCCGCAGGATATCCCCTCGCGTGGGGCCGGTGCTCCGGGGCTGAGCGCAGAGCAGCGCCAGCGCTCCAGCCTTTTCGCCCGCTTTCCCAACCAGGTGGCCAGCCAGGCGGCGACCCTTCTGGTGTCGCTGTCGATCTTCCCGCGCAAGGTGGACGAGATCGAGGTGCGCTGGACCATGTCGGTCTATGGCGATGAACTGGACGGCGACACGATTGATCAGCGCATTGCCCTCTGGAACGAGGTCAACCGCGAGGACCGGGAAAAACTGGAATGGATGCAGGTGGGACTCGCCTCGTCGCACGCAGGCTCCGGGCCTCTGGCAGGAGAGGATTACGAAGGCACGGTGCGCGACTTCCTTTTGTGGCTCGCCCATATGGATCAGGACGCAGGCGTCCAGCTCAGCATCGCCTGACCGGTCCTGATCAAATGCGGACATTCAGGAGTTGCGCGGCGAAATCTGGTACAGAGCCCATTTCACAAGATGCTGCGGAATGCTCGAAGGGCGGCGAGGCGTGCTTCGCGGACATTGCCGTGCATGGTACCGTCCCAATCAGCCCATTCGCTTTGAGGCTGGTGGCTGAGACGAACGGTGCGTAGTCCCACCGTTCGTGCCCGCGGCCCAGCCTCTCCACAGCAGCCTATGATGGTCAGCGCAGCTTCGCTCCCTGTCGAGGATGCCTTTTACCGATAAAAAAGACCGAAACAGGCATAATAAGCCCTAAGGACCGCGGAGTTATTTCAATCCTTCTCTTTGACAATTTGGATTGTCCTGGTCGGGAAGGCGAAGCTCACTCCAACCTGCCGGGCTAGATCGACGATGTCGGCGACAAGGGCAGAGCGCACCGCCACCTGATCGTCGTAATTGGATACGAATACAAAACACCGGCACTCGATCGCAATGGCGGAATCACCAAAATCCTTAAGCCCTACATAGCAGTCTTTGGCATCAGCGCTCGGTTGCCGCAAAATCAGAGCGCGCAGTTCTTCGATGAACTGATCCAAGAGTCGGCGCGGTGTGTCGTAAGTCAGACGAATGGAAAGGTCGATGCGGCGGCGCGCGCGAAGTCCCCAGTTCACGATGACCTGATCGCTCAATTTTGCGTTCGGGATAATCATCACAGTGTCGTCGAGCCGCTTCAGCCGTGTGGATCGTATACCAACTGTCTCGACCGTTGCGAGTTGACCGTGTGTTTCGATCAGATCGCCACGCCGGAAGGGCCGGTCGGTGAGGAGAAGCATGCCGCCGAGTACGTTCGACACCGTCTCGCGTGCTGCAAATGCCAGGGCGAGACCGCCAACACCCAAACCCGCCAGAACGCCCTCGTAAGGAAGATCGACGATTTCTGCGAGCAGAAGCAGACCTACCATAAGCAAGGCTAACTTGATGATGCCGATCACCATGGCGGTCACGATCTCATCGGCATAACTCACGGTAGACGCCGCTCTGCGCTGAAAGAAGGTTCCTATCATCCCGGTCGCGAGGACTGCGAACCAAGTCGCGCCTACGACCGCCGTTGCGGAGACGAGGGTGTGCAGCGCAGCGAGCGGTGTTTCAATAATCCCGATTATGCTGAAGCCCCAAACAAGGATCAGACTGCCGAGGGTCAGCCTTGCCGCCTGAACCAACCCTTTGCTTTCAAGTGTAGGTGCATCGGCTGCGTCACCGTCGGATGCGGCCCGTGCCTTTGGTGACAGGAGACCGAGAAGTGCAACCAAAACAGCGGCCACTAAAACCATCACCAGGATCGAAAGCCATTGCCAGTTTTCTATCACCACAGCGCGTTTGAGTAGAGCTGGGGACGTATCCCGGATATGCTCTCGCAGAGAGAAGAACTGTGTTAATGGTTGGTTCGGCGGTATGCCTTCGGCCATTGGAAGGCTTTGCATGGCCGAATAGAGCGCCGGTAAGTTGCGTAGTGTTTCTGCATCAAAAGCCCATCGGTCGGGCGCATCTTCGTCCTCCGTCGGCATGCGTGCGATCACAATGTCCCCAACAGGATGCGCATAGTGGATATAGGGCGTCGTCCGATTTGGATTGTTGGGAATCTCCTGAAGGAAGACAAAACCGGCGCGGTCGAGAACGTTCTTCAGATAGTCCGCCAACAATGGTCCTTCGGCACTGTGCAGGTGGTCGGGCAGCATTGAAAGGTCCAGCGTCGACAAAACCGCTTTCCGCCCCGCCCCGTCCCAATCTTGAATACCAAACAGGAACCGTTGCATGACGCCGCGCGGGGAATTTGCCATGGCTGTCTTGGCTGCAGCCACGTTGGGCTCACCAAGTGCGTTGAGATAGCGCCTGAGGGCGGCTGAAAGAGTTTCCGCGTCTTCTACAAGTAGTCGCCAGCCGCCATCATTTGCTCGGACGAACTGCAAATCATAGGACGCCTCGGTGCCATTGAGCGCAATTGTGAATGTGGCGGTATCTGCTTCGGGACGCGGTGGCGCGTCATAAACCCGGAAGGTCGACAGATCGATAATGTCCCACAGCAGAGCTTGGCGATGACGCAGAGTATTCGCCGCCGCCTCACCGCCTTCGAACTCGAGAAGCGTTCGAGCAAAGCGCAGAGCGTCCACATCTCCGCCAAGCAGAAAATCATTGACTGACGCGACAATCGATTGGAGCGTCTCTCGCGGGGACGCGTCCCCAGCGATCAATCGCTTTCCTGCGCCGTCTGATCTGCGTCCGTTCCACCACTCTCCAGTGTCGAAGCGTCCCGTGAAACTCTCGCCATCGTCCGAGATTGCGAAGATTAGTTGCCCACTGACCTGATCCTCAAACCAACGCCCACGCAAGACTTGCCCATTGACCTCCCCCTCAATACGACCACTGCCAGGCTCATAAGTGCCGGTGACGGAGCTGCCTTCCTGCCGGAACTCCACTACCGCCGCCCCGTCGCGCCAGAACGTGTCCCATCGACCCGACCAGTCGGGAGACGACTGTGCAAGGACGGCGCTCACAGTTATCGGCACAAAGAGGCCCGCAAGAAGCAGATTGCATAAAAGGCGCAGGGACTTCTCTGGGTTTGCCGAGTTGCCCGACCCATTCGCAAAGAACAAAATAGCGAGAAAACGAAGCATGCGTGTCCTAGTTGGGAATTGGGCCAGGTTGATTTAAGTGTTACAAGGGAAGTGGCGCGAATAAAAGGCCGCTCAAGCGTTGGGCTGTCGGGCTGCATGCCGGTAACGCCTTGTGGAGGAAACTGCAGTCTTTCCGACTGACAATCTCCACCGCAGGACTTCCACTTTCAGTGCTGCGCTGAACCGATCGAGCCGCACGCACAATCGAAATAGATCAATTTGCGGCTGCCTTAAGCGTTTCCATCACCTCCGCACATTCAGCAGCTCCACCGACGACTGAAGTGCCTTCGGGCAGCCCGTCGGTGCCAGCCAGTTCCTGCGCGGCACGCATGAGAAGCTGATCGACCTGTTCGGCCGTGACGAGGCCCTCGGCCTGCGCTGCCTGCACCGTCGAGCAGATGCCAGCGCTTAGGCCGGTGCCGATCCCGATCCCTGCAGCCGTGCCTCCGATTAGCGATCCTCCGACGACCGCACCACCTACCCCACCGACAACCAGTCCGATGAGTCCAACGATTACCTTGTTCATAGAGTTCTTCCTTCTGTTTGAGGATTGATAGAATGAACGGCCCGCGACGCATGAACACGCGACGGGCCGTGTCTTAGAGAACTGTTCAGTTCCGCATCGACATCGGACGCGTGGTCGAGCCGTCACTGTAGGCGATGCACTGCCAGGGTGCGCGCTGCGGACCAACACCCACCATCACTTCAGTGCCTGCCTGCGAGAAGCTGGAGCTGAGCAGAACAACATCTGGGTTGTTCGTCTCGACAGTCACAGCCCGCAGACACGCCTGCTCGGCCGACGACACGTTCTGGGTCGGGGTCGGTGTAGAATCTGTCGCCGCGCTCAGGTAGCGGCCCGCGACCCAACCACGTTCGCGCATGTCCGTTATCATCTCGATCTCGCACCAACGTGTAGTGCCGCCGCTTTGGCAACCTATCACGCGGACCGGATCGTCATTGGCCAACGCGCCCACTATGGAGTTCCCAGTGCCGGGCCCACTGCGAACATTCAGAACATCGCCCGAAGGCACGCCGACAACACGCATCACGTTACCGGCATTTACGGCAGGGCGCGTGGATGCCGACGGCGCGGCGGCCTCGCGCAGGTACTGGCTTGCAGCCCAGCCCGTCGCGCCTCCACCCACCTGGGCGATCTGGCACCAGACCCGGCCTTCGTTGCGGCGGCAGCCGCGGTTTTGCACGACGGTGCCGTTCATCAGCCCCATCACCAACCGCGCACTGGTCGACGGCGCGGCGCGCACGTTTAGGCTTTGCGACACACCGAAGACCTCCCAGAAGTCAGGGCCACCGGACAAGCCGTCAGCGAAATCCTGACGCGGTGCCGCATCCCCAATGCTGACGTTTAGCGTGTAGTTGGTGCTCTCGTTGCGGCGGGCCGCGTTCCGATTAATGAAGACCTGTATCCGGTAGTCGCCGTTTTCTGGCAGAACGCCCTCGTAGCGCAAACCATTCGTCGCCGCGATGTACATCGCAGCGCTTTCGCCAGGACGATCTCCCGGAGCAAAGATGTTGAAATAGGTCGACGGGTTCGACGGGACCAACTCGACAACCATGCGTTGTCCGGCGCTTGCACCAAGCAGGTATTCGACCGACTGATAGCCTGTAAGGCTGTCCCTAATGGTCGTTCCACTCTGTCCCGCCGGAAATTGAACCCTATTTACAACTGCCTCCTGAGCCGTCGCTATCTGTGTAAAGAAGAGAGCTGCCATGCATGCAAGAAACTGGAATATCTTCATTTTTTCCCTCCCATTTCGCGCGCTGCATGTTTGTCCCCCAGCGCTTATGAAAATTTTCGTCCATACGCTGTGGGTGTAGGTCTGGCAGGGGGGCTGTCAAGTCTCGCCTCATGTTTCGCACGTGGGCACAGCCTGCCGTACGAGGATACAGCTGGAAGAGACCCTTATCATCTCGGTCTGTATATCTGACGTCGGCAGAGTTTCTGATGTAAGGTCCTAATGGAGCTCCGCGTTGGGCTCAACTCGGTCTCTGGCTGTTCCCATTGAGCATCTCACGGTCGGACGGCGGCTCTCGGATATAGCTTGTGTTCGCTTTGCACTGGAGCAAATGCCACATTTTCGTTCCATGTAATTCTTGCGGATGTCGCGAATCGTGGATACCAGCCATTCGCGCAGAAAGGACGAACGGCGGGAAGGTCCGCCTAGCAGTCGTTGCCAGCGAAGTTTCGGTGGTCCGGTGTTTGGATCAAGCCGGACATGTGCGGCGTCAACACATACATTCGGCTAAAGGCCATTCGGCTAAAGGCGTGAAGCATCTGATGGTGCGATGGTCAATCTCATATAGCATTCAAAACTAGTCGTCCGGGGTCACGTTTCCACGCAGTGCCTTCACCTCGCCGCGCGCCTTCTTGGCCTTGAGCCGCCGTTTCTTCGACCCCAGCGTCGGGCGCGTCGGGATGCGCCGCTTGGGCTTTTCCGTGGCCTTCAGGATCAGCGCCTTCAGCCGCTCGCGCGCGATCTCGCGGTTGCGCGCCTGGCTGCGGGTCTCGTCACACTGGATCACCAGCGTCCCCTCCTGCGACCAGCGCCGACCCGCAAGCCGCCTCAACCGCCGCTTCACCGGCTCGGGCAGGTTCGGGCTGCGCGCCGCCTCGAAGCGCAGCTCGACCGCCGAGCTCACCTTGTTCACGTTCTGCCCGCCCGGACCCGAGGCGCGCACGAATTGCTCAGTCAGCTCCCAGGCCTCAATGGTTATCTGATCGTTAACATGCAGCATCGTTCGGTCCGATTGTACAAAATTGGGGGGTATTTTGTACAAAACGTACAAAATTCAAAAGGGCCGCCCGGATCTCGGAACGGCCCTCTAGAGTTTAAGGAGGTGGGCCGGTTAGGCGCACCAATTCGGATGGTCTAGGCCACCCAGGGGCTGCCCTAGGTGGTGTCCTCCCGAACTGTTCCGACACCTCGCTCCAAATGCTCTATAGACACTGGGCACCTCCTTTCGCTTGTTGATCCTGAGCGGAGGTTGCCACAGTTTTTGCGTTTGTCAAAACAAAATCATGTGGTCCCGCGGGTGAGTGACCCCACGATGATGCGGAAAGGCACAAGTGCCAGCAAGGCAAGCGCCAGTTTCACCAGCCAATCCGCCACCGCCAGCGACACCCAGAGCGGCACGGAAGGCCCGGCGCCCAGCAGCGGCAGAACCTCTCCGGCCCAGCTCACATCATTGGCAGGCTCGATAAAGCTGAGCGAGGCCGAGAAGGCGATCGTGAAGAAAAGCGCCGTATCCACCGAGCTGCCCACCAGCGATGACACCACCGGCGCCCGCCACCATGATCCGTCGCGCAGGCGGTTAAACACTGCGATATCAATCAGTTGCGCTGTCAGGAAGGCAAGGCCAGACCCAATCGCGATGCGCCATGTCACCAGCGGGCCGAACTCTCCGGTGATCTGCGTGCCGACAAAGGAACAGGCCACGCCCACCACAAACCCGGCGAAAACCACCTTCCGCGCCGCCTCACGGCCATAGACACGGTTCATGATATCCGTGACCAGAAAAGCCAGCGGATAGGTAAACGCGCCCCAGGTCAGCCACTGACCAAACAGGAACTGCACCAGGATATTGGAGGCCACAACGATGGCCGCCATGGCAAGAACGCCGGGAAGGATGTTGTTTTTCATATGCTTGAGCCGTTTTTTACAAGGGTGCGGTGACTTGCCCCGAGGGGATTGGCCGCTCCTACAGGCTCAGACCTCGCTTGGCAACCCGCTCACTGCGACTGCAGCACCGCCACACATTGCCCCGGCAAATCCGCCATCGTCAGTTCGCGCCGCGGTTTCGGCTTGGGCGCATTGGGGTCGGGGGGCGGCGGGTCGAGGATGTCCCGCACCCATTGACGCGCATCGTCACAGCCATCACCCGCGGGCGGCGGATCCTGGTCCACGCAATTGCGCGCACCCGGCGGGCAATTCAGACGCACATGGAAATGATAGTGATGCCCCCACCACGGCCGGATCTTGCGCAGCCAGGATTTATCCCCCTTCTCCATGTCGCACATCTTCACCTTGGCGCCAGGAAAGACAAATATCCGCGACGTGCGCGGGTCCTTCGCCGCGGCCTTCATGATCTCGAAATGCTGGCGCGACCAGTTGTCGTTGACATAGGCGCCCTTGGCCCGGCGCAGCGAAATGGACGAGAGGCTTTCCCGCTCGGCCGCTGACAGGTTCAGCCGCTTGGGCGGCAGCATCCACACGTCGATATCCAGCCCGCTCTGATGGCTGCGATGCCCGGTCAGCATCGGCCCGCCGCGCGGCTGGCTCATATCGCCCACATAAAGCCCGGCCCAACCCGGCTGCGTCGCAGCGAAGGCCGAGAGTTTCTTGACATAATCGATGGTTGTCGGATGCGCCCAGTTGCGGTTCCGGCTCAGGCGCATGGCCTGCCAGGTGGGCCCGGTTTCGGGCAATTGTTCCGCACCGGCGATGCAGCCTTTGGAATACCCCCCAAAGGGCTCTGCACTTTGCGAGGATGCCGATGCCTTCGCCCCGAAAAGGGTCTTGGCCATAACACCCTGCATCGACGCGGGCACGCTCAGCGAAGAAATCACGGTCTTGGGGGCGGTGCTGACATTCTTCTTGCGCTCGGGGGTGGCGTCGCCACAGCTCGCCAGAGCAAGGACGGTCAGGATGAGTGCGAGCTTGCGGACCATGTCTCTTTATCTCCCTCTGCCTGAACCCAGCGTAGCAGGATCAGCCCAAGGAGGAAAAGCACAATTACCGGCGACACGCCCAGCCGGGCGCTTCCGGTTGCGGCCGTGACAATCCCGATCAGCGCGGGCGCGATAAACGCGGTGGCGCGGCCGGAAAGGCCATAAAGACCAAAGCTTTCCGTGGGGGCCTCGGGGTCCGTGTGCCGCACCATGAGCGAGCGGCTTGCCGCCTGAAGCACGCCGCCCAAGCCACCGATCAGCACGCCACAGCCGAAAAACACCTTGTCCGGCAGGGTCGAGCCTTCGGCCAGCGCAATGCCGAAGATCTGTTCGCGGTCCATGCCCACAATGGTGACACAGACCAGCATCAGCCCGAGGATCGACACGATGATCACCGGCTTCGGCCCGAACCGCCGGTCGAGCTTGCCCCCAACCCAGGAAAACACCGCCGCCGCAAGCCCGCCCATGATTCCGAATATCCCGATCGACACGATATCCCAGTTGAGCACGAGCCGTGCATATGTCCCACCAAAGCCATAAAGCCCGTTCAGCCCGTCGCGGTAGAACATCGAACTGCCCAGATAGGCCGACAGGCTGAGCCGGTTCTTGAGGTTCTTCACCGAGGTGCCCAGCAGGCGCAGCGCATCGCCCATGCCGCGCCCCTTGCGGGCAGGCCCGGTGTCACGCACCCAGAGGAAATAGGGGATCATGAACAATGCGAACCACGCGGCGGTGAACGGGCCGACAAAGCGGGTGCCTTCCATGGCCTCGGCATTCATCAGGCCGAACCCCGGATCAAGCCCGACCAGCGTCTTGCCCGAGGGTTGCTCGACAAACAGCGCCAGCATGATCGCCAGCGACAACAGCCCGCCGATATAGCCAAAGGCAAAACCCGAGCCGGAAATGGCACCGACCTCTTCCTGAGTGCCCAGCGTGGGCAGCTGTGAGTTGATGAAAATCAGCGCATATTCCGCCCCGATGAAACCGATGCCGAAAAACACCAGCGCCCACCACAGGTTGGACCCGTCCGGGTTGGTCCACCACAGCCCGGTGGCCCCGACAAGCACCAGCGCCGAAAAGGCCACGATCCACGGCATGCGCCGCCCGGCGGTATCGGCCAGCGCCCCCATGATCGGCGCGCCCAGGCCGATGGTCAGACCCGTGATCGTGAGGCAGAGCGACCACATGCTTTGCGCTCGCGCATCCGCTGCCTCTTCGCTGAGGCCCGAGGACATGAAGAACTCTGCCGCGATCCCGGCAAAGAACGGACCAAAGACAAACGTCACCAGCAGGGTGTGATAGGGCTGGCTCGCCCAATCGAAGAAATACCAGCCCCAGATGCGCTTGCGTGGTGAAATTTCCGCCATCATGTCCCCCTGTTCCGGGCGATATGACAAGGCTTTGCCGAAAGGAGCAAGCTATTCCTGCATCGGTGGCCAGGGCCGTGTCGCATCCGCCGCGATCCAGGCCGCGACCCATTTGGGCATCAGCGGGGGATCGGCACTCAGTCCAAGCTGCTTCAGCGCCTCGGTGGGCCGCACGATCCCGTTTTTGTCGGTGATGGCCGAGCGATAGAGCGCGTGATTGGCACAGTCTCCGTTCTTCTTCCACATCGACTGTTCCAGATACATGAACTTCTCATCCCAGCAGATCAGCCTGGAACGCATCTCGATCTTCTCGAACGCATGAATGCGGCGGCGATAGCGCACAGACACGCCCGCCATGGTCAGCCCCCAGCGATTGCGCCTGAGAAGCCCCACCAGCCCCGTCCGATGCGCCAGCGGAATGCGCCCCAGGTCATAGAGCGTCAGCGTGCGGCCGTTATTGAGCTCCATCCACAGGTCGATATCCCAGGGCAGGCAGTAATGTTGTGACACATGCGTGCCGGTGGGCGGTAAAGGCTCTGATTTGCGGTGCTTGTAGAGCTGCCACAGCATGCGAATGACCGGATACATCGGCGGTCTCCTTTCAGCGCCCAAGTTGACCTTTGCCGCACCCGCGTCAACCACGACCTCGCGTCAACGCTTGCGCTGGGACGGAGGGCAGACTACCTAGAGCACGCAACAGAAGCGGGAGCGCCAGACATGCAAGCGATTGCCGGGCCGATTGGCCTGATCCTCGACGTGATGTTCTTCGTGATGATAATCCATATCATCATGAGCTGGCTGATCAGCTTTCAGGTGCTCAACCTGCATCAGCAGTTCGTCGCACAGATCTGGTACGGGCTGAACCGCCTGCTGGAGCCGATCTATGCCCCGATCCGGCGCATCCTGCCCAACACGCATCCGCTGGACCTGGCCCCGCTGGTGGCCTTCATCGCCCTGATCAGCCTGCGGGATTACATCCTGCCGACGCTGCTGTGTGGTGGCGCGCCTCTGGGGTATTGCCGGTAAGCGCGAGGCGCGGGCCGAATTCAGCCCTTGTTCAGGATTCCTTCACCCTGCTAGACTACCTGTAAGAGCAGATAGATAAACTTTTACAGGTCCCATGACAGGCGCTGCCACGCTATTGAAAGACGTGTTCGGCTTCGACGCCTTCCGCCCCGGGCAGGAGGAGATCGTGAGTGCCGTCACCGCAGGCGAGAACGTGCTCGCCATCATGCCGACGGGTGGCGGTAAATCGCTGTGCTTCCAGCTTCCGGCATTGATGCGCGAAGGGGTCACTGTTGTCATCTCGCCGCTCATTGCCCTGATGCGCGACCAGGTGCGCGCACTCAAAGCGGCGGGCGTGGAGGCGGGCGCGCTGACTTCGGGCAATACCGAGGACGAGACCAATGCGGTCTGGCAGGCGCTGGACGACGGTCGGCTGAAGCTGCTCTATATCGCGCCCGAGCGGCTCGCCGCCGGATCGGCCCTCAATATGCTGCGACGCATCGGTGTCAGCCTGATTGCCGTGGACGAGGCGCATTGCGTCAGCCAGTGGGGCCATGATTTTCGCCCCGACTACCTGCGTATCGGCGAGCTGCGCCGTGCTCTCGATGTGCCGCTTGCCGCCTTCACTGCCACCGCCGATGCGGAGACGCGCGAAGAGATCGTCGCCAAGCTCTTTGACGGCCACGCCCCGCAAAGCTTCCTGCACGGGTTCGACCGCCCCAACCTGCACCTCGCCTTTGCCGCCAAGGACAGCCCGCGCAAGCAGATCCTCAGCTTTGCCGCCGCCCGCAAGGGGCAGTCGGGCATCGTCTATTGCGGCACCCGCGCCAAGACCGAAACCCTGGCCCAGGCTTTGCGCGAGACGGGCCATGTGGCCGCGGCCTATCATGGCGGGATGCTGCCCGAGGACCGGCGCGAGGTCGAGGCGCGGTTCAATGTCGAGGACGGGCTGATCGTGGTGGCGACGGTCGCCTTTGGCATGGGCGTGGACAAGCCCGATATCCGTTGGGTCGCCCATGCCGATCTGCCCAAATCCATCGAAGCCTATTACCAGGAGATCGGCCGCGCCGGACGCGATGGCGCCCCGGCCGAGACGCTCACATTGTTCGGCGCCGATGACATCCGCCTGCGCCGGGCCCAGATCGACGAGGGCCTCGCCCCGCCCGAACGCCGGATGGCCGATCATGCGCGGCTCAACGCCCTTCTCGGGCTTGCCGAAGCGCATGAATGCCGCCGCGCCAAGCTGCTGCAATACTTCGGCGAAGAGGCGGATGGTTGCGGCAATTGCGATCTGTGCGATACGCCGCCCGAGACCTTCGACGGCACCGAAGCGGTGCGCAAGGCGCTCTCGGCCATCCTGCGCACCGATGAATGGTTTGGTGCGGGCCACCTCATCGACATCCTGACCGGCACCCTGACCGACAAGATCCGCGCGCGCCGCCATGACGAGCTGCCGACCTTTGGCGTCGGACAGGATGTATCGCGACACGCCTGGCAAGGCATTTTCCGGCAGATGATGGGCCATGACCTGATCCGCCCCGACCCCGAACGCCACGGCGCCTTGCGCATGACCGAAGCCGCCCGCCCGATCCTGCGCGGGGAGGAAAGCATCATCCTGCGCCGCGACACGCTGATCACAAAAACCCGGCGCGCCGCGCCCAAGGCGCTCGTTTCTGATGAGGATGCGCCGCTTCTCTCCGCGCTCAAGGCCAAGCGCCGGGCATTGGCCGAGGCGGCCAAGGTGCCCGCCTATGTGGTGTTCAACGACCGGACGCTGATCGAGATGGCCGAGACGCGGCCGCAGACCCTGGACGAGATGGCCGGCATCACAGGCGTGGGCGCCAAGAAACTGGAACGCTATGGTGACGATTTCCTGAACGTGATCACTGGCGAAGCGGCCAGGCTGCACCCCTCCCGGCGCAAGCTTGCCGGGCGCATGGCAGGCTCGCTCTATGATCAACTTTTGCAGGTGCAGTCCGATCTGGTGCGGGGGCAGGACGGGCATGAAAAGCCGCTGAGCTGTTCGGCGTCGCTGCTGGCCAAGGTCGCCTCGCACCGCCCGTCCAGCGCCGAAGACCTCGCGCGTCTCCTGGGCGAGAAACGCGCCGAAAGATTTGGCCCAGCCTTTCTGGACGTTCTGGCCACGGCGGACTAGATCAGGGGAAATCCTGAGGGAGAGTACTGAATGCTGATCGTCGTTTCACCTGCCAAGAAGCTCGATATGGAGCCGGTCGAGGGCGTTGCGCCCACCGCGCCCGCCTTTCAGGAGGATGCCGAAACACTGGCACGCAAGGCCGCGCGGATGAGCGTCTCAGAACTGCAAAAGCTGATGCACATCTCCGAACCCCTGGCCAAGCTCAACGCCCAGCGGTTCAAGGACTTTGGCGGGATGGAGACGAAACCCGCCGCTCTCGCCTTTGCGGGCGATACGTACCAGGGTCTTGAGGCGGGCACGTTAGAGCCCGATGAAATGGCCTTTGCCCAAGAGCATCTGCGCATCCTGTCGGGGCTCTACGGGGTGTTGCGCCCACTGGATGCGATGCAGCCCTACCGGCTGGAAATGGGCAGTCGCCTTGCGACGCGGCGGGGCAAATCACTCTATGATTACTGGGGCGACCGGATCGCCAAGGCGCTCAACGACCAGGGCGAGGCCACGGGTAGCGACGTGCTGGTCAACTGTGCCAGCCAGGAATATTTCGGCGCGGTCGATCTCAAGGCGCTCAAGCTGCGGGTGATCACGCCCGTCTTCATGGAAGACAAGCCCGGCGGGCCAAAGATCGTCAGCTTTTTCGCCAAGAAGGCGCGCGGGGCGATGGCCCGCTACATCATCCAGCGCCGCCTGACCGACCCCGAGGCGCTTCTGGAATTCGACA
This sequence comes from Roseovarius faecimaris, assembly GCF_009762325.1. Taxonomy (NCBI): domain Bacteria; kingdom Pseudomonadati; phylum Pseudomonadota; class Alphaproteobacteria; order Rhodobacterales; family Roseobacteraceae; genus Roseovarius; species Roseovarius faecimaris. Next base: position 3,579,619 of record NZ_CP034348.1, read on the forward strand.
CCGGCGGTTATGCCTATCAGGCCGATATGTCCGAGCCTGACAAGCCCGTCTTCCTTCGCGCGGATCAGTCCGCCTGATCCTCCCCCAGCGGCGGGCGCATTCCGTCGCGACACGCCCCGAGGATATGTTCGATGACCGCCTTTCGGCGCAGCGGTTTGGTCAGGTAATAGTCGATCCCCGCCGCCAGAATCTCGGCGTCGTCCCCATCCATTGCATGCGCCGTCATCGCGATTACCGGAACATGCGCGCCGGTGCCCGCCTCCCTCTCGCGGATTTTGCGTGTGGCCTCCTTGCCGTCCACCTCGGGCATGGAAATGTCGGTGAAAACAATGTCAGGCGCGAAGCTGTCGAAAAGCTCCACCGCCTCGCGCCCGTTTTCGGCAAATTCCAACTCGATATCGAGCGATTTGAGCATCTTGGAAAAGACCAGGCGGTTGGTCTTGTTGTCCTCGGCCGCCAGGACACGCATCGCGCGCGGCGCGTCCACCTGCGGCACGGGCGGGGCGGCCTCCTTCCAGTCCTGCTGCAAAGAGGACAGCGCCCTGAAAAACGCCTGCCTGGGATAGGGTTTCTGCAAGACCGTATGCATATAGCGGCGGGCCGGATCCTGCTCGGCAGCCCCGATAGTGGTGGTGAGCAGGATGATCGGCACCTGATGACCCGCCTCCCGCAATGCCTGAGCCAGCTCCATCCCGTCCATGTCATGCATATTGTGATCGGTGATCACCACACCGGCATCGTCCGGCAGAGCGGCAAGCGCGTCACCGGCACTGGTGAAGCACACCGTTTCGATACCCATCGCACCAAGTTGTCGCTGCACAATCATCCGTGACGCCTCATGCGGCTCCACGATCACGGCCGAGCGCAGTGGCGGCGGCAACCGGAAGGCATCCGCCGTCAACTCCTCAGCCACGGGCAGGCGAAGCGAAAAGCCGAAACAGGAGCCATGACCCTCCTCCGAGGTGACCCAGATCTCGCCTTTCATCAGCCGGATCAATTTTTGGGAAATGGCGAGCCCCAGGCCGGTGCCCTCGTATTTGCGGTTATGTTCGTCATCGACCTGGTTGAACTCTCCAAAGATATGCTCAACCTTTTCCTTCGGAATGCCGATGCCGGTATCCTCGACGGTGACATGCAGCGTCGCATGCCCCTCTTCTTCGCGCGACATGCCAACCACCCGCACGGTGACCGAGCCTTGTTCGGTGAACTTCACCGCGTTGCCCATCAGATTGGTGATCACCTGCCGGATGCGCCCCCGGTCCCCGACAAAGAGCGTCGGCAGAAACATGTCATAATCGACCAGAAGCTCGATCCTCTTGTCACGGGCGTTGGGCTGCATCAGCATGATGATCTCATGAATGGTGCGCTCAAGATCAAACTCGTCCTCATGCAGGACAAGCTTCTGCGCCTCGATCTTGGAATAGTCGAGCACGTCGTTGATGATCACCAGAAGCGCGTCGCCCGAATTCTTGATCGTCTCGGCATATAGCTGCTGCTCGTCGGTCAGATCCGTATCCTGCAACAGCTCGGCCATGCCCACCACACCATTCATCGGCGTGCGGATCTCATGGCTCATATTGGCAAGAAAGGCGGCCTTGGCGCGCGCCGCCGTCTCGGCCTTGGCACGGGCCTCTTTCAAGCGCAGTTCATACCGGACCGTGTCGGTGATGTTCATGGCCAGCGACACGACGTCGCCGCCATAGCCGCGCTGGTCGATCACCTTGATATAGGCCCCGTTCCACAGGCGGATGATTTCCGGCTCGGGCGTCGCTGATTGCCAGCGGTCAAGCATCGCCTCACGCCACTCCGCCGGGTGCATCTCACCGATATCGACGATCCCCTCCTCGGTGGCGAATTGCAGCATCTCCACATAGCTCAGCCCCGGCTTGATCGCTTCCAGCCCGTCAAAGATGGAAATCCATGCCGCATTCGCCGCAATCAGCCGACTGTCGGAATTGAAAAAGGCGATACCGTCCTGAATCGTTTCGATCGAGTGCCACAACCGCCGCTCCAGCTGCTCGACCTTCACATTCGCAGCATGCAGGTCCGATTTGACACGCGCGTTTTCGTGGCGGAACGTCTCGACCTGTGCACGGGTCTCAACGATCTCGTCATTCAGTGCCTGCGCATGCTGGCCCAGTTTGCGGTTGGCGGCCTGAAGTTCCGCCTTTTTCTGCTCCAGAAGCCGCTCTGCCGCCAGCCGCGCGCGCCGCTCTTCCGAAAGTTTATTGGCAAGGCTCATTGAGGCCCTCCAGCCCGCCATCGACCCGATGCCGCCCAACATGCGCCAACATGGTGAAGATCGGCTTAAGACCCGCCCGGGGGAATCGTTGCCAACCCCGGGTCGGGCATGGCACGATATGCCCCATAGAAAGGGAGGGTTTCATGCTCCGTCATTTGATTTCCGTTTTGTTCATTGCCACCTTCGCTGCGCCCCTGGCCGCACAGTCCACCGCCGAAGCGCCCGTTCCCGACCGGCGCCAGATTGTGACCCAGGATGTGGATTTTTACGGCTCGGACCTGCAGGCCCTGTTCGACACCACAAGGCAAGCCTGTCGCACCGCCTGTTTTTCCAACCCCGCCTGCAAGGCGTATACGTTCAATACAAAATCAAATGCCTGCTTCCCCAAATCCGAAATCTCCGACCGGGTGCCGTTTGAAGGGGCCATTTCCGCCCAGATGATCGACACCGATGCCGGTGTACTTGCCCGCGCCTCACAGCGCCGGGAAGACCTGTCTTTCCTTTCCGGGCGCGATATCTCCCAGGCGCGGGCGCTTGCCAACGATATCGGATCGCGTCATCCCGGCGGGCAGTATGACGTGCCCTTCATGCTCAACGCCGCACAGGAGCGGATCGCGCAGAATGATTACCTCAATGCCATGCGCTGGACCGGGGCCGTTGTCGCCGCGACAGACGCGCCCGATCAATGGGCCGAATACGCCCGCCTTTCCAGCCTGATCCAGACCAACGACTCGAGCAAAAAGCGCCGGTATCAGGCGCAGGCTTTCGAAGGCGCGGTCAATGCGTATCTGCGCGCAAATGCCGATCCGATCCGCATCAACGCGCTGATGCTGATGGCGGACGCTTTGGAAGACAACCGGCGCGGCCGCGACATGATCCGCGCCCTGCGCCTGGCCGAGACGATCCAGCCGCGTCAGGACATCATTGCCGAACTCGACAGCGCCATCGCAAAGTATGGCTTCCGCATCACCGAACACCGCGCGGATAACGAAACCGCCAGCCCCCGTCTCTGCGCCGAGTTCTCCGAGCCGCTGGTGCGCAGCGGCGTCGATTACACACCTTTTGTGAAATTGCCCGATGCCGGGATGGTGGTGCAGGCGACCGGCAACCAGATCTGCGTCGATGGTGCGCAGCATGGCCAGCGCTACACGGTGACATTCCGCGAGGGGCTGCCCGCGGCCAGCGGTGAGGCGCTGATCAAAGATGTGGAGATCAGCCTTTATATCCGTGACCGCTCTCCCTCGGTGAATTTCCCCGGTCGGGCCTTCGTCCTGCCCAAGACGGACGATGCGGCCCTGCCGATCGAAACGGTCAATCTGGACGAGGTCGAACTGACCCTGCGCCGCGTCAGCGACCGCAACCTGTTGCGCGCCATCCAGGAGGATTACTTTGGCCGCCCCCTGGGCGAATACGACCTCTACGGCTTTCGCGACAACGTGGCCGAGGATGTCTGGACCGGTGTCGGCGAAGTGGGCAACGAACTGAACCAGACCATGACCACCCGCCTGCCCATGGGCGAGGCTCTGGCCGGGCAGGACCCGGGAATGTTTGCCCTGACCGCAAGCATCGATGGCGTACCGCTTTACGAAGATCCCGGCGCCACGCAGTGGTTCGTGCTGACCGATCTGGGGCTGACCTCTCTCAAGGGCAATGATGGCCTGCACATGATGGTACGCGGCCTGTCGGATGCCGCGGCCGAGGAGGGCGTGAAGCTGACCCTGCTCTCGCGCTCCAACCGCGAGCTGGGCGAGGCGATGACCGATGCCGAGGGTCATGCGCTCTTTGCTCCCGGCCTGACCCGTGGGAGCGGCGGGGCCGCGCCCGCACTGGTGATCGCCGAGGCGGCGAATGGCGACACGGCGTTCCTGAACCTCACCGACCCCGCTTTTGATCTGTCCGACCGGGGTGTCGAGGGCCGCGAGCCCGCGCCGCCGGTCGATGTGTTCCTGGCCACCGACCGGGGTGCCTATCGCGCGGGCGAGGTGATCCATGCCACCGTTCTGGCCCGCGACGAAGTAGCCGATGCCATCCCCGGCCTGCCGATGACCGCGATCCTCAAGCGCCCCGATGGGGTGGAATATTCGCGCATCGTATCGACGGAGGATGCTGCCGGCGGGCATGTCTTTACCCTGCCCATCGGGGCCACCGCCCCGCGCGGCACCTGGACGCTCGATATCAAGGCCGATGTGGACGCGCCCGCGCTGGCCACCCGGCAGCTTCTGGTCGAGGATTTCCTGCCCGAGCGCATCGACTTTGATCTCAGCCTGCCCGAGGGCCAGATCCGCCCCGGCGATGTGACCGACCTGACGATTTCCGCGCGCTATCTTTTCGGCGCGCCGGGAGCCGGGCTTAAGGCGGGCGGCACCGCCAAGCTCCGCGCCCTGCGCACGCTTGAGGCCTTCCCCGGCTACCGCTTCGGGCAGCACGATGTGCGCGCGCCCTCACCCACCGCCTATCTCGACAGCGGCGAGACCGATGCGACCGGCACACTGATCCTGCCGGTCGAACTGCCCCAGGCAGAGGTGGCCGACCGGCCCTATGAGGTGCGCATGACGATCAGCGTACAGGAAGGTTCCGGCCGCCCGGTGGAACGTAACCTGACACGCATGCTCGCCCCCGCCGGTCCGATGATCGGGATCAAACCCGGCTTTGACGATGTGGTGCCCGAAGGCGATGAGGCCACATTCCAGGTCATCGGGATCGGGCCAGACCTGTCGCCCGCGCCGATGCAGGTCCGCTGGACGCTCAACCGCGTCTCCACCCGCTACCAGTGGTATCAGCAATATGGCAGCTGGAACTGGGAGCCGATCACCACCCGCAAACAGATCGCGACCGGCGAAGGCGCGTTGGGGGATGGCCCGTTGTCGGTCACGGCCCCGGTCGAATGGGGGCAATACGAGCTTCTGGTCGAGCGCAGCGATGGCGTCTATGTGGCCGCCTCGTACAGCTTCTATGCCGGGTGGTATGCGCCGTCTGACGCCTCCAGCACCCCCGACACGCTGGAGCTTTCACTGGATCGGCCGGATTACACACAGGGCGATACCGCGACCCTGCGTATCGTGCCGCGCTATGACGGTGTGGCGATGGTCACGGTGATGTCCAACCGCGTGATCGCGCGGCAGGCGGTCGATGTCAGCGCGGGCGAAAACCTGATCCCGCTCTCGGTCACCGAAGATTGGGGCGCCGGGGCCTATGTCACGGCTCAGGTGATCCGGCCGATGGATGTCAGCGCGGGCCAGAACCCGGCGCGCGCGCTGGGGCTGGCCTATGCCAGGATCGATCCGGGCGAGAAACAGCTCAGCGTGCGCATTGACGCGCCGGAGCTGTCAAACCCCCGTGGCCCGTTGCCCGCCACCGTCACCGTCGAAGGCCTCGGCGCTGGTGACACCGGTTATGTTACCCTCGCCGCCGTGGATCTCGGCATTCTCAACCTCACCGGCTTTGAAAGCCCAGACCCTTCCGGTCATTACTTTGGTCAGCGCCGCCTTGGCGTCGAAATCCGTGATGTGTACGGTCGCCTGATCGATGGGCTGAACGGGGCGCAGGGACAGATCCGTTCGGGCGGCGATGCAGGCGGCGGTATGCAGCGCCAATCGCCCCCGCCCACCGAAGAGCTGGTCGCCTATTTCTCGGGCCCCGTGACCGTGGGCGCGGATGGCACGGCTGAGATCGCTTTCGACATTCCCGACTTCAATGGCACCGTGCGGCTGATGGCCGTGGCGTGGTCCGGCAAAGCCGTGGGCCAGGCCGAGCGCGACGTGATCGTGCGCGACCCAGTCGTTGTGACCGCCACGCTGCCGCGGTTCCTGGCACCGGGCGACACCAGCCAGCTTCTGCTGGAGATCATCCACGCGGACGGCCCCAGCGGACGCATGGGGCTGGATGTGTCCGCCAATGGGCTGACCCTGGTCGGCGGCGCCCCGTCGGGTATCGACATGACCGATGGTCAGAAGGTTGTCCTGAGACTGCCGGTAACGGCAGGCGAAGTCGGCGATCACAGTCTGCGCGTGGCGCTCACCACACCCGATGGCAAGCTGCTGACCAAGGGGCTGACCTTGGGCGTGCGCTCCAACGATCCCACCACCTCGATCACGCGGCGGCTATCGCTGGCGGCGGGCGATACGTTCACGCTGGATGACAACGTCTTTGCCGGGCTGCGCGGAGGCGAGGGCGTCGCTGTCGTCTCGGCCGGGCCGCTCAGCAAGCTCAATGCGCCGCGGCTGCTCTCTGCGCTGGACCGCTACCCCTATGGCTGCACCGAGCAGATCACCTCCCGCGCCATGCCGCTGCTGTATTTCAACCAGGTCGCGCAGGCACTTGGCCTTGGCGACGCGGACAAGGTCCAGGAACGGATCGACCAGGCAATCGCGCAGGTGCTCACCCGGCAATCCAGCAACGGGGCCTTCGGTCTCTGGCGGGCCTCCTCGGGCGACTTCTGGCTTGATGCCTATGTGGCGGATTTCCTCAGCCGGGCAAAATCCAAGGGCCATGACGTGCCACAGCTTGCCTTCTCGATGGCGATGGACAACCTGCGCAACCGGGTGAACTACGCGCCCGATTTCGACAAGGGGGGCGAGGATATCGCCTATGCGCTTCTGGTGCTGGCCCGTGAAGGCGCGGCCAGCATGGGTGACCTGCGCTACTATGCCGATGTGAAGGGCAGTGCCTTTGCCACGCCCATCGCCTCGGCCCAGCTTGGCGCGGCGCTGGCCGCCTACGGCGATCCCACCCGCGCGGACCGGATGTTTGCCCAGGCCATGCGCCAGATCGCGGTGATCCAGGGGGCCGAGCAACAGTTCTGGCGCGCCGATTACGGCACCCGCCTGCGCGACAGGGCCGCCGTTCTGGCACTCGCGGTCGAAGCAGGCAGCAACGCAATCAACGCCGATGCGCTTGCAGGCACGCTCACCAATACCGGCCCCTATATGTCGACCCAGGAAAGCGCATGGACCCTGATGGCCACCGCCGCGCTGATCGATAACCCGGCGATTGGCGGGCTGACGCTCAATGGTCAGACCGTCTCGGGGCCTTTCGTCCGCAAATTCGACGCGCAGGGCCTGAGCCCGCAGGCGATCACCAACACCGGCAGCGGCGCCACGGATATCACGCTGACCACTATCGGCGTGCCGGACGTGCCGGAGCCTGCGGGTGGCTACGGCTACGCGCTCAGCCGTGCCTATTATGACCTTGACGGCAATACGGTCAGCCTCGACAGCGTGGCCTCGGGCACGCGGCTGGTTGTGGTGCTGACCGTGTCGCCTTTCGAGTCCGGCGAGGCGCGGCTGATGGTGGACGATCCGTTGCCTGCGGGGCTTGAGATCGACAACCCGAACCTGTTGCGCACCGGCGATGTTCGGTCGCTTGACTGGCTCAAGCCCGCTACGCCCGAGCATCAGGAGTTCCGCTCGGATCGCTTCCTTGCGGCGGTCGACTGGCGCTCGGACAAGCCGTTCCAGCTGGCCTATATGGTCCGCGCCATTGCACCGGGCAGCTATCATCACCCGGCCGCCATCGTCGAGGACATGTATCGCCCGCAATACCGCGCCTGGACCGACACCGGCGCCATGCAGGTGACCGAGTAGGCCCATGCCGGGCCAGACCATCGCCACCGCCGACTGGCGCGCACTGGACAGGGTGGGCGAGGACAGTTGCCGCCTCGCCCGCACCTCCGGCGGCTGGATGCTGGTGGGGCACGCCCGGTTCCACGATGCCGACGGCTTTGCCGCGCTCGACTACGTAGTGCGCTGCGATGACGGCTGGCACACGCTCAGCGCCGACATCTCGGGCACCCATGAGGACAAGACCATCCACCTCGCCCTGCACCGCGAGGCCGGGGAATGGGTGTTGAACGATGAACCGCAACCCCAAGTCAGCGGGGCGTTGGATGTGGACCTTTCGTTCACTCCGGCCACCAACCTCATGCCCCTGCGCCGCCTGCAGGATGGGACCGAACACGATCTGCGCACCCGCGCCGCCTGGCTGCGCTATCCGGCCTGCGAATTGGCGCCGTTGGATCAGGTCTATACGTTCAAGGGCAGGCAGGTTTTGTATGCGGCCCGTCAAACCGGGTATGAAACCGAGTTGAGCGTGGATGACAGTGGCTTTGTCACGCTCTACCCCGGCCTGTGGGACGGGGAGGTGCGCCATGCGGGTTGAGCGGCTGATCCTGGGGCTGGCCCTGATCCTGGTGCTGGCGGCCTTCGGGCGCGACCGGCTGGATCAGTGGATTGACGCCACGGACCTGCCGCCGCTCTTTGCCGAGACCTCCGTCGAACTGCGGGACCGAAACGGGGCTCTTCTGCGGATCTATACCGTGGCTGACGGGCGCTGGCGGCTGGCGGTGACCCCCGAACAGGTGGACCGGCAGTTCATCGACATGCTCATCGCCTATGAGGATCGCCGGTTTTACACCCATTCCGGCGTCGATCTGCGCGCCATGCTGCGGGCGGTGGGGCAAGCGGTCTGGCACGGCGAGGTGGTCTCGGGCGGCTCGACCCTGACCATGCAGGTCGCGCGCCTGCTGGAGGAGAGCGGCACCGGGCGCTGGCGTGGCAAGCTGAGGCAAATGCGCGTGGCCTGGGCGCTTGAACGCAAGCTCGGCAAAGAGCAGATCCTGCAACTCTATCTCACCCACGCGCCCTATGGTGGCAATATCGAAGGGGTGCGCGCCGCCACGCTGAGCTGGTTCGGCAAGGAGCCCGCGCGCCTGACCCCGGCCGAAGCCGCGCTGCTGGTGGCGTTACCGCAATCCCCCGAAAGCCGCCGCCCTGACCGCAACCGCAAACAGGCCGAAGCCGCCCGCGACCGGGTGCTTGATCGCATGATCAGCCGCGATGCGCTTGATCCGGACACAGCCCGTGCTGCGCTGTCCGAGCCTGTTCCTGCCTCGCGGCGCCCCTTCCCGGCGCTGGCACCGCACATGGCAGACCTCGCAACACGGGACGCGCCCGAAGCGCTCCTGCATCGGCTGACGCTTGATGCCCCGCTTCAGCGTAGCCTTGAAGGGCTTGCCAAGGCGGCGCTGAACGGTCTGCCAGAGGACCTGTCGGTCGCGATTGTGCTGGCCGATCATCAAAGCGGTGAAATCCTCGCCTCGGTCGGGTCCGCCGGTTACGATACAGGCACGACACGGCAGGGCTTTGTCGATATGACCCGCGCCCGGCGCTCGCCCGGCTCGACGCTCAAGCCGCTGGTTTACGCCATGGGTTTTGACCGGGGACTGGCGCATCCGCAAACCCTGATCAATGACCGGCCCGTGTCCTTTGGCCGCTATGCGCCACAAAACTTCGACGGCGCGTTCCGCGGCGAACTGCCCGTGGCCGAAGCGCTGCGCCAATCGCTCAACATCCCCGTTGTGCTGCTCCTGGATCAGATCGGCCCGGCGCATCTGATGGACGTTATGCGCCGCGCCGGAACCCAGCCTAAACTACCCGGTGATCAGGCCGGGCTTGCCGTGGCTCTGGGGGGCGTGGGCCTCTCGCTGACCGAGCTGGTACAGCTTTACGCCATGCTGGGACAGGGCGGGATGGAGCGGCCTCTGCATTGGCGGCTGGGCGACGGCGCGCAGGGCGAGGACCGCATCCTCAGCCCCTCCGCAGCCTGGCAAGTGGGGGACATCCTTGCAGGCCTCGCCCCGCCTGCCAATGCCCCGGCACGCCGCATCGCCTACAAGACCGGCACGTCCTATGGCCACCGCGATGCCTGGGCGATCGGCTATGACGGACGGCATGTGGCGGGGGTGTGGATCGGGCGGCCCGACGGCACACCGGTGCCCGGCGCCTTTGGCGGCGATCTGGCGGCGCCTGTCCTTTTCGAAGCGTTCCAGCGGCTCAAGGCGGAGGCCGATCCGCTGCCGCCCCCGCCACCCGAAACGCTGCTTCTGGCCACCGCCGATCTGCCGCAACCCCTGCGCCGCTTCACCGGGCGCAACGCAGTGTTTCAGGCCGCCCCCGATGCGCCCAAGCTGATCTTTCCGCCCAGCGGCGCGGTGCTCGACGGGGCGAATGCCGATGTCCCGGTGAAAGTCCGCGACGGCACCCCGCCCTTCAGCTGGATGGCCAATGGCAAGCTGGTGCGCGCCGGCGTCTACCGGCGCGAAATAACCCTGCCCGGGATGGGGCAGGGCTTTTCTCATCTGTCGGTGATTGATGCCGAAGGCCGCGCGTCGCGGGTAACAGTCCGGATCGAATAGGCCGTAGGGTGCGTGATCTCACGCACCCCGGAGTCTTTGAATCAGAGCGCCTCGATCGCCAGGGCAATGCCCTGTCCGCCGCCGATGCACATGGTGATCAGGGCTTTCTTGCCGCCGATCCGCTCCAGCTCATAAAGCGCCTTCACGGTCAGGATCGCACCCGTGGCCCCCACCGGGTGACCCAGTGCAATGGCACCGCCATTCGGGTTCACCTTGGCCGGGTCCAGCCCGAGGCCCTTGTTCACCGCCAGCGCCTGCGCGGCAAAGGCCTCGTTCGATTCGATCACGTCGAAATCCTCGACCTTGAGCCCGGTTTTCTCCAACAGACGCGTCACGGCAGGCACCGGGCCGATGCCCATCACCTGCGGGCGCACCCCGGCCAGCGCATAGCCCAGAACCCGTGCACTCGGCTTGAGGCCCGCGGCCTCGGCGGCACTGGCCTGCGCCAGAACCACGGCAGCCGCGCCATCGTTGATCCCGCTGGCATTGCCCGCAGTCACCGAGCCGTCCTTCTGGAACACGGCGCGCAGACCGGCCAGCGCTTCCATGGTGGTCGGTTTGGGGTGTTCATCTGTGTCGAACGCAACCATGTCGCGCTTTACCTTCACCTCGATCGGGGCGATCTGCGATTTGAAATGACCGGCTTCGATGGCCGCCGCTGCGCGCTTCTGGCTCTCGACGGCGAAGGCGTCCTGCTGCTCGCGGGTGATGTCGTGCTCGGCGGCCACATTCTCGGCGGTGACGCCCATATGCCCGGTGCCGAACGGGCAGGTCAGCGCGCCTACCATCATATCGACGGTGCGGATGTCGCCCATCTTGGCGCCCCAGCGCTGATCAGGGTTGATGAAGGGCGAGCGGCTCATGCTCTCGGCCCCACCGGCCACGGCAAACTCGGCGTCGCCCAGTTGCAGCGACTGCACCGCCGAAACGATGGCCTGCGCGCCCGAGCCACAGAGCCGGTTCACGTTCATCGCAGGCGCCGCATCGGGGATACCTGCATCCATCGCCGCCACACGGCTGAGATACATGTCACGCGGCTCGGTGTTGATCACATGGCCAAAGACCACATTGCCAACCTGTCCGGGCTCCACACCAGCGCGTTCAAGCGCGGCCTTGGTCACATGCGCGCCCAGCGCTGTCGGAGGGGTCCCGGCGAGTGAACCGCCGAAAGTGCCAATTGCGGTGCGCGCACCGTCGAGAAGTACGATATCGGTCATGAGAGTCCTCTTACGATCCTGTGATTTGCCAGCGGCTTACCGAATCGTGGCCGTATCAGGCAAGGTGACGAAATCGCCCGGTCCTCAAAAACTTTGCAAATTTGCAGATTTGATATGACACTTTTCACAGTGTTATCTGAGCGTTACCCTCTGACCGAGGGCCCTCCGCGTCAGAGCGTCACATCCCGCGGCAGCAGCGCTTCCCGCCCATGAGTCGACAAAAGCCAGCAGTCGCGCCCCTCGAATACCGCCACATGCAGATCACGGCCCCATCCGGCCCCCCCATCCAGCGCCACGCGGTTGCCGTGATGCTCGGGCCATTGCACAGGAGAATGGCCATGCACGATCAGTTTCCCATGATCCCGCGGGTCCGACAGGAACGGCTCGCGAATCCACATCAGGTCTTCGGCCGTCTGCAAGCCCAGAGGCACCCCCGGCATGATCCCGGCATGGACCAGGATCAGGTCCTCCGTGTGCAATGTCAGCGGTAGTGACGCAAGAAAGGCGCGATGCGCATCCGGCACCGCCTGCCGCGCCGCGTTCCAGTTCGGGTCTGCTTCCGACACGGTGATCCCGTAAGAGGCCAGTGTTTCCTGTGCGCCCATGGTCTTGGAGATCCAGGTCAGGCTGTCGCGCAGCCTCGGCGATGTGATCTGTCCGCTGTCCAGAAACTCCAGGAAAAGCTGATCGTGATTGCCCCGGATCACCGTCCAGTCACGGCCCTCCGCGATCCCGTCGATCAGTGTCTGGATCACGCCCCGGCTGTCCGGCCCCCGGTCCACGAGATCGCCAAGGAACACCACCCGCGCCTGCACCCCGCCCTCCGCCTCGATCAGGCCAAGCGCTGCGTCAAGTTTGTCTTTGTAACCGTGGATATCGGGGATAACGTAAAGCGGTTCTTGCATGGGGCGCATCATCCGCAGGGCTTTGGCGAGGTCAAGACATCGAAATCGAAAAAGGCCCCGAGAAGGACCCTTGCCTCCCGAAGGCGAAAAGGCAGGTGTCTAGGAAACTAGGGGCATCTCAATGGTCGAGAAAGCAGCAGCGTCTTGCATCGCTGCAGTTTGGCGATGAGGCGTTTATGGCAAGGAAAAAACCGAAAGTCTGGGTGACCCGCGGGTTTCATTCGACAATGACCAAAGGGGGCTGGCTGGATCTGGAAACCTGGGCGGAAGAGCCGCGGGAATATGTCGAGATTCAGAACCATTACAACCAAAAAGAACTCATGCCAGACAAGTATTGGCCGACCGGCTTGTTCGTTAAATACAAGAAGGGTCAGGGCACTGTCATCAAGGCCATCAAGGATGTTTGCGTCACCCGACTTGGCATCATCGTGATATCAAAACGTTTCTACGACCTCCTGCAGCAGTTCAATCTTGGTCAGACAGCCTTCCGGGCGATGCCGGTCTATGGCTACGACCGGACCACCAGGTTTCCGGAAGACTATTACATGATGCAGATGCTGGAATTCCGTTCCTTCGCGCAGCCCGAGGAGATGGAAAATGCCAGACCTACAACTCTGGGGTTATTCAATTGGTATCCTGACAAACCGGCACATAAACCAATCTTGAAAGTTCCAGATGGTCACGATCTTGACCTATGGATGGACGAAAAACTGCGCAACTGGGTTTTCGTTTCAGACCGTCTGAAAGAAGCGATCAAATCTGAGCAGATAAAAGGCGCGCAGCTGGGTTTCCGGCCGTGCAAATTGCTTGACGATTGAATCCGACTATTTCTTCCCAAAATCAAATAGTTCCAGATTACCCAGGAGTTCCTGAATGTCCAATTTTACGTTTCACATTCATTACATTTTTCCAACATCGTCGCTCGAAATTTATGGGGATGCGCTAAATACACTTTTCGGCGGAGCTGAAAACAACCCGTTTGGAAAAGATTCCATTCTGAACAAAATTCCATTGCCAAGCGGCAGCGCCTTCGCGGATGCACTCTCGGCTCTTAATGCGGCGAACAATACCGTTTTTTCCGATCTGGGAATTGGGGCAAACTATCATGGGGGAGGACACCAATCTTATAACACGTTTGTTTCTGGAGTCCTCGAACAGATTTTCAATCAACCAGGCCTTGATACTTACCAGCAACAAGTCGCAGTGTTCGCTTTGCACAGCTTCCTCACTGATATGGCCGTATCGGGTGAACCTAGATTCTCTGAGATTTTCGGCTAAGTCTCGGTGAGGCGTACAGGATTGGAACCTGCTAACCACTGATTACGAGCTTTGAATCAAGGAAATTGAACCATTGTCTCGGTATTCCCGAGACAAAAACGAGACAACTCGGAAGATCGCATCACGCTAAGCAATTGTTTTAATTGGTCGGAGTGAGAGGATTCGAACCTCCGGCCCCTGCCTCCCGAAGACAGTGCTCTACCAGGCTGAGCTACACTCCGACTTGCCGTCGGCGGATATAGAAAGCCGCAGGGTTTTGCAAGCACTCTTGCAGCGGTGATTGACAGGGACATCCCTGCCTGCCTCAATCGGGACAAAACCGAAGGGAGCCCGCTGATGTATCTCACCGCCGACGACCTTACCGCCTTCCGCCAGGCGCATCCGCAGGCCGACACGCTCGATGCGATCGTGATCGACCTGTGTGGCAATGCCATTGGCAAGCGACTGCCGATCAGCCAGGCCGAGAGCATGATCAAGGGCGGCACGCCGATCTGTGCCGCGATGCAGCTTGTGGATGTGATGGGCAATACCGCCGACCCGATGGGCCACGGGTTTTCCAATGGCGACCCGGACGGCATGGCGCGCCCACTGGCGGGCACGCTGCAACCGGTGCCCTGGTCGGGTGGGAAGCGCGCGCAGGTGCTGTGCGAGCTCACCGATGCCGAGACCGGCGCGCCTTTCTGGTATGACCCCCGGCGCGTTCTGTCGAAGGTCTGCACGGAATTCGAGGCTCTGGGGGTGCGCCCTGTACTGGCGCTGGAACTGGAGTTCTACCTGATCGACAAGCACCGCGATGAGAATGGCAGGCCCATACCCTGCGCCGCCCCGACCCATGGCCGCCGCGAGACGCAAGGCCAGGTGTTGTCGCTGGCCAAGCTCGATGAATTCGAACACATCATTGAAGCCATGCAGGACACAGCGCGCGCCCAGGGCCTGCCCGTCACCACCGTGATCAGCGAATATGGCGCTGGCCAGTTCGAGATCAACCTCGAACATCAGGACGACCCGCTCATGGCCGCCGATCATGCCGCCCTGCTGCGCCGCGCAGTGCAGGCCACGGCGCGGGCGCAGGGTTATGACGCCACCTTCATGTCCAAGCCCTTTCCGGGCGAATCGGGGAACGGGCTGCATCTGCATCTGAGCCTTGTGGATGAGAACGGCCTGAATGTCTTCGACCCGGCCCGCGCCGATGGCGAGGCCCTGCTTGGTCATGCTGTCGCCGGGCTGCAGGCCACACTGCACGAGGCGATGGCGATCTTTGCGCCCAATCTCAACACCTACCGCCGTTTCCGCCCGGATGAGTTTACCCCGGTCACCCGCGACTGGGGCGAGAACAACCGCTCTGTCGCCATCAGGTTGCCCCCCTGCCACTCCGGGGCTGCACGGAGGCTGGAGCATCGCGCCTCAGGGGCCGAGGCTAACCCCTATCTGGTGACCGCCGCCGTGCTGGCAGGGGTGCATCACGGCCTTACGCAAAAGCTCGACCCGGGCGACAAACACACCGGCAACGCAGGCGCGGAGGTGGATGAAAGCCTGCCGCTCACGCTCTGGGCCGCGCTGGATGAGCTGACCCGCGCCGAGGTGTTACCGGCTTATCTGGGGGCGGACTATCTGGAGATGTACCACGCGGTGAAGTCCGCCGAATTCACCGATTTCATGGACGAGATTTCACCCCGCGAATACCGCTGGTACCTTTGACCCCTAAAGCGCCAGCGCGCCCTTGCCGAACAGGAATTGCCAGCGGCTGCCGTCGGACATGGTGACAAAGCCCGAGCCGCGGGTCGGTGTTTCGAAATAGGCCGTCCCCACCCCGCGCAGCCCGTTGTTGCACACCACCGGAAAGCTGACCGTGCTGATATCCTGCACCTTTGTGTAGGTGCCCGAACAGACCGCGCGGCCGTTGGTGGCGTGAAAACTGCCCCCTTCGAGGAACGTATCGGTGGCCGAACCGCGGAACATCATCCCGTTCTCGCCGATCACGGTGACCGGATAGGCCACATCGCAGGCGCTGAGCGCGAGAACACCGGCAAGCCCGGCAATGGACATCTTCAATGACATAAGAAAGGCCCTCCCAAAACATGAGCACTGCTCAAGACTTGGGAGGGCCGGTGTCTGCTTGCGAGTCAGGATAACCTGACTAGGTGATCTCTGAGTTTGCCGTTAAACGCTCTCGCCCAGGGCCGCCACGATCGCATCGCCCATCTCGGAGGTGCTGAGCGGTACGCCGCCCTCGGGGCCCATCAGGTCCGCCGTGCGCGCCCCATCGGCCAGCACTTTCTCGACCGCCTCTTCAAGGCGGGTGGCCTCGTCGCCCTGATCGAAGCTGTAGCGCAGCGCCATGGCAAAGCTGAGGATACAGGCGATCGGGTTGGCCTTGCCCTGCCCGGCAATATCCGGGGCCGAGCCGTGCACCGGCTCATACAGCGCCTTGGGCCGACCATTGGCCATCGGCGCGCCAAGGCTGGCGGAGGGCAGCATGCCAAGCGATCCGGTCAGCATCGCGGCACAATCCGACAGGATATCGCCAAAGAGGTTATCGGTCAGGATCACATCGAATTGCTTGGGCGCGCGCACAAGCTGCATCGCGCCATTGTCGGCATACATATGGCTCAGCTCGACATCCGGGTAATCCTCGTCATGCACCTTCTGCACGACCTCGCGCCACAGGATGCCGCTTTCCATCACATTGGCCTTCTCCATCGAGCAGACCTTGTTATTCCGCTTCCGGGCCAGCTCGAACGCCGCCCGTGCCGCACGGTCGATCTCGCTTTCGGTATAGCGCTGGGTATTGATGCCGACACGCTCATTACCTTCTTCGAAGATGCCGCGCGGTTCACCGAAATAGACGCCCGAAGTCAGTTCGCGTACGATCACGATATCCAGGCCCGCCACCACGTCTTTTTTCAGCGACGAGAAATCGGCCAGCGCGTCAAAGCATTGTGCCGGGCGCAGGTTGGCGAAAAGGTCCATCTCCTTGCGCAGGCGCAAGAGACCGCGCTCGGGCTTCACCGAGAAGTCCAGATTGTCGTATTTCGGCCCGCCCACGGCGCCCAGCAGAACCGCGTCCACCTCCTGCGCCTTGGCCATCGTGTCGTCATGCAGCGGGGTGCCGTGCTTGTCATAGGCCGCGCCGCCGACAAGGTCCTCGCTCACGTCGAACTCAAGCCCGCGATTGGCGCCGAACCAGTCGATGATCTTGCGCACTTCTACCATCACTTCGGCACCGATCCCGTCACCGGGCAGAATAAGAATGGAGGGGTTGGCCATGGCTCGCGTCCTTCGTGGTGAAACTCTGTTGCGCTGCCCTAGCGTGAGGGCGCGGGATGGTCAAGAAAGGTGCGGGGCCAGGCCCTCTTCCAGTGCGGCCCAGACGGCAGAAATACGCGGCGTATGGCGCAGGGATTGATGCGTCACCAGCCAGACCGGCAAGGTCGGCAGATCGAGCGGAATATCAAGATGCACGATGCTGTCATCCCCGTCCGCGTTACATGACAGCCCAAACCCGACCCCGCAGCCCGCGCGCACCAGTTCCCAGTTCACCGGGTTGCTGTCACAGCGCAGGGCAAACCACTCGCGCTTGGCGGGCAGGCCGCGTTCGATCATGCCCCTGAGGATCTCTTCGTTGCGGTCATAGCCGATAAGGGGATGCTTGAGCAGCTCCGCCACCGAGCCGGGCCATCCGGCCCGGTCGAGGTATTCCCGGCTGGCATAAAGCCCGAACCGGAATTCCCCCAGCTTCTTGGCCACCAGCTCCACCTGTTCGGGCCGATACATCCGCAGCGCAATATCAGCCTCGCGAAACAGCAGGTTCTCGGTGCTGTCGGTCGACACGATGTCGATCTGGATACTGGGCTGTTCCCGCCGCAGCTTCGCGAGAATCCCGGGCAGAATATAAAGCGAAACAGTTTCGCTTGCGGTGATCCGCACCGAGCCGCTCAACCCGGTCTGCAACCCGGCGGCTGTCAGCGTCACATCATGCATCGCCGCGCGCATCCGCTGTGCGGGTCCGATCAGCGCCGCCCCGTTCTCGGTCAGAACCAGGCCCTTCGGTTGCCGCTGAAACAGCACCTGCTGCAACCTGTCTTCAAGCTGCCTGATCTGACGGCCCAGCGTTGGCTGGCTCGCGCCAAGCTGCCGCGCCGCCGCCGAGAGAGAGCCCGTCTCGGCCACCGCCAGAAAACTGCGAATCAACGCCCAGTCGATATCTTCAAAGGTTTTTGCCATGCATTTTTGCATAACATATGCACCAAAATTGGCAATTCGCATTCCCAAAAGAATAGCTAATGTCAGGCCATCAGCAGATTTGAAAAGGGTTTTCTCATGCGTAAATCGGTATTGATCCTCGGCGCGTCCGGCCGCTTTGGCCGCCATGCCGCAGATGCGTTCTGGAACGCCGGATGGTCGATCAGGGCCTTCGATCGCCAACATGACGACCTGATGCAATCCGCTCGGAACGCGGATGTGATCATCGCGGCCTGGAACCCAGCCTACACCGACTGGGCCGAACAGCTCCTGCCGCTTCACCGCCGGATTATCGCCGCCGCCAAGGCCAGTGGCAGCACCGTGATCCTGCCCTGCAATGTCTATGTCTACGCGCCGGATGCCCCTTTGCCCTGGGGGCCGGATACCCCGCATGAGGCCCAAAACCCCATGGGCCGTTTGCGCATCGAGGTGGAAACGCTCTATCGTGAAAGCGGGGTGCGCACCGTTTTTCTACGCGCGGGCGATTTCATCGACACCGAGAGTACCGATAGCTGGCTCGACAAAGTTATTCTTCAGCCTCTGCACAAAGGACATATCTCCTATCCGGGCCGCCTTGATGCGCCGCATAGCTGGGCATGGCTGCCCGATATGGCACAGGTCGCCGTTCATCTTGCCGAGGCACGGGCCGATCTCGCGCCGATCGAAGAGGTCTGTTTCGAAGGCTACACCCTCACCGGGGCCGAGCTTGCCCAGGCGCTGAGCGCGGCCACCGGCCTGCCGGTCTGTACACGGTCGATGCCGTGGTGGCCGCTTCATCTGGCGCGCCCGCTCTGGCCGATGGCGCGGCACCTTATCGAAATGCGCTATCTGTGGGACACAGCGCACCGGCTCTCCGGTGACAAGCTGCGCGATCTCTGCCCGGCATATCGCGATACGCCGCTGGAGGACGCGCTCGTTCAGGTCGCGCAATATGTCCTTCGCGACAGGCTGAAACACAGCGGCAAACCTCCACTGCCCGGTGCCAGATTGCGACTGTCATGACAAACGCGGTCGGCACCGGAATTTAGGGGATTCATTCCTGCTTCAACCCCGATATACTGCTGAGAAAAAAGACCGAGCAGACAAGGTGGCAGGATGGAACGCTTCGCGGCGGTAACGATGGTATATCAGGATTACTGGTTCCTGAAGCTTTGGCTGGACTATTACAGCAAGCAATTCGGACGCGAGAACCTCTATGTGCTTGGGCATGGGTATGACGAACAGCACGAAGAGATGTGCGCGGGCGCCAACCTGATCCGGGTGCCGCGCAATGGCATGTTCCCCGATTTTGACGCGCAACGCTGGCGGATGCTGTCGGACTATACCGCGATGCTCAAGCGACATTATTCGGCCGTCATCTGCACCGACGTGGACGAGATCATCGTTGCGCACCGCAAACCCGGCGAGCTGGCGAATGTCATTTCCGATCACGGCCTGCCCGGCAGGGCCGGCGCCATCGGCTTCGAAGTGCTGGGCGGGGACGAATTCGACGAAACCAGACCCGTCCTTCAACAGACCCAGGGCTGCGTTTTCTCCTCACGCTATTCCAAACCCTGCGTGATCCGCACACCCGGTCAGTTTACCCCCGGCGCGCATGGCATGAATGAAGACTGGCAGCACAGTGACGAACTGGTGCTGTTCCACCTGCAATACGCCAACGGCACCCTGCGGACCCTCCGCAAACAGGCCCTGCGCGACGACATCCGCGAAGCAGCCCGCACGGCCGACAGACACCGCGCCGATCACAGGGTTGCCGGGCTAAAGGACTGGGTGCGCGGCAAGGAAGTCGCGTATCGGCGCACTCTCGGTATTCTTGAAGACGGAGAGCACCTGCCGTTCGAACAGGCCGTGGCGCGGTGTCATGATGTTCTGGAAAAGACCATGTTCCGCACCGAAGATGGCCCCGTCCGCGTGCGCCCGCGTCAGGCCCGGTTCTTCCGCACCAGCACCCATGTGCCCGAGCATCTCGCCACGGTGTTCTGACCTTCGGGGCAGGCCCGGTTCGGCGTCCGCGCTTCCGCCCTAATTGAGGCTCATATCCACCCAGACAAGCCGGTGTCGGCTGGCCGTTGCCGCCAGTTCCGCCGCCGGGTCGCCCTTGGGTGGCCAATAGACCCCCGCGCCCCGCACCACGATCTCTGCCGATGGCAGGACATAGCTCACCCGGCGGTGCCCGGGGTCAGGCGCAGGCCAGGCCACCGTGTCAAGCCGTGGATCACCTGCATGGCCGGGATGATCGGCCAGCGGCCCCCGCGGGCGCGCAGGCTCCGGGTCTTGCAGGCGCGGATCGGTAAGCAACGCGCGGATCGCCTCGCGCCGTCCGTCGCCATCTTCCGGGTCGAGATTGGCATTGCCGATCAGCACGAAAGGCGGCTCCGGCACGGCGCCGAACGCTCCGTCGAGAAGATGCCGCCAGAAGATGAGCTGATCGTGGTTGCGTCTGCCGTTGCGGTCCTCCACCCCGTCAAACACCGGCGGCGCCGCATGAAAGGCCATCAGCACGAGCGGACCTGACGGGGTTTCGACCGGCACCATCCAATGCGCAACCGAGGCGAGCCGCAAAACCGCCTGCGCCTCGGCCGACGGGAATGGCGCACCGTCACGCTGCGGTAGCAGCGCACCCGGCAGATCGGCCCAGAGAAGGCCGCTGAAATCCCGCGCCATGTCGGCACCGATCGGGTAACGCGACAAAAGCGCCATGCCGCCCTCACCATAGAAACGGCCAAAACCCTGATTGTCCTCAGGTTCCCCCAGACGGCCGTCACCATCCATGTCCAGCCCGGTGGGAACCCCGGCATTTGGCGGCAGAGAAAAGGCATAGGGGTACTCCACCCCGCCGTCCCGCAGCCAGCTTTGCAAGGCGGCCAGGGTCGCCTGACCATGATCGTAATCCACCCCCTGCACCAAAAGGATATCCGGCGAGGTTTCGGCCAGGACCGCCCGAAACGCAAGCAACTGCGGATCATCCCCCTTCAGGATGTCACGCAGCAACAGCCCGGGCCCGTCACGGGACAGCTCGGCATGATAGGTGGCCACGCGCAGACGCTCCGCCGATCCCGGCACCGGGGCCAAAAGCCCCACAATAAAGGCAAGAAAAGCTAAACTTGCTGGAAGCCAGCAACACCGGCATTGGCATAGGCGCGCCTGCGCTTGTCCTCGATCAGGCTGGCAAGGCGGCTCATCGCGATGCCGCGCATCAACATGCTTGCCGGAAGAAATGCCCATGCTGTCACCGTCCAGACCAGGGTTTGCGGATTGCCCATCGAAACCGGGTCGACGATGGCAGATGCGGCCTTGACCGCTGCCGGTATGATAAACGGCAGAAGCGCCCCAATTACAATGTTTAGCCCGGCATCGCGTTTCAGCCGCGCCAGAACGTCACCGCCCCCTGTAGGGTCGAACAGCGGCATGTTCATCCAGACATTGAACGCACCTGTGCGCGTGGGCCAGCCCAGAAGCCGGACAAAGGTCAGAAACAGGAACATCATGGTGAGCGATGCCATATAGGCAATGCCCGACGCCGTGCGCACCAGTTCCACAAGCTGAGGCGAGGCGTCCGGCGGCAGCATCAGCACCATCAGGCGCACCGGCGAGTAGGGAAAGTCGATCGCGGCCCCCAGATCACTGCCCAGCTTGCTCAGCAGAAACCCCATATCGCTCGGCGCGACATTCTGACGGCAAATCAGCGTGATCAGCAGAATAGAAATGGCAAGACCGCCGAATTTCAGCCGGTTATAAGGCGGGGCAAAGCGGAATTCGATGATGCTCGGAGACCGACCGTAATATTCCATAAAGGTCATTGAGGCGGCAATCAGGGCCAGGATCACCACAAACTGCTCGGAATCCGAACCGGGCGACGACAAAAGCAGCGATGGCGTCAACACCAGCAACGCGACAAAAAACGCACGCACCAGCGCGCCGGTCAGCTGTGAAAACACTGCTCTTTTCCCTTCAACCTGGTCTGACGCAGTACGATGCTGCATCATTGTCCCAACTTGATCCCGCACATTGTGGCGGTGTGCCTCATTCTTGCCCAATTTTTGCCCTCTTTCACCAAGCAGCTCAAGAACTTGGTTAAGAAGACTTAAAATTTGCGGCAAATTCATGGGGATAGTGGTGCGGGAATGCATCATTTCCGGCACAAGATTTTGACGGCCTTGTGTGTCAACACAAGATGTTGGGGTTCAAAGGGTACCCGCGTCAAAAATTTGGACAGGGCTGGAAAATGGTTTGTTTCCGATTTGCGGCTTGTCCTTTGCCACAATGGCACCGCGCGAGAGGGCCCGCGCGGTGCGTTGGCGAACCTTCGCTCAGACCCAGGGCCGCTCGGCGCTGGCCCGACTCTCGAAACTATCGATCGCCGCGGCTTTCTCCATCGTCAGGCCGATATCGTCAAGCCCTTCCATAAGGCAGCGTTTCTTGAACGCGTCCACCTCGAAGGAAAACACCTCGCCGTCCGATGTGGTGATCGTCTGCGCCTCAAGGTCCACGGTCATCCGCGCATTGGCGCCCTTCTCGGCGTCCTTCATCAGCACATCGACCTGCTCTTGCGGCAGTGCCACCGGCAGGATGCCGTTCTTGAAGCAGTTGTTGTAGAAGATATCGGCAAAGCTGGGCGCGATGACACAGCGGATGCCGAAATCCTTGATCGCCCAGGGCGCGTGCTCCCGGCTCGATCCACAGCCGAAATTGTCTCCGGCCACAAGGATCTCGGCCTCGCGATATTGCGGCTGGTTCAGCACGAAATCGGAGATCTCGTTGCCCTGCCGGTCATAGCGCATCTCGTCAAACAGGTTCACGCCCAGCCCCGAGCGCTTGATCGTCTTCAGGAACTGCTTGGGGATGATCATATCGGTGTCGATATTCACCAGCGGCATCGGTGCCGCGATCCCGGTGAGTGTTTCAAACTTGTCCATTACATCAACTCCCGCACATCGGTCAGTTTGCCCGTGATCGCCGCCGCCGCCGCCATTCCTGGGCTCACCAGATGGGTCCGGCCCTTATAGCCCTGACGCCCCTCGAAGTTGCGGTTTGAGGTTGAGGCGCACCGCTCCCCTTCAGAGAGCTGATCGGGGTTCATCGCCAGGCACATGGAGCAGCCGGCAAGCCGCCACTCAAAGCCCGCCTCGCGGAAGATATCGGCAAGCCCTTCTTCCTCGGCCTGCGCCCGCACAAGGCCCGAGCCGGGCACGACCATGGCGCGTTTCACCTTGATCTTCTTGCCCTTCAGGATCTCGGCCGCGGCGCGAAGGTCTTCGATCCGCCCGTTGGTGCAGGAGCCGATAAAGACCGTGTCGATCTCGATCTCGCTCAGCGGTGTGCCGGGGGTCAGGCCCATGTAATCGAGCGAGCGTTGCGCGGCACCCACTTTGCCGCCTTCGAAATCGTCGGGGCTGGGGACATTGGCGGTGATCGGCAGAACATCCTCGGGCGACGTGCCCCAGGTCACAACCGGGGCGATGTCTTCGCCCTTGATCGTGATCACCTTGTCCCAATGCGCGTCGTCATCGGAATAAAGCGTTTTCCACCAGGCCAAGGCCGCTTCCCATTGAGCGCCCTTCGGCGCATGCGGCCGACCCATCACATACTCGAATGTCTTCTCATCCGGGGCGATCAGCCCGGCGCGCGCACCGCCTTCGATCGCCATGTTGCAGACGGTCATACGGCCTTCCATGGACAGGTCGCGAATGGCCTCGCCGCAATATTCGATCACATAGCCGGTGCCGCCTGCCGTGCCGGTCTCGCCGATCACACTCAGGGTGATATCCTTCGCCGTCACGCCGGGGCGCAGCTTGCCGGTGATCTCCACCTTCATGTTCTTCGATTTCTTCTGGATCAGGGTCTGCGTGGCCAGCACATGCTCCACCTCGCTTGTCCCGATCCCGTGCGCCAGCGCGCCAAAGGCACCGTGCGTCGCGGTGTGGCTGTCGCCGCAAACCACGGTCATGCCCGGCAGGGTCCAGCCCTGTTCGGGGCCGACAATATGCACGATCCCCTGGCGCACATCGCTGACCGGGTAATAGTGAATGCCAAACTCCTTGGCATTCTTGTCGAGCGCGGCCACCTGAATGGCGCTGTCCTCGGTCATGTTCGCAGGATCCTCGCGGCCCGGCGTGGTGGGCACGTTGTGGTCCGGCACGGCGATGGTTTTCTCCGGTGCGCGCACCGTCCGGCCTGCCATGCGCAGCCCTTCAAAGGCCTGCGGGCTGGTCACCTCATGCACGAGGTGACGGTCGATATAAAGAAGGCAGGTGCCATCCTCGGCCTCATGAGCCAGATGCGCATCCCAGATCTTGTCATAGAGTGTCTTGGGGGACATGTGTCCTCTCCCATAGCTGATTGGAATAAACGTACGACAGAGAGTGCCACCCTATAGGTGGGCAAGTATCGTCTGCGCTGCGCCAAAAAACCGCCAGGGCAGGCGCGCGCGGTCATCCATGTCGAAAATCCGTGTCATGCGGATGATCTACGCCCGAGATAGACAGACTTCAAGGATTCTATGCGCGGAGCAACCGCCGCCGCGCCGCAGAGAGCAACTGGCGGGAATAGAATATGTGCGGCCAAAGCAATGACTCGAACCCGAGCCCAAGCCTTGCCTGCCCGGTTTTGCGGTCGATCACCGGCATCACAACACTGCCGAACATCAGCTTTGTCCCGATCCCCTGCGCGGTTGAACCGGGCACCAGCATGAACCAGGATGACGTCCGCCCCGCCCGCATCAGAAGCTGGTTCTCCCCCCGCTCGACCATATGCCAGAGGGCAAAACGGTCTGCCTCGCCCGTCCCGACCCGCCGCGCCTCTGCATCCGTCGATGGCGCCCCTGCAAAAAAGCGGAGGATCAGCCGCTCGCACCGGAAAAGCGGTGTCGTATAGAAGGCCGTGATATAGTCGGCAAAGCTCACATCCCCGGCAATTGCGGCCTCAAAGCAATCGGTATAGACCCCGTCGCCCTGGCCCACCCTGTCCAGAAAACTGCCCGCCGGGGGCGGCACCTGCGCGACCGTACTCATCACGGATCAATCCGGGGCCAGCATATACCCCTCACCGCGCACCGTTTGCAGGTAGCGCGGCTGTTTCGGGTCGGCCTCGATCTTGCGGCGCAGTCGGGTGATCTGCACATCCACCGCGCGTTCCTGCGCCTGGCCCTTGTCACGGCCCAGTTCCTCGACCAGCTTGCCCCGGCTGACGGGCTGGCGCAGATGCTCCGAAAAGATGCGCATAAGCTGCACCTCGGTCGCCGTCAGCCGCACCACCTGGTCGCCCATCAGCAACTCGGCACGCTCAATGTCATAGCGCACCGGCCCGAGGTTCAGCATCTTCGGCGTCACGCTTTCGGGCTCCGGCTCCGGCATCCGCCGCAGGATCGCGTTGATCCGCAGGAGAAGCTCCTTGGGTTCGAACGGCTTGGCCAGATAGTCATCCGCTCCCGCCTCCAGCCCTTCGATCCGGTCCTCCGTCTCGCCTTTCGCGGTCAGGAGCAGGATCGGCGTCTGAAGTGTCTCCCGCAGGGACCGGGTGAGCGACACCCCATCCTCGCCCGGCATCATCACATCCATGACAATCAGGTCGAACTCCAGCCCCGACAGGACCGACCGCGCATGCGCCGCATCCCGCGCCACCGATACAAGAAAACCGTTGCGCTGAAGGAACTTGCGCAAGAGGCCGCGAATACGCTCGTCGTCATCGACAATCAGCAGATGGGGGGCTGGGTCGCTCATGACTCACCTTCTTTCAACGCATGGTATTGCCGACGCATATCCGGGTCCATCATTGCCTCCAGCACCTTGCGAAAGCCCGCCACCGCCTCCGGCCCCGCCGTGCGGTAGGCCGCGCGCATCCGCGCCCTTTGTGCATCGCTGAGCTTGCGTTCCAGCGCCGCGCCTGCCTCGGTCAGGGTCAGGTGCCGTTCACGACGATCCGCCTTGCCCACCCGGCTTTCCACCAGCCCATCCTCAACCAGCGTGCGCAGGACGCGGTTGAGCGATTGCTTGGTCACACCGAGGATGTTCAGCAGATTGTTCACCGTCGTGCCGGGGCTACGCGAGATAAAGTGGATCGCACGGTGATGCGCCCGCCCATAGGCCATGGTCGCCAGAATACGGTCCGGGTCCGCCGTGAATCCGCGATAGGCAAAGAACATCGCCTCGCTGCCCTGACGCAGCTGCTCATCGGTCAGAAACAGGAGCGCCTCGCCCCCAGGCCCGTCTGACATGCCCCACCCCGTTCACTTTGCACCGCTTCATCTGTCATAATACGTCAGCTTTGTTGACATTCCAAGGTTCAACTGGTACCGAATCGCAGTTTTTGCGACATTTTATGTCCACATCGGGCATATTTTGCGCAACATATGAAAACCGCTAGGCCGAAAAGGAGGCTCGATATGGCTGGCTATGATGATCGCGACGGCACCATCTGGATGGACGGGAAGCTGATTAACTGGCGCGAGGCCAATGTACATATCCTGACCCATGCGATGCACTACGCTTCGTCAGTCTTCGAAGGGGAGCGGGCCTATAACGGCAAGATCTTCAAAAGCCGGGAACATTCCGAGCGTCTGCATTTCTCGGCCGGAGAACTGGATTTCATTATCCCCTTCTCGGTAGACGAGATCGAAGCGGCCAAAACGGCGGTGCTTGAGGCCAACGGCCTGACCGACGCCTATGTGCGTGCAGTCGCCTGGCGCGGCGCTGGCGAGGATATGGGCGTCGCCTCGGCGCGGAACCCGGTGCACCTGGCCATCGCGGCCTGGGAATGGGGCGCCTATTACGGCGATGCCAAGATGAAGGGCGCCAAGCTCGATATCTCCAAGTGGAAACGCCCCAGCCCGGAAACGATCCCGGTCCATGCAAAGGCCGCCGGGCTCTACATGATCTGCACCACCTCCAAACACGCGGCCGAGGCCAAGGGCTGCTCCGACGCGCTCTTCATGGATTACCGCGGCTATGTGGCCGAGGCGACGGGCGCCAATATCTTCTTCGTCAAGGATGGCGAAGTGCACACGCCCCTGCCTGATTGCTTCCTCAACGGCCTCACACGACAGACCGTGATCGGCATGCTGAAGGATCGTCAGATCAAGGTGCATGAGCGCCACATCATGCCTGAAGAGATGGAAGGGTTCGAGCAATGCTGGCTGACCGGCACCGCTGCGGAAGTGACCCCTGTGGGCCAGATCGGTGATTACACGTTCGAGGTGGGCGCGCTGACCCGGCAAATCGCCGAGGATTACGAGAAGCTGGTGCGCAGCTGATCCTACCGCTGATACAGCATCAAAAAATCCCTCACCGCGCGGTCCACCTGCGCGGTGATTTCTTTTTCGGAGGGCGGATTGGCCACGCCCAGTAACCGCTCCAGCTGCGCCTCTCCCTTTACCAGCACGACAAACCGCTCCGCCGCCTCAGTAGGGTTGTCCAGCTCCATATGCCGCGATAACCAGGCCGCCAGCTTGGGCAGGGACTTCGCCTTGCCCTCCCCGATCAGCGTCTTGCCCAGTGTCGCATCGCCCCCTGCATCGGCAATCGCCGCGCGGTTGATGGCCACCGAGGCGTCACCACAGACCAGTGTCAGAAGCTCCCGTCCAAAGGCATGCAGCCCCTCCTCCAGCGGCATGCTTGCAAAGTCCTCGGGCAAGGCCTTGTCCAGTGCCGTCGCATTTGCCCGAATCAAAGCGCCGAAAAATCCGGCCTTGTCCCCAAACCAGTTATAGAGCGTCTCCTTACTCGCGCTGGCCTTGCGGGCAATGGCGATCATCGACGCCCCGCGCCAGCCCTTTTCGATCAAGACACTGAGACCATGCGATAAAATCTCGCGCCTGCGGTCCTCCTGCTCGGTATCCTTCACGGCTGAACTCCTTTGCTGAAAAGGGTGGGTTGACTTTAGCGTACCCATCGGTACGGTACAAGGCGTACCATGTGGTACGGCAACCCAAGGATAAGACCTATGACCCAAGACACAGCTCAGGCCCAAAGTATCGGCGCCGCCTGTTTGATGCTGATCACCGTGCAGGGCATCATGCTCGCCTCGCTCTATTTCGACGTCGCCCCGCACCCGCCACGTGTGATCCCGCTTTTCGCGATGCCGCCTTTCCTCGCGGTCTCGATCGGCACGGCCCTTTGCGCCATGCGCCTCACCGGCACCCGCATGGGCAACATCCTGGCCGGTCTCGCTGCGCTTTTCGCCCTGCTCAGCTTTGGCCCGCAGAAATACTTTGACCCGGCTTTCCCTGAAATCTGGATCGCCGTCATCGCCAGTCAGCTTTCCGTGCTCGCCATTCTCTACGCGCTTGTCGCGCAAAGAGAGCCGTCATGACCCTTGCCACAAAAAAGGCCGGGCAATTGCGGCCCGGCCAACTGATATCTCTGATCTCCCGGCTTATCCGGGCGACATTCCCCGCAGCCGTTCTGACCGGCGACGCAGCAGCTCGACCGTGGTCAGCAGCAGGATCGACATCACCACGAGGATCGTGGCAACCGCCAGAATGGTGGGTGAAATCTGCTCGCGCAGCCCGGTGAACATCTGCCACGGCAGCGTCTTCTGCGACGCGGAGCCGACAAATAGCACCACGACCACCTCGTCAAACGACGTGATGAACGCAAACAAGCCCCCCGAGATCACCCCCGGCAGGATCAGCGGCATCTGCACCCGGAAGAAGGTGGTCACGGGGTCCGCCCCCATATTCGCCGCCGCCCGCGTCAGGGACCGGTCAAAGCCCACCAGCGTGGCCGTCACAGTGATAATCACAAACGGAATGCCCAGCACCGCATGCGCCAGGATCACCTTGATATAGCCCACAAGGTTCTTGCCCAGGCCCACCGAGTTTTCCAGGAAATTCCCGATATCCGAGTAGAAGAAGAACATGCCCGTGGCCGAGATGATCAGCGGCACGATCATGGGCGAGATCAGCACCGCCATGATCGCGCGGCGCCCCGGCACATGGCTCTGACTGAGGCCAATGGCCGCCAGCGTGCCCAGGCTCACCGAGATGATCGTCGCAATGGGCGCGATGATCAGCGAGTTCTTGAAGCTGCGCTGCCATTCATTGTTGGTGAAGAAGTCGCGGTAATGCTTGAGGCTGTAACCCTCGGGATCGAACCGCAACATCTCGGGCGTGAAGGTAAAGAAGTCCTGCGCGTTGAAGCTGAGCGGCAGAACCACCAGGATCGGCGTGATCAGGAAGGTAAAGATCGCGCCACAGATTACGCGGAACGAATAATGCCAGAGCACCTGACCGGGTGTCAGATACGGCACCAGCTTGGCGCGATACCGGCCCTCGCCGATCCAGTAGATGAACCAGCTGAAGAACCAGCCGGAAAGCAGACCCAGCACCAGCCCAGGCAGCCCGCCAAAGGTCGCGCCCAGCACGCCAAACAGCGCGATGATCGCCCAGCGGGCCAGCTTTTCCTGCTCGGCGCTCAGCACCTGCATGCACAGGAACCCGAGCCCCACCAGAAGCGCCGCTCCGATCAGCAGCCCCAGAAGGCTGGCACCCTGCGCCGTCCCGACGAAGAACCCGGCGATGCCCCCCGCCGCCGCCAGCACCGGCAGGGTGAAGGACAGGGGTTTTTTCTCGACATGTGTCAGTTTGAAGGTTGCCATATGCCCTACCCCAGCTTCACGTTGTCGATGCCGACAATCTTGTCATAGGCCCAATAAAGGATGAGAACCGCCGCCAGCAGGATCGTCCCAAGCGCGGCCGCCAGCCCCCAGTTGAGCGAGGATGAGATGTGATAGGCGATCCGGTTCGAGATAAAGACACCCTTTGTGCCGCCCACGATCTCGGGTGTGATGTAATACCCGATGGCCAGGATGAAGACGAGGATCGACCCCGCGCCGATCCCCGGCACCGATTGCGGGAAATAGACCCGCCAGAAGGCCGTCCAGTTGGTTGCGCCCAAGGACTTGGCGGCGCGCAGGTAACTCGGCGGTATGGTCTGCATCACCGAATACATCGGCAGGATCATGAAAGGCAGCAGGATATGCGTCATCGCCACGATCGTGCCGAACTGGTTGTTGATCATCACCAGCCGGTTCTCGTCCGCCACCATGCCGAGCCAGACCAGCACATCGTTGATCACGCCCTGCTGTTGCAGCATCACCTTCCAGGCGCTCGTTCGGACAAGAAGGGATGTCCAGAATGGTAAGAGTACCAGAATCATAAGCACGTTCGCGGTGCGCATCGGCAAGTTGGCAAGGATCCACGCAATCGGATAGCCCAGCAGGATGCACGACCCGGTGATGATCAGCGACATGATCAGCGTGCGCACGAAAAGTTTTACGAGGATCTGCTTGTCCTCGGGCTGTGACTGAATGCCTTCGGGCGTGCGCCGCATATCCACGGCGTTCAGGAAATACCCGTTGGTAATGGTCACCGAATGGGTCTTGATCGTGCGCCAGGTCTGAAGCTCGCCCCAGTCCTTGTCGATCTCGATAAGCTTGTCCTTGAAGGGCGCATCCGCAACCGGGTCGAGCTTTTTCATCTTCCGGCCCGATTTGCGGAAGAGCGACGACATGCCGGTTTGTTCATAGTTGAGCCGCGTGCCAAGCCGCGTATGTTCCTTGGCCTCGATGGCCGCCACCATATCGGTGACAAAGGCGGTAAAGACAGGCTCATCGGGCAACTCACCACTATCAGCGTCCCAGTCCTGAAGCGCCTCGACCGTCAGCGGCAATGTATCGGCAACGATATTGTTCTCGACCGAGCGGAACAGCATCGACGCAATCGGCACGATGAAGGAAATCAGCACGAAGATCAGCAGCGGTGCAATCAGCATCAACGCGCGCATCTTCTGGTTTCGCAAGGAACGCGCGAGGCTTTGCTTCAGCGGCGTACCATCGGCGGCCAGCATCGGGCCGGATTGAGCTGCGTCACTCATGATGTCCCCATCGGTTTGTTTTTGGTGGGAAGGGGCCATAACAGCCCCTTCCGGAAATCAGAGGTAGGGTGCGTGATGTCACGCACCCCTTGATCGGCTTATTGCGCCAGCCACGCCTGGAATTTGGCGTCGATGTCGTCGCGGTAGTCGGCCCAGAACTCGTAGTTATAGAGGAAGGTCCGCTTCGCGTTTTCCGGATCGGTCGGCATATGCGGCGCCATGTCGATGCCCAGATCGGCATGCTGACCAACCAGCGGCGCCGAAGAGGCACGGGCCGGACCGTACGAGATGTACTTGGCCTGATCCGCCAGACGCTGGGTATCGGTGGCAAAGTAGATGTAGTCCAGCGCGCGCTGGGTACGCTCTTCGCTCAGGCCGGTCGGGATGATCCAGCCGTCAAGGTCGAACACCTGCGCGTCCCACAGCATGGCGACGGGCTGTTTCTGCTCTTCGATCACGCTGAACAGACGGCCGTTATAGGTCGAGCCCATAACAACTTCGCCATCGGCCAGAAGCTGCGGCGTGTCCGCACCGGCGTTCCACCAGATCACGTCACCCTTGATGGTGTCGAGCTTGGCCAGCGCCTGGTTTTGGCCTTCTTCGGTGGCCAGAACGTCATAGACATCCTCGAACGCCACGCCGTCACAGATCAGAGCCCATTCCATGTTATTGATCGGGCGCTTCTCAAGGCTGCGCTTGCCGGGATAGGTCTCGGTGTCGAACACGGCGCAGACATCGGTCGGCGGCGTGTCGCCCACCATGTCGGTGCGATAGCCGAAGGTGGTCGAGTACACGATCTGCGGAATGAAGCAGTCGGAAACCAGCAGGTCACCGAAATCTTCCGACGCAGGGGTGCCATCGGGCGCCGGGGCCAGCTGCGTATCCGCGTCGATTTCCATCGCCAGGCCTTCGTCGCACAGACGGATGGCGTCGGCGGCCACCACGTCAACCACATCCCAGGTGATGTTGCCGGCTTCGTTCATGGCGCGCAGTTTGGCCACGGCTTCGGCCGAGCTGTCATCGTTGATGATGGTCACACCGGTCTTTTCCGAATACGGATCATGATAGGCCAGCTTTTGCGACTTCGAATAGGCACCACCCCATGACACGATGGTCATTTCCTGGGCAGCCACCGCACCTGCGGCAACGGTCAGCGCCGTTGTGGCAAGCAGTGTTTTGGTGAGTTTCATTTCTCATCTCCCTAAG
Organism: Roseovarius faecimaris; assembly: GCF_009762325.1. Lineage (NCBI taxonomy): Bacteria > Pseudomonadati > Pseudomonadota > Alphaproteobacteria > Rhodobacterales > Roseobacteraceae > Roseovarius > Roseovarius faecimaris. Next base: position 3,611,769 of record NZ_CP034348.1, read on the forward strand.
TTTACCCGTTACTCATAATCGGGGTCCCTGCCACGGGCTTCAGCCTCGGGACCCGCTGTTCATCGCACCTGATCAGGCAGGCGCGATATCTCGAAAATCTTTATGCATCCAGCGCCCGGCAGTCTTCCGGCTGCCAGCCGATCTCAAGCTGCGTGCCGGGTTCCAGCCGCACCTGATTGGGCGCGTTCCGGGTCTTGACGATAAACTCGTCATTGCCCGCCACCCTCAGCCGCGTCCGGAAAATGTCGCCCATATAGATGAACTCCAGCACCTCGGCCTTGACCGTGTGCGAGCCTTCCTTGAGCCGCGACTTGTCAAACTCCACGCGCTCGGGACGGATCGACACCTTGGTGCGCTCACCTGCTGCGGTGACATTGACCGGCGTACAGTCGATCAACTCGCCATCGTCAAGCTGCACAAGTGCAATACCATCCTTGATCTCTTTCACCGTGCCTTCCAGGGTGTTGTTTTCACCGATGAACTGCGCGACGAAACTGTTCTGCGGGTTCTCATACAGGACGTCGGGCGGGTCGATCTGCTGAATGCGGCCATCGTCAAACACCGCAACGCGGTCCGACATGGTCAGCGCCTCGGTCTGGTCGTGGGTCACATACACCGTCGTGATGCCCAGGCTATGCGCCAGATGGGTGATCTCGAACTGCATCTTCTCGCGCAGCTGCTTGTCGAGCGCGCCCAGCGGTTCGTCCATCAGCACCAGCTCCGGCTCGAACACCAGCGCCCGCGCCAGGGCGACCCGCTGTTGCTGACCGCCCGAAAGCTGCGCCGGGCGGCGCCCGCCAAAAGAGCCCATCTCCACCATGTCCAGCGCGCGCTTCACTTTGGCTTCGCGTTCGGATTTGCCGATCTTGCGCACTTCCAGAGGGAAGCTCAGGTTCTCGGCAATCGTCATATGCGGGAACAAGGCGTAGTTCTGGAACACCATGCCGATCCCGCGCTTATGCGGCGGGATGTTGTTGATGCTCACACCGTCGAGAAGGATCTTGCCGTGTGTGGCTGTCTCGAACCCCGCGAGCATCATCAGGCAGGTGGTCTTGCCCGAACCCGACGGGCCCAACATGGTCAGAAATTCGCCCTTCGGCATCGACAGGTTCAGGTCTTTGACGACCAGCGTTTCCCCGTCATAACTTTTCTGCACGCGCTCAAATTCAACGAATGCATCGTTGCTCAACGTATCCGGCAAATTAGACTCCCTGGTCTTTGTCGCGGGTTAGTCCCGCGTTCGCATGAGAATAAAGCGCCAAATTCAGCCGGATGCAAGCAGAGTGCGGCGTTTTCAGCTAAACTTGCGCCATTATCGGGCACATGAGCGGCAAGTGCTCTCGAATGCTCTCCAAATGGATAGGATTGATTCGTCACACCCTACCCCAACACGGCTGTTACGGCCTTGGCGGTCTTCGCAACGACCTCATCGGCCTCTTCGCGACTCAGGCAGAACGGTGGCGCAAAACCCAGGATATCCCCCTGCGGCATTGCCCGCGCGATCACCCCTTCACCGGCCAGCGCCGCAGCAATCCGCGGCCCCACCTTGTCGCCCGCATCAAAGAAGCTCCGGCTCTCCTTGTCCTTCACGAACTCCACGGCACACAGCATCCCCTCGCCGCGCACCTCGCCCACATGCGGATGCGCCTCCAGCGCCGCGCCCATCTGCGTGTTGAGATAGGCGCCCACCTCGCCCGCGTTCTGGATCAGGTTCAGCTCATCCAGCAGCTTGAGGTTGGCCACGCCTGCCGCCGCGCCTACGGGATGCGCCGAATAGGTCCAGCCATGGCCAATCGGGCCATTCTCATCGGTGCCCTGCTCCAGCACGCTCCACATCTTCTCGCTCACGATCGACCCGGACAGCGGCGCATAGGCCGAGGTCAGCCCCTTGGCGATGGTGATCAGGTCAGGCTTCAGCCCGTAATGCTCCGAGCCGAACATCGTGCCAAGGCGGCCAAACCCGGTGACCACCTCATCGGCGACGAGCAGGATATCGTGACGCTCCAGCACCTCCTGAATCGCCGCCCAGTATCCTTCCGGCGGCGGCACGATCCCGCCCGTGCCCAGCACCGGCTCACCGATGAAAGCGGCAATCGTATCCGCTCCCTCGCGTGCGATCAGCGCCTCCAGCTCGGCCACGCAATGCGCCACGAACTGCGCTTCGCTCTGCCCCAAATCGGCACGGCGGAAGTAATACGGGGCCTCGGTATGGATCACCTGGCTCAGCGGCAGATCGAATTTCTTGTGAAACAGCTCCAGCCCGGTCAGCGATCCGGTCATCAGCCCCGAGCCGTGATAGCCCCGCCAGCGGCTGATGATCTTCTTCTTCTCGGGCCGTCCGAGGATGTTGTTGTAATACCAGATCAGCTTGATGTTGGTCTCGTTCGCATCCGACCCGGAAAGACCGAAATAGACCTTGCTCATATGCCCCGGCGCGCGGTCGAGGATCATCTTGGCCAGCGTGATGGAGGCCTCGGTTCCGTGCCCGACATAGGCGTGGTAATAGGCCAGCTCCTTCGCCTGCTCGGCCATCGCCTCGGCAATGTCCTGACGGCCATAGCCCACATTCACACAATACAGCCCGGCAAAGGCATCGAGCATCCGGTTGCCGTCGCGGTCCTCGATATGACAGCCCGTGCCGCCGGTGATCACCCTTTGCGCCAGTTCACCCCGCGCGAATTCCGCCAGATGCGTGGAGGGATGAAAGAAATTATCACGGTCCCATTGCTCCAACTGGTCATTTCTCAGCATCTGCCTGCCCCTTTTCATCATCTGGTGAGTCGTCCGCGCGACCATGCCCCGAAGCGCGCAGCCTGTGGTTCTGAATTTGCACAGCTTGGCAGAAGATTCTTCTGTTCTTTATCCGATCAAAACCTCAAAGGGCGGCCCGCCGGGCCCTTTCACAGGCTTGGTCACCACATAGGTGAAATACCGCGCCAGCCCCACATCGGCATCCAGCAGCGTATCCATCAGCACCTGATAGGCATCAATATCGCGGGTGATCACCTGCATGAGATAGTCAAACCCGCCGCCCAGCGCCCAACAGGCCGTGACCTCCGGCACGCGTTCAATATGCCGCTCGAACACCCGAAAGGCCTGCGCCGTGTGGTCGGTCAGTTCCACCGTCACGAAAACGGTGATCGCGGGCCCGAGCTTTTTCAGCGCGATCCGCGCGCCGTAGCCTTCGATCAGCCCCGCGCGCTCCAGCCTCCGCACCCGTTCCCAGCAGGGGCTGGCTGACAAGCCCACCTTCGCCGCCAGATCGGCATTCGTGATCCGCCCGTCCCCGGACAGGACCTTGAGAATGGCGATATCCCGTGCATCCAGCTTCATGGACTAGAGCTTGGCACAATCCTGGAGGAAGGGCAGCCGCTTTTGCATCCGCGCCACCTCATCCAGCGCGATGTCGGCCAGGATCACGCCTTCCTCGTCGCCCATCGCCGCGATGTCCCGGCCATCCGGCCCCACGATGCGGCTGCCGCCAAAATAGCGCGCTCCGTTTTCCTCTCCGGCGTGATCGGCATAGGCCAGGTAAATCCCGTTCTCATAGGCCCGCGCGCCCACGACCCGCTCGGCCACCATGCCCCAATCCGCGCCCAGCGCCGTCGGCACCAGCAAAAGCTGTGCACCGCCCTGTGCCGCCTGTCGGCCGCTTTCGGGAAACTCAACCTCGTAACAGATCACCATCGCCACGCGCCACGCGCCCAACTCGGCAAAAGTGACCGCTTCGCCGGTCCCAAAAGCCTCCACTTCAAAACTTCCCGGCGACGGCAACCGCTTGCGATGATTGGCCAGAAGCCGCCCCTGCGCATCATACAGCACCGCCGCGTTATAGATCACATCCTCCGCCCGCTCCGGATAGCCAAAGGCAATGGCACAGCCCTGCCGTCGCGCCAGCGCCGCCACCGCCTGTCCGAACGGCCCGTCCGGCGCCTCCGCCAGCCGCTCCAGATCGGCGCCGACATTGTAACCGCTGGCAAACAGCTCCGGACACACCAGCAGATCCAGCGCCCGGCCCTCCAACTCCTGCTCAAGCCGGTCCAGCCGCTCCGCCCGGCTCCGCCCGGCCGCACGGCATTGATAGATGCCCAGTTTCATGCCCGTCCTTCTCCCGTTCGCGGCTGCCGCGCCAATCTGCGCCCTCCGCACGCTTCGCGATGTCCCAAATGCGACGTGACACGCCGGATTTGAGGAGGCGCCGCGCCTACAAACACCTTTTGATAGGTCAAAACACCGGAGCACTCCATGAGCACCAAAGACCTGCCCTTCTCACAGGGAGAATTCGACCGGCGCATCGCCAAGACCCGCGCGGCCATGGCCGAAGCGGGGCTCGATTGCATTTTCGTCACCGACCCGTCCAACCAGGCCTGGCTGACCGCCTATGACGGCTGGTCCTTCTACGTGCATCAGGGTGTGATCCTCGGGCTTGACGGCCCGCCCGTCTGGTGGGGCCGCTACATGGACATGATCGGCGGGCGGCGCACCTGCTGGATGTCCGACGATCATATCCTCGGCTATGGCGACCACTACGTACAGTCGATCGAGCGCCACCCGATGCAGGACCTTGCCGCCCACCTGCGCGATCGCGGCTTTGCCAAGGCCCGGATCGGCGTCGAGATGGAAAACTATTACTATTCGGCCAAGGCCCACGCCGTCCTGAGCGACGAGCTGCCTGACGCCACGCTTGTCGATGCCACGGCGCTGGTCAACTGGCAGCGCCTGATCAAATCGGACGAAGAAATCGCCTTCATCCGCAAGGCCGCGCGCATCTCCGAGAAGGTCATCCAGACCGCCATCGACCGCGCCGAGGTGGGTCTGCGCAAAAACGACCTCGTCGCCGATATCTATCACGCCGGGATCACCGGGGTGGATGACATCTGGGGCGACTATCCGGCCATCGCGCCACTCACCCCCTCCGGCATTGACGCCACCGCCGCGCACCTGACATGGAACGGCGATCCGATGCGCCCGAACGAGGCCACCTTCTTTGAGCTGTCCGGCGTCTATCGCCGCTATCACGCACCGCTCTGCCGCACGGTTTACCTCGGCACCCCGCCCGACGATATGCGGCGCGCCGAAGAGGCCCAGATCGAAGGCATCGACGCCGGGCTCAACGCCGCCCGCGCCGGCAACCGCACCTGCGACATCGCCCGGGCCTTCATGGACGTGCTGGCCAAACATGGCATCAAACGCGAGGGGCGCATGGGCTATCCCATCGGCCTCAGCTACCCCCCCGACTGGGGCGAGCGCACCGCCTCGATCCGGCTCGAAGACACCACCGTGCTCGAACCCGGCATGGTCTTTCACTTCATGCCCGCCCTCTGGATGGACAGCTGGGGGCTGGAGACCACCGAGACCATCCTGATCACCGAAGACGGCCCCGCTCAGGCGCTCGCCGACATGCCGCGCAAACTCTTCGTCAAGGACTAGGCACACGCCCCTCTCCCCCCTTCATTGTTCCGCAAATACTCCAGGGAGTTTGAGGGACAGCGTCCCTCATCGGGGGTTTGGGGGCCTCGCCCCCAAGAGTGAATGCGTGGCGAAAGCCACCCCATGAAAAAACGGAGGCCGCAACCAACGCTGCGACCTCCGCTCATTCGCGTTCCGGTCTGGCAGAGTCAGCTCGCCGCTTTCATCAGCCCTTCATCCGTCAGCCGCTTATGAGCCACATCGAGCGCCGTCCAGGCGCGCTCGATCAGCGTGTCCACCTCGTCCTTGGTGATCACCAGCGGCGGCGAGATCACCATCCGGTCGCCCACATGGCGCATGACCAGCCCGTTGCCAAAACAGGCCTCGCGACAGATCAGACCGGCAGTGCCCGCCTCAGCGGCGAACTTGGCGCGGCTTTCCTTATGCGGGGTCAGCGCGATGGAACCCATCAGCCCCGCGATGCGCGCCTCGCCCACCAGGGGATGATCGGTCAGCGTCTCCCATTTTTCCTTGAGGTAAGGCGCCGTTTCCGTACCGGCACGCTCGACAATCCCTTCCTCATCCAGAATGCGCAGGTTCTCCAGCGCCACGGCACAGGCCACCGGATGGCCCGAATAGGTATAGCCATGGGCAAACTCGCACTCGTCCATGACGCGCGCCACCTCATCCGAAACCACCGAGCCACCAATCGGCTGATAGCCCGAGCTCAGCCCCTTCGCGATCGTCATGATGTCGGGACGGATATCCAGTGTCTGCGACCCAAACCATTTGCCTGTCCGGCCGAACCCACAGATCACCTCATCCGCGATCAGCAGGATCTCATGCGCGTCGCAAATCCGCTGGATCTCGGGCCAATAGGTTTCCGGCGGGATGATCACCCCGCCCGCGCCCTGAATCGGCTCGGCGATGAAGGCGGCCACATTGTCTTCGCCCAGATCGTGAATCGCCTGTTCCAGCTGCCGTGCGCGCTCCAACCCAAACTCCTCCGGGCTCATATCGCCGCCTTCGGCATACCAGTGCGGCTGCTCGATATGGTGGACATCCGGGATCGGCAGACCGCCCTGCGCATGCATCGCGGACATACCGCCCAGAGACGCGCTGCCCATGGACGACCCGTGATAGGCGTTCTTGCGGCTGATGATGATCTTCTTCGACGGCTTGCCCTTCTGTTCCCAATAGGTGCGGACAAGGCGCATATTGGTGTCATTCGCCTCCGACCCGGAACTGGCGAAAAAGACATGGTTCAGATCGCCCGGGGTCAGCTCGGCAATGCGGGCCGACAGCGCGATGGCCGGCACATGGGTCGTCTGAAAGAACGTATTGTAATAGGGCAACTCCTTCATCTGGCGCGCCGCGGCTTCGGCCAGTTCCGGGCGCCCATAACCCAGGTTCACGCACCACAGCCCCGCCATTGCATCCAGAAATTCGTTGCCCTCACTATCGGTCAGCGTGCTGCCCGAGGCCCGCGTGATCACGCGCACGCCCTTCTTGGCCAGGTCGGACCCGTGGGTGAACGGATGCAGATGATGCGCCGCATCCAGTGCCTGCAATTCAGCCGTCGGCATGTGGTTTGTGATCGAAGTCATGGGGCACCCTTTCTGTCATGAGCCTGCCCGCGTCGCGCGCGCGGGCGTTGCAGGACAGAATATGATCAAATTTTTTGCTGTCAATCGAATCAGCAATCCCACGTTCAGAGCTGTAACGCGTGGCGAACCTGCTCCATTCCCTGGATCACATCTTCGCGAATGGCGCGCGCCGCGGATTCCGCATCGCGGGCATGCATCGCATCCAGCATGTCCTTGTGCTTGTCCGGCAGGTTCTGCGTTCCCAGCCGCCCGCACACCACCCGAAGCGACGGACCGAAGCGCAGCCAAAGCCCCTCCGCCAGATCGGCCAGAATAGGCGCATTGGCGATCTGGTAAATCTGGTGATGAAAGAGATAGTTCAGCTCCAGGTAATTGCGCAAATCCCCCCCCGCAATCGCCTCGTCCAGAACCCCATCGAGCCGCGTCAGCTCGGCCAGGTCATCCAACGTCGCGCGCTCTGTGGCGCGTAGGGTCAGATGCGGATCAAGCCATTGCCTTGCAAGAATAATCTCGCTGATATTTCCCGCCGTCAGCACCGGCACACTGACCCGCCGGTTGCCCTGAAACTCCAGCGCCCCCTCCGAGATCAGCCGCCGGATCGCCTCGCGCACCGGGGTCATGCCCGCGCCCAGCCGCTCGGTCAGCCCCTGGATGGTCACCGCCTGACCCGGCGCCAGATCGCCGAACAGCACCAGCTTGCGCAGCTCGCGATAAATCAGCTCATGCGCCGGCAACCGCGCCGGGGCGGTATCGGTCTGCGATGGTTGCAACGCGCTCTGCGGCATGGGGTCTCCTGTTCAGCTCAAGCCAGCCATCATTCGTCTTGCGAGTGTAACGACTGCGTGAAACCATTACCATATTGCCAGATGCGGAAAAATTTGATCAAATCCGCGCACACGGCATCAAAAAGACTGCCGACCAGTGGGAGACCAACATGAAAAAACTGATTCTGACCACCACCGCCACCCTGGCGCTGGGCGCGTTTGCCGCCACAGCCGAAGAGGTGCGCGTTTATAACTGGTCCGATTACATCGACGAAGCGCTCTTGGAGAAATTCGAGCAGGAAACCGGGCTTGAGCTGATCTATGACGTGTTTGACAGCAACGAAGTGCTGGAAACCAAGATGCTCGCCGGTGGCTCGGGCTATGACGTGGTGGTGCCCTCGGGGACCTTCCTGCAGCGCCAGATCTCGGCAGGGGCCTTTCAGAAGCTCGACCTGTCGAAACTGCCCAACCACGCGAACATGTGGGACGCCATTGAAGAGCGCACCGCCAAATACGACCCCGGCAATGAATACTCGATCAACTACATGTGGGGCACCACGGGCCTCGGCGTGAATGTCGGCAAGGTCAAGGAAGTCCTGGGCGAGGATGCCCCGATCGACAGCATGAAACTGGTGCTCGATCCTGCGAATATGGAAAAGCTTGCCTCCTGTGGCGTGCATTTCCTCGATGCTCCGACCGAGATCATCCCGATGACCCTGCAATATCTGGGTGAAGACCCCGACAGCCATGACCCCGACGTCATCGCCAAGGCCGAGGATGTGCTCGTGGCCATCGCGCCCTACGTGCAGAAGTTCCACAGTTCGGAATACATCAACGCGCTGGCCAATGGTGATATCTGCGTGGCGATCGGCTGGTCCGGTGACGTGCTTCAGGCCCGCGACCGCGCCGCCGAGGCCGACAATGGCGTCGAGATCGCCTATAACGCCTTCGCCGAAGGGTCGCTGATGTGGTTCGACCAGATGGCGATCCCGGCGGATGCCCCGAACCCCGACGGCGCGCACAAGTTCCTGAACTTCATCATGGACGCGCAGAACATGGCGGATGCCTCGAACTACGTCTACTACGCCAACGGCAACGAGGCGTCCAAGCCCCTGCTCGAAGAGGACGTGATCAACGATCCGGCGATCTATCCGACCGAGGAAACGATCAAGAACCTCTACACCACCACGCCCTATCCGGCGAAGGTGCAGCGGGTCGTCACCCGCCTCTGGACCAAGATCAAGTCGGGCACCTGATCGCCTGACCTGACAAGACTGGCCTGCGCGGGGCGCCCCTCGCGCAGGCTCACCAAACAAAAAAACACAAAATGACAGGGACATGTGATGGGCGAGAAGGTTTTTGAGCCGTGGAACGACCCGAATGAGTCACCACTCATTCAGTTCAAGAACGTCACCAAGCGCTTCGGCGACTTCACCGCCATCGACAACCAATCCTTCGATATTTACGCGAAAGAGTTCTTTGCCCTGCTCGGCCCCTCCGGCTGTGGCAAGACCACGCTGATGCGCATGCTTGCCGGGTTCGAGACACCGACCGAAGGCACGATCCTTCTGGGCGGACAGGACATCGCGCCGATCCCGCCCAACAAGCGCGCGGTGAACATGATGTTCCAGTCCTACGCGCTGTTTCCGCATCTCTCGGTCTGGGAAAATATCGCCTTCGGCCTCAAACGGGATGGCAAGCCCAAGCCCGAGATCGATGCCCGCGTCGATGAGATGCTCAAACTCACCCGGCTGGAGAAATTCGCCAAGCGCAAGCCGCACCAGATTTCCGGCGGCCAGCGACAGCGCGTCGCCCTTGCCCGCTCCCTCGCCAAGGCGCCCAAGCTTCTCCTGCTCGACGAACCGCTGGGCGCGCTCGACGCCAAGCTGCGTCAGGACACCCAGTTCGAGCTGATGGATATTCAGGAAAAGACCGGCACCACCTTTGTCATCGTCACCCACGATCAGGAAGAGGCGATGACCGTCGCCTCCCGCGTGGCCGTGATGGACCATGGCAAGATCATTCAGGCCGACACGCCGCCGCGCATCTACGAGATGCCGAACTCGGTCTATGTGGCCGACTTCATCGGCGATGTGACCATCATCACCGGCACCGCCACGCCGCAGGGCGACGGCTATGACATCACCTTCGGTGAAGGCCAGCCGACGCTGCGTGCCAAATCCGACCGCAGCTTTACCAGGGATCAGATCTGTCACCTGGCCATCCGGCCCGAAAAGGTCGCCATCAGCGCCGACAAACCCGAGGGTGCTGCCAACGCGGTGCAGGGCAAGATCCTCGATATCGCCTATCTCGGCAACCTCTCCACCTATCACGTGGAGCTTTCGAACGGTCAGATCGTCAAGGCGCAGGCCGCCAACACCCGCCGCCTTTCGGCCCGGCCCTTCACGTGGGAGGATGACGTCTGGCTCAGCTGGACCGAAACCGCCGGCGTGCTGCTGGAGAGCTGAGAGATGCGCCGCGCCACCCTCATCCTCGTCCCCTATCTCTGGCTGCTGGCACTGTTCCTGGTGCCTTTCCTGATCGTCCTCAAGATCAGCCTGAGCGACACTGAACTGGCGATCCCCCCCTATACGCCAACGCTGGATTTCAGCACCGGCTGGCAAGGGATCAAAGAATTCTTATCGGCCCTCGATTTTGAAAACTTCACCTGGCTCGCTTCTGACGACCTCTATTGGAAGGCCTATCTCTCCTCCCTCCAGATCGCCGTTATCGCCACCTTTCTGACGCTGCTGGTCGGCTACCCCATCGCCTATGGCATGGCCAACGCGCCCGAACATTGGCGGCCCACGCTGATGATGCTCGTGATCCTGCCCTTCTGGACCAGCTTCCTGATCCGGGTCTATTCCTGGATGGGCATCCTGTCGAGCGAGGGCTATCTCAACCAGCTTCTGCTGGGCATGGGCCTGATCTCGGAGCCGCTCACGATCCTTAACACGAATACCGCGGTCTATATCGGCATCGTCTACACCTACCTGCCCTTCATGATCCTGCCGATCTACTCGGCACTGGAACGGCTCGACGGCTCTTTGCTGGAGGCCGCCGAAGACCTCGGCTGCTCCCGGCTCAGCGCCTTCTGGCTGGTCACCATCCCGCTTTCCAAGAACGGCATCATCGCGGGCTGTTTTCTGGTCTTCATCCCCACCATTGGCGAGTTCGTGATCCCCTCGCTTCTGGGCGGGTCGCAAACGCTGATGATCGGCAAGGTGCTTTGGGAGGAATTCTTCAACAACCGCGACTGGCCCGTGGCCTCCGCCGTGGCGGTGATCCTGCTTCTCATCCTGATCATCCCGATCATCCTGTTCCAGCGCAACGAACAGAAAGCGCGGGAGGCAGACCAATGAGCGCAACAAGAAAATGCACATTTTCTTGCCAAATTTCTGTGCAGAAATTTGCGCCTGCGGCCAGCGGAGGTGCTGACAAATGAGACGCCTCACCTGGTTCAACACCACCTCACTCACCCTGGGCTTTGCCTTTCTCTACCTGCCCATGGTCATTCTCGTGGTCTACAGCTTCAACGAGTCGAAACTCGTCACCGTCTGGGCCGGCTTCTCGACCAAATGGTATGGCGAATTGTTTCGCAACGAGGCGTTTCTCGATGCCGCCTGGGTCACGGTCAAGGTCGCCGTCGCTTCCTCCACTCTGGCCACCATCCTTGGCACCATGGCAGCCTATGTGCTGGTCCGCGCAGGCCGCTTCAAAGGCCGCACGCTTTTCTCCGGCATGATCTACGCCCCGCTCGTGATGCCCGAGGTGATCACCGGCCTGTCACTCCTGCTGCTCTTCATCGGCATCGGGCTGGACCGGGGCGTGTTCACCATCGTTCTCGCGCATACCACCTTCTCCATGTGCTACGTCTCGGTCGTCGTCTCTTCGCGCCTTGTCAGCTTCGACCGCTCGCTGGAAGAAGCCGCGCTTGATCTTGGCTGCTCGCCCATGTCAGCCTTCCGCCTGGTCACCCTGCCGATCATCGCGCCTGCGGTCATCTCGGGCTGGCTTCTGGCCTTCACGCTCAGCCTTGATGACCTGGTGATCGCCTCCTTCACCTCCGGCCCCTCGGCCACCACCCTGCCGATCAAGATCTTCTCGGCGGTGCGCCTTGGCGTCTCCCCTGAGATCAACGCGCTCTCGACCATCATGATCTCTATCGTCGCCGTGGGGGTGATCACCGCGTCGCTGATCACCAAACGCGCGGCCCTGCGCCAACAGGCGGAGGAACGCGCGGCGGTCAAGGCATGAGCCGCATCTTCCCCGCCCATGCCTATTCCGAGGCCCCACGCGCACGCTGCTACTGGCCCTCCACAGCCAGCCCGCCCGACTTTCCCACCGCCACCGGAGAGGTCACGGCAGACATTGCCATTATCGGGGCGGGCTTTACCGGTCTGAACGCCGCGCTGCACCTGGCTGAGGCCGGGCGCGATGTGGTCGTGATCGAGGCCAAAACGCCGGGCTGGGGTGCCTCGGGGCGCAATGGCGGCTTCTGTTGCATGGGCGGGGCGGCGGCCCCGGACAAGGTCATGACCCTGCGCTATGGCGACGCCGCGCGCGCCGAGTTTCGCCGCGCCGAGAAAGAGGCGACCGACTACGTGCAGGCCCTGCTCGCCGAACGCGGGATCGACGCCGATCTGCATTCCGAAGGCGAAACCCTCATGGCACATTCCCGTGCCGCCATCGCCAATCTTGAATCCCAGGCCGAAAAGGTCGAGCGCGATCTTGGCATCACACCCACCTTCATCCCCGAGGCCGAGCTTGGCGCGCATGGCATGTCCGGCCCGTTTTATGCGGCGCTGACCACCCCCGTGGGTATTGCCCTCAACCCGATGAAATACGTGGCGGGCCTTGCGCGTGCCGCGGCGAAGGCCGGGGCGCGTATCTTCACCCACTCGCCCGTTTCGGCCATCGACCGGAGTGATGCCTTCACGCTCACAACTCCACAGGCCAGGATCCGGGCCAAGCGGCTCATCGTCGCCACCAACGGCTATTCTTCCGAGACTTTGCCGCGCTGGCTCGCGGGCCGCTACCTGCCGACGCAGTCAAACGTGATCGTCACCCGCGAACTCACGGATGACGAGATCGCCGCGCAAGGATGGTCCACCCATCAGATGTGCTATGATGAACGCTTCCTGACGCATTACTTTCGCCTGATGCCCAACAAGCGGATGCTTTTCGGCATGCGTGGCGGGCTGTTCAGCTCCCGCGCGTCGGATGCGCGGATGCACAGCACCATCCGCAGACATTTCCAGGAGACCTTCCCCGCCTGGGCAGATGTGGAAAGCCCCTATAGCTGGCACGGGCTCTTGGCCATCTCGCGCGATCTCACGCCGTTCACCGGGCCGATCCCCGGTATGCCGGGGGCCTTCACCTCGCTCTGCTATCACGGCAACGGGGTGGCCATGGGCTCTTATGCCGGTGCTCTGCTTGCCGATCTGGTGCAGGACAAACGCCCCTCCCGGCTCTATCCCGCGATCATGCAGCGGCCGCATTCGCGCTACTTGCTGGGCCGCCTCCGGCGCGCGACACTCTGGCCGATCTTCGCACTCTATGCCCTGCGCGGCGAGTAACCGTAGGGTGCGTGATGTCACGCACCTTCTGCTCACCCCTGCGGCGTCTTCAGCGCCCGCGCCTGCCCGCGCTTCAGCCCCAGCTGCCGTTCCCGCCATATGATGATGATCCCCGCCAGGATCACCAACGCCGCCCCGAAAAGCATGGTTCCCGTCGGCACCTCGTCAAACACCACATAACCGATCGCCAGCGCAAACAGCATGGACGCATAATCAAACGGCGCAACCACACTGGCATCCGCATAGCGATAGGCCGAGGTCAGGAAAATCTGCGCGGTTCCTCCGATCAGCCCCGCCAGCACCAGACAGACGATCACCCACAGATCCGGCAGGACCCAGCCGAAGGGAATCGTTAGCAGCGACAGCGAGGTTGAACTTAGCGAGAAATAGAACACGATGGCGCTCGTCTCCTCGGTCTTCACCAGCTTGCGGATATAGATCTGCGCCAGCGCCGCGCACATGGCCCCCATAAGCACCAGGATCGCGCCCAGCGCCTGGGCGGTATCCACCGCTTCCCCACTCAGCGCCGTCAACCGGGGCGACAGAACGATCAACACCCCGGCAAAACCAAGACCCACGGCGCTGATCCGGAAAACACCCACCTTCTCCCCCAGAAACATCGCCGCAAAAACCACCGTCAGCAGCGGCGCGGCATAGCCCAGTGCGGTGACCTCCGGCAGCGGCAACAGGCCAAGCCCGGCAAAGCCCAGCCCCATCGCCACCGATCCCACAAACCCGCGTAGGAAATGCCCCATCGGCGAACGGATCTTGAGCCCGGTGCGCAGATCGCCCCGCCAGATCAGCCAGCCCAGGATCACCGGAATGGCAAAGAACGACCGGAAAAACACCGCCTGTCCGGGCGGCACCTGCTCCGACGCCGCCTTGATCAGCGCGGACATGATGATGAACAGCACCACCGCGCAAATCTTGAGCGCAATACCCTTGATCGGTTGATGGCCTGTATCGGTCACGCGTTGACGGTCCTCCAAAGACCTTACTGCGCGCCTCCGCAATGCGCGTCAACAACCCGCTGCACCATCGGCGCGAAATGCGCAAAACGCGGCGTCTCCATATCCGGATGCTTGCCCGCATCATCCAGATACCGCACCGCCACGATCTTCTCCAGGTTCGGGTTCTGCTCGAACTCAGCCACTTCCTCGTCACTCATCGGCCCGCCCTGCAGGTTCAGCGAATGCACCGACGCCTCGCTCAGCCGATTGAAATACTCCGGTCGCGTCGCGCAGAGGTATCGCTTCGCCGCCACATGATAGCGCACGCAATCCGTCACCACCGAGGGAAAGAACCGCTCCAGCACCTGCGCGCCCGCTTCCTCATGATACCGGTCCTCGGTATCCTCCATCGAAAACGTCCCGAACTCCGATGTGAAATGCCCGATATCGTGCAACAACGCGGCGACGATGATCTCTTCGCTCTGCCCGTTTTGCTCGGCAATGGTCGCTCCCTGCAGCATATGCTCGGCCATGGTCACCGGCTCGCCCAGATACTCCTCGCCACCGCGCCGCTCAAAGATATCTTCGAGAAACGCAACGATATTAGCCTGTGTCAGGGTCTCATCCGTCATCCTGTCACTCCGCCGCCAAACCCAGCTCTTGCACCAATGCGGCATGGGTCGAGCGCACCCCGTCCATATCCGCGTAACACCCCTGCAGCCACCGGCTCCCTGTGCCGGAATAGCCCTTGCGCGCATGCAGCACTCGCGTGTTGTTCACGACAAAGCACTCACCCGGGGACAGTTTGAAGCTCACCTCCATCGCCGGGTCGTCGATGATCTCACCCAGCCGCCGGTAGGCTGCATAATACGCCTCCATATCCGCATACGGCACATCCGTGATCGCCGCCGCCGACCGGTTGTTGAACCGAATGCCGATCATCTCGCCATCCGGGGCAAGCTCTATCATCGGCCGGCGCGATCGCAGGCACACACCGCCCGACCCCGCATATTCAAACCGCGCACAATAGCGGCTCAGAAGGTCAAACCCCCGCGGGTTCTCTTCGCGCAACCTCTCGGCGCAGGCAAACCCGTCGACCACCATATTCTCCCCGCCCTCGGCGGAATTCTCCAGACAGTAAAGAATCTGCACCGTCGGCACCGGATCGCGGTAAGGGTTGTCGGTATGCGCCTGCAACCCCAGCCCGGTATAGGCCAGGTTCGTCGGGTTCACTTCCGTGCGCACCTCAAAAAGCCTGCCGTAATTCGTCTCGCGCACATAACCAAAAAGTGCCGCCACCTTCAGCAGCGCGCCCTCTTCCACCGGCCCGCCGGTCAGCTTGCCAAACCCGAACCGCGCCAAACCGCCCAGCCAGCCCGCCAGCGCCGCGCGATCCCTCGCCACATCGTCGAACGCCGCATTCGGGATACGCGTCATCAGCCCGGCATCCCAGGTCTCGATCCCCTCTCCGGTCCAGCCCGGCCCGCGCGTATCGACCCGATCATAGGCATGCGCCATCAGCCAGCCGGTATCATACGTCACCGTCTTACCCTCCGGCTCAAACCGCAGATGCAGCGCCGCATCATCCAGCCGTGCCTCGCTGACCACCGTGCCTTCGGGGATATCCCTCAGCGCAATCAGCCGCTGGCCGTTTCCCGGATCCCGCGTCTCTGCATCCGCTGCATTATCCCGCAACCAGATCGCGTGAAAACGGCATCCTCCCAGATCAATCGCGCGCCCTTCGTCAATGATCGCAACCTGCATGATATCCTCCCGCTCACTGCCTCCAGATTGCATGCAAAAAGGGCCGCACCACCCTCCGGTATGCGACCCTCTACTATGCCTGAAAACGACATTTCGGCATGGACGCCCGTCAGTCCCGCGCACCCATGGCTTTCATTGTTCCAAAAATACTCACTCTCCGACAGGTGTCGCCCTATTCAGCCGCCTGCCGTTTTGGAAGCACCCAGTCGGCCCGCGGGAAATGACAGGTATAGCCATTCGGAAACCGCTCCAGATAATCCTGATGCTCCGGCTCCGCTTCCCAGAAATCGCCCACCGGCTCCACCTCGGTCACCACCTTACCGGGCCACAAACCGCTGGCATTCACATCGGCAATCGTCTCCTCGGCACAGGCCTTCTGCGCCTCGTCAACGTAATAGATCGCCGAGCGATAGCTCATTCCGACATCATTGCCCTGCCGGTTCAGCGTCGTCGGATCGTGGATCTGGAAAAACACCTCCAGCAACCGCCGATAACTGATCTTCTCGGGGTCGAACATGATCTCGATCCCCTCCGCGTGGGTGCCGTGATGGCGATAGGTGGCATGGGGCACATCCCCGCCGGTATACCCCACCCGGGTCGAGATCACGCCAGGCAGCTTGCGGATCAGGTCCTGCATCCCCCAGAAGCAGCCCCCGGCCAGAACAGCGCGTTCACTCATGTCACATCCTCCACTTGGTTCAGGTAATCGCCATAGCCTTGCGCCTCCATCTCGTCGCGATGGACAAAGCGCAGGCTGGCGGAATTGATGCAATAGCGCAGGCCGCCCCGGTCCTGTGGCCCATCCGGGAACACATGGCCCAGGTGGCTGTCACCATGGGCCGAGCGCACCTCGGTTCGGATCATCCCGTGGCTGGTATCGCGCAGCTCGTTGATATGCGCAGGCTCGATCGGTTTGGTAAAGCTCGGCCAGCCGCACCCGCTCTCATACTTGTCCGATGAGGCAAAAAGCGGCTCGCCCGAGACGATATCCACGTAAATCCCCGGCTCCTTGTTGCCCAGAAGCGCCCCGGTGCCCGGCCGCTCCGTGCCACTCTCCTGTGTGACATAGTATTCCTCCGGGCTGAGGCGGGCGATGGCATCAGGGTCTTTGGTATAGCTCGGCATGTCACGACTCCTTGGCTCGGGAAAACTCTAGCATGAAATGGGGCTTCACAACGAAAATCAAAGCATTGTTACATGCCGTTGACCTTTGGGTGATCCGGGGGCGCATATCCCGCGTATCACCCCCATATGTAAAGGAGGCCCGCATGCGCGCACTCTTCGCCACCCTCTTGTCGTTTCTCGCCACACCGCTGATGGCGCTGAACCTCACCGCCCCGTTCGAAAACATCGACGGCGGCACGCTCACGCTGTCGCAATGGGCGGGTCAGCCGATCCTCGTGGTCAACACCGCCTCGCAATGCGGCTTCACCAATCAATATGCCGGGTTGCAGGCTCTCTATGACGCCTATCGCGACAAGGGGCTTGTCGTGCTTGCCGTGCCCTCGGACGATTTCAACCAGGAACTTGCCAGCAACGCCGAGGTCAAGGAATTCTGCGAGCTGCAATATGGCATCGACCTGCCCATGACCGGGATCACCCCCGTAAAGGGCGCCGGCGCGCATCCGTTCTTTGCCTCCGTGCGCCGCGAAGCCGGTTTTGAACCCGCCTGGAACTTCAACAAGATCCTGATCAGCCCCGACGGAACAATCGCCGCCACGTTCGGCTCTTCGGTCAAACCGCAATCCGCCAGGATCACCTCCCGGATCGACGCTCTTTTGAACTGATCCGTAGGGTGCGTGATTTCACGCACCAATCCTACCGCTGCTGGCTCAACAGGGTTGAACCACCCGTGTCCCGGCTGGGCGAGACCCCAAAGGCCTTGCGATACGTCTTGGAAAAATGCGAAGGCGCTCGAAACCCGCAGAGCACGCAAATCTCGGTCAGCGTCATATCGGTCTGCGCCAGCAAATACCGTGCCTTCTCCAGCCGCAGCCCCAGATAATACTTCTTGGGCGAGGTCCCGAGGTATTTTGAAAACAGCCGCTCCAACTGCCGCACCGACAGGCCCACGACCCGAGCCACCTCACCGGGCGGCAGCGGGTCTTCTATGTTGTTGCGCATGATATCGACCGCCAGCATCAGCTTGGAATTACGCAGCCCCATGCGCCCCGCGACCGGCATACGCTGCGCATGGCTGTCGGCGCGCGGTGTGCCATAGACCATCTGATCCGCCACCCACCGTGCCAGCTCATCGCCATAATCGCGCCCGATCCGGTCCAGCATCAGGTCCATCGAGCTGGCCGAACCCGCACAGGTGAACACCCGCCCATCGACCGCATAGATCACATCCTGCACGTCGATATCCGGAAACAGCTCGCGCATGGCACCGGCATATTCCCAATGGGTGGTCACCCGCTTGCCGCCCAGAAGCCCGGCCATGGCCAGGATAAACGCGCCGCTGCTCAACCCGCCCAGGTCGATCCCCCGCCGCGCCTCGCGCCGAAGCCAGCTCAGCACCCGCTTGCTGGCTCCTGCCTTCGCGTCGACCCCCGCGCAGACAATCAGCGTATCATCGCGGCGCAGGTCGATCAGCCCGCTCTCCACCCCGATCTTCACGCCGTTCCAGCTTTCCACCGGCTGGCCATCTTCGCTGATCAGCAACCAGTCGTAATACCGCTTGTCCCGGGTAAACCGGTTGGCCAACGCCAGCGCCTCCTGCGCGCAGGTCATCCCCAGCGGCGAAAAGCCGGGGATCAGCAGGAAAACATAACGCTTTGGCGTCTCGTCACTCATCAGGTTCCACCCGCCCCGGGCCTGACCCGGGGCCTTGAGGTCAGGCCGCGGGGTTAGCTGCGCATATTGGCCCCGTTGGCGTCATACAGCGGCGCGCCCTGCACTTCCGCATCATACATCTCGCCCAGGATCTCCACCTGAAGCACCGTGCCCGGCGCGGCTTTCTCGGTAGCGACATAGCCCATCGCCATGGATTTCCCGACCCGGTGCGCATAGCCCCCCGAACTGACATAACCCACCGCATCGCCACCGCTCAGGATCGCCTCATCGCCGGTCACGTCGATCCCGTCCACGTCAATGGTCAGCGTCACCAGCTTGCGGGCCACACCCTCATCGCGCAAGGCCTCTGTCGCCGCCTTGCCGACAAACTCCTTGTTCCAGTTGATGAAAGCATCCATGCCGCTCTCGACCGCGTTGAAGTCGGGCCGGAATTCCAGCGTCCACACGCCCCAGCCCTTCTCCAGCCGCATCGACATCAGCGCCCGCGCCCCGTACCAGGTATAGCCCAGATCGGCACCCGCCTCCTCGATGCTGCTCGCCAGTTTCAGCAGGTATTGCGGACGACAGTAAATCTCGTATCCAAGCTCGCCCGAGAAGCTGATCCGGTTCAGGATCACCGGCACACCGGCGACATAGGTCTGCCGCAGATCGCGGAACTTGAACGCCTCGGCGCTCACATCCTCGCGCATCAGCCGCTGCAACAGCTCACGCGATTTCGGCCCGCTCAGCGCCACGCCATGCCAGTCATCCGACACATTGGCATAGGTCACACCGTCGGGCAGGTCTTTCTCAAACCACCGCCGATGCGCCTCCTGCATCGCGCCCGACCCGAACAGCATGAAGTGATCATCGGCCAGGCACGCGACCGTCAGATCCCCATAAAGCCGCCCCTTCTCGGTCAACATCGGTGTCAGGGTCAGCCGCCCGGGTTTGGGGACATATCCGGCCAGAATAGTGTCTAAATAGGCCCGCGCGCCCGCCCCTTTGAATTCGTGCTTGGCAAAGTTGGCGATCTCGATACCGCCAACCGCCTGCCGCACCGCCTTCACCTCGCGCGCGACATAGTCAAAGCTCCTGTTGCGCTCGAATGTCGGCTCCTCATGGGCATCTTCCGGCCCGTCCGCAAACCACAACGCATGTTCCAGGCCAAAGCCCTGATCCATGACCGCCCCCTTGGCGATCAGCCGGTCATAAAGCGCCGTCGTCTTCTGCATCCGCCCCTTGGGCAGCGTCTCGTTGGGGAAGGTCATGACAAAGCGCCGCTCGTAATTCTCGGTGCTCTTGACGGTGCCCCAATCCGGGCTGGCCCAGTCGCCGAACCGGGCCACATCCATCGCCCAGACGTCAATCGACGGCTCTCCGTCGATCATCCATTCGGCCATGGTCAGGCCCACGCCGCCGCCCTGACAGAACCCCGCCATCACGCCCACGGCGCACCAGTAATTTTTCATCCCCGGCACCGGGCCGATCATCGGGTTGCCATCGGGGCCAAAGGTGAACGGGCCGTTAATGGCATCCTTGATCCCCGCATTAGCCAGCGCCGGGATCCGCTCGAACCCCAGCTCCAGCCGGTCGGCAATCCGGTCCAGATCGGGCGGCAACAGCTCATGCCCGAAATCCCAGGGCGTGCCGGCCACTTTCCACGGCGTGCCCTTCGGCTCATAGGTGCCCAAGAGCATCCCCTGCCGC
This sequence comes from Roseovarius faecimaris, assembly GCF_009762325.1. Lineage (NCBI taxonomy): Bacteria > Pseudomonadati > Pseudomonadota > Alphaproteobacteria > Rhodobacterales > Roseobacteraceae > Roseovarius > Roseovarius faecimaris. The sequence continues at coordinate 3,632,327 of NZ_CP034348.1, forward strand.
TCCTGCCGGAAATAGATATTCGCCTCATAGTCGATCCCGCAGGGCAGGCGGCCGGCACCACCCGGCTCCATCCGCTCGACGATCTCGGGGATGGCTTCGGTGATCAGGTAATGGTGCTCCATCGGCTGCACAGGGATGTTGATCCCCTGCATATGCCCGACCTCGCGCGCCCACAGCCCCCCGCAATTGACGATGATCTCGGCATTGATCACCCCTTTGGGCGTGGTCACATCCCAGCTCCCATCGGGCTTCTGTTTCGTCTCTGTGACACCGCAATGCGTGAAATATTGCGCCCCATGCACCCGCGCCGCCTTGGCAAAGGCGTAAGTTGCGCCCGACGGGTCCAGATCGCCATCCTGATCGTCCCAAAGGGCGGCATAATATTGCGAGGTATCAATCAGCGGATGCCGCTCAGCCAGTTCTTTCGGGCTGATAAACTCCTGGTTCAGACCCATGTACCGCGCCTTCGACCGCTCGCGCTTGAGGTAATCATACCACTCCTTGTTCGACGCCGCATAAAACCCGCCGGTCATGTGCAGGCCCACCGAATGCCCGCTCGTCTCTTCGATCTCCTTGTAAAGGTCGATCGTATAGCCCTGCAGGCGGCTGATATTCGGGTCCGAGGAAATCGTATGGATCTGCCCCGCCGCATGCCAGCTCGATCCGCTGGTCAACTCGTCCCGCTCCAGCAGGACAACATCCTTCCAGCCGAATTTGGCCAGGTGAAACAGGATCGAACAGCCCACAACCCCACCACCAATAACCACCACCTTGGCGTGGCTCGGCAGTTGCTTGGCCCCTGCGGTTTCGTCTTTTTGAATCTCAGGCATATCTTTCCCTCACCTGTTCAGAGTTCGTCTTTTGCAAAGATGTGGAACGACGCGCGGTTCACGGCGTCGGGCATCTCACACTCCAGTTTCACCACGCGCACAATGTCCTTCGGCCGTCGCAGCAGCACCGCCTCGGGCTCCATCGTGCACAGCCAGTCACCTTCGGCGTAAAGGTCATAGAAATCCGCTGTCTCCCGGGCGAGGTATTCCTCTTCCGTCTCGATCGGCGGATAGACATCCCGCAGGATGGCAAGCTGCGCCCGCCCCGCCGCGCGGATGCCAAAGGGCGTCGCGATCACCTCGCCGCCACCCGTCGTCGTCAGCGCCCCGTCGGACAGTGCCAGATCATCCAGCAACCAGCCCCGTGGCGTCATCGGCTCTGCCCCAAGACCGCGCAGAATGGCAAAGGCGTCATGGGTCTCGCCCTCCCGCTCGGTCACAGTGCCGGGGATGATGTCGGTATTCCCGTCCAGATTGGCCACCCGCATCCGCCGCAGGGGCCAGAACCGCGTCGCCTCACCGGTGTCGATGCTGATCTCGATCAGGTGCTGATCATGCAGCTTATAGTAATAGCTGCCCAGATTGTCGATGACATCGCGCAGCACATAAATATGCGTCTGCGTCGCCGCCATAAGCCGGTCGCCCGAGCTCATCCCCCGGTCGGGCGTGGCCCATGCAACGCCGACAAAAAGAACAATTTGCGCAAGAATAGAGACGCATATGGCCCTCATTCCGCCGCCCCCTTCGCCAGCAATGCATCCACCTCAGAGCCGGGTGCCGCCTCCAGGAAATCCGAGAAATCTCCATCGTTCAGGATATGCTTTGCCGTGTTGATCAGCGCCGCATGCGTCACCCGCGCCAATGCGGAACCCAGCGAGATGCGCGCCACCCCGATGCCGGCGAACTCCGCGCGGCTGACCCTCGCAAACGGACCCACCGCCAGCGCATTCACCGGCTTCGCGGTTGCGGCGCAGATCCGCGCCAGATCCTCCATCGAGGGCGGCAGCGGTGCATAAAGGCAATCCGCCCCAGCCGCGTCAAAGGCCTGCAACCGGCGGATCGCCTCATTCGTGTCGTAGACCTCGTTCATCACTCCATCGGCCCGCGCGACAAAGACAAAGTCGCGCCCCAGCGCCCGCGCGGCAGCGGCCCCGGCCCGGATACGCTCCACCGCAAGCTCCGCCTCATACGCGCCGTGGTCAGACATCCGCGTGTCCTCAATCGAGATGCCCGCCAAGCCGATCTCACCGGCCAGACGCACAGTTTCGGCCACATCCTCAGGCGCGTCGCCATACCCGTTCTCGAAATCGCCCGACACCGGAAGCGATACGGCACTCACGATGCTTTCCGCATGGGCCAGCGCCTCATCGCGGCTCACATTGCCCATATCCGGCCGGCCCAGCGTGAAGGCATGCCCGCTCGACGTGGTGCCAATCGCCTGCGCCCCCAGGGCGGCCAGCACCTTGGCGCTGCCCACATCATAGGCGTTCATCAGGGTGAACGGGTCTCCGGGCTTGTGCAACTCTCTGAAAACCATGCCAATATCATTCATCTCAAATCTCCAAACCTGCCTTGCGGCCTTCGTAAAACGCATAAGGTGCCTGACGCGGGGCCGCCGCATCGCCGATCAGTTTCAGCGCGACACCCTCCAGCGCCTCCGACAGCGGATCAAAACTCCGGTTCGTCGTCGCCATGACCAGCGCCGCGGCGGCCTGTTCGCTCTCTTCTCCGGTCAGCAGGTTGCGCAGCGTCGCCCCCTGCCCATGCCAGGCGGCAATCGCGTGTTCGGTCAGAAACCGCACACCGCTCTGCGCCAGCTTCGCACGGATCGGAATATCGGCCGAGGTCCGGGCCAGTTCCTTGCCCACCATCGGATCAGGCGTCACCAGCGTCACCTGATGCCCCGCCTCCGCCAGGTGCCAGGCCGTGCCGACACCGCGCATGTTGCCGCCCTCGTCATAAACGATCACCGCATCGCCCAGACGCACCTCGCGGCGCATCACCTCTTCGGGACTCACCACATGGCCCAGCTCCCGGCCTGGAAGCGGCCCCAGATGCGGCAACCACCGCTGTGTGCCGTCCTCATCCGGCAGCGATCCGGTGGCCAGGATCACCACATCCGCCCCCCTGGCCCGCACCTCCGCGTCGTCGAGATAGGAGTTGAGGTGCAGCACCACGCCCAACCGCTCGAACTGCCGCTCATACCAGTCCATCAGGTCGCTGATCTGTGCGCGCCGCGGTTGCAGCCCAGCCAGCCGGAACTGCCCGCCTATCATCGGCGCGGCCTCATGTATCTCGACACGATGCCCACGCTCTGCCGCCACCCGCGCCGCCTCCAGCCCGGCAGGCCCCGCCCCGACAACAAGCACCTCTTTCGCCTGATTAGAGACTGAAAACCGGTCACCGCCCCACGCGTGCTCCCGCCCTACGGACGGGTTGATCAGGCACGAAATCCAATAGTCGCGCGACCTACGCCCCCAACACATCTGATTGCAGGAGATGCAGCCGCGAATGTCGCCCTCGCGCCCTTCACTCACCTTTCGTGCCAGATGCGGATCGGCGATCTGCCCCCGCACGATAGACACCAGATCGGCCTGCCCCGCGCTCAGCACGCTTTCGGCATTTTCAGGTGTGCGGATGCCGCTCTCGGCCTGCACCTTCGCATGGCGCAGCGCGCCTTTCAGTGCCGCCGTCGCATCCACGGTCAGCTTCTCGCCCAGCGCAAAGGTCGGCATCAGCCGCTCAAAGTCGAGATACCCGCCCGACCCGCAGGTGACATAATCCAGATGCCCCGTCGCGTCATGCCGCGCCACGATCTCGGTCAACTCGTCCAGACCGTGCAGAACCGGATAGCTGTCCGTATAGCTCACCGACATGCCGATGATGAACGCCTCACCACAGGCCCGCCGCACGCCCTCAAGGATACGCATCGACATGCGCGTGCGGTTCTCCAGGCTTCCGCCCCACTGATCGTCACGCCGGTTGCTCCAGGGGGTCCAGAACTGCTCCAGCAGCGAATGATAAGCCGCCCAGATCTCGACCCCGTCAAACCCCGCCTTCTGACAACGCACCGCCGCCGCGACGAAAGCCGCGATCATCTCTTCGATCTCGGCTTCGCTCATCGCGTGGCTGCCGTCGCTGTCGTGATAGGAGGGCTGCCCGGACGGGCCCCAATGCGGCTGAAAACTCAGGTCGCTGTCGCCATGCGCGCCCACATGGTAAAGCTGCTGCAGAACAACCGCGCCTGCGTCCTGAACAGGCTCTAATATGGCCCGAAACGCCGGAATCACCGCATCGTCCTCGGCCCGGAAATTCCCCCGTGTCAGCACACCCGTGCGATGCACCGGCACCGGCTCGGCCACGATCATGCCCGCCCCGCCAATCGCCCGCTCCAGAAGATACGCGCCATATTGCGCACCCGGCAGGCCACCATCCGACATATTCGCCGTATGCGCGCCAAAACTGATCCGGTTGCGCAGCGTCTTGTGCCGCAGCTGTAAAGGTTCCGTCAGACGGGGAAAGGACGTCATGCCTGCTCCCAATCCATCACGACCTTTCCGGAATTGCCCGAGATCATCGCGGCAAACCCCTCTTCAAAGTCGTCTATCGAAATCCGGTGCGTGATCAGCCCCGACACATCCAGACCGCTCTGCACCAGCGCGATCATCTTGTACCAGGTCTCGAACATCTCGCGGCCATAGATGCCTTTGATATGCAGCATCTTGAAAATCACCGTGTTCCAGTCGACCGGGAACTCCGTCGGCGCGATGCCAAGCAAGGCCAGCTTGCCGCCATTGTTCATGTTGCGGATCATCTGCTGCATGGCGGCCGCCGCACCCGACATCTCAAGACCCACGTCAAAGCCCTCGGTCATGCCAAGCCGCGCCATCACATCGGCCAACTGTTCCTGGCTCACATCGACCACATGCTGCACGCCCATCTTGCGCGCCAGATCCAGGCGATACGGGTTGATGTCGGTGATCACCACTTTCCGCGCGCCCACCTTCTGCGCCACCAGCGCACCCATGATCCCGATGGGCCCCGCGCCGGTCACCAGCACATCCTCCCCCACCAGGTCAAAACTCAGCGCCGTATGCACCGCGTTGCCGAACGGGTCGAAAATGGCCGCGATCTCATCGGGGATATCCTCCGGGATCAGCACGACATTGGCCTCGGGAATACAGACATATTCGGCAAAGGATCCGGGCCGGTTCACGCCGACACCTTTCGTGTTCCGGCACAGATGCCCGCGCCCGGCGCGGCAATTGCGGCAGGTGCCACAGACCACATGCCCCTCGCCGCTCACCCGCTGGCCGATCTTGTACTTCACCGCCGCCGCGCCGGTCTCGACTATCGTGCCGACAAATTCATGCCCCACGACCATGGGCACCGGCACCGTCTTGGCGCTGAACTCGTCCCATTTCCAGATATGCACATCGGTGCCGCAAATGGCCGATTTGCGCACCTTGATCAGCACATCGCTCGGCCCCACCTCGGGCACCGGCACATATTCCATCCAAAGCCCCGGCTCAGGCCGGGCTTTGACAAGGGCTTTCATCTGGTTCTGCATGGTCTCAACTCCACAAATCCGTGCTGAGGTACTTCAACCCGCTGTCACACACCACAAAGGCCACCGCGCCGCCCTTTTCCGGGCCTTGCAAAAGGCGGATCGCCGCGGCCAGGTTCGCCCCTGCCGAGTAGCCGCCAAAGATGCCTTCAGCGCGCGCCAACATCCGGGCATGATCGGCGGCGTCCTTGCCTGAAACAGTCTCTCTTCCGGCCAAACTCACCCCTTTCAGGTGGGTCAGGTCCGGCATGTCATAGCCCCCGCCCTGGATCGGATGCTCTGCCATATCCGGCTCGACCGCGTAACAGCGCACACCCTTTGTGGCGAAATAGCGGGCGCACCCGCCCAGCGTCCCGCCCGAACCGACAAAGTCGCAAAATGCCGTCACCGCGCCACCTGATTGCTCCCAGATCTCGGGGGCCGTGCCATGTTCATGCGCCGCCGTGTTCTCCGGCCGCTCGAACTGATCGGCGCGAAACGCCCCGCGCTCCGCCGTGATCCGTTGCGCTTCGGCCTCCACCAGCGCCAGATCGGCCCCCGACACCTCTCCGGGCTTCGACCCCGCCGCCTGCGGCACCAGAACCACCTTAGCGCCCAGGCTGCGCATCATGCGCGCGCGCTCTTCCGAATTGCCCTTGCTCATCACGGCGACAAAAGGATGCCCCAGCACACCGCAGACTATGGCAAGCCCCGTGCCCATATTGCCCGAGGTCAGCTCCACCACCACCTGCCCTTCGGCCAGAGCACCCGACGCGCGCGCCGCCTCGATCGTCGCCTTGGCCGCGCGGTCCTTCTTGGAAAACCCCGGATTGAGGTAATCCAGCTTCGCCAGAAGCCGCCCTTCAAGGCCCAATATGTCACTAACCCGGCCCAATTCGACCAGAGGCGTGTTGCCTATCGCGTCGATGATCGACGGATATGTCACCCGATCACCCCCAGGTCGCGCCCCACCGCCTCGAATGCCTCAATCGCCCGGTCCAGCATCTCCCGCGTGAGCGCCGCGCTCATCTGCGTGCGGATCCGGTCCTGCCCTTTCGGCACCACCGGAAAGCTGAAGGCGGTCACATAGACCCCCCGCTCATCCAGCCTCGCGGCCATCTGCTGCGCCAGCTTCGGGTCGCGCAGCATCACCGGGATGATCGCATGCTCTCCGGGCAACAGCTCGAACCCCAGCTTGCCCATCCGGTCGCGGAAATAGGCGGCATTCTCCCACAACCTCGCGCGCAGCCCGTCACCCTCCTCCAACAGGTCAAACACTTTCAGCGACGCCGCCGCGATCACCGGCGCCAGCGTGTTGGAAAAGAGGTAGGGCCTTGAGCGTTGCCTGAGCCAGTCCACCACCTGTGCGCTCGCCGCCGTATATCCGCCCGAGGCACCCCCCAGCGCCTTGCCCAGCGTGCCGGTCAGGATATCCACCCGCCCCATCACGCCGCAATGCTCATGCGTGCCCCGCCCGGTCGCACCCACGAACCCGGTCGAATGGCAATCATCCACCATCACCATCGCGTCATACCGCTCGGCCAGATCACAGATCTCGCCCAGACGCGCGAAATACCCGTCCATCGAGAACACACCATCGGTGGCAATCAGCCTGTGCCGCGCGCCCTGCGCCTCCTGCAAACAGCGCTCCAGATCGGCCATGTCCGAATTCGCATAGCGGAACCGCTGCGCCTTGCACAGCCGCACACCGTCGATGATGCTCGCATGGTTCAGCGCGTCCGAGATAATCGCATCCTCCGGGCCCAGAAGCGTCTCGAACAAACCGGCGTTGGCATCGAACGCCGCCGCATAAAGGATCGCATCCTCCATACCAAGAAAGCCCGCGATCCGCGCCTCCAGCGCCTTGTGCTCTTCCTGCGTCCCACAGATGAACCGCACCGAGGCCATGCCAAACCCATACCGGTCCAGCCCCTCATGCGCGGCCCTGATGATCTCCGGGTGATCCGCCAGCCCGAGGTAGTTATTGGCGCACAGGTTGATCACCTCGCGCCCGTCCGACAGCCGCACCTCGCCCGCCTGCATCGAAGATATCACGCGCTCGCTCTTGTAAAGACCCTCCTCGCGCAGCCCCTCCAGCCGCCCGGCGATATCCTCGTTGAACCTTTCAGATGCGCGCATGATCATGACCTTTCATTGTTCCGAAAATACTCCGGGGGAATCGCCTGAAAGGCGATGGGGGCAGCGCCCCCTTAATACCACGCCTCCGGTATCTCACGCTTGCGCCGGGCAATATAGTCCCTGAGCGCCTCATCCACGGCCTCGTCGATCGGCGGGGCCTCATACCCCTCCAGCATCGCGGTCCACCGTTCATAGGCACGTTGGCGCATGTCCTTCTCGCCCGCCTCTTCCCAGCTCTCCACATTCTCGGAATCGCTCAGCGCAGGTTCGTAAAACGCCGTCTGATAGTTCCGCATCGTATGCCCGCAGCCCAGGAAATGCCCGGCCGGTTCCACCTCCGCATAGGCGTCGCGCGCCAGCGCCTCGTCGCTGGCATCCAGGCCCCCCAACAGCTTCTGATAGGCGCCCAGGCGATCCGCATCCATCACCAGCTTCTCAAACCCGGTGCACAGCCCGCCTTCCAGCCATCCGGCCGCGTGCAGCACGAAATGCGCCCCTGCCACGGCTGTCGACTGCATCGAATCCGCACTTTCATAGGCCGCCTGCGCATCCTCGATCTTGCTCGCCGTCAGCGACCCGCCACAGCGCAGCGGCAATCCCACCCGCCGCGCCATCTGACCGATGGCATAGTTGCTCAGCACCGGCTCGGGCATCCCGAACGTGGGCGCGCCGCTTTTCAGGCTCATCGAACTCAGGAAATTGCCCAGAACGAAGGGCGCGCCGGGCTTCACGATCTGCGCGAAGGCGCAGCACACCAGCGCCTCGGCCATCGCCTGTGTCACGCTTGCTGCCGTGCTCACCGGCCCCATCGCGCCGCTGAGGATAAACGGCACCAGCACAATCCCCTGACCGCGTCCGCAATAGACCTGGATCGCCTCGCTCACCACCTTGTCCACCAGCAGGGGCGAATTGGTGTTCACATTCCCCATGATCACACAATTCTGGTCCATGACCTCGCGCCCATGCAGAATCTCGGCCATGTCCACACTGTCCTGTGCCCGGCTCTTCTCGGTGATCGCGCCCAGATGCGGCTTATCCGACCAGCGCATATGCGTATAGACCATGTCCAGATGCCGGTGGCTCACCGGCACGTCGCAGGGCTCACAGATCACCAGCCCTGTGTGATGCAGGTTCGGATGCAGATACGCCAGCTTCACCAGCTTCTCGAAACTCTCCATATCGCCATAACGACGGCCCCCCTTCAGGTCGCGCACAAAGGGCGCGCCATAGATCGGGGCAAAGACCTGATTGGCGCCGCCAATCCGCACATTCCGCGCCGGGTTCCGCGCCACCTGGGTGAACTCGCTCGGCGCTTGCCGACACAGCTCTCTGATCCAGGCCGCATCGGCGCGCAGGCGGTTGCCCTCCATCTTCGCGCCCGCGCGTTCCCAGATGCGATGCGCCTCCGGGTCATCGCGGAACTCGATCCCGACCTCTTCGATCAGCCAGTCAACCTGCTGCTCCAGCCTGACGATGGTCTGCTCGTCCATCACATCAAACACCGGCAATCGCCGCGCCACATGCGGTGAGGCCAGCGGCCCCGACCGGCTGCCGCCGCTGTCTCTCCGGGTCTTGCTGCGTCGCGCCATCCCTGTCACTCCCCTTGGTTTCAAATCAATCTATCTGAAGGGGCGAACCTCGTGATCCTTGCAAAAGCTGAGGCTTTGGATAACTTCAGATTATGCAAGAGCTGTGGAAACTCGTCTCGTCCCCGCGTCACTTGCTGGTGTTCGAGGCCGCCGCCCGCACCGGCTCTTTCACCCGTGCCGCGCAGGAGTTGAACGTACAGCAACCCGCCGTTTCCGCCTCGATCAAGCAGTTGGAGGTCTCGCTTGGCACGCCGCTTTTTGCCCGCGCGCACCGGTCCGTGACCCTCACACAGGCGGGGGAGCGGCTCTTTGCCGATGTCTCCGCCGCCTTCGCCCGCATTCACCAGACCGCCAGCATGCTCAGCCAGCGCAGCGCGCAGGATCACGTCACCCTCTCGGCCTCCACCGCATTCGCACATTACTGGATGGTGCCGCGCCTTTCGGATTTTCACGCGGCTCACCCGGATATCGACCTGCGCCTGCAAACCTCGGACCGCGAGCCCGATATCGGCGCCGAAGGGATCAGCCTGGCCATCCGGCGTGGCCTTGGCGACTGGCCGGGATGCAAAAGCCATCTCATCGCGCTCGAGGTGATCATGCCCATCGCCGCCCCGCGCGTCATGGCCTCCGCCATCAACCTCGCGACGGTCGCCAACCTGCCAAATCAGTCTCTGATCCACCTCGAAGAGCCCATTCGCGACCGCCCAAGCTGGGCCGATTTCTTTCGCCACTGGAACGTGCCCTTCACCGAACCGCGCACCGGCCTGCGCCTCAACGACTACGCGCTTGTTCTGCAGGCGGCCATTGCGGGCGAAGGGTTCGCCTTCGGCTGGCAACATGTAACCGAAAGCCTGGTGTCGCGCGGCCTGCTCGCCGCGCGCCCGGAATGGGCCTGGACAACCGGCGCGGGCTTCTACCTGGTTTGGTCCGCCACCACCCCGCTCAGCCCGCAGGCCGAACAGGTACGCGACTGGCTGATCTCGCTGTAGGGTGCGTGATTTCACGCACCTCTCACATCCTCAATAGAGCGTCTTGGCATACAGCTCATCAATCACCGACTGCTCGGTCGATGGCACCTCGACCTGCCCATGATCCCGCACTATCTCATAGAGCGTCGCCACGGGCCGCTCCTCGGGCCATGTCTCGGGCTTCCACAGCCCGCCGCGCAACGGGGCCTTCCCGCAATGTGAGAACACCTCGTCCACGCGAATACGCAACACCGTCTTGGGCAGCCGCCCGTTGATGGCGCAACGCTCCCGCAGCGCCTCATCTTCCGAAATCTCCGCCCGCCCATTCACTCTCAGCGTCTCGTCCACCGTCGGAATCATGAAAATCAGCGCCACCGCCGGGTTCCGGATCAGGTTCAGCAACCCGTCAATGCGGTTGTTCCCCGGCCGGTCCGGCAGGATCAGATGGTGATCATCCTCAACAATCACAAAGCCCGCCGGATCACCCTTGGGGGACGCATCCATACGTTCACCATCGCTCGTCGCCAGCACCAGAAACGGCGAGGCCGCGATAAACGCCCGGCAATGATGGTCCAGATGATCGATCACCTTCACGGCGGCCCTCGGGCTCACCTCGCCATATATCTCGCGCAAGCGGTCTTCTGTCATCATGACGGGCTTCTCCTAACCTATCGGGCGCCACTCTACAGGGTGGGGGTTCACCCCACCACCCCTAGACGGCTATCCGGGGTCGGCCACTGGCCTCCACGGTGATCTCCGCCTCCAGGAACACCTCCCGCGCCTCGGCCTCGGCTTTGCGTACATCCCGCGTGGCGCTCACATGGATATCCTCCGCCCCGGCCGCCACGGCTTCGGTACGCGCGTCAGCCTCAAGATGCAGCTGCAGCGCGTCCATCGCCGCCTCGGCACTGGTGTAATCTTCCGGCCCGGTCCCCAGATGCACCCGGTACCGCCCCTCTGCGGGGGCCGTCACCGTGCCTGCACGCCGGATCGTCACCCGGCCCACCACGGCCCCGATGGCGTTGGCCACACCTGCGTGTTGCGGCAGATCCATGCGACAGCCCAGCCGTTCGCCCACCGCCGGATAATAGGTCGCCGCCGAGGCTCCAAGCCCGATCACCGGCACGTTCACCCCGGCCTCCAGCCGTACCAGCCCGCGATGCCCGTCCAGACCCCGCTGCATCAGAACATGCCGCGCCAGATCGGCGGGGGGCAGGCCGAAATCCTGCTCTTCCTCGGCAAAAGCAGTCTCTAACAAGGCCAAAGCGGTCTGATGGGTCAACTGCTCCACGATCATCCGTGCCATCGCATCCGGCCCTTCGGCCACACGATTGCCCGCCCCGGTCCGCTTGCGCGCCAGCAGGGTCAGCGCCTTTTCCGCCGCCTGCCCATCCCAGGCGTCCAGCGTCCCGATCACATGGCTGGCATCCGACGGCGTGGCCCCCGCAACCTGCACCAGCCCGCGGCTCACCAGCCGCCTCAGCCCGGCCACCTCCATCCGCGTGCGCAACACCTTGCCCACAGGATGCACCATGTCGCCGATCCGCTCCAGCAGGGCGGCATCCTTCTCCGGCAATCCGCCCGCCTCGATCCCAGGCACCGCGCGCACAAACCGCGCGTCATGCTCACCTGGGGTGTCGCTGCGCAGCTGCTCATCCAGCACCTTATGCACCAGCTCCGGCGCATCCACAGCCATCAGGCTGACCGGCACCACCCGCCTCGGCCCGAGGGTGACACCCCCGGCCAGCCCCTCGTCGATCACATGCACCTCGCTGTCGCCGCCCAACCCTGTGGTGCGCATCGCCACCGCTTCGACCATCGTCCGCCAGGGACCAACCCGCGCACCGGCAGGGTCAATCGCGGGCTTGCCGTCACGCAGGACCGCCACATCGGTCGTCGTCCCGCCAATATCCGAGACCAGCGCATGATCCGCCCCGGTCATCCAGCGCGCGCCGACGATACTGGCCGCAGGACCGCTCAGGATCGTCTCGATCGGCCGCTCCCTGGCCTGCTCCGCACTGATCAGCGCCCCGTCGCCGCGCACCACCATCAGTGGCGCCTCAATGCCAAGCTCGCGCAGCTTGCCCTCGGCCTTCTCGATCAGCCGCGCGATCATCCCGATCAGCCGCGCATTCAAAAGCGCCGTGAGTGCCCGCTTCGGCCCGTTCAGCCGCGCCGACAGGTGATGCGAACAGCTCACCGGCTTGCCCGTGATCTCGCGGATCATCTCCATCGCGGCCAGTTCATGCGCCGGGTTACGCGTGGCAAACTGCGACGCCACGGCAAAGGCAGATGCGCCGATATCCGTCTCTAACCATGCCGAAAGTGCCTCTTTGTCCAGCGGCTTCGCCTCGCCGCCCGCATGGTTATGGCCACCTTCGATCACCAGCGCCGGATCGCCTCCCAGCGCCTCGCGCAACCCGTGCCCCTCCAGATCGCGCTCGCGAAATCCGATATAGACAAGTCCCACGCGCCCACCCTGACCCTCGACCAGCGCATTGGTCGCCAGCGTGGTCGACAGCGATGCCATGCCGATCTCGCGCACATCCGCGCCACTCTCTTGCAGAACCGCCTCAATCGCCGCGCCAATGCCAATCGCCAGATCGTGCCGCGTGGTCAGCGCCTTGGCCGCGGCCACCACCTCCGCCTCGTCGCGGATCAGCACCGCATCCGTATAAGTCCCGCCCGTATCAACGCCCAACAGCAACGCCATGCGCCCGCCCTCTCATCCGTTCCCAATGCGGTGTAGCGGGTTTGCGCGGCTATTCCAGCCCATTTGCGGCATCTGACAACCTTGAAACCGCCCAGCGCGCCGCATCCGCCACCGCCGGGTCCGGATCGTCGCACAGGTTCCGCGCCACCCGGCGCAACCCGGGCTCCCCCGAATTGCCAATCGCATAAAGGACATTGCGCACAAACCTGTCGCGACCAATCCGCTTGATCGGCGAGCCCGAGAAAAGCGCGCGGAACCCGGCATCGTCCAGCGCCGCCAGCTCCGCCAGCTTTGGCGCCTTCAGCTCCTCGCGCGCATGATATTTCACCTCGCGCGCCTGCACGGCAAACTTGTTCCAGGGACAGACCGCCAGACAATCGTCACACCCATAAATCCGGTTGCCCATCAGGGCGCGTAACTCTTCCTCCACCGGCCCGTGATGCTCGATCGTCAGGTAAGAGATACAACGCCGCGCATCCAACCGATAGGGCGCCGGAAACGCCTCGGTCGGGCAGATATCCAGACAGGCCCGGCAGCTCCCGCAATGGTCGATTTCCGCTGGATCAGTCTCTATGTCCAGCGTCGTGAACACCGATCCAATAAAGAACCAACTGCCCAGGTCGCGGCTCACCAGGTTCGTATGCTTCCCCTGCCAACCCAGCCCCGCCGCCTGCCCCAGCGGCTTCTCCGGCACCGGGGCGGTATCGACAAACACCTTCACCTCACCGCCCGCCTCTTCGATCAGCCACCGCGCCAGCCGTTTCAGCCGCTTCTTGACGATGTCATGATAATCCCGGTTCCGTGCATAGACCGAAATCGCCGCCCGGCCCCTCTGCTCCAGTACCGCCAGTGGATCCTCCTCGGGCGTGTAACTCTCGCCCAGCATGATCACTGACCGCGCCTCGGGCCACAGAACCTGCGGCGCGCCGCGCCAATGGGTCCGCTCCGCCAGCCAACCCATCTGCCCGTGATAGCCTTGGCTCAGAAACGCCGCCAGCCGCTCCGGCACCTGAGGCACATCCCAGGGTCGGCACACCCGCGCCAGCTCGAACCCTTCCTCAAGCGCCCGCGCTACCAGCCTCTGTTTCAGCCCGTCTTTCATCGTTCCAGAAATACTCAAAAAAGAAAATTCGTACGAATTTTCTCAACCCGCCCCGGATCAGAAATCCAGATCGGCATAATGCGCCGGCGGCGGAAAACCCGGCACCTGATCCGACAGGATACCCCGAAATGCCGGGCGCGACTTGATCTTCGCATACCAGTCCTTGACCACATCCGACCGGTTCCAATCCACGTCCGAAATGTAATCGAGCGCACTCAGATGCGCCGCAGCCGCAAAATCGGCCAGCGTCATCTTATCCCCCGCCAGCCAGCGCCGATGGTCCAGAAGCCACGCCATGTAATCCAGGTGATACTTGATCGCCCGCGCCCCCGATTTCACATTGCCGCTATCGGGAAAACCGCGCCCCATCACCTTCTTGTTGACCCGCTCATACAAGAGCTTTGAGGTCACCTCCTGATGGAACTTGTCATCGAACCATCCCACCAGCCGCCGCACCTCATACCGCCCCTCGGGCGAGGTCGGCATCAGCGCGGGCTCGGGATATTTCTCTTCGATATACTCGCAGATCGGCCCGCTCTCGGCCATGGTCCGCCCGTCGATCTTCAGCACCGGCACCTTGCCCGCCGGGTTGCGCCGCAGAAATTCCGGGCTTTCCTCCCAATAACGCTCCTCGACCAGCTCGCATTCGATCTTCTTTTCCGCGAGGCTCAACCGCACCTTGCGGCAAAACGGCGACAGGGGAACGTGATAGAGCTTGGCCATGGGCTGTTTGACTCTCAAACTGCGGGTTCCTGCTTCAATGCCCCGATTGGCATCGGTTTTCAATCCTCGAAACAGGCGGCCCGCCCGTCGCGGCGGATCGTGGCCGCCCCATCCAGGATCTGTGCTGCCCGTTTACGCTGCTGCGCCGTGGGTTTCGAGGCCGAGCGTCCCTTCGGATTGGGCAGCACCATCGCCAGCCTTGCCGCCTGCGTCGGGCTCAACTCCCCCGGCCCCACTCCGAAATAGTGATAGGCCGCCGCATCGATCCCAAACACCCCCTCATCGAACTCCGCCACGTTCAGATACACCTCGACGATCCGCCGCTTGGACCACACCAGTTCCACCAGCGGCGTGATCGCCGCTTCCAGCGCCTTGCGTGCCCAGCTCCGGCCATGCCAGAGGAACACGTTCTTCACCACCTGCTGCGAAATCGTCGAGGCACCGCGCCCCGAGCCCTCTTCCAGAGCGGCCCGGATCGCATCCATGTCAAACCCCCAATGCCTGCAGAAATTGGCATCCTCTGCCGCCACGACCGACCGCGCCATCACCGGGGCCACCGCGCTCATCGGCACCCACTGATAATCGATCGCGCCCAGCCGCCGCGCTTCCTGGCCCATATAAAAGGTGCGCGGCGGGCTGATCTGGCTGAAAATCACCACCAGAAGCACAACCAGCACCGTCACGATCAGAAAAAGCCTCCAGATCCAACGCCTGAGCGATGAAAAAAGCCCCCGTCTCGGGGCTGACTTATCCGTCTTACCGGAGCTGCGTTTTGCCGCTTTGCGTGCCATCGCTCCAGCTATACCGTCCCACCGCCGGTTGCAAAACCCCATCCGGCCCGCTCGCAGCCCAGGCTTTCATCTTTCCCGAAATACTCCCGCCGGAGGCTCCGCCCCCGCCACAGGCGCACCGGCCCGACCCTCGCGTCGCCTCACCCCTCGCTCCGAGGAGGAGGCGCAAGACGACGACGAGACAAACCGGTGCGCGCCCCGCGCGCTCAATCAGAAAACAGACCCTACTCCGCCGGAACCGCTTCTCTTTCAATCCCGATCGGATGCGCCAGCTTGTCCAGCATTTCGATCGGACAGATCTGCAAGAAGTTCGCTTTCTCGCTATCCCAGTATTGCAGGATCTTCTGCGCCTTCAGGCTGCCGGTCTCCGCGGCATGCCGCTCGATCAGCTCTTCCAGCTCACCCATCCAATGCGGCTCGCTCACCGGACAGCTGACCACCGTCTCCGGGTTGATCAGGTTTGCCGCCCGCCCGTCCGGATCATAGAGATAGGCCATGCCACCGGTCATACCGGCGGCAAAGTTCGCGCCGATCTCACCCAGGATCACGGCGACGCCGCCGGTCATGTATTCACACCCGTTAGAGCCACAGCCCTCGACCACCACCTTCGCACCCGAGTTGCGCACCGCAAAACGCTCACCGGCGCGGCCGCAGGCAAAGAGATAGCCATCGGTCGCCCCATAAAGCACCGTATTGCCGATGATCGTGTTCTCAGACGCCTCCAGCGGGCTCATCATCGGCGGGCGCACCACAATCGTGCCACCGGACAGACCCTTGCCCACATAGTCATTGGCATCCCCCGACACCTCGATCTTCAGGCCCGGCGCCGCAAACGCGCCCAGCGACTGCCCGGCACTCCCGGTCAGCTTCACCGTCAGGTGATTGGGTTGCAGGTTGTTGCGCATCCCGAAGTTGCGCACGATATGGCTGCTGACCCGCGTGCCCACGGTCCGGTGCGTGTTCTGCACCGCGTAATGCAACTGCATCTTCTCGCCATCGTTCAGGAACCGCGCCGCGTCGCGCACGATCTCGGCGTCCAGCGTATCGGGCACCTCATTGCGCGGCCGGTTGCGGTCATAGGTGATGTGGCTCGCCCCATCCACCGTGATCAGCATCGGGTTGAGATCCAGATCGTCCAGATGCGCCGACCCGCGCGAGGTCTGCGTCAGCAGATCCGCCCGCCCGATCACATCGTCAAGCGACCGCGCCCCGATCGAGGCCAGAACCTCGCGCACTTCCTGCGCATAGAAGGTGATCAGGTTCACCACCTTGTCGGCATTGCCGGTGAACTTCGCGCGCAGGCTCTCATCCTGCGTACACACGCCCACCGGGCAGGTGTTGGACTGGCACTGGCGCACCATGATACAGCCCATCGCGATAAGCGCCGCGGTGCCGATCCCGTATTCCTCGGCCCCCATCATCGCCGCCATCACAATGTCCCGCCCGGTGCGCAGCCCGCCATCCGTGCGCAGCGTGATCCGGTCCCGCAGCTTGTTCATGCTCAGCACCTGATGCGCCTCGGTCAGGCCCATTTCCCAGGGCAGACCGGCATATTTGATGCTCGTCGCAGGGCTCGCCCCCGTGCCGCCATTATGCCCGGAGATCAGGATCACATCCGCCTTGGCCTTGGCCACCCCGGCGGCAATCGTGCCCACGCCCGACTGCGCCACCAGCTTCACACAGACCTTCACCTGCGGATTGATCTGCTTCAGGTCATAGATCAGCTGCGCCAGATCCTCGATCGAATAGATGTCGTGATGCGGCGGCGGGCTGATCAGGGTCACGCCCTTGGTCGAATGCCGCAGACGCGCGATCAGGTCGGTGACCTTCATCCCCGGAAGCTGCCCACCCTCACCGGGCTTGGCACCCTGGGCCACCTTGATTTCCAGTTCCTCGCAATGGTTGAGGTATTCCGCCGTGACGCCAAACCGCCCGCTGGCCACCTGCTTGATCTTGGCGCTGGGGTTGTCGCCATTCGGCTCAGGCGTGAAATGCGCCGGGTCTTCCCCCCCCTCGCCACTGTCCGAGCGCGCTCCGATCCGGTTCATCGCCACGTTCAGGGTCTTATGCGCCTCTGGGCTCAGCGCGCCCAGGCTCATCCCCGGCGTGACAAACCGCTTGCGGATCGCCGTGACACTTTCCACCTCGTCAATGCTGATCGGCGCGCCCATCGGCTTGATCGCCAGCAGATCGCGCAGGTGGATCGGCGGGTTGGCCTGCATCGCCGCCGAATAGCGCTTCCACAGCTCATAGCTCGCCGTGTTGCACGCCATCTGCATCATATGCATGGTCTGCGCGCCCCAGGCATGGCTCTCGCCCGATTTGCGCGCCTTGTAGAAGCCACCGATCGGCAGGATGTCCTGCCCCTGGCCAAAGGCCTTGTGATGCACCTCTTCCAGCTTGGTCTGAATACCGGTCAGACCGATGCCGCTGATCCGGCTGGTCAGCCCGGGGAAATACTCCGCACACATGGCACGGCTGAGGCCCACGGCCTCGAAATTCAGGCCCCCGCGATACGAGGAAATCACCGAAATCCCCATCTTCGACATGATCTTCAACAGACCCTGGTCAATCGCATTGCGATACCGCGCCACCGCCTCGGTCAGCGTCCCGTCGATCAGCCCGCGCTCGATCCGGTCGTTGATGCTGTCCTCGGCCAGATAGGCGTTGACCACCGTCGCGCCCGCGCCCACCAGCACGGCAAAATAATGCGGGTCGATACATTCGGCCGACCGCACATTGAGCGAACAGAACGTCCTGAGCCCCTTGCGCGTCAGGTGGCTGTGCACCGCCGACGTGGCCAGGATCATCGGCATGCCGATCCGGCTGTCGCTGACCCCTTCATCGCTCAGCACCAGATGTCCCGCGCCGCTGCGCACCGCATCTTCCGCCTCGGCCCGGATCCGTTCCAGCCCGGCCTGCAACGCGCCCTTGCCCGGCGCAAAGGTGCAGTCGATCCGCGCCACCTCGGCGTTGAACTCCTGCATCAGCGCATCCCACTGCGCATTACCCACAAACGGGCTTTCCAGCACCATGATCTCGGTCTGCGCACCGCTTTCATCCAGCACGTTCTTCAGGTTGCCGAACCGCGTCTTCAGGCTCATCACCCGGTACTCGCGAAGGCTGTCGATCGGCGGGTTCGTCACCTGGCTGAAATTCTGCCGGAAGTAATGGCTCAACGGGCGATACTGCTTGGACAGCACCGCACTTGGCGTGTCATCCCCCATCGACGCAATCGCCTCTTTGCCATCTTCGGCCATGGGCGCCAGGATCTGCTCCAGCTCCTCGATGGAATAGCCCGCCGCCGCCTGCCGCCGCCGCAGCTCCGCGCCGGTAAAGACAGGCTTCTCGGTGATGCCATAAAGCGTGTCTTCCAGATCGTTGATCTTGTCGACCCACTCCCCGAAGGGCAGCGCGCGCGCCAGTTTGTCCTTGATTTCGGTGTCGTGGTAGAGCTTGCCCTTCTGCATATCCACGGCCAGCATCTGACCCGGGCCAAGCGCACCTTTTTCGCGCACCGTTGCCTCGTCAATCGGCACCATCCCGGCCTCTGACCCGGCAATCACCAGCCCGTCACCCGTCACCACATAGCGCATCGGGCGCAAGCCGTTCCGGTCCAGCCCGGCGCAGACCCAGCGACCATCGGTCATGGCCAGAGCAGCAGGGCCATCCCACGGCTCCATCACCGAGTTGCAATAGGAATACATGTCGCGCCAGGCCTGCGGCAGGTCCTCGGCCTGTTTCGACCAGCTTTCGGGCACCAGCATCGTCTTGGCCATCGGGGCCGACCGGCCCGCGCGCACCAGCACCTCGAACACCGCATCAAGCGCCGCACTGTCGGACATACCACCGGTGATGATTGGCTTGATGTCTTCGGCCTTGTCGCCAAACGCGCCGCTCGCCATGCGAATCTCATGGCTCTTCATCCAGTTCACGTTGCCCTTCAGCGTATTGATCTCGCCGTTATGCGCCAACATCCGGAAGGGCTGCGCCAGCCACCATTGCGGGAAAGTGTTGGTCGAATAGCGCTGGTGATAGATCGCAAAGGCGGATTTGAACCGCTCGTCCTGCAGGTCCGGGTAGAACTCGCTCACCTGCTCGGCCAGCATCATGCCCTTGTAGATGATGCTGCGGCAAGACAGCGACGCGATATAAAGCTGCCCGATCCCGGCGCTCGCGGCGGCCTTCTCGATCCGGCGGCGGATCACATACAGCTCGCGCTCGAACTCCTCTTCCTCGATCCCCTTGTTGTTCGAGATCAGGATCTGTTCGATCTCGGGCCGCGTCGCATTGGCCTTCTCACCCAGACAGGCCACATCCACCGGCACATGCCGCCAGCCATAGATCGTATGACCCATGCGCAGCACTTCGGTTTCCACGATGGTCCGACACGTCTCCTGCGCGCCGAAATCCGTGCGCGGCAGGAACACCTGCCCCACCGCCATCAGCTGATCTTCGCGCGGCTCATGCCCGGTGCGTCGTACCTGATCATAGAAGAACGGCACAGGGATCTGGATGTGAATGCCGGCCCCATCGCCGGTTTTGCCATCGGCATCCACCGCGCCCCGATGCCAGATCGCGCGCAGCGCCTCGATGCCCGCCTCGACCACACGGCGGCTCGGCTTGCCATCCTTGGCCACGACAAGGCCCACCCCGCAGGAGGAATGCTCCTCGCTCTCGTGATACATCCCGTTCTCGGACATCCACTTGCGCTTGGCGTCCTCGCGGGCCACCCAGTCTGCGTCATATGTGGTCATGGGCTTGCTCCTTTGTCCGGCCGTATCGGTGACCGTCTGTTAACTCTCTGGGTCAGCGTTCCTGACCCGATCTGTCTCTTCTTTGCTCTTTGTTAACCGCGGTTAACGAAAGCTGGATTTTGTACAAAACAGGGGGTGATTTTGTACAAAACGTACAAAATTCCGCTCATTCCGCCGCCACCGATTTTTCCGCATTCAGGTCGTCCAGAATGGCCGCTGCCGCGTCGCGGCCGTCACGGATGGCCCAGACCACCAGTGACGCGCCGCGCACGATGTCCCCCACCGCATAAACCCCCGGCATCGCCGTGCGCCCGGTGGTAAATTCGGCCTTGACCGTCCCCCAGCGGGTGACCTCCAATTCCTCTTGATTCCAAAGGGTTGGCAGATCTTCCGGCTCAAATCCCAGCGCCTTGATCACAAGGTCCGCAGGTTCGTCCGTCACCGCCCCTTCAATCTCTTCGGGGCTTTGCCGCCCGCTCGCATCCGGCGCGCCCAGCCGCATCTGCTGCACCTTGACCGTGCTCACCGGATCGCCAGAGAACCCTTTAGGTGCGCTAAGCCACTGGAAAACAACGCCTTCTTCTTCTGCATTCTGCACTTCTCGCTGACTGCCCGGCATGTTCTCCCGGTCGCGGCGATAAAGGCATTTGACCGATTTGGCCCCCTGCCGGATCGCCGTGCGCACACAGTCCATCGCCGTGTCGCCGCCGCCAATGACAATCACTTGTTTTCCTTCAGCATTCAGCTCACCGCTTTCGAATTCGGGGACCGTGTCGCCAAAGCTCAACCGGTTGCTCGCCGTGAGGTAATCAATCGCCCTGACGATCCCTTTCGCACCCGCGCCCGGACCAGGCAGGTCACGCGATTTATAGACCCCCGTCGCGATCAACAACGCATTGTGTTTATTGCGGATTTCTTCAAAACTCAGATCGGTGCCGATGTCGCAGTTCATGACAAACTCGACACCACCCTGTTCAAGCTGCTCGATGCGCCGCATGACGACATCCTTTTCCAGCTTGAACCCCGGAATGCCATAGGTCAGCAGACCCCCGGCGCGGTCGTAGCGGTCATAGACCGTCACCTGCACACCGGCGCGCCGCAGCACATCCGCCGCCGCCAGCCCGCCGGGGCCTGCGCCAATAATGCCCACGGATTCAACGCGTTCCGCCTTGGGCGCAATGGTCTCAACCCAGCCTTCTTCCCAGGCGGTGTCGGTGATGTACTTCTCGACCGAACCAATCGTGACGGTGCCATGCCCGGATTGTTCAATCACGCAATTGCCTTCGCACAGCCGGTCCTGCGGGCAAATCCGGCCGCAGATTTCGGGGAAGGTGTTGGTCGCCTGGCTGATCTCATAAGCTTCCTTGAGCCGCCCCTCGGCGGTCAGGCGCAGCCAGTCGGGAATGTTGTTGTGCAGCGGGCAATGGCTCTGGCAATAGGGCACACCGCATTGGCTGCACCGGCTCGCCTGCTCTTTCGCCTTCGCGTCGGCATACTCGGCATAGATCTCGTTGAAGTCCTTGCGCCGCTCGTCGGCCTGCCGTTTCTCCGGCATGTCCCGTTCCACGGTCACAAAAGTCAGCATCGGTTGCTTCGCCACGGGCGGCCTCCTCACGAGATTTCAAATGCTTGATCTCTCTAGAGCAGCCGAGATGAAAATAAAAGTCACAACTTATGACCTATTATTAAATAAATTCATCCGAGGCGCCCGCCCAATCAAGGAAATCGCAATATTTTAGTTCCGATACGGACCCAAATCCTTCCTTTCCTCCAAGTCACATTGGTTTATAGCTGCAAAAAACAGTTGAGCAGGGTTTGGCTTATGCCGCTTTTCCATCTGATTCTGGTGGCCGCGATCCAGGGGGTGACGGAGTTCCTGCCGGTATCGTCCTCCGGCCATCTGATCCTGCTGCCGCATCTGACGGGGCTGGACGATCAGGGTCAGGCCATCGATGTGGCCGTGCATGTCGGGACGCTCTTTGCGGTGATTCTCTATTTCTGGTCCGATGTGAAGCTTGCCCTCTCGGGCCTGCCCCGCGCCCTCATGGGCCGGATCGACACGGAAGGCGCAAAGCTTGCGCTGCTGCTGATCATCTCCTCCATCCCGGTCGTCGCCTTCGGTCTGATCCTCAAGTTAACCGGGTTAAGCGATGCCATGCGCTCCATTGCCGTCATCGGCTGGACCATGCTGATCTTTGGCATTGTGCTCTACTGGGCCGACCAGGCGGGGGCCTCTGAACGTACCATGAAAGACTGGGACCTGCGCGATGCCATGGTCATGGGTGTCTGGCAGGCGATTGCCCTGATCCCCGGCACCTCGCGCTCGGGCATCACGATCACCGGGGCGCGTTTTCTGGGCTATACGCGGCATGATGCGGCGCGGCTGGCAATGCTGATGTCGATCCCCACGATCATCGAAAGCGGCACGCTGCTGGCAGGCGAGACCGCTTATCAGGCAAATATCGGCCTGCTCCGGGATGGGGCGATTGCTGCAAGTTTCGCCTTTGTCGCGGCGCTGCTTTCGCTGGTGCTCATGATGCGCCTGCTGCGCTCGGTCAGCTTCACGCCTTACGTGATTTACCGCGTCATCCTGGGGCTTGTGCTTCTGTTTATCGCCTATAGCTGAGGCAGGCGCTTACTCCGTGCGGAGGTTCGACGCACTTTCCTTAAGCGCCTCGAACTGTCCCGCGGGGCGGAACCGCCAGAGATAATCCGGCAGGATCGCCTCAAGCGCCGTTGGGCGAATTCCAAGATCGGCAAAGCCCTTGGCACCTTCGGAAACAACATTATCGACCCGGAGGCTCTTGACCTGATCACGGGTGATCTGGGCGGGAACAAGGCCCCCCGAAACGATCGCAACCATGTCCATGAAAAACGCCATGATCCGCGCTATGCCAAACGGAATGTTCAGGATCAGGCGGCGGCGGCGCACCACCTGCAGCATCTGCTCCATCAGCTCACGGAAGGTGTTCACATCAGGCCCGCCAAGCTCATAGATGCCCGGTGCGGCCTTGCCTTCTGCGCCCAACTCGGCGGCGCGGGCCACGTCATCGACATAGACCGTCTGAAACTTCGTGTCGGCGCCCACAACCGGAAGCACCGGACCAAACCGCGTCATGCTGGCGAACCGGTTAAAGAACTGATCCTCAGGCCCGAATATGACCGAGGGGCGCAGGATCACGGCATTCGGGAAGTGGTCCAAGATACCAGCCTCGCCTGCGGCCTTGGATTGGGCATAAAGGCTGTCCGCCTCGGCATCGGCCCCGATAGCAGACAGATGCACAAGATGGCTTACACCTTCTTCCGCGGCGATCCGCGCGATCCGTTCCGCGCCCTTGTCCTGAACAGCTTCGAAATTATTCTTGCCGCGCGCATCGAACGTACCGACGCAATTGACGACGGCATCTGCCCCCTGCATCACCGCGCGCACGCTGTTGTCATCGCGGATATTACAGAAGACAGGTTCCACCTGCCCGACAACACCATAGGGTTTCACGTGCATCGCCTCATTGGGGCGGCGCACGGCGACCCGCACACGCCAGCCCGCCTTGGCCAGACGCCGTGTAATGTAACGGCCCACAAAGCCCGAGCCGCCATAGATGGTGACGAGTTTCGACATGTGCTGCCCTCCAGGCTCAGTGGAATACCCCATCTTCCTATCGCCCCGTGCGGCGATGAACAAGATCATATGCTGATATGCCGCACGGGTAAAAACGCCGTTGACAGGACAATGGGACAGGGATACACGCCTGCTTCACGACACCTGCCCAGGTGGCGGAATGGTAGACGCGCTAGCTTCAGGTGCTAGTGTCCGTATGGACGTGGAGGTTCGAGTCCTCTCCTGGGCACCAAATTTCCCTCAGATTCATAATTATATCAGTTATTTAAATAGCTGCTTTCTAATTCTATCCACCCTGTCGTCCACCTTGGAGCAGGTGATGTGCTCCTACTTCCTGACTTGAACGGGCGGAAACCAGACTTTCTCCGCAGTTGCACGTTGATTGAGGCGGTGTTGAAGAAGCGGACATCCAGATCGCGTCGAATCCGAATGCTCCGCCGCACGGCGGCTCCGAGCCCATAGTGGAAGCGCTCTTGCAACGCCGCTTGCAGAAGCATTTTTCATCTTCTGGTTAGGCGGTGAGCGGTATGGCGCTTGGTTTTCCGGATGCTGTTCGCTGAAAGTTGCGCAGCCTTGGTCTGAGTTTCCAGAGCGGTGGCGTAGTTGCAACGGTTGAAGCTGGCATCCCCGAAAGCAGAGCCCGCGCCTCATGCGCTTTCAAGCACATGCGAGCGGTTTCGCCATGAAAACTGGGGTCGCTGCGCAATTGTGGGAAGATGGCAAACATGTCTTCCCGCGCCTCGTCCGATATTGCAGAGATCCCCATGTCGGCCGCATGGAAGCTTTCTGTGGCCGCGCCCTCGGCATAGATCACCTCGTGCCGGTCAAACATGATGTGGAAATAGCTCACCAGTCTACGCTCCAAGATGCGCACATTACACCCGTCGACCAGATGCTTGGCAGCAACCAGAACCTCGTCAGTCCCGAACAGAAGCTCGGCCTTATAGCCCGTGAAAAGGACCCGGTGCTGCGGTGATACGATAAGCGGCCGACGCGCCCCGTCCATAACAGTTGAATTGATCGCAACGGGCGCGAACTTGCCGCGCCCTTCGACGGTGCTCTTCCCAATCCAGCGGATCGGCTGAAATCCATTGTCGCGGGTCAGAACCATATCGCCCTGTCGCAGTGTCTCGATTGCACGCTCACCCCGGTCCGTCATTATTCGTGTGCCAGGGGTGAAGCAGATAATGTTCTCGATTTCCGAGAAGGTCACGACCGTGCCATCAGACATGGTGAAGTTACCCGAAAGCCCTCCGGCCGCGTCATCGGTGTTGGTAAAGGTGATGTCGTTGTAGCTGACATCTGGCGTCAGTTGCAATGTGTCGCCATTCGTTTCACCTGTCTCACCGCCGGTGATGGTGATCGTGGAACTTCCCGCCTCACCGAGGTCTTCCAGAACGAAAAAGTCGTCGCCGTCGCCGCCATCGGCACTGTCGCCTTCGGCGAGGTATATCTCGTCGTCACCCAAGCCACCAAAAAGCTGGTCAGCGCCAGTGCCGCCGATGAGCGTGTCGTTGCCGTCCTCACCCAATACAGTATCGTCGCCAAAACCTGACACGACATAGTCATTGCCAGCTCCTGCCGTAACCGAGTCGTTGTTGCCGCCTGCGTTACCCGGCTGCAGCGGGTTGCCGTCGTTATTGTCGATCCGGTCGCCTTCGAGGTCCCCGGTATAATTTATGTCAATGACATCATCACCACTCGTGCCTTCGACGATGTAATCGGGTGCGGGTTCTGACCCGAGGTTTTGAACGCCGATCCGACCGTTTCCGAACGCATCCATCTCGGCCTGCGTCGCATTGTCATCCGGCAAGAAGGCCAAGCGCGTCGTTTCGCCAGCTGACGGATAGTCCTGCACCGTGATGACATAAACCACATTACCTTCGAACTGGTCCGGCACTTGACCCGCGCCTTGGTTTTGTTGCGTTGGAAGCTCTCCAGACAACTCAAAGGTGAAGTCATA
Organism: Roseovarius faecimaris; assembly: GCF_009762325.1. Lineage (NCBI taxonomy): Bacteria > Pseudomonadati > Pseudomonadota > Alphaproteobacteria > Rhodobacterales > Roseobacteraceae > Roseovarius > Roseovarius faecimaris. The sequence continues at coordinate 3,658,067 of NZ_CP034348.1, forward strand.
GGATATGCCGCCGATCTCAACCTGCGTATCTGGATCAGGCGCGCCGCCATTCGTGTCGAGGATCAGATCGCCATTCGTGCCGGACTCCACGAATGTTATTTGCGTCGCCGGATCGCCAGTCAGGTTCAGCGCGGGATTGTTGGCGCTATTGCTGTCTGTTCTGGCCCAAAACGTCCACATATCGTCGATCCACTTGTAATTTCGCTTAACGGCGAAAACCGTTTCCAAAATGGATACAGACTGTTGATGGCGGCGAGTGGGACCGTTTAAGTCGAATTTAAGATAAGTTATGTCACCAATACGGCGCCGTCACAGCTCGCAGAAGCGAAGGCCACATCGCCGACGGGTGTGTCGCCGCCCGAACCCTTGATGAAGAATTTACCGCTGCCATCACGAAGCGATGTCTCGGCCTAAACCAAGTTCGGTGACGAATGGTGGAAAGTCCGCGCATGTCAGTGGTCCCGACATCTGCCACCGCCAAGATTGAGAGAGCGCAGCCAATGGCAGCAATGCGGGCTGCGACCGCTGAATCTCGGAATGGTGCTGAGTGTCCGGTTTGGGCCGGAACTGCACCGGCAATGTATCCTATTGATGTCGATGCGGCATCGCGGGAAATGTCGGCTTGGAGCCCAAAGCTCACGTTGGCTTTAATAACCGTCCGTTCGACAAGAGCACTGTGCAGTCGGAGGCAGATATTAGAAAGATCAGAGATTGGCGGTTGTTCGAGCAAAATTAACGAAGAGTGATGGCGCCTTTAATGGTATTTTTGGCCGCGCCATTGGACCGATTCACCTTTGAAGTAAAGGTTCCGCCGCCGGATGCCTGCAGCCATAGACCGGTTCCGCTATTCACTGTCCAGTAACCGTGTACCTGCCCCTGCGGATCCAGCCGCCGAGCGGTCCAGCCAAGAAGCACACGATCCCCTTCGAGCCCGTCAAATACGCAGACGCCATTGCCCTCAACCGCACCGCCACGCATTTCCATGACACCGAAGCAGGGGCCCGTGAGTTTACTCATCGGATTGGTCGCATCTGCCATATCGAACTTGGAGTAAACGGTACGCGTATTCATAATCGTGTGGTCAGCGCTAAATTCAGTTATCTCTGAATTGGATTGGCCCGTGGCGACCCCGTCGCTCTCATAAGCCTCAGCATAAGCTTTTGTACTAATGGATATGAGTATCGCGATCGTTGCAAATGCTGATCCAAATTGCATAGTCCGTCTCCGTTAAAATCTATAAAACCTTTTTTAAACCGTAGAGACAATTGGGAGACTGAGCAACCCTAGCCTATAATAGACTATTGCAGCCTTGAAAGGCAGCTGCGTCCGCACTTCTGCAAGTTCAGTTGGCCCTAAACTTCGCGCACGCAGCGAATGTCGGCAATGTGGGCTGCGGCTGCAGCATCCTGGCGGGCCGGTGAACGGCAGAAATCGGGCCGATACCGCCAGTTGTCCGGGCTCGGCTGAATGTCTCAAAAGTCCGCACTCCCGACGTCGAACCCATGTCAGGTTTTGCACTCGCAGCGAATGACCGCAAAGCGGGCTGCCGCCGCAGCATCAAACCGATGGGTCAGATGTCGGCTCTGGGCCGTAAGCGCGGCTGGTGTCCGATAGGGCTTGCCCTTTTGAGACGCCAAAGTATCGTGTAACTAACTGTATCATATACATATTTTATTGCTTTTGAGACATTTATGCCTCATAATCTGAGATATCAATGAGACAGGTGGCACAGATGCTGATCGGCTATGCAAGGACTTCAACAATTGAACAAAAGGCGGGTTTGGATACCCAGCTTGAAGAACTGAAGAAAGCGGGCTGTGACAAGGTTTTCGAAGAACAGGTGTCCTCGGTTGATATCAAAGCCCGCACCCAGCTGGACGCTGCAATAGAATATATCAGGGAGGGTGACACGCTGGTGGTGACCAAACTGGACAGGTTGGCCCGCTCTGTCAGCCACCTCATGAAAATTTTGGACGACCTAACCACCAAATCAGCACACCTCAGGATATTGGGGTTGGGAATAGACACCGCAGGGCCGACAGGTAAGTTGATCCTGACGGTTCTTGGAGGCATGGCTGAGTTCGAGCGGGGTATAATGCTAGAACGCCAACGCGAGGGCATCGCAAAGGCTAAAGCTGCGGGCAAATACAAGGGTCGCAAACCCACCGCGCGCGCCAAGTCTGAAGAGGTCATACAACTACACACTGCCGGGACAGGGAAGGCTGAGATAGCTCGACAGCTAGGAATTGGGCGCGCATCGGTGTATCGTATTCTAAATAGTGCAATTGCCGCTAAATCCCAATGTGTAGAGACCTAAATGGTCGCTGGCTTATGCTGTATTGAGGAAATTTATATGTTGAAATTCTTTTCTTTAAAACGCTGCGTATTCATCACGCTTCTTTCGCTCCTTGGATCACCTTCTATTGCTCAAGAAGATATTGATTGTTCAAAATTTGATGACCCAGATTGGCGTGCCCCCTTCGGGTGGTCCGGTTTAATTGTTAGTGCATCGTGGGCCTCTGGTCCATTGGAACGATGCTTTTGGGCGCGGGTGGGCGGTAACCCAATGCGCTGTGGGGTCTGACCGTGTTGTAGTGGACGCGCCATTGCTCGATCAGGATTTGAGCCTCGCGTAAGGTATAGAAGATTTCGCCGTTGAGTAGCTCGTCGCGGAAACGGGCGTTGAAGCTTTCGCAATATCCATTCTCCCAAGGCGACCCTGGTTCGATGTAGGCCGTTTTTGCTCCGACGGCGGCGATCCAGTCTCGCACCTTCTGAGCGATAAATTCTGGTCCGTTGTCGGATCTTATCCACTCCGGCGGGCCACGCAGGATGAACAGGTCGGTCAGTGCATCCAGCACATCGGTTGAGTTGAGTTTGCGATCGACGCGGATCATCAGCGCCTCCCTGGTGTATTCGTCGATGATGTTGAGCGTTCGATAGACGCGCCCATCAGCGGTTCGATCCTGCACGAAGTCATAGGACCAAACGTGGTTCGGTCGTTCGGGCCTGAGACGCACGCATGATCCGTCGTTCAGCCAAAGCCGCCCTTTCTTCTTCTGTTTCTGTGGAACCTTCAGCCCTTCACGCCGCCATATCCGTTCAACCCGCTTATGATTCACACACCACCCAGCGTTGTTCAGCAAACCAGTGACCATGCGATACCCATAGCGCCCGTACTGGTCGGCCAGCTCAATGATGTCGTCGGTCAATCGCGCTTCATCAGCACGGCCTTGGGGGACCTTGCGCTGCGTCGATCGATGCTGCCCAAGTGCGCGGCAGGCGCGGCGTTCAGACACGCCAAGCTCCTGCCGCACATGGTCGACGCATTTCCGGCGACGCGAAGGGCTCAGAAGTTTCCCTTTGCGGCTTCCGTCAGGATGAGCTTATCCAAGGTCAAATCGGACACCGCTCGACGCAGCCTTTGGTTCTCTTTCTCCAGCTCTTTCAGACGGGCAAGCTGAGACCGCTGCATCCCGCCATAGAGCTTTCGCCATCGATAGAACGTCTGTTGCGTCACGCCGATTTGGCGCACTGCCTCGACAATCGTCGCGCCTTGCCCCTGCAGAACTTCAACCTGTCGAAGCTTCGAAACAATCTCTTCGGGCTTCTCTCGTTTTCCAGCCATCGCTGATCCTCCAATTTGCGGGATAATCTATCCCAGTTGGTGGACCACTTTCAGGGGGCTACTCCAACTCCCTAATGGTGAATGTGAAATAGTACTTTTAATTGTGAAGCCGAAGGCGCGTCGAATTGTCTGCACACATCGTTGATCTGAATACTGAAGTGGCGCTCAAGTCCGCCGTCTTTCGGGACCTTCCGCGAGACCAGGTTTTGCCTTTGATCCGCGACGCCAAACAACGCGAGGTTGAACGCGGCAGCACGACTTTTTTACCAGGGTGAAACCGCGCATTCGCTGTTCATCATGCTTGATGGATGGGTCAAGCTTTATCGTCTGTTGCCCTGCGGAGTCGAAGCCGTCGTCTCGGTGCTCAGCAGAGAGGACGCATTTGGCGAAGCCAGCGCAATGCCGGGTGAGGTCTATTCGACGGGTGCCGAAGCGGTAGCGGACTCGCATATCATGCAGATTGACGCGCGGAGCCTGTGGAGCGCGATCAAGGAAAACCCGCAATTGTGCCATGCGCTTCTGGGCGCATCGGTGAGCCGCAACCGCGCGCTTGTCGATCAGCTGGAGCAGCTCAAATCCCATACAGGCGCGCAGAGAATCGCGGATTTCCTTCTGGGGCTTTGCAAGACAGAACATGGTGCATGCACGGTTGTGCTGCCCTATGACAAGGGGCTGATCGCCAGCTGGCTTGGCCTGAAGCCCGAAACCCTGTCACGTGCCTTCAAGCGCCTTCAGCCCTATGGCGTGAGCATCTCGAAGAACCGCGCCACGATCAAATCGGTCGAACGCCTGATCCGATTCGCAGAAGAAGACCCGTCCTCATCGCGCAAGGATGCCCCTTTGAAGAGCTCATCCTTCACCCAAAGCTGACAGGATTCGCAATGTCGGCGGGACCGGTCAGGAACAAAACGCGTCAGGTGCATGGAAGGGCCGCAAACCGCCGCTTTGCGGTCTAATCGCGTGGCGCAATTGTGACGCTGCGTCGCGGTCGGCGGTCAATAAAAATTACTGTCCCAGCCTGCTATTTTTGACAAATGTCAAGGCGAAGAAGGCCCAAAGAATTGATTACTTTAAGAGTCAGCAAGGGACCAAATGCGCCAAAGGCAATAACAGACTCTTCCACGACGCAGTGCGGGGCTTCGGGTCCGAAGCACGCGGTTGCGTAGGTGCCGAGTTGAAACGTCTCGGGTCGGAGGTTCTGAGGAGCACCAGCGGATGAGAGGCACGACACGGCCGCTCACACTTGGTGTCACGAAGGCTGTCAGGGCTGCGGCCGGTGCGGTTTTATGTGCCCGGCAACAACTCAGATGGCATCGGCTGACAAAGTCGGTGTCGGTGAAACCCGCAGCTTCACCGACACCGCGCCTTTCCTGCCGGGCAGAACGCGCATCACTCAGCCACCCTGGCCACCGTTCAAAGCGCGGGCAAAGCTGTGGCGCCGCCCCCTCTTTCCGAGTATCAGACAATTTGAACCGACCGGGATGCAACTCTCCGATGTATCTCCTATGTAACAGCGCAGGACGGTGCGCTCCTGAGGAAAAGAACGATGGCAAACCATTTCTACAAACGCGATCTGCCGGATGGCCTGACGCTCGGACCGGTGGTGGCCATTGACTGCGAGACGATGGGGCTCAATCCCCACCGCGACCGGCTCTGTGTTGTGCAGATGTCTGGGGGGGATGGCGATGCGCATCTGGTGCAGATCGAGCAGGGCCAGACAAACGCGCCCAACCTCACGGCCATGTTGGAAGATCCGGACGTGCTCAAGCTATTTCACTTTGGCCGGTTTGACATCGCCGCGATGCTGAACGCCTTTGGCGCGCTGACCGCCCCGGTTTATTGCACTAAGATCGCCAGCAAGCTGGTACGGACCTATACGGATCGTCACGGACTAAAGTATCTCCTGCAAGAACTGCTTGGCGTGGACATCTCCAAACAGCAGCAAAGCTCTGACTGGGGTGCGGCAGAACTGACGGAGGCACAGCTTGACTATGCCGCATCCGATGTTCTCTATCTGCACCGTCTTCGCGAAGAGCTGGATGCCCGGCTTGCCCGCGAGGGCCGCACCGAGCTGGCGCAAGCCTGCTTCGATTTCCTGCCGACGCGGGCAAGGCTCGACCTTGTCGGCTGGCCCGAGATCGACATCTTTGCCCACTGATGCAACTCGACGGCGATCTCTATTCGCGGGTCATCGCCTGGATGAAAATCCTGTTGCCGCTGGCCGCGCTCGGGTTGTTGTCCACGCTTTTCCTCATATCCCGCACGGTGGACCCGACACAGCAGGTGATCGTTGACGAAATCGACCTCGAACAACGCGCCCATGAGCAGGGTGTGACCAACCCATCCTTTGCCGGGGTCACCGGCGGTGGTGACGAGGTGATGTTTCAGGCCGAACGCGCGCGTCCCGATCTGAGCAACCCCGAGCGCCTGATCGCCGATACTGTCATGGCGCGATTCCGCCTGACCGAAGGGACGATCGTTGATATCACCTCCGAGCATGCCGATATGCATCAGAGCAACTTCACCGCTTCTCTGGACGGCAATGTGACGGTCACAACCTCCAATGGCTATCTGATCCACACCGACAGGATCGACGCGCGCTATGATTACCTGCACGCCGAGACCCCGGGGCCGGTCGAAGGCTCGGGCCCTCCGGGCGAGATCACTGCGGGGAAAATGCGACTGGTCTCGAACGAAGAGACCGGCATCGCAGAATTGGTGTTCACCGATGGGGTGAAACTGATATACAAGCCCAATGGTTCCAAGGACTGATTACGTGCACAGCCTCAAGACATTCGCCCTTTTGCTCTGCTTGATGAGCCTGCCCGCGATAGGCTGGGCGCAGGGTGCGCAAATCGCCTTTGGCAACACGCAGCAGGACGCCGACGCCCCGGTGGAGGTGACGGCCGACAATCTCTCGGTCAACCAGAACGACAACACGGCCGTGTTCACCGGAAATGTGCTGATCGGGCAGGGTGCGATGCGTCTGTCGGCGCCGCGCGTTCTGGTGGTCTATCTTGCCGATCAGTCGGGGATCAAACGGCTGGAAGCGTCCGGTGGGGTCACTCTGGTCAGCGGCGATGATGCCGCAGAGGCGACACGCGCCAAGTATGACATTGAGACAGGCATGATCGAGATGCAGGGCAATGTTCTGCTGGTCCAGGGCGTCAATGCGCTCACGGCGGACCGTATGTTTGTCGACACCCAAGCCGGCACCGCGCGGATGAGTGGACGGGTGAAAACCGTATTGCAGCCGGAAGGCGGGCAGTGATGGCCAGGCCCGAACTGCATATCGCGCATGAAAACACCGGCCTGCAAGTCAAGAACCTGCGCAAGAGCTATAACAAGCGCGTGGTGATCCGCGATGTTTCGCTGGAAACCCAGCAAGGCGAGGTAGTGGCCCTGCTCGGCCCGAATGGCTGTGGCAAGACCACGACCTTTTACGCCATTGCCGGGCTGATCTATCCCGAGGGCGGGCATGTTCTGATTGACGGGCGCGAGGTGACCAACCTGCCGATGTATCGCCGTGCAAAGATGGGCATCGGGTATCTGCCGCAGGAGATGTCGATCTTCCGGGGCATGTCGGTCGAGGACAATATCCTCGCGATTCTCGATATCTCTTATCCGAATCGCCATAAACGGCGCGAGCGGCTCGAAGAGCTGCTCTCGGATTTCTCGATCGAGCATTTGCGCCGGGCTCCGGCCCTGGCCCTGTCCGGCGGGGAGCGTCGCCGGGTCGAAATCGCCCGCTGCCTTGCGGCCAATCCGCGTTACTTGCTGCTCGATGAACCCTTTGCCGGGGTCGACCCGATCTCGGTCGGCGATATCCGGCACCTCGTGGCTGACCTTAAAAAGCGCGGCATCGGTGTGCTGATCACCGATCACAATGTACGCGAGACGCTGGAGATCGTTGACCGGGCCTATATCCTGCATGACGGTCAGGTTCTGATGTCGGGATCGCCCAGCGATGTGGTCGAGAACGAGAACGTGCGCCGGGTCTATCTGGGCGACAATTTTCGTATCTCTTAAAGGATCGTTCACGAAGCGCTGCGAAATGGTGCGCTGAACACCGATCATCATTGACAACAGCCTCGGAAAGCGCGTCAATTGGGGTATGACATGTTGCACAATTGCGCCTCTGCTCCATACGCCCGCCTCGTCCGGGACTGGGCAAGGGCAAACCAGCGACAGGTCATCTTTCCTCATTCAGGCCTGAAGGATCACTGGCGCGCCAGCACCATGACCCACGCCTGAAGACCCAATTGAAGGAGACGAAATGCGCTATCAAATCAGTGGAAAACAGATCGATATCGGTGAAGCTTTGCAGACGCATGTCAAGCAGGACCTGGGCAGCGCTGTACAGAAATACGCGGAGCGCCCAACCGACGCGCACGTAATTTTTTCCAAAAGCGCCAACGAGTTCGTCTGTGAAATCATTGTGCACCTGTCCACCGGCCTGACCACCCAGGCCAAAGCGCATGCTCATGAAATCTATGAATCTTTTGATAAATGCTGCGACAAGATCGAAAAGCAGCTGCGCCGCTACAAGCGCCGCCTGAAAGACCATCACAGAGACCGCGCTGAACCGGTTGAACTTATGGGCGCGTCCTCGTATATCCTCGCCTCTGAGACGGATGATCAGGAATCGGAGCCCGAGAGCCTGCAACCGATGATTGTCGCGGAGATGGAGACCAAGATCCCATCCCTGACAGTCGGAGAGGCGGTTATGCAGATGGAGCTTGCGGGCGCGCCGGTGCTGGTCTTCCGAAAGGAAGGGAAGGAAGGGCTGAACGTCGTATATCGCCGGGATGATGGCAATATCGGCTGGATTGACCCCTGAGACTAGAGGCGGCGGCGCACCCGTCGCTTGCGGAGCAGTAGACCAATGGATATGACGACGATCCTCAAGCCCGAGGCCGTCCGCGTGCTTTCGGCGGCCTCCAGCAAGAAACGTCTGTTTCACGAGCTGGGGGGGGTCGTGGAATCCGTCTATGGTCTGTCGCAAAGTAAAGCGGTCGAGGCACTCCAGGAACGCGAGAGCCTCGGCCCCACCGGCGTTGGTCATGGTGTTGCTTTGCCACATGCGCGGCTGGACGGGTTGAACGACGTGGTCGGCGCGCTCGTACTCATGGAAAGCCCGATTGACTTCGACGCGGTGGACCGTCAGCCCGTGGACCTCGCCTTTGCCCTGTTTGCCCCGCATGACGCGGGCGTGGAGCACCTGAAGGCGCTGGCGCTTGTCTCGCGCACGCTGCGGGATAAATCCGTTTGCAGCAAGCTGCGGGCCAATGCCGACCCGTCCACGCTCTATACCATTCTGACCGAAGCGGACTCGGTTCAGGCGGCCTGAGCGATCAGCCCCAGGGCCTGAATCCAAACATCATGTAATCGCGCTGATAGACCTCGCTGACGATGGTTTCGATCTCGTCATCGTAAATCTCAGAAAGCGCAATTGGCTTGTCCGGCGCCGCCTGATCCGGGGCCGCCGCACGCGCATAACCCACCTGCCCGGCAAGCTGTGGCAGGACCTGATGCATCTCATCCTCGCGCACGATCAGATCGGGCAGCGCAAAGATCGACATCCCCTGGATCACGGCCGCTTGCGTGGCCCAATGTGCATCGACACGAATGCCCGTCTGCCCTGCCAGATTGGCCCGCAGGAATTCCAGAAATCCTACGAACGCGGCACGATGCGCCATCCGGTCATAGTCATCCTCGGGGCGGCCCGGCAGCGGCACCTTGTAGAAATTGCGAAGGGTCTTGCGGATCTCGGTAAAGGTGCCCGGACCACGATTGAGAATCTTGGTGCAGAACGCCGCATGCGCCCGGGCCACCGGATGCCGGATCACCGTGAAACTGCGATGCCCCTTCTTGGCGCGCTTCCATTGGCGCAGGCTTTTCTGATTATGCTTCACGGTAAGCGTCTTGGGCGGCACCTCGTCAAGCGCGGCCATCCAGCGCACCACTTCTGGCTCGGGGCCCGCGCGCACCGGCATGTACAGCAGCGGCGCATGCGCCCCGGTCACAAAGCCCGGCACGCCGGGCCCGCGCCGCGGTTCGAAATTGGGCGTGCGCGTCAGGTTGAACGTATCGACCCCGGCAAGGGCTGTCTGCATATCCTCGAAATTGGCCACCTTGTCCTGAAGGGACGAGGGGTTTTGCTTTTTCAGAGAGGAATCCAGCGCCTCCAGCCGCTCGCCAGAGCCCAGGAAGCGCGCCAGCCCGTTCATCACCTCCAGCGATTGCAGGTCTTCATAGGCCACATAAAACGCCGTCTGCCCGCTTGTCTGAAGCCGGTTCAATAGCATCACCTGGAATTCCTGCAGGCGGGTGATATGCCGCTCGAATTCCACGCCGTCAAAGCTGACCTTGCTGTCCTTTCGGCGCTTCACATTGGTCAGCTTCCACTGGCCCGTCGCTTGCGCAATCTTCCAGCTCACATAGCTTTCGGCCGGGTTGCGGGTGAGGATGATCTTGGCGCATCGCGGATCATCCAGCACGATATCCAGAACGCGCGGATCATGGTCATGAAAGAACCGGAAACCGCCTAGACCGTTGGAATACTCCTTGATCGTATTAATGAGCCGAGCCGGGTCTCCGTCGCGTGTCGCCTGGGTGACACCGAGAATTTCCGTGCTGTTGGGATAGCCGATGAAATGCGGGTTGAACGCCTCACCATGACAGGTGAAGCCGTCAAACGCATTCAGGTTGGCCTCCAGAAAGTTGGAGCCGGTGCGCATCTCGGCGAATACGACAAAATAGTCAAAAGGCCGGGACATATCCGATCACCGCACAAGATAGGGCTTGGGTGAATTCTGCGACAACCCGCCTTGCGTGTGAGATACCGGGAAATCACCCATAAGATAGGGGTGCATGCCCTGGTTCTTGAGGTTTTGCAGGAACTGGCCAAAGCCGGTCAGATCGGCCATTTTCGGCACCTCTGCCAGCCCGCGAAGGCTCTGCTGACCAATCTCGTCGATGATCGTCTGCAGCGGCTCCATCGGGGCCTCGACAAACTCCGCCATGGTCCAGATACGCACCCGCGCCTTCGTCCAGGGCGAGCGCAGCGTCTTCAGATGCTCGCTTTCGATCTGCTGCAACAGCGCCGCCTCCTGCCGGATATCCGAGAAGTTGCGGTTGGATTTGAAGAGCGGCACCGCCCAGGCCCCTGAGATCACCGAGATCTGCGCATTATGATCCTTGGCGATATCCCATTCGATATCCTGCACATCCCGCGGGCCGAACTGAAAGCATTGCCGTTCACCGCGGGTGTTCCAGATCAGATTGGTCAGGAAGGCGCGCGGGTTGTAGTCGCGCAGTTCCGCACTGTCGCTCAGCGCGCCGTTCATCACCTCCTGCCCGTCGGAAAACTCGGCCCTGTCTGGAGCAAAAATATGCCCATGCACCCGCGTGCGAGTGGTCTTGGCCAGCCAGCTTTCGAAGTTCTCAAACAGATCCGAGAACCCTTCGAACACGGAGTAGGGCGCGCAAGTCAGCCCGTTCTCGCGCCCCTCAACCGGAAAACGGCTTTGCATCAGAAGGCCGGGCCGCCCCCGCGTGCGCCGCTCCACCGCCTTGGCGAATATACGGTCGATTTTGCCCGGGTTCGGCTCTGTCCGTTTCATCGCACCCGAGGCATCGGTAAGAAAGGCGTCATAGAGCTTGTTCGCAAAGGGCCAGATCTTGCGCGCGACAAAGCAGTCGGACCGCCGCAGAAGCTGTAGGTGATCATCATAGAAGATGTGCGGCTTGCCCTGATAGTCGAACTTGGACAGGGTCAGTGAACGGCTTTCGATCTGACGCGAATAGAGCCGCGCGAGCGTTTGGAAATAGCTCTCATCCGGGATCCAGACACGCCGGAAATAGCGGTCATAGGTGGGGCGTTCCGGGTCTTCGAGGATTGCCGAAAGGGTCTGTCGGGTAAGGCACCACCATTGGCTGCCCATATGCGGGACAATCCCGTTGGGGATGCGCCGTTTGTAACGTACCAGCCGTTGCAACGCGACATAGCGGTCAAAGAGGTAGCGGTTCTTGCGCCAGGAAAACGGGAAACGCAGGGTGAACCGCTCCTGATCCAGACCGCCCATCGTCCAGGGCACATCCGCCGTCGTGGCGCTTTCGATGAAGTCCGTATGCGGGCGCTCTTCGAGATAGTCGATCAACTCCTGCACGGGCCGAAGCGGCAGGCAAGAGCCGGACGACAGATACACATGCCGCACCTGCGGAAACTCGGCCAGCATGATCTGGCTGGCTTCCTGTGTGGCCGCGACCAGCCCCCAAGTGCCCCACTCGCAGCGGTGCCTTTTGGCAAAGCGCACATCCGGCAGATCCGAGAGAGCATTTCGGAACTTCGCATAGGTCTGACGCGGGACCGATTTGTCTGCATGAATCACGATCGGACACCCCGACGCGGCCCAATGACGGGCAATCTGCTCGGCCCGGCCAAAGGCCGTATGCACCAGCATGATGATCCCGACACTCACTGCTTACCGCCCTTCTCTCACGCCCAGTTCCCCTTTGACATCAGCCCGAGGATTTCTAATTGCCGCCAGTTTATATATTTTTCCGACCATTTGCACCAAAGGTCTGGAGTGTCTTCGAATTTTTCCGCGTAGGCCTTGTATTCGATGCTGCCGGAATAATGTTGTTTGCGCGTCAGCTCTTCCTGGGCCTTGGCGGTGAACGTGTCGAGGAACTTGGCATGCAGCAACACGCCGCTGGCCTTTTCCCCGCCCCATTCGTCGTAGGTCAGGTTCAGCCCGCGCGGCAGCAACATATGGGTTGAGCTTTCATAGGCATAGTTTCGGTGCCACTTGACCAGCGGGATCTTGTTGAGCGCCGGAGCCTTCTTGGGCTGCGTCGGGAAGAACACCCGCGCCCGCGGCCCGCCCTGGATCCAAAGGTTGCCGAACTTGTAATTCTTGGTGATCTGGTAATTGCCCGGATCGAACCACGCGGCTATCTCAATCGGATTCTGCCCGGGCCGATAAGGCACCGCGTCGATCCGGCCCTTGGGATACATATCGAGCAACATCGCACCAAAGCTTTTCACCTGGCTCACATCGAGCCAATCGGTGAGCGCACGAATGGGCCGTGTATCACAGAACGGATAAACAAAAAGCTCATCCGGATCGACCACCAGTGTCCAGTGCCCGTGGCCGTATTTTTGCTGAAGCCAGTTCAGCCAATCCACCCCGAAACGCGCGCGCCTGTAGCTCGCCGTTGTGGACCAGAGAGAGACATCCGGCTGTTCCGCCAGATACTCCGCCCCCCCATCCGTACTGCCATTATCCACGATCAGGAAATGCGAGACGCCCAGCTCGCGGTAGTATTTCAGGAAGTACGGCAGGCGCACATACTCATCGCGCAAAGTCGAAAACAGCAGGATATCGCCAGGTTTGATCTGCTCTGTCTGATCGACAACAGAACGCAGCGAAAAATGCTTGCGCCAGGCACGTATTTTCGCGCGCTTCCGGCGAAGCCGCATACGATATGACTGCCAGAGCTTCACCCATCAACTCCTGAAACGCGCGTGCAAGGACCGCGACCGCACTTTAGTCTCTGACACTTAATTAAACATTTTTCGAGGTCAATTGTTTCCATTTCGTGAACAATTGCGCTTTTTCCGGGGGTTACGGGCGTCATATCCAGTTTCCCTTCGACATCAGCCCCATTGCTTCAAGCTGCCGCCAGCTGATCAGCCTGGTGGATTTTTCACACCAAAGATCCGGGTTCCGGGTGAGGCTGTCATAATACGTATCGTACAGGTCTGAATTGGCAAAATGCTCGGCCCGGTGCTTTTCCTCCGCCGAACGTTCGACGATCGTGTGCAGGAACTTTGTATGTAGAAGAATGCCCGAGGTCCGCTCTCCCCCCGCCTCGTCATAAACATGGTTGAGCTTGCGCGGCAGGATCGAATGAGATGAGCTGACATATGCGTAGCCCCTGTGCCACTTGACCAGAGGCGTTTTGCTCATCGTGGGCGCCCGGCGCGGGCGGTCGGCAAAGAAGACACGCGCCCGCACGCCCCCCTGGATCCACAGGTTTTCCAGATCGGGCTTTTTCTGGATCATGTAATTGCCGCCGTCGAACCAGGCGAGAATGTCAAACGGGTCGTCTCCTGCCTCATAGACCTGCGCGTTGAGCGGCCCTTTGGGATACATATCCAGCATCAGCGCACCGAAGGAACGACGGTCATGCCGGTCGAGCCATTCGGTCAGCGCGCGAAGGGGTCGCGTGTCATGATGCGGGTAAATCAGGATTTCATCCGCATCCACCGTCAGGCACCAATGCCCATGCGCATGGCGGTGTTGAAGCCAGGTCAGCCAATCGACCCCGAAGCGCGAGAGCTTGTAACTGGCGGGCGTTGTCCAGAGCGAGACATCGGGCTGTCTGGCCAGGTAGTCCCGGGTGCCATCGTCACTGTCATTCTCCACAATCAGGAAGTGATCGACCCCCAGGGCGCGGTGATGCGCCAGGAAATGCGGCAGGCGCACCATTTCATTGCGCATGGTCGAGAAAACGAGAATGTCATCCGGTCCGATCTGCGCGGTGCGGTCAATGACCGGGCGAAGCTGACGGCGTTTGCGGAACGAGCGGAAGAGCAGCCTGCGGCGCTTCCACCGCAAGCGATAGGCCAGTGACAGTTGCTTTAGCCTGTCCATATGTGCCCGTGCCTTACCGCCTCCGCTCCGTCTGTCCTATTTCTCGTAATGTCCCGACTGGTGCCAACGCCAGGCATCCTCGATCATTTGCCGCATCTTCGAGCGTCCGGGCGCCCAGCCCAGCTCTTCCTCGGCGCGGGTCGACCCCGAGACCAGCTTGGTGCAGTCGCCGGGTCTGCGCGGGCCCTCGATCACCGGCACCTCGCGGTTGGTCACCGCGTGGGCCTGTTCGATCACCTCGCGCACCGAAAAGCCGGTTCCGGTGCCAAGGTTGAATACCCGGCTTTCCTTCCCCTGCTCCAGCCATTTGAGCCCTTTAATATGCGCCTCCACAAGGTCCATCACATGCACGTAGTCACGAATGCAGGTGCCGTCGGGCGTGTCGTAATCCGTACCAAAGATGGTCAGCGCGTCGCGCTTGCCCGCGATAGCATCCAGCACCAGCGGGATAAGATGCGTCTCGGGCTGGTGGAACTCGCCCACCTCCGCCTCAGGATCGCACCCTGCCACGTTGAAATAGCGGAAGATCACATGCCGCAGACCGTGGGCGACCTCGAAATCGCGCAGCATATCCTCGATGGCGCGTTTGGACGAGCCGTAGGCGTTGATCGGGTGTTGCGGGCAGTCCTCGTCAAGCACCACATTGTCCTGATCGCCATAGGTGGCGCAGGTCGACGAGAAAACGATGTTCTGCGTCCCGCCGCCCACCGCCGCTTGGAGCAGGGTCAGCGATCCTTCGACGTTGTTGCGCCAGTAGCGTGCAGGGTGGTTCATACTCTCGCCCACCTGGCTGAGCGCCGCGAAATGCATCACCGCCGTTGGCTGATAGGTGGCGAACACCTCGTCAAGCCGCGCGCGGTCGCAAAGGTCGCCCTTCTCGAACGGGCCGAATTTCACCGCGTCCTGCCAGCCGGTGACCAGACTGTCATAGGTGACGGGCGTATAGCCCTCACGCGCCAGCATCTTGCAGGCATGACTGCCGATATACCCGGCACCGCCTGTCACCAAAACCGTCGTCATCTGATCCGTCCCGCCCGCTTACTGAGCGGCTTTGTCGGCATGCACGATATCGTTGAGATAACCCCAGAGCTCGTCGCGCAGCTCTTCGCGTTCCAGTGCGAACGCCACGGTCGCCTGCAGGAAGCCCGCCTTGGACCCGCAATCGAACCGCCGACCATTGAACCGGAAGCCATAGACCTCTTCCCCCGCCTCGCGCGCATCGGCGATGGCGTCGGTCAGCTGGATTTCACCACCCGCGCCGGCCTTTTTCTTGTTCAGCTGCTGCAGCACGGTGGGCGTAAGAATATACCGGCCGATGACAGCAAGGTTCGACGGCGCGGTGCCCGCTTTTGGCTTTTCGACCATCCCTTTGGTGGAAACCAGCGCGCCCATGTCATCCTTGATATCGAGGATACCATAGGACGAGGTCTGATCATCCGGGACTTCCATGGCCGCGACCATGTTGCCGGGATTTTCCTCGAAGGCTTCGACCATCTGGGCAAGGCAGGGCTTGTCGGCGGCAATCACGTCATCGGGCAGGATCACGGCAAACGGCTCGTTCGCGATCAACCGCCGCGCACACCATACCGCATGGCCCAGTCCAA
This sequence comes from Roseovarius faecimaris, assembly GCF_009762325.1. Lineage (NCBI taxonomy): Bacteria > Pseudomonadati > Pseudomonadota > Alphaproteobacteria > Rhodobacterales > Roseobacteraceae > Roseovarius > Roseovarius faecimaris. Next base: position 3,673,963 of record NZ_CP034348.1, read on the forward strand.
GCGGCTTGTGCTGGCGCATATAAGCAATTTCGCCACTGTCCATGTTGGTGGATTTGAGGACCTCAAGAAGCTTGTCCTTGCCTTTGCGGCGCAGCTCCTGCTCAAGCTGCGGAGCATTGTCGAAGTAATCTTCCAACGCGCCCTTGCCGCGCGAGGTGATAAAGATGAATTCCTTGATCCCCGCAGCACGCGCTTCGTCAATCGCATATTGCACGAGCGGGCGGTCCACCAGGGTCATGATTTCCTTCGGTACGGATTTGGTCGCCGGCAAAAACCGCGTGCCAAGTCCCGCGACGGGAAAAATCGCCTTCGTAACCTTGTTTCTCATCACCTGCTCCTCGACACTTTCTTTTTTGTTTACACTACACAGATACCTTTCGGTTTGCATAATCATAAGCGGGAAAAACAGCCAAATTTTGTCAATCAGCGCCACTTTTGAAACAAAAATTCAAAGCGGCGAAAGGCCGTGTCAGGCAACAGCCGCTCACGGCATCGACATTTCGGCCATCATCGCTTCGATCCGCGGCACATCCTCGGGGTTGTTCAACTCCCAGAACTGGCGGCCCCGTGCCTCTACTTCGGTGCACAGGATCGTGCGTCCCTGCTCCAAGAAACGGAGCTGTTCCAGCCCTTCAAGACGCTCCAGCGGGCCCGCTGACCAAGTCTTGTAGGTGGTCAGCGCCTCGGGGCGATAAGCATAAACCCCGACATGGTGAAACACCGGCGTGGCGTCTTCATCTGCATAGCGTTTGCCGGTGTAGGGGATGACCTCCTTGGAGAAGTAAAGCCCATGCCGGTTGGCATCGAATACCGCAGTCGTGCCACCGACACGGCCCTGCGAACGGTCCTCGAGAAACCCGTTCAACGCTTTGCCATCGCAGCGCAGCACAGGCGTGGCGATATCCGCGCTCGGGTCCACCATCAGGTCGCGCACCAGATCCTCGACAAACCAGGCGGGCGTCAGCGGCGCATCGCCCTGCAGGTTGACGACGATATCGAAGGCACCGCCCAGATGCTCCAGCGCTTCGGCACAGCGTTCGGTGCCATTGGCGCATTCAGACGACGTCATCACCACCTCGGCGCCAAACGCTTCAGAGGCGGTTCTGATCCGGTCATCATCCGTTGCCACCACAACCCGGTCCACACCCTTCACCATCTGCGCCGCTTCCCAGGACCGTTGAATCAGGCTTTTTGCCTTTCCGGTCGCGCCGGTGAGCGAAACAAGGGGCTTGCCCGGATAGCGGGTCGAGGCATACCGCGCGGGAATGACGATCAGCACAGACATCAGGCCGACTTCAGCGCAACATCAGGGGAATAGGCGATGAAGAACGGGTTGGCATAACCATCCTTGCCGTACATCAGCGGGGTATGATCATCAAACCGCACCACCTTGCCGCCTGCACCGTTCAGGACAGCATGGCCTGCGGCGGTGTCCCATTCCATCGTCCGGCCCACGCGGGGATAGAGATCGGCCTCACCGGTGGCGATCAGACAGAACTTGAGCGAGGACCCCGCGCTCTTCATATCCTTCACAGCATATTTGTTTATGTAGTCATCCGTTGCCTGATCCCGGTGCGACTTGGAGGCAACCACCATAAGCGCGCCATTGTCGGGCTTCGAGACATGGATCGGGCGCAAAGCGCCAAGCGTATCGCGCTCGAACGGGCCCTCCTCTTCGACCGATGTGCCATCCGCCTGAGTAAAGAACATCCGCCCCTTGGCCGGCGCATAGACCACGCCGCGCGTCGGTACACCGCTTTCGACATAGGCGATATTCACGGTGAAATCGCCGCGCCGATGGATGAACTCCTTGGTGCCATCCAGCGGATCGACGATCAGAAAGGTATCGGCCCTTTCGCTATGGGACGTTGCCTGTTCCTCGGTCACAAGCGCCACATCCGGGAAAGCCGTGCGCAAACCGGCCGAGATAATCGCATCGGCTGCCTCGTCGGCTTCGGTCACCGGGCTGTCGTCGGATTTCACCTTCACGTCGAAATCATCGGCCCCATAAATCTCCATGATCCTGTCGCCTGCGTCCAGCGCGAGACGGCGCATCACGGTGATCAATTTGTCGTAGTCCAAAACCCTGCTCCTTAACGGCGTGCTCCTGACGGGCACGCATCTGTTGATCCGATTGCATTGTCCCCTTATGATACGGCGCTAACGGGACAGCAAGAATTCCGTGCCACAAAGCCAAGGCAGACAGCAAAGCAGCGCCATGTTCCAGAATGTCCAACCCAAATCGACGCTTCAGTCGATCGCCGCGACGGGCGAGCTGATCTATCACGCCGCGGTGCGGGATGTGCGCAAAGCGCATGGCAATGCCTATATCGCGTTGTTTTCCAACATGATGGTCGCCATCATGTTCGTGGTGGCTTTCTATGTAATGTTCATCATCCTCGGACTGCGGTCCGCCGCCCTGCGGGGTGATTTTTTGCTCTACATCATGTCGGGTATTTTTCTGTTTCTGACCCATACCAAGGCATTGGGCGCCGTTGTCGGGGCAGAGGGGCCGGTTTCTCCGATGATGCTGCACGCCCCAATGAACACGATTATCGGCATCTGTGCCGCCGCGCTCAGCACGCTTTACATTCAGACCCTCACGCTATTCGTCATCCTCTTCATTTATCATGTCGGCTTCAATCCGATCACAATCGACCAGCCGATTTCAGCCTATGGCATGTTTCTTCTCAGCTGGGCCTCGGGTATCTCGATCGGGCTTGTCCTTTTGTCTATCAAGCCCTGGTTCCCGGGTTTTGTTAACCTCTTCACCACGGTGTATCAGCGCGCCAGCATGATCTGCTCGGGCAAGATGTTTGTCGCCAACACACTGCCGGGATTCATGATTGCGATGTTCAACTGGCATCCGCTGTTTCACACCATCGACCAGAACCGCGGATTCGTCTTCGTCAACTACTTCCCGCGCAACTCAAACTGGGAATACACCCTCTACCTCTCCTTGGTCTTTGTCATGATCGGGCTGATGGGTGAGTTCTACACAAGGCAATTCGCCTCCAGCAGCTGGAGCGCGCGCCGATGAGAGCCGCCCTGCTGGCAGGTCTTCTTATCGCCTGGCCTGCCACGGTCATGGCGCAATCCCTGTCGCTGCCCGCGCTCTATGCGGTGGTGGACGTGGCTAAGGGTGACGTGCTCAACATCCGGGCGGAACCGGACGGATCGGCCCAGCGGCTTGGCTCTTTCGCGCCTGGGGAAAAGCATATCGAGGTGACCGCATTGGATGCCACCGGCAAGTGGGGTCGGGTGAATGTCGATGAGCAAAGCGGCTGGGTTGCCCTGCGATACCTCGCGCGCCAACAAATGGACGAAAGCACAGGCCTGCCGCGCCCGATGACCTGTTTCGGAACGGAACCGTTCTGGCGTCTCGACATCGACGCCGCTGCCACCGCGGCGTTCCGCAGCCAGGACGGCACCGAGATCAGCTTCTCCGGGGTGACGGCGCGCCGCGCCGATGGCCGCACGGATCGCTTTGCGCTGATCTCGGAACAGCAAGACGGCGCCGTCCATGCGGTTCTGGAACGCCGGACCTGCTCGGACGGAATGTCGGATCAGAGCTATGGGCTGGATATCAACCTGTTCCTGCGTGACGATGCCGGCACGCGCCTTCTTGCCGGGTGCTGCTCTGTCGCGCCGCGCTGATCGTTTGGCGATCAGCCCCGCACAGGTCGCGTCCCTGACCTGGCGGGCCGCATCCAAAATCCGCCGATACACACCCGCCAATCTCGCAGAACCCCGCGCGTTTTGCGGCATGTTTTCGCCCGTGATTGCGCGCGTGCCTTGCCCTGCCTAAGCCCACCCGGCGGCCCCGCAGGAAAGGAAGAGATATGTCACAACCCAACGCCCTTGAACAGCTCATGCTGGAGCTGATCAACGAAGAGCGCGCCGCCGTCGGCGCCCCACCCTTGCGGTTCAACGGTGATCTGAACGAGGCCAGCGAAGACCACAGCAGCTGGATGCTGGCCACGGATGTCTTCTCGCATACCGGGCAAGGCGGTTCATCGGCCGGCGACCGGATTCAGCAGGCAGGCTATGAGCTTGAAGGCAACTGGACCTGGGGCGAAAACATCGCCTGGCAATCCGAGCGCGGCGACCCCGGCCTCGAAGACGACGTGCGCGACCTGCACGAAAGCCTGATGAACAGCCCAGGCCATCGCGCCAATATCCTGAACCCCGATTTCGAAGAGATCGGAATCGGGATTGAACGCGGTGATTTTGGCCGGTTTGACAGCGTCATGGTCACGCAGAATTTCGGAACAACCGACGCCACACCAGACCCGGTCACCCCGCCGACACCGGCCCCTGTCGCACCTCCATCAGAGCCGCCGGCCACGCCAACACCACCGGTTGCGCAACCGGTAAATCCGATCCCGATCCCACCGGTGATGCAGCCGCCGGTCATCGTCACCGAACCGGCGCCGCCGCTCTACACACCGCCCAGTCTAGTGGCGCAGCCGGGCTTGCCCGATACCCCGTCCTGGGCACCGCTGTTTCCGCAAGGGCCTTCTCAAGGTCCAAGCCTTGTCAGCCTTTTGCAGGATGTGTTTGACTTCACCCCGGCGCCACAGATGCCGTTGCTTGATTTCCTGGTGAACCTGCCGGGGCTGACAATTCCATCCTTGGCACCGCCAGCGCCGGTTCCGACCCCTGCCGCACCGCCCGATCTGTTTGTTATGGATCAGCTGAACCTGTCCGGCGCATTCTATGATGGGTTTGACACTGGCGCCTGACCCCGAAAGGCGGATCAGTCGACGACACGCAGCGTCAGATTGATCCGCCCGCCCTTCGGCAGAAGCGGCGAAGAGCCAAACCGGATCCGGTCCACGCCGTGATAGGTCAGCCGCGCCTCGCCCCCCATGACAACCGCATCGCCGGAACTGAGCCAGAGGCTTTCCGTCTTGCCCCCGCGTGTCGGGTTGCCAATGCGAAACAGCCCGTCATCCCCCAATGAGAGCGACAGGACCGGCCAGCCGAAATCCGCCTCGTCGCGATCCTGATGCATCCCCATCCGCGCACCCTCACCGTAAAAGTTGATCAGGCAGCAATCCGGTCCGCGCTCCTTGCTGACCAGATCGCGCCAGATGCGCATCACCACTTCGGGAATCGGGGGCCACGCCTGTCCGTCCGGGTGGTGCGGGACATAGCGATAGCCCGAGCGGTCCGAATACCAGCCGTATTTGCCCGCTGATGTCATGCGCACCGACATCGGTTTGCCATAGGGCGTCTGTGGTGAAAACGGAGGCGCGGCGCGCGCCACCTCGCGCAGTTCGGTCAGCATGTCCACCTGCGCCGCCGCATTCAGCAGGCCCTTGAAAATCTTGAACCCTCGGATCGTCAGGGTGGGGGTGGTCATGGAATCGTACGCCTTTCGTGTCTCTGCCGCTCATTTTAGCCAAAAATACAAGAATAGCCTCTATCCCGGCGCTTGCAGGGCCAGTTTCGCCTGCCTATATACGCCGGGAAGCGTTGAGCGGATGCTACCCGCCGACGTGCAACCATCGGGGCCCTGATGCCGAAACGGGTCGGGCCTCTGTCATATCGCCTTAAGTAGAAGGGATCGAAAACATGGCCAAAGTCATTGGTATTGACCTCGGAACCACCAACAGCTGCGTCGCCATCATGGATGGCAGCCAGCCCCGCGTCATCGAAAACAGCGAAGGCGCACGTACCACCCCCTCCATCGTCGCGTTCACGGATGACGAACGCCTCGTTGGCCAGCCGGCCAAGCGCCAGGCAGTGACCAACCCCTCCAACACGATCTTCGGCGTTAAGCGCCTGATCGGTCGTCGTGCGGACGACGCGGATCTTGCCAAGGACAAGAAGAACATGCCGTTCAACGTCATCGACGGCGGCAATGGCGACGCATGGGTGGAAGCCAAGGGCGAAAAATACAGCCCCTCCCAGATTTCCGCCTTCATCCTGGGCAAGATGAAGGAAACCGCCGAGAGCTATCTTGGCGAAGACGTGACGCAAGCCGTCATCACCGTTCCTGCCTATTTCAACGACGCCCAGCGTCAGGCCACCAAGGACGCGGGCAAGATTGCCGGCCTCGAAGTGCTGCGGATCATCAACGAACCGACCGCTGCCGCGCTGGCCTATGGCCTGGACAAGGAAGACACCCACACCATCGCGGTCTATGACCTTGGTGGCGGTACGTTCGACGTGACCATCCTTGAGATCGACGATGGCCTGTTCGAAGTGAAATCGACCAACGGCGACACGTTCCTTGGCGGTGAAGACTTCGACATGCGCATCGTCTCCTACCTCGCCGATGAGTTCAAAAAGGAAAACGGCGTCGATCTGACCAAAGACAAGATGGCGCTGCAACGGCTCAAGGAAGCCGCCGAGAAGGCCAAGATCGAACTGTCGAGCGCCTCGCAGACCGAAATCAACCAGCCCTTCATCTCGATGGGCTCGGACGGTCAGCCGCTGCACATGGTCATGAAACTGACCCGCGCCAAGCTGGAAAGCCTTGTGGGGGACCTGATCAAGGCCTCGATCAAGCCGTGCCAGGCCGCTCTGAAAGATGCGGGCCTGTCGGCCAGCGAGATTGACGAGATCGTGCTTGTCGGTGGTATGACCCGGATGCCGAAAGTGGTCGAGGAAGTGACCAAGTTCTTCGGCAAGGAGCCGCACAAGGGGGTGAACCCTGACGAAGTGGTCGCCATGGGTGCCGCCATTCAGGCCGGTGTTCTGCAAGGCGACGTGAAAGATGTTGTTCTGCTCGACGTGACGCCGCTGTCGCTCGGGATCGAAACGCTGGGTGGCGTGTTCACCCGCCTGATCGACCGCAACACGACGATCCCGACCAACAAGAGCCAGATCTTCTCGACCGCCGAGGACAACCAGAGCGCCGTGACGATCCGCGTCTTCCAGGGCGAGCGTGAAATGGCGGCGGACAACAAGATGCTTGGCCAGTTCAATCTGGAGAACATCCCGCCCGCCCCGCGCGGCATGCCGCAGATCGAAGTGACCTTTGACATCGACGCCAACGGCATCGTGTCGGTCAGCGCCAAGGACAAGGGCACTGGCAAGGAACAGAAGATCACGATCCAGGCCTCGGGTGGCCTCAGCGACGACGACATCGAAAAGATGATCAAGGACGCCGAAGAGAACGCCGAAGCCGATAAGGAACGCCGCGAGCTGGTTGAAGCCCGGAACCAGGCCGAAAGCCTGATCAACTCGACCGAGAAGTCGATGGAAGAACATGGTGACAAGGTTGACCCGACCACCATCGAAGCCATCGAACTGGCCATTGCTGCGCTCAAGGACGATCTGGAGAAGGACGACGCGTCCGCCGACAAGATCAAGTCGGGCATCCAGAACGTGACCGAGGCAGCGATGAAGCTGGGCGAGGCGATCTACAAGGCCCAGGCCGAAGAGGCCGAGGACGAGCCGATGGCCGCTGACGAGGCTGCGAAAGACGGTGACGACGATATCGTCGACGCCGATTTCGAAGACCTCGACGACGACAAGCGCGCCTGACGCGAGCCAGGAACGACATGGGCCGGTCCGGTGACCGGGTCGGCCCAGACCGTTCCGAGTGAGGAGGACCTCGATGGCCAAACGTGATTATTACGACGTGCTCGGGCTCTCCAAGGGAGCGTCGGCCGAAGAGATCAAGAAGGCCTACCGCAGCAAGGCGAAAGAGCTTCACCCCGACCGCAACAAGGATAACCCCAACGCCGAAACCCAGTTCAAGGAAGCGGGCGAAGCGTATGACGTCCTGAAAGACCCCGAGAAGAAAGCTGCTTATGACCGGTTCGGCCATGCTGCATTCGACGGCGGGATGGGCGGCGGCGGCGGGCGTCCCGGTGGCGGCTTCGGCAACCAAGGCGACTTTGCCAGCGCGTTCTCGGACGTGTTCGACGACCTCTTTGGCGACTTCATGGGCGGGCGCGGCGGTCAGGGCGGGCGACAGCGCGCAGCGCGCGGTGCAGACCTGCGCTATAACCTGCGCGTCACTCTGGAAGAGGCGTTCAGCGGCCTGCAAAAGACAATCAATGTGCCGACATCGGTCTCCTGCAGCTCTTGCAGCGGCTCCGGGGCGGAAGGCGGCGCTGAACCGTCCACCTGTCCCACCTGTTCCGGCATGGGGAAAGTCCGCGCGCAGCAGGGATTCTTCACGGTCGAACGCACCTGCCCCACCTGTTCGGGTCTGGGTCAGATCATTTCGAACCCCTGCAAAACCTGCCACGGCCAGGGCCGGGTGGAGAAAGACCGCTCACTGAGTGTTAATATCCCTGCGGGTGTCGAAACAGGCACGCGGATCCGCCTGGCCGGCGAAGGCGAGGCCGGAATGCGCGGCGGACCTCCGGGCGATCTCTACATCTTTATCGATGTGGCGCAGCACGAGCTTTTTGAGCGTGAAGAGACCAACCTTTTCTGCCGCGTGCCGGTGTCGATGGCCACGGCCGCGCTTGGCGGCGATATCGAAGTGCCCACGATCGATGGCGGCCGCAGCCGGGTAAAGATCCCCTCGGGGAGCCAGTCCGGACGCCAGATGCGCCTGCGCGGCAAGGGTATGCCCGCCCTGCGTGGCGGCGCGGCGGGGGATATGTTCATCGAACTGGCGGTGGAAACCCCGGTGAACCTGACCTCGAAGCAAAAAGAGCTGCTGCGGGAATTCGAGGAACTGTCCGAGGACAACAACCCCGAAAGCAAAAGCTTCTTCTCCTCGGTCAAAAGCTTCTGGGACAGTATGAAAAACTGATCCTGCAACTCTGAAAAGGCACCCCGGCGCGGGTGCCTTTTTCGTTCAGGATTAAGAAATCCGTAACCATGGCGCTGCATTGTCAGCACATGACCCAGAACGCCGCTTTTTCTGAGATGCCGCTCCCGCTCTTTAACGGGGACGAGGCGCTGCAGTCACCCGCCCTGCCCCGCGCCAAACTTCCGTCATACATCCGCGATCATCGCAAGCGTCTGCGCCAGAGGTTTCTGGAAGGCGGGGCAGGTGCGATGCCTGACTACGAATTGCTGGAGCTTGTTCTGTTTCGCGCGATTCCGCGACAGGATGTGAAACCCCTTGCGCGCAGCTTGCTCGACAGGTTTGGAGATTTCAACGGCGTGCTGTCATCCGATCCGCACAGCCTTGCTCAGGTCAGCGGCGTGGGCGAGGCCGTCATCTGCGAGCTGAAAATCATCGAAGCCGCAGCGCATCGGCTGGCGCGTTCGCGTATCCTGCAACGCCATGTGATCTCAAGCTGGACACAGGTGATCGACTATTGCCACACCACCATGGCGCACCGGGAAACCGAGCAGTTCCGCATCTTCTATCTGGATCGCAAGAACGTATTGATCGCGGACGAGGAACAGGCGCGCGGCACGGTGGATCATGTTCCGGTCTACCCGCGTGAGGTGGTCAAGCGCGCATTGCAGCTCAATGCCAGCGCATTGATCCTCATCCACAACCACCCATCGGGCGACCCGACGCCGTCAGCAGAAGATATCGACATGACCCGCCAGGTTCAGGCGGCCTGTGACGCTCTGGGCATCACCCTGCATGATCACATCATCATCGGAAAATCCTGCGAGATGAGCTTTCAGGCGGAAGGCCACTTGTAGGGCCCTACCTGACCCAGACCTCAACCCGCCGGTTCACCCGCCGACCCCATTCGCTGGTATCGCAGGCCATCGGCATCGCTTCGCCGAAGGCAATCGTCTCAATGCTGATCCGGGCAAGGTTGGCCGTCTCTGCCGCGCGAGTCACGGCGGCGCGTACCGCTTCGGCGCGTTTGCGCGCGATTTCCAGATTGCCCTCGGCCGGGCCCTGCCCATCGCTGAACCCCACAAAGACAAGTCGCCGCGCATCGTAATGGCCCAGCTCCATGGCCCGCGCCAGTTGCAGAACGTTGGAACGTGACTGCGCATCAAGCCGGGTTGAACCCGTCTCGAACCGGAACGTGGTGGTCAGTCGTTTCAGCGGCGCCAATGCGCGCACCATTGCTTGCAACTGACCAAGGCTCACCTCTTCGCCCGCCCTCGAAATCGCATTTGCAAAACGATCCCCCTGCGCGTTGATCTCGATCTCTTCGGGGGTCTGATCCACAAACCCCGCGCGCCGGATCACCAATTGCGCTGACGGATCGCGCAGATAGGTCAGAAACTCGCGCACCAGCTTGGGAAAGCGGCGCGCGGGCATGTACAGAAACAATGGCATCGTCAGCGGATAATCCTCGGTCTTCACCGCGCGGCGCATGGCCTTCATGGCAAATCCGCATTGTCCCTTTAGCGCGAGGGGCCAGGTGCTGCCCGTATCAGACTGCCGCGTGACCGCGATGGCAAAGGGATCCGCCATCACAGCAGCAAGAAGCGATTGATCGCTTTCATGCCATGTGACCGAGGGCGCGGGCGCCACCGACGCGGGACGCAGCACCTGGTCGGCCACGGCCTGACCCAGTCCCGACACATTGCTCAGCATCTGTACGTCAATCGGCGCATCCGGCCCGCCGAGGACCGCCCAGTTGGTGATCTTCCCCGAAAGCACATCGGCAAGCTGCGGCGCTGTAATGTCCTGCACCGGGTTCGTCGGTGACACCACGGGCACCAGCGCATCAAGGGCCACCACCTTGCTGCGCCCCCTGGCAAGGAGGTTTCCAAGCCCGGCATCGCGCGCGCGCTTCACCTCTTCCGGCCGCACCTCACGCAGGGACATGACAATATCGGCCTCATCGGCCAGAAGGTCCGCGAAACCTTCGTCCGAATTGGTCAGCTGAAAATCGAACTCACCCAGAAGCTGCCCGGTCGACTTGTCGGTGATACGATAGCTGAAATCCGCATCAGCACGGCTTTCCCGCTCCAGGGAGTAGCCGCTCTTTATGGCGAACGCCTCCAGCAGGCCAGGCATCAGAACACGACCGATCGCAGGCTCACCGGCAAGGGTGATCCGAGCAACGAAGTTGTTGAGGTTTGGACATCCCGGCCCCTCGCAATCCACGCCCGAGCCATCGACGGTCAGCTCACCATAGATCGTATCGACGCGGTAAAACTCGCCATCGAACCCCAGCAGATTGCCGGAAATCTCAACATCGCCGTCGCGGGAGGTGAGCGTCACATCCTGCGCAGAGGCGCCGGGCGCCATCCCAAAAAGAAGAAGTGCGGCGAGGACCGCCGCACGTAGCCTTGTCATAAAGTGACCTCGGATCGTGCCGGATTAGTTCCCGGCGATTTTCAGGTCATTCAGCAGGTTTTTCAACACCAGAAAGTCACCAACCGAGTCACATTCAGGCATGGCCAGCACCAGGTCCTGCACTTTCAGGCTGCCATCGGCGCTTTTCTGGAGCGACTGCGCCTCGACATCTCGGCCGCAATTGGCTGCGGTGATCTCGGCCTCGACGCTCAGGGTCACATCCCCGCCCTGTTTGGCCACGCCGGAAGGGAAGGTATAGACCTCAGCTATCAATGCCTGATCAAGCTCCGGATCGCCCAACCGCGTGAGGAACCCGCCCTCACCCAGCGCCGCGCTACTTTCATCCCGCGCGGCATCGGCCCACACGTGACCCGCTTCGCCATAATCGGCGCCATATTCCAGCGCATGAACCTGCATGCCGCTCTGACCTTTCCACTGCACAACAGCGCGGTCGTAATACTCCAGCGATGTCACGGATGCATTGGCAACAGCCCCTTCGCCATTGGCGAAGGCCACGATGAACACCGCGTTTTCCGACAGCGCCGGAACCGCGAATTCTGCCGTGCCTTCCATGTCGGTCGTCATGCTGAACATCATGCCATTGTGGTGCAGGGTAAACCGTTCGTTGACCATGCAAGGGGCTTCCAGCGTCAGTTGCACCATCGCAGCAGCCTGCGCCATCGCGCTCAGCATATGCTCGCAATTGAAGCTTGGGGCGGCCTCCTCTTCGGGCATTTCCGCCAGCGGAATGTCCTCCAGCGCGGCGTTGACCACCGGTTCCGCCGGCAATTCTGCAATGGCAGGCGATTCAGGAAGCGTCGGAGGAGCAGCAGAGGCAAGCGCCAGATCGTTGACCTCAACCGGAGCGGCATCAGTCATCGTAGCCGCTGCCTCGGTTGCGACCATGCTCGCAGACGCGACCTGCTGACCACCGGCCCCTGCCGGAACCTGCGATCCGCTTTGCATGAAATACCCGATACCAAGGGCGCAAACGAGCGTTCCCCCGGCAGTAATGAGTCGTTTTGGCTGGATCATGACGACCTCCCACAGCTTTTGAAGCTCTGGGACGCTACAAAACGATCAAGGCCCAGTTATGACGCCTGAGGGGTCACATTCGGGCGTCTTGAAGGCGTATGTTACACCAGACGCCCGTGACAATGCTTGAATTTCTTGCCTGATCCGCAGGGGCACTGCTCGTTCCGGCCCGGGTCACCCCAGGTGCTGGGATCGTCCTCGACAAAGCCTTCGCGCGCGTTCTCGGGATTGCCCACAGGCTCAGGCGGCTCGGCGGCCTTCTGCATCGCAGCCTGCTGTTCCTGCATCTGCCGCATCAGGGCGTCTTGCTCTTCCTGCGTCATCGGCCGGATCTGGGCCAGCTTCTGGGTCACTTCCTGGCGTAGACTGTCCAGCATGTTTTCGAAAAGCTGGAAGGCCTCGTTCTTGTATTCGTTCAGAGGATCACGCTGCGCATAGCCACGGAAGCCGACGACCGAGCGAAGATGCTCCAGACGCAGAAGGTGCTCGCGCCACTTGCCGTCGATCGTCTGCAAAAGCACCTGCTTTTCGATCATCCGCATGTTCTCGGGGCCGAACGCCTCGGCCTTCTCGGTCATCATCTGTTCAGCGGCAGAATCCAGGCGATCCGCGATCTCGTCATCGTCCACGCCTTCCTCATTCGCCCAGTCGATTACCGGCACGTCCATATTGAACTGCTCGATCACCGCCTTATGCAGCCCTTCGGTATCCCATTGATCGGCATAGGTTTTCGGCGGCATATACGTGTCGATCAGATCGTCGATCACCTCGCCGCGCATGTCCTGCACGATATCCGACAGATCTTCGGCCTTCATGATGTCGAGCCGCTGCTTGAAGATCACCTTACGCTGATCGTTCATCACGTCGTCAAACTTCAGAAGCTGCTTGCGGATGTCGAAGTTGCGCCCTTCCACCTTGGCCTGCGCGCGCTCCAGCGATTTGTTCACCCAGGGGTGAATGATCGCCTCGCCTTCCTTCATGCCCAGCGTCGACAGCACCTTTTCCAGCCGTTCCGAGCCGAAGATGCGCATCAGGTCATCGTCGAGGCTCAGGAAGAACGCCGAACGTCCCGGGTCCCCCTGACGGCCCGAGCGGCCGCGCAGCTGGTTGTCGATCCGTCGGCTTTCGTGCCGTTCCGTGGCCAGAACAAACAGGCCGCCTGCATCCTTCACCGCCTGCTCATCGGCCTCATGCTCGGCCTCGATGCGTTCCCGGATCGTCTCGGGGTCGCCCTCGGGGTCGGCAGCGATGGCTTCCATGATCTTGAACTCGACATTCCCGCCCAGCTTGATGTCGGTCCCGCGCCCGGCCATGTTCGTCGCAATCGTCACGGCACCCAAGCGGCCCGCATCGGCCACAATCTGCGCCTCCTGCTCGTGTTGCCGCGCGTTCAGCACGTTGTGCTTGATCTTGGCCTCGGTCAGCATCTTGCTGAGCATTTCAGATTTCTCGATCGAGGTGGTACCCACCAGCGTCGGCTGACCCTTTTCATGGGCCTCGCGGATCACGGTGATCACCTCGTCATACTTCTCTTTCGCGGTGCGGAACACGGCGTCATCGTCATCCACACGGGCAATCGGTTTGTTGGTCGGAACCTCAACCACGCCCAGCCCATAAATCTCGCGAAATTCGTCGGCCTCGGTGGCGGCCGTGCCGGTCATGCCCGCCAGTTTCTCGTAAAGGCGGAAATAGTTCTGGAACGTCACCTGAGCCAGCGTCACGTTCTCGGGCCGGATGCTCACGCCTTCCTTGGCTTCGATCGCCTGATGCAGACCTTCGGACAGGCGCCGTCCGGCCATCATCCGGCCGGTAAATTCGTCAATCAGCACCACCTCGTCACCGCGCACGATATATTCCTTGTCACGGGCAAATAGCGTGTGCGCGCGCAGACCCTGATTGACATGGTGCACGATGGTCGTGCTTTCCGGATCATAAAGCGAGGCATCTTCTTCCAGAATGCCATGCTTCTTGAGCAGCGCTTCGAGGAACTCGTTGCCCTCGTCGGTGTAGCTCACACTCCGGTTCTTCTCGTCGATCGAGTAATGCTCTTCCGTAAGCTCCGGGATCAGCTTGTCGATTGTAATATACAGGTCGCTGCGGTCCTGCGCCGGGCCGGAGATGATCAGCGGCGTCCGCGCCTCGTCGATCAGGATGCTGTCCACCTCGTCGACAATCGCGAAGTAGTGATCGCGCTGGTTCATCTCTTCCAGCGAGGATTTCATGTTATCGCGCAGATAATCAAAGCCCAGCTCGTTGTTGGTGGCATAGGTGATATCGGCGGAATAGGCCGCTTTCTTTTCATCCTCGGCCTGCTGCGGATAGACCACGCCACAGCTCATCCCGAGCGCACCATAAACCTTGCCCATCCAGTCGGCATCGCGGCGGGCCAGATAATCGTTCACCGTCACGATGTGCACACCGCGCCCGGTCAGCGCATTGAGATAGGCCGGGAAAGTGGCGACAAGGGTTTTGCCCTCGCCGGTCTTCATTTCCGAGATGTTGCCCTCATGCAGAAAAATACCGCCCATGAGCTGCACGTCGAAGGCCCGCAGGCCCAGCGCCCGGCGCGCCCCTTCGCGGCAGTTGGCGAAGGCTTCGGGCAAAAGCGACTCGAGGCTTTCACCGTTCGAGACCCGCGCTTTGAACTCGGCGGTCTTCTCGATCAACCCCTCATCCGAGAGCGCCTCAAACTCGGGCTCCAGCGCGTTGATCTTCTCGACAAGCGGTCGCGTCGCTTTGACTTTTCGGTCATTCGGGGTCCCGAAAATCTTCTTGGTGACCGCTCCAAATCCCAGCATGTTTTATCCCAACCGGTGTTTCGCCTGATTGTGACAGGCTATTGCTTGCCCCGCTTGATCGGGCACCCTACAAAGGCGCAACCCGGGGCGGAATTTCCTTGATCTTAAGGCGATGTAAGGGGCCGCCCGAACAGTGTCAACGCCGTGCGGCCAGAACTGGCCTGAACCTATTGTCGCAAAGGATGCCCTGATGAAATTCTGCCTTCCGCTTCTGACAGCCGTCAGCCTTGCCCTTGCCCCCATCGGCGCCGTGGCTGCGGATGAAACTCAGGCGCTTTCGCCGGACACAGTGCTGGCGACGGTCGATGGCACAGAGATCACCCTGGGGCATATGCTGGCCGTGCGCAGCAGCCTGCCACCGCATTACGATCAGCTTGACCCGACAACCCTTTTTGACGGCATTCTGGAGCAGCTCGTACAGCAGGCGCTGCTGTCGCAATCGCTCGAAGGCGAACCCGCGCTCCAAACGCGCCTGACCATCGAAAACGAGACCCGCGCCATCCGCGCCGGGGCCGCGATCGATGCTGTGATGCGCGAAGAGTTCACCGAAGATGAAATCCAGGCCGCCTACAAAAGCGAATATGTCGATCGGGGCCCGGATATCGAGTATCGCGCTGCTCATATCCTCGTGGAAACCGAGGAAAAGGCGCAATCTCTGATCAAGGCGCTGGCCGACGGGGCCGATTTCGCAGCCCTGGCGCAAGAGCATTCAACCGGACCTTCGGGGCCCAATGGCGGAGAGCTCGGCTGGTTCGGCAAAGGGGTCATGGTGGAGCCATTCTTTGATGCCGTCACCAGATTGGACGTGGGTGGTGTGTCCGAGCCGGTTCAAACTCAGTTCGGTTTTCACGTCATCACCCTGCTGGACACACGTTCGCAGGATGTGCCCTCTCTCGACGACGTGCGCGAGCAGCTGGTCAATGAACTGCGCAACGAGAAATTCCAGAATCACGTTGCCACTCTGAAAAGCAAGGCCATGATCGACCAGATCGAAGCGGGCACGATTGACCCGTCGGTTGTCAACCAAACAGACCTTCTGGAGCAATAATCATGGGTGCCACCCCTCCCAGATCGCCGCTTGCGCCTGCGGCCTTTCCCGACCTGCCCGAAATCGGCGGGGTCAGCTTTGCCACCGCTGAGGCAGGTGTGCGCTATAAGGGTCGCGAAGATGTGATGCTGGCCAGTCTGGCACCGGGCACCGCCATCGCCGGGACATTCACACGGTCCTCGACCCGCTCGGCCGCGGTGCTTGATTGTCAGGCGAAGATCGGCAAACCGAGCGATGCGGGTGCCGCGATCATCGTGAATTCAGGCAACGCCAACGCCTTTACCGGTCGCAACGGGGCCGAGGCCGTGCGCGCCACGACACAAGCCGTCGCCCAAGCGCTGAACCTGCCCGAGACGCGTGTGTTCTCTTCGTCCACCGGGGTTATCGGGGAGCCGCTGCCGCATGACCGGATCACGGCAAAACTTGATGAACTGGCCAAAGCGCTTTCGCCCTCCGCCATGGACCGTGCCGCGCGCGCGATCATGACCACCGATACCTTCCCCAAGGGCGCTGCTGCCGAGGTTGAGATCGATGGCCAGGTGATCCACATTGCGGGCATCGCCAAGGGGTCGGGCATGATTGCGCCCGATATGGCAACGATGCTCGTCTATATCTTTACCGATGCGATGATCGACCAGCAGGAGTTGCAAAACATGGTTTCGGTGCTCAACGCCGCGACCTTCAATTGCATCACGGTCGACAGCGACACCTCGACCTCTGACACACTTCTTGTTGCGGCCACCGGGGCGTCCGGGCTGCGGGTGACCGAGCAGAGTGTCGGCTTCATGGAAGGGCTGCGCAATGTCATGCTCAACCTCGCGCATCAGGTGGTGCGCGACGGCGAAGGTGCGACGAAGTTTGTCGAAGTATCCGTTACCGGCGCGCTCAGCGATGAGGATGCGCGCACCCATGCGCTCTCCATCGCCAATTCGCCACTGGTCAAGACGGCCATCGCCGGAGAAGATCCGAACTGGGGCCGTGTTGTCATGGCCATCGGGAAATCCGGCGCGCCCGCCGATCGCGATACGCTCTCCATCCGCTTCGGCGATATCCTCGTGGCGCGCGAGGGATGGGTCAGCCCCGATTATAACGAGGACATCGCAGCCGCCTATATGAAACAACAGGAGCTCGCGATTCACGTGGATCTTGGCATGGGCGGCGGTACGGCGCGGGTGTGGACCTGTGACCTGACCCACGGCTATATCGAAATCAACGCCGACTACCGCTCATGAAAACCGTGCTGGTCTCTGCCGTGGCGCTCATCGACATCGACGGGCGCATCCTTCTTACGCAGCGGCCCGAGGGCAAGTCCATGGCCGGGCTGTGGGAATTCCCCGGCGGCAAGGTCGAACCGGGAGAGACGCCCGAACACGCGCTTATCCGCGAACTGCACGAGGAACTGGGGATTGAAACATGGGGGTCCTGTCTT
Organism: Roseovarius faecimaris; assembly: GCF_009762325.1. Lineage (NCBI taxonomy): Bacteria > Pseudomonadati > Pseudomonadota > Alphaproteobacteria > Rhodobacterales > Roseobacteraceae > Roseovarius > Roseovarius faecimaris. The sequence continues at coordinate 3,691,419 of NZ_CP034348.1, forward strand.
GCCCCGCTGACCTTCGCCAGCCACAGCTATGAGGATTTTCACCTGCTGATGCCGCTCTTTGCCTGCCGAAAATGGGAGGGCACCCCACGGGGCCGCGAAGGCCAGGCGCTCAAATGGGTCCATGCCCGCAACCTGCGTGACTATCCGATGCCGCCCGCCGATATCCCTCTCATCCCAATTCTTCGTGACTGGCTCTAGCTTGGACGTTTTTCAGCTTTGATCAGCCCTCGAATCGGATAGTATTGTCTCTGGTTGCGATCAAATTAGGTTGTGTGTCGATAGATTGATCATAATGCGTGTCCATTCGGGGGGATATAGACATGCTTCGCACCATCCGTGTCGGAAAATACATTTCTGTTCAGGGCATCTGTGTCCGCACCCTGCCCAACGGGCTGATGCAGGTGCGGGTTGGTGATCGTATCTTCTCAGGCGTGCCGGTCAGCAAAGCCGCCTGAGCCCTGCACCACGATCCAAACGAAAAAGGCGGCAGAGAGACCTGCCGCCTTCGTCTTGTCTGTTTGCCGAATGATCAGTCCAGCTGACGCTCGACCTCTTCGCGCTCGAAGATCTCGATCACGTCGCCAACACGGATGTCGTCGTAATTCTCGAACGCCATCCCGCATTCCTGACCCGACTGCACCTCCGGCACCTCGTCCTTGAAGCGCTTCAGCGTTTTCAGCGTGCCTTCGTGGATCACCACATCGTCGCGCAGAAGACGCACACCGGCCGACCGCCGCGCCACGCCTTCGGTGACAAGGCAGCCCGCCACCTTGCCGACGCCCGTGACCTTGAAGACCTCTTTGATCGTGGCATAGCCGATGAAGTTCTCGCGCACTTCGGCCGAGAGCAGACCGGAGGCCGCCGCTTTCACATCGTCCACCAGATCGTAGATCACCGAGTAATAGCGGATCTCCACGCCCTTCTGGTTGGCCGAGTTTCTCGCAGGCGCGTTGGCCCGGACGTTGAAGCCGATCACCGGCGCGCCCGAGGCTTCGGCCAGGCCGATATCGCTTTCGGTGATGGCGCCCACGCCCGAATGCAGAACGCGCACGCGCACCTCATCGTTGCCGATCTTGTCCATCGCCTGAACGATGGCTTCGGCAGAACCCTGCACATCAGCTTTGACCAGGATGGGCAGCTCGGCGACGTTTTCATCTGCCTTGGCCTGCGCCATGAGTTGCTCAAGCGAGGTTGCAGCCCCTGCCGCGGCGCGCTTCTCTTTCGCGGCCTTCTCGCGGTATTCAGCGATTTCACGCGCCTGGGCTTCGGTTTCGACCACGTTCAGCACATCGCCGGCTTCGGGCGTGCCATTCAGGCCCAGGACCTCAACCGGCACGGACGGTCCGGCTTCCTGCACGCGGTCGCCCCGGTCGTTGATCAGGGCGCGCACGCGGCCATACTGTTCACCCACAACAAAGATATCGCCTTGCCGCAGGGTACCTTTCTGCACCAGAACCGTGGCCACGGGGCCGCGGCCGACGTCCAGCTGCGCCTCGATCACGGCGCCTTCGGCGGCGCGGTCGGGGTTGGCCTTCAGCTCCAGGATCTCGGCTTGCAGCGCGATGGCCTCAAGCAGCTCATCCAGGCCCTGCCCGGTGATCGCCGACACCTCGACATCCTGCACTTCACCTGACATCGCCTCGACGATGACCTCGTGTTGCAGAAGATCGGTGCGCACCTTCATCGGGTCTGCATCGGGTTTGTCGATCTTGTTGATCGCCACGATCATCGGCACTTCGGCCGCCTTGGCGTGGTTGATCGCCTCGATGGTCTGCGGCATCACCGCGTCATCGGCGGCCACAACCAGCACAACAATATCCGTCACCTGTGCACCGCGTGCCCGCATCGAGGTAAACGCGGCGTGGCCCGGTGTATCGAGGAAGCTCAGCACATGGCCGCTGTCGGTCGTGACCTGATAGGCGCCGATATGCTGGGTGATGCCCCCGGCTTCGCCTGCCACGACCTTGGCATCGCGAATCGCATCCAGAAGCGAGGTCTTGCCGTGGTCCACGTGGCCCATGATGGTGATCACCGGCGGGCGCGGCTGCAGGTCTTCTTCCTTGTCTTCAACCGTGTCGATCACATCCTCAACATCGGCATCCGACACACGGGTGACCTTGTGACCAAACTCTTCGATGATCAGCTCGGCAGTGTCGGCGTCAATCGACTGGTTTTGCGTGACCATCATCCCGTTGGTCATCAGCGCCTTGACCACATCGGCCACACGTTCCGACATCCGGTTGGCCAGCTCGGAGACAACGATCGTCTCGGGCAGCTGCACATCGCGGATCACCTTTTCGCGTTCCTGACCGCCGCCGAGGGCTTTCTGCCGGGCACGCTCCTGCTTGCGTTTCATCGCAGCGAGCGACTTCTGGCGCCCGCCTTCGCCGCCCGAGAGCGCCTGGTTCAGTGTCAGCTTGCCAGAGCGACGGCCATCGTCACGGTCGCGGCCGCGACCGCGCGTTTGATCACGGTCCTTGGCGGTGTCCTGCTTGCGCGGGGCCTGTTTGGCAGGGGCACTGCGCGCTTGTGCCGGATCTTCTGCGGGTGCAGCAGCAGCGGCCGCAGCAGCCGCAGCAGCGGCTTCGGCCTCTTCGCGCTTGCGCTCTTCTTCCTCGGCCTTGGCTTTCGCCCGTTCGGCAATCTCTTTTTCTTCGCGTTCCTTGGCCTCGGCCTCGGCGCGGCGGCGGTTGCGCTCTTCCTCACGGGCCTTTTCTTCGGCCTCGCGCTGTGCCGCTTCCTCTGCCTTGCGTTCCTCAGCCGCCTGCAGCGCCTTGATCCGGCGCTCCATTTCCGCCTCGGAAATCCCGGCGGGGCGCTTGGACGGATCGCTTGCGGGCGCCTTCGGTTTTCCACCACCCGGCGTGCCCGAAGTGGCCGCTCCCGGTTTCGGGACGACAACGCGCTTCCGCTTGGTTTCCACCACGACGTTCTTGGTGCGCCCGTGGCTGAAGCTCTGCTTCACGTTCCCCGAACGGGGACCGCCACGCACACCCAGAGTTTTCTTTCCGTCGTTCTCGCTCATTCCGTTCTACTTCCTTTCCGGCGGGTCTTTTCGCCGTCCGAGACGCGAAAGGCTTTCAGCCTTGCCGCCTCCTCTACAACACGTTGGGACAAACCTCCAGCACCCAATGCCGCATGGATCGTGGTCTGTTTCCCAAAGGCCCGGCCCAGCTCGTCCGCTGTCAGCCAGCCTATGAATTTGCCGCCATAGGGCGTGCTCAGTTTCGATTTGCCCCGCTCCGACCCGTCAGAGGCCTGGATCAGCACCCGCGCCTCCTCCATCTGGAGCCAGGACTTGACCTTCTCATAGCCCGCCACGGCATTGCCGCCCTTGCGCGCGAGGCTGATCAGGTCGATCACCCGGCGCGATAGCTGCGCCTCCACAAGGGCGGCCAGATCGTCGGGCACTGTGACCGGCTGTCGCGCCGCACGGGCGAAAAGCCCCTTGCCCGCCGCCTTGGTCAGCGCCTCGGGTGTGGAACACACCCAGATCCCGCGCCCCGGCAGCTTGCCCGCCAGGTCCGGCACTACCTGCCCGTCGGGCCCCACCACAAAACGGATCAACCCGGATGCAGGCCGCACCTCACCCGTGGCGATGCATTTACGCTCGGGACCGTCTTGGCGGTCTTTGGGTTGCCCAGCGCGACCCATCAGGTGCCTCCGAGGCCTGAAAGATCAGGCCTCGGCCTCCTCTGAGGCTTCGCCGTCTTCGGCACCCTCGTCCTGCGGCAGCAGGTCATCGGGGTCCACCCAGCCAAGCATGACACGGGCGGTCATAACCATATCCTGTGCTTCTTCAAGCGTTACGTCGAAGGGTTCCAGAATACCGTCATCCTTGATGCGCTCACCATCCTGCGTGGTCCAGCCGCCGGCCAGTTCCCAGTCTGCGCAGGTGGCGAAATCCTCAAGCGTTTTCACGCCATCTTCGGCCAGTGCACGCACCATTTGGGGTGTCAGACCTTCAAATTCAATAAGGCTGTCTTCGGCTCCCAGTTCACGCGCCTTATCAAGCGCCTCCTTGGCTTGCGCTTCCAGCACGTCACGGGCGCGAGCCTGCAGCTCATTGGCGGTGTCTTCGTCCACACCGTCGATCACCAGAAGCTCGTCAAGCTCGACATAGCCCACCTCTTCGAGCGTGGTGAATCCTTCTGAGACCAGAAGCTGCGCAAAGAACTCGTCAAGATCGAGCGCTTCCATGAACAGCTTGGTGCGCTCTTCGAATTCCTTCTGACGGCGTTCCGAATCCTCGGCCTCGGTCATGATGTCGATATCAAGCCCGGTCAGCTGGCTGGCCAGGCGCACGTTCTGACCGCGGCGGCCGATGGCCAGCGACAGCTGGTCCTCGGGCACCACCACCTCGATGCGCTCGGCTTCTTCATCCAGAACCACCTTGCTCACCTCGGCAGGTTGCAGCGCGTTCACCAGGAAGGTCGGCGCATCCTCGTTCCACGGGATGATGTCGATCTTCTCGCCCTGAAGCTCGTTGACGACCGCCTGCACGCGCGATCCGCGCATACCCACACAGGCGCCCACGGGATCAATCGAGTTGTCATAGCTGATCACAGCGATCTTGGCACGGCTGCCCGGATCACGGGCGACGGCCTTGATCTCGATGATGCCATCGTAAATCTCCGGCACTTCCATCTTGAACAGCTCGGCCATGAATTCAGGCGCGGTGCGGCTCAGGAAGATCTGCGGGCCGCGGGCCTCGCGGCGCACATCCTTGATATAGCAGCGGATGCGGTCATTCGGGCGATAGCTTTCGCGGCCGATCTTCTCGTTCCGGCGCAGGATCGCTTCACCACGGCCCACATCGACGATGACATTGCCGTATTCCTCGCGCTTGACGACGCCGTTGATGATGGTGCCTGCACGGTCCTGGAACTCTTCGAACTGGCGGTCACGCTCGGCCTCGCGCACCTTTTGCAGAATCACCTGCTTTGCGCTCTGCGCGGCGATGCGGCCCATTTCCACCGGCGGGACCTCTTCCACGAACGTGTCGCCCACCTTGGGGTCGTCCATATATTGCTTGGCCTGCGCCACGGTGAATTCGGCCTGATAATTCTCAAGCTCGTCATCCTCGACCACGGTGCGGACGCGGGTAAAAGTCGCCTTGCCGGTCTTGCGGTCGATCGAGACGCGGATATCCATCTCGGCCCCGTAACGGCTCTTGGCGGCACGGGCGAGGCTCTCTTCCATCGCTTCGACCACCAGAGCGGGGTCGATCATCTTTTCGCGGGCCACGGCCTCGGCGGTTTGCAACAGCTCCAGCTGGTTGGCGGATGTGATTGCCATGGGTCAGTCCTCCTCAGAACCGGTGATGGTTTGAATTTCGTCAAATTGCTCTTCGCTGATCTCGCCCGCATCCTTGCGCGCCTTCAGCATGTCGCGGATCAGCTCATCGGTCAGCACCAGCTTGGCCTCGACCAGCCAGTCAAACTTGAGCCCGATGGTGCCTTCCTCGATATTGATCAGCACCTCGTCTCCATCGGTGCCGGCCAGCTCGCCCTTGAAGCGCTTGCGCCCGTCGATCAGCTCGGCGGTTTCCAGCTTGGCCTCGTAGCCCTCATAGGTGTCGAAATCCTTCAGCCGGGTCAGCGGCCGGTCAATGCCGGGGCTGGAGACCTCAAGCGTGTATTCGTCCGCAATCGGGTCTTCCACATCCAGAACGGCGCTCACCGCGTTGGAGATCTCGGCGCAGTCATCCACCTCGATCCCGCCATCGGGCTTGTCGGCCATGATCTGCAACATCGTACTCTTGCCGCCCATCAGCCGGATGCGCACCAGCTCATACCCCATGTCCTCGATGACAGGGGTGACGATCTCGGCCATCCGGCGATCAATCGCTGCTTTGGCAATCAGGTCGTTGGTCATGGTGTCCTTGGTTGGGTTTCAGGCACAAAAAAACGGGCGCGCGGCCCGTGGATGTTTTCCGGTGGAGCCTCCGGTGTGGACCCGAACGCGCCGCTGTTGACGGGGATATACGCCTCTAGGGATGAGTCTGCAAGGGGGTGTCTCGCTCTTTCCTGACTTTGGCAGACGCCCGCCGCGTCAACACCTGCCGCCGCAGGAACGCCAGCAGGAACAGCGCCGTCAGGATCAGGATGATCGTGGGTGCTGGCGCGCTGTCGAGGAAGAAGCTCAGGTAGGTGCCCAGAAGCATCGACCCCATACATACCACCACCGACACCCACAGCATCGCGCTGAACCGGCGCACCAGCAGGAAGGCAATCGCCCCCGGTGCGATCAGCAGCCCGATGGCAAGGATCAGCCCGGTGGCCGACAGCGTGGCCACGACGGTCAGCGACAACGCCGTGAGCAAGCCGTAATGCAGTAGGTTCACCGCCAGGCCACTCGCCTGTGCCTGCGCGGGGTCGAAGCTGTGCAAGAGCAGGTCTTTCCACTTGAGCAGGATCGCCCCGGCGACCAGCAATGAGATCACCCCGGAGGTCCAGAGCTCATGCGGCTCCACCCCCAGCATATTGCCAAACAGGATATGATCGAGATGCGCGTTCGTCTCGACCGAAACATAAAGCACGATGCCAAGACCGAACATGCCCGAAAAGACCACGCCCATCACCGTGTCCTGCTTCACCCGGCTGTTCCCACTCAGATAACCCGTCGCCACGGCGCAAATCATACCCGCCGCGAAGGCGCCGATAATCAGCGGCAGCCCAAGGATATAAGCCACCACAATCCCCGGCAGCACCGCATGACTGACCGCATCGCCCATCAGCGCCCAGCCTTTCATCACCAGAAAGCAGCTCAGTAACGCGGCGGGCACCGACACGATGAGCGAGATCAGAAAGGCATTCTGCATAAACGGAAACTGGAAGGGAAAGAGCAGTGTCTCGATCATCCCCGCCCCTCCAGCGCCAGCCGCGCCTTGCGTTTGGCAGCCAGCAACCCGTGCTTGGGCGCAAAAACAAATGCCGCGAGAAAAAGCACCGTCTGTAAACAGACGATCACGCCCCCCGTGGCCCCGTCGAGGAAGTAACTCGCATAGGCGCCGGCAAAGCTGGTGCCCGCACCGATCACGACCGACACGATCAGCAACCGGGGAAAGCGATCACACAAGAGATACGCCGTCGCCCCCGGCGTTACGACCATGGCAATCACCAGGAAGGCACCGACCGTCTGCATTGCCGCCACCACAGAGGCCGACAAAAGCACAAAGAACACCGCTTTCAGCAGGCCCGGGTTCAGACCCAGCGTTCGGGCATGGCTTTCGTCAAAGAAGGTGACCATCAGGTCCTTCCATTTGAACAGCAGAACCGCCAGCGTCACAAACCCGATGATCGCCAGTTGCAGCGTATCCTCGGGCGTGATGGCCAGGATATTGCCCATGGTGATGGTCTGGATCGAAATTGCCACCGGGTTCATGGACACCATGAACAGGCCCAGTCCGAAGAACGAGGTGAAGATCAGCCCGATGATCACATCCACCTTCAGCCCGGACCTCTCGGACAGCAAAAGCATCGCCCCCGCCGCCAGACCCCCGGCAATGAAGGCACCCAGCGCAAAGGGCAGGCCCAGCATATAGGCCCCGGCCACCCCCGGCACCACGGAATGCGCCAGCGCGTCGCCGATCAGAGACCAGCCTTTGAGCATGAGGTATGCCGACAGAAACGCACAGACCCCACCCACCAGGGCCGAAACCCACATCGCATTGACCATGTAGGTATAGGCGAAAGGCTCCAGCAGGGTGCTCATGGCTCTTCGCGCTCGGTGGTCTGGGTTTTCTCGCCATATTGAACGAAAGGCCGTTCGTCATCGGTCAGGATCGTCACCTGCCGCGCGTCGTCATCGTCATGCAGCGCATCGCCGCCGATGGTGAAATGCCTGAGCACACCGCCAAAGGCCTTCATCAGGTTCTCACGGGTAAAGGTCGTCTCGGTCGGGCCATGACCCAGCACCGTGCCTTTCACCAGGATCGTTCGGTCGCAAAACTCCGGGACCGAGCCAAGGTTATGGGTCGAAACCAGCATCACGCGGCCCTCTTCGCGCAACTCCCGCAAAAGCGCGATAATCTGGTCCTCAGTGGTCACGTCCACGCCGGTGAAGGGCTCATCCAGCAGGATCACCTGCCCGTCCTGCGCCAGCGCCCGCGCCAGGAACACGCGCTTGCGCTGCCCGCCCGACAGCTCTCCGATCTGGCGGTGGCGATACGCGCTCATTCCGACGCGGTTCAGCGCCTGATCCACAGCCGCATGATCGGCCGCACGCGGGCGGCGCATCAGGCCCATATGCCCGTAACGCCCCATCATCACCACATCTTCGACGAGAACGGGAAAATCCCAATCCACCTCTTCCGCCTGCGGCACATAGGCCACGAGATTGGCCTTGAGCGCCTCGCGGACTGTCCGGCCAAGGATGCGAATCTCCCCCTTGGCGGTGGGCACGAAGCCCATAATCGCCTTGAACAGGGTCGATTTCCCGGCCCCGTTCACCCCGACCAGCGCCGTCACCGTCCCGCGCGGGATGTCAAAACTGGCATCCCACAGCGCCGTATGGCCGTTTCGGTAGGTGACGGTGACGTTCTTGGCACTGAGGCCGGGATCGGTGGTTTGGTTCACTCGGCACTCCCGGTCAAGCCGCGCACAATCGTCTCGGAGGTCACGCGCAGAAGGTCGAGATAGGTGGGCACGGGCCCGTCCGCTTCACTCAGCGAATCGACATAGAGCACACCGCCATAGGTCGCACCGGTTTCGCGGGCCACCTGTTCGGCGGGGGCCGTGCTGACCGTACTTTCACAGAAGACGGCGGGAATGTCATGCTCCCGCACCCCGTCGATTACCGCGCGGACCTGTTGCGGTGTGCCCACCTGATCGGCGTTCATCGGCCAGAGATAAAGTTCCTGCATCCCGAAATCCCGCGCCAGATAGCTGAACGCCCCTTCACAGGTCACCAGCCAGCGCTGATCCTTGGGCAGCGCCGCGATACTCTCGCGCAGGGGTTCGATCGTGGCGCGCAGCGCGTCCTTGTAGGCGGCGGCATTGTCCAGATAGATCTGTGCGTTCTTCGGGTCTTGCGCCCCAAAAGCGGCGGCGATGTTATCAATATAGATCAGCGCATTATCCAGCCCCATCCAGGCATGCGGGTTGGGCTTGCCCTCATAGCTGCCGGTTGAGATCATGATCGGGTCGATCCCTTCAGAGACGGTGACACTCGGCACATCGCCCAGGTTACGCAGGAATTGCTCAAACCACAGCTCAAGGTTCATGCCGTTCCAGAGGATCAGATCGGCATCCACCGCGTTGACGATATCGCGCGGGGTCGGTTCATAGCCATGAATCTCGGCGCCTGGCTTTGTGATCGATACAACCTCGGCCGCTTCCCCGGCCACGTTCTGGGCAATGTCGGCCAGCACGGTAAAGGTGGTCACAACCTTCATCCGTTCCTCGGCCTGCGCAAAACCGGCCCAGAGGGCAATAACAGCGGTCAGACTGGCAAGAGTGATCTTCATTTTTCAAACATCCTCGTGATGGTCGTCCCTCGCGTTGAAATTGAGAGTCATTCGCAGGATGTCAAGATTAAATGCGAATAATTCGCAAATGTGATCGGCCCGAGGTCAGCCGGGAAGGGGTTTTCGGGTCTGCTGCTGGACGTCTCTCAGACTCGTCTTGCAAGCCGGTCCATCACGCTGACCAGCTCGGCGCTGATCCCGGGTTCCGACAGGGCGTGCCCCGCCAGGGGGATCATCCGCAGATCGGCCTTCTCTCCCCAGGCTTCGGCCAGTGCATAGGCCCCCTGCGGCGGGCAGATCATGTCATAGCGCCCCTGCACGATCGTGCCCGGAATATGCGCGATCCGGCCCATGCGGTTGAGGATATGGCCATCCTCCTCCAGAAACCCGCCATGGGTGAAATAGTGGTTCTCAAGCCGCGCAAAGGCACGGGCGTAATCCGGCGGGCTCGACCCGCCATGTCCGGTGGACTGCACGGTCGCCAGCGCATTTTCCCAGGCCGACCAGGCTCGGGCGTGCTCCACCTCTTCGGTGTGATTGCCGGAAAACAACCGCTTGTGATAGGCGGCGATCATATCCCCGCGCTCTTCCTCGGGAATGAGCGCCTGGAAATGCGCCCAGGTCTCGGGCCAGAATTTTCCGGCCCCCCCGCCATAGAACCAGTCAAGCTCTCCTTGCGTCATCAGGAACACACCCCTCAGCACCAGATGCCGGGCGCGATTGGGATGGGTTTGCGCGTAGATCAGAGAAAGCGTCGCGCCCCAGCTTCCACCGAAAACGATCCATTTCTCAACGCCCAGCGCCTCGCGGATGCGCTCGATATCGGCCACCAGATGCCAGGTTGTGTTCGCCTCGACGCTCGCATGCGGCCGCGACCGGCCACAACCGCGCTGATCGAACAGCACAATGCGATACACATCCGGATCAAAGTACCGGCGCATCGCCGGGCTGCACCCGCCACCGGGGCCGCCATGCAGCACGATCACCGGCACACCGTCATGCCGCCCCGATTGTTCGACATAGACCTTGTGCCCGTCGCCCATATCCATCATGCGCCGGTCGAAAGGTTCGATCGGCGGGTACAGATATTGGATTGCGCTTTTCCGGTCCGGGCTTTTATCCATGACCAACCTATATAGAGTGCAAACCCAAAAGAGCACATGGAGAGCAGAATGCAAGCCGCTCAGTCCACGATTGATCAACATGAAGTCGCCAAATTCGAAGCCATGGCCGCCGAATGGTGGGACCCCAATGGCAAGTTCAAGCCACTGCACATGCTCAATCCGTGCCGACTCGATTACATCACCCGCCAGATCGCGGCGGAGTTCGATCGTGATCTGTCCAGCGACGCGCCGTTTTCGGGACTGCGTATTCTCGATATCGGGTGTGGCGGCGGCCTGCTGAGCGAACCCATGGCGCGCCTTGGGGCCGATGTCGTAGGGGCCGACGCGGCCGAGCGCAATATTCCCGTCGCGCGCGTACACGCCGAGCAATCGGGGCTGAATATCGACTATCGCCACACCACCGCCGAAGCATTGGCGGCGTCAGGAGAGCAGTTTGACGCCGTTTTGAACATGGAAGTGGTCGAGCATGTGGCCGACCCGCAAGAGTTCCTGAACGTCTGCGCGGCTTTGCTCAAGCCCGGCGGTCTGCATGTCTGTTCGACCATCAACCGCAACCTCAAAAGCTATGGCATGGCTATCATCGGAGCCGAATACGTGATGCGCTGGCTTCCCAAGGGCACGCATGAATGGTCAAAATTCATCACCCCGGACGAGCTTTACGGGTTCCTGTCCAAGGCCGGGCTGAACCCGGTGGATCGCAAGGGCTTTGTCTTCAACCCGGTCAGCTGGAGCTGGTCCCTGTCGGATCGCGATCTGAGCGTGAACTATGTGACCGCCGCTGTGAAACCGGGCTGACGCGCGGCCCGGGCCTTCTCCGGGGCTTCTAGCCTTCAGGCGTCAGTTTCTGGCGCAGCTCCCTCAGTACGGGCAGCGTCGCACGCACCTTTGCATCTCCCAGCTCCGCCACCGCTTCGGAAATCAGCGGAGTGATCGCCGCCAGCGCGGCATCCCGCGCCGCACGCCCGGCGGGGCTGATCGCCACCTTCTTGCGCCGGGCATCATCCCAATCGGGGCGGATATGCACGTAACCTGCCCATTCCAGCTTGGCCAGGGTGTTGGTCATGGCCCCGCGCGTGACGTTGAAATTTTTGGCAAGCTGCGCCGGGCTGCGCTCATCGGCGATCCGCGCCAGATGATTGAGCACCGAGAAATGCGAAATCTCCATCCCCTTGGGCAGCACTCTTCCCAGCCGGTTTCGGATCAGCTGTTCGTTCGAGAGAATCTCGCTGAAAAGTGAAACGGCAAGGCTGTTCGATGCGTCAGACATGTCACGGCCCGTCAAATGTCGTGTCGTTGGTCATGGCAGGGATGCGCGCGCGGGCAATCTCCACTTGGGTAAGGTCAAGCTCAATGGTAACGACCCCTTCCCCGGTCCCACCATTGGCCAAAACGTCGCCCCACGGCGACACGGCCAGGCTATGGCCATAGGTCGTGCGCGGTTTGCCCGTCGTGGCCTGATGCGTTCCGGCCTGTGCCGGTGCCAGGATATACGCCCCCGTCTCGATCGCCCGGGCGCGCAGCATACTCTCCCAATGCGCCGCTCCGGTAACCGGGGAAAACGCCGACGGTACAGTGATCACCTGCGCGCCGCGCCGTGCCAATTGCCGGAAAAGATGCGGAAACCGCAGGTCATAACAGATCGTAAGGCCCACACTGGCAAAAGATGTGTCAGCCAACACCATCCTGTCCCCGGGCCTGTAGCCCGCCGACTCGCGATAACTTTCCGTCTCCGACACGGTGACATCGAACATATGGATCTTGTCATACCACGCCACAATCGCGCCATCCGGGGCGATCAGAAAAGAGCGGTTCGCAAAACGCCCGTCGGCATCCTGCGTCTTCAACGCCAGGGATCCGATCAGAAGCCAGATCCCATGCGCAGCCGCCTTCGCCCGCAAGGCCGCAAGGGTGATATCCTCCTCCTGCCGTTGCAGTACATCCTGCTGCCGGGCGCGGCTGGAGGACACGCAATTCGTCACCTCCGGGGTCAGAACAAAGCCCGCCCCCTGCCCCACCGCCGCATCAATCAACGCCTCGGTCCGGGGCAGGTTGGCCGCCGGATCGTCGCCGCTGTTGAGCTGAAGGAGGGCAGCGCGCATCACCGGGCTCAGGCGCTTAGAAGCGCATCAAGCTTGCCCGCCCGCTCCAGCGCATAGAGGTCGTCACACCCGCCCACATGCACGCCGCCGATAAAGATCTGCGGCACGGTACGCCCGCCATTTGCGCGCTGAACCATCTCCGGCTTGCGCGCGGGATTGGCCAGCACGTCGATTTCGGTGAACGCTGCGCCCTTTTGGGTCAGCAGCCGCTTGGCCGCGCTGCAAAAGCCGCAAAGCGGAGACGTGTAGATGTCGATCTGTGGCATAGGGGCCTCTTGAAAGAACGGTTTGCCCCTATCTAGGCGTCCTTGGCCGCGCGCGCCAGTACCCCGATGAGGACCCGCCTTGCGCCTGCGTTCTGACAGGCCTGAACCGACGCCGACAAGGTGGCCCCGGAGGTCATGACATCGTCAATCACCAGGATCGTCCGCCCCTCGATCAGATGGGCGCGTTTCGGATGCACGCGGATCGCCTGATCAAGCTCCTGAAAACGGTTGTCATGGGTCAGCCCGCCCAGGCTTTGCGTCGGCTTCGTGCGGATCAGAAGATCGGGGCAAACCGGCTGATCCAGCTGTTTTCCGACAGCCTGCGCCAAAAGGGCCGATTGATTGTAGGTGCGTTTGAGAAGGCGCATCCAGTGCAAGGGCACCGGCGCGACAAGCACCTCGCCACCTGCCATCATGGGCCGCACCGCAGCAGCCAGCCATTGCGCGCAGGGGCGCAGAACCTCCTGCCGGTCACCATGCTTTAGCGCCAGGATCAGCTTGCGGCCGTTGTCACGATACAACATTGCCGCGCGCCCCTGCGCCCAGGGACGCGCCACGCGCATACAATCGTCGCAATGGACCGCCTCGCCACCGCCCTCCCCCGGAAGAGGCGCGCCGCACAGGTCGCAGACAAGCCCCGCAATCAGCGGCGTGTCACGCCAGCAGGGGCCGCAGAGCGCGAAATCGCTCTCTACCTGCTCGCCGCAGATCGTGCAGCGCGGCGGATAAATCAGGCGCAACGCGGTTTGAACCCCCGGCACCTTCACACTATTGTCTCGCCCATGACAGAGCCCCTGATTGACCGCGATGCCCTCGCCCTTCACCGCCGCCGTGCCGCCCGGAGTGACGCCCCGGCGACATTCCTGCACGAGCAGGCGATGGACGAGATCAAGGATCGGCTCTCAATGGTTAACAAATCCTTTATGAAGCCCGCCGTGATCAGCGGCCTGCCTGCTGTCTGGTCCGACATGATCCCGGGATCGCGGCACATCGCGGATGAGGACTTGCTCGACCTTGAGGAGCAGGGTCAGGACCTGATCATTCACGCGCTGTCTCTGCACTGGGCCAATGATCCGCTGGGCCAGCTGATCCAGTGCCGCCGCGCGCTTGGCCCCGATGGTCTGTTTCTGGCCGCCTTGTTCGGCGGCACCACCCTGCATGAACTGCGCACCGCCTTCGCACAGGCCGAATCGGATCTATATGGCGGGCTCTCGCCCCGGATTGTCCCGATGGCCGAAATCCGCGACCTTGGCGGGCTTTTGCAACGCGCGGGCTTTGCTTTGCCGGTGGCCGACAGCGTACCATTCACCGTCAGCTATGAAACGCCGCTGCATCTGATGCGCGATCTGCGCGCCATGGGAGAGGTCAACGCACTCACCGCCCGGGCCCGCCGCCCGATGCGCCGCGCCCTTCTGATGCGGGCCTGCGAGATCTACGCCGAGAGTTTCGGCACAGCCGATGGCCGCATCCCCGCCACCTTCGATATCGTCTTTCTGACGGGCTGGGCGCCTGCCCCCGACCAGCCGCAACCGCTCCGCCCGGGCAGCGCAACGACCCGCCTTGCCGATGCGCTCAATACCAAAGAAACACCGCTCAAAGATTGACGGCGCGGCAACAACCGTTATGTCACACCGCAACCCGCCAGGAAGGATTGCCACCGATGTTTGACGATACCCCAGCCAAACGCCCCGAGCATGCCGCCGCCGATCACCCGGCAGTGCCTGCCGCCAAGACCGGTATCCTTCTGGCCAATCTCGGCACGCCCGACGCGACCGATTACTGGTCGATGCGCCGCTATCTCAACGAGTTTCTCTCGGATCGGCGGGTGATCGACCTGCCCCGCTGGAAATGGCAGCCGATCCTGCAACTGATCATTCTGTCCAAACGCCCCTTCAGCAGCGGCGAGGCGTATCGGTCAATCTGGAACGAGGACAAGAACGAAAGCCCTCTGATGACGATCACCCGCGATCAGACCGCCGCCATCTCTGCGGAAATGCAGGCGCGTTATGGCGATCAGGTGATGGTTGATTTCTGCATGCGCTATGGCAATCCCTCCACGCTCTCCAAAGTCAGCGCGATGGTCGAGGCCGGATGCCGCCGCATCCTCTTTTTCCCGCTTTATCCGCATTATGCCGGGGCCACATCCGCCACCGCGAATGACCAGTTCTTTCGCGCGCTGATGGAGCAGACCTGGCAACCCATCGCCCGTGTGGTCGAGCCTTACTTCGAACATCCGCTCTATATAGACGCGCTCGCCGCCTCGATCGAGGAGGCCTATGCCAAGGCCGAGCAAAAGCCCGAGAAACTGGTGGTGTCCTATCACGGCATGCCGCAGCGCTATCTGATGCAGGGCGATCCGTATCACTGCCAATGCCAGAAAAACACGCGCCTCCTGCGCGAGCGGCTCGGCTGGAGCGAGGATCAGATCGGCACGACGTTCCAATCCGTCTTTGGCAGCGAGGAATGGCTGCGGCCCTATACCGTGGAAGAGGTCGCCCGTCTGGCCCGTGAAGAAGGCAAGAAACGCATCGCGGTGATCGCACCGGCCTTCTCGGCCGATTGCATCGAAACGCTTGAAGAAATCAACGAAGAGATTCGCGAGAGTTTCGAGGAGGCGGGCGGCGAGGACTTCACCTATATCCCCTGCCTCAACGACCAGCCCGCGCATATCAAGGCGCTCAGCGCCATAATTCAGGACAATCTCAAGGGCTGGCTCGACTGATCACCCAAGAAAAAAGGCAGCGCGTGATGCGCTGCCTTCTTCGATCTTTACGGTGCAAACCGGCTTAGTCGGCAGCAACTGCGGCAGCGACCAGTGCCAGCAGAACCAGCGGGATCCAGATACCGGCAGCAGACGAGCTGGCTGCGGTTTCTTCAACGATCACGGGCGGCTCCATGACCGGCTCTTCCATGGTGCCAGCGGATGCGGTGGTTGCGGCGGCGGCCAGAGCGGCAGCGAGAACGAGTTTCTTCATGTTATCCTCCAGATGAAGCGCCACCATGTTACCCACGGCGGACGCCGAGATATTCTCGTAACTTTGAATAATCAGCAATTTAACGGAATTGCAAACCCCTCCTGAGCATTGATCTGCTCATCGCGGAACTGCCCGTCAAATAAGCAACACCTGAGTCCCGACCCGCGCCATGCCGAAAAGTTCGGCGATATGCTCGTTGTAAAGGCCGATGCAGCCATTGGACGAACGCCGCCCGATTTTGCGCGTGTCATGGGTTCCGTGGATACGATAGTAGGTCCAGCTCAGATAAAGCGCATGTGTTCCCAAGGGGTTATCCGGTCCAGGGCCGATATATTCGGGCCAGTCGGGATTGCGTTCAAGCATCGACGGCGTCGGGCGCCAGCTCGGCCCCTCGACTTTGCGGACCACCTGGGTGCGGCCGCGGCGGGTCAGTTCTTCGGTCAGCGGAACGCTGGACGGGTAAAGCCAGTACTGACCGGCATCATTCCAGAAATGCAGCGCCCGCGAATCGATATCGACGAGAATCGCCCCGCCATTGAGATTCGAGAAATAAGGCTGCCAGTCCAGTCGGCGGAAACTCGAGATATTCCGGCGGACGGTCTCGGTCACTTCGGCTTCGATCTCGGTTGTGGCCGCGCTGTTCACGTCCTGTGCAAACGCCGGCAAACCGATGGTCGCGGCGGACCCTGCCAGAAATGTCCGGCGTTTCATCTTAAAATCGGAACTAAAGGCCATTCTGCAACTCCTGCTGCCTCGAAAATCGTGTCGCGCGTAATATATGGCGCGAAAGACGCAGTCGCAATTCAAACCGGCGTTATTTGGCAAAACTGCGCCCATGCGGGTTTGAAAGACATTCAAAGGCGATGTAAAGCGGGTTCGAAGATGATTTCGGGTGAGGCACGATAATGGTGCGTATTTTTGGTTTTTTGCTTGTGGCTTTGATGGGCCTTTCGGCCTGTGAAGCGCCCACGCCTCAGCTTGGCACGGATGGCAAACCTCTACCGACAGTTTACCGCATCCGGGCGGGTGACGAAGCCAAGATCCAGTTCCGCATGCTCGATTCGGTGAATTCGCTGCGTCAGGCCGCCGGTCTTGCCCCGGTTGCCTACGATTCGCTGCTCAACGCCGCGGCTGCCACTCATGCACGCGACATGTCGATCCAGAACCGTCCCTGGCATTTCGGCTCCGACGGCTCTTCCCCGATCGACCGGGTACGCCGCGTGGGATACACGGGCGACCTTGTTGGGGAAAACATCTCGGAAACCTACGAGACCGAGCTTGAGACCCTGGCCGCCTGGATGGATCAGGCCGACACGCGCCGGGTGATCCTGTCGGGCGACGCCCGCAAGATGGGATTTGCCTGGACACAGGAAGCAAATGGCAAACTGTGGTGGGCGCTGGTGATGGGAAGCTGATCCCGGTCAGACCCTTCAGGTATGATCAGGGGTAAATGGTCACGTAAGTGCCATCCTTGACCATCGCATAGATCTCTTCCATCTGCCGGTTCGTCACCGAGATACAGCCCGCGGTCCAGTCCCTGCCCTTGGGCCGTTTCTTATTCGGCTTGCCGTGAATAAAGATGTCGCCACCAGGGTCCTTGCCATGCGCCTTGGCAAACGCCACGTCCTGCGCATTGGGATAGGAAATGCCGAGCGACAGATAAAAGTCGCTTTCCGGGTTCCGCCGGTCAATCCGATAGGTGCCTTCCGGTGTCTTTCCGTCGCCCTTGAACTGCTTGTGCCCTTCGGGTTGGAATCCAAGATGAATCCGATACTTTTTGAGCACCTTGTCCCCGCTCATAAGCCACATCTTCCGCTTCTTCTTTGCGATGACAATATCGGTCACCTCCGGTCCGCTATAGGCCCGGAACCGCGGCCTGCTATGCGAGGTTTCCGCGATCGCGATTGAAGGAGAAGACGCCCCGGCCAATCCGGCCAGCGTGATCAAAAGAGCCGATCGTCTGCTGTAGCGCATGAGTTTGTCCCGTATTCCGCCTGTGATACTTGCCTCAGCCGTCTCTGTCCCGGCCGGGGCGCATCTGACGCGCGCCCTTTGACCTTCGCGAAACGCATTGGCGATCCCATACACCAGAATAGCTTAAAAATGGTAGCGTTTTTGCAGGCTCAGGTGGATCTGAGCTGAAACTTTGACACGATTTCCACATGTGCGGACCATTTGAACTGATCCACGACGCGCAAAGCGGTCATTTCATAGCCATTTTGCACCAGATGCGCCGCGTCCCGGGCAAAGCTCACCGGATTGCAGGAGACATAGGCCACCACCGGAATTTGGGCCTGAGCAAGCTCGGCAACCTGTGCTTCTGCCCCGGCGCGTGGCGGGTCGAGCACCGCCGCATCAAACGAGGACAGCTCATCCGGCATGAGCGGTCTGCGAAACAGATCGCGCGCCTCATGACTGACCAGCCGCAGCCCATCCGCCTTCCGCCAGGCCTGATCGAGCGCGCGCATCATCGCCGCGTCCCCTTCCACCGCATGCACCTCATGGGCAAAGGCCAGATCGAGCGCGAAGGTGCCGCAGCCGGCAAAAAGGTCAACCACGCGTTTGGCCCCGGCGACATGCGCCCGCACATCCGCCTGCAAGGCCGCCTGACCATCCATCGTCGCCTGCAGAAAAGCGCCCGGCGGCGGCGTTACCCTTGCCCGCCCAAAGATCTGCTCTGGCGGGCGGCGGGTGACAATCGGCTCATCGTCCCAGGTCAGCCGCGCAAGATCGAACTTCTCGGCCAGCGCCGCCAGTTCTATGCGCATCTGCGGCTCAAGCGGCTTGCCGACACTGGCCAGAACATCAACCCCCTGCGCGCTGAGCGTCAGCATGACCGACAAGGCATGTTTGCGGCTTGCGCCCAGACGCGCCAGCGCCGCGGCCGCGGGAAAAGCGGCCATCAGATCGGGGTGCAGAAGCTGACAATCGGGCGTCTCGACGATCACGTCAGAGGCGGGGGCGTGAAATCCCACCATCGCCCCCTTCTTGGTGCGCCTGGCCTTCACCACCGCGCGCCGCCTGGACTGCGCCGGAGAGACATGCATCGGCAGAAATGACCCGCTGAGGCCATGCGCCTGCAACGCCTGATGCACGATCCCGGTCTTCCACTCCGCCAGGAACGGGGCGGACGCATGTTGCAGCTTGCATCCGCCACAGGCCGGGAAATGGCGGCATGCCGGTTTCACCCGGTCGGGTGAGGGTGTGAGGATTTTCACGTCGCGCAGCGTCTGCCCGTCTGCAACCCCGCTCACCTCTTCACCGGGCAGAGTGTAGGGCGCAAAGAGCGGCCCCTCGGCCACCCCGTCGCCCTGATGCCCAAGGCGCGCAATGATCCGGGTCCCGCTCATTGCCGCAAAAGCTCCTCTCGGGTCAGCGCAAAGCCCGAGGCGATCCAGGCTTGCTCAACCTCCCGCAGCTTCGCCCCCAGCACCGGGCCGGAATAGCCTGCGCTGAAATCCGCCGCAGCGACAGGCAGAACAGCCCGCGCTCCGGCCTCTGCCGCCGCAAACCCGTTGGGGTCGAGCGGCCCTTCCAGAAGCGCCGCGCGCAGCAGAATGATATCGCGCGCGGCCTCTGCCCCGTGGCGATACCCCAGTTCTCCGGCCTGCATGGTGCTGCTGACGCCGTCGCTCAGGCGCGTCAGTTCCTTGCTCTGCGCCTTGCTCAGCCGCAGCCGGGCCGCCGCATCCTCTCCGCCCAGCGCGGCAAGCCGGCGGATCGGTGAAGGGTCGACCGCCAGCGCCGCCTCATGATGCACCAGCGGGCCAAGCGCCCTGTCATCCGCTCCGGGCAGGACCGCGTGAAGCACCCCCGCCTGACGCATCGCCGCGACGGCAAAGACCGGGTCAGGTGCACTCAGCAGTTTCACGATCTCTGCGCCAACACGCTCCCGCGAGAGGCTGGTCAGCCCCTCCAGATTTCCCGCGATCGCCGCCAGCGCTTCAGGATCAAGCCCGGCCCCGGCGGTGCTGTACCAGGCGTTGAACCGGAAAAACCGCAGGCTGCGCAGGTAATCCTCGCGGATACGCTCATCCGCATCTTCGATGAACCGGAAACGGCGCGCCTCAAGATCAGGCAACCCGCCCAGCGGATCGATCACCGTGCCATCGGGCCGGGCGTAAAGCGCGTTCATGGTGAAATCACGTCGGCGCGCATCGTCTTCGACGCAATCCGCGAACACCACGACCGCCCGGCGGCCGTCGGTTTCGACATCTCTGCGAAATGTCGTGATCTCGTAGGGTGTGCCGTTTGAAACAACCGTGACGGTCCCGTGCTCGATCCCTGTCGGCACCGCTTTCAGCCCTGCCGTCTCGGCCAGGGCAATGACCGCCTCGGGCCGCGCATCGGTGGCAATGTCGATATCGCCGACCGGTACACCCAAAAGCGTGTTGCGCACGCATCCCCCGACAAAGAGCGCCTGATGCCCGGCATCGGTCAGCATCCGGCAAACAGCCTGGCATGCCGGGTCCTCTATCCAGTCGCCGGTGATGGTCATGACCGGTCCACCGCGTCGGCAAGGGTCCGCAGGATGCGCGCCGTGGCGCCCCAGATGTAATAGGGGCCGAAGGGCACGGTGTAATATTTGCGGATGCTGCCGCGCCAGCGCCGCCCCTGCACCGAATAGCGCGCAGCGTCGAGCACATGCGCAAGCGGCACATCAAACACCTCGTCCACCTCGCCCGCCTCCGGCACCGGATCGAACGGGGCCAGCACACGCCCCACAACCGGCGTGACGGCAAAGCTGGTGACGGTCTCATGCCCGGGCAATTGGCCCAGGCTCTCCACATTGCCCGGATCAAGCCCGATCTCTTCGCGCGCCTCGCGCAGGGCGGCGGCGGTGATATCGGCATCGCCGTCATCCTGTTTGCCACCGGGAAAGGCGATCTGTCCCGGGTGGTGTTTCAGCGCCGAGGAGCGTTTGGTCAGGATCAGCCGCGCCTCGCCATTTCTCACCAAAAGCGGCACCAGCACACCGGCCGGGCGCAGCTTGCGGCCCGGCGGCAGCACCGTGTCGGGGTTGAGGTCATAGTCCGACGATGCAGAACCAGCGCGGCCCAGCGCGCGGATCACTGGCCCAAGCGGATCAGCCATCGCCATCTTGCGGGGCGGTTGTCGCCTCGAAGCCGAGCGTGCTGGGATCCATCTCGTAATGGGCCCCGCAGAACTGGCAATCAGCGGTCACGATCCCGTCCTCGGTGGTCATCTTCTCGATATCCTTGGCCGAATAGATCGACAGGCTCTGACGCACGCGATCCTCCGAGCAGGTACAGCCGAATTGCACCGCCTGCGCATCGAAGACACGCGGCGTCTCCTCGTGAAAGAGCCGCACCAGAAGATCCGAAGGCGAAACGCTGGGCCCGATCAGCTCCAGCTCTTCGACCGTATCGAGAAGCGCGTTGACCCGGGTCCAGTTCTCCTCGTCCTCCTCGCCGACAATATCGCGCGCCTCAAGCAGCCCACCCTCGCCCGAGCCGCCGCCGGTGGCAAAAGGCGAGGCTTTGGGCATATGCTGGATCATCACCCCGCCCGCGCGCCAATGCTCCCCCTCGCCCGCCTCGGTAGAGCGGCCAAAGCTGAGCGCGAAGCGGGTGGGCAATTGCTCGGACTGGGCAAAATACGCCTCGGCGCAGGCCCGCAGGCTACCGCCCGCGATCGGGGTGATGCCCTGATAGGGGGTGTTGCCCTCGCCCTGGTCGATCATCACGGCAAAATAGCCTTCGCCAAGCTGGGCAAAGGGCGCGGCATTGGTCAGGCGCTCGGCATCATAGCTGGCATAGGCCCGGATACGCGCGGGCTGGCCGTCGGCGGCGGGCGCGTAATAGTCGGTCGCGATCATCCGCACCGGGCCTTTGGTCTGCACCTGCAAGGACAGTTTCCAGCGCAGCTTGATCGTCTGACCGATCAGCGCCGTCAGCAGTGCCATTTCGGCCACCAGCGCCTCGACCTGGGTCGGATAGGCGTGCTGGCTCAGTATGCCCTCAAGCACCGAGTCGAGCCGGGCCACGCGGCCACGGATATCCGCATCATCCAGCTGGAACGGCAAAACCGTGTCGTCCCAGGCGATTTTCTGTCCAAGTGTCATGGGGTTCCCTTCGCGGCTGCGCTTTGGCATATCGCGTCCATATAGGAACGGCAAGCCAGCCACCAAGGGGGCACAGATGATCAGACGGTTCGGAGAGACGCCAGAGCCCGGCCAGAGCTATCGCGTCCGACATGGGGTTTACGCGATCCTGCCGCTGCGCGATCAGCTTTTGCTCACCTGGCAGGACGACCCGCATTTCGAGCTGCAACTGCCCGGCGGCGGCATCGACCCGGGCGAAAGCCCCATCCATGCGCTGCACCGCGAAGTGATGGAAGAAACCGGCTGGACCATTGCGAAACCGCTGCGCCTGGGCGCGTTTCGCCGGTTCACCTTCATGCCCGAATACGACATGTGGGCCGAGAAGGTCTGTTCGATCTACGTGGCGCACCCGGTGCGGCCCATTGGCCCGCCCACCGAAACGGATCACACCCCGCTCTTCGCTACGCCCGAGCAGGCCACACGCGATCTGTATAACGAAGGCGATCGCTTCTTTGTCAGCCGATACATGGGCTGGGCTTGAACTCCAGCAATACGGCTGAAACATCATCGTCGAAATCCCGGTCCGACGTGAAGGTGTTGAGCTTCCAGATCAAGGATTCCAGGCAGGCCGGCCCGCGGGTCTGGCGCAGGTCGCGCAGGATGCGGGCCAACCCCTCTTCGCCCAGCAATCTGCCATTGGTGTCACTGCATTCCACGATCCCGTCCGATTGAATCAAAAGCCGGTCACCGGGGCGAAGCGCGACTTCGAACTGCTCATAGCTCGCCCCTTCGATCAGCCCCACGGGCAAGCCGCCGGTGCCGACCATCTCAACCGATCCATCGGCTCGCTGCAGCGCGGGGCAGGGATGACCCGCCTGCGCCATGACCACGCGGCCGCTATCCAGATGCACATCCGCAACAAGCAGCGTGAAATAAAGCTCGGTTTCCATCTCGTCGAGAATGAGCTTGTTGAGGATCGCGACGGTCTCTGCCGGGGGGCGCATCTCGTACCTGCTCCCCGGCGTCTTGCGCAACGCCACATTCTGATCGGGGGCAGCGGCCGAAAGATAGCCCGCCAGCCGTGCCGTCATCAGCGCCGAGCTGATGCCATGGCCCGACACATCGATCCCATAAAGACCGATACGCAGATCGCTCACCTGGAACATGCCCACCAGGTCGCCGCCCACATGCCCGCTGGATTGCAGCATGAGCGATACATCGGCATAGCCAAAATCCCGGTACCGGTCCGAAACAAGCGACTGCTGCAGTTTCTTGGCCTCGATCAGATCGTTATCCAGCAGGTCATAAAGCGCCTGCAACTCGTCGAGCGTGGATTTGATCAGCCGGTTCTTTTCGCCCAGCTCCCGCTCCATCCTCAGGATACGTTCGCCCGCCGCAATCCGCGCGCGCAACTCGGGGGCATTCACCGGCTTCGTCAGAAAATCGTCGGCGCCGGCATCCAGCCCATGCGCTATTTCGTACTTCTCGCTCTTCGAAGTCAGCAGGATGAAATAACCATAGCGTTCACGGTCCATCGCCCGGAAGGCGCGGCAGAAGTCCGGACCGCTCATCCCGGGCATCATCCAGTCGCTCAGCACCAGGTCCGGCGGGTGGGTTTCACACAACAACAGCGCCTCTTGCCCGGCCTCCGCCTCGCGCACGGAAAACCCCCAGCGCTTGAGGGAAGACGACAGGATCTTTCTTTGCAAACGGCTGTCATCCACCACCAGAACATCACGGATCACCGCGCCGTCGCCGCTTGGTGTCGCAGGCTGCTCGTTCAGGTCTCGCACATATCTCACTTTCACTCTGACCCCTGCGCCATACCCCAAAGGCCCTTAACCACTGGTGAATGTTCAAATTTTCAAAAGATTTTGCACCGCCGGAAACACCGCCTTAATCCCCCGGCAGCACATTGACCGGGTGCAGAACAGGACAAGAGATCATGATCGACTGGAGCCGGGTTGAAGAATTGCGCGATGAAATCGGCGCCGAGGATTTTGCCGAAGTGGTCGAGATCTTCCTTGAAGAGGTGGAAGAGGTGATTGCCGTGATCCCAGGCGGCGTGGCCGATGACACGATCGAGGCCCATCTGCAATTTCTCAAAGGCAGTGCGCTCAATCTCGGGTTTCAGGCGTTCTCCGGGCTGTGTCAGAGCGGGGAAACAGCCGCCGCTGCGGGGGATTATGCCGCGATTGATCTGAACGCGGTCGTCGCCATTTACCAGGAATCCAAAGCGGTGTTTCTGGCGCAGCTTGACGAAAAATTCGCCGCCTAAAGCGGTGCGGCCCAAGGTTAGGGTGAAACGCCTTAGATCAGGAACTCCGCCAGCACGGAATCGCTGGTGATATCGCGATAATCGAACCCGGCTTCGAGCAGGCGGGCGAAAAGACCGTCGAAATTCTCAGGCTTGCTCGTCTCGATCCCGATCAGGACAGAGCCGAAATTGCGCGCCGATTTCTTGAGGTATTCAAACCGGGCAATGTCATCATCCGGCCCCAGCATGGTCAGGAAATCCTTCAGCGCGCCGGGGCGTTGCGGCATCCGCAGGACAAAGTATTTCTTCACCCCGGAATAGCGCAGGGCGCGCTCCTTGACCTCGGGCAAACGCTCAAAATCGAAGTTGCCGCCGGAAGTGACGCAAACGACGCGCTTGCCCCTGATCTGATCGGCCACATCCTTGAGCGCATCAATGCTCAGCGCACCGGCCGGTTCCAGTACGATGCCTTCGACATTCAGAAACTCCATCATCGTGGTGCACAACCGGTCCTCGGACACCACCACCGAGTCCGCCAGATCGAGATCGCGCAACCGCTCAAACGGTTTTTGCCCGATCTGTGCCACCGCCGCACCATCGGCAAAGCTGTCCACATGCGGCAGGCGCATCGGCGCACCGGCCTTGAGCGCGGCATTCAAGCACGCTCCGCCCGACGGTTCGACCAAGGTGAACCTGACCCGGTCGCCCAGATAGCTGCGCACGCCGGCCGACAAACCACCACCGCCCACCGGCATGATGATCCGGTCCGGCAGGCGTTTGAGCTGGCTTTCGATCTCGGCGGCCACGGTCGCCTGACCTTCGATCACGTCCTCATCGTCAAAAGGCGACAGGAAATGCCCCTCGACCTCGGCGCAATAGGCTTGTGCGTTGGCCAGCGTGTCGTCGAAATAGTCGCCCACAAGGCGGATCGTCACCTGATCACCGCCGAAATTCCTGGTCTTGGAAATCTTCTGCTCGGGCGTTGTCACAGGCATGAAAATAACGCCTTTCACGCCCAGAGAGCGACACATATAGGCCACCCCCTGCGCATGGTTGCCGGCACTGGCACAGACAAACTGCGCGATGCCCGGCCGGGCCTCCAGCGCCTTGCGCATCGCGTTGAACGCCCCGCGCAGCTTGTAGGAGCGCACCGGCGTCGTATCTTCGCGCTTGAGGTAAATCTCGGCCCCGTACCGTTCGGACAAATGCACGTTCTTGTGCAGCGGGGTGCGCCGGAACATGTCGCGCATAAGCGCCTCGGCGGCGCGCACTCGGGTCTGAAACTCGCTCATGGGGATCAGCAGTGCCGCAGGCAGGCCTCCCTTGCAACCCCTGCCCTTGCTCAGAGGTCAAAAACCCGATAAGCGCCAGCGCATCATTCGCATGAGAAGGATTGCCCATGTCCGCGCCCAAGAAAGTCGTGCTGGCCTATTCCGGTGGCCTCGATACCTCGATCATCCTGAAATGGCTGCAAACCGAATACGGTTGCGAGGTGGTGACCTTCACCGCTGACCTGGGCCAGGGAGAAGAGCTGGAACCGGCGCGCGCGAAGGCGAAACTGCTTGGAATCAAAGAAGAAAACATCTTTATCGAGGATGTGCGCGAAGAGTTCGTGCGTGATTTCGTGTTTCCGATGTTCCGTGCCAATGCGGTGTATGAGGGGCTGTATCTGCTGGGCACGTCCATCGCGCGCCCGCTGATCTCCAAGCGGCTGGTCGAGATCGCCGAAGAAACCGGCGCCGATGCCGTGGCCCATGGCGCGACCGGCAAGGGCAATGATCAGGTCCGGTTTGAACTGGCGGCCTATGCGCTGAACCCCGAGATCAAGGTGATCGCCCCCTGGCGCGAATGGGACCTGACCAGCCGCACCAAGCTGATTGATTTCGCTGAGAAAAACCAGATCCCCATCGCCAAGGACAAGCGCGGCGAAGCGCCGTTTTCAGTGGATGCGAACCTGCTCCACACCTCGTCCGAAGGCAAGGTTCTGGAAGACCCGGCCGAGGCCGCGCCCGACTATGTCTATCAGCGCACGGTGCATCCCGAAGACGCGCCGGACACGCCGGAATTCATCGAGATCGGCTTTGAAAAAGGCGACGCGGTCAGCATCAATGGCGAGGCGCTGAGCCCTGCTAACCTGCTGACAAAGCTGAACGAATATGGCGGCAAGCATGGCATTGGGCGGCTCGATCTGGTCGAAGGCCGGTTTGTCGGAATGAAGTCACGCGGCATCTATGAAACCCCCGGTGGCACGATCCTGCTGGAGGCGCATCGCGGGATCGAAAGCATCACGCTCGACCGGGGAGCGGCGCATCTGAAGGATGAGCTGATGCCGCGCTATGCGGAGCTGATCTATAACGGGTTCTGGTTCAGCCCCGAACGCGAGATGCTGCAAGCGGCCATTGATGCCTCGCAGGCGCATGTGACCGGCACTGTCAGGCTCAAGCTTTACAAGGGGTCGGCGCGCACGGTGGGGCGTTGGTCAGACCATTCGCTCTATTCCGAGGCGCATGTGACCTTCGAGGAGGATGCGGGTGCCTACGATCAGAAAGACGCGGCCGGATTCATCCAGCTGAATGCGCTTCGTCTGAAGCTTCTGGCGGCACGGGATCGGCGTCTGAAGGGCTGACGGATTTTGTACGTTTTGTACAATCCGACCCCTGATTTTGTACAATCGGCGAATCGGGCGGATATGTCGCGTCCGGTTCGGTAACGAGATCTTCATCCGCCTCGTTGAGCAGCCGCTTGGCCGCCTCTTTCGCCTTGGCGGTGATCTCGTCAAGCGGCCCCTTCACCACGTAGCCGCCGCCGGGCTTGTAGGCGACCACCTCGGGCACGATCCGTTGCAGCGGTTTGGCGAGCCGGG
Organism: Roseovarius faecimaris; assembly: GCF_009762325.1. Classification (NCBI taxonomy): domain Bacteria; kingdom Pseudomonadati; phylum Pseudomonadota; class Alphaproteobacteria; order Rhodobacterales; family Roseobacteraceae; genus Roseovarius; species Roseovarius faecimaris. The sequence goes on from NZ_CP034348.1 coordinate 3,718,536, forward strand.
CGATGCCGTCGGCATTGGGTGCATCCACCACGCCGTTGCGGACCATCTTGCGGATGAAGCCACGCGCGATGCCGGGGCGGACGTTGAACATCTCCGAAATCATGTCGGCCGACACATCGGTGCGGTTATGGGCGAGTGCCACGGCAAAGATGTATTTGCTACGCTGGGCCGAGGCTGCGGCGGCCCCGGCCATGCCCGACACCGGCACCGCCGCAGCGATACCTGAGCCAAGCACCATTTTTCCAAAGTCACGTCTGTTCATGTCAGGGATATGGGGCGGCAGGGCACGAAAGTTACGGGGAAAAGCCTAGAGTTTGTGACTTTTGAGCGCCTCGTAATAGGGCATCGCGGCCTCGGCCAGGTCCGCCAATGTGTCTCTAACACTGGGCAATTCGCCCTCTTTCCGGGCAAATCCGGTGCTGCGATGCACCGCGCCATACCAATGCTCAGCCCAGACACCGTCATCCTTGTGGCCCCCTTCGGGCCAGTGCAGCATCGCCGGATCCCAGGGCAGGCCAATGGCATCGCAAAGCCGTCTGAGCATGCGCTCGGGATCGTCGCGGATGTCATGGCTGTCGATCACGACAGGCTGCTGCCCCGCATCGAGAAGCTGTTGAAACAGCTCGGCCTGCTGGACAAAGCCGATATCCATCAGGCCGGGGTTCTCATATTTGGCGGCAAAGCTGGCGGCGACACGGGCGGGATGGCGGATGAGGAAAACATTTGTCACCTCGCGGGTCCAGTCGCGGGGCACCCCGTCGATCATGTGCTGGGACATGTGTTTCTGATAGAAATGCGGCTTGCCGTCCGGGATTGTTCCGAGCAGGTCGGTCACGACCTGAGAGGGGTCCGTCGGCTGTGATGCCAGGATCTCGTTCCGCATCGGGTGATCGAGACCGGTCATCGCCAGATAGGCCGCATAAAACGGCTCGTCCACCACCGCCATATCGGCGCGGGCGCCGAAGCTGTACATCATCGCCGTCGAGAGGTTACGCGGCCCGGACCACATGGCGATCCGCATGGGTCAGGCCGTTTCCCGCTGAATCAGAGCCTTGTAGAGCCCCTGAATGCGGGTCGTCACCGGCCCTTGCAGGCCGTCTCCGATCACGCGGCCGTCGATCTGGCCCACCGGGGTTTGCGCGCCGAATGTGCCGGTGAGAAACGCCTCATCCGCGCCATAGGTATCGACGAGGGAATAATTACGCTCATACACCGGGATGTCATTGGCGCGGCAGAGGTCGATCACCTTCTGGCGCGTGATCCCGTTCATGCAGTAATCGCCCGTACTGGTCCAGACCTCGCCCTTGCGCACGATGAAGAAATTGCAGGCATTGGTGGTGTTCACGAAACCATGGATATCCAGCATCAGCGCCTCGTCCGCGCCTGCCTTTTCGGCGGCGATGCAGGCGAGGATGCAGTTGAGCTTGGAATGCGAGTTCAGCTTGGGATCCTGCGTCATCGGCAGGCCGCGGATATGCGGCACGGTGGCCAGGCGAATGGGGCGCGCGATCCTGGGTTTGGAATGTTCCATGATGATCGTGATGGTCGGGCCCTGCTGGCTGAGCGAGGGATGTTGAAACGGCCGGGTCTTGACCCCGCGCGTGACCATCAGGCGGGCATGGGCATCGCTGTGCATGTCATTGGCGGCTTGCGTGTCGAGCAGGGCCTGCATCACTTCGGCCCGGGACATGCCGATATCGAGGTCGATCGCCTTCGCGGCCTCGAACAGCCGGTCGAGATGTTCATCCGCGAAGGCCCAGGTGCCGTCATAGAGCCGGAGCCCCTCCCACACGCCATCGCCCAGCATGAAGCCGCTGTCATACACGCTGACCAGCGCCTCGGCCTTGGGAACGATCCGGCCATTGAGCCACAGAAGAAGTGTTTCATTCCGCGCGTCTTCGGCGGCCTGATGGGTGGTCTGATGGTCGGTCATGGGGCCCCCTTTGTTACAGCCGCACGCTAGGGGCGGGCCTGAACGATGCCAAGGGGTAAAATCCTCTCACGGGCGCGTGACCTCGCCATCCTGTGACTTTGCAACCGGTGGTGACAGCGGCATGATCGGGGCAACTCATGGAGGGCGCGAAGATGATTTTGAAATTGCGGGATCTGAAAGCCTTGGCCCTGGCGGGGCTGATCGCTGCGGGGCTGTGCGTGCAAAGCGGTACGGCCAAGGCGGCGGGCACCGAAGAGCTGATCGTTGCCGGCGGGTGCTTCTGGTGCGTCGAAAGCGATTTCGAGTCCGTCAAGGGCGTGAAAGAGGTGATCTCGGGCTATACCGGGGGGACCAAGAAAGACCCCAGCTATCGCGACGTGACCAAGGGCGGTACCGGGCACTACGAAGCCGCGAAGATCATTTACAACCCGAGCAAGGTGAGCCGCGAGCAGCTTTTGCACATGTTCTTCCGCTCGGTCGATCCCACCGATGCAGGCGGCCAGTTCTGTGACCGGGGGGACAGCTATCGCACGGCCGTTTTCGTCTCTAACTCAGCGGAAAAGCAGCTTGCCGAGGTTGAAAAGGCCGAAGCGCAGGCCGTGCTGGGCAAAAAGATCGTCACGCCAATTCTGGACACATCCACCTTCTATCCGGCGGAGGATTATCATCAGGATTACTACAAGGGCAAAAAGATCGTGGTGACGCGGTTCGGCCCCAAGAAGCAATCCGAAGCCTACAAGCGCTATCGTCAGGCCTGCGGGCGCGATGCACGGGTGCAGCAGCTTTGGGGCAGCGAGGCGCCCTTTACCGCGAAGTATTGAGCAGGGCGTTCACATCCGCGCGGCTGGGAATGGCGCCTGCAGTGCCGGGGCGCTGTACCTGAAGAGCGGACGCGGCAGCCCCGAGGCGCATCGCGTCCTGCGGAGACAGGCCCTCATCCAGCCCGGCGATGGTGTAGCCGATAAAGCAATCGCCGGCGCCGGTGGTATCGACCGGATCGGCGGGCAGGGCGGGCACATGTGTTGTCTGACCTTGCGCGATCCAGTCCGCGCCGTCAGCGCCGCGGGTGACAATCATCGCCGAAACGGGGAGGTCCGCCGCCGATATGCCCAGCGCCGCGGTGAGCTGTGCGGCCTCGACGGCGTTCATCACCAGAATATCGACATGATCCAGCACCGCCTGCACCGCGTCGGCGGCAAAGGGCGCGGCGGAATAGACGACGGTCATGCCTTTCAATTTCGCCAGTTGGGCGGCCTCGGCCTGTAGGTTCGTCTCGTTCTGCAGGAGAAGATAATCGCCGGGTTCGGCATGTGTGAGGGCCATATCGAGGCGGGTTAGAGACTGTTCCCGGTTGGCGCCGGGGAAGATGACAATCGCGTTTTCCCCCGATGGATCGACATTGATGATTGCATGAGCGGTGGGGGCATCGACGGTTGCGACATGGGTGCAATCCACGCCGTAGCCTTCGAGCGCGGTCACGGCCCAGCCGCCATCCTGCCCGACCGCACCGATATGTGACACCCCGCGCCCGGCGCGGGCCACGGCGACGGATTGATTGGCCCCCTTGCCGCCCAGTTCGCGGCTGAGATGGGTTGCTGCCAGCGTCTCGCCCGGGGCGGGCAGGTGAGGCACGCGATAGATGTAATCGGCGTTGATCGACCCCAGTGTATAGATCATCGCGCGACCCCCCGGATCACTCCACCTTGCAGGCGGCCAGAACGGCCATGTTGAGGATATCGTTGGCGGTAGAGGATTGCGAACAGATCTGGATTGACGCATCGACGCCGGTGAGGATCGGGCCGATCACGGTGGCGCCCGCCATCTCCTGCATCAGTTTGACCGAGATCGAGGCGGAGTGCCGCGCAGGGACAACAAGGATATTCGCCGGGCCGGTCAGGCGCTGGAACGGGTAATTCTCTTGCGCGGTCGGGTTGAGCGCCACATCGACGGTCATCTCGCCTTCGAATTCGAAATCGACGCCGCGCTTTTCCAGAACCTGCGGAGCGCGCAGCATCTTTTCGGCCCGTTCGGAGCGCGGATAGCCGAAGGTGGAGAAGCTGACAAACGCGACGCGCGGCTCAAGCCCCAGGTGCCGCGCCACCCCGGCGGAGCGTTCGGCGATATTGGCAAGGTCCTCTTCGTCGGGCCATTCATGCACGAGCGTATCGGCAATCAGCACGATCCGCCCCTTGTGCAAGAGCGCCGTGACGCCCACCGCGCCATGATGGGCATCGGCATCGAACACATGGTTGATCAGGTTCAGCACATAGGCGGATTTGCGGGTGGCCCCGGTGATCAGCCCGTCGCCATGTCCGTGGGCGAGCATGAGCGAGGCAAACACATGCCGGTCACGCGCGGCGAGGCGGTGAATGTCGTGACGGTCAAAGCCTTTGCGCTGAAGCCGGGAATAGAGGAAGCTTTTGTAATCGGCGAAATGGTCGGTCTTGGCGGCATTGACGATCTTCAGCTCATAGGCGGCATCGCCAAGGCCCGCCGCTTCGAGTTTCTCGCGCACATCGTTGTCACGGCCGACAACGATGGCCTGCCCCAGCCCCGAGCGCTGATATTGCACGGCGGCACGGAGCACGCGGGGGTCATCGCCTTCGGCAAAGATCATCCGCGCCTGGGCATTGCGGGCGCGGGCATTGATCGAGCGCAGGATCGTCGCCGTCGGATCAAGCCGCGATTTGAGCGCCAGTTCATAGGCGTCCATATCGACAATGGGCCGACGCGCGGCGCCGGTGTCCATACAGGCGCGGGCCACGGCGGGCGGGATGGTGTGAATGAGACGCGGATCGAACGGCGCTGGAATGATGTAGTCGCGCCCGAAGCTGAGCTTGCGTCCATAGGCCATGGCGACCTCGTCGGGGACATCGGCGCGGGCCAGCTTGGCCAGAGCCTCAGCGCAGGCGATTTTCATCTCGTCATTGATGGCGCGGGCATGCACATCAAGCGCGCCCCGGAAAAGATAGGGAAAGCCCAGCACGTTATTGACCTGGTTGGGATAGTCCGACCGCCCGGTGGCGACGATGGCATCGGGGCGGATCGCCTGCGCCTCTTCCGGCGTGATCTCGGGGTCGGGGTTGGCCATGGCGAAGATCACCGGGTTTTCGGCCATGGAGGCAACCATATCCTCGGTCACCGCCCCTTTGACCGACACGCCAAGGAAGACATCGGCGCCTTTCATGGCCTCTTCGAGCGTGCGCAGTTCGGTTTTGACCGCATGGGCCGATTTCCACTGGTTCATGCCCTCGGTGCGGCCCTGATAGATCACGCCCTTGGTGTCGCAGACGATGCAATTGTCATGCCGCGCGCCCATGGATTTCAGCAGCTCGATACAGGCGATGCCCGCGGCCCCTGCCCCGTTGAGCACGATCTTCACATCCTCGATCTTCTTGTCCGAGATGTGCAGCGCATTGATCAGACCCGCCGCACAGATCACCGCCGTGCCGTGCTGATCATCATGGAAGACGGGAATATCCATCTCTTCCTTGAGGCGCTGCTCGATGATGAAACATTCAGGCGCCTTGATGTCTTCGAGGTTGATCCCGCCGAAGGTCGGCCCCATCAGGCGTACGGCGTTGATGAAAGCGTCGGGGTCTTCGGTATCCAGCTCGATGTCGATGGAGTTCACATCGGCGAAGCGTTTGAACAGGACCGCCTTGCCCTCCATCACCGGCTTGGAGCCCAGCGCGCCCAGATTGCCAAGGCCCAGCACCGCCGTGCCGTTGGAAATCACCGCGACAAGGTTGCCCTTGTTGGTGTAGTCATACGCCGTCTCGGGGTTCTCGGCGATGGCCATGCAAGGCACGGCGACACCGGGGGAATAGGCCAGGCTCAGGTCCCGCTGTGTGGTCATCGGCACGGTGGCGTGAATCTCGAACTTGCCGGGGGTCGGCTCAAGGTGAAAGGCGAGCGCCTCTTCGGGGGTAAACTTGGGTTTGGGCATTCTCTCACCTGTCCTCGAGTCTCGGTCCGGATGTTCATAGCCCCCCGCACGCCAAGGCTCAACAGAAACACGGTTTGGCCTTTCGTCGCAGCAGAGGGCTTTGTAAGGTCGCGGGCAGGGACCAAGGGGGGTGCTCGTGACGTCTGCCAAATCTGCCGTGACGCCGATGATGGCGCAATATCTGGAGATCAAGGCCGGGTATCCGGAGGCGCTCTTGTTCTATCGGATGGGCGATTTTTATGAGTTGTTCTTTGACGACGCCGTGGCGGCGTCGGCGGCGCTGGATATTGCGCTGACCAAGCGGGGCAAGCACCTGGGCGAGGATATCGCCATGTGCGGTGTGCCGGTGCATTCGGCCGAAGGGTACCTTCTGACGCTGATCCGCAAGGGGTTTCGCGTGGCCGTCTGTGAGCAGATGGAAGACCCGGCAGAGGCAAAGAAACGCGGGTCAAAGGCGGTGGTGCGGCGCGATGTCGTGCGGCTGGTCACGCCGGGGACATTGACCGAGGAAAGCCTGCTGGACGCGCGGCGGCACAATTTCCTGGCCAGTTTCGCGGAGGTGCGCGGGCAGGCGGCGCTGGCCTGGGTGGATATCTCGACCGGGGCGTTTCACGTGATGCCGCTGACGGCGGCGCGGCTGGGGCCGGAACTGGCGCGGCTGCGGCCGAGCGAGGTGATCGTGGCCGATGGCGATATGGGCGCCCTGGCCGAGGTTATCGAGGAGAGCGGCGCGGCGCTGACACCGCTGGGGGCGGCGTCATTTGACAGCACCAATGGCGAGGGGCGGCTTTGTGCGCTCTTCGAGGTAAGCACGTTGGAGGCGTTCGGGGCGTTCAGTCGGGCCGAGCTGGCCGCGATGGGCGCGATCGTCGACTATCTGGAGATCACGCAGAAGGGCAAACTGCCGCTAATGCGTCCGCCACAGCGCGAGGCGGAAGCGCGGGTGATGCAGATCGACGCCGCCACGCGCCGCAATCTGGAACTGACGCATAATCTGAATGGCGGGCGATCCGGCTCTTTACTGTCCGCCATTGACCGGACGGTGACCGCGGGGGGCGGGCGGCTCTTGGAGCGGCGTTTGTCCTCGCCCTCGCGGCAGCTGGATGTGATCCATGCGCGGCTGGATGCGATTGGTTTTACGCTGGAACAGAGTCGCATTTCGGCCGATCTGCGCGAGGCGCTGCGCAAGGTGCCGGACCTGGACCGCGCGCTGTCGCGGCTGGGGCTGGACCGGGGCGGACCGAGGGATCTGGCCGCGGTGCGCAACGGGCTGGAGCAGGCCGGGGCGATTGCCGAACGGCTGGCAGAGGCCGATCTTCCATCGCTTTTGGAGGAGGCGCGCGCGGGTCTGACCGGGCATGACGCTTTGCTTGACCTGTTGGATCAGGCGCTGGTGGCCGAGCCGCCCTTGCTCGCGCGCGATGGCGGGTTCATCGCACCGGGTTACGATGCGGAGCTGGACGAGGCGCGGCAACTGCGCGACGAAGGGCGCGGGGTGATTGCCGGAATGCAGAGCGAATATGCCGCGCTGACCGGTATTCAGAGCCTCAAGATCAAGCATAACAACGTACTGGGTTATTTTGTCGAAGTGACCTCGACCCATGCGGACAAGATGCTGTCAGCCCCGCTGAACGAGACCTTCAAGCATCGGCAGACCACGGCCAATCAGGTGCGGTTTACCACACTTCCCTTGAGCGAGATGGAAACCAAGATCCTCAATGCCGGGGGTCGGGCGCTGGAGATCGAAAAACGGCTCTATTCCAGCCTGAAAGACGCCATTCTGGACCAATCCGCAGAGATTGCACAAGCCGCACGCGGTCTGGCGGAGCTGGATCTGGCCACAGCGCTGGCCGATCTGGCACAGGGCGAGGATTGGTGCCGTCCGAAGGTGGATGACAGTCGCACCCTGCAGATTGAGGGCGGGCGGCATCCGGTGGTGGAACAGGCGTTGCGCGCGCAGGGTGGCGCGCCGTTCATTGCCAATGATTGCGACCTGGGTCAGGGAAGCGACATCTGGCTTCTGACCGGGCCGAACATGGCGGGTAAGTCCACCTTTCTGCGGCAGAATGCGCTGATCGCGCTGCTGGCGCAGATCGGCTCTTTTGTTCCGGCGCGGGCGGCGCATATCGGTATGGTCAGCCAGATGTTCAGCCGCGTCGGTGCCTCGGACGACCTGGCGCGGGGGCGGTCGACCTTCATGGTCGAGATGGTGGAAACCGCCGCGATCCTGAACCAGGCAGACGATCATGCCTTTGTTATTCTTGATGAAATCGGGCGGGGCACGGCAACCTATGACGGGTTGAGCATTGCCTGGGCGACGCTGGAACATCTGCACGAGGTCAATGGCTGCCGGGCGCTGTTTGCCACGCATTACCACGAGATGACCAATCTCAGCGATACGCTGGAGCGGGTCGACAACGCGACCGTGACAGTCAAGGAGCATGAGGGCGACGTGATTTTCCTGCATGAGGTGCGGCGCGGCGCGGCGGACCGGAGCTATGGCGTGCAGGTGGCCAAGCTGGCTGGGCTGCCAGAGGCGGTGGTGAATCGCGCGCGCGTGGTTCTGGACGCGCTGGAAGAGGGCGAACGCGAAGGCGGCGGGGCGCGCGAGGCACTGATCGACGACCTGCCGCTTTTTGCCGCCACACCAGCGCCGGCTGCGCCCATTGCAAAGGAATCGGCTGTCGAAGACCGGCTGAAGGAGGTGCTTCCGGATGAGTTGACCGCGAAGCAGGCGCTGGATCTTATTTATGAGCTCAAAGGGCTGATCAAATGAAACATGAGATGGATTTCGGTATTCCGCTGCCCGACGGCACGCGGCTGTCGGCGCGGGTCTGGATACCGGATGAGGCTGAATCAGAGCCTGTTCCGGCCATTCTGGAATATCTGCCCTATCGCAAATCCGATGGCACGATTGACCGGGACGATACAATGCATCCCTGGTTTGCCGAGCAGGGCTATGCCTGCCTGCGGGTGGACCGGCGCGGCTGTGGCGACAGCGAAGGGCTGTATGATGACGAGTATTCGGAGCAGGAGCTTCAGGACGGGGAGGACATCATCGCCTGGATCGCTGCGCAGCCGTGGTGCAATGGCAATGTGGGGATGCAAGGGATCAGCTGGGGCGGGTTCAACGGGATGCAGATCGCGGCGCGACGACCCGAGGCGCTGAAGGCGGTGATCAGCATCGGCACGACGGTGAACCGCTATACGGATGACATCCACTATAAGGGCGGTATTCAACTGGGCGAGAATCCGGGTTGGGCGGCAACGGCGGCCTCGTGGTTTTCAGTGCCCGCCGATCCGAAACTGCGCGAGGATTGGCGCGAAAGCTGGTTGAACAGGCTCGAAAACGCGCCGTTTGTGGCCGAACGCTGGACCGCACATAGCGACCGCGATGCCTATTGGGAGCACGGATCGGTCTGCGAAAGCTATGACCAGTTCGAGGCGGCGGTACTGGTGATCGGCGGTCAACATGACGGGTATCGCAACGCGATGGCGGCGATGCTGGAAAACGCAAGCGGCGTGGTACAGGGGATCATGGGCCCGTGGATCCACAAATATCCGCATATCAGCACGATCGAGCCGCGGATTGATTACCTTGGGCTTGCGCTGCGCTGGTGGGACCGCTGGTTGAAGGGCATCGAGAATGGCGCGGAGGATGACCCGGCCTATCGCGCCTATGTGATGGACAGCGTGCGGCCCGATCCCGCGCTGAAGGAACGGCCGGGGCGGTGGATCGGGCTGCCGGACTGGCCGTCGACGGATGTTCGCCCTCTCACCCTTGGTCTGGGCGCGGGATCTTTGGGCAAAGCAGAGCCGTTTCAGGCAGAGATAGAGACTGATCTGACCATCGGGCGGGCAAGCGGGGAGTATTTTCCCTTTGGCTTTGGGCCAGGCGAGCTTCCGGGGGATCAGAGCGTCGATGACGCGCGAAGCCTGTGCTTTGACGGCGCGGTGCTGGAAGAGGATATGAACCTGATCGGCGCGCCGGAGGTGACGCTGACCCTGGCGAGCGACGCGGAATGCGGTCAGGTGATTGCCCGGCTGTGCGATGTCCGGCCCGACGGGACCGTCGCGCTGATCAGTCTCGGCATGCTGAACCTGCAACATCGCAACGGGTTTGACCGTAAGGAGCCGATGGTACCGGGGGAGGCGGTGACCGTCTCGTTCAGGCTTGATCATTCTGCCTATCGGTTGCCGAAGGGGCATCGGTTGCGGCTGGCCCTGTGCAGCAGTTATTGGCCCTATTGCTGGCCCGAGGGGAAGGCGTTCACCCTGACGGTGACCGCCGGGGCGCTGAACCTGCCGGTCTACGAGGGGATGGGGCAGGAGATTGCTTTTGACGCGCCGCCGCCCGTGCCGACACGGGACAGCAGGCAGTTACGCGAAGGTGCGGAAAGCAAAGAGTGGATCGACCATCAGGATGGCCGGATCGAGCTGATCATCAGCGGGGATCAGGGACGGCGTGAGGATCAGGGCACCGGGCTGATCACCGAACAGGCGGTGACAGAGCGGTGGACGATCGACCGCGATGATCCCGCCAGCGCCGGGGTTGAATTTACCTGGTCGCGAGGGCTGGGCCGCGGAAACTGGGGGGTGCGCACAGAGCTGATTCTGCGGATGCGGGGCGAGGCCGAGGCCTTTGTGATCGAGCAGGAAATGCGCGCCTGGGATGGCGATACTCTGGTGTTTGAGAAATCAGAAGAGGCGAAAGTGCCGCGATAGTTTACCAGCTTCCGCTGGCGCCGCCGCCTGAGGAGGAGCCGCCGCCAAAGCTGGACGAACCGCCCGAGGAAGACGAGGATTTCGACACTTTCGGGATGGTCTTGGTGACGGAATACTGTTCATCGCAGTGATGGCATTCATAGTCGATCCGTTTGCGCCCGGTTGAGGTGGTCGTCGCGCTTTGCAGGATCGTGGTGGTGCCTTCGAGCGTTTTGTAGCCGCAGGCGCGGCACGCGCTGTAGCGGCTGAACCAGGATTTATAGGCCTCAATGGTCAGGTGCTCGCAATCCGGGCAGATCCAGACATCGTAATCGACGCTTTTCAGCTCTTCCTCGCGGCGCTCGCCCTCTTTGAGGTGCTTGTCATCCCAATGCTCGGCCAGAAGCTGCATCTTGCCGCCATCGACGGGGCATCGCCGGGGACGGTAACGGCGAAACCGGCGGTAGAGGTAGAACCCAAATCCACCGGCCACGCCTCCGATGGGCAAAAGCGCCCATTTCAGAATTTCGGCCCAACGGCGAGCCGTGCTCCAGGATTTTTGCAGGATGTTGCCGTCTATTGCACCGGGATAGGCGCCGGTGAGCTCGTAGATTACCGCGTCCACACCGCGACGGATGCCCTTTGGATAGTTATCCGCCTTGAAATGCGGAGTGATGTCGTTATCGATGATCCGTTTCATCGGGGCATTCAGCGAGATGTCGTAGCCCGAACCGACCTCGATCCGCATCTTTCGGTCAAAGCGGGAGATCAGCATCATCACCCCGTCGTTGCGCCGCGCATTGCCCACACCCCAGTAATTGAAAAGTCCGGTGGCGAAGGGTTCGATCGCGCCGGTGTGGCCATAGTCGAACATCAAGTTGATGGTCACGACGGTAAACTCGATATCGCGCTTGTCGCGCAGTTCCTTCAGGTCGGCGCGAATGTCGGCCTCTTCTTCGGGGGTGAGCAGATCCGCGAAATCGTTGACATAGATCTCCTCATACTCGGGATAGGTTTGTGCCTGTGCGGGCAGGGCGAGGAGAAGCAGGGCAAAGAACGGCGTCAGAAATCGGGTCATGAAGTCACATCAGATGAAAAAGGGGCCGAAGCGGCCCCCTGATCTTATCCGGTATGCGATGAGACGCCAACCTGCGCCGGGCGCAGGATACGATCATGAAGCATGAAGCCTTCGGCAGAGACCTGAATGATGTCGCCGGCCTTGGTGCCGGGCAGGGGGGCCTCGAACATCGCTTCGTGCAGTTGCGGGTCGAAGCGGTCGCCCACTTCGGGGCTGATCACCGTGACGCCGTGCTTGGCGAACACGTTACGAAGCTCGCGCATGGTCAGCTCGATCCCTTCGATCAAAGCAGCGGAAACCTCTTTTTGTTCATCGGTCGCCGCTTCGAGAGCCCGTTTCATGTTGTCATAGACCGGCAGCATATCGCGCGCGAGTTTTGAGCCGCCATATTGCGCGGCTTCGCGGCGGTCCTTGTCAGAGCGCTTGCGGGCATTTTCAGCCTCGGCCAAGGCGCGCATGAATTTGTCCTGCAACGCGTCGCGTTCGGCGCGCAGCGCGTCAATCTCGGCCTCTTCATTCGTGATTTCGGCCATCTGGTCCTCGAATTCTTCTTCCATCGCCTTTTCCAGGCTTTCGAGGAAGTCGTCGTCGCGTTCTTGCGGGTCTGCCATTCTTCACCTTTACCTTCGGTCGGCGATCAGTTTGCCAACCAATTGCGCCGTGTAATCCACAATCGGCACAATCCGTCCGTAGTTCAGGCGCGTGGGGCCGATGACCCCGACCGCACCGATGATCTTTCGATCAGCGTTCATATATGGAGAGACCACCAAAGAGGAACCCGAAAGTGAGAAAAGTTTGTTCTCAGAGCCGATAAAAATGCGCACACCTTCGCCTTCGTCGGCCAATTCGAGGAACTCGGCGATATCCCGCTTGCGCTCCAGATCGTCGAACAGGGTCTTGATGCGCTCCAGCTCGCCCTCCTCGGCCTCGGCGGAGAGGAGATTCGACCGGCCGCGGACGATCAGCCGCTCATAACTGGCGCTTTCGCCATCCCAGACCGCCAGCCCGCTTTCCACCAGGGAATGTGCCAGTTGATCAATCTCTTGACGGCGCGCTTCGATCTGGCGGGCGATATCAGTTTGCAGGTCCGACAGCGTCCGGCCTTCGATCAGGGCGTTGAGGAAATTGGCCGCCTCGCGCATGGAGCTGGGCGTCTGGCCCGGCGGGGGCGTGAAAATCCGGTTTTCCACATGGCCATCGGCAAAGACCAGAACCACCAAAGCGCGGTCATGCCCCAGACCGACAAATTCGATATGCTTGATCGGGGCCTCGCGCTTGGGTGTCAGGACAAGCGACGCGCCGTGGGTCACGCCGGACAAGGCCGAGCCGATCCGGTCAAGCGCGCCCTGAACATCATCGGAATTGCTTTTGAGCGTGTCGTCGATCATCTGCCTGTCAGGGCCGTCCAGGTCGCTCACCTCAAGCAGGCCATCGACGAACATCCGCAAGCCTTGTTGCGTCGGCACCCGCCCAGCGCTGATATGCGGGCTGTCGAGCAGGCCGAGATATTCCAGATCCTGCATCACGTTGCGGATCGTGGCGGCGCTGACCTTTTCGCTCATGTCGCGGGTCAGGGTGCGCGAACCGACGGGATCGCCCGTGGCCAGATAGCTTTCGACCACGCGGCGGAACACCTCGCGGGAGCGGTCGTTCATTTCCTCAAGGATCTGGGTCGCCTCTGTCATCTTGCCGGTGTCCTTGTCTGATCCGCCATTAAAGACGGTGCGCCCGAAAGGTCAATCGGGGTTGCGCAGAACGCGCGCCGCCCGTATCCCCGCAGGAACCAAGAAGAGAGGATCAAGCGATGCGGCCTTCGGGAAGAGATTTAAGCGAAATGCGCCCGGTTTCAATCGAGACCGGGGTAACGAAACATGCGGAAGGGTCCTGTATGATCCGTGTGGGTGACACGCATGTTCTGTGCACCGCGACGATCGAGGACCGTGTGCCGCCGTTTATCAAGGGCTCCGGCCTGGGCTGGGTCACGGCGGAATACGGGATGCTTCCGCGGTCAACCACCAGCCGGATGCGGCGCGAGGCTTCGGCCGGAAAACAAGGCGGGCGCACGGTGGAAATCCAGCGGCTGATCGGGCGGTCCTTGCGTGCCGGGGTCGATCGCGTGGCGTTGGGCGAGCGGCAGATCACAGTTGACTGCGATGTGATCCAGGCCGATGGCGGCACACGCTGCGCGGCCATCACCGGCGGTTGGGTGGCGCTGCGCCTGGCGGTGAACAAGCTGATGAAGGCGGGCGATGTCATGTCCGATCCGCTGGTCGATCCGGTCGCGGCGGTGTCCTGTGGGCTCTATGCCGGGCAACCGGTGCTGGATCTGGATTACCCGGAGGACAGCGAGGCCGGGACCGATGGCAATTTCATCATGACGCAATCGGGCCGGTTGATCGAGGTGCAGATGAGCGCCGAAGGCTCCACCTTCAGCCGCGATCAGATGAACACACTTCTGGATCTGGCCGAAAAAGGTATTGGAGAGCTGGCGGCGAAACAGCTGGAGGCGGCGGGTGCGTAAATTCACCGGCGATACCCTGTTGGTGGCCACGCATAACACCGGCAAGCTGGAAGAAATAGCTGCCTTGCTGGAACCTTATGGCGTGTCTGTCGTGGGTGCCGCGGAAAAGGGGCTGGCTGAGCCGGAGGAAACCGAGACCAGTTTTGTGGGCAATGCGCGGATCAAGGCACATGCGGCGGCACGGGCGACGGGGCTTCCGGCGCTGTCGGACGATAGCGGGCTTGAGATTGACGCACTGGGCGGTGCCCCCGGTGTTTATACCGCCGATTGGGCCGAGACGGGCGAAGGCCGCGATTTTGTGATGGCCATGACGCGGGCGCATGAGGAATTGGTTGCGTCCGGCGCGGCGCAGCCCTGGCGCGCGCGGTTTTGTTGCACGCTGGTGCTGGCCTGGCCGGATGGGCATGACGAGGTGTTTCCCGGCACGATCGACGGGCAGATCACCTGGCCGATGCGGGGCGATCAGGGGCATGGGTATGATCCGATCTTCCGTCCTGACGGGTATGAGGAAACATTTGGTGAAATGGACCGCTGGGAAAAGAACAAGATCAGCCACCGCGCGGATGCTTTTGCCAAGTTCGTGACCGGCTGTTTTGGCTGAGGATTGGCAGAACGGGGGCTTTGGCCTCTATCTTCACTGGCCCTTCTGTCAGGCCAAGTGTCCCTATTGCGATTTCAACTCTCACGTCGCGCGGTCGATTGATCAGGACGCCTGGGCCGAGGCCTATATCCGCGAGCTGGACAGGTATGCGGCGCTGTTGCCCGGGCGTGTTCTGAATGCGGTGTTTTTCGGGGGCGGCACGCCCAGTCTGATGAACCCCGATGTCGTGGCCCGCGTGATCGACCGGATCAAGGCGCTTTGGCCTGCGGCGAATGATCTGGAGATCACGCTGGAAGCCAATCCCGGCTCGGTCGAGGCTGGGCGATTCCGCGCCTATGGCGAGGCCGGGGTCAGCCGTGTTTCGATGGGCGTGCAGGCGTTGAACGATCGCGATTTGCAAAGGTTAGGGCGGATTCATAGCGTCGCAGAGGCGCGCGCCGCGTTCGATATCGCCCGACGGCATTTTGAACGGGTGAGTTTCGACCTGATCTATGCGCGCCAGGATCAGACGCCCGACGCATGGAAGGCAGAGCTGCGCGAGGCGCTGAGCATGGCGGTCGATCACCTGTCGCTCTATCAGCTTACCATTGAACAGGGCACAGCCTTTGGGGATCGCTATGCGAAAGGCAAGCTAAAAGGCTTGCCAATTGATGACGATGCCGCCGATATGTTCGAGGCCACGCAAGAGATTTGCGATGCGGCGGGGCTGCCTGCTTATGAAGTGTCCAATCACGCGCGGCCCGGTGCGGAATCGCGTCATAACCTGATTTACTGGCGCTATGGGGATTACATCGGCATCGGCCCGGGCGCGCATGGGCGGATCACGGTGAATGGAGAGCGCTGCGCGACAGAAGCGTTCAAAATGCCCGACCGCTGGCTAAAAGGGGCGGAGTCTGGTGAAACAGAGACTGTTTTTGCCCCGCTGCCAACAAGCGAACAAGTCTCGGAATATCTGTTGATGGGGCTGCGGATCTCGGAGGGGATCAGCCGGTCGCGGTATCAAGCCCTCGCGGGGTTCCCGCTGAAGCAGAGCGCGCTAGATCATTTGCAGGACATTGGCATGATCACGGCGAGGGGTGACCGGATCAGCGCGACGCAGGAGGGCAGGCTGGTGTTGAATGCGGTTATCGAAACCCTGATGCCGGATGTCTGATGCGGGTTGTCTGGCTGTTTTGCGGGTTTCTGAGCCTCGGCACTGCCTTTATCGGGATCGTGTTGCCATTGGTGCCGACTGTGCCGCTGATCCTGCTGGCCGCGTTTTGTTTTGCGCGGTCGTCTGAACGACTGCACGCCTGGCTGATCGAACATGGCACGTTCGGGCCCATGATCACCGACTGGGCGGAACACGGGGCCATTCGACCGCGGGCCAAACGGCTGGCCACAGCCTCGATCATTGTGGTTTTCCTGATTTCGGTCGTGCTGAGCGCGCCGATGCATGTTCTGGCGATTCAGGTCGTTGTTCTGGGCGCTGTGCTGATTTTCATCTGGACGCGGCCGAACGCCTGAATCAGGTCGCGCTCAGCAACCGGCAGAGCGTATCGAGGTCATCAAGCGAGGCATAGCTGATCGTCAAAGCGCCGCCTTCCTGGCCGGGCTTGTGGTCAATGGCCACTTTCATCCCGAGATTGGCAGACAGATCCCCTTCAAGCGCGCGGGTGTCAGCATCTTTGCCCGGAGCGGCCGGTTTCGATTTGCCCTTTTCGGTGAAAATATTCTCGACCTGCGCCTTGGCGAGTTTTTCGGTTTCACGCACCGAAAGCTCTTTGCGGATCACCTCTTTGGCCAGCGCGACGGGATCATCAGCGGTGATCAGGGCGCGCGCATGTCCGGCGGAAAGCTTGCCATCGCGCAGATAGCTCTGCACCTCAAGGGGCAGGGTGAGCAGGCGCACCGAATTGGCGATGTGGCTGCGGCTTTTGCCGAGGACTTCGGCCAGTTTTTCCTGGGTGTGGCCGAACTTTTCCATCAGTTGCGAGAAACCCGCCGCCTCTTCCACCGGGTTCAGATCGGCCCGCTGGATGTTTTCGATAATGGCGACTTCCAGAACTTCAATATCGTCAAATTCTCTAACGATAGCAGGGACTTCGTGGAGTTTGGCCATCTGACCGGCGCGCCAGCGGCGTTCGCCTGCGACGATTTCGTATTCGCCCGTTCTGCGGGGATGGGGCCGTACGATCAGCGGCTGGATGATCCCTTTTTCGCGAATCGACCGGGCAAGATCGTCAAGCTGATCCTTGTCGAACTGACGCCGCGGCTGGTCGGGATTGGCGCTGACCTTTTCGATCGGCACCATCATGTCCGGGCGGGCGGGGCTACTTTCAGTTGCCGGGGCATCCGCCACATCGGCCATCAGCGCAGACAGGCCGCGACCGAGACCTCGTTTGGTTTTCTTCTCAGCCATGGGTCTGTCCTTTCAACTGAATTACGCGGCCACGCGCGCCTGGTTCTGCATCAGCTCTCGGGCGAGAGCGCGATAGGCGTCGGCGCCTTTCGATGCGGGATCATAGCTGAGCACGGGCATGGCATATGACGGCGCTTCGCTGACCCGGACGTTACGGGGGATGCGCGTCTGAAACACCAGTTCGCCCAGATTGTCGCGCGCGTCCTGCTCGACCAGCGACGAGAGGTTGTTGCGCATGTCGAACATGGTGAGGACTATGCCTTCGATCCTCAGGTTCGGGTTTGCCGTCTGCCGCACCTCGCGAATGGTCAGCATGAGTTGTGACAGCCCTTCAAGCGCGAAAAATTCACTTTGCAGGGGCACCAGCACGGAATGCGCGGCGACCATCGCATTGACGGTCAGCAGGTTGAGCGATGGCGGGCAGTCGATCAGGATATAATCGAACTCGTAAGTGTCCATCGCGCGCTGGCGCAACGCGTCATGCAGCATGAAACTGCGTTTTTCGTTAGATATCAGCTCCATATCAGCAGAGCTGAGATCGACAGTGGCGGGAATGATCGAAAGATTTTGGGTTTCGGTGGCCTGCACGACATCGTCAAGATCGATCTCTTCGAGCAGAAGCTCATAGGTGGTGTATTCGCGGCTGTCGGCGTCTATGCCCAGTCCGGTAGAGGCGTTGCCCTGCGGATCAAGATCGACGACAAGCACCTTCGCGCCCTGTTCAGCCAGCGCAGCGCCGAGGTTGATCGTTGTGGTTGTCTTGCCCACGCCGCCCTTCTGGTTGGCAATCGCAATGATTTTTGGCCCAGGGGGACGAGTCGGATCAGACACGGGAGACTCCTTTGACCGAAAGAATGACGGGTCCGGTTTCGGTTAAACTCTTATCAACGTGATAGGTGAAGTTCCACTGTGATTGCGCGGCCTGAAGCTCTTTTTCCCACTGCACACCCTTTGGGAAAAGCGCCGTTCCATCCGGGGCAAGATGCTGCGCGGCAAATCCCAGTAGCGCCGTCAGATCGGCAAGGGCGCGGGCAGACAGAACATCGGCATTCAGCGGCGGAATGCGTTCAATCCGGTCACAGATGACGCGGGCGGGCAGGGACAATTCGCGAATGACGGTGCGCAAGAAGGTTGCCTTGCGCTGATCGCTTTCGACAAGGATCACCTCGGCAGGTGTGCCATGCTCCAACGCCATGATCGCAATGACAAGTCCGGGGAATCCACCGCCTGATCCAAGATCGGCCCATATTTTACAGGGGTTTGGGGCCAGCGCATAAAGCTGCGCCGAATCCTGGATATGCCGCACCCAAAGGTCGCCCAGGCTTTCGCGGGACACGAGGTTGATCTTCGGGTTCCACTTTTCCAGAAGCGCCGCATACGCCTCAAGCCGGGCGAATGTTTCACGTGAAACATCCAGCGCCTCGGGGGTGATCATGCGGATTTGCTCCGTTGTTCCTGGCGCAGGCGCATCAGGAGAAGGGTGAGCGCCGCTGGGGTCATCCCATCCACACGACCCGCCTGAGCGAGGTTCGCCGGGCGTATGGTGTTGAGCTTCGACTTAAGCTCGTTCGACAGCCCTTCGACCGCATCATAATCAAAATCCACCGGGATGGCCTTGTCCTCATCGCGGCGCATCAATTCGACATCGCGCTTCTGACGTTCGATATAATTGTGATAGAGCGCATCGCGCGCCACCTGATCACGGCTCTCCGCGTCGATCCCGGCAAAACGGTCATCAATCGGCAGGATGTCGGGGAAAGAGATATCCGGGAAGGACAAAAGCTGAAACGCGGTGCGCTTGGTGCCGTCTTCCTTGATGTTGAGGCCGAACGCGTTCAGCTGCTTGGGCGTATAGGCGTTTTCCTCAAGCAAGTCCCGGGCCGAGGCAAGCCGTTCTGCCTTGTTTTCAAAGGCGGATCGACGAGTTTCGCCCACACATCCGAGCGCAATGGCAAGCGGCGTCAGGCGTTGATCTGCGTTATCCGCGCGCAGGGACAAGCGGAACTCGGCGCGGGACGTGAACATGCGATAGGGCTCCGACACGCCGCGCGTCGTTAGATCGTCGATCATCACACCGATATAGCTATCCGACCGGCTGAACGCTACCGGATCACGCCCAAGCGCCTGGCAGGCCGCATTGAGGCCCGCCACCAGACCCTGGGCGCCAGCCTCTTCATAGCCTGTTGTGCCATTGATCTGACCGGCAAGGTACAGCCCCGGAACCGTGCGAAGCTGAAGCGTGGCGGACAAGGCGCGCGGATCGACGTAGTCATATTCGATGGCATAGCCGGGCTGTACGATCCGGGCATTTTCCAGCCCCTTGATCGATCGCACATAAGCCTCTTGCACCGCCTCGGGCAGAGAGGTCGAAATGCCGTTAGGATAGATCAGGTCGTCGGACAGGCTTTCGGGCTCAAGAAAAATCTGGTGAGAGGTCTTGTCGGCAAAGCGTACGATCTTGTCTTCGATCGAGGGGCAATACCGGGGGCCGATCCCGTCGATATGCCCGCCATACATCGCCGATTTCTCCAGGTTTTGCTGGATAATCTCATGAGTCTGCGCATTGGTGTGGGTGATCCCGCAAGACACCTGGCGCGCGCTGGGGGCCTTGGACAGGAAAGAAAACATCACCGGGTCGTCATCGCCCGGCTGGCTTTCGAGGATGTCCCAATTGATTGTCTTGGCATCAAGGCGTGGGGGCGTGCCGGTTTTCAGCCGCCCAAGTGTGAGGTCGAAACTGTCGATCCTCTCGGCCAGTTTGACCGATGGGCGATCCCCCATCCGACCACCGGGGCGCGAAACATCCCCGATATGGATCACGCCGCGGAGGAAAGTGCCAGTGGTAAGGACGACAGCACGAGCGTTCACTTCGGTCCCATCGTCTAGAACGACGCCGGTGACGGCCTCCCCGGACATCAGAAAATCACAGGCTTCGCCCTCGATGATCGTCAGGTTCGGCTGCGCCTCAATCTCGGCCAGCATGGTCTCACGGTAAATCTTGCGATCCGCCTGTGCGCGGGGACCTTGCACGGCAGGACCCTTGCGGCGGTTCAACAGGCGGAACTGGATCCCGGCAGCATCGGCGACACGGCCCATGACACCATCCATAGCGTCGATCTCTCTCACAAGGTGACCCTTGCCCAGGCCCCCGATGGCCGGGTTGCAGGACATGACGCCGATCCCGGCGCGGCTCAGCGTGACCAGCGCCGTGGAGGCCCCAAGCCGCGCAGAGGCATGCGCCGCCTCACAGCCCGCATGGCCGCCACCGATCACCACGACATCAAATTGTTTCACGTGAAACAGTCCTCACTTACCCAGGCAGAAGCTGGCGAAAATCTCGTCCAGCAGGTTCTCCACATCTATGCGTCCTACCAGAGAATCAAGGGCACGAATAGCGGTGCGCAGCTCTTCTGCCGCAAGGTCTGCCATATCCGGACCCTGGCTTATCAGCTCTTGGGCGGCGACCAGATGCGTGCTGGCGCGCTCCATCGCCCGCTTGTGACGCAGATGAGTGGCAACACCAACGCCGAGGGCGCGAGTTTGAAGAATTTCTCGTATATTCTCAATAAGTTCCGAGACACCCTGGCCGGTTTTGCCCGAGATCGATCGTGTTGAAGATACCTGCAAATCGCCTTTTGCCAGAAGTACGATATCATCACTTTCCTGTTTTATATCAATAGGTTGTCCATTTTCGAGCAGGAAAACACGCAAATCGGCCTGTTCGGCGCGCTGCCTTGCCCGGTCGATCCCGATCGTCTCAACAGCATCTTCCGTTTCCCTTAGGCCGGCGGTATCGAGAAAGGTCACCGGCAGACCACCCAAATCCATCCGCACCTCGATCACATCGCGGGTTGTTCCGGCATGTTCGGACGTGATCGCAGCCTCACGCCCGGCGAGGGCATTCAGCAAGGTGGATTTCCCGACATTCGGCGCGCCCACGATGGCGACCTCAAAGCCTGTGCGGATACGTTCAGCCGCATCAACACCGGAGGCATCGCGGTGAAGCTCTGTCTGAACCTCGGTCAAGAGAGCCGTCACCTCGGGAGAGACATCGACAGGCACCTCTTCGTCCGCGAAATCAATCGTGGCTTCGATCAGTGCCGCGGCACGGATCAGCTTCTGCCGCCAGCGGTCCGTGCGCGCGCCAAGCTCGCCCGAAAAGACGCGCAGAGCCTGACGCCGCTGGGCCTCGGTCTCGGCCTCGATCAGATCGGCAAGGCCCTCGACCTGCGCCAGATCGAGCCGACCGTTTTCCAGGGCGCGGCGGGTAAACTCCCCCGGCTCGGCCGCGCGGAGATCGGAGTGCTGGCTGAGCTGATCAAGTACGGCAGAGACGATGGCCGGGGAGCCGTGACAGTGAAATTCGACACTCTCTTCGCCGGTAAAACTGTGCCCGGCTTCAAAGGTCAAAACGAGCGCCTCATCAAGCACGACCCCATCCGCACCGGTGAGCTGCCGCAACGAGGCCTGACGCGGAGAGGGGAGATGACCACAAAGCCGCTCAGCCGATGCAAAGGCAGAGGGGCCGGATACCCGGACGATCGCCACGCCGGCCTTTCCCGGCGCCGTGGAGAGCGCGAAAATGGTATCCATATGGCGCACCCCCGACCGCAGGCCGTCAGGTGTTCATCGAATCGAAGAACTCGGCGTTGGTCTTGGTCTGTTTGAGCTTGGAAATAAGGAACTCGATGGCATCGGTTGTGCCCATCGGGTTGAGGATCCGACGCAGGACGAAGGTCTTTTGCAGGTCGATCTTGTCCACCAGAAGATCCTCTTTCCGGGTGCCGGATTTGAGGATGTCCATGGCCGGGAACACACGCTTGTCGGCCACTTTGCGGTCGAGCACAATCTCGGAGTTGCCGGTTCCTTTGAACTCTTCAAAGATCACCTCGTCCATACGGCTGCCGGTTTCAATGAGCGCGGTGGCCACGATGGTGAGCGAGCCGCCTTCCTCGATGTTCCGCGCAGCGCCAAAGAAGCGTTTGGGCCGTTGCAGGGCGTTCGCATCCACACCGCCGGTCAGAACCTTGCCGGAGGACGGGACAACCGTGTTGAAAGCGCGGCCAAGGCGGGTGATCGAATCGAGCAGGATGACCACATCGCGTTTGTGTTCCACCAGGCGCTTGGCTTTTTCGATGACCATTTCCGAGACGGCGACGTGCCGGGTGGCGGGTTCATCGAAGGTGGAACTGACCACCTCGCCCTTGACCGAACGCTGCATGTCGGTCACCTCTTCGGGCCGTTCGTCGATCAGCAGGACGATCAGGTAACATTCGGGATGGTTCTTTTCGATGCTGGTCGCGATGTTCTGCAGCAGCACGGTTTTACCAGTGCGCGGCGGCGCCACGATCAGCGACCGCTGGCCTTTCCCGATAGGGGCCACAAGGTCAATGATCCGGGCCGAGCGGTCCTTGATCGTCGGGTCCGCGATTTCCATCGTCAGACGCTCATCAGGATAGAGCGGCGTGAGGTTGTCGAAGGCGATCTTGTGCTTGGCCTTCTCGGGGTCTTCAAAGTTGATCTGGCTGACATTGGTCAGAGCGAAATACCGCTCTTCGCCCTCGGGCTGCTTGATCTCGCCTTCGATCGTGTCGCCGGTCCGCAGGGAATATTTGCGGATGGTTTCGGGTGAAACATAGATATCGTCGGGACCGGGCAGATAGTTCGCCTCGGGCGAGCGCAGAAAGCCGAAGCCGTCTTGCACCACTTCGAGCACACCGTCGCCATAGACCGTCCAACCTTCCTCGGCGCGTTCTTTGAGGATCGAGAACATCATCTCGCCCTTGCGCATGGTGGAGGCGTTTTCGATCTCCAGATCTTCGGCCATATCGAGCAGATCCTTGGCGGATTGCTTCTTGAGATCGGACAGGTTGAGACGCTCTTCGGACATGGGGATACACCTTTGCACGCGCCTTGCGAGGCGGGACGTGTCTTGTCATCAATGGAAAACAGGCCACCCGGACGGGGGCTTGATCCGCTACATAGGCGCCAGACGGTGTTGAGTCAATCGGCAGCTCAAAACCGCAGGACCACCGCGAAGACGATGACAAGCATGGCAATGGTCGGCACTTCGTTCATCAGACGATAGGTGCGGCCTGTGCGGGTGTTGGTGCCGCTCATGAATTCCTTGCGTCTGCGCCCCAGCCAATGATGCACCCAGGTCATCACGATGATGCCCAGCGATTTCACCCAGGGCCAGATATCAGACCAGTCGACAATGCCAGGTGTAAAGACGAGCATAAGACCAAACACCCAGGTCGCGATCATGGCCGGGTTCATGATCAGGCGCAGCAGCTTGCGCTCCATCTCCTGAAAAACGGTATCGCGGTCATCGCCTGGCTGCGATTGTTCAGCGTGATAGACAAAGAGACGGGGAAGATAGAACATACCCGCCATCCAGGAAATCACCGAGACGATATGCAACGCCTTGGTCCACGGGTAAAGCTCGGCAAGCAGGTCTGTCATCTTATCCCAATCCTCTTTGCCTCTCTCTATAAATAAAAAGAAAGATTAAAAAGGATGATGTTTTTTGTAGGGAGGGCAAAGCCTGTGGATTAAGGAAATGCCCACGGGATGATCCACAGAATCGCGGCCTGTGGGCAACCTTGTGTAGAACCGGGATTCAAGTGACAAATCCAATAAATTAATAAATAATAACAATAATTTACGTATTTTTCTGACCTAAGTCCCTGGTGATAACTCAGCGCCTTGTTCCCCCAAATGGCATCTATCCCCAGAAAGAAGTTATGCCTTTCCCCAAGGGATGATTGTCTGGGAATATGTGAGAAACTCCACCGTTACCCGCAGGATCAGGAAGGCGATGGATTTCTCCCCATGTCTTTCATAAACACTTGTTAACTTTTCAACGGGGATATCCACATGTCTCAGCCCTTGATCCTGGCCTCCGGTTCGGAGATCCGACAGGTTTTGCTCCGCAATGCGGGGCTTGCCTTTGAGGTTGAGAAACCCCGCGTCGATGAAGAGACGGTGCGCCATGCGATGCAGGCCGAGGGCGCGCCGCCGCGCGATGTGGCGGATATGCTTGCCGAGTTGAAGGCACAGAAGGTGAGCGCCAAATTCCCTGCGGCGCTGGTGATCGGCTGCGATCAGGTGTTGGCGATCGACGGCGAGATTTTCGCCAAGCCGGAGACGCGGGACGAGGCGCGCGCCCAGCTTGAAAAACTGCGCGGCGCGCAGCACCGGCTGATTTCGGCGGCGGTGATCTGCGAGGGGGGCCGTCCTGTCTGGCGCAAGATCGGTGTTGTAAAGATGACAATGCGCGACTTCTCAGACGCGTATCTGGACGCCTATCTTGACCGCAACTGGGACAGTATCCAACACTCTGTTGGAGCCTATAAGCTTGAGGAGGAAGGCGTGCGGCTGTTTGAGAGGATCGATGGCGATTACTTCACCGTTCTTGGCCTTCCGCTTCTGGAGCTGCTGTGGTTCCTTGGCAATCGCGGGGTGATCGAGACATGAGCCTTGAGAAGATCCCTCTTGCCGGTGTGATCGGCTCTCCGATTGCGCATTCGAAATCGCCGCAGCTTCATACCCACTGGCTCAGGACATATGGCCTTCCTGGGGCATATATTCCGATGGATGTCAGCGCCGATGATCTGGCGGATGTGATCCGGACCTTGCCCAAGATGGGATTTGTCGGGGTAAACATCACCGTCCCGCATAAAGAGCGGATCATGGAACTGGCCGATCTTGTGACGGATCGCGCCATCCTGATCGGGGCGGCGAATACGCTGATCTTCCGCAAGGATGGCAAGGTCCATGCGGACAATACCGATGGCTATGGGTTCATCCAGAACCTCAAGCAATACTCGCCCGCATGGGACCCCAAGTCCGGCCCTGCGGCAGTGCTGGGCGCAGGGGGTGCGGCGCGGGCGGTGATCGCGGCGCTGCTCGATGCGGGTGTGCCGGAGATCCTGCTGTCAAATCGTACACGGGTGCGCGCCGATGCGCTGAAACAGGAATTTGGCAAGCGGTTGCAGGTCTTTGACTGGGTGCAGGCAGGCAATATGCTGGAAGATGCGGCCCTTGTCGTGAACACGACCTCCCTCGGTATGCTTGGCAAGCCGCAACTCAGGGTGCCCCTTGACGGGTTGAACAAACGCGCGATTGTGACCGATCTTGTCTATGCCCCGCTCAAGACGCGGCTTCTGATCGAAGCGGAAGAGGCTGGCTGTACGACGGTCGATGGCCTGGGGATGTTGCTGCATCAGGCGGTTCCGGCGTTCGAGCGCTGGTTCGGGGTGCGGCCCGAGGTGGACAGCGCCACGCGGGCGGCAGCGCTCAGATGACCTATCGGCTGGGGCTCACCGGGTCGATCGGGATGGGCAAATCGACCACCGCGCAGATGTTCGTCGACGAAGGCTGCGCCCTTTGGGATGCGGATGCGGCGGTGCACCGGCTTTATGCCAGCGGTGGCGCCGCGGTGGCGCCAATGGCCGAGGCGTTTCCGCAAGCAGTTGAGGCGGGCGCGGTATCCCGGGCGCGTCTGAAAGATGTGATCGCGGCGGATCCTATGGCGCTGAAACGGATCGAGGCGATTGTGCATCCGCTTGTGGCGCAGGACCGGGCGGCGTTCCTGCAAAATGCCACAGCGGATATCACGGTTCTGGACATCCCGTTGCTTTTCGAGACCGGCGGCGAGGCGATGATGGACGCGGTGGCCGTGGTGAGCGTGGACGCGGCCGAACAGCGCCGCCGCCTGATGGAGCGGGGACAGATGACGCCGGAACAGTTCGACCAGATCATCGCCAAGCAGATGCCGGATGCGGAGAAGCGCGCGCGGGCCGATTACGTGATCCTGACCGATACGCTTGAACATGCGCGCGCACAGGTGCAGGCTGTGGTGCGAGAGATCAGGGCGGGGCTGTCAGATGCGTGAGATTGTGCTTGATACCGAGACGACGGGGTTTGAGCCCGAACAGGGCGACCGGATTGTCGAGATCGGCGCGGTCGAGCTTTACAATCACATGCCCACGGGCCGGACCTATCACCAGTATATCAACCCCGAGCGGGCCATGCCGCAGGAGGCGTTCGAGGTGCATGGTCTGGGCGATGATTTTCTGCGCGACAAACCGGTTTTTGCCAGGATCGCACAGGAGTTTCTGGAGTTCGTGGAAGACGCGAGACTGGTGATTCACAACGCCAGCTTTGATATGAAATTCCTCAATGCCGAGCTGGGCTGGCTGAACCTGCCGCGCCTGCCGATGGACCGGGCGATTGATACGCTGGCGATGGCGCGGCAGAAATTTCCCGGCTCGCCTGCGTCGCTCGATGCGCTGTGCCGCCGCTTCAACATCGACAATTCGGCGCGCACGCTGCATGGGGCGCTGCTCGACTCGGAAATCCTGGCCGAGGTTTATCTGGAACTGATCGGTGGACGGCAGCCGGATCTGGTGCTGGCCGGGGTCAGCGGGTCGGGTGCGGCGCAGGGTGGCGCAGAGTGGCGGCCGATGCCGCGGCCAACGCCGTTGCCCCCACGCCTGAGCGATGCCGAAGCCGCCGCGCATAAGGCGATGGTCGAAAGCCTGGGCGACGCAGCACTGTGGAAGAAGGTCTGAGCAGGGGCGGCGGCCCCGGATCAGGTCCGGGGCCAGCGCGCTTTGGCGATCAGGCCTGGGGCTTGTCGGCGCCTTCGGCGGCAGCCGCGGCCTGCTGACGCCGGGCAAGCTCGTTGCGGTAGAGCGCCATGAAGTCGATGTTTTCCAGGTTAAGCGGCGGGAAGCCACCATCACGGGTCACATCCGAGACGATCCGGCGCAGGAACGGAAAGAGCAGGCGCGGACATTCGACCAGAAGGAACGGATGCAACTGCTCATCCGGCAGGCCTTCGATATGGAAAACGCCGGCATAGTCGAGCTCCATCAGGAACAAGGCCTGACCGTCGCCCTTGTTCTTGGAATCGACCTTCAGCTTGATGTCGACCTCGTATTGATGATCGGGCTGGCGCTTTTTCGGCTCCAGATTGACCGAGACGGTGACATCGGGGGTGACTTCGCCACCCTGACCGCGCTGGGCCATGATGTTTTCAAAGGACAGGTCGCGGACATATTGGGTCAGGATGCTCATCTTGACCTGGGGCGGTTGCTGCTGCTGTTGCGGCTGCGCGGCACCGTTTTCTTTTTCAGCCATCGGGGTCTCCAGAGGAATGCTTCGTTTGGCGCAGAGCCATAGCAGGATGGCCGACGAGCCTCAATGCCTGTAGGGCTTAATGCTTGGTCCAGCCTGATGGCGTATGGGTGGGGCGTTTCTCGGGCGGAACCTCGGTATACTCCGCCTCGATGATATCGTCGTCCGATCGTGGAGGATGTGGAGGATACGGGTCGCGCGGACCATCCGGGCCCATCTCGAAGCGCTGCACCTTGACCCGCTTGCGCAGCCAGGCAAACACAGCACTGCGCACCGGCGGCATCAGCAGAGCAAAGCCGACCGCGTCGGTGAAAAATCCAGGCGTAAGCAGAAGGGCGCCCGAAACAAGGATCATCGCGCCATGGGCCAGTGGCTCGGACGGGTCTTCGAGCCGGGAAAAAGAGCCGCGCAGGTTGTTCATGGCCAGCGCGCCCTGGGTTTTCACCAGAACTGTCCCAAGAATGGCGGTCAGAACCACGATCCCAAGCGTGGGCCAGAGGCCAATTGCCCCGCCGACCTGAATGAACAGGGCAATCTCGATCAGCGGCACGGCGAGAAACGCCAGAAAGAGCCACATAAGCACATCTCCTTGCGATTGACCGCGCATTTGCCACTGTCGCATGGTGGACTTGGCCCGGTCCCTCACCTACATAAGGGCCAACCGGGCATGTTTCCATGCCCTGCCTGAAATGAGGTCCAAATGAACTCGCCCCTTTTGCAGCTCTTGGTGCTGGCTGGCATCGCTGTTTTTCTGATCCTGAGGCTGAAAAGCGTGCTGGGCACGCGGGACGGCTTTGAAGGCCCGCCGCGCAGCGCAGGCCAGGGCGAGGCGCAGGAGCGCCGCGCCGGTTTCGAAGTGGTCGAAGGCGGGCCGGATCTGGATATCACGGATCACATTGCCGAAGACACCGATGCCGCTGGTGCGCTGGCCGATATGAAGCGGGCCGATCCCAGCTTTGGCGTGGCGGATTTTCTGCAGGGCGCGCGCGGCGCTTATGAGTGGATCCTGATGGCGTTTGAAAATGGCAAACTTGATGAGGTGATGCCGTTTCTGTCGGAAGACGTCTATGACGCCTTCGTGCAGGTGGTCGATGCCCGGCAGGAGCAGGGCCTGACCATCGATGCCGAGTTTGTCGGCGTGCGTGAGATCACGCTGACCGACGCGCATTTCGACCAGTCCAGCCAGCGCGCGGAGATCACCGTCCGGTTCGTGGGTGAACTGATCTCGGTGGTACGCGATTCCACGGGGGAGATCGTCGAAGGCAAGCCGGGCAAGTCGAAGCGCCAGAAAGATACCTGGACCTTCGAGCGGATCATGGGATCGGACGATCCCAACTGGCGGCTTGTCGCCACGGGCGAATGATCCGGGTCTGGGCAGCGGCGATATTGATTTGGGGGAGTGTTACAGCTCCCCTTTTCGCATCCGATCTGACCCATACGCTTCTGAGTTTCGAAGAATTGCAGGGCTGGGACGAAGACCGCCACGAAGAGGCGCTTGAGGTCTTTCTGAACACCTGCCCCGACATGCGTGACCCCGACTGGCGTTCGCTTTGCGCATTGGCGCAGCAGCGCCCGCCGGCCAAGTCATTTTTTGAGCTGTTCTTCCGGCCGGTGAAAATCGAAGACGATCGCCGCCCGTTGTTCACCGGCTATTTTGAGCCCGAGCTGAACGGGTCGCTTACTCCAACCGTGCGCCATCGCTATCCGATCTATCGCGAGCCCGCAGAGGCCAAGGCCGCGAACCCGTGGTACACGCGGCAACAGATCGAGACCGGCGATTTCATGCGCGGCTATGAGATTGCCTGGGTGGATGACCCGGTGGAGCTGTTTTTTCTACAGATCCAGGGCTCTGGCCGGATCCGGTTGCCCGGGGGGCGGATGATCCGGGTGGGGTATGGCGGCTCGAACGGGCATGAGTACCGCTCGGTCGGGGTCGAGCTGGTGCGGCGCGGGGTTTACAAGGCGCATCAGGTTTCGGCGGAAGTCATCAAGAACTGGGTGCGGCGCAACCCGGTGGAGGGTCAGGCGCTTCTGTGGCACAACCCGTCCTTCGTGTTTTTCCGCCGGATTGACGATGTTCCCTCTGATCAGGGGCCGAAAGGGGCGATGAACCGCTCGATCACGACGATGCGCTCGATCGCGGTGGATCCGGCCTATACCCCGCTAGGCGCGCCGGTTTGGATCGAGAAGGGGGGCGCGACCCGGATCAACCGGCTGATGATCGCGCAGGATACGGGCTCGGCCATCAAGGGGCCGCAACGCGCGGACATTTTCTTTGGCACCGGCGCCGAGGCCGGACGTCAGGCGGGCAAGCTGCGCGATCCGGGAAGGATGGTGGTTCTGCTGCCGATCCAGAGGGCCTATGCGATGTTGTCGGAGCAGCTCTGATGACCCGGAGGAAACTGCGCCCGGACGAGGTGGAGCTGTGGCGCAAGGTGGCCCAGACCACGCAGGCGATGCACCCCGAGCGCAAAGCGGGCGATTTGCCCTTGCCCAAGCCGACGCCGGTGAAAGCGCCGCGCGCGCCGGTGGAGCGGTTTACCCTGGGAGAGCGGGCGGTGGCGCGCCTGCCCGGGCACGATGTGGCCCCCGATTTGCGGGCGCAGGTGGCGGCCAGCCCGTTGCAGATGGACAAGAAAACCTTCGGGCGGCTCAAACGCGGTAAGCTGAGCCCCGAAGGCAAGCTTGACCTGCACGGGATGACGCTGGACCAGGCGCACCCGGCATTGACCCGGTTCATCCTGAGCGCGCAGGCGAGCGGTAAACGGCTGGTTCTGGTGGTCACTGGCAAAGGCAAGCCGCGCGACGATGGCGGGCCGATCCCGACGCGGCTGGGCGTGCTGCGGCACAATGTGCCGCACTGGCTGGCGCAGCCGCCGCTGGCGCAGGCGGTGTTGCAGGTGAGCGAGGCGCATCTGAAGCATGGCGGCGGCGGGGCCTATTATGTCTATCTGCGGCGCAATCGGGGCGGTGCGTGAACCTGCATTGACATGCAGAACCACGGCACCCTACGCCAGGTCGAGACGGTAACGCCCGACACCGATCGCCATCATGACCGTGGTGAAGATGAAGTATCCGGCGACAAGGATATACTGCGCCTCAATCCCCATACCGAGGTCGATGCCGAGGCCGGTGATGCCCGGTCCGAGAGCCGAGCCAAGCACCATGACCGCGGCGGCCATCGCCTTGATCGATCCAAGATGCCGTGTGCCGAAGAACTCGGCCCAGAAGGCATTGGGCAGGGTGGTGTTGGCCCCGGTGGTGAGCGCCAGGCAGAAGAAGCCGAGCAGCATCGCGCCATAGCTCTGCGCGAAGGCGAAGACGAGGAAGGCCGCGACCATCGGCAACTGGAACCAGGGGATCAGACGGGGTGTGCCGAACTTGTCCAGAGCAGCGCCGGAGAGGACCATCGCGCCAATGCTGATGCCGGTATAGAAGGGGAACATGGTGACCAGCTCTATATGGGTCATGGCTTTGACCTCGGCGAAATGGACCTGGTGGAAGAAAAACGCGGTGTTGAAGGCCCCGGGCCCGAGAAGCGCCGGCACCATGAACCAGAAGAGCGGGTGGCGGAAGGTCTGGTTCCGGGTCCAGTGCAGTGCGGACATGCCGAGCGCCTGGCTGCTTTCGGCCATGGATTGCGGGGTGCGTTCCTGCCGCAGCAACAGGAGCAGAACCGGTACGCCCGCGATGGCGATCACCCCGGCCACGACCCACAGCAACCGCCAGTCGATCCAGACCAGGAGCGCCACGAAAATGAGCGGCAGGAGCGCCTCGCCCAATGCAAAGCCGAGCGTGGCGACCGAGAGCGCCCTGCCGCGGGTGGCGATAAACCAGCGGGACATGGCGACAACGGCGATATGGCTCGTCATACCCTGCCCGGTGAAGCGCAGGCAGAAGATGACCAGCGGCAGCAGCCACCAGACCGGGTTTAGCGCCATGAAGAGGCAGGCCCCCATGAGCATGGCCAGAATAACGGTGCCCAGCGCGCGGACGCGGAACCTGTCGGTCAACCCCCCGGCCCAGACCATCGTGATGGCCGAGGCGGTGGTGCCCAACGCATAGATGCCGCCCCACTGGCCATGGGAGATCTGAAAGGTTTCGCGGATCTCACCGGCGAAGATCGAGATGAAGAAGGTTTGGCCGAAGGAACTGAGGAATGTCAGCAACACCCCTGCAGAAAGCCAGGGGGCGTTTTCGCGGAGGAAAGAGAGCACGGCCATGATCCTCTGTCGCGTGAAACGCAGGGAATGGGAAGGAAATTCAGCTGGTGCGGATAAGAGAGTAATGCCTCCGGCGGGAGTATTGTGAGAACAATGAAAGCATGGGCGAACAGGCTTTCATTGTTCCTCAAATACTCATGCCCGGCCTGTCACAGAACGTATCGGCTGAGATCGGCGGATTTGGCCAGATCCCCCAGATTGGTTTCGACGAAATCCGCATCAACGGTCACCTTTTCGCCGGAGCGGTCCGGGGCGGTGAAGCTCAGCTCTTCGAAGACGCGCTCCATCACCGTGTAGAGCCGCCGCGCGCCGATGTTTTCGACAGATTGATTAACCTCTGCGGCGATGCGGGCCAGGGCGGCGATCCCGTCTTCGGTGAAGCTGACCTCAACCTCTTCGGTGCCCATCAGCGCGGTGTATTGGCGGGTCAGCGCGTTATCCGTTTCGGTCAGGATGCGCACGAAATCCTCTTCGGTGAGCGCGCGCAGCTCGACCCGGATGGGCAGGCGGCCCTGAAGCTCGGGCAGAAGATCCGAGGGTTTGGCGATGTGGAAGGCGCCGGAGGCGATGAACAGGATATGATCGGTTTTGACCGGGCCGTATTTGGTGGACACGGTGGTGCCTTCAATCAGCGGCAGCAGGTCACGTTGTACGCCTTCGCGGCTGACATCGCCGCCGCGCGCGTCCGAGCGGGCGCAGACCTTGTCGATCTCATCGAGAAAGACGATGCCGTTCTGTTCGACCGCTTCGAGTGCGGCCTTGTTCACGGTTTCATCGTCCAAGAGCTTGTCGGCCTCGTCCGAGATCAGCACGTCATAGCTTTCGGCGACAGTCATGGATTTGCGCACGGTACGCCCGCCAAAGGCCTTGCCGAAGAGATCACCGAGATTCATCATGCCCATCTGGCTGCCGGGCTGGCCGGGGATATCCATCATCCCGCCCATCGGGTTGGAGCTATCGGCGACGTCCAGCTCGATCACCGTGTCGTCAAGCAACCCGTCCTTGAGCTTTTTGCGGAACATTTCGCGGGTAGCGTCGCGGGCGTCTTCGCCGGCGATGGCGTCGATCACGCGTTCTTCGGCCTGTTTGTGGGCGCGGGCCTTCACATCCTCGCGCATCCAGTCGCGGGTCTCGACGATGGCGGCATCCACGAGATCGCGGATGATCTGCTCGACATCCCGGCCGACATAGCCCACTTCGGTGAACTTCGTGGCCTCGACCTTGATGAAGGGCGCGCGCGCCAGTTTGGCGAGGCGGCGGCTGATCTCGGTTTTGCCCACGCCGGTTGGGCCGATCATCAGGATGTTCTTCGGGTAGACCTCATCGCGCAGATCGTCGGCCAGTTGCTTGCGCCGCCAGCGATTGCGCAGGGCGACGGCGGTGGCACGCTTGGCGTCCTTCTGGCCGATGATGAACCGGTCCAGTTCGGATACGATTTCGCGGGGGGTGAGGTCGGTCATGGTCACTCCGAATAGGGGGGCAGGCGGTGCTTGCCGGGGAAGTCGGGCAGGGCGCGCATCAGGCGCACACGCAGGTTGGTCCAGAAAGTGCCGAGATAGGTGACGATCGCCCCCAGCACAAGCATCAGGGTCGGGATCGACAGGTCGGCTTCGCCGTAGTTCAGGAAACTGAAGATCACAGCGGCGAGATAGCCCAGACCGGCGGTCAGGAACGAGCGGCGGTCGATGATCAGGGCGAAACAGGTGACGAGGGTAAGCCCGATAATCGTCAACAGCATGCCCAATGCGCCCTGCACGTTATAGGCCGTCATCATCACGGTGTTGACCAGAGCGGGGGCGGCCAGAAGATGCAGCCAGAAGGCCGAGCGCGCCATGCGGCCGACGCGATGCGGGTCACGCAGGTCGAACCAAAGGCCCGCGAGGAAGGCAAGCAGGCCGAAGATCAGCGTGGCGATGGCAAAGCTGCTGCCCTGGCGCAAATCGAGCAGGGTTTCCAGATCGTCGGTAAACAGGTTTTCAAGACTGACCTCGGCGGTGAAGCCGAAGACGACCAAAAGGCCGTATGTGCCCGCTATAAACATGGAAAACGGCACCCGGAACGTCCGAAAATGCAAGAGCATGGCCGCAATTCCGAGCAGGCCCAGAAGCACGATTCCAAGCCCCGAAGACCCACCGATTCCGATCATCTCGATCGCCCAGGCGAGAAACCCGCCGATGCCGGTGGAATAGCCCGAGACCAGCACGATGGACGGCAGGGTCATCCGGCGTTTGAGGGTGAAATAGGTGCCCGCGAACCAGCAGAGCGCGGCAAGGCCCAGGGTGATGGCAAACACCCCGCCGATGGCCGCGGCAAAGGCCATGGCGCTGCCAATCAGCAGGATCAGCCCGAGTGAGACGAAGATTTCGGAAAACCCCTTGAACAGCTCGAACGGCTCGTCCTCGGGCAGACCCCTGGCCAGTCGGCCGGCGCGCTGATGCGCCAGCGTGGTCAGGCGGGCGGCCTGGGCATCGTCAATAATGCCCGCGGCGGCGGCGGCGCGCAGGTCGTCTTCGGTCAGGCTCATGCGCCGGGCCCGATCCGTTCCACGGTCAGGTTGCCGTTGGTGTAGACGCAGATATCGGCGGCGATGGCCATGGCGGCGCGAGCCACCTCTTCGGCGCTCTTGTCGCCGTCCATCATGCCCCGAGCGGCGGCCAGCGCGAAGTTGCCGCCCGAGCCGATGGCGGTGACGTCATGCTCGGGCTCCAGCACGTCGCCGGCGCCGGTGATCACGTAAAGCTCGGTTCCATCGGTGACGATCAGCATCGCTTCGAGCTTTTGCAGGTATTTGTCCGTGCGCCAGTCCTTGGCGAGCTCGACGGAGGCGCGTTGCAACTGGCCGGGGGTGGCTTCGAGTTTCGACTCGAGCCGTTCCAGCAGGGTGAAGGCATCGGCGGTGGAGCCGGCAAAGCCCGCGACCACGTCATAGCCACCGGGGGAAAGGCGGCGCACCTTGCGGGCGGTGCCCTTGATCACGGTCTGACCCAGGCTCACCTGACCGTCGCCTGCAATGACAACTTCGCCGCCCTTGCGCACGCCGATAATGGTGGTGCCGTGCCAGCCGGGGAATTGATTGTCTGCCATGGATGTGCCTTTCCAATAGGTTTGGCCCTATATGGCGTTTGGCGGGAAGGGTCGCAAGGGAAACGGTTGAGCGCGAAGATCAACAGGCCGGTTAACAGCCGCGCAGCGCCCGGCCCATAGCTCGCACTCCTACCTGGGCTGGCTATTGGGTGACGCTGGGCGCATCGCTCGTTCTGCGCGCGGATTTGACAGGGATAAAGTGCACTAGAACGCCCGTCAGGATCGCCATCCCGGGGGCTGACTATGGACCTCGCGGTGTGGAAAAGAAAAGGGCGCCCGGAGACGCCCCTTTTTAGCGATGGTTTGATCCATCAGATCGATTCTTCGATCCAGCTTTGCAGCGCGGCCTTGGGGGCGGCGCCGGCGCGGTTCGACACGACTTCGCCATTCTTGAAGATGAAGAGCGCAGGGATGCCGCGCACGCCCATGGCGACGGCCGAGTTGGGGTTGCTGTCGACATCGACCTTGGCAATCTTCACCTTGCCGCCCAGCTCTTCGGACAGCTCTTCCAGGGCCGGGCCGATCTGTTTGCAGGGGCCGCACCATTCGGCCCAGAAATCCACCACGACGGGGACATCGGAATTTTTGACTTCGGCATCAAAGGTTTCGTCGGTGACGGCAACGGTGGCCATGGGAATCTCTCCTATAGGGGGCGGGCAACGGGGAGAACCTAGGAAGGCCAGCCCGGAACGTCAAGATATATGGGTGCTGACAAGGGCATCAGTCACAAGATCGTGTGGCAGCACCATAAGGCTGGCGGTTTTGGTCCAGAGGAAAGCCGTCTCGACCGGGCGGTCGGGATAGATCTGTTGCAGGGCGTCGGCATAGGCGCCCATCTGCTGCAAGAGGCCCAGGGGGCAGGCGTCGGGGGTGTCGGGCACCAGGGCGTTCGACTTGAAATCGACCGCCAGCACGCGGTCGGCCGAGATATGCAGAAGGTCGATCACACCGTGGATGCGTCTGCCGCCAAGGGCGGGCAGATCGGCGGTGACCGGAACCTCGGCAAGAATGTTGCCGCGGAAAAGCCAGGCCAGGTCGGGCCTGGTGAGCACATGCGCGACTTCGGGCAGAAGGGCCGCGCTGTCGTCTCCGATCAGAGCGGCGGCGATCTGGGGCCATTCTGCCGGATCATGCTGTGGCAGGATTTCGAGCAGCTCATGGATGCGCCGCCCGCGCGATTTGGCCTCGTCTTCATCAAGCCCTTCCTCACCCGGCAGCGCCTTGGCCCCGCCAAGGTCAGAGGGGCTGAGTGTTTTGACGGGGGCGGCGGGCATCGGCGCGGGGCTGAGGAACATGGCGGGCAGGTCAGGCAGATCTTCGGCCCTGGGCGGGGTGGAAACAGGCTCTGTTTCAGCCCAATTGCCATGCGACAGGCGCAAACCTTCGCCTCGGGCAAAGGCATGCGGACGGGCGCCTGCGGCCTGCATTCCGGCGGTGATCTTCTCATACCAGCTTTCGCCCTTGGTGCCCGGTTCACCGGCGGCGGCGACAATCAGCCATTTCTCGGCCCGGGTCATGGCGACATAAAGCAGACGGTCACGTTCAGCGCGTTCGGCGGCCTTAATCTCTTCCGTTGCGGTGATGATCGCGCTGGGCGCGCTTTCGGCGCGGGAACGCCAGAGCGGCGTATCGCCAGACTGGATCACCTGGTCGCGCAGTTCGAGCTTGCGCGGACCGGTATCGGGCAGAATGACGATGGGCGCCTCCAGACCCTTGGCGCCGTGCACCGTCATCACCCGGATGCGGTTGCCCGCGCTGTCCATCTGTCGCTTGATCTCAAGTTCATCCGCTTCGAGCCAGACGAGAAACCCGGTGAGGCTGTCCACGGCGAGCCGCTCATAGGCCATCGCCTGCGCAAGCAGCGCGTCAATCCCGTCTTCGGCTTCGGGTCCGAGCCGTGCAAGGATGCGCCGCCGCCCGTCATGGCGGGTCAGGATGCGCTCGATCAGCTCGTAAGGGCGCAGGAAATCCGCCTCATCGCGCAGATCCTGCAAGATCGCGACGGTATCCGGGAAATCCGCGGCCCGGTTGCGCAGCTCGGCCCAGAGATAGGCGTCCTCGCGGCCCTGGGCGAGGTCGTAAAGCTGCGCTTCGCTCCAGCCGAAAAGCGGGGATTTGAGTGCCACGGCAAGGGACAGGTTATCCTCGGGCGTGGCCAGGAAACTGAGCACCGCCGCAAGGTCGCGCACAGCGAGTTCCGCACCGACCTTGAGCCGGTCGGCGCCTGCAATCGGCAGGTTGCGCGCCTTGCACTCGCGGATGATCTCGTGAAACAGCTCTGAACGGCGCTGCACGAGGATGAGGAAATCGCCCGGCTGCACCGCACGGCTGAGATAGGGGCCGCCGTGTTCCGGTTCGGCCGGGATGGGGTGTTTGCTGTCGATCAGCTCCCGAATATGCCGGGCGATGTCCTGGGCCAGAAGAACCGCCGGATCGTTCGACGCCTTGACATCGACCGGCATGTGCCAGGCCGGTTTGTCCTCTTTCTCGGGCTTTGGGATGATGGGCCAGAGATCGACCCGTCCGGGCATGTCGGCCTTGAACGCTTTGTGGCTCTGTTCCTGCGCAAAACCGCTTTGTTCGGCGTCGCTGAACGTGTGATCCACCAGACTGAGGATCGCGTGGGAGGAGCGGAAGGAATACCCCATCTCCATCTCTTGCAGGGGAGAGTTTCCGCCTGACAGACGCGCGGCGAACTCGGCGCGCATCTGGTCGAAGGCACGCGGATCGGCGCCCTGGAAGGAATAGATCGACTGTTTCTTGTCGCCCACCACGAAGATGGTGCGCAGCACGTCGCCGCGCGCACCCTGCCCCGAGGTGAATTCCTGTGCCAGACGTTCGATCACCTGCCATTGCACGGGGCTGGTGTCCTGCGCCTCGTCGACAAGGATATGGTCGATCCCGCCATCGAGCCGAAACAGCACCCAGGCCGCAACATCGCGATCGGTCAGCAGGTCGCGGGCCTTGAGGATCAGATCGTCAAAGTCGAGCAATCCGCGCCGCTGCTTGGCCGCGGCATAGGCGGGCAGGAAGACATTGGCGAAGGCGTGCAGGGCGCGGGTGCGGGCAATGACGCTTGCGGTGAGGCGTTTCTCCCGGTTTGTTTCGACACGGGCCATCCACTGCTCCAGCTCGGGCATGATATGCGCCAGCCCCTTCTGACAGTTTTTGGTTGGAAAGCTGCCGATCTTGGCCGTGAACGGCTCGTTTGCGCCTTTGCCGGTCAGAAACACATCCTCCAGCAGCGGCAGTGCGCGATGATCGAGCGCAGAGATCAGGCTGAGTTTTCCGGCGGCTTTCTGGTCATTTGTGCTGCTTGCGCGCAGCGCCGGAAGAAGTGTGGTCAACAGGGCCTGTTCTCCGCCCAGAAACACCTGCGCGGCAATGTCCTTTTCACTGAGCGACGGATCCTGACCGAACCGCGCGGCCAGGGCGTCATCGGTCAACGGGAGGGCGAATTGCGCACGGTGGCGGCTGATCTCGGCGGTGAGCGCCTCGAAACTGTCGCCGCTGTAATGCCGCGCCACGTCATAGAGCAACGGGGCCTGGTCACTTTCGGCGATCCGTTCGGTGATCTCGGACCGCAGAAGGGCGGCGTCGCGCTCTTCCATCTCCTTGAATTGCGGGGTCACCCCCGCCTCCAGCGGAAAGCGGCGCAGAAGGGCGGAGCAGAAGGAGTGGATCGTCTGGATCTTCAGCCCGCCCGGGGTTTCGATCGCGCTGGCGAAGAGGCGGCGGGCACGGCTGAGGGCGTCAGCATCGACCGGGCCGTCAAGCCCCAGCTCGCGCAATTCGGCGCTTAGGCGGTCATCGGGCAGCATTGCCCATTCGCCCAGACGCTTGAAAAGCCGGTTCTGCATCTCGCTGGCGGCGGCCTTGGTATAGGTCAGGCAGAGGATATGCTGTGGATCGACCCCGCCCAGAAGCAAAAGCGCCACGCGGTTGGTCAGCACACGCGTCTTGCCCGAGCCGGCATTGGCCGAAAGCCAGGTGGAGCGGTCGGGTTGCGCGGCCTTTAACTGGGTCAGGGTGGCATCATCGCGCTGCATCAGCCCACCCTTTCCTTGTTGGGATCGGTGGTGATGTCCCACTCGCCGAACCGCGCAAGCTGATCGTAATCGCCCGCATCCTTCTTTGATTTCATGGCGCGGCGCGATGTGAAGCCCATGGCCGGGTCGAGATAGGCGGCGATCAGCTCTTCGAACTCGGCCCAGACTTTGGCGGGCGGCTCATCGGCAAGCGGTGCCTCGATCTCTTTCGGGTCGGAGGTCAGGCCGATAAAGACCGCGCGCGCCACGGGGCTTGGGGGCAGCTCTCCGAACCCGGCCTGCTCGGCGATGATGGCTTCGAGGAGGAGCTGCTTGTCGAAATAGGTTTGTTCATCTTTCGACGGGGGCGCGCCGGTCTTGTAATCATAGATATGCATCTGCCCGTTGGCGTCGATGTCAATCCGGTCGGCCTTGGCGGTCAGGGTGAAGCCCAGCCGTGACAGGTTTGCCTGGCCCCCGGCCTCGTACCCGGCGGGCCGGGCGATGGCACGGCGGGCGCGCTCGGTCTCGACAAACCAGTCGGCGACGCGTTCCAGCCGCGCGAGCCAAGTGGCGCGGGTTTCAGCCCAGGGGACATGTTCGGTCAGGTGATCAAGCGCGATCTGCATGAGCCTCTCGCGGGTGCATTTCTCGGGCGCCTCGGCGCTTTCCTTGATGAACTGCTCCAGCACGCCATGCAGGACGATCCCGCGCAGCAGGGCATCAGGCGCACGCATGAGCGGATCAAGCGGGCGCAGGCGCAGGACATGTTTGGCATAAATCGCGTAAGGGTCGCGGATGAGCCGCTTGATCTCGGTCACCGAAAGCTGCCGGGGCCGCACATCGGCGGGCGGGCAGGGCGCGGGGCGTGGGGCCGGGTCGGCCTGGGGCGGTGTTTCCAGAGCCCGGGCAAGGTCCTGCCAGTGTTGTCCGCGGCCACGCATTGCCTTCAGCGCCTGCGGCCCGTCCTGGCCGGAGAGCCCGTCCATGAGGTTCGTCAGACGGTTCAGCCAGCGCGACGGGACCGTTTCGGCATCATCTGACCGGACCGAGCGTGTGAGCCACACCTCTTTCGCCCCGATGGCCTGTTGGAAATCATGCGCCGAGAGTCCGATACGCCGCTCTGGCAGTAACAGCCCGGCCTGATGCCGCAGGGCGCGGTTGAGCCAGGGGTCGGGACTGGGTGCGGAGGGCCAGCTGCCTTCGTTCAGCCCGGCCAGGATCACCAGATCGGCCCCCTGGACACGCGCCTCCAGCGTGCCCCAGATCAGGATACCGGGGTGAACCTCTTCAGGGTTGCGCACCTCGTTTTGGGACAGAATAGCGTGAAACAGAGCCGCATAATCCTGTGAGGAGATCATGCCGCCATGCGGCGCATGTTCCGAGAGGTTTTGCACCGTGTCCGAGGCTTCGCGCCCGGCG
The DNA here is from genome assembly GCF_009762325.1 of Roseovarius faecimaris. Taxonomy (NCBI): domain Bacteria; kingdom Pseudomonadati; phylum Pseudomonadota; class Alphaproteobacteria; order Rhodobacterales; family Roseobacteraceae; genus Roseovarius; species Roseovarius faecimaris. The sequence continues at coordinate 3,758,626 of NZ_CP034348.1, forward strand.
GCCTTCAGCCAGAGTTCGCTGACATGCTCGGGGGTGGCCCCGTTGGCGATATGCTCGGCAAGCGCGAGATGCCGGGTGACAAGATCGCTGAGCGACATGTCGCCTTCGAGCTGCTGACCGGCAAAGCAGGCGGCAAGCCACGCCGCCCATTCTGGGGCAAAGGGATCTTTTTCGGCGGCAGCCCATGCGTTGAAATCATCGGCGCCGGGGTAGGGCAGTGCCTCGCGGCGCAGGTGCAGTTCCAGCTCGCGGGTCAGGCGCAGATGCGCACCGCGCCGGCCGCCCGTATGGGTTAGCGGGTGTTTGAGCAGGGTCAGCAGGTGCTCGGCGGTCAGCGGCGCACGGAACAGATCGGCCACGTGCCGCAGGAAACGGCCGGGCGGTGACAGGTGTAGCGGCTGCCCGGCGCTGTCGTCGGGCCGGATGTTCCAGCGGTCGAGCGCGGCACTGACCTGACGGGTCAGTGTGCGGTCGGGCGTGATCAGCGCGGCGGTCACGCCGTTCTCGGCCGCGTCGCGCAGGCGCAGGGCGATGGTGAGGGCCTCGATCCGGGTGGAGGGTGCCTCGACAAGGGTCATGGTGTCGGTCGCGGGGGCGAGCGGGCCAAGCGTAGGGCCGTCGCGCAGCCATTGGTCGGTGACAGGCACAGGCCGCAGCGCGAGGGACATCAGCCGGTTGCGCGCGGGGTTTGGCGCGGGCTGGTCATGCCAGGGGGCAATATCAGCGCGGCCGAGATCGAGCACCTGCATCAGACGGTGAAACCGGAACTGGGGGTGGTCCTCGATCGGCATCGCCTTGTCCGAAGCGCTCATCGCGGCCCAGGTTTCCGGCGGCATCTCGAAGTCGAAGCCGGGCAGGACAACGGCACCCTGCGGCAGCCGCGCCACCGCTTGCATGAGCAACAGCGTTGTCCCGCGCGACCCGGTGGACCCGGCGACGATCACCGGGTGCGCGGGCGGATTCTGCTCCCAGCGTTCGATCAGGCGCAAGACCGCGCTCCGTTGCCTGGCTTCGGGGTCCGGGGCGTCGCTGCTATCGTCAAAATAGTGTCTAACTATGCCCAAAAAGGCCAGAATGCGCGCCCAATGGCCGGACTGGTCCGAGATATCCAGCTGCGAGATCACATCGGGCGAAACACCTTCGCCCTGCATCTCGTCCATCAAACCGGCGAGGCTGTCGGCAAGATCGTAGAGCGCCGCGCGCGGGGCGAGGTCGGGCTGCTGGTCCAGCAGACGGGCGATGAGCTGGGTCAGTTCCAGCCGCCGCCGCAGGGGCGGGACCGCTTCGGGCAGGTCCCAGAGGCCGAAGGGCTGGACGAGATCGGTGACGAGGCTGATCCGGGGCAATAACCGGGCCGGGCCGCTGTCATAGAGATCGCGGATGCGCCGGGCCATGCGCCTTGTGTTGACGATAAGCTGCACCCGCGCGCGCGCCTCGGCATCCGCGCCGTGCAACCGCGCCTCCAACCCGTCGATCAATGCGCGCGGAAAATCCACGCCGGGCGGCAGGCCAAAGAGGCGGTGCTGATCGGAGGGGGCAAACATCCGTCTATTCAAGCATGTCTTCGGCCAGAGCGATACCGCCGGGATGTCCCACATCGCACCAGTGTCCGGGATATTCCGCGCCGAAAAGCCGACCCTGCGACAGCATCTTGTCCCAGACCATGTTGAGCGAGAAAACCCGGTCCTCGATCTCGTGCAGCAGGTCGGGCTTTATGATCTGCACGCCGGTATAGATCAGCCCCGGACCGCGGGTGATCCGGCCTGCGTCGCCGAGCACAAAATCACCGCCGCCCTTGTGGCCGACGGCCTGCGCGGGCGGCACGCAGAGCAGAAGGGCGTCCATTTGCCCGGGGTGCCAGAGCCTTGCCAGATGGGTCAGCGGGTTTGGCCCGCGCCAGACCGCATCGGTGTTCATGGTGAAATGTGGGCCCTCGCCCAGCAAGGGAAGGGCGGCACGCAACCCGCCGCCGGTCTCCAGAATATCCGGCGTTTCATGGGAAAACAGCACGCCGGTGCCCGCCAGGTGTTGTTCCAGCATGTCGGGCTTGTAATGCAGATTGGCGACGATCCGCGTGGCGCCATACCCCTCGATCAGTGCCAGAGCATGATCGATCAGCGGCTTGCCCGCCACCTCGATCAGCGGCTTGGGCCGGTCCGCGGTGAGCGCGCCCATCCGCGTGCCGAACCCGGCGGCAAAGAGCATCACTGAACCCGGAGTGTCGCGCATTTGTCTTTCAGGTCCTTGCAGAGGTCGGCGCCGGGCGGGGGCAGGTCCGAAAGCACGATCCGGCGAAGCTCCTCCAGCGCGGGATGGGCGAGGTCGCGCAGCAGAAGGCCCCAGACACGCGGGATAAGATCAACATAATGCGCCTTCCCGTCGCGTAGGCAGAGCCGGGCGAACACGCCCAGAATGCGCAGGTTCCGTTGCGCCCCGAGCGCGTGATAGGCGGCATCGAAGCGGTCCTTGTCCTGACCTGTGGCGGTGCAGTAGCGGGCGATCATGGCGCGTTCGATCTCGGGCGGGACATCACGGCGCGCATCCTGCAGGAGCGACACCAGATCATAGGCGCGGTGCCCGAGCATGGCATCCTGAAAATCGAGCAGGCCGACACGGGCGACCCCTTCGCGGCCGGACAGCCAGAGCAGGTTTTCGGAGTGGTAGTCGCGCTGGATGAGAACATCCTGTTCCGGAGCCTGGGCCGTGAGGCACGCGCCCATTGCCCGAGCAAAGCGCGCCCTGGCGGCATCATCCGGGCCGAGGCTTGCCGTGCGGTACCAGTCATAGGACAGCGCGGCCATCTCGGTCATGACCGAGATGGAATAGGTGGCCAGACCATCCGGCGGAGGCGTGTCGTGCAGCCTCACCAATACGTCAGTTGCGCAGGAATAGAGACTGTTTTCTAGTTCTGGCTCGGATGGGATCACACGGGCGAAGAGGTCATCGCCAAGGTCTTCGAGCAGGAGAAACCCCTGCCCTTCATCGGCGGCATAGATCACCGGCGCGCTGAAGCCGGCGCGCGCCAGATAGGTGGCGATGGCTATGAAGGGGCGCACGTCTTCGCCCTTGTCTGACGGGGCGTCCATCAGAACCGCGCGGCCCGGCGGTGCGTCGCGGGTCAGGCGCAGATATCGGCGGTTGGACGCATCGCCCGCAAGCGGGGCGAGGGTGGCATCGGACCATCCGGCATCTTCCACAAAGGCAGCAATGGCCGCATCGCGGTCAGGCATCTGCAAGCTCCTTCATCAGAGAGGACCAGCGGTCACTGTTCCAGTCAAAACGGATCTGGCGAGCGTCATCCGCAGCGCCCTGTGCAAAGCTGAGCGACAGGGCCGAGGCAGGGGCGAGATCCCCCAGGCGGTCGGGCCATTCGACAAGGCAGATTGCGGTGTCGAAGGCATCGAGCAGGCCAAGCTCCTCGATCTCGGACACATCCGAGAGCCGGTAGAGATCGGCATGCCAGACCTCTCCGCTTGCGGTCTCGTAGCTTTGGATGAGCGTGTAGGTGGGTGACGGGATATCCTCGGGCACCGTCAGCAGGGACTGGATCGCCGAGCGGGCGAAATGGGTTTTGCCAGCGCCGATATCCCCGGACAGAAGCAGCACATCGCCGGGCTTCAGATCGGCGGCGAGGTGCCGCGCGATCCGGGCGGTATGATCCGGGCTGTGAGACAGAAGAACTTGGGGCGAGGCGGTCATAGCGCGACAATATACGCGCCGGTCCGGCCTGCAAGCGGGTTTACTCGGCCGCGTTGACCGATGCGTCCATGGCCTGTTTCGAGCGGACCGAAAACGACAGGAGCCGCGCGCCGCCGGTGAGGGGCTTGATATCATAACAAAGCCGCTCTCCCGCTAGGGTGGAGAGGTAGCGGCCCGGGCCTTTTTGATGGGAGGCGCCGTCCCGCAGGTCGGCTTCGAAAACGCTCCAGAGTGCATCACCGGCAAACCGCAGTTTGCAGGCTCGAAGCAGATCCTGCAACGCCATGTCGGCAAAGCTTGCGCCCGGGTCGATCCCGAGCAGCTTTGACGCCGCCGTATTGCACATCAGCACAAGGTTGGTGGAGGAAAGCACGACAATTGCCTGATCGAGCCCGTCGATGACCGATTGGCTCAACTCAAGTTGCGAGCGGAACGTCCGCGTCTGCATCACTTCGGCTGAAATGTCCTGGAACAGGAATGCGACGGCGCCGTCGGGATGGGGCCGACCCGTGACGCGATAGGTGACGCCGGCCGGCAGGTTCCAGATCTCTGTATAGGTGCCGTCATGGGCCTGGACGATCACATCGCGGATCTGGGCGCGCCAGTCGCCATAGTTCTTCGGCTCCGGCAGGACCTGACGCTCGCGCAGTTCATCGAAGAACCGGATCACGTCGGGGCGGGCGCTAAGGAAGGTGACCGGCAGGCCCGAAAGGTCGATTAGTGCCGGATTGAACAGCGCGAGCCTGCGGTTTTTGTCGAAGACGGCAAGGCCGGTGGTCAGGTGGGCAAAGGTCTTGGCCAGGGTTTGCACGAAATCGCGCTGGGCCGATTCAGCCTGGATGACCGATGTGATATCAGTGGCGCAATGAAGTTCGCCTTCGTCCAGCGGCAGCCTGGTCAACTCAAAGCAGCGCGGCAGACCGGCCCCATCGTCCGGAACGGTGAAGCGACGGCTGTTTTCGTCGGGTTCGGGCGGTCCGCCGAGCATCTGCTCGATTTCGCGGCTTTTGGCATTGCGCCAGATCACGCGGCCCGTGTCATCGGTTTTCCATAGGGGCAACGGTGCCTGGTCCAGCAGGTCGCGGGCCTGATGGCCGCTATCCCCCCGGGTCAGGGCCTCGAACCAGTCGAAGGGCGACGGCATGGTCTCGGAGTGCATGGTGACCAGAACGGCGCTTTCGGTTCTGTGCAGAACAAGCTGGAAGGACGCGCCGCTGATCTGCGCGTCGAATGTCCGGGGCTCGCCGACAGGGAGGTTGGTGAGGCTATGCGGCAACCCGTTGAACCGATGGTCCAGAACATGCCGAAGGTCGGTCCAGGTGACGAGGGTTTCAGTGAAACCCGGGCGGTCTTCAGGCGCGGGGATGTCATGGTGAACGAGGGTGTCGCCATGAAACAGGAAGCTGCTGATACGAGACCCCTCGTCGGGGTTTGGCGAAACCAGGCGGGCAGACCGGCTCATCCGGCTCAGTCCCCAAAGCACCGCCAGCGAGGCCAGTATCGACACCGCCAGCACGGCAAAAAGCTCTGGCACCGTCAGCGCGGTCATGGGCGTGCCCTCATCGTCCGTGTCACGGCACCAGACTGCGATGAGGGGGTTAACGTTGAGTTAACGGATGGTTAATCGGGGGGCGTTGACGGTCATTGGAAGGGGCGGTTTTCGCCCAGGGCCATGCGCGTGCTTGTGCCCTGCCCTTCGAGCCGCGCGCGGGGCCATTTGAGCTCGACCACGGCGCCGAAGCTGTCGGCGCTGGCCTCTTTTCCGCTGGCCGTGTCGAACCCGTTGGCAAAACTCAGCTCGGCACCGGAGCGTTCCAGCAGCGTCTTGGCGATGAACAGGCCAAGGCCCATGCCCTCGTATCCCGGTCGGCGGTGTTCGTTATCGGCGCTGCGGCGGCGCACGAACGGGTCCCCGATCCGGCCGATCAGGCTGGGCGGATAGCCGGGGCCGTCATCCATGATGCGGATGGTGATCTCGTTCTCGGTCCAGTCGGTTTCAACCCAGATCATCTTGTCGGCGAAATCCACCGCGTTCTGGATCAGATTGCGCAGCCCGTGGATGATCTCGGGCTGGCGCAGGATGGTGGGCGGCCCGGATTGCTCTCCGGGCTGAACACCATGGTTGAAGTGGATCTGGATACCGCGGTCCATATGCGGCTCTGCCGCTTCTTCGATCACGGCGGTCAAAGGCGCCTTGCGCACCAGAAGATCATCCTTTCCGGCCCGGCCCATCGAGCGCAGGATGTCGCGACAGCGGTCGGCCTGTTCGGAAATCAGCAGCGCATCCTCATGCAGCTCTTCATTATCGGCAAGCTCATGGGCAAGCTCGGCGCTGGTCAGTTTGATCGTGGCGAGAGGCGTGCCCAGCTCATGCGCGGCGGCGGCAACCACCCCGCCCAGGTCGGTCAGTTTCTGCTCGCGGGCGAGCGCCATTTGCGTGGCTTGCAGTGCGTCAGACATGGAGTGCATCTCGGTGATGATCCGGCGCGAATAGGCCCCGAGGAAAACGACCGAGATCACGATCGCGGCCCAATTGCCAAAGAGGAAAACGTCAGGCACCCTCAGGATGAACCCCTGTTCTGTGCGCAGGGGCAGGTGATACTCCATCAGCACCGAGACGATCATGATCGTCAGCGCCCCGAGAAAGAGCGTCGCCCGCGTGGTCAGTGCCGTAGCCGAAACGGTGACAGGCCCGACGATCAGGATCGAGAACGGGTTATGCAGACCGCCGGTGAGATAGAGCATCAGCCCCAGTTGCAGCATGTCGTAGAGCACGAGAAAGAAGGTCTCGGTTTCGCTGAGCCGCTTGGTTTCGGGATAGACAAAGGTGGCGATGATATTGGTGATGACCGTCACACCGATCACCAGATAGAGCAGGCCCACCTCGAGTGTCAGGTTGTAGAGCCATTGCGCCACGATCAGCGCCGAGACCTGGCCGATGATCGCCCACCAGCGCAGCATGACCAAGGTGCGCAACCTGATCCAGTTGCGGTGGGGGGCTGCGCCGAGCAGCCCTTCTCGTATCTCGGCCATGTGCGCGCTCGGGTCCCATTGCATGTTCTATCGGCGATGTTAGATGTGCCATAGACCAAGCGCCAGCCCCAGAGCGAAGGAGAGCGAGATGACCCGGACAATTGCGATCATTGCGGCGCTGGCCGCGATTGGCCTCATGGGTGCTCTCTATGTGCTGACGATGCGCAGCGGCGGCGCGGATCAGTTTGCCCAGTGCCGTACCGCGCAGGTGGCGGGTGGGGCGTCTGCCATTGGCGGGCCGTTCACGCTGGTGGATGAGAATGGGCAGACGGTGACCGACGCCGATGTGATCGATCAGCCGGCATTGCTGTATTTCGGGTTCACTTACTGCCCGGATGTCTGCCCGCTTGATTCCGCGCGCAATGCCGAGGCGGTGGATATTCTCGAAGAGCGCGGCACGATGGTGAAGCCGGTCTTTATTTCCATCGACCCGGACCGGGATTCGCCTGAGGTGATGAAGGAGTTTACCGACAACCTGCACCCGCGGATGCTGGGCCTGACCGGAACGCCCGAACAGGTGAAGGCGGCAAGCCAGGCCTACCGGACCTATTATCAGAAGCAGGAGCCGGAAGAGGGCGACGAGGAGTTCTATCTCGTCGATCATTCGACCTTCACCTACCTGGTGCTGCCCGAGCATGGATTTGTCGAGTTCTTCCGCCGATCCACCTCGGCCGAGGAGATGGCCGAACAGGTCCAGTGCTTTATCGATGCGAGCTGATGCGCTGCGGGTTTGACGGGTTCCGGTACGCGGGCTAAAGATTGGATAACCCAAGCGCGCGACAGGAGAAATCATGAGCGATGTAACAGCTGAGATTGGCCCTGACCGGTCCCTATTGCTGATTGACGACGATGAGCCTTTCCTGCGCCGTCTGGCCAAGGCGATGGAGAAACGCGGCTTTGAGGTTGAAACGGCCGCCTCGGTGACGGCCGGAAAGGCCATCGCCACGGCGCGCCCGCCGGCCTATGCGGTCTGTGACCTGCGGCTGGAGGATGGCAACGGGCTGGATGTGGTCGAAGTGATCCGCGAGAAGCGGCCCGACAGCCGGATCGTGGTGCTCACGGGCTATGGCGCCATTGCCACGGCGGTGGCGGCGGTCAAGATCGGGGCGACGGATTACCTGTCGAAACCCGCCGATGCGACGGATATCACCAACGCGCTGCTGGCAACGGGCGATGACATGCCGCCGCCGCCCGAGAACCCGATGAGTGCGGACCGCGTGCGTTGGGAGCATATTCAGCGCGTCTATGAGCTGTGTGATCGTAACGTGTCAGAGACCGCGCGGCGGCTGAACATGCACCGCCGGACATTGCAGCGGATATTGGCCAAGCGCAGCCCGAGGTAAGGGACGCCCCTTTTCAGGCAGGCTCCCGCCCACCCACCCCGCCCGCCCGAAAAGGGGCGGTGCCTGCGGCGCGAGTATTTTTGGAACAATGAAAGCGGATAGGCTAAAGGTTGTAGCGTTTGGAAATCTTGTCGACCAGTGTGCCGTCATCGAGGCGGATGTTGCGGTGGGTGGCGTAGGGCTCGAACCCACGGCTCTGGTAATAGGCCAGCCCGCCTGCATTGTCGGCGCGGATGGTGGCGTTGATCCATGAATAGCCGAGCTTGATTGCCTCAAGGCGGGTGCGCTCGAAGAGGGCGGAGCCGATGCCCGACTGGGTGCGGCCGAGCCGGGTGAAGGTGCCGATATCGCAGGCCTCGGGCGGCAGGGTGTCCATCGGTTCGATCAGCTGAAAGCCGAGCAACGTGCCCGCATCATCCTCGGCCACGAGCCAGGCGGCGCGCTCGGGGTCTTTCGACATGAAGGCGATGATATCCGTGCGCGTGACGGGGGTGGTGTGCGCCGTGGTGCCGCCCCTGGCGATGATGGCGTTGAGCAACTCCGCCATGGCGGGCGCGTCCAGGGCGCCGGCGGGTCGGATATGGATCATGCGGTGGCGTCCATCAGGGCGTGATGCCGGGCGGTGAAATCGGCGCGGGTCTGCATGGGCGGACGCAGCAGAATGGAAAGCCCGTCGATCAGGGCCGGATCGGGCGCGCCGAAGAACCTGTTGGCCTCGGCCTCGTCGAACCCGGCGATTTGTGTGGATTCCATCCAGGCGCTGACGCGGTCGGCTTTCTTGATCTGGCGTTTGATCTGAGCCGGGATCGCGGCGGGCAGGCCAAAGCGGATGTGGATCGCGGCCGAAAGCCGCTTGTCAAGCTCGTCATAGCCAGGGCCGACGGCCGATTTCACCGGCGAGATCATATCGCCGATGACATATTCGGGGGCATCATGCAGGAGGGCCGCGAGTTGCCATTTCGGCTCGGGCCGCGCGCTCATCCGGGTAAAGAGCGCCTCGACCAGGAGCGAGTGTTCGGCGACGGAATAGGCGTAATCCCCCTGGGTTTGTCCGTTCCAGCGCGCGACGAAGCTGAGCCCGTGGGCGATATCCTCGATCTCGATATCCATCGGGGTGGGGTCGAGAAGGTCGAGTCTGCGGCCCGAGAGCATCTTTTGCCAGGCGCGGGGCGGTTTGGGGGGCATGAGGACACCTTGTGTTGATCCCAGTGTGCATACTCAAGCGCATCGGGCCGTGCAATCCGCCACACGCCGGGCACAGGCCCAATCGTTCATTGCCCAAGCGGGGACACGGTGCTATCTGCCCTTTCAAACAGAGATTGCAAGGAACCTGATCAAATGGCGAAGGACTATATTGTAAAGGATATCAACCTGGCTGCGTTTGGCCGTAAGGAACTGGATATTGCGGAAACCGAAATGCCGGGCCTGATGGCACTGCGCGAAGAATATGGCGAGAGCAAACCGCTCAAGGGTGCGCGGATCGTCGGGTCGCTGCACATGACGATCCAGACCGCTGTTCTGATCGAGACGCTGGTGGCGCTGGGGGCGGATGTGCGCTGGGCGTCGTGCAACATCTTCTCGACCCAGGATCACGCCGCCGCCGCGATTGCCGCGGGTGGCGTGCCGGTTTTTGCCATCAAGGGGCAGACCCTGGAAGAGCATTGGGATTACCTCGACAAGTCGTTCCTGTTCCCGGAAGGGGCCAATATGATCCTCGACGATGGCGGCGATGCCACGCTTTACGTGCTGCTGGGTGCGCGGGCCGAGGCGGGTGAGGATATCATCCCGGTGCCGTCCTCCGAGGAAGAGGCCGTGATCAAGGCGCAGATCATGAAGCGGATGGCCGAAAGCCCCGGCTGGTTCACCAAGACACGCGATGCAATCATCGGTGTGTCGGAAGAGACCACGACCGGTGTGCATCGCCTGTATGAGCTGCAGCGCAACGGGCAACTTCCCTTCCCGGCGATCAATGTGAATGACAGCGTTACCAAGTCGAAGTTCGATAACAAGTACGGCTGCAAGGAATCGCTGGTCGATGGCATTCGCCGCGCGACCGACACGATGATGGCGGGCAAGGTGGCTGTGGTCATGGGCTATGGCGATGTGGGCAAGGGTTCGGCCGCGTCGCTGCGCGGGGCTGGCGCGCGCGTGAAGGTGACCGAGGTCGATCCGATCTGTGCCTTGCAGGCGGCGATGGACGGGTTCGAGGTGGTCCGGCTTGAGGATGTGGTGAGCACCGCTGATATCTTCATCACCACCACCGGCAACAAGGACGTGATCCGCATCGAGCATATGCGCGAGATGAAGGACATGGCGATTGTCGGCAACATCGGCCATTTCGACAACGAGATTCAGGTGGCCGCGCTGAAGAACCACAAATGGACCAACATCAAAGAGCAGGTGGACATGATCGAGATGCCGAACGGCAATCGCCTGATCCTGCTCAGCGAGGGCCGTCTGCTGAACCTCGGGAATGCCACGGGCCACCCGTCTTTCGTGATGAGCGCGTCCTTCACCAATCAGGTGCTGGCGCAGATCGAACTTTTCACCAAGGGCGACGAATACCAGAACGATGTCTATATTCTGCCGAAACACCTGGATGAGAAGGTGGCCCGGTTGCATCTGGACCGTATCGGCGTGAAGCTGACCGAGCTGCAGCCCGAGCAGGCTGCGTATATCGGGGTCAGTGTCGATGGGCCGTTCAAGCCGGAGCATTACCGCTACTAAGATCATCGCCGTCTGGGCCTGCCTTTGGGCGGGCCCTCCGGCACTGGCCAACCCGACGATTGAGATCGTGGAGCGGCCTTACAAGGTTGATGCCACGACCATTGCAGGCCTGCGCCGCCAGATGAGCACGCGCGGGCCTGTTGGCTATTGGGCCTATACGCGGGGGCATGTCGTCTGGCGCGGGCACTGCGAGGTGACGGTACGGGTGCGTTATTCTCTCCCGCAGCATACCCGGCCTGAGGCGATGCCTGCGGATGTGCGGGCCAAGTGGGACAGGATGCTGAAGGCCATGCGCGCCCATGAAGAGCAGCACGGCCAACACAGTATCAATGCCGGGCGCGAGATAAAGGCGGCCGGGTGCCGCAACGGGCTGGCGATCCTGCGCAAATGGCGGGCGCAGGACAGGGCCTATGACGCACGCACGGGCCACGGTAAAACCGAGGGCGTGGATCTGCGGTGAGGCATCTGGTGAATGGTGCCGCTGTCCCCTGATCACCTTATGGACGTTACGGCGCGTGCCGGCAAGCGACAGGGCCTGTGCCGCTGAGCCGGGATGCCGAGCGAGGCGCCGTTTGACGTTGCATGTGACGCAACGTTTAGCGGGGAGAAACGGCCCAAGTTTTCCCTTTGAGCAAGCCTGATCTGCCGTTATCGTGCAACCAGCGCCTGTGAAGGGGCGACGTGTTCATTTGAAATCCGGCATCGGGCCGACCAGTGGGAGAAGACTTATGGGAAAACGCGACGATCTTATCGCGCAATATGCTGATGATCTGAAAAACAAGTGCGGGATGACGCCTGATATGGACCTTCTGACGAAGGTGACGATCGGCTGTGGCCCGGCGATCTATAATGCAGATGCCTCGACCGTTGCGGCCAGCCAACCCGGAGAGCTGGAAACCGTGAAAAACAATTTTCTGATTAAGAAACTTGGCCTGGCCGATGGCCCGCAGCTGACCGACGCGATCAACCAGGTGATCGAGACCTATGGCAAATCCGAGCGTAACAAGTATCGCGCCGTGGTTTACTACATGCTGACCAAGCATTTCGGCAAAGAGTCGGTCTACGGCTGATCCGGGGCAATCCCGAAACGAAGCGCCCGCCGGTTTGGCGGGCGTTTTGCGTTTGTTTGGTTGGATCGGGCTGATTTGATAGCAATCTTAACTACTTGGTGTTTGCCACAGACGCGAACAGCTCGTAATGTTCTCTGGATCAGGCCAGGATGGCCGAACCATATCTCCAAAGATACGTGTGGTGCGTAGGGATCTTGAGGGGAAGAAGGGTTCAGGCGTCCAGTCTGAACCCTTCTGCAGTTTCAGAACACTGTCAGCACTGCGCCGATGAGCGCACAGCCGAATGTGGCATATCCGCCGTCGATCAGGGTCAGCTTGAAGGGCCGGCCGCCATAGGCGTTGTTGATCATGATCCAGGGCGAGATGAAAAAGAGCCCGATCCCGAGCCCCGATATCAGCCCTTTGTCGATGGTGTCGATCCCGGCAAGCGAAAACACATGTCGCATCATGCCCGCGACGAAAAGCATCGCGATGGCGGCCATGATGTAAGGGCCAGCACTTTCGTTGACCGGTCGGCCGTTTTCATCCACTTCGATCCCGGCGGCTTCGGTCCAGGGTTTTGCCAGCGTCATGTACCAGCCCGCGCCAAAGGCAAAGCCTGCTGCTGCGGCCACGATCACGTTGATGAGTTCCATATCAGACCCTCCTCCGTTGGTTCCCGGAGAAAGGATGCCTGAAAAGGCCGACCCGGCCTAGGCGGAAATGCCCGCCAGACCGCAGACCACCTGCCATTCCTCAGCCGTCACCGGCTGCACCGAGAGGCGCGAGTTGCGCACCAGCACCATCTCGGACAGGCGCGGGTCGGCCTTGATCATGTCGAGCGTGACCGGGGTTTTGACAGGGCCGACCGCCTTGATATCCACGCAGTCCCAGCGGTCGTCATCCGTGGTGCTGTCCTGATGCGCCTCGGCGATCACCTCGACGATGCCGACCACGGCCTTCTCTGTCTGGCTGTGATAGAAAAACCCCCGGTCGCCCACCGCCATGTCGCGCATGAAATTGCGGGCCTGATAGTTGCGCACGCCGTCCCATTCCTCGCCCGCATCGCCCCTGGCGACCTGATCGTCCCAGCTCCAGGTCGATGGCTCGGATTTGAACAGCCAGTAGCGCATGGCTCAGATCACCTTTTTCCAGGGGATCAGCTCGACCGAGGCAAAAAGCCCTGCCTTGGCATAAGGATCGTCTGCCGCCCAGGCCTGTGCGGCGGCCATGTCGGGCACATCCAGGATCACGAGCGAGCCGATCATCTGTTCATCCGCGTCCAGAAGCGGCCCGGCCTGAGAGACAACGCCCGTGCCCTTGAGATAGGCAACATGCGCGTCGCGATTGTCGAGACGGGTTTGCAGCGCGCCGGGCTTGTCCCGGCCAATGAGAGCGATCAGCATCATTCTTCCTTCTGTGGTCGTGAGAGCAGCATATCCATCGCTTGCGCCACCTGCAATTTACCAGTTGAGAGCGCTGTGACGGCATGGGTGATGGGCATGTCGATATTGGCCTTTTGCGCCTCGGTCAGAACGGCTTGGGCCGTGGCCGCGCCTTCGACGGTGATCGTCGGGTCAAACGCCTCGCCCCGGCCCAGGCTGAGGCCGAATTGATAGTTGCGCGACAGCTCGGAGGTACAGGTCAGGGCAAGATCGCCGAACCCGGACAGGCCGGCCAGGGTGCTGGCGCGCGCCCCTTTCGCTTCGGCCATGCGGCACATTTCAGCAAAACCGCGTGTCATCAATGCGGCGCGTGCGCTTTCCCCGAGCCCCGCGCCGATCACCGCCCCGCAGGCGATGGCCATGACGTTCTTGAGCGCGCCACCCAGCTCGGCGCCGGTCACATCGGTGCTGCGGTAGAGCCGCAGCGCCGTTGTGCCCAGCTGTGCCTGCAAATCCTCGCCAAGCGTGGCATCGGCGCAGGCCAGCGTGAGCGCCGTGGGCAGGCCGCGGGCAATATCGGCGGCAAAGCTCGGCCCGGTGAGGATTGCAGTGCGCGCGTCGGGGATCACCGCACGGATCACCTCGGTGGGGCGCAGACCGCTGTCAAGCTCGATCCCCTTGCAGCAGGCGACCAGTACCTGCCCGGCAAGTGCCTCTTTATGCGCCTCCAGCCCGGCGCGCAGCTTTTGCATCGGCACCGAAAGAAGGTAGGGCGCACCGGACTGGCGCGGCAGATCGGCGGTCACCTGCACATGGTCCGGCAGATCGATACCGGACAGGCGGCGCGCATTCTGCCGGGTCGTGCGCATCTCTTCGGCCTGCGATCTATTGCGCGCCCAAAGCGCCACCGGCCCGGTCTGCGCGAGTGAAATCGCCAGCCCTGTCCCGAATGCTCCTGCGCCCATCACGGTGATCATGCCTTGGCTCCTTTCTTGCCGCTTCCAAGCATCGCCGGGCTTGAGCGATCCAGTGGCCAGCGCGGCCGGGCGGCCAATGTCATATCGTCCAAATGGCCCGCCGCAAAACGCTCGGCCCCGGCATAGGCAATCATCGCCGCATTATCGGTGCAGAGCGCCAGAGGCGGGGCGGTGAAGCGCGCCTCGAATTCGGTCGAAACAGTCTCTAACCCGGCCCGAATGGCCTGATTTGCCGCAACACCGCCGGCCACGGCGAGGGCGGGCTTTGTCGGCTGCTCCTCCATGTAGATCGCAAGCGCCCGGCGTGTTTTTTCCGTCAGCACATCGCAGACGGCCGCCTGAAACCCCGCACACAGATCGGCGCGATCCTGGCGGGTCAGACCACCTTGTTCTGCGATCAGGTGATCGCGGGCGCGCAGGACGGCGGTCTTGAGGCCCGAAAAGGACATATCGCAGCCGGGCCGGTCAAGCAGCGGGCGCGGGAGGGCGAAACGTGCGGCATCTCCGGCCTGCGCCTCGCGTTCCACCGCAGGTCCGCCGGGCTGACCCAGCCCGAGGATACGCGCGGTCTTGTCGAAGGCTTCGCCGGGGGCATCGTCGATTGTGCCGCCAAGGCGGGTGAACTCTTCGGCCCCGTGCACGATCAGGAACTGGCAATGTCCACCGGACACAAGAAGCATCAGGTAGGGATAATCCAGCTGATCGGTCAGACTGGGCGTCAGCGCATGCCCCGCCAGGTGGTTCACTCCGACAAGGGGCAGGCCGGACCCGGCGGCGAGTCCCTTGGCGCACATCACGCCGGACAGCACACCGCCTATCAGACCCGGCCCGGCGGTGACGGCGATGGCGTCCATCTGGCCCAGGGTCTTGCCGGATTGCGCCAGCGCTTCGGCCACGCAGATATCCAGCTTTTCCGCATGAGCGCGCGCGGCAATCTCGGGCACCACCCCGCCAAACGGCGCATGCAGCCCGTCCTGACCATAAACCACCGAGGCAAGAATCTGTGCGCTGCCCTTGCCGGGGATATGCACCACGGCGGCGGCGGTATCGTCGCAGCTGCTCTCAATGCCCAGAATGGTGAAGGGTGCCGCCATCGTGCCGCCCGTTGCGTGATCGTTCCAGCGCAGGTAACACCGGAGGGGTCGCAAAACAACTGCCGAGCCATTATGAGCGTCACCGTCCTGATCACCCGGCCCGAGCCTGCGGCCATCGAGCTTGCTGATACGCTGCGCGGCCGCTGGGGGTGTGGGGTGAACATCGTGATTTCGCCGGTGATGCAGATCGAGTGGGCCGAGGCGCTGCCCGATCTGAGCGGCGTTGGCACGCTGATTTTTACGTCGCGCAATGGGGTTGCGGGCTTTGCCCGGCTGAGCGAGCGGCGCGATCTGCCCTGCTATGCGGTCGGGTCCGCCACGGCAGAGGCGGCGCGTGCGCTTGGCCTGGTCACGATGGACGCGGAGGGCGACGCGGACGCGCTTGTTGACCGGATACGCCGGGACGCGCCAACCGCCCCTTGCCTGCATCTGCGCGGAGAGCATGCGGCCGGGGATGTCGCGCAGCGCCTGACCGAGACCGGCATCGAGACGCGCGAGGCGGTTTTGTACCGGCAAAAGGCCCGCGCGCTCTCGGAAGAGGCCCGCGCTTGCCTTGGTCGGGACACACCGGTGATTCTTCCCCTATACTCTCCCCGCAGTGCCGCCCTATGTTTTGACAGGATGGACGCGGAAGCGCCTCTCGTCGTGGCTGCGATCAGCGCCAATGCGGCCAAGCCTGTTCCGGATGGCTCCGTGATAGGGATCATTGTCGCGCAGACCCCGGATGCGGAGGCGATGCTGACCGCTCTGGACGCTGCGTACGAAATGGCCATTCGGGTTGAGGGCGCAAAAGGGGCGCAGTAAAGTCAATGAGGGCCATGCGCGCCCCAGATTCGATCAAAGGTGGTTTCAAGTGGCACGTAAGAAGACATCGACCTCCAAGACTGACGCCGAGGCGGATGCGGTCGAAACCGCTCAGGAGGTCGAGGATCAGGCCAATGCCGCCGCCGACAATGGCGCGGATGACGGGGTGATCGACGCGGATGTGATTGCCGAAGAGGTCCCGGAAGAGTCGAGCGAAGGCGCAAAAGCCGGGGCGGATCCGGCAGATACCGACACTGAAGAGTCAGAAACCGCGCCGGATGAGGCAACGCCCGCCGATGAAGACATCGTAACGCCGAGCGAGTCGTCCGATAGCGGAACGACCTACGTTACCGCGCCGCCTGCCCCGGTCCATTCCGAGCCTGTGGCGGAGCGCAAGAGCGGTTTCATTCCGATGCTGCTTGGCGGGCTGCTGGCCGGTGGGATCGGCTTTGGCGCGGCTTATGTGATGCAACCGCAGGCGGGGGGCGATCTGGATGCTCTGCGCTCGGATATGGCTGGCAGGATTGACGCGCAGAACGCCAAACTGGCCGGATTGAGCGACACGGTCGATGCCCTGCCCACGGCAGATACGAGCGCCCTGGAGGCCGAGTTGGGCGACGTCAACGCGTCTCTGGGTGCTCTTGCCGACAGGCTGACCGGTGTCGAAGACGAACTTGCCGCGCTGGGCGTCCGCCTTACCGAGGTGGAGAAACGCCCGATGACAGAAGGCGCATCGGACGCGGCCATTGCAGCGTATGAGCGTGAGCTGACCGCCTTGCAGGACGCGATTGCCGCGCAGCGCTCGGAGATCGAGAATATTGCCGCCGAGGCAATGAGCGCCGAAGCCAATGCCGAAGAAACCGCGCAGGCCACCCTGCGCCGCGCCGCCTTCACACGCATTCAGACCGCTCTGGACACCGGCGCGGGCTTTGCCGCGGCGCTGGGCGATCTGGAGGCGGCAGGGGTCGCCGTGCCCTCTGCACTGACGCAGGTGGCCACCGATGGCGCGCCGTCCCTGACCGACTTGCAGCAAAGCTTTCCGGATGCGGCCCGTGCGGCGCTGGCGGCGTCACGTCAGGACGCCGCCGCGAATGGCGAGGAAAGCGGTTTCTCGGCCTTTCTGAAAAATCAGCTTGGCACCCGGTCGCTGGAGCCGCGCGAAGGCGATGACGCCGACGCCGTGCTGTCGCGCGCCGAAGCGGCCGTGCGCGAGGGTCGGCTGACCGATGCGCTGGCCGAGATCGAGGCCTTGCCGCAAGTGGGCCGCGAGGCACTGACAGACTGGACCGATCAGGTCGCCACAAGGCAGGCTGCTCTCGCAGCCGCCGAGGCGCTTGGTCAGGACCTGAATTAACGCGAAAAGGGCGCAACATATGCTTTGGTCGATTATCAAGATTGTTGTTTTCATCGCCCTGGTCGCGGCAGCGGCATATGGCGCCGGGCATCTGCTGGAGCTGGAGGGCGGGGTGCGCATCCAGATGGCGGGTCTGGAGTTCAACCTGACGCCTCTGATGTCGGTGATCGTCCTGATCCTGCTGGTGCTGGCGAT
Source organism: Roseovarius faecimaris (assembly GCF_009762325.1). Lineage (NCBI taxonomy): Bacteria > Pseudomonadati > Pseudomonadota > Alphaproteobacteria > Rhodobacterales > Roseobacteraceae > Roseovarius > Roseovarius faecimaris. The sequence continues at coordinate 3,776,286 of NZ_CP034348.1, forward strand.
CTGGATCCTGCTCAAGCTCGCATCGCTGCTGATCGCAGTGCTGAAATTCATCAATGGAGATGACACGGCGCTGTCGCGATATTTTCAGCGCAACCGCGAAGAAAAGGGCTATCGCGCCCTGTCCGAAGGTGTGATGGCCCTGGCCTCGGGCGAGGGTGACGTGGCGATGGCGCAGGCCGCCAAGGCCGAGAAATACCTGCGCAAACCCGCGCTGACCAATCTGATCACCGCACAGGCGGCTGAGATGAAAGGCGACCGGCGCAAGGCCGAGGAGGTCTATAAACGGCTTCTGACAAACGAGAAGACCCGCTTTGTCGGTGTGCGCGGGATCATGCGGCAGAAGCTGCAGGACGGCGATACCGAAACCGCGCTGAAACTGGCCGAGACCGCCTTTGCCCTGAAGCCCAAACATGTGGAGGTGCAGGACACGTTGCTGCAATTGCAGGCCCGCAAGGCGGACTGGAAAGGCGCACGCGAGACCCTGAAGGCCAAGCTGAAACATGGCAGCCTGCCGCGCGACGTGCACAAGCGCCGCGATGCGGTGCTGGCCCTGTCCGAGGCCAAGGGGGTGCTGGACGAGGGCAATACGATCGAGGCCCGCGAAGCGGCAATTGAGGCCAATCGCCTTTCACCGGATCTGGTGCCGGCCGCCGCCATGGCCGCGCGCAGCTATATTGAGCAGGGTTCGAAACGCTACGCCACGCGGGTTCTGAAGAAAGCCTGGGACGCGCAGCCGCACCCGGACCTTGCCGCGGCCTTTGCCGAGATTGAGCCTGATGAGACCCCCGAAGCCCGGATCAAGCGCTTTGTGAAGCTGACCAAATCCATGCCGGATCACCGCGAGACCAAGCTTCTGAACGCAGAGCTTCACATCGCCGCCGAGGATTTCCCCGCCGCGCGCCGCGCCCTTGGAGATCTGGCGGAATCGGCCCCGGACGCGCGCGCCCTGACCATCATGGCCGCGATCGAACGTGGCGAGGGAGCCCCGGATGCGGTTGTCAAAGGCTGGCTGGCGCGGGCGCTGTCTGCCCCGCGCGGTCCGCAATGGGTTTGTGACAAGTGTCACTACGTGCATGCCCAATGGGCGCCTGCCTGCGAAAACTGTCACAGCTTCGACACGCTGAGCTGGACCACACCGCCCGAGTCGCCAGTGAGCACCGCGACCGGTGTCGAGATGCTGCCGCTGATCGTGGGAACGATCGAAGATCAGTCGAAAGACGCCGCCCCCGAGCCAGACGAGACGGAGATTGTTGACGCCGAACTGGTCGACGACGCCGAGACAGATCCCTCCGACGCCTCTGAGGCCGAAGTGGAGAAAAAATAGTCCTTTCCCCGCTCAGGTTCGGGTGCTATAGCCCCGCCCCGAGAGGCCGCTGTAGCTCAGCTGGTAGAGCACGTCATTCGTAATACGGAGGGCGAACTCGCATAACCCGTTGACCGGCAACGGCGAAAGATTTTAAGACGGAGCCGTAAGACGGTTCCTAAGACGGTGATGGCCGTTAACAGGCCGATGTAGCTCAGCTGGTAGAGCAACGCATTCGTAATGCGTGGGTCGGGGGTTCGAGTCCCTTCATCGGCACCATATTTCATTTGAAATCAATGTCATTGCGTTGCGGATTTGTCGCTGCCGAATTTGTGGTGCCGATAGCGGCTAAAGCAATCGAAACTCGGCGAGATGCACTGGACGGCTCTCAATGGCCAAAAAAAACACAACATTCAGTCCAACCTGTTGATGCGAACACAAGTTATAGGTACACAGTTTTAGGGACCCTGACATCTCATCGGCTCGGAGAATCTTGTGAACAGCCATCAATCTGCCTTTGTGTTTGAGCGTGACGATGATGGCCCCAGCACGATCTGGCCAATTGATGAACAGACAGCCAATTGGAGCGATAAGTTTGGCTGCGTTTTACGGCAAAATACAAGCTTTGCCGTAAAGCCCAAGGTACTAAGCCTCTTTTCTGGTGCGGGTGGTCTCGACATCGGTTTTCACGATTGTGGTTTCGAAATTGTTGAGACCGTCGAGTTTGAGCAGAAATTTGTTGACACACTGGAGGCTAACACGCGCCAAGGCGGATACTTCGACACAAATACAAAGAACACTTGCTGCGATATCCGCGAATTTGAACCCAATTTTTCTGACATAGACTTCATAATCGGTGGCCCACCATGCCAGCCATTTTCTGCTGCGGGTGCTAGGGCTGCCGGTGTGTCCGGAACGAAGGACGCCCGTGGAACTCTTTTTCTGGAGTATGTAAGGCTCCTGAGACTATTCAAGCCGCGTGGATTCCTATTCGAAAATGTTTACCGAATACTTGGCGCTAATGGAGGCAAGGACTGGGCCGCTATTGTCAGCGAGTTCGAAGCAGCGGGCTACAGACTAAAATACCGCATTCTGAACAGTGCCGACTATGGCGTGGCACAATTGAGAGAGCGACTGATTATCGTAGGTGTCAGGAAAGATCTGGCCGAAAATTTTGACTATCAGTTTCCACGTCCCACCCACGGCCCTGACAGTGATGGCAAAATCGAGAGGTTCTGTGCGGGCCTGGCAATAAGTGACATTTCTCAACCCGTCCCAAATAGCGGGTTGAGGGGGCGATATGGGAACCTACTTTTCGACATACCCCCCGGTTTGAACTATTCTTTTTATACTGAAAAACTGGGACACCCAGAGCCGGTTTTTGCTTGGCGATCTAAGTTTTCCGACTTTCTTTACAAAGCGGACCCGAAGCGCCCGGTTAGAACAATAAAGGCTCTAGGGGGGCAGTACACTGGGCCCTTCCACTGGGATTCGAGGCCATTCACCGTAGCTGAGCTTAAAAGGCTGCAATCATTCCCAGACAAATATGAAGTTGTCGGCTCAAGAGCCACAGCAATTCAACAACTTGGAAACTCGGTACCCCCGCAGTTTGCTCGAATTTTGGCAGCTTCAATCGCGGAGCAAATCTTTGAGGCCGTCATTCCAATAAAACTGAGCTACCTCGGTACAAATGAAGAACTGTCCTTCACAAAAGAGAAGAGACTGTTGACGAAGTATTATGAGAAGTTAGCAATTGAAGCCAATACTCGGGAAATCCCTCCCTCAAGCTTATCAGCTCCATCATACGAGAAGTATAACGCGCGAATGGAGTTGGACCACTCTTGGCGGATTGGGAAGCTGTCTGACTATAGCCACCGAGTTCTGGAAAGCGAAGATAATGGTCAACTCTTGATCTGCGTGAAGTCCAAGTCTTCAAAACGGAGAACGGGTATTGACTGGAAATTCGTCATAACTCCCGTGAAAGACTGGTCTCTACCATTCGCGAAAATCGTTGTAACTTCGTCAGGTGAAACCCTGAATGATGTCCAGGCAGCGTGGAAGGCTTTTGAACGTTTTTTAATTAGAAACTCGCTCAAAGCTGACCTAGTCCAGTTGTTTAACTACTATCAGTATGCACCAGCGGCTATAATCAAATGTGATTTATCGCCCGACAGTCTCGAAGGCAGAATTATTAAACTTATTTGTGATAGAACTCTCGTCGCAGAAGAATTTTCAATTGACCAGTTGTCGGCTGAAATGAACGTCGACGATGTAACGGCAAGGTCACTTTTGTCGCAATTAAAGGACTCCGGCTTTGAAGTGCGAAGCAACAACACCAATGCTGCAATTGAGCGCGGCTTCCATCTTATTCCTTATTCCTTTCCAACACTAACGCGGATGAGCGTTCAACGGAAAAAGGTTCTTTTCGCATGAAACTCACCATATACGCCGACCGGTCCGTCTTGGAAACTGATGGCACGACTTCCGAGTTTGTCGAAGGGGTGCAGACTAACCGCGCCAAGAATCGCGCCAGCAAGATCCAAACAGCATTTTCTGATGGGTATCTGGAAGATTTGATATCAACGCTCTCCGATAATCCGGCCTCGGACTTGTCACTAAGCGACAATGCCAAACGGTGCTTAGATGAACTTGTGGACTCAGTAACCAGTGAGGTTGGTCGGGCTCTCGTCGGTCTTTCGGTCCTTCAGGCGGCAATAAAGGCTATCGAACCTGAGCAGTCCATTAGGCTCCATAAAGGCGGACGGTCTTCCGCAGCATTTTCGTGGACTGAGGGTTTGTCCATGCGCGTTTTGGATAAGAACTACATTACGCCAACACTGCGGAGACATAAGCTTTTGAGTCTCAATGCAGACGGCTTTATGATGACCCGTTCTTTGGCCGAGAACTATCCGTATAGCAAACTATACAAAGCGCAACTTCGAGGTGCGAGAGCAGCTTGGCTAGACTTGGTGGAGGGTCTAGAGGATGGGTCAATTGATGGCCTCGAGGGATTGACGTACCTATTGTCTAGGCTGATCAATAAAAGCTCCGACCTCGAAGAACTGGCGGAAAAAGCAATTGCAAAGGCCGAAAATCTGTCTCGAACGCTCACGGCGGACGAGATTTACGCATTAGTGCAGCGTTATGTTTACAGAGATAGCTACTCAGCACGCTTGTTTGAAGTCATGTTGCATGCGGCATTTCAGGTCTTGGATGAGAAGGGACAGTTGGATGGGTCCCTGAAACCACTTTCACAAATGCGTTCGGCAAATAAAAAGCACAAAAACGTCGGAGATGTTGAAGTCGAAACGAGGCCTGGTTCACGGTTGATACTTGAGTCTTGGGATGCGAAGTTCGGAAAGTCCCACCTTCGCGAAGAGGTGGAAGAGCTTTACGAGAAACTAGCTGATCAGCCTGAGTGCTTTACCGCCGGGTTCGTAACGAATGGAGCGCCGGTAATAGACGAAGAAATTCGCGTGCGGATTGCAGAACTGGAGGATACGCACGGTACCGACCTCAAAATTCCTATTTTTGATTTCGACATGTTTTTGGAAAAGGCGATCTATACCCGCGTCTCTAAGACGGAGTTCGCGCCTCAGTGGTTAGTTTTCTTTGTGTCCAGTCTCGCCCAAAAGCGGAGGCACATTGCGCCAATTGACGAGCCATGTGAAGCGTGGTTACGGCGCTTTCTGGCGTTGTAGAAAAGACGAATCCTCCAATTGTGGTTTATTTTTTTGGCCTGCGGAATTTTGAGTTCCTAAAATGCAGGAGCTATCGCATTTTGGTTGTGTATTTAACGTCCTTAGCAGATTTGCGCTCTATACACCCGCTAAGGGTCCGTTTTGTTCCCGCAGAGACCTGCAAGTATAGCCGCGTTCAGGTCCTCCTCAGTAAGCCCGTTCGGCAACCCTTCGGGCGGGATCAGAACTGCTTCGCCTTTGACGTAGCTGCCGGTGACCGCACCCGGGACCTTGGCCCATAGCGCGAGCCGGATGGCCTCCCGCAACTTGTCGTCAACCAGCGCGCGCTGATGAATCGCGGCGATTCTCTCCTCGGTGCGAGCTATCGCCAGTTCGTTTTCGCGGATCTTTCGATCTAACTCTCGAGCCGCCTTGTCGCGCTGGGCTTGTTCTGCCCGACGCCGGGCGGCCTTCTCATGGTCGCGCCCATTGGAATAAGCCCACGCCATCACGCCGCTCCTTTCTTGAGTTTTGCCAGTTCGCGGTTTGCGCGCGCCCGGGGTGTGTCGGCCCCACTTCGAACCTTTGTGTATCGGGCGATAACTTCCTGACCGGCCAAATCGACGGACTGCAGGAGCTTGGTGACAGCCTCCCGCTCCTTAACTGATTGTGGTGCGAATGCCTGTGTGGCGAGGATACGGGCGTTATTCCACTCCTCGTGCTTCAGGCCAGAGAGGAAGGGCTGGCCGTCGAGGACCGCCGCAACCGTGGTCAGATCGTGTGCCTTGATCGCGATTTGGACGAAGTCGAACCTGTCGCCCTGCTTCATCGACTTGACGTGCGCGCGTACTTCTGCGGCGAGCCCAGAGCCCCGAACGGTTTGGGCCTCATCGTCGGTGAGCGCGAAGGCGATAGCCTTGTCGAGTGTCGCGACGGTTCGCTCAAGCTCACCTCGGGCGGCGTCGATCTTCTTTGTGACACGCTCCATGTGGACACCCGCTGCCTGGGCCAGTTCTTCCTCATGACCCGAGAACTGGCGCAGACCAACCCGGGTCAGTCGCAGGTCGCCCAGATACTCGGACCGGCCCGACGGCTGTTGCCGCCGTTTTGCCGGGGCCTCCGATGCGGCAAGCGCCGTCAGCGCCCGCTCGGCGTCATTGACCGCGCCGAGCCAGCGGTAAGCGTCGCCAAGTGCGGCCTGCGCGCTGGTCAGCGCACCGGGTTTGCGTTCGAGCGCATCGGCAAAACCAGCTAGCGCCTCGGGATGAAGGGACGGCGAGATGTCGCCCCGGATCGGCAGATCAGACATTTTTGTCTCCTTTCATGTCATGCCGTAGTGCCGCCCAGAGCCGTAACGGCGGGCGGTGGTGATGTGCGCTTCGAGGTATCGAAGCGCGTCTGCCGCGTGATCGTTCGCGCCGGTGTCCACGTCTTCGGGCCGGTTCGGATCGCGCGGAAGCACAGGGAGGGTTTCGAGCAGGAGTCCACACCGTCCGGTGATGTAGAGGCCGGGGCCGTCACGCGTGACGGACCGGGACAGGCGCTGCCGGATACGCTGCCATCCCGCTAACCGGGAGCCGGGGCCTTTAGTGGGTTTTGTCAGATAGACGCCCTCGCCGCGCAGCACGTCGATCAGGCTGTCATCGAGGCCCACGGCATCGTCGCCGACGCCATAGGGCCGCATGTTCCAGAAAGCACAGCGTTCGCGGATCGCGTCGGCGAGCTTGCCGGGGGGCCAGCGCAGGCCTTGCGATATATCCGCCGGATCGGCGGTCTGCACCTCATCGAGGATCAGGAGCGACCCGCGTGGAAAGCGCCCATCGTCGCCCGGGGTCTGGACGCCCAGCAGGCATACCGCCGGGGCGGCACTGCCCCAATCTAGACCGATGGCTGTTCGGTTGCCCCGGAGGGGCCAGGGTGGGCGGTAATCGACCGGCAGGACGTGGACCGATGGATCCCAGACGTCGCCGAACATCGCGCCCCGGGCAATATTCCAGTCGCCGTCTGTCCATGCCCTGAGCAATTCTGCGTCGCCAGCCGTCGCGGCCTTGAGGCGGCGTAGATATTGCTCGCCGTCGAGGTGCATGTTGTCACGAAACGTAGACGGAGCGTTCACCCACGTTTCGCCGTCGTCGGTTTCATAGGGTGCCCAAGGCGGGGCGCGGTTCACGTGCTCCCGGGCGAGGAGCGCGTGGGCGACGCCGCCGGGGTTTGCAGTGCGGACCTCGCGCAGCGGAACGCCCTCGGCAGCGCGCAGGTTGGACCTGAGCATCCGAACCCAGCGCAATTCGCGGATCAGGCCGATTTCGTCGACAACAAGAAGCGTAAAGCTGCGGCCCTGATACTTCGCATAGGCGTTCGGGCCGTCGAGTTGGCCGACCTCGATGACCGCGCCGTTGGCGACGCGGAACACGTTGTCGGCTTTGTTGTATCGGACCGCGCGCCGCCCGTATGCCGCGATCAGCAGCATGTGCAGGGTCTCGGCCAATTCCGACGCCGCTTTGTACGTTTCGCGGACGATCAATGGGCGCGCTCTGTCGCGGTGCTGCTCCACGTGGCGCAGGACAAGCAGGAGCGCGCCATAGGACTTACCCCCGCCGCGCCCGCCGCCCATGAAGAGATTGAAGCTCTCCGGCACAGCGAGGCAGCGCGCCTGATATGGGGTGGGCTCGATCTTCATCGCTGCCACGGGTCCTTGTCGCCGTCGCGCCAAGACTGGCTGTAGCGGTTGCGGTTCGATTTACCCGCAAGCGGGCCGTCGATGGCCGCGCGTACCTTGGCAAAGACTGGCGCGCCGGTCGATGTGACGCCCACCTGCCGGTAATCCGGGTTGCCGAGATAGTTCGGCGGATTTATTTCGGCGGGCGGATCGATGTTTGGGGGCTTAGGCGTTGCAGCCATCGTCTTGTCCTTTCGGCTTGGTCGGATCGGGCGTCACGTCGATCAGGCGTGCGTAATCCTCGGGCGACGCCGCCCCAGGTAGGTTGATGGTGATGTTAGGCTTGTCGGTTTTCGGCTCGACCGGCGTGCTGTCACGAAAGTGACGCTTGGCCTTCAGCAGGAAGATTGCCGCCGTGACATTGCCGTCGCGGGCGTGTTGCAGGAGATGCCCAACCAGTTCCGTCTCAAGCGCGCCGTCGCCCCGCTCAATTGCTGTCGCAAGTTCAGGATCGCGCCCGGCGGCGGCCGCAAAGGCGGTTTCCGAAATGCCAAGTGCGGCCGCAACCGTCGCTCGACTGCATCCGTTGGCCAGCATTTTCTCGGCAACCTCCCGGCCCGGGCCGGTTACGCTATATGGGCGTCCTGGGCCGCGCCCGCGCGTGACTAGGGCGAGGACTCGTTTCGCAGTCATTTTCCAGCCTCCGACCGTCTGAATTGCCGTCTTAGGTTTGGCTTGAGACGCCGAAGCCTCTGGATTGGTTGCACTTTCTGGGTATCGACCGGATAAGGCGCGATAACGAGGTCTGGCCTGCAGCCTTTTTGTCCATCGGAGAAGACGGTCACGCGAGCGGCCTGAAGCGCCGAGACCCTGCCCCGGGTAGAAGCCCAGAAGGAGAACGCCGAGACACGTCTACCCAGATGTCTACGGATTTTCTCTATTCTCCAGATACTTACCTTCTCGGTAGACAGGTAGAAGGGTAGATATCTGGCTCGCATGGCCGGGGAACAGCTGGCGGCGACACCGCCGTCGGTCTGCGCGGACACAAAAATCCCCATAGAATTTCGAGCGCCATTTACGCACCTACCCGCGTACCGCGCCGGTTTTCGAAGCGCGGTCAATGACTTAGACATAGATGGGACGTAGAGGGGCATCATCAGAATGGCACCCCCACCTGTTTCGCAGCCTCGATCGTCTCGGCATCTTCGGTTTCGCGCTCGATCCAGATCCATTGCCGAGGCTCTGCCGGGAACTCATAGCCGGGATGCGCGGCGCGGAACTTGTCGCGCGATCCTTCGAGATTCACGCCGAAATCGACGCCCGCCAGCTGCGCACCCCGGCCCGATCCCCGCGCCTTGCCGAAATATCTGCTCAGGCGCTTCGAGAAACCGTCATAGCTGCAATCGCGGCGCAGGGGCGGGAATTGACCTTGTGCGGTCTCCCAGAGCCCGTCGCCCCACGGTCCGCGCCCCTTCGGTCGCGTGTTTTCGGTCCAGCCGCCTTCATCAGGCACGGCCATCGGGATTTCCCCGCTTTCGAGCACCATCGCGATCCACTGGTCATAGGGATCAAGGGTGGCCCTGATCTGCGCGCCGCGCGCCTCGGTCCGGGGAATGTCGTGCCACGGCTGCCAATCGCCGAGCGACATCTTCAACAGCTTGCAGAGCAGGCCGCGCCCGCCGTCCTCTCTCATCTCGGCATAAAGGGGGCCGAAATAGGCGGCATCGTTCTTGAAGGCGTCGGACACCTCGAAGATGGCATAGCGTTCTTCGTCCGAGGTGTTGGGGACAACCCATTCCTCGTTTGACGCCATCATGACCTTCAGGTAGTTCGGCCCGCTCTCGGTATCGACGCCCTTGCGTTCGAACATCAGGGTCGGCTCGGTCAGCAGCACCCGCTGCGTTGCCGCGCCCTGCTTGTCGCCATTCTCGAAGGTCTCGTCGGCGAACAGCCCGAGGCAGTCGCGGAGATGCGCGTTGAACTTGCCGGACAGGTGCTGCTTGTTCGACGTATGCAGCCCGTGCTGGCCGTAGAGGCCGACCCAGGTGCGGGCGAGGGTGCCCTTCCCGGTCCGCTTGCCGCCTTTGAAGACCAGCGCGACGCCCTGCGGCTGGGCGAGCTTCTGAACAGAATAGGCCATCCATCGCCAGATGTATTCAGCGTGGCTCTCGCGCCCTTTGGCGAGCACGTCGAGCACGTGGCGTTCCAGCAGCGGGATAGGCCGGTCCTCGGGGTCAATCGGCCAGCCGCGATACAGGTTCATCCGATTGCCGGAGAGCACCGCCGGGGCACCGGGCTCAAAGCCCGTAGACAGGTATTGCTTGCGACCCGGATCGCGCCGGTAGAGCGTGCCGAGGTCGACTTTTACGGGCTCGCCCGACTTCGGGTCCTCGCCGATCTGCACCTGCTTATGCTCATAGGCCGACTTGAGCGCACCGAGGCTGTCATAGACGATCCGCGTGCGGTCGGTCTCGCCGAGCCGCTCGTGCAGGTAGGTGAGATATTGCGGCCCCGAGCCGGACCCGGCCTGAATAATTGGGTGCCTGGCGCGCATCCAGATCAGCGCCTTTTCCGGGTCCCAGATCGGCGGGTCAGGCATCTCGGCGATCTCCGCCGCCTCGGCCATAGCCTCGGCATAGCCGTTTAGCGCCTCGGCCTGAGCGTAGCGGTCTGCCGCCTCGGCACCCTTGTCCACCTCCAGCTCCATCGCGATGGCTGAGATGCCGAAGTCGGGATTGCGGATCACGCCTGCGATCTTGTCCACCGCCACCCCTTTTCGGGCGAGCGCGCAGCACACCGAATAGACGACCCGCGAGCGGTCCGGAATGTCACGATCCTTCCACATCTGAGGCTCTTTGCTGATCGGCGCACAGGACAGGATCGCCTGCGCCAGCGGATTGTTCGGCTCGGTCAGGCCGGGCAGGCCTAGCTCGGCGAGCGAGCGAACCAGCGTGACCTTCGAGGCGTCGCCGGGCATGTCGAGGCGCGCACGCGCGCGGTCTTTGTCGATCTTCCGGGTGTAGCGGCGGGCGCGCCCTTGGTTTTCGAAGGTTCGGGTGTTTGCGTAGTCGATCTGTCGATCCGGGCGGACGCTGAGCACGGTCGCCTGCGTCGGGACCCGCCCTCGGTCGCGTTTTCGCTGATCCGGCCAGTTCGTGGTGTACGGCACCCGCATGAGCCGGTCAGCGTTTTGCGTGCCTTCGTCAAATTCGGAGCCGATGGCTTCGCCGATTACAACGCCGAGCCCTCGGTTTACGTCTTCCAAGCGGTCAATTTCATCGGCGGCATTGATAGGGACCGGCTCGGAAAGGCGATAGAACGCCTGCAGGCCGTTGCCGGAAGAGCACAAAAGCGTGGGCGCGTTGTATTCGAATTCAATGATCTTCTCTGCCGCCTCCTTCCGCCATCCGTCATATTCATCCGGGCTAAGCTCAGGCGGCGGGTCGAGATCAATGTGGAGGGCCCGTGCGTGGGAGCAGTGGTCCTTCCTAGGTTTGGGTTTCACCGGCGGCGTGGGCACCGCTGCAGAGGTGAAGTAGATGTTGAATCCTGCAGCATTCTTCGCCGCGATCCATACCGCTACGGCGGTCCGATTGCTGTCGCTGTCCCGCAAGCGGATACGAGCCATCGGTTGCTCGCGATCGCACTGGATCGCTGTCAGCTCAATGTCGCCGGAGGGGAGCAACTGCCGGAGGGCTTTCAGCCCCCTTTCGTCTGCTTTCGTCTGCGCCATCCGGGATCACCCCCCGGGAGCGATCAGGTGGGCTTCGAGATAGGCGTCGAGGTCAGCCTTGCGATATCTCAGAACCCGATGCGACGGACGCGAGAACTGTGGCCCACGACCTGCGCGGCGCATCTCCTCCATGCCCTTGTCGGTCAGGCCAAGATATGACGCCGCCTGTGCTGACGTGAGCCACTCGGGTTGCACGAAGCATTCCGGATTCTCGATAAGCGATACGACCGTCCGTTTGACGGTGTCCTCGATCAGTTTTTCAATTCTTGGAGCGTCTGACACGCGCCACCTCCTCCCCTTTCGGGGTCTCGGAGGCTCCGACTGCGTGCCACGGAGGTCGGATTTCGGGGGTGCCTTAGCAAACACCCCGCCAACTGCGATTTCACTCTAATATAGCGGCGAGTTTGAGCCTAGAAAACCCCTAACAGGTTTACTTCTCAACGTTTTTCACGAAATTTTCTTGTTGACTCTCCCCGGGCATAAACGGCGCATCTGTTAACCGTTCCATCAAAAAGGCGCTCATTTTCTCCTGCATGTCGGCGAGAAAATCTCCGCCCATCGCCTCGCGAACGTTGTAGCCGCGCGAGACCCCGCCTTGAGCGTGGTTCTGGAAGAGGTCGGCGATGAACTCGGGCATCCCTGCCTCCTTCGACAACGTCTTGTAGGTGCGCCGCAGATCGGACCCCCAGTGCGAGAGCTTGTCCCGTTCTTCCTTATGCTCGACCATGTGTGGCGATGGATCGCCGCCGTCGGCGCGCCCGTTTGAACGGCTGGGGTCGCTTGGAAACACCCACTCGTGCGCCGAACGCGGGTTGAGCATCTCGCCCGCCGCCTTCGCCCGGCGCAGGCAATCCGCCATCGCGTCGCTCATTGGGATCGTGTAGGCGCGCTCGGTTCCGCCTTTCGGCTTCGGGAAATGAACCGTACCGGCTTCGAAATCTACGTCCTCCCAGCGCAACTCTTTGAGTTGGGTTTGGCGCGATCCGGTTAGCAGATTGAACAGATGAAATTCCTGCCGCACCGGATTCGGTAATGCGCGCAACTGGGCATACCACCCGGGCAGGTCTTTCGCCGATAGGGCGCGCTTGCGGCGCGGCAGGCGGTGGACTTCCTCCTTTACTGCGAGGCTCGGGATGTATCCGGGGAGGTCCTTCTGCAAGCCGCTATCGCGGACATATCGGTACACCCGACCAATGAACCCGGCCACGAGGTTGGCGGTGCCTTTGCCCCCCTTGAGGTTTGACTCGATGGTGTCGCCACGGCTGATCGCGCGAAAACGAGCCTGAACCAGATCGGAGCGATCCGACAGTTCAGCCAGCGGCTTGTCCGCCCAATCCCGGACGTGAGCGAAAGCGCGGTCGTAGTTCTCCAGCGTCCACGGCGACCGCTCGCCCGCCTCGACCTTGGCGACCATGAGCTCGCGCAGCGCCGCCCAGCCGGAGCCCAGTGTATAACTGGGGCGACCGCTCCGCATGGGTTCCGCCCGCAGAATATCGACCTTGGCCGCCGCCGCCAGTCTCCGCGCCTCCTCGGCGGTCATCTCGGGATACCGGCCTAGCGCCAGCTTGCGGGTCCCGCGTCTGCCGTCGGCCTTTCTCACGTCCACCTGAACCGTGAAGGTGATCGCCTTCTTGCCGACGACGGCGAAGAAGCCGGGCAGCTTGTCGTCGCGCACGATGTATTGCCCTGTCTGCGCGGGTTCGAGACGAGCGAGCGTCTGCATGTTAAGCTTCTTGTTCATGTTTTGTTCCTTATGCTTTGCCGCGCTAAGACGGCGATTAAGACGGTGGTGGAGGGGTTTGCAGTTAGGGGGTGACGCCCCGATTAACCCTCGGCAAGGCCCGAGATAGTCAATCAAGATCAATATCTTGAGTGTCTTTCGCCGGCCTCCCCCGGACTATACCGGTGCAACCATGGGTAGAAAAGCCCTTATTCGTAATGATGGGGTCGGGGGTTCGAGTCCCTTCAGCGGCACCACAGGAAACCCATACTCCGTACAGGCTTGAGATGTTTGGCCGGTGATTTGCAATCACCGTGCGGTTCGCCTTGGCGCTGGCCCTATGCGCTTAGCTGTCGTGAATGACCGATTTTCGGAATCGCAGGAGGCTTGTCGCCAGCAGAAGGATGCCAAGACCGGTCAGCCACAGGAATTCCGGCCAGACAGTCTCGAGCCCGGCGCCTTTGAACACGATGGCCTGGCTGGCCGCCATGTAGTGACGAGATGGCAGGATCAGAGTGGCAATCTGCAGCCACTCGGGCTGCCCCTCGACGGGCGTTTCGCCTCCGGACAGCATCAGCATGGGCAGGATGATCAGCATGACCAGAAGCGCGAACTGCGCCATGGATCGGGCGATTGTCGCGAGGAACACCCCAAGTGCCGTCGCGGTGAACAGAAACAGCGCCGTACCCAGCAGGAAAAGCGCCTTGGACCCCGCGATGCTGATCCCCAGTGACCCCTGCATCACGAAGGTCAGGGAAAGCGCCGCCGCAACCAGCACCACCGCCGCGTTGGCCCAGATCTTGGCCACGGCAATGTCGAAGGCAGACAGCGGCATCGCCAGAAGGTGCTCAATGGTGCCATGCTCGCGTTCCCGGATCATGGCGGCACCTGTGAGAATCGTGGTGAGCCACATGATCTGGCCGATCAGCGCCACGATCCCGGCAAAGCGCACCGTGTCCCGGTTGGGATTGAACGCGCTGCGCAGGATGATTTCGACAGGTGGCGGGGCGGTGATCTCTTTCCCGATCGCGTATCGGGTGATCTCGGTGCTCAGGATGTTCATGATGTAGTTGGCGCCGATCCCGGCCTGTTCCATCGCGGTGGCATCAATCAGCACCTGGATTTCCGGCGCGTGCCCGGCGCGTACGTCTTTTTCAAAGCCGGGGGGAACCGCGACAACGAAGATGAACCGCCCGGCGTCCATGTCGGCGGCGCCTGTGCCGGGCTCGATCTGAACGACCGGTTGAAACTCGGGCAGGAAAAATCCCGCAGCGAGCGCCCGGGACAGTGGCGAGTTGTCTTCGTCCGCGAAGGCAATCGAGGCGTTGTTGACCGAATTGGCAACGCCCGTCGCTTCCATCACCGGCGACAGGGTGAAGGACCAGACCAGCAGCGCCATCATCACCCAGTCGCGCCGCAGGCTCATTATTTCTTTCAGGCCGAGCCAGAATATGCACGCAAGCCTTTGCATCTACTTTTCCTGCGCGCGCAGCGCCAGCGCTGCGATGAGGGTGAGGGCGGGCCCGAAACAGGCCAGCGCAAGGATATCCGGCGCCAGAGCCTCCCAGCCCAGCCCCTTGGTGAAGGCCCCCACATTCAGGTGCAGGAAGTAAGAGGACGGCCAGAACGATCCGATCACCTGTGCCCCGCCTTCGAGGGTCGAGACCGGTTGCAACAGGCCCGAAAACTGGATCGTTGGCACGACCGATGCAATCGCGGTGGCGAATGTGGCGGCGACCTGGCTGGAGGTCATGGTCGCAATGAGAAGCCCATAGGCCGTGGTGGCCCAGACATAAAGAAACGCCCCAATGGCAAGCGGAATGGGGTCGCCCTTGAGCGGCACGCCGAAGAGAAAGATCGTCATACCGGTCAGCAGAAGGAAATTGGCATAGGCCACGACGATATAAGGAAGCTGTTTGCCGATCAGAAACTCGAACCGCGTTGTCGGGGTCACGTAGAAATTGATGACCGAACCAAGCTCGCGCTCGCGCGCCACACTGACCGCCATGAGCACGGCAGGCAGCATGATGAGCAGGATGGCGGGCATTGCGGGCGCCATCGCGGCGATGCTCTCAAAGCTTTGATTATAGCGAAAGCGCGGCTCGATCCGGGCCAAGCCAGAGGGCGTGACGCCGCTCTCCTCAGCCAGAACGCCCAGGAAGGTCTGGTGCAGCCCGGCCACGTAGCCTTCGACGGTTTCTCCCTTGAAGGGGATTGCGCCATCAACGGTCGCTAGCACCTCGGTCCGCTCTCCGGCGCGCAGTTTGCGCCCGAAATCCGGCGGCAGTTCGACGACCAGCGATACCTCACCGGATTTCAGCCGCGCGCGGCCCTCTTCGGCGCTTGTCAGAGGCTCTGTCGGCTTGAAGTACCGTGACCCTTCGATTTCCGCGATATAGGCCCGGCTTTCGGGGTCTTGCGACAGGTCGAGCACCGCGAAGCTCAGCTCGTTGATGTCCAGCGTGATCCCGAAGCAGAAGACAAGCATCAGGATGGCCGAGCCCAGAAACGCGAAGGCCAGCCGAACGCCATCGCGCAGCACCTCCACCATCTCTCTGCGCGCATAGGCCAGCATACGGCCAAACCCGCCCCGGTTGGGTGATTTCATCCCGTCCAGCGCAACATCCGGGGCTTTGACCGGTGCGGGCGGTTCGGCCGTTTCGAGGATCGAGATAAACGCGTCTTCGAGGCTGTCGGCCTGTTCCCGCTCGATCAGCTCTTCGGGCCGCCCCTCGGCCAGAACACGGCCCGCATGCATGAACGAGACACGATCGCAGCGCTCGGCCTCGCCCATGAAATGGGTCGATACGAAGATCGTCACGCCATCCCCGCGCGACAGCTCCAGCAAAAGCGCCCAGAAGGCATCGCGCGCGGCCGGATCAACACCCGATGTCGGCTCGTCCAGGATCAGCACCTTCGGGCGATGGATCACCGCCACCGCAAGTGACAGGCGTTGTTTGATACCCAGGGGCAGGGTGGCGGCAAGCTTGTCCTTGTGCGTGCTCAGGCCGAACCGGTCCATCAGTTCTTCAATGCGGCGCGCCGGGTCAGGTATCGCGAAAATGCGGGCGTGCAGCCGCAGGTTTTGCAGAACGGTCAGCTCTCCATATAGCGAAAACGCCTGGCTCATATATCCGATATCGCGGCGCATCCCGCGATTGCGCGCATCAACAGCGCGGCCAAACAGATATGCGTGGCCGTCACTGGCGGGCAGCAGGCCGGTCAGCATCTTCATCGTGGTTGATTTGCCGCAACCATTGGATCCAAGAAAGCCGAAGATTTCACCCTTGTGAATATCGAAATCCACCTGATCGACGGCGGTGAAATCACCAAAACGCCGGGTCAGCCCGCGTGCGGTGATGACGGGGCGTCCGTCAAGTTTAACCCTTGGTGGCGCTGCGGGCAGGGGGGATGCCGCACCGTGGTCCTGAAGGCGGCGATAGGCTGTTTCAAGATCCTTCGCCTCGCCCTTCAGTTCGTCGGGCCTGCCCTCGAACAGTACCCGCCCCGCATCCATCGCCACGATCCAGTCAAAGCTCTGCGCTTCTTCCATATACGCGGTTGACACCAGGACTGTCAGATCCGCGCGGTCCTTGCGGATCGCGTCGATCAGTGCCCAGAACTGTCGGCGCGATACCGGATCGACGCCGGTCGTGGGTTCGTCCAGCACCAGAAGTTTCGGGTCATGCACCAGCGCGCAGCAGAGGCCCAGTTTTTGCTTCATGCCACCTGAAAGCTTGCCCATCAGCCGATCTTCGAACGGTGCCAGGCCCGTGGCCGACAAGAGTGCCGCGATGCGCATCTCGCGTTCGGCCTCGCCCTGACCAAAAAGACGCGAGAAGAATTCGATGTTTTCGCGCACCGTAAGCTCGGCATACAGGTTGCGGCCCAGCCCTTGCGGCATGAAGGCGATGGACGGGCAGATGCGCCGCCGGTGCCGGGCATTGTCAATCGGCCCGCCCAAGACATTGATGCCCCCGGATTGAAGCCTCTTGGCGCCCGTGATCAGGCTTAGAAGTGTTGACTTGCCCACGCCATCTGGCCCGATGAAGCCAACCAGCTTGCCGGTGGGCAGATCGAGTGACACCGCATCGAGGGCAAGCTGCTTGCGATAGCGATGGGTGACGCCATCAATGCTCAACGGAGACGCAGCAGCTTGGGTCATTCGAAAAGTTCGGGCGGAATGCGCCGTTCCAGCGCCTCGGGCCAGATCGCGCTCTCATCGAGCCGGATCACGGCGACACCGCGCAGCCCGGTCTTCACATGTTCGATCCGCCCCTGAACCAGGTTTGGGGGAATGCGGACGCGGACGCGAAAAACGAGCTGCTCGCGCTCGTCCAGCGTTTCGACCTGTTTCGGGGTAAACTGCGCCTCGGGCGAGACAAAGGTCACAGCTGCCGGGATCGCATAATCGGGCAGGGCGTCCAACACGATCCGCGCCTCCGCCCCGATCGGCAGCAACCCGGCCTCGCGGGCGGGCAGGAACACTTCCATATAGACATTCTCAAGGCTCAGAAGGGTGAGGATCGGACCACCAGCGCCGACAACCTCGCCGCGTTCCGCCAGCCGGTACAGCACGCGTCCCTGCATCGGCGCGGTGAGTGTGCTGTCCTCGATCTGCGCCGTAATCCGCCGGGCTTCGGCTTCGGCTGCGGTGATCTGGGCCTCGGCTGTTGCAACCCGCGCCTGCGCCGCGCCCAGAACGGCCTTGGCCACTTCATGCGCGGTCTGTCGGTCCTCGAACGTGGTCTCGGAAATGGTGTTGCCGCCCAACAGCACCGTCGCCCGCTCCAGCTCGTGCTGCGCGCGACGCTCCTCGCTTTGCCGTTGGACCACCACGGCTTCGGCTTCGGCTTTTGTCTGTCGCGCCAGGGCGACTTGCGCCTGCGCACGGTCCAGAGCCGCTTTCAGCTCATCGGTATCCATTTCAACGAGGATATCGCCCACGGCGACCATGCTGCCCTCGGACACCAGAACATCCGCGACACGTCCGGGGATGGACGGAGCAATCTCGACCTGTTCGGCCTCAATCCGGCCATTGCCCTGGACAAAGCCCGCAGGCAGGGTTTCGTCATTTCCATCGATGTAGGTGTGAACCAGTGCGCTCGCCCCGAGGAGCAGAGCAGCAACCAGAATGAAACTTGACGTACGATTCATGCCCCTAAGTCCCCACGATCAGATTGGATCAAAATACTATCTGGAAAGAAGAGCGCCCGCCTTGCGTTGAATCAAATCGCCGGCCGCGGCTTTGGCGACCTGCGGTAAAGCTTGGATAAAGTTGATGAGGGGTTTGCGGACCGCCTGTTGAACAGCTTGTGAGCTCTGCCAGAGGCGCGCGTAAAACCAAGGCGGACGCGGTAATTCGCAAAGTCTGAACCGTTCTTGAGAGGTGGAGATTTTGATCGGCGAAACGTAGAATTTCCAAAAAATGACTTGCCCGAATATCTTTCAGCCGCCTAACGTGCCGGAAAAGAACCTTTTTATGGTAAAATTTCGGTCGGCTCGGGCCGCCATTTAAGAAGCACACAGGCAGACCGTTCATGTTTCATATCTTTCTCGTTTGTTCCGGCTGTGCCGCCGCCGTCAATATATGCGTCGGTTTTGTCCTCTATGGTCTGTTGGGACTTGATGGTTTCATCACCTATCCTATCAGTGTCGCGCTTGCGTTTTTGGCGGGGATGAGTGTCAGTTTTGTGCTGAACCGGCGCTTTACCTACCCGCCTTCGGGTCGGACTCGGCGCCAGGAACTGGCTGATTTCACGGGTGTTTCGGTCATCGGTCTGTTGCTGACCACCGGGATGGCCCACTTGCTGCGCTGGGGGGCGACGGACACGCTTGAGGCGATCGGGTCGGGCGTACTGATGCCGGAAACGATGGCGCATGTGATCGCGGTCGGCCTGACGGCGATTTATTCCTTCCTTGCGCATAAGTACGTCAGTTTCAGGCGCGAGGAGGCTGTGCCCGCTGCATTGGACACCACGGCGCTCAGAAGCGGATCAGGCCAATGAGCAAGGCCAAAGCGCTTATCATCGGGGCCGGACCGGCCGGGCTGACCGCGGCGCATGAGCTGGCGACGCGCACGGATATAAAGCCGATCATCTTCGAGGCGGATACCCAGGTGGGCGGCATTTCCCGCACGGTCAACTACAAGGGCAACCGCATCGATATCGGCGGGCATCGTTTCTTTTCCAAGTCTGATCGGGTCATGGACTGGTGGGCGCAGATCCTGCCGTTGGAGGCCGGGGCCGTGGAAGCGGGCGAGACGATCACCATCAGCTATCAGAACAAGAGCCGTGATCTGTCGGGGGCATCGGACGGGCCCGACCCGGATGTCACTGATGAAGTTATGCTGGTGCGCTCGCGGGTCTCGCGGATCCTCTTTGGGCGCAAATTCTATGATTATCCGATCAAATTCGCGCCGAAGACATTTCGCAATCTTGGGCTGGCGCGGACATTGCGGATCATTGGCAGTTACGGCAAAGCCCGGCTCATGCCGATCAGACCTGAGGTCACGCTTCGGGATTTCATCATCAACCGCTTTGGCCGCGCGCTGTATGAAACGTTCTTTAAGAATTACACCGAGAAAGTCTGGGGCGTGCCCTGTCGTGAGATACCCGCAGATTGGGGCGCTCAGCGCATCAAGGGTGTGTCGATCACCGGACTGATCCTTCATGGGATCAAGAAACTGCGCCCGCGCCGCGGCTCGATCTCTCAGAAAGGCGTGGAAACAAGCCTGATCGAACGGTTTCTCTATCCCAAACACGGGCCTGGCCAATTGTGGGAAGTGGTGGCGCGCAAGGTTCAGGAGGCCGGAGGTGAGCTGCACCTTGGCCACCGGGTGATTAAGGTACACCACGAGGCGGGACGCATCACGGCGGTTGATGTGCTGCGCGACGATGGCACGGTAGAGACGCATCACGGCGATCTCGTGTTCTCGTCGATGCCGGTCCAGGAGCTGATCGGTGGCTGGCAGCCGGAGGCCCCGAAGCCCGTGCGGGAGGTCTCGGACGGGCTGAGCTACCGCGATTTCATCACCGTCGGCGTATTGCTGAAACGCCTGACACTCGGGCAGGGTGCAACCGCGGCCACTCTGGCGGAAAGACTGCCCGATAACTGGATCTACGTGCAGGAACCGGATGTGAAAGTTGGCCGGTTGCAGCTCTTCAACAACTGGTCACCTTATCTTGTCGCCGATCCCGAGACGATTTGGATGGGGCTCGAATACTTCGTGAATGAATCAGATGATTTCTGGCAGTCGGCCGACGAGGACATCATCGCCTTCGCGGTGAAGGAGTTGGAGCAACTTGGCGTGTCCACCCCCGAAGATTTGCTGGATGCGGTGGTGGTGCGCACCAAGAAGGCCTATCCGGCGTATTTTGGCAGCTACGAACGGTTCGACGTGATCCGGGATTATGTCATGGAGTTCGATAACCTGTATTGTGTCGGGCGCAATGGGATGCATCGCTACAACAATCAGGATCATTCCATATTGACGGCGATGGTGGCTGTAGACGGCATTGCCAGCGGTCAGGATACTCGGGCCGAAACATGGGCTGTGAACACAGAACAAGACTATCATGAGGGCAAATAGCAGCGGTATTGGTGATATCCTTGCGCCGGCCCTCTGGCAGCGTCTTGTGCTCTGGCTCATTCCCGTCGCGCTGCTGCTCACGACACGACCGTTTCGCGGGATCTATCACGATGCGCATCTCTATAGCGTGCAGGCCCTCAGGCGGCTGAATGACGAATATCTGAACAACGATATTTTCTTTCGATATGGCAATCAGGATGACTTCTCGGTCTTCACGCGGGTTTATGCGCCGCTGATAGACGCGATCGGGCTCAATGCTGCCAACATCCTTCTGTATGCAATCGGCCTGGCCTGCTGGTTCGCGGCACTTGCCTATCTTGTCTGCTGTCTGTTCGAGACAAGGCGCGCGCGCCTTCTGGCGTTCTTCGGCGCGCTTGCCCTCACACCCGGGTACGGGATCGGCATCTTGTCTTATGGCGAGGGCTTCGTCACGCCGCGTGTCTTTGCAGAGGCGCTTGGCGTCGCAAGTCTTTGCACCGCGCTTCAGCGGCGCTGGTGGCTGACGGCCGCGCTGCTGCTGATGGCGACGGTCCTGCACCCGTTGATGGGGCTGGCGCTGCTCGCGGTGATCATCTGGCTGCTGATAGAAAATATCCCACGATATCTCGTGCTGAGCGCGTTTGGATTACTGGTGCTTGCGGGTCTGGGACTGACCGGACTGGCACCGTTCAGTTGGGTCTGGGAGCAGATGGAAACTGAGTGGTTCGCAATTGTCAGAGCGTATAACCCGATTGTTCTTTTATCGAACTGGGGGGCCAATGGATTTGCAAGCACCTTCCTCAAATTATTGATACTAATCATTATTCTGAAAAAAGACTCTGACCCGCGCAAGCGCCTTGCCCAGGCCGCGCTTGTGGTTACCGCACTTTTTTTAGCGCTTTCCTTTGTGTTCGCAGATCTGCTGGGCAACCGGCTTTTCATCGGATTGCAGCTTTGGCGGGTGCTGTTCCTCTTTGCTCTGCTCGCCAATGTCATGGCGTTTCATGCCGTTCAGTGTGTTCCTCAGGGGCGAGGGCGACAATTTTTAATGCTTGCTTTGGTGGTGAACCTGCTTGAGATGGCCTTTTTCATGACGCCGCTCTTCTCGGGTCTGCTCGGTGTGATTGCGGCGGTCGTTCTCTGGGTCGAGGACCGCAAGGGGCCGATCCTTGCGTTGAAGTATCGGCTTCTGTCATCGGTCCCGATCTTTGTGCTTTTGCTTGCGTTTGCCGCTGCGCTTATTCAGATCCTGATTTCCGAACCACCGGAAGACCTCATGCCGTGGCTGAAGACGGCGCTTTGCGTAGGGGCTGTCATTCTCATTCTCAAGGGCAGCGCAGTTACTGCCATTGCAGGCGGGTTTGCGGCTGTTGCCCTGATCCTGGGCCTGATCACTGTCGATGTGCGCTCGGACTGGACACGCTTTACCGAGACGGCACACCCACCCCCAGAGGAGCTGAGCAGTCTGCTGGAAGACAAGACGGTTTTTTGGGACAGTGGGCTTCAGGTGATGTGGTTCAGCTTGCGTCGGCCGCATTTCTACTCCTGCCGACAGAAGGGCGGGATGGTCTTTTATCGCGATCAGGCCGTTGAAATCATCAGGCGTGGAATGGTCCTGTCAGCACTCAACAGCGATGAGTTTCCGGCAGATCAGACATCGCAATGCCCACAAAAACAGGACAAATACGCAACTTTGCCTTCCGGCAAAGCGACGTTTGAACGCGTTTGCGCCGCTTTGCCCGAGCTTGATCTCATCGTCCTGCGATCGCGGCTTCCCGGGCTTTACCGCGCTGTCTGGGTCGCACCTGTGACGGTCGGAGTGCCATTGGCGGACGGCACGCTGAAACAGGCGCAAACACCGTTTTTCTTCTATCAATGTGCGGACTTTCGAAGCTGAATAGTGCAAAAAGGGCGCATTTTGCGCTGTTGTTAATTTTTTACCTATTCGCGGCGGTATTTATTCGGCACTTTCTGCTTTGATTTACGTCGGTCGAACCATAAAAGAAGAGCAGGCGGCCGATATTTTCGCCGAGGGATTACGGGATGGGACCGATGAGAGTTGTGCTGGGCTTTATACTTGTGACTGCTTTGGCCAGTTGCGAGACCTCGCCGTTCAGCGATGTCTTCTCAGCCACACAGGATACGTCGAACCGCAGCTACTATCAGGACGAAGATCCGCTGGTCGCTGCGAAAATACAGTTCCGGGAAGGCAATTACGGGCGGGCGTACAAGCTTTTTGACAAGGCCATAGACGTTACCCCCGAAGATCCGGCGGCCTGGCTGGGCTTTGCCGCGGCTTCGGACATGCTGAACCGTTTCGACAAGGCCGATGTGGCGTATCGCAAGCTGAAGCCGATTATCGGGAACAGGATCGAGTTCCACAACAATTACGGGTACTCCCTGTTGTTGCGTGGCGATTTGCGCGGGGCGCGCAAGCATTTCATCAAGGCGTATGAGATCGACCCCTCTAACGAGCGGGCAGCGAACAATCTGGAAATGCTGCGCAACTCCATCAACTACGTGAAGCGCTCTCCGGGCGATCTGCAGGGCATCTGATTAAGAGCTTTCGGTGAGCGTCTTGGATCTGCCCGCCCTTGTCGTGGGGGCCATGGCCCTAGGGCTTATCCTGCATGTCGCCTGGTATGATTTTCGTCATCTGACCATCCGCAACAGTGCGGTTCTCCTGCTTCTGGCTCTCTACGGCCTTTATGCGGCTCTGACCGGTTTTTCCGCTCTGGCCAGTGATCTGGCGGCTGGGGTTGTGTTGTTCGTCCCCGGACTGGTGATGTGGCTCATGCGGTTGATGGGCGCGGGTGATGTGAAGCTGTATTTCGCACTTGGCCTGTTCATCGGATTGGACCGGCTATGGCTCTTCGCGGTGCTTCTGCTGGGGGTGTCGGTCATGTTCCTGATCGCTTTGCAGGCGGCGCGGATCTTCCGAAACAAGTCTGTGCTTTGGCAAAGGCTTGGCGAGATACGTACAAGCGGAAAGGCACCTTATGCGGTAATCATGGGCGCCGCTGCGATCCCCGTTATTCTGTTGCGCCTTTTTTCTCAGGCTTGAAGAAAACGGGGCTGTGTGGGATATTCGTTAGCAATTTGACGGGAAAGACTTTTTAGGGGAGAGGCGTGCGATGCGCTCATTCTGCAGGGATCGCCGGGGCTTTGTCCTGGTTTTTGCGCTGCTTGTGATGCCGGTGTTTATCGGCTTCGCCTTCATCATTATCGACATCGGCCGGGGCAACAACGCGCATGCCGACCTCGCGGCGGCGGCGGATGCCGTAGCATTGGCGGGCGCGAGAGAGCTCGATGGTGGCCCCGATGCCATTGACGACGCCAAGGCCGCGATGGCGAATGTGAGCAACACGGTCAGCATGCTTGTCTCAACCGGGACCGACGTGGAAATCGTGCTGACCTATGAGGATACATCCGGAAACGAGTTCGGGGTGACCTTTCTGACGGATATCCCTGAATTCGATACGACTCCGATCGATGCGGCCTGGCTGACCACCTATTCCACCACAGATGGCGAAGATGCCGAGTATGTTTATGTGCAGGCACAGTCGCGCAACCTTGAAAACGTGTTTTTCAGCCCTCTCAATGCGCTGTCTTCAATTCCGATTGCGGCGACTGCGGTGGCAAAATCCACCTCTGCAGTCTGCGATATTCCACCGCTCTATATCTGCAATCCGTTCGAATTCGATGCATCGGGTCAGTATGTGGGCGATGAGCTTCAGGCAGCTTTTGCCCGCGGCGATCTGCATGGGCGGATGGTCCGCCTGCACCCGGCGGGCAATGACACGCATACCCCGGGGAATTTCGGATTTCTCAGCGTGAACGATCCGGATGTGAACAACGGCGCCCGGGCTATCTCGGACCTCTTTGCCGGGGCGCCCAACGGAACCTGTTATGAAGCCGGCAGTGTTGAAACCAAGCCAGGGGCGAGCAACAGCATCGCGGCCGGGATCAACACGCGGTTCGATATGTATCTGTCGCCCTACCAGAACGGAGGTGCGTCAGGAGCGAACGGCTTTACGGCGCGGACCTCTCGCAATGTGCGCAAGGGCATTCATCCGTCGTCGTCCGGTCCGAATGTTGACAATTGTGTAACCCAGGGCGGCAGTATTCCAACCAGCGGTGGAAACGCCGTGGTTGTCGGGGACGATCACGTCTGGGACACGAACTCGGGTACGTTCAACCTGAATGGAACGATCGATCCGGCCTATGGCCTGCCTGATAATCTGACCATGCAGTCACCGAACACGGACGGGTCACTCGGGATGAATGCGGGGGTCGCGGGGGCCTATATCGGATCCGGGGCCTGGGATGTGCAGGAATATCTGGACCGTAACTATGGCACCAACAACGTTCTGGCCTCTACGATCACCAGCAGTTTTCCTGGTGCCGACCCCTCGACATATTCGGGCCCGGGTTTTACCGGACCGTCGCGCTATGATGTCTATCTGTGGGAACAGTCTTCGGATAACACCACCGGATTTGACTATCAGTACCGGACCCTTGGAAGTACGACGGGCGAATCCGGTGAAGCATTGTGCACACCCGGAACGGTCGCTCCGTGGGACCCCGATGATCCCACGACCGGGCCAGACCCCCGTGTCATGGTTGCGGCTATCGTGGATTGCGGCACGTATTCCAACAATAACGGGCGGACCAATTTCCCGGTGAACGCCTATGCGAATATCTTCATGACCCGTCCTATGATCAACTATGCCCCGAGTACAGACATGACGATTGATATCGAAATCATCGATATTACCGGCGTTGGTGGAAACGGGAATCTGGAAACCTTCATTCGCGACGAGGCGATACTCGTTCGCTGATCGCGTTCACCTTCGGTATGCGGATCGTGACTCGGACGAATCATCTCTCGGTAGAGCTCGATGATTCTCGTCAGATCAAGAATCACGCCTGATCAACACAATCTTAACAAGTTATTAAAAAATACTTAACAACCTATGCGGTTTCTACCGTTGCTGAATTGAGCGAAATAATCCTAAAAACCAGCAATTGTATTAGAAGTGATTAGAAATGCAGGCTTTTCCCCGTTCATTCCTTGATCTGCTTTCGTACTATGGCAACAATGTGTCCTCAATGAGGTGATATTTGTTCGCTCTGTGTTTCGCGATCGATATTGGGGGTCCTCATCGAGTTTGGTGAAAGTTGAGTGAATTGTTCGCCGATTTCACGGCAGAAAATGGAGAAGGGCTTATGCTTAATAAGGTAAACCACTACATTGTGGATTTGTTCCGCAGATTTCAGAGCGACGAAGATGGTCTGGCGCTCACCGAATATCTCATCCTGCTTGGTCTTCTGACCGCTGCGGTGATCACCGCAGTGCTCGCCTTCGGTGGGCAGCTGGGTACCCTCTGGAATGGCTGGGCGACTTGGATCAACAGCCTGACGGGTGCGCCGCCGCCGATCACCTGATCGCAAAAGGGCAAGTTTTGGAGAGCCAGAGCTTTGCCGGTCTGAGTAAATGGGCATCCCGGTCTTTGACCGGGGTGCGCGATTGTAAAACCCCGCACTTGGTAGCCATGTGAATTTTTTAATGATATTGCGGGTCAGGCAATATGCCGATTTTATCCCTGGTGCCGTCAGCTTAGCATAATTGACGATCCGGCCGTATTTCCAGGAGCAGTCAAATGCGGTTTTCAACGATCGCTAGCCTTTTAATCGCAGTTATCCTTGCCGGGCTTGCTGTCTATGGCGCACAGAACTGGCTCGACTTAGAGCGCCAGCAGTTCGCCAGTGACCTTCTGCAACGACAATCGCAGGCTGAAGCCGAAGCGAAGCCTGAAAACACGATTGTCGTGGCCAACGAGGCCATCAGCTTTGGCGAGCGGATCGACAACACCAAGGTGAGAGAAATCGCCTGGGCGGGCGACCTGAAGCCGGAAGGTTCTTTTGACACGGTTGACGCGCTGGTTGTCGGGACAACCGAGGATACAGCGCGTTTTGCCCTGACCAGCATGGCGCCGGGCGAGCCCATTCTTGCGTCGAAAGTCACCGATCCCGGACAGCGCGCAAAGCTGTCCACTGCGCTGTCACCGGGGAAAAAGGCGATTTCGATCCGCGTCAACGACGTGCTTGGCGTTGCCGGCTTTGTCCTGCCGGGTGACCGGGTCGATATCTTGCTGACACGCAAGGACGGAAAAGGCGGTAGCTTTGTCGATGTGCTGTTGCAGGGCGTGAAGGTTCTCGCCATTGACCAGATTGCCGATGACCGCAAGGACAAGCCCAGCGTTGTGCGGACGGTGACCTTTGAGGTCGACACATCCGAAGCCCAGAAACTGGTGCTGGCGTCGAATGTCGGCACGCTGTCCCTGGCGCTGCGCAACGTCGCGTCCAACGATATTGAGGCGAACGAGCGCATCACGATCAACGATCTGAATGAATTCGATGTCGCCGAAGACCTGTTGCAGGCGGCTGTCGAAGAGCAAAACAGCGCCACAGAAGAGGCGGATCCGTCCCTTGAGCGCATCGAAAACATCGAAATGTTGCTCAAAAACCTCTCTGACGGCATGGCAGAGCAAATTCGCGGCGTTGAACAGAAGATTAATGAGCAAGAACCGGTTATTGTAGAGCGCGAAGTTATTAAAGAGGTTGTGGTTGAAAAAGAAGTACAACCAATCGTGCCGATCATCCCGGTGAAACGCACTGTGGGTGTGATCCGCAATGGTACGCGGGATGAATACAAGGTCGATGCGAACAATTCGGAAAATGGCGAAGAAGAAGAAACAACCGCCGTCCCCGAAGAGACTTCGCAATAAGAAGGGGTCCAATTCCTGTGTTCGTGGTGAAAAGAGTTCGAAAAGATAATGTGACGGATGCGGGACATATACAGGTCGGAACATGAGACATAGACGAGACAGCCTTGGCGCTGGAGTCGCCGTGCTAGAGTGCGTTAAGTTGGGGATCGCCGCGTTGACAGTGGCGATGCTTATGCTGAGCAGCATTGCCTCTGCACAAACAAGAACAATCATCGTCGACGATGGGCGCGTCAGCAACATCGTGATGGCCGCGGGCCAGACACTGACCGTTGAGACAGATCAGCCATTCGCCGACATCCTGATCGGCAATACGGCCATCCTGGACGTTTTTCCGCTGACCGATACGTCGCTTTACATCCAGTCCAAAGCAAACGGCACCACGAATATCACGCTGTATTCGGTGGAGAAGCAGCTGCTTGAAGTGATTGATGTCAAGGTGCGCACTGATTTCAGCGATCTGAAGAAGGCCATTCAATCGGCGGCACCGTCGGCGCAGATCACCGTGACCAATGTGAACGATCGCGTCAGATTGTCCGGCAAGGTGCGTGACAATGTGGAACTGCGCCGCGTTCTGGATATCGCCTCGCAATATACCGAGCAGCCGGTGATCAATGCCGTGCGCGTCGAAAGTGCGCAGCAGGTTGAGCTGGACGTGCGGATCATCGAGGTGGAACGCAATTCAGGTCGCGAGCTTGGCGTGGAACTCAACGGATCAAATGACAGCGGTTCAAATACGCTGGACACCGGCGCCACTCCGACCGATGCGCCCTTCGGGATTGCAATTGGCAGCCTTCTGGAGATTTCCGGCTTTCAGATCGACCTCGTGATCAACGCACTCGAAGCACGGGGACTTGCCCGGCGTCTGGCAAATCCCAAGCTGGTCACGTCGAGCGGAAACGAAGCCAATTTCGTGGTCGGTGGTGAAGTGCCGATTTCGGTTTCTACCGCGGATGAAAACGGGGTTGTCACCACCAGCACGGATTACCGGGAGTTTGGTGTCAGGCTGAACTTTTTCCCGATCGTTCTGGATGACGAACTGATCCAGCTTCGTATCAGCCCGGAAGTCAGCGATATCGACCCGTCAATTGACGTGAACGGTCAACCCGGGTTCATCTCGCGCAAGGCTGAAACTACCGTGTCGCTGCGAAGCGGCCAAAGCTTTGCCATCGCCGGCCTGTTGCAAGCCAACAATGCCCGTAACGTGAGCCAGGTGCCGTGGCTTGGCCAGGTGCCGGTCCTGGGTGCGCTGTTCAGATCGACCCGCTTCCAGAAGCGCGAGACCGATCTGGTCATCCTGGTGACGCCGCGCCTTGTGCGCCCCGCGAAACCGGGCGAGCCTCTGGCGACACCGCTGGATACCACGCGGCCGTCCAACGATGTCGAGCTTTTCCTCCTCGGAATGCTCGAAGTGGACAAAAAACTGATCCGCAAATTCCAACAGGGCGACGGTGTCGTCGGCCCCTATGGACACATGATTGATCTGGAGTTTGAAGATGGCATTATCACCAAGAAATAAAGTGGTCGTCTTCGCGGTCTGCGCCCCGTTGCTGACAGCGGGATGTGCTGCGGAATACATCAATCGCTGGGACACGGTTTCGAGCCGGGCCGGCAACGCGAACCAGGCGAATACCGCAATACAGGAAATCACCGCCTGGCCGAAAAATGTTGAAGACACGGATATCGAATACGGCGGCTAAGTTCCGCTCTGAAGGCGGCGCCTAAACCCGCCGCCCCATTTTATTGACGATTTGAAGGACGGTTACGTCAGCCGAGCCTTTTGGGGGCGAATCTGTAGGGGGCGAAGGGATGTTGACCCGGCGCGGCAGATCATTTCGGGAAAACGAAGACGGGGTTGTGCTGATCGAGGCCCTGTTGGCGCTTCCTATTCTTCTGATCCTTGCCGTGGGGATCCTGGAGTTCGGCAATATGATGTGGCAGCGCCAGCAGTTGCAGGTTGGTGTGCGCGACGCGGCCCGCTACTGGAGCCGTTGCAGACCGTTGGCCAACGGTGCGACCTATATGCCATGTACGATCGACAAGGCGCGCAACATCGCCGTGTTCGGAAACCCCGATGGCACCGGAAACCCGCGCGTGCCGGGATGGAGCATTTCCGATGTCACCATCACACCCGCCACACCCGATCCCGTGCCGGATGACACCGATATGGTCACAGTCAGCACCTCAACCGACTATCAGGGATCGCCGCTGTTCAACGCGGTCCTGACGGGGACGGTCGAAATCGGTTACTGGGCCCAGATGAGATATATCGGATGGTGAGCGTATCGCTGAAACGTTTCTGGACGGATGAACGCGGCCTTTCGCTGACCGAAACGCTGCTGATCATGCCCATTGTCCTGACCATCCTGATCGTGATGGTTGAGGCGGGTGTTGCCGTTTTCCAGTGGAACCAATCCACCAAGGCGGCGCAGATCGGCGCGCGAGTGGCTGCCGTTTCATCGCCCATCGTGGGCGATACCGCCTATGCCGCGCTGTCGGCAGACTGGACATCGACGGGCGAGGGCGATTCCGTCAACGGAAGCACAATCGCCGTGTCCTGCGGCCCGAGCGGCCCGGCTTGTGACCAGCAGCGCCTTGCCCGGCTTCTGACCGGGAGCGATACGAATTGCGACCCGCTTCAGACGACACTGGGTGCTGTCGTCGGTATGTGCGACGTGGCGCCCTTCATTGGACTGAATAATGTGCAGGTTACATATTATCGCTCGGGGCTGGGATATATCGGACGGCCCGGCGGGCCGGTGACCAACATCACAGTCGAGTTGCGGAATCTGACCTTTGATTTCCTGCTTCTGGACGATCTCATCCCGGCCTTCGGAACTCTCACAATGCCCGCTCAGCCGGTGAGCATCACAAGCGAAGACGTCAACGATTGCAAAGACACGTGCCCCTAAGAATCAAGAGCAGAGTAGTATGAAACTTTCCAACAAAACCAATATCTTGTTGATCAATGCCGAGGGGACGCATCAGGATGATGTGGCGGCGCACCTCACCAGTAAGGCGAATTGCACGCTGAACCGGATCACGCCCGACCAGCTTCCGGATCAGTTGTCGGAAGACGCGGCCGATGTGGTTATCATCGACCTGTCCAAACTGGAAAACGAGGAAGACAGGCTGCTTTCCGAAGTTCGCGGACAGGCACCGTCCATTCCGCTGATCGTAGTGTCGCATGAGCTTGGCTCGGAAGCGATGCGCAAGCTGTTCAAGTACAATGTGGAGGACTGGCTCAACAAGCCTATCAACGGTGAGGAGCTGATCAATGCGATCAACGCATCGGTGCGCAGCAACAAGGCCAGCCACAACCGCGTTCATGCCGTTGTCTCCTGCGTGGGTGGGGCGGGCGCCTCCACGATTGCGGTGTCGATGGCGGGGATCGCGGCCAGCAACCTTTTCCGGAAGAAAGCCGATATCGCGCTTTTCGATCTGGATTTTTCGACCGGAAACTGCAGCTACCTGCTGAACATGGTCAGCGACGTCAATCTTGGCAATGTCGTTTCATCTCCGCGCCGGATCGACTCCGAGTTCATCAGCGTGATCCAGCAGCGACATGATGCGGGGTTTTTCCTGTATTCCTTCAAACGCCCTGAGCTGAGCACTGAAATGAACGGGTATGAACTGGTACTGCGGCTGCTCGATGCGGTGACGCTTGAGCATCGGCATACCTTCCTCGACCTGCCTTATTATGAGACGGATTGGAAAGACGAGGTGCTGTCGGCCGTCAACACCTGCACTTTGGTGACCGAGCTCAACTTGCCTGCCCTGAAACATACGCTGGATCTGGTGACACGGGTGAAAGGGCTGAGGGGTGAAAGCTTTCCGGTCAGGGTGCTGATCAACAAAAGCACGCGGAGCCTGTTCAGCCAACGTATCGGCAAGCGCAAGCTCAAGGAGCTTTTTGATGACACGCCCTTCAGCTTCGTGTCTTTCGATCCGGGTCTGATCGGCGAGGCCGCCGATCGCGGCATGCTTCCCGACGAAATCTCCAAGCGCAACAGCTTTACCAAGTCCTTGACCAAATACATGAAAACCATTGAACTGAATGCAGAGGCTGAAAGATGAATAGTCCCAAGTCCATTCAGACAAGACTGAGGCGGCGCGCCGTGCTGGCGGGTTTTACCGGCCTTGCCCTCAGTCCGGCCGCGGCCCTTGGCGATGTAAAGAAGATTCCCCGATCCCACGGTCAGAAAACCATGGAGGTCGTTCCATTTGCCAGCAATGAAAAGGCCGGAACGATCATCATCTCGAACAAAGAGCGGACGTTGCATCGCGTACTCGGCAATGGAATGGCAGAACGCTATTCTATTTCGGTCGGGCGTGATGGGTTTGTCTGGACCGGCACGACCGTTGTCGGCCGCAAGGCCGAATGGCCAGCCTGGCGGCCGCCTTCGGCCATGCGCCAGCGGGATCCGTCGCTGCCTACCGAAGTGCCGCCGGGCCCGTATAATCCGCTCGGGGCGCGTGCGCTGTACCTCTATTCCGGAAACCGGGATACGCTTTATCGCATCCACGGGACCAACAGCGCCGGCACCATAGGTGGATATGAGACATCCGGCTGTTTCAGGCTGACCAACACGGATGTGATGTATCTGTTCAATCAGGTCAGAAATGGCACCAAGGTGATTGTCAAATAACGCGCAGGAGCTCCGATGGCCGGTCGATTTTTCAGACGTAACAGCAATACAAATCAGGCATCGCCCAAAACCAATGACGGGGTTCTGGTGCTTGAAGAGAACATGCCTTCCGAGGTCAAATCCGCCGCGGTGGCACCTGCGGCGGCGCCCGAGCTTCCTGACTTCGTGAATGAGAGGGTCGCATTACACCGGTTCCTTCTGGATAAGATCAACCTGTCGATCCTCGATACGATGGAAGAGGATGAGATCCATGACGAACTGCGCCCGCTGGTGCGCGACTACGCAAAGACCAACAACTTTCCGCTGAACTCGACCGAGCTGGAAAAGCTGATTTCGGATATCGGCGACGAGATGATGGGCCTCGGCCCGATCGAGCCGCTTCTGGAAGATGACACGATTTCCGATATTCTGATCGTCGGCTCGGGCACTGTCTTTATTGAGCGCTTTGGCAAGGTCGAAGCGACCAAGGTCCGCTTCAAGGACGAAGATCACCTCATGCGCATCATCAACAAGATCGTCGCCTCGGTCGGTCGGCGTGTTGATGAAAGTTCGCCGCTTGTCGATGCGCGGCTGGCCGATGGCAGCCGTGTCAATGTCGCGGTGCGCCCGGTGGCCGTCGATGGCCCGCAAGTGTCGATCCGGAAGTTTTCGAAGAAACCCTATTCGCTGGACCGGCTGGTGGATAACGGCGCGCTGGCACGCGGTATGGCAGAGCTTCTGGCCGCAGCGGTCGAAGGCAAAGTGTCGATGATTATCTCGGGCGGTACGGGTTCGGGTAAGACGACCATGCTGAACGCGCTTTCGGCATTTATTCCGCATGATGAGCGGCTGGTGACAATCGAGGACGCGGCCGAACTTCAGCTTCAGCAACCGCATGTGGTGCGGCTGGAAACCCGCCCGCCGACAGTCGATGGCCGCAACGAGATCATGCAGCGCGACCTGGTGAAGAACGCGCTGCGGATGCGGCCTGATCGGGTGATCATCGGCGAGGTGCGCGGCTCGGAAGCGTTCGATATGCTGCAGGCCATGAACACCGGACACGAAGGGTCGATGTCGACGGTTCACGCAAACAGCCCGCGTGACGCCATCGGTCGTATCGAACAAATGGTAGGCATGGCCGGGATGCCCATGTCACAAAGCTCGATCCGGGCACAGATCAGCTCGGCCGTGCAGCTCTTTCTGCAGCTCACCCGTCTCAGAGACGGCACCCGCAGACTTGTCTCTATCTCCGAGGTCACGGGCATGGAGGGTGACATCATTCAGTTGCAGGAAATCATGAGGTTCCAGCGCCTTGGGGTTGACGATTCCGGCAAGATCCATGGCGAATTCCGCGCATCCGGTATCCGGCCCAAGTTCCTTGAAGATCTGGAAACCATGGGCCTGCGACTGAACTCCGAATTTTTCGATCCATCCAAGGTGCTCTGAGACATGTTCAGCAATCCGATTGTCTTTTATGGTCTGATTTTCGCGGCAACGCTGCTGCTGATCGATGGCATCATTCGCCTGGTCGCGTCTTCGCGCAGGAAAAAATCCGATGTCGTCAACCGGCTGGAAGCAATCAAGAAGAAGACCGGGGTGGAAGAAGCCTATGGCGAGCTACTCAGGCGGCGTGGCATGGGTGGCCGCGATGGTGAGCAGACAATCGGCAACCAGATCAGCAGTTTCATTGGCCAGACTGGTCTGGAGCTGAGCCTGACCACACGCGTCGCCTTCTTTTTCGGAACGCTGTGCCTGGCCTACCTTCTGTCGGTTTTGTTCTTCCGGTTCGGGACGGTGATGACCTACGTATTCACCATTTCATTTCCGTTTGTCATGGCTTTCCTGGCTCTCAATTACGTCCGAAACCGCCGGATCAAGACCTTCACGCGGCAATTACCCGAGGCGATCGATATCGTGGTGCGCAGTCTGAATGCGGGGCATCCGCTTACTGCGGCGATCGGATTGGTGGCGCGGGAAATGCCTGACCCGCTTGGATCTGAGTTCGGCATTCTCAATGACCAGATGACGTTTGGCTCTGAACTGGAACAGGCCATGTTGAATATGTATGACCGGGTTGGTGCGCCGGAGCTGAACCTGCTGACGGTCAGCGTCAGCGTTCAGCGTGGTACGGGCGGGAACCTCGCGGAAATCCTGAGCAATCTCGGCCAGATGATCCGCGACCGGCTGACGATCAAGGCCAAGATCAAGGCGATTTCTGCCGAAGGCCGGATCACTGCCTGGATCATGCTGCTGTTTCCCTTCGCGCTTTTCTATATGATCCTGTTTCTGGTCCCGACCTACTACGACAAGGTCTGGGAAAGCGGCTATGGCGCATACATCGTCACGGGATGCCTGATTGCCATCTTCATGGGCATGCTGGTGATCCGGCGGCTCGTCAATTTCGATTTCTGATTTGCGCGGCTTGGACAGAGACCTGATACAATGAACGAAACTATCTTCCTCGTTGCGCTGTTTGTGGCGGTTCTGATCATCGCCTATACGATCATCAGGTATATTCTGAACCGTCGCCAGATCGCCCGCAACCTGGCCAGCACAAAGCGCAAGCGGAAGCAGTCGAACGAGGATATCAACAAGGTTCTCGGCTCCGGCAACGAGGAAATACGGTACTACCTCGACGTGGTGCAGAATGAACCGCAGAATTCCTTGCGGATGCGGCTTGTGCAGGCCGGATATTTCTCAAAATCGGCTCTGGCATATTTCAATATCATCCGATTCACCATTGCGGCGATCGCCTTCGGCGCCGTGCAATTCGGTATCGGTGCAATGGCACCGTCGATCAGCCTTGCTTTGCTTCTCATGATGGCCATGGTTGCGGCGGGTGTGGGCTTCATCCTGACGTCGGCTGTCCTTGAGAACATGGGCAAAAAGCGCACGCGCGAGTTTCGCAAACTGTTTCCCGATTTCATGGATTTGTTGCTGGTCTGCGTCGATGCGGGGCTGAGCATCAACGCGGCGATCGACCGCGTCACACGCGAGTTCCTGCTGACGACCCGCGATTTTGGCGTTCAGCTGAGCATCATCAATCTTGAGATCCGCGCAGGCCGTCCGCTGCACGAAGCGCTGAGCAATTTCTCGAAACGCATCGCTGTCGAAGAAGCACAAACCCTGGCCGTGTTGTTCAAACAATCCGAAGAGCTGGGGGCCAGCGTAAGCAAGACATTGCGGGTCTTCAGCAAGGAGATGCGGCAGATGCGTCTCATCAGGGCCGAGGAAAAGGCCAATGCTCTTCCGATCAAGATGCTGTTTCCGATGGCTCTTTTTATGTTCCCGGTCAACCTGATCATCGTGCTGGTTCCGATCCTGCTGGTTATTCTCGAGATGCTTTCGGGTCTTGCCCCGCGTTGATTGGCGGGAGGGCGCAGGTCAGCTGACGGCCGGGGTCGCATCCACCGGCTGCCGGGCCAGCGGGAGCAGGAAGGCCAGCGCATAAAAACCTGCACCGATCACATAGAGCGCGGTGAAACCCGTGGCCTGTGCGATCAATGGCGCGATACCAGCCGCCGCCGCGCTCATCGCGCCGTTTATGGCCCAGGCCCAGGGGACGAGGCTTGCATCTTCGGCTCCGGCCAGTGCCAGCCCCTGGGGAAAGAGTTGACCCATGGCCAACCCGCCCGGAACGATCAGAATAGCGGTCACGGCCAGCTTGACCGCCAGATCCGCGCCCATCACGGAGTCCACAGCCAACGGGCCCAGTACAGCCGCCGCAATCGCATAGAGACAGACCAGTACCACGCTGCGCCTGATCGTGAGGCCCTTGTCAAAGCACCAGTTGCTGCACAGGCTGCCCAGCCCCGTTGACAGGATCACCAGACCAAGCACGATGGCGATGGTGAGCCCGGGATTGCCGTAGAGCAGGGACGTGCTCTGAATCAGTCCGATTTCGACAAACATGAAGCCCGCCCCCAGGGCCACGAAATAGATGAACCAGACGCTGCTGCGCCGTCGGGATGCGGGTTTCTTGCGGCGAAGGGCAAGCGGCGCGAGCGCAAGTACGAAAGCAAGCAGGGCAACGGCTAGCGTATAGACGACGCGCATCAGGTGAAACGTGTCTTCATAGGCCACGACGCCGGTAGTTCGCAGCTGCCAGAAATCTCGGCTGAGATAGCGGGTAGGATCGAAGTGATCGAGGATAAAGGGACGGTTGTCCGGCAGGACGCCCAGCCGTTTTGTCGTGCGTTCCGCCGCCGCGCGCACCGCCGCATCGGGATCGTCGGCCTGCAGGATTTCGGCATAGGCCCGGTAGGCCTCTGGTGTTTCTCTGCCGGGGGCATAGGCAATCTCGAACCCGTATGCGCTTGCACGTTCGCTGACTTCCGAGATTTCCGTATCGGTCCAGCCATCCAGCCGGATAAGAAGCGGATTGTCGTCCCAGGACGCAT
Source organism: Roseovarius faecimaris (assembly GCF_009762325.1). Taxonomy (NCBI): domain Bacteria; kingdom Pseudomonadati; phylum Pseudomonadota; class Alphaproteobacteria; order Rhodobacterales; family Roseobacteraceae; genus Roseovarius; species Roseovarius faecimaris. The sequence goes on from NZ_CP034348.1 coordinate 3,812,767, forward strand.
CCCACTGGTTATTGGTGCCGTCCTTGTAAAGCACGATCGCGGCACGATCCGGTCCGGGCAGGCCGCGCTCGGCCATATAGCGGCGAAGCCCGTGAAGCATGTCGAACTTGTTGACCTGAAGGATCACGGCTGTGCCGTTCTCCGCCACACGGTCCAGAAGCGCCGAAAGGCCTTCATAAGTGAAAACATATTGTGTGGTGCCGCCAAGCGCGCCGAAATGATAGATCGCCGTCGCCCCGCTCCATGACACCATCACCATGTCATAGAGCGTTTCGTCGCGTTCCAGAAAGCTGCGCGCTTCCGCAATAAGAAGCTTCGCCGCGTCTTGCGCCATGAAACCGGCCAAGCCGTAATCCGGAAGGGCAAGTGCGGCCTCGACCAGCCGCGCATTCAGCTCGATCCCGGTCACCGACCGGCTTCCATGATCGATCAGCGACATCATGTCGGCGCCGGCACCGGCAAAGACGATCAGGGCGGTCTCTGGCACACCGGCGATCAGCGCCGGGATGACGGGTGGATGGGTGCGCGGCCCTGCGCCCTCACGCCGGTCAGCCATCAGAAAGGCCATGCCGTCGCCATTCGCCAGTGACAGGACAGCGCCTGCGCCGGGCTTTCCGGTCTCTTCGATCGCTGCCACACGCGTGAAACTGTTCCAGCCAACCCATCGCTCTGAAGGCGCTGTTTCATGCTTATAGTCGCGCACCAGATAATTGGGATCGCTGCCGGGTTCGATCAGTGCGCGATACCCGTCCCACAATGGCAGAAGGGCGAAGGCCACAAGCCCGAGCGCGGCGGCAAAGCGCAAGCGGGCATGGTCTTTGCGGGCGAAACACATCGCGGCCCCAAACCCGGCAAGCACGGGCAGGCTGACAGAGAAGGCGTATCCGGTCCATTCCATCGCCGCCACGATACCGGCGCATCCCAATGCAGCCCCGATCAGATCGGCAGCGTAGAGTCGCGAATATTCCTCGGGCGCGGAGGTCGCGAAGAGAAAGGACAACAGCGCCCCGAAAAGGAAATAGGGCAGTGTCAGCACAAGGCCGATCTGCATGGCGTGAAGCGGGCCGTGTATCAGGTTGGCTCGGACCACACCATCGAGCCCGTTTTTCATACCGGCAAGGCGTATCGCCTCATTCAGGCTTTCCTTGGCGCTGACCACGGTGGAATGTGTGAGTAGGATCAGCAGGGATATGGCGATGCACAGCAGGGCCAGAATGACAGACCGGCGATGCCGATGCCGGGTCAGGTCGAAAAGCGACAGGACCGACCCCGCGGTGGTCAGCCCCAGCATCGCAAGCGAAATAGCCACGAAAATATAGCTTGGCCCGATTGCGAAATTGATCGTCCGGACCGTCGAAATCTCGAATGCCAGCAGCGCGGCACAAATCAGAAAGGTTCCGCTCAGCAGGCCAAAACGCCCCGCCGTGTCCTGATCCGGTACCGAATTCATTCTATATCCTCTGGATGGTGCCTGCTGTGTTACGTATCTGCTCAGCTGAATAGATGTTCCTTGATCGTCGGATTATCCCGCCGCCAGATCACATTATCCATGAAATAGTGGTGTATGTTGATGAAAACCCAGATGGCGAACAGGAACATCGTGGTTCCGAAAACCTCTTCGCGATAGGCGATCGCCAAATCTAACGCAAAAGGAATGGCATAAAAAAATATTACACCAAGTACCATGCCCAGAAGGATGAATTTCAGGGTAGCGGCGCGCGCGGGCGTGGTACGGACAAGACCGCCAAAAAGAGAGCCGTCGCCGTCGGCATCGTACTCATTCTTGTTGAGCTGGTAGCGCCAGACAATGGCGAGATACTGCAACGAATGAAAGGCCGGGATCACCAGCGCAGTCAGCGGATGAACATACCCGATGATGAGCCAGACATAGGATGAGGTTGCATAGGCAAGAAGCCCGTTCAGCGGCAGCCTTGTCTTGAGGGCCTTCCGGATCAGCATCCCGGCGGTCAGAACACCGGCACCCACGCAAAACACCAGAGTGGGTAGATACACCGCGTCCGGAACGGAAATGGCATAATAGGTGAACCCGTATATCTCGAATTCGCCAAGCAACCGGTTGAAGTACATCCATGAGGCCAGCCAGACGCTCAGCGCATTCCACCGCAGCAGGCGCTTTTCAGGATCACTGAAAAAGGCGCGCTTGAGCACCGATTCAACGATGAGAATGCCATAGCCCTGCTTTACATAATGCCAGCCGACAAGGAAGAGCATGACATTCGCGGCCTGGGCCATCAGGCCGACATTCAAGGTGACAATGCACCAGAGATAGAAAATCACTGCTATCACCGGCACGCCGACCCCCGCCACAAGATAACGCCACCGAAGTGGCGCTTCGGGGGCGGTCTTGGAGCCGAAATCGCTGTAGAAGATCTGATAGGAATGCATGAAATGCGGGTTGTTGATCAATGTGGTCATCGCCAGAACCAGCGCCAGCACATAGATCCGGTACTCCTCCGGGGGAAGTAGCATCAGCAGCACGAGAAAGGGCAGAGAGCCACCTCCCAGGCACAGGATGTCTATGGTCTTGCCAAAGAGATAACTGCGCGGCTCCTTTCGCACCTGAATTTCTGCGTTGTCCGTCGCTACCATCTCAACCCTGTTGACGACCTCGGTCTTCCACGGGGATCATCATGCGTGGAACGACCTGAAAAGGCAAAGTTTTTCATGGAAAACACCCGAGAGCTTCCCTGCGCCTCGCCAGCAGGGAAAAACCGCACAGCTGGAGTGATGCGGTTTGAACTCAGAAATCGTCAGCGGTTCAAAGGAAGTTTTCGGTTGGCCTGGGTTGGCGCCGTCACTCGGCCACTTCATACAACAAAAGAGGCGGGGCAATGGTGTCTACCGGCACGAGCCAGTCCGGTGCCTGTTTTGCTGACAGTCTGGAGCCTGCACCATCTGGCGTGCCATAAATCTGATCCGCGCAGACCAGCACGAATTTTGCTCCGGTGGTTTCGATCATGCGCCTGAGCTCTGGCATGTCACCGGAGAAGGGCAGTACCCCATTGAGCATTGCATCCGTGCTGCGATGATACGGCGCGGATGTGACGGAATGAGCTGTGTGGATCAGTATGCCCGTGCTCAGGTTCAGGGGCGATGCAATCAGGGTGGCTGGAATATCCGACAAGCTGCGCAGCAATGACGCTTGATCGCAAGCTGCATCCAGCTCGACCAAATCGACCTGAATGGTCGCGCCGCCTGTATCGTAAAGAGCTGCCTTTATGCTCTTGATGCCCAAGGGAACAAGCTGCGGAAGAAAAACGATTGCAAAGAACACTATCATGGCAACGACCTTCACAGCGCGAGGGATCGGCCAGGGCCGGTTCAGAAGATGTGCCATCACGGCCCCGAAACCGACAGCCATCACCGCATGTCCCCAGATCATGGCCCGAAGCTGCAGGAAGGCACCAACGCAACCGAGCGCCAGAAACAAAGTGAGCAGCCCCCAATGCCCCGGGTCGCGACGCGCCGCGACCTCACGAAGCCAGATTGCCCCGGACAGAAGGGTGACAACAGCCAACGGTCCCAGAAGCACGAAAGCCATGGCAGGTGCCTGCCGGATCATTTGCGCTACCGGAATGGATTCTCCGATGCGGGTGATCACCTGGTCGCGGACATCGTTTGAAACATCCGCAAACGGCCCGCCGAAACACGGGGCGAGTATTGGCACAACCACAATGCCCATGCCGACCGTCGTGACCAACAAGATCAGCGCGCGAGAGCGCATGGTCAGCAGATGCTGCCGTGTGGCCAGGATCAAAAGCCCCAAACCCGCAGCAGATCCGACCAGCGCCAGATAGGGAAGAGAAAGCTGGTCGCAGACGCGCAGCCCCCAGAGGGCCGGGTCCGTTTGCACGACAAAGAGTAGAACAGCGGTGAGGCCAAGTGTCAGGCCGAAGGCCGCCAGGGCCTCCTCGCTCTCCGGCTTGCAGCGCAGATAGCGCCAAACCCACACAAGGCCAGCTATTCCCAGAAACGGAAGGCTTTCCATCCCGATGGCCATGGACAATGCTGCAAGCGCCCCGGCCAGTGCCGCCGCTTTCCACCCCCGCGACAAGAGCAGACCAAATACCGCCAGCATCAAAACAAGCTGAATGTTGTGATGATCGAGACGGCCAATCGGAAAGTAGCGCGTGTAATAGGATTGCAGAAACCAAAGCGACACCAATGTCAGAACCGCCGCCGGCACACCGAACCCCGCACGCGCGACTTTCATATTTGTCCAGGCGCACAGCAGGAACAGTGTCATTGGCCAGAGCAGAACGAGCAGGCGCTCTGCCGCGTCCCTGTCCAGCATCCACTCAAGTATGCTGAGCAGTCCCGCGATTGGGGCATCAACCAGACGCGACCAGTGCAGCGATATCCCCTCGGGCGGCAGGACCCTGTATTGACGTGTATCGAACCATCCCTGCCCGGCCAGCATGTCGCGCACCGATTGCAGCCGCATCGCATCATCGGCACCCGGCAGGATGAGGTTGTCACTGAAATTTGGCGCGACGACCAGCTGCTTCATGAAGTAGATGAGCGCGACACCGAAAAACATGATTGGCAAAAGTCTGGGTTTGCCAAAAAGAATCTTCTGTTGTTCATTCATTCTCATGTTCCAGTGCCGGATCCCGGGCAGCCTCAGCATGATCCATATCCGGCATGTGGGGAAGTGCGGGCAACAAGTTGAGCTCAAAGAGTTGCACGAACGCGCTTGCCCGACGCAGGTGCATCAGCCGGTGCTGCGCCTGGTTGGAAAAGCTAGCGCTTGGCACCTTTGACCGAATGATGCAGAGTCGGCACCATTCCGATCATGCCCGTCCGGGAGGCACCTTTGAACACATATGAATTTTTCACCCCACCCAGAACGATCGAAGAAACCGGTCTGAGCTCCAGTTACCTGATCGGGCTTGTCTGCAAGATCATGCATGAGAGCGGGACAATCACGCCCGAGGGCATTTCGACGCAAATCAAACTACCGAAACTGGTTTGCCGTCAGCTGATCAAGGAAATGACGTCCCTCATGCTTGTCGAAGCGCAGGGTCTGGAAAGCAGCGATATCAAATCCGATATCCGCTACACCCTGACCGATCTGGGACGCAAATGGGCGCTTGAGGCGATGTTGGTCTCGCAATATGTCGGCCCCGCCCCTGTGACGCTTGATATGTTCGAGCGCCAGACGCGGCGCCAATCCATCAAGCACGAGGAAATTCACCGCAGCGAACTGGAACGGTCGACACAGCATCTGGTCCTGCCGAAAGGCATGATGGCCCAGCTTGGCCCCGCCGCCAATTCGGGGCGGTCGGTTCTGCTGTATGGAGAGCCGGGCAATGGCAAGACGTCACTGGCCGAAGCCATGGGAAACTCTTTTCAGGATGTTGTCTATTTTCCCTATGCGCTGCTGGTGGGCAACCAGATCATCCGGTTCTTTGACGAGACCCTGCACGAAGTGACCGAGATGCCGGAAAGCGACCTGAAGCTTGACCCGCGCTGGGTGGCCTGCAAGCGCCCGGTGGTGATTGCGGGGGGCGAACTGACCCTTCAGATGCTTGACCTGTCGTTTGATCAGACGGCACGATTCTACGAAGCACCGATGCACCTCAAGGCGCTCGGTGGCGTGTTTGTTCTTGATGACTTCGGGCGTCAGACAGCAAAACCGCAGGATTTTCTGAACCGCTGGATCGTTCCGCTGGAAAAAGGGTTCGACATTCTGTCGCTTCACACCGGCAAGAAGTTTACTGTGCCGTTCGATCAGTTGGTGGTGTTTTCCTCCAACATGATGCCCGATGAGTTGGGCGACGGGGCGTCACTGCGGCGAATCTACTTCAAGATTTTCGTACCGAGCCCGACACGGGATGACTATATTCAGATCTTCGAGGCGGCCTGCAAACGCGTCGGACTGGAATGGCGCCGTTCAGTCGTCGAAGATTTCTTTGAGCAGCAATATGTCGTCAAGGACACGGTGACATCCGGTGCGCATCCTGAATTTCTGCTTCAGCATATCGTTTCGGCCTGTCGGTATCTGGATCGGCCCGCTGAACTCACCCCGGAACTGTTGGAGCTTGCCAGCCGCAATGTCTCGGCGGCCAAGCGATCAGCCTAGGCCATCGATGCCTTTGACAGATCGCCGCTGCGCGCCGGGCCCAGAGATCGGCGCAGGCGGATATCCGTGGGCAGTTCCACACTTTGGCCAGTGTCGCCATCGCGCAGCATCTGGATCATGAGGGTGGCGGCGCGGCGCCCCATTTCGCGGTGCGGTACATGTACGGTGGTCAGGGCCGGCTCGGCCAGCATCGCGATTTCGATATCGTCAAACCCGGTGACCGACACATCCTCGGGCACGCGCACACCCATTTCACGCGCCGCCCGCAATGCGCCGATAGCCAGAACGTCATTGGCGCACATCACCACGGTGGTTTCGGGCGTGTCGGCCATCACCTGACGAAAGGCGGCTTCGCCGGTTTCGATGCCATAGGGCGTTTCGATCAGCAGAAGATCGTCGGGCGCAAGCCCCGCTTCTGTCATCGCATCGCCAATGCCCTGAACACGTCCGCGCGCCCGATCGTTCGATGCGATAGGGGCAGAAATGCAGGCTATGTGCCGATGGCCATGGCCGATCACCAGCCGGGCAAGCTCGGCCATGGCGGCGCGGTTGTCAAAGCCGATGGCGGGTTGTTCCTTTTGCGCGGCATAGGACCAGGCCACCAGGGCGGGCACCTTGCGCTTGGCGAGAAATGCGTAAAGCTCGGAGCTTCGGTCATACCCGATGAGCAGCAGACCGTCCGCCCCACGGGCGACAAGCGCGCGAACCTGTTCGTCTTCCAGCGTTTCGTTGTAGGCCGACGAAGCCACCAGGAGCGTCTTGCCGTGGCGGCCAAGCTCTTCCTGAAACGCCTGAAGCCCCCGCGCGAAAACCGCGTTTTCCATTGTCGGGATAACCGCGCCCACGGTGTTGGTGTGCTTGGCTGCCAGCGCCCGCGCGCCGAAATTCGGGGCATATCCCAGTTCACGCACGGCCTTGAGGACGCGCTCGCGGGTTTCGCCCACAACCTGATCCGGCGAGTTGAGGCAACGCGACACGGTGGCGGTTGAAACATTCGCATGCCGCGCCACATCGGCGAGGGTCGGCACGGAGCCGTTTGACGTCAGTTGAGCCATAGGCGTTCTGTCTTTTCCTTCAATACACCGGTCAGTGCGCCACCTTCTGGCGAGTCTTCTCATACAATAACCTACTATGATCGCAATGTAAGCGCTTGCATGAAATTATGTAAGCGCTTACATTTAGAAACGACTCACCCGTAAAATCGGGGGGCAGGGAGGAAACATGCCATATGTAATCGCATTAGTGCTGCTGGTGATGTTTGTTGGAAATGTCGTCATTGGCGCTGTGGGCCAGGCACCGGTTGTGGGCATCGTGGCGGAGATGCTGATTCTCTTCGGTGCAGCCATCGCCTTCTCTGTCGGTATCCTGCGCAGCGAAGCGCGCGAAAAATCCAAGCAAGAATAACGGAATACATGTCCTAAGGGAGGAAAACACATGGACAAGACAAAACAGGAGCTGGCCTCGGCCGAGCGCCGCAACTTTCTGAAGCTGGCAGGCTCGGGCGCGTTTACGGCGGCCATCGTCGCCGGTGCGAGCGGGGTGCTCTGGTCATCCGAAGCCGCTGCACAGACCGCCGCTGAGGAGCGTGACCGTGAGGCGGCGGCGGAGTACACCATGACGCTGGCCACGGCCTATGTGCTGGGTGCGTCGCGCAGCTATCCGATCATGCAGCTGGATCTGAAAGAAAACATCCAGAACATGACCAACGGCAAAGTCTATGTGAAACTGGCCCCCGGCGGTCAGCTTGGTGCCGGCGGCGCACTGGCCCAGGCGGTTCAGGGCGGCACGATCCAGTGCGCGCAGCACTCGCTGTCGAACTTCGCCCCCTTTGCCAGCGTGGTCGACCTGATCAACCTGCCGTATTTCTGCGGCTCCAACCAGCGCTTCACCAACCTCACGTCGTCGGCAGCGTGGAAAGAAGAGGTGGACCCCAAAATCGCCGCTTCCGGGTTCAAAGCCCTGTTCTACATTGTCATCGACCCGCGCGTTGTCGCGGTGCGCAAGGGTGGCAACGCAATCATCACCCCGGGCGATATGTCTGGCGTGAAGTTCCGCGTGCCTGGCTCCAAGATGCTGCAGCAATACTACTCGATGGTCGGCGCGAACCCGACTCCGGTGGCCTGGGGCGAAACCCCGTCGGCGATCCGTCAGGGCGTGGCCGATGCGCTTGACCCGTCGGTGGGTGCGCTGCATGTCTTCGGCTTCGGCGAGATCCTCAGCCACGTCACCTTCACTCAGGCGGTGCCGGACAGCCAGGTCTACTCTATCAACCTCGAATGGTTCGACAGCCTGCCGATGGACGTCAAGGAAGGTATCGAGTTTGCCGGGGAAGTGACCCAGCACCAGAACCTCTCCAAAGTTCCGTCGGCACGTTCCTATGCCATGTCGCAGCTGATCGCGAACGGGGTGGAATTCCACTCGCTCACCGACGATCAACTGGCCGAATGGAAAGATGCCGGCGGGTATCAGAACAGCGAATGGGACAGCTTCAAAACCGAGCTGGCCGGGTCCATGGACACCTTCGCCAAGCTGGAAGAAGCCGCAGGCACCCGCGCGCGCTACTACGTGCACGACGCCTGATACAAGATCAGAGCCGGCGCTCAGTCGCAGCGCCGGCTCCCCCCTGAATTCCGCACCCTAAAATCCACGAGAGCCGGCCGCCGTGACGCGACCGGAGGGAGGACCTCATGTCACAGCTTTACAGAGCAATTGATGCCAATGCAGAACGATGGTTGCTTTTGATCTTCTACGTCATGCTTGTCGGCACGATGTTCATCGAAGTGGTCCGGCGTGAGGTGTTTGCCTATTCGTCGATCTGGGGTGAGGAAATCGTCCGTTATTCCTTCATCTACCTCGCCTGGATCGGGGCGGCGGCAGCGGTCAAGGAACGGGGGCACATCCGCATCGACGTTCTGATGCATTACGTGCCGCGGACCATCAAATCACTGCTTTATATCTTTGGCGACATCGTGATGTTCATCGTGGCCCTGATCGCCATCTACTGGTCGTGGGAAACGGTGCATGTGTCCTGGAAATTCGGCTCGGTCACGCATGGGCTGCGCATCAGTCAGGTGTTTTTCCTTTTCGCCGTGCCCTTCGGTTTTGCGCTGGTCATCTTCCGGCTGACGCAATCCTTCCTGCGCGACCTCTCTGACCTTCGTAACGGGCGTCCCGTCTACGAAGGCGACAAACTGTTTGATTAAGGGAGGGCCGGGACCATGATGTGGCAAACCCTTGGCGCCCAGACGCTTGAACTGGGCTGGGACTTCTACGCCTCCGTACTTCTCTTTGTGCTGCTCGTCGCCCTTGCGGTGCCGGTCTGGGCCGCAATCGGATCGGCGACGATCGTGATGCTGGTGATGTCCGGCGCCCTGCCGCTGAGCCTGGTGGGTGAAAAGCTCTTTTCGGGCATTGACGCCTTCGCTCTGACCGCTGTGCCGCTCTTCATCCTGACCGGTGACGTGCTGGTGCGCACAGGGCTCAGTCGAAAATTCCTTGATGTGGCCGAGGCGCTGACCTGCTGGGCCAAAGGTGGCTTTGGTTCGGCGACGGTGCTGGTCTGTGGCATGTTCGCGGCAATCTCGGGCTCGGATGCTGCGGGTGCCGCAGCGGTGGGCCGGATGACCATCGACCGGCTGGTCGAAAGCGGTTATCCCCGCCCCTACGCCTGTGCGCTGGTGGCAGCAGGGGCCTGTACCGGCATCCTGATCCCGCCCTCGATTGCCTATATCATCATCGGCCTTGTGCTGGGTGTCGCGGTCTCGACCCTGTTCCTCGCCGCGCTGATCCCCGGGCTTCTGATCCTGCTGGCTATCCTGATCACCAATATCGTGATGAACCGCCTGAACCTCTGGGAAGGGGGCGGCATGATGACCGCGGCAGAGTGGCGCGCGAACCTGTGGCGGACGATCAAATCCGGCTGGTACGCCTTCCTGGTGCCGGGCATCATTTTCTACGGTATCTTCTCGGGTCGGCTGACCCCGACCGAAGCGGGTGCCGTGGCGGTTGTCGTCACCATCGCCATCGGGTTCATCCTGGGCACGCTGAAGCTGTCGGACTTTCCGGCGATGCTGGTCAGCTCGGCCAAGGTGAACGGGGTGATCCTGCCGATCATCGCCTTCTCGATCCCGCTGGCCGAGGCGCTCGCCATCATCGGTGTGCCGCAGGGCTTTGTCGGGGCACTCACCTCTGTCAGCACCAACGAATACGTGCTGATCGGGATGATGGTGCTGATCCTCATCATCGCGGGCTGTGTGATGGAAACAACGCCCAATATCGTGATCCTCGCGCCGATCCTCTACCCGCTGGCGCAGGAAATCGAAATGAACCAGATCCAGTTCTGCATCATGATGATCACTGCGCTGGGCGTCGGCTTCATCACGCCGCCGCTTGGGCTCAACCTTTTCGTCGTGTCGGGTATTACGGGCGAGTCGATCCTCAAGATCGCCTACCGTGCGATCCCCTTCGTCTTCTTCATGCTGATCGTGACGTTGATGATCGCCTATATCCCGGCCTTCTCCACCTCTCTTTTGCCAGATGTCTACCGATAGGACGCGAACACCATGACCCTTGAGTACCTGAAGAAAGCTGCTCTGACCGCACGTAGCGGAGCCTCCGATGTCAACGAAATCGTACAGGGGATCCTGAACGATATTGAGGAAGGCGGCGACGCGAAAGCGCTGGAATATGCTGCAAAGTTCGACAATTACGACGGCAACGTGCTGTTGACAGACGCCGAAATCGAGGCTGCCATCGCCGCTGTGCCGGAAAAGCTGAAACGCGATATCGAGTTCAGCCACAGCAACGTGAAGCGGTTCGCCGAGGCGCAGAAAGCGTCGATGAGCGATATCGCGGTCGAAGTTGTTCCGGGCATGACCGCCGGTCAGAAACTGATCCCGGTGGATGCCGCGGGCTGCTATGTGCCGGGTGGGCGTTATAGCCATATCGCAAGCGCCATCATGACAGTGACCACAGCCAAGGTGGCGGGCTGCAAACATATCGTTGCCTGCTCGCCGCCGCGTCCGGGCGTGGGTATTGCTCCCGCCATCGTCTATGCCGCGCATATCTGCGGCGCGGACAAGATCATGGCGATGGGCGGGGTGCAGGGCGTCGCTGCGATGACCTTTGGTCTCTTTGGGCTGCCCAAGGCGAATATCCTTGTCGGGCCGGGCAATCAGTTCGTGGCCGAGGCCAAGCGCATCCTGTTTGGCCGCGTCGGCATCGACATGATCGCAGGTCCGACTGACAGCCTGATCCTCGCCGATAGCAATGCCGATCCGATGGTCGTGGCCACCGATCTCGTGGGCCAGGCCGAGCATGGCTATAACTCGCCCGTGTGGCTGGTCACGGATGACCGCGCGCTGGCCGAAGAGGTGATGCGCCTCGTGCCCGTGCTGATTGAGGACCTGCCGGAGGTGAACCGCGAGAACGCCACCGCCGCCTGGCGCGACTATGCCGAGGTCATCCTGTGTGCCGACCGCGAGGAAATGGCGGCAACTTCGGACAAATACGCGCCCGAACACCTCACGGTGATGGCCGATGATCTCGATTGGTGGCTTGACCGGCTGACCTGCTACGGTTCGCTCTTCCTTGGCGAAGAGACCACTGTAGCCTTCGGCGACAAGGCGTCGGGTACGAACCATGTTCTGCCGACCTCACGCGCGGCGACCTATACCGGCGGACTGAGTGTGCACAAATACATGAAAATCGTGACCTGGCAGCGCTCTACCGCCGACGCGATGAAACCCATCGCAGAGGCCACGGCACGCATCTCGCGGCTGGAAGGAATGGAAGGTCATGCCCGCACGGCGGATATCCGTCTTGCCAAGTATTTTCCGCATGAGACTTTCGATCTGACTGCCGAAGACTGACCATGAGCGCGCCATCCCACCCTGATCTGACCGGGCATGTCGCCCTTGTGACAGGCGCCAGCTCCGGTCTTGGCCGCCGTGCCGCAGAGGTTCTGGCGCGCGCCGGTGCTCAGGTTGTGGGCGTGGCGCGCCGTGCGGAGGCCCTGGATCAGCTTGACGGGGTTGCGGCGCTGCCCTGGGATCTGTCGGACCGTGACAGTCTGGCAGAGCTGGCCGCCGCCGCGCGCGTGCCTTTTGGTGCGCCGGACATCCTGGTTCATGCCGCCGGGATCAACACCCGCGAGGTGGCCGATGAGGTGACACCTCAAGGCTGGGACGTGACACTCACGCTCAACCTCGCCGTGCCGTTCTTCCTCTCGCAGCATCTGGTGCCTGCGATGAAGGACAAGGGCTGGGGCCGGATCGTCAATTTCGCGTCGCTGCAAAGCAGCCGCGCCTTTCCGGGCGGGCTCAGCTATGGGGCCTCGAAGGGCGGTATCGCTCAGCTGACCCGCGCCATGGCCGAAGCATGGTCATCGAGCGGCATCTGCGTCAACGCCATCGGTCCGGGTTTCTTCCGCACCGAGCTGACGGCGGCGGTGTTCAACGACCCCGAGCGCGCCGCGCGGAATGCCGCGCAGACCTGCATCGGGCGCAATGGCGAGCCCGAAGACCTTGACGGCCCGCTGCTGTTTTTCTGCTCTGACGCCTGCGCCTATGTCACGGGGCAGGTTCTGATGGTCGATGGAGGCTTCACCGCAAAATGAAAGCGCTTGTTTATACCGGTGTTGAAACGCTTGAGCATCGCGCCGTGCCGGACCCTGAGCCGGGCGAGGGCGAACTTCTGGTGCGGATCGACAGTGTCGGCATTTGCGGCTCGGACATGCATGCCTTTCTTGGCCATGACGATCGCCGGCCCGCGCCGCTGATCCTTGGCCATGAAGGCGCCGGGGTGACGCAGGATGGCCGCCGGGTGACAATCAATCCGCTGGTGACGTGTGGAACCTGCCGGTCTTGCCGCGCGGGCCGAGATAACCTGTGCAGCACACGTCAGATCATCTCGATGCCGCCGCGGGAAGGGGCCTTTGCCGAAGCGGTGGCGATGCCCGAGCGCAACCTGGTCGAGGTGCCGGACCATGTCACTCTGGAGCAGGCCTCGCTGGCCGAGCCGATCGCGGTCAGTTGGCATGCGGTGCGCCTCGGGCTTGAGGCTGTACCGGACGACATGCGCCAGAATGCGCTGGTGATCGGCGGAGGGGCCATTGGCGTGGCCGCCGCTCTGAGCCTGCTGGCCCAAGGTGTCAAGGACGTGACCCTGACCGATCCCAACCCGCTGCGCCGGGCCTTCCTAGGGCTGGAGGCGGGCTATCGCGTGGCTGATCCCGATTCCGTGCTGGGTGCGCAGTTTGACATCACAGTGGATGCGGTCGGGTTCGATGCGACCCGCGCCGCAGCCAGTGCTGCCACGCATCCGGGCGGGGTGATCCTGCATATCGGCTTGGGTGGGGGTGCCGCGGGGTTCGATATCCGCCGCATCACCCTGCAGGAGATCACCGTGATCGGCACCTATACCTATACCGCCCAGGATTTCCGCGACACCTGTGCCGCCATGTTCGACGGGCGCCTCGGCCCGCTCGACTGGGTCGAAACCCGCAGCCTTGCCGAGGGGGCCTCGGCCTTTGCCGATATTCGTTCCGGCAAAACCTCGGCCCCCAAGATTATTCTTAAACCCTGAAGACAACCGGAGACGCCAATGTCTAATCCATCCCCAAATGAAATCCCGCACCTTCTCGTGCATGAAGAGGCCGACAATGTCGGTGTGGTCGTGGTCGAGGGCCTGACCGCGGGCACCGATATGCTGTGCTGCATTACCCATGACAATTCGACCTTCCGCCTGACCGCCGGCGCGGATGTGCCCATCGGCCACAAGATCGCGCTGACGGATCTGAAGGACGGCGATACGGCCATCAAATACGGCGAGGATATCGGAAAGATCATCGCCGACATTCCGAAGGGTGGGCATGTCCACACCCACAATTGCAAAACGAAGCGCTGGTAAGGAGAGCCGACCATGAGCAAGTATTCCAACATCACCGTCATGGGTTACCGGCGCGAAAACGGCCGTGTGGGTGTGCGCAACCATGTGCTCATCCTGCCCGTCGATGACATTTCCAACGCCGCCTGCGAAGCCGTGGCAAACAACGTCAAAGGCACTCTGGCCATCCCGCATGCCTATGGCCGCCTGCAGTTCGGCGAAGACCTTGAGTTGCATTTCCGCACCATGATCGGCACCGGGGCCAACCCGAACGTGCATTCCGTCGTGGTGATCGGGATCGAACCGGGCTGGACCAAGCGTATCGCCGATGGCATCCGTGAAACCGGCAAGGAAGTGGCCGAGTTCTCCATCGAGCAGAAAGGCGACTTCGAGACCATCCGCGCCGCCTCCTGGGCCGCGAAGGATTTCGTGCACAAAGCCACCGAGGTGCAGCGCGAGGAATGCTCGATCAACGAGCTGTGGATCTCCACCAAATGCGGCGAAAGCGACACGACCACCGGCCTCGGCTCCTGCCCGACCGTCGGCAACATGTATGACAAGCTCTTGCCCGAAGGCATCACCGGCTTCTTTGGCGAGACCTCCGAGATCACCGGGGCCGAGCATATCTGCCAGAAACGCGCCATCAACGAAGAGGTGGGCGAGCGCTGGTACAAGATGTGGAAGGCCTATCAGGATGACGTGATCTTTGCCCACCAGACCGATGACCTGTCGGACAGCCAGCCCACCAAGGGCAATATCGAAGGTGGCCTGACTACCATCGAGGAAAAAGCGCTGGGCAATCTCGAAAAGATCGGCCGGACCTCGCAGTATATCGACATTCTGGAGCCTGCCGAACGGCCCAACTCCGGTGCGGGGCTTTACTTCATGGACAGCTCATCAGCGGCGGCGGAATGCGTCACGCTGATGGCCGCGGGCGGCGCTGTGATCCACACCTTCCCCACCGGGCAAGGTAATGTGGTGGGCAACCCGATCGTCCCCGTGATCAAGATCACGGCGAACCCGCGCACCGTGCGCACCATGGGCGAGCACGTGGATGTGGACGTGTCCGGCATCCTGCGCCGCGAACAGACCATCGACGAGGCGGGCGATGCCCTGATCGAGATGATCCGCCGCACGGCCAATGGCCGTCACACTGCCGCTGAGGCACTTGGTCACCGTGAGTTCTCGATGACCAAGCTCTATCGCAGCGCGTAATACCACGATGGGCTGCGGCCGGATTACCTCTGGCCGCAGTCTGCAAGTTTCCCGGTACTGGCCTTGATCTCATAAGGAGTTGCCAAACATGCCGACCTCGATCCTCATTCCCGTTGCCATCGATCACGAACCGCTGGTGGAACAAAAGCTCGCCACCGCGCGCGAAATGCTGAAGCCCGGCGGCGTGATCACCTTGCTGACCGTTCTTGAGCAGATCCCCGGCTTTACCGCCGAGTTTGTCACGGTGAAGTCAGAGAACCACCTGTCCAACAAGATCATGAGCAACCTGAAGGCTCTGGCCGGAGATGCCGAGGATATCAAATGCCTTGTCACCACCGGCAAGCCGGGCCTGCGGATCACCGAAGTGGCGAGAGAGATCGGCGCGGACCTGATCATCGTGGGCGCGCATCATCCGTCTGCGATGGACTATTTCCTTGGCTCGACGGCATCGCGTGTGGCGCGCAGGGCAACCTGTTCCGTTCTGATCCAGCGCCCGGCAAGCTGACCGGCCGGACAAGGACCGGATAGGTGGCACAGATCACCAGACCCCGAAGGCAGGCGCTTACGCCCGTGCCCGCGCCAAAGGACGACAGTCTGCCCGGGCAGGGCGACGGCTCGGCGCTGAGCGATCAGCCATATGACGGCCGTCGGCTGTCTTATGCCAACACCTTTCCAAACCCACTGCAGCAGCGGCTGATCAAGCTGATCGAGCTGGCAACCGCCAAGATGAGCCTCCTGCGGCGCATCAGGCGGTTCGAGGCCATGGGGGTGCCGCATGGGCAAGCGTTCTGGGCGCAGGCACTCGGGGTCATGGGGATCGAGCTTCAGACCCCGGCAGAAGAGATCGCCCGCATTCCGCAAACCGGGCCGCTGGTGATCACCGCCAATCATCCGCATGGGCTGGTGGATGGCATGGTTCTGGCCGAACTGATCGGACGGGTCCGCACCGACTACAAGATCCTCACGCGGTCCCTGCTGACCGGTGTCGGGGAAATCGATGAATTCATGATCCCTGTTCCCTTCGCGCATGACCCGGACGCTCTGGAAAAAAGCATCGAGATGCGCCGCCAGGCCATGGCACATCTGACCCAGGGCGGCGTGATCGCGCTTTTCCCTGCGGGTGTCGTGGCCTCGGTCGACACTTGGACCGGCCCCGCGGTCGAGCGCGAATGGAGCGCGTTCACCGCCAAGATGATCCAGCGGTCCGGCGCCGCGGTGCTGCCGATCCGCTTTCCGGGCCAGAACAGCCGCGCCTATCAGCTTGCCAGTCTCACCTCGCAGACCCTGCGGCAGGGGTTGCTGCTCTACGAGGTCAAGCACGCCCTTGGCAAACCCCAGCGTCCCCATGTGGGAGAGCTTGTTTCCCCCGAGGAGATCGCCGCCTGGTCAGGCGATCCGATGGGGCTGATGCGGTGGCTGCGCGCCCGGACATTGTCGCTCGGCCAGGGCTGAGCCGATAATCCCGTCAGCGCGCAGACATGCGACGCAACGGCATCGCCTGTTTTCCAGGAAACCGGTTGATAATCCCGAGATCATTCTCAACTAAGGCAGCATGGGCATGACGGCGCTCGGGTGAATGGGACGATGCGATGAAACTTTCGATCAACGGGCAGATGCACGAGGTCGATGTTGAAGAGGAGATGCCACTCCTCTGGGTGCTGCGTGATGAGCTGGGTCTGACCGGAACCAAATACGGATGCGGTATCGCGGCCTGCGGGGCCTGCACGGTTCATATGGATGGCATCGCGGTACGCTCCTGCCAGATCGAGGCGGGCATGGCCGAGGGCAGTGAGATTGTCACCATCGAAGGTCTGGGCACGCCCGACATTCTGCATGCGGTGCAGGCGGCCTGGATCTCGCATCAGGTGGCGCAATGCGGATATTGCCAGTCCGGCCAGATCATGCAGGCCGCGGCACTTCTTGCGGAAACACCAGCCCCCACTGACGACGAGATTGACCTAGCGATGAACGGGAACCTCTGCCGCTGTGGCACCTATCCGCGTATCCGCGCGGCAATCAGGGCCGCCGCCGAGAGTTTGCGGGAGGGCTGAGCGATGGGGCGCCTTCGGACGATCACCCGCCGGTCTTTCCTCGTCGGCTCGGCGGCTGTGCTGGGGGGCGTGGCATTCGGCACCTATGTTGCCAAACGCCCGCAGGACAACCCGCTCACCGCCGGTTTGCGCGAGGGCGAAGCAGCCTTCACCGCCTATATCAAGATCACCGCCGACCGCATCACCCTCATCGCGCCGCATGCCGACAAGGGCCAGGGCGCGCAATCGGCGCAGGTCATGCTGATCGCCGAAGAGCTGGATGTGGAGCCCGATCAGGTTGAGGTTAGTTTCGGTCATCCTGCCCCGGCCTATTACAATACCGCGCTTGCCGACGGACAGGCGCCCTTCATGCCGTTCGACCAAAGCCTGACTGCACGGACCGTGCGCACTGTGATGGGTGTCGGAACCAAGGCGTTGGGGGTGATGGCGACAGGCGGCTCAACCACCATTCCCGACAGTTACACCAAATTGCGTGTGGCCGGGGCCGTGGCGCGCGAGACGCTCAAACGCGCGGCGTCCGGGCAAACCGGTATCGCGGTGGACCAGCTTACCACCGCGCGCGGGGCCGTGATCCTGCCCGATGGGACAGCGCTGTCCTATACCGCGCTGGCGGTTGCGGCGGCCGGGATCGAGCCTGTGCAGCAGGTCACGCTGCGCGACCCGTCCGAATGGCGCCTGATTGGCCGACCTGCGCAAAGGCTGGATATCGTGGCCAAGTCCACCGGCACCCAACGCTTCGGGATCGACCGCAAGATCGACGGAATGGTCCACGCCGCCCTGCGCCTCAACCCGCGCAAGGGTGGCGAGATGCGGAGCTATGACGCCAGTCTCGCCAAAGACATGCGCGGCGTGCAGGCCATTGTTCAGATCGAGGGAGCGATCTGGGAGCTGGACCGCTCGGGCAAACCTTTCGCGCGGCGCGGTCCGGTCGGAGTGGCGGTGATCGCCGACAATACCTGGCGTGCCTTTCAGGCGGCCGATGCCATCAGCATTGACTGGGCCCCCGCCCCATATCCGGCCGAGATGGAGGCGCATTGGGCTGCCGTGGAAGAGAGCTTTACCGAAGACAGGCGCGAAGCGACCTGGCGCGATGAGGGCGATACAGAGGCCGCCCTTGCGCAGGGGAGCGTGATCGAGGCGGAATACCGCGCGCCATATGTGGCCCATCAGCCGCTTGAGCCTCTGAATGCGATCATCCGGGTGGACAGCGCCGGGGCCGAGGTCTGGGCCGGGCACCAGATGCTTCGTTTCGCACAACAAAAGATCGCCAGGGCAGCAGGGCTGGACGACCCCGAATCCGTGATTTTCCACAATCAGTTTATCGGCGGCAGTTTCGGGCACCGGCTGGAGTTCGATTTTCTCATTCACGCGGCGGAAATCGCCCGGCAATTGCCTGGCGTGCCGGTGAAGCTGACGTATCGGCGAGAGGAAGATTTCGCCCAGGATTTTACCCGCCAGATCAGCATGGCGCGGATGCGTGGCCGTGTGGCGGGGGGCCGTGTCGACACCTATGCCGCCGATATTGCCAGCGTTTCGGCCATCGGTTCACAGACGGCGCGCCTCGGGTTACCGGCGGTCGGCCCGGATCAGGAAATTCCCGCCGGGATCTGGACCATGCCCCTGGCCATCCCGAACCTGCGGGTGCGCGCCTATCGGGTGCCCGGCCTCGCTCCGGTGAGCTCGTGGCGGTCGGTGGGGGCGTCAAGCGCGGGGTTCTTCGGCGAAAGCTTCATGGATGAACTTTGCCATGCCGCCGGGGCTGACCCGATGGAGGAACGGCTGCGGCTGGTCACTAACGATGTGCATCGCCAGGTGCTGGAGGCGGTGGCGGATCTCTGCGACTGGGGCTGCAAGCTTGGCCCCGGACGCGGGCGCGGTCTGGCCCTCGTCGAAAGCTTTGGCGTGCCGGCGGCGGAGGTGGTGGATGTGACCGCGACCGAGGACGGGATCCGCATCGATACGGTTTATGTCGCGGCCGATGTAGGCCGCATCATTGACCCGGTGAATTTCGATGCGCAGATGCGCGGGGGCGTGATCTGGGGGCTGGGCCACGCGATGAATTGCGAAATCACCTATTCGGACGGCATGGCCGAGCAGAGCAATTTCGACAGCCATGAGGGGATGCGCATGTCGCAGACGCCAGAGATTTTCGTGCGCGGGCTGGAGAATGCAGAGCATATCCGTGGTATTGGCGAGCCGCCCGTGCCACCCGCCGCCCCGGCGCTGGCCAATGCGATCTTTGCCGCGACGGGTCAGCGCCTGCGCGAGATGCCGTTCAACAAGTTCATCGACTTCGTGTGAGCCATGCGATGACACCGCTCAGCCAACGCCCCTTTGCCCCTGTGCTTCCCCTTCTCTGGGTCGCGATCGCATTGCATGTTGTGGCCCTGCTGCTGGCCTTTGGCGCGGCGGAGGCCTGGCGGTTCATGCCCATTGCCGTGGTGTATCTTGCCTTGCTCGCCTGCCTTGCCCGTGGCTGGCGCTGGGCGGGATACGTGACCTTTTTCGCCAGCGCGGTCAGCGGGATCATCGTGCTGTCGACGCTCTGGAGCGTGAACGCCTTGCCCGGATGGTGGAAACTCGCCACGCTCTCGGCGCACTGGCTGACGGCGGGGGCGGTGTTTACAGTGCTCTGGCACGCCGCACCGTCCGACCCGGATCAATTGGGGGATTGACCTCATCCCTTGTGCGATCGGGCTGGGCTACTCCTTGGGACATCAAGACATGACACCCAAGGAGACTTACAATGTTTACGCAACGCTTCCCCAAACTGACCGCCACGCTTTCGACCCTTTGCCTCGGCATCGCCGCGGCCACCGGCGCCACCTTCAGCACCGCCAGCACGGCACAGGCTGACTCGGCTCACGGTTTTCCGGTCTGCTTCTATGCTTCGGTCGCCGCATACGAGAACAAGAACAAGGAGCGCCGCGCCTGCTTCCGCCTCGGCGCGCATAACGACCTCGACGATCCGCTCTATCGCAACATCACCAAGCATGGCGCGGGCTATGTCGATATCAAGCCGGGGTATTCGGTCAAGCTTTACCGCAAGGATTTCTGGAAGGGCGAGCCTGTACATCTGCGCAAGGACAAGGCGGTGGATATTCCCAAACACGCGCTGCGCTCAATCCGGGTGATCAAGAACGAAATCGGTGATGTGGAGGGTTACCCGCTCTGCCTCTACCGCTCGGAAGAGGACTTCATCGACGCCAAGATCAATGGTCAGAAAGTGGATCGCGCCTGTTTCCCCTTCGGCGAGTACCAGACCTTCCAACTTGAACAGTTCGGTTACTTCAACGACCTGGCCACCTATGTGGACCTGCGCGAAGGTTACAGTGTCCGGCTTTTCGAGCATGAGAACTTCGGCGGCCGCTCGGCCATCGTGCGCGAAGACGGCCAACTCTATGGCAAGAAAGCGCGCAAAGCCTCTTCCCTGACCATCATTCAGGACTGATCCCTCCTCCCCCCAAGGCGTATCGTGAGCCTTCCCCTGTCCCTGACGATCACGATGCGCCTCACCTGGCGGCCCCGCGTGGGCCGCCCTTTTTCGTCAGAGTTCGGTCGAGGGGTCGATCAACCCTTCGCGCAGGGCCAGCGCGATAAGCTGGGCCACCGAATGCACATCGAGCTTCTGCATCAGGCTGGTGCGGTGGCGATCCACGGTTTTGACACTGATGCCGAGGATCTCGCCCATCTCCTTGTTGGAGCGCCCCGCAACGATCAGGTTGAGGATCTGCCGCTCCCGGTCGGTCAGCGGCGAAATTCGCGGTGTTTCCTCCAATAGCCCGGCAATATGCGAGGCCACATGCCGCCACCCGCGCAGGATGTTGGGCAGCTTCTCATACAGCTCGTCATTCGAGGTGGCCTTGGAGAATATGCCATCCACCCCGATCTCGACCAGCTCGCTCAGCTTGCCCACCGCCGAGATACCGGTGAGCACGACGATCTTCGTATCGGGTGACCAGCGCCGCGCCTCAACCAGCACCTCGGTGCCGCCCGCCAGGGGCATCTGCACATCGAGCAACATCAGATCGGGCCGGTGCTGGCGCAGCGCCGCAATGGCCTCCAGCCCGTTGGCCGCTTCGGCCACGACCTCGATCCCGTCTTCCTCGATCAGCCCGGGCGCTTCCAGCGCGCTGCGCAGGCCGCTGCGCACGATCGCATGATCGTCGGCGATGATGCATCTGTAGCGTGTCACGCGCTCTCCCCTTCTGACTGCGCCAGTTTGATCAGACGCAGGCACCGCTTGGCAACCGAAACCTCGTGCGGCGGATTTTGGTTGTGTCGGCGCGGTGCGCGCGCCTAGGCTGGGCCATGCGGTGGATGTTTTTCATAGCTATGTTTTGGGCCGCGGCTGCGCAGGCTCAGCAGCTCAACCCGACGGGGGATGAGATTGACGCCTTCGTGCTGGCCGATGGCAACAAGGATCAGCAGCTTAGCCGTACAGAATTCCGCACCTTTGTTCAGGCCATGGCCAAAGCCGGGCAATCGACGGCCAGGCAAATCCGCTTTTTCGGGGCCTATGATTATGCGTTCAACATCGCAGACGCGGATGGGAATGGCATCTTGACCCCGATGGAAATGCGTCAGGCCGATGACAGCCATCGCGCAGGCGAAGGTGGCTGAAAAACGCATTTTTTTCAGCCTCATATGGGGGATCGACCTCATGTAGCTGCGGCAGGACATGCCGCAAAGTCTTCCTATCGAAACGCTCGATGACAACCCAACCCGATAGGAGAAAAACTCATGAACACCCGCGTTATGACCGCCGCCGCAACGGCTCTTACCCTCGCCCTGACGGGCCTTGTCGGAGGTGCCGAACCCGCCCAGGCCTTTGGCTTTGACGTCTGCAAGAAGGTCAAGACCAAGATCGTGAACCGCACCGGCGAACAGGTGAAGATCTATGACCTGGATTATCACGATTACGGCTCGGACCTGTGGCGGTCGGAACCCGTGGACGATTTCTACATGCCCGCCAATGAGGTGCGTTTCATCACCCGCAATCTTGAGAACGTGAACGAGGCCCGCACGCAGATCCGGATCAAGTACAAAAAGCTCGACAGCGATGGCGAGTATCGGATCAAGGCCAAGGACTGGTCCGCCTCTTCGACCTGCTCCAAGAACAAGACCTATGTCGTCTATCTGGACAACTGATTTCGCTCCACCCGATTCATCCAAGGCCGCGCTTCCCTCCCGGGCGCGGCCTTTTTCGTGCGTTTTGAAAGGGAAATGACTTAGCGGGGCCGGTCCTGAACCCAGTCGAAGAGCAGGATCGAGCCCTTCAGCGTCTTCAGGTTGACCCGGTAGGAGAGCACCACGCGCAGCCCCGCGCCGCTGTTCTTCGAGAAGTAGAACACCTGCCGGGTGGGTTCGAACCGCGCGCAGCGCCGCCCGCCAAAGGGCACGATGAACCGCGCCCGCCTGTCCCGCTGGCTGTCAAACGCCTTGCGCTGACCCGAACCGGCCTTGTCACGTACACAGACATGCACCAGCCTTGCGGCATCGTCGGGCTCGGCCGTGGGAAGCCAGGCATCCCCATCAAGAACCCTGACGATCAGCCTGTCATGCTGCCCGCTTTGCAGCTCCAGCGGCGTGGCCGGGCCGATACCGGCCAGGCTGAGGACCGCCGCGACAAGCAGCGCGCGCAAAGAGCTGGTTCGGCGCAGGGTCATGGGCAGGCTCCGGTCAAAGGGGTGTCCTGCCCAAAATGAGGGGCGCCGATGCAACGCGGTATGAGGTCGATCCCCCAATTGCCACGGCGCGCGAACCGAAAGAGTTGCCAAGGGCGCGCGCTTGCCTGCATTCTGCGGCCATGGAGGCCCACCGCCTGAAAGGCCAGAGCTTTGCAATGACCCGTCGACTTCTGCGCCTCTGCCTGTTTCTGGCGCTCCTGCTGGCCCCGTGGCACGCGGCTGCGGTAGAGCTGCGGCCCGGGCAGGGCGTTCCCGATCTTGCGGCGCATCTGCGCTATGCCAGCGATCCGGGCGCCGATCTGGCCACCATGCTGAACCGGTTTCGAACCGGGCAATTCGGCCCTGATCTCGACATTCACATGCTCGATAGCAATTACGCCCCCGAAGCCTGGGCCGCGACAGAGCTGATCAATGCCAGCATCGCCGATGGCCGCGCCCCCGATCCGTTCGCCATCACGCTGGACATCCCCGTGGTGAGCGAGGTGGACCTCTATCTTATCCGCGAGGACGGGTTGACCGAGAACCTCTTGACCTACTCCATCTTCTCGGCGTTCGACCCGGCGCAGCATGCCGCCACCCGCCTGCGCACGCCGATCTTCGAGATTGCCCCGCAGGAGCGCGTGATCCTTCTGGCGCATATCAAGTTCGGTCCGTTCCAGTCCTTGCAGATGGCACTTGAAACACCCAGCGAGCTGGAAGGTTCGACCTTCAGCTCCGGTATCGCGCTGGCGGCGTTCTATGCGTTCAGCGTGGCCTGCCTGGTGTTTTTCGTCGGCTTCTTCCTGGCACTGCGCGACTGGACCAGCCTGTTCTACGCGCTGCTTTATTTTTTCGGGCTCGGGCTGGTGGCGGTGACAGACGGGCTGCTGTTCCGGTTTCTGTACCCGAACCGGCCCGATCTGCAATCGGCGGTGGGGTTCTTCATCCTATTTGCCCTGTCCGGCTCGGGCTTCCTTCTGGCGGGGCACGGCTTTGGACAAAACGGGGCTGTGCGCATGGCGCGCAGTGTGCGGGCGCTGGCGCTGCTGTCGGCGCTTGGGTTTCTGGCATCACTTGCCTCGCCCGGCACCTATGCGGCGATGGCGGCCTATGTGCTGCTGGGTTTGATGGTCGTGCTGGCACTGGCAAGCGGCGGTGCCTGGCGGCAGCGGCAGGGGGCCACGCACGCGATATCGCTCTGGCTGGCGGTGGCGACGGTGCTGGCCATTCTGGCCGTGCTGGTGCTGACGGTGACGGGTTGGGGTGGCAATGCCGTGCAACCGGCACTGGCGATCAAGCTGGTCTATGCCACGCTTCTAATCGCCACGATCACCAGCTTCGCCGCCCAATTCATCATGATCCGCCGCCAGCATGCCCAGGCCGTGGCCGAAAAAGTCGCGGCGCTGGAGCAAGAAGCCAAGCGCAGTCAGGAGCTTCTGGAGGCCGAACAGAACTATTCCCGCGCCCGCGATCTGGCGCAACTCAGGCAGCGGCAGCTTGCCACCGCCAGCCATGATTTCCGGCAGCCGCTTGCCTCTCTGCGGATGACGCTGGACGGGCTGGGCGACCAGGTTGATCCGGAACTGCGCAAGAGACTGGGCGAGGCATTTGACTATATGGAGGAGCTGACCGGCGATTACCTGTCGGAAACCGCCCCCG
Source organism: Roseovarius faecimaris (assembly GCF_009762325.1). Classification (NCBI taxonomy): domain Bacteria; kingdom Pseudomonadati; phylum Pseudomonadota; class Alphaproteobacteria; order Rhodobacterales; family Roseobacteraceae; genus Roseovarius; species Roseovarius faecimaris. The sequence goes on from NZ_CP034348.1 coordinate 3,837,351, forward strand.
ATGCACCGCCCCCGTCTCACAGCGGTGGCGAGGATGAGCCCTATGCGCTCTCCCTCATCCTGCAAACGGTGCACCAGATGTTTCATGATGAAGCGGTGTCGCGCGGGCTCAGGCTCGATATGGTCGAGAGCAGCGCGACGGTGACAGTGCCGCCCATTGTTCTGATGCGGATCGTCAGCAACCTCGTATCGAACGCGGTGAAATACACCCGTCAGGGCCGTGTGCTGATCGGGGTGCGGCGGCGGGCGACCGGCCCCGAGCTCTGGGTCTGCGACACCGGGCCCGGTATGACGGCTGAGCAGATCGAGACGTTCCGGCAGGAGGGCCAGAAAGGCGCGCAGTCAGAGGGTCATGGTCTGGGCCTCGCGGTATGCTTCGGGTTGGCTCAGGAACACGGTCTGCATTTGCGTGTTCACTCGCTTCCCGGGCGCGGCACGGTCTTTTGCCTTGCGGCCCCGCCTGCGGCGTGATGGCGCTGTGACTCCGGGCGGCGAACAGTGGCATAATGCGGCATGGATAACGCTGCCCTGATTTCCCGCCTCAAGGCCATCTGCGGCCGTCGTCATGTCCTGACCGGAGAGCGCTCCACAAGGCGGTTTCGCAAGGGCTTCCGCTCGGGCGAGGGCGAGGCACTGGCGGTGGTGCAACCCGGCACGCTGCTGGAGCAATGGCAGGCGCTGCAGGCCTGTGTCGAGGCCGACAAGATCGTGATCATGCAGGCGGCCAATACCGGGCTGACCGAAGGCTCCACCCCGAAGGGCCGCTACGGGCGCGACGTGGTGCTGATCAACACCCGCCGGATGGATGACATCCAGCTGATCAATGACGGCCATCAGGTGATTTCCTTCCCCGGCTCGACCTTGTTCAAGCTCGAAAAGCTGTTGGCCCCGCTGGGCCGCCAGCCGCATTCCGTCATCGGGTCGTCCTGTATCGGCGCGTCCGTGGTGGGTGGCGTGTGCAACAATTCCGGCGGCGCGCTGGTCGAGCGGGGGCCGTCCTATACCGAGTTGTCGCTTTACGCGCAGATCACCGAGGATGGACAGCTTGAACTGGTCAACCATCTTGGCGTGAAGCTGGGCGAGACGCCGGAAGAGATACTCACCAACCTGCAAAACGGCACGTATCCGCCTCAGGCCATCGAGAACGGCAACCGCAAGGCGTCGGATACCGACTATGCCCGCCGTGTGCGCAATATCGACGCCGATACGCCCGCGCGGTTCAACGCCGACAAGACGCGGCTTTACGAGGCAGCCGGTTGCGCGGGCAAGCTTGCGGTCTTTGCGGTCCGGCTCGATACCTATCCGGTCAATCAGCGCGAGATGACCTTCTATATCGGCACCGATGATACGTCGGCGCTGACCGACCTGCGTCGGCGCATCCTGTCCGAGTGCGAGACCTTGCCGGTGAGTGCAGAATACATGCACTCGGATGTGTTCGATCTGTCGGATGTCTATGGCAAGGACACGATGATCATGATCGATAAGCTGGGCACGGACCTGTTGCCCACCTTCTTTGCCCTCAAGGGGGCTGTCGATGCGCGGCTCGCCATGATCCCCGGCATGGGCAATTTCACCGATCGGTTCATGCAGCTTTTCTCGCGCCTCTGGCCCAATATTCTACCCAAGCGGCTGCGCGACTATCGGGGAAAGTATGAGCATCATCTGATCCTCAAGATGCGCGATGGCGGGATCACCGAAGCGCAGGCGCTGCTGGGCGATATGCAGGCGGCGGGCGCGCTGGATTTCTTTGAATGCACCCCGCGTGAGGGCAAGATGGCGGGCCTGCTGCGCTTTGCTGCTGCAGGGGCTGCCGTGCGTTACATGGCGGTGCATTCGAAAGAGGTGGAGGATATCATCGCGCTCGATATCGCGCTGCGCCGGAATGACCGTGACTGGTTCGAGGAACTGCCGCCAGAGATCGGCGATCAGCTCGTCGCCAGGCTCTATTACGGGCATTTCATGTGCCACGTGCTGCATCAGGATTACATCGTCAGGAAGGGCGAGGACCCCAAGGCGCTGAAGGCGGCGATGCTGAAGCTGCTTGATCAGCGGGGCGCGGAATACCCGGCAGAACACAATGTGGGCCATCTCTATGCGGCCAAACCCGACCTTGCGGCCTTTTACAAATCCGTGGACCCGACCAATTCGATGAACCCCGGGATTGGCAAGATGTCTCGCTGCAAGCATTATCTGGATGAAACCGCCTGAGACCCCGCCCGAAGGAGGCCACATGACCGACGCACGCCCTGCACGGCCCATGGTTGGATTTTTCGTCACCTGCATCGTGGATGCCATGCGCCCCAATATCGGTTTTGCCAGCCTCAAGGTACTTGAGGCGGCGGGCTGTGATGTGGAGGTGCCCGCCGCGCAAACCTGCTGTGGGCAACCTGCCTTCAACAGTGGGGACGATGCCGCCACCAAGGCACTGGCGAAACAGGTGATCGCGGCGTTTGAACCCTATGACTATATTGTTGTTCCCTCTGGCTCCTGCGCCAGCATGATCCGCAGCCATTATGGCGAGCTGTTTGTCGGCGATGCCGAGTGGGAGGCGCGGCAACGTGCGGTTTCGGACAAGACCTGGGAGATCCTGAGCTTTCTCACCGACGTGATGGGCTATCTGCCTGAGGGGGTGCGCTATGACGGGGTGGCCACCTATCATGACAGTTGCTCGGGCCTGCGTGACCTCGGTGTGCATGACCAGCCGCGCAAGATGCTGGCCGCTGTGGAAGGGCTGAGCCTGACGCCGCTGGAGGGGCATAACGAATGTTGCGGCTTTGGCGGGACGTTTTGCGTGAAATACTCGGATCTGTCCAACGCCATTGTCACCGACAAGTCCGAGAAGGTTGAGGCGACCGGGGCCGATATGCTGCTTGGCGGGGATATGGGCTGTCTCATGAACATGGCGGGCAAGCTGAACCGGCGCGGCGCAGAGGTGAAGGTCTATCACACGATCGAGGTGCTTGCGGGGATGGCCGACGTGCCCGCGATCTGCAAACCGGAGAAAATGCGATGAGGCAGCAATCGCATCTGTTCAAGGAAACGGCGAAACAGGCACTGGCCGATCCCACGCTCAAGATCGCGCTGAACCGCACCACGGGCCTGTTGCAACGCCGCCGGGCGCAGGTGATTGACGAGTTCCCGGAATATGCCGAGGCGCGGGCCGCCGCGGAGAAGATCAAGACCCACACGCTTGAGCACATGGCGCATTATCTGGCGCAGTTTGAGGCCAATGCCATTGCCGCCGGGGCGCAAGTGCATTGGGCCCGCACCCCGAAGGAAGCAAGCGAGATCGTCATCCGCATCTGCCGCGAGGCGGGTGCGACATCCGCCACGCGGGTCAAATCCATGCTGGGCGAAGAAATCGGCCTGCCCGACGCGCTGTCCGAAGCCGGGATCGAACGGGTGGAGACGGACCTGGCCGAGCATATCATCCAGCTGGCCGGCGATCCGCCCAGCCACATCGTCATGCCCGCGATGCACAAGACGCACGAGCAGGTGGCCGAACTCTTTCGTGAGAAACATGCCGAACCATCCGAAGACGACGATGTGACCAGCCTTGTCGAAAGCGCCCGGCGCGAGCTTCGGCAGAAGTTTCTCGGGGCGGATGTGGGCATTTCCGGCGCGAATTTCCTGATTGCCGAAAACGGCTCCATCGTGACCGTCACCAACGAAGGCAATGCCGAGCTGACCGTGACCCCGCCCAAGACCCATATCGTGACGGCAGGGATCGAGAAACTCGTGCCGAGTCTCGCCCATGCCACCGTCTTCCTACGGCTTCTGTCTCGCGCGGCGATCGGCGCGGAGATCACCCAGTACACCACCTTTTATAATGGCCCCAAACGCAAGGATGACGCGGACGGGCCGGAACAGATGCATATCGTTCTGGTCGACAATCACCGTACCGAGATGCTGGGCAGTTTCCTGCGGCCCATGTTGCGCTGTATCCGTTGCGGCGCCTGCATGAACCATTGCCCGGTCTATGCTTCGGTCGGCGGGCATGCCTATGGTGCGGTCTATCCCGGTCCGATGGGCTCGGTCCTGACGCCCGCGATGCGCGATTTGAAAAGCACCAAGCACCTGCCCAATGCCTGCACGCTGAATGGCCGCTGCAAGGAGGTGTGCCCGGTCAACATTCCGCTGACCGATATGCTGCGCAGCCTGCGCGCCCGCCAGCATGACGCGGGTCTGACCCCGCCAGTGACGAAATGGGCGCTGCGCGGCTGGGGCTGGCTGGCGCGGCGGCCAAAGCTCTATCACCGGGTCACAGGGTTGGCGGTTTTTGTCATGCGGGTGTGGTCGATGAACAAGGGCCGCATCCGGCGCTTTCCGATGGCGGGGAACTGGACCAGACACCGCGACCTGCCGCAGCCCGAGCTTGGCACCTTCATGCAGCAATATAAACGGAGGCAGGGCAAATGAGCGATGCACGCGCGGCCATTTTCGCCGCCATTCGCGCGGCCAACGGGCCAGAGGGCGATGCCGCCGGAATTGCCGCCGAGGCGCAGGCGTTACTTGAGGGCATCGATGCGCGCCGTCCGGGTTTCACCGGGCAGAGCAATCTGGACCGGTTCATCGAAAAGGCCACGTCGGAGCGGGTCACCGCCACGGTCGCGCAGGTGCAAAGCTTGTCTGACGTGCCGGGTGCCGTGACGGCCTATCTGGAGGCCAAATCCCTGCCGCGCCGCGTGGCGATGCAGCCGCGCGCCGTGCTTGCCGGGCTTGGCTGGGACGGTTTCAAAATCCATCACAGCCCCGAGGCCAACGAACCGGTGGCGGTGTCCATCGCCGATCTCGCCGTGGCTGAAACCGGCTCGGTCGTATTCCGCTCCGCCGCCGATGCGCCGGTGCTGATGAATTTCCTGCCGCTGCATCACCTAGTCGTGGTCGAAACCGGCAAGATCCGCCGCCATCTGGAGGATGTTTTTGCCGAGTTTGGCGCCGATCAGGCGACCCAGCCGCGCAACCTGAGCATTGTCACCGGCACCAGCGGCACGGCCGATATCGAGGCCAAGAATGTGCGCGGCGCGCATGGCCCGCGCTTCATGCATCTCATACTTGTCGGCTGATCAATCCTCCTATGTCGCGCAGGGACCTGCCGGGAGTCGTTCCTTGGATTGACCCTCGGGCCAAACATGGCCAGTATTCCCCCAGCGCGCGACTGAATGCGCATTCAATAGTGAGATTCGATGGGGAGCGAACGGATCAGATGAAATATGTGAAACCCGAAAGCCTTGAGGCCGCGGCGACACTGCTGGCCGCAGAAGCGGGCACTTCCCGTATTCTGGCGGGGGGCACTGATGTGCTCGTGCAATTGCGGTCAGAACTGGTCGAGCCGGACCTGATCGTGGATATCAAGCATCTCGACGGTCTGCGCGATATTGTCGAAGAGAATGGCGGCTTCCGCATCGGTGCCGGTGTTTCCGGCGCGCAGATGGGCGAACATGCCGCGCTGTGCGCAGCCTGGCCCGGCGTGGTCGAAGGGGCCGAACTGATCGGATCGACCCAGATCCAGGGGCGCTGTACCATGGTGGGCAATCTCTGCAACGGGTCGCCCGCGGCAGACAGCGTGCCGGGTATGGTGGCCGCAGGCGCCGTGGCGCGCGTGCATGGCCCTGATGGCGAACGCGACGTGCCGGTGAAAGAGATCCCCGCAGGTCCGGGCAAGACAAACCTCGGCAAGGGTGAATTCATCACCTCGATCTTCCTGCCCGCGCGACCCGCAAACGCATCGGACGCCTATCTGCGTTTCATCCCGCGCACCGAAATGGACATTGCCGTGGCCTCGGCTGGCGTGAACCTTGAACTGGCTGAGGATGGCACCGTTTCCGCGGCCCGCGTGGCCGTGGGCGCTGTTGCCCCAACCGTCCGGCTTGTCCCTGATGCAGGGGCGGCTCTTGTGGGCTCCAAGCTGGACGACGCCGCGATTGCCGCGATGGTCAGCGCGGTCGAAGCCGCCTGCTCACCGATCGACGACAAGCGCGGCACGGTGGAGTACCGCACCACAACCGCCGGTGTGCTGGCCAAGCGCGCCGCCCATATTGCCTATGACCGCGCCGGAGGTGCGAAATGAAGAACCTGCATGTAACCACAACGATCAATGGCGACGCTGCCGAGTTTGTCTGCGAGCCGGATGAGACGCTGCTCGACGCCCTGCGCAACCGCCTCGGGCTGACCGGGGCCAAGGAAGGTTGCGGCACCGGCGATTGCGGCGCTTGTTCGGTCACGCTCAACGGGCGGCTGGTCTGCTCGTGCCTGGTGCTGGCGGCCGAGGCCGAGGGTGCCGAGGTGGCCACGATCGAAGGCATGGCCGATGGCGATCAGCTGCATCCGCTGCAACGGGTGTTTATCGAGAAGGCGGCCCTTCAATGCGGTGTCTGTACGCCCGGTATCCTGGTGGCCGCCAAGGCGCTGCTGGAGAAAAACCCGGATCCGTCCGAGAGCGAAATCCGCTACTGGCTGGCCGGCAATCTCTGCCGCTGCACGGGATATGACAAGATCATCAGGGCGGTGCAGGACGCTGCCGCCGAAATGAGGAGCGCGTGAGATGGCTTTCGACGAGAATGTGAAAACGGAATTCAAGGTCGTCGGCACGCGGGTGAAACGCCCCGACGGCATCGACAAGGTCACCGGCCGCGCGCTTTATGGCGCGGATTTCAACGCGCCCGGGATGCTGGTTGGCCGCATCCTGCGCAGCCCGCACGCCCATGCCCGGATCGTCAGCATCGACACATCCGAGGCTGAAAAGCTTCCAGGCGTGAAGGCGATCGTGACCAGTGCGGACCTCGCGGACCCGGAAGATGATTTCTTCCGCGATATCCGGGATAACTGCCTGGCGCGGGACAAGGTGCTGTATGATGGCCATGCCGTCGCCGCCGTGGCCGCGACCAGCCGCTCGGCCGCCAAAGCCGCCGCGCGGGCAATCAAGATCGAATATGAAAAGCTTCCCCATGTCACCGACGTGGACGAGGCAATGAAGCCTGACGCGCCGGTGGTGCAGGCGGGGCGCTCCGACGAAAGCGTGCCCGAGGGCCTGTCGGAGAATGTGACCAGCTATTTCGAGTTCGGTCATGGCGATCTCGACGCAGGCTTTGCCAAGGCCGACAAGATCATCGAGCGCAGCTTCAAGACCGCCGCGACGCATCAGGGCTATATTGAACCGCATGCCTGTCTGGCCACGATGGGCTCGGACGGGCGCGGCGATCTGTGGTGCTGCACCCAGGGGCAGTATTTCGTGCGCACGATCTGCTCGGAAGTCTGCGGGATCGAAGCGACGCAACTGCGCGTCACCGCATCCGAGATCGGCGGCGGCTTTGGCGGCAAGACCACCTGCTTCATCGAGCCTGTGGCGCTGGCCCTGTCGAAGAAATCGGGCCGCCCGGTCAAGATCGTGATGAGCCGCGAAGAGGTGTTCCGCGCAACCGGGCCAACCGTATCTTCCTCGTCGGATGTGAAGATCGGGATGACGAAGGATGGCCGGATTACAGCGGCCACCGCCAAGCTGCGCTATCAGGGCGGCGCGTTTCCATGCGGCACCGTAGAGTTCGGCGCGCAGTCGGCCTTTGCCGCCTATGATCTGGAGGCGGTGCGCTCCTATGGCTGGAACGTGCTGACCAACCGCCCGAAAGAAGCGGCCTATCGCGCGCCCGGTGCGCCGATGGCGATCTACGCGGTGGAAAGCGTGGTCGATGAGCTGTGCCAGGAGCTGGGTCTTGACCCGCTCGACGTGCGCCTGAAGAACGCCGCACGCAAAGGCACGCTGGCCTCTTACGGGCCGACCTTCAACGATATCGGCCTAGTCGCCACGCTGGAGGCCGCCCAGGCGCATCCGCACTATGCGGCCCCGCTGGGTGAAAATCAGGCGCGCGGCCTCTCCTGCGGGTTCTGGTTCAACTTCGGGGGCAACACCTGTGTGTCGCTCAATGTGAACCATGACGGCACCGTCGGCGTGGTTGAGGGCAATCCCGATATCGGTGGTTCGCGCGCGTCGATTTCGATGATGGCCGCCGAAGAGCTGGGCATTCCATACGAGAAGGTACGGACCGTCATCACTGACACCAACTCGCTTGGCTATAACGACGTGACCGATGGCAGCCGCGTGACCTTTGCCGTGGGTCTGGCCACGATCGAAGCCGCCCGCGCCGCCAAGCGCGAGATGTGCAAGCGGGCCGCGCAGATCTGGGGCATCGACGAAGAGGCGGTGGTCTGGGAAGACGGCGCCGCGCGCCCCTCTGGCCCCAACGCCGGAGAGCACCCGCCGATGAGCCTGGCCGATATCGCCGCCGTGATGGATCAGACCGGCGGGCCGATTGCCGGCCACCACGAGGTGAATGCCGACGGTGCCGGTGTCAGCTTTGGCGTGCATCTTGTGGATGTCGAGGTCGACAAGGAGACCGGATCGACCAAGGTCCTGCGCTACACCGTATTCCAGGATGCGGGTAAGGCGGTGCATCCCGACTATGTCGAAGGCCAGATGCAGGGCGGCGCCGTGCAGGGTATCGGCTGGGCGCTGAATGAAGAGTATATCTATGGCGAGGACGGGCGGCTGCAGAACCCGGGCTTCCTGGATTACCGCGTGCCGGTCGCCTCGGACCTGCCCGCCATCGAGCCCGTAATTCTCGAGATCCCCAACCCGGGCCACCCCTACGGTGTGCGCGGTGTGGGCGAAACCTCGATCGTGCCGCCGCTGGCCGCGATTTCCAACGCCGTGTCCCGCGCCGCCGGGGTGCGCATGACCGAGTTGCCGATGTCGCCGCCGCGCGTGCTCAAGGCGCTCTCGGGGGGCTGATCCGCATGGTCCGGGTCAAACTGTGGGGGTCTCTCCGCGACCTGGCTGACGGGCAGGAATATGTCGAGGTAGAGGCCAGCAACTTCAAACAGTTGCTGGACCAGCTCGAAGAGAAGTATCCGGCCCTCAAACCTCAGATCAAGCGCGGGGTCTCCCTCGCGCTTGATGGCGTGATTTATCGCGAGGCATGGTTCACCAAGATCAGCGAAGACAACGAGGTCGTGCTCATGCCTTACATGGTGGGCGGCTGACGCCCGGTTTGTTCAGACAAGTTTAATCGTTAAGCCGCGCGCAACATCTCTCTGCTAAGCCTTAACCCGGGTGAGTAAAAAGGTGGTGGAGATGAGCGCGCAAGGCAATGTCGCGCCTATCATCATCAAAAAGAAGAAAGTCACCGGCGGCGACGGGCACCATGGCGGTGCTTGGAAGGTCGCTATAGCATATTCCTTTAGCTTAGGCGCTTTTGCGCCTGTGAAACGTCCCGCCCCCGATTGAGAGACGGACTAAGCTGTCGTTCTGAACTTTGCGCCGCGGCGATAGATGCGCGGCGCGCCACCCGATTTCAGATGCAGGCTCAGGATGAACCGGAAAATGCTAATGGAACATGAAATGCGCCGGACCAACTCCCGGGCATTTAAGACAAATCTTCAGGCGCGCTTCTCAACCTTGTGGTCCACCTCGCCCTGAATGGTCTGTTTGCGCCCGGCGGCGTCATACGTCTCCAGAGTCCGGCGGATCCGGCGAAGGGCCGCCAGCCGGGCCGCGACCTTGCGAATCCCCTGCAGCGCGCCGTCCAACAGCACCTGATTGCGCGCCACCTTGCTCTGCAGGTCTTTCAAAGGGGGTTGCTGTTCCGGCTGAATGGCGTTCAGCGCGTCGATCAGCTGCTCCTTCTCTTCTGCAATCGCGGCGATGGCGTCGAGCTCTCCGTTCAGCAGCGCCCGGCGTTCGACATCGAGAAGACCGTCCAGCTGGTCGATCAGATTTTGCGGGGTCGGATCAGTCATCTTTCGTCTCCATCATCGCTTTGTAAAAACTTTCGGCCAGTCCGATTCCGCCCCGGCGCACCATGGCCTCGGCCAGCGCCTGACGATGAAACGACGCGAACTGATCCTCGCCCACCCCGCCGCTGAAGCTGTTCGGCTGCGTGCCAAGCCCGGCGGATTTCAGCATCTCGGCCAGAAACGTCGCTTCCAGCTTCTCGGCAGCGGCGCGGGCATCGAGCCGGGGCACCATGCGCGCCGTGGCGGGGACGGGGGGAAGGGGTAAAAGATCGGTCACCGGAATACCTCGAATTGCAGAAACTCGGGTGTATTTGACCGCAAATCGGTAAAGAACCAGTAACTCGTGTCTGCCATTCTGCCCTGAACGGAAGAATTCCCGGAGGCTCGAATGCAGCAGATATCTCTCTCTGTCCCTAAGCTCATACGCCCGGACACGCCGTCATTGGCCGCGTATCCCGACCAGGCCCACGCGTCTCGTGATGCGGGGGCGAGTGGCCAGGGCAGGGCAAACTTTGCCGACCTGCTCGCGGAAGAGGTGCTGCCGCCCGCGGACCCGGACGATCCCGCGCATCCGGACCCGGCCGAAGCGGTGACGGAAGATGAGGCTGAGACCGGGCCGCACCCGGTCGCCTCCGACTCCGATTCAGATAGGGTATTGGCAGAGGGGGAGGCACCGCCTCAATCCGTGGCAGCTCTGCCCATGCGTGGTGAGCATTCCGATGCCGCCCCCGCGGTCCGCACAACGCCCGCCGATCCCGCGCAACCCGTCCTGGCGGCGCAAACATCGCCCCCGGCCCATGCTCAGGGCCATCCGTCCCGGCCCGCCGCGCAGGCAGACAACGATCGCAGCGTACCGCGCTCCGAATTGCCAGATCGCCCCGATCTGCCCGCCAAGGCCCGGTCAGCGGATACTCCCGGGCTGACACGCACCGGCGCCACCCCGGGAAACACCCGGTCGCAACAGCTCGCGCCGCCCCGGGTCGCCACCGCACAGGTCGCCGCCCAGGCCAATGTAACGCTGCCCTCGCAAGAGCCATACAGCCCCCGACCCCCCTCATCAGCGCCCCCCGGCCCGGAGCCATTGACCGCTATGAACCCGGCCGATCGCCAGATGGTGCAGGCCGATCCAGATGTGCGCCCCGGTCTTGAAACGGCGCGGGAAACTGTGCGCAACAATCTGAATCAAAATACGTTCTCTGCACCTGCTGGCGGTCATGCCAGCCCGTTATCGGCGCCTCCCGGGCCGCAGGGCGCACCGGACGCCGCGCCTCGTCTGACCGCTCCGGGCCAGGTCATGCAGGCCGCTCCCGAGCAAAGACAGCCGGGCGACTCCTGGCAGCCCGGGCAGGCCGGGCGACTGCTGGCGGCCCTGCATGCGGCCCCCAACGCGGCCCTGAACGGCGATCCAAAAGGCATGTCCGTTGCGGTGGAGGTGCAGGCGCAGCAAGCGACGCAGCATGTCGCCCAGGCGCAGCCTGCCACCCTCTCGTTGCAAGGCGCGGCAAGCGGTGCGCCCTCCCTGGTGCCCACCCCCGCCGCAGCCCGTGACCCTGCGGGTGACGGGCCCCTGCAGGTGGATGAGCTTCGGCTTTCGGCGGAGCCTGGCACTGCGCCGCTGCGCCCCGTCGCCGCGGGCCATCTACAGCGTCCTGGCACGCCACCCCATATTGCCGCGCAGATCGCGGGGGCCATTCAGCGCGGCGGGCCAAACCCCACGATCGACCTCTCGCTGAACCCGGCCGAACTTGGCCGCGTCAAGATCAGCCTGCAGCCCTCCGATGGTGTCGTTCTGGTGCATGTCGTCGCGGACCGCGGTGAGACGCTGGATCTCCTGCGCCGACATGCAGAGCAGCTGGCGCAGGAGTTCCATTCCATCGGATATGGTGAAGCGCAGTTTTCCTTTTCCCGGCAATCGTCCGATCAGGGCCCCGCGAATGAAGCAGGACCGCATGTTGAGGGGTCCCGTGAACACCCGCTCGCCCCCGGAGAGGGTACCCCTCTCCCCCGTCCTTCGATCGGTCTGACCATGTCTGACCGGGTCGACATCCGCGTTTGAAAGGCAGCTCATGGATATCGGATCAACCCAATCGACCAACCCCTTCGCCACCGGGCAGACGGCACCGGCCAGCGATCAGGGCAGCACGGTCATCAGCTCGGATTTCGAGACCTTCATCAAGATGCTCACCGTACAGATGGAAAATCAGGACCCGCTCAACCCCGTGGAAGCGACGGATTTCGCCGTTCAGCTCGCGCAGTTCTCAACGGTGGAGCAACAGGTGCTCACCAACTCCCTGCTTACCAATCTCGGCGCGCAGGTCGGCGCGCTCAGTGTGGCGCAGCTCTCTGGCTGGGTCGGGATGCAGGCCCGTGCCGAAATGCCGGTGGTGTTTGACGGCGCGCCCGTCACGCTGACCCTTCGGCCCGACAGCCTGGCCGACACGGCCGAGCTGGTGGTGCGCAATGAACAGGGTGCGGAGGTGGCGCGCCAATCGGTTCCGACCGGATCTGGCGCGTTTGACTGGGCCGGAACGCTCGCCGACGGAACGCCGCTGCCCTATGGCACCTATGATTTGAGTGTTGAAAGTTTTTCCGCCGGGCAAACCATCGCGACAACCCCGGTCGAGGTACATTCATTGATCGTCGAGGCCCGAAATGATGCGGGCGTACCGACGCTGGTGATGGAGGGAGGGCAGGTTGTGGCCGCCTCCCAGATTCTCGGACTGAGCGAGTCGGCCCCCTGAAATCATGCCTTCACCGGGCCGCTCAGGCGTGGCGTAACAGCCTGGTTAGACGCATCTTTTCCACGCTGACACCGATCCGGACCATGGATCAGGCGACTTGGTCGATCAGAATCAAGCCGAATTGCTGCAAGTGAAAACGGCATTCCGCGCATTTTTTTTGGCCATACGCATGTTTCCGCTAACTGAATTATGCTGCATATGCATAAAAAACCCTGCCTCCTTCGGATATTCCCCTTATTTATCAGGAGATTGCCAAATATGTGGCATATTTGCGCAAGTTCACGTCTATCGGGATTTTCCAATGAAAAACTGGGTTTTAAACTGTTTCTACTTATGCAATAGTCCCACCGATCCTATATCAACGGGGTCTAAGGATCTCAAAATACCGGTTTGGAGAATGTGATGAAAAAGATTACCACGATTGCTGCTGTTGCCGCCATGATGGCTGCTTCCGCAACTTCGGCACTGGCTGGCACGCTGGAAGAGCCCGAAGATCCCTATATCGCTCCCGCGGTTCCCGCTGGGTCCAGCGGTAGCCTGGGTGGTGGTGCTGGTGCCGTGATCGCAGGCGTTGCTGCTGCTGCTCTGATCGCAGCCGCTGCAAGCGACAGCGACGACCCGATCACCACGACCACCAACAACTGATCCGACCGGGCGTAAGCCCGACGATCCGTTGACGGAATAGAACGGCCTGGTCCAGTTGTGACCAGGCCGCTTCTTTTTGTGCTGCGAATCGGTGCTTTGAAAACGCGCCTTGCCGGGCAACGACGCCCTTGACCCACGCGCCTGGACACGCGGGCTATCGTTGGTTGAAAGGGGTGTTCTGGGTCTTAACGCAGGGTCTGAACCACGGTGAGCCCGTAAAAATCGCTCAGCCACTGGACCGATTGCACCACACGGCCCGATCCATCGACCCGATAGATATTGCGGAACGTGCGGTCACCGGACTGACAATTCTCGGTCATCTCGACGGTCATCCGGTCAATCGCGCCCACCCGCACCCGCGTCGAGGCGCCCCGGCTGATGCTGCACTGCGCACGCATCTCGACAATCTGATTCTCGCCATCGAGGTAACGCTGCACCCGCGTGGCATTTCCCGACGACCGGGACGACACCAGCGCCAGCGTCTGATCGACATCCGACGACATCAGGTCATTGCGAAGCCCGCGCGTGGCCGTGATCAACCCGTTGCGCGTGGTGATGCTGCGCCGCTCGGTATCTTTCGTCCAGCTCGTCCAGGTCCGGTAGGGACCGTTGCTGGCGATCTGGCGCAGGATCACGTTGTTGTTGGTCTTCTCGAACGTGGCCAGGGCCAGCGGGCCATCCAGCACGTTCAGCGCCTCATTCACCGCCACCTGCACCTGCGCCGGGTCTTCAACCACCACAGCCGTCTTGGGCGCGGTCGCGGATTTCAGGAAGCTCAGGGCATCCACATCCTTGCGCCCGTTGGAGCAGCCCGCCAGGGCCAGGCCCGCCACAAGAGCGGAGGTCAGGTAAAGAAATCGTGTCACGTTCATCTCCAGAACTTGCCCCAGCTCTTCGCGATCTCGGGCTCGTGCGAATCGCGGATGGTTTCGTAAAGCCGCCCCTGTACAGACAGCCGCGCGCCGCCGTCACGCGTGATCGGCTTGAGCGTTATGCTGGAGGTTTTCTGCGTCGGCGTACCAAGCGCCCAGGACAGCGGGATCGTCAGGCGGATCCCTTTGTCAAACGACCCTTCGCCAAACTCGGCTGCCGAAACATCGGTTTTGGTCATGTAGGCGCCGACCTTCCAGCCGTTCGCAAACTCCCGGTCAAGCGCGACCGTCGCGCCCCAATCTCCGGCCAGGTACCGCCCTGCATCCACCTGCCCGTGAAAGCCGTTGCCAAAGTCGTAATAGGCCGAGACATGCCCGCTCGCCCGCGGGATCACCCCGCCCGGCGTGGTGCGCGACCGGAAGCCCAGAAGCTGATCAAACTCGCGCGGCTCGACATAGTTGGCCTCCACCCCGAAGGCGAGGCGGCTGTTCACCGGCTTCCAGAGCATTTCGGCCGACACCCCGGCATACATGCTCTCCAGATAGCCCACCGTGACCCGGCCATAGAGGTTCTCTGCCGGGCGGAAATATTTGGCCAGTGTCAGATTGTCGATCACCGGCTCATCCGTGCGCACGTAAAGCTGCGCATCGGACCGCACCCGCGGCAGCACCGAGTTGTTGATCTGGTTGATCTCATCGAGGTTGCCCACCAGCTTCTGCGAAAGCGAACCCTGCGCAATCCAGCCCCCGCCAAACTCATAAGACGCCTTCAGGCGCACGCCCGCATCGGCGCGCACAGGCTCGCTCGGATCAAAGAAACTGGTGCGCACATAGGGCCCGAGCGACCAGTTGAATTTCGGATAGAGCCCCGGCAGCGCATCGGGGAAATCCGAAAAGCGCAGCGTATCGCTGAACGTGGCGGCCGCCAGCGCGCTTGCGGCGGGCTCATTCTCCAGCCGCTCAAGCTGCGACCGGCTGATGGTTATCGTGCTGGCCGGGATACCCTTGGTCATCTGCGTCACATGGATCGTCTCGACCGAGGCGGGCAACGTCCGGCTCAGATTGCGCAGCGTCCGGCCAAGGGCCTGCGCCCCGGCGTCATAGGTCTCATTGCGGATGCGCACATGCGCGGTGCGCCCGCTGACCGAGATACCGTCCAGGTCAATCCCGTCGCGATCGAGGCTCTTGTCGACCGAACGGGTGATCACATCCACATTGCCGGGCTCTGTGGTCCAGCCCAGATCGGCGGCCGACCCCGGCGCACGCACCGCCACGGGCATGGGCGCGCCCTCGGCCCCGCCCGGCGCAGGGGCGTTTTTCGGATTGAGCGTCAGGTTGATCCGCGCCCCGAATTCCGAGCCATGAAGCGAATAGGCGCTCAGATGCACATCATCGGTGATCTTGTAGCTTGCCCCGAAGTTCCACGGCGTCTTGCGCTCGAATATCCCCGCGCCGACCTCCTGATCATAAGCGTCCGAGGAATATTCCGCGCTAAAGCTAAGCTTGTCGGTCACATCGAAGCTCGCCCCGCCAAAGAACGAATAATCGCCGCGGAACCAGTCATCGACCGAAAAATCCCCCCCCGTCGACAGCGGGTTGAACCCGGGCCGTGTTCCGGTGTTGCCAAAGCTGTTATAGCTGCCCAGCCGGCCCCAGCCGACACCGCCCGTCACGCGCAGACGGTCGCCGATGGATTTGGTGGCGACGATGTATTCCCCACCCAAAAGCCCGGTGCCGACAAAATCCTGCAGGCCCACGGCCACCGCAGGCGTCCAGTCCGTTTCGTTGAAGACCCTGAAACGCAGGTCGAAACTGCGGTCGTAATAGGTGGAAAACTGCGGCGTCAGGTTGTCCGTGCCCGCATAGCGGAAACTGCCGGTCAGGCGCGGGGTCAGCTGAAAGGTCAGCGTGGTTTTGGATGCCCCGTCGAAATAGGCGAAGGTGGTGCCAAGCTGGGCATCGGGCGCCATTTCGGCCGTTGGCATGTCGATAAGCCCGCTGGGCGTACCATATGTATTGGTTAGCGTCGTCGTCAGGTTTTCCGGCACCGCGGCGACGGGCCAGGCCAATGCGGCCGCTGTCAGTGCAATCTTGCTGGTCGTCCGGGTCACGAGGAGAGCTCCCACCACGTCTGTTCTTGGCGGCAGTCTAGACAATTCATCCGTGGGGAACAACGGCGGGATGACGCAAAGTCAGCGAAGCGGGGTGTTGTTACAAATTGGTGACGATCCGGGCGTGCCGGGCGTCAGATCAGCGCCAGAATTGCGGCGCAGATACCCCCGCCCAGCGCCGCCCCGACGATCAGAAGCGCCGCCGTCTTGCGGCCATTGCGCGGGGCCGGGGCAGGCGGGGGCGAGGAATGCTGGATCAGGGCATTCTCCACGATCATCGGCAGGCGCGGCCCATAACGCGACAGCACCATCATCGTCTTGCCAAGGTCACGCACCAGTGCCGCGGGCCCGATGCTCTGCTTGATGTAGTTTTCCACCACGGGCCGGGCGACCTTCCAGATGTTGATCTCGGGGTTGAGCGAGCGCGCGACACCCTCCACCACCACCATCGTCCGCTGCAAAAGGATCAGCTCGGTGCGGGTTTCCATCCCGAAACGCTCGGTCACTTCAAACAGATAAGTCAGAAGACTGCCCATGCTGATCTTGGTGGCGTCCATCCCGAAGATCGGCTCACCCACCGCCCTCAGCGCCCGGGCAAATTCGTCCACATCGCGGTCGGCAGGCACGTAACCGGCTTCAAAATGCACCTCCGCCACCCGGCGGTAATCGCGCTTGATGAAGCCATAGAGGATCTCGGCATAGACCCGGCGGGTGTATTCGTCGATATGGCCCATAATCCCGAAATCATAGGCAATCAGATCGCCATTGGCGGCGACCTTCAGGTTGCCCTGATGCATGTCGGCGTGGAAATACCCGTCGCGCAGCGCATGGCTGAGAAAGAGCTGCAACACCCGCTCGCCCAGCGCCACGCGGTCATGCCCCGCCGCATCGAGCGCCACATTATCGCCCAGTGGCACCCCATCGGCCCAGCCCATGGTCAGAACGCGGCGGCTGGACAGATGCCATTCGATCTCCGGAAGCTGAAACCCCGGATCGTCCGAGGTGTTCGCGGCAAACTCACTGGCCGAAGACGCCTCCAGCCGCAGGTCGAGCTCGCCCATCACCACGCCCTCGAAATGCGCGATCACATCCGTGGGTCTGAGTCGCCGCGATGCGGGCGACAGAAACTCGATCACCCGTGCGGCAAAGTAAAACGCGTCGATATCCTTGCGAAACGCCCGTTCGATATGCGGCCGCAGCACCTTCACGGCCACATCCCGCCCGGTCTCGCGGTGGCGCGCCTTGTGCACCTGCGCGATCGAGGCCGCCGCGACTGGCTCGCTGAAGGCATCGAACAACTCTTCCACCGGGCGGCCCAGCGCCTGGCTGATACTGTCCTTGGCCACAGAGGTCGGAAACGGCGGCAGCTTGTCCTGCAAGACCCGCAGTTCCGTTGCCAGGTCATCCCCCACCAGATCGGGCCGTGTCGACAGCACCTGACCGAACTTGATATAGGCCGGCCCCAGTGCCGACAGGGCGCGCAGGGCGGGCGGCTGCTTAGGGTCGCCGCGATAGCCCAGCCACTGAAACGGCCAGGCCAGAAACCTGAGCGTGCCGCGCACCAGGGGCGGCGCGTCCATCGCATCCATGATCAGGCCCATCGCGCCGGTGCGTTCCAGCGTGGCGCCCGTACGGATCAGGCGCAGGATATTATGCGGCCCGCGCATGGCTCAGATCTTCCAGCCGGAGTGCAGACAGGCGATGCCCATGCTCAGATTGCGGTACTTGGCATTCTCGAACCCGGCCTGCCGCACCATGCTCAGGAAGGTCTCCTGATCGGGGAATTTGCGAATAGACTCGACAAGGTACTGATAGCTGTCCTTGTCGCCTGCAATCGCCTGCCCCATGCGTGGAATGATGTTGAAACTGTAAAGGTCATACACCTTCTGCATCAGCTCATTCGGGATCTGGGAGAACTCAAGCACCATCAGCCGTCCGCCGGGCTTCAGCACCCGAAACGCCTCGTTCAGGGCCTCCTGCGGGCGGGTCACATTCCGGATGCCAAAGCTGATCGTGTAAACATCGAACGTGTTATCTTCAAACGGCAGTGCCATCGCGTCGCCAACGATCCAGTCCAGACTGTCCGACAGGCTCTCCGCCTCGGCCCGCTTGCGCCCTTCGATCAGCATCGGCTCGGTCAGATCCAGCACCGTCGCATGCCCCGCGCCCGCGCGCTCCAGAAACCGGAACGAGATGTCCCCCGTGCCCCCCGCCACATCCAGCAGCTTCTGCCCCGGACGCGGCGCCAGCCAGTCCATCATCGCATCCTTCCAGATCCGGTGAATGCCCAGGCTCATGGCGTCGTTCATCACGTCATATTTCGATGCCACCGAGCCAAACACGCCCTTCACCCGCCCGGCCTTTTCCGACTCAGGGACCGTCTCAAATCCGAAATGGGTGGTTTTCTCGCTCATATTCCGCTCACTGGCCTTGCCGATCATGATCTCTGACCTTCTTATAGGGCGCTGATGGGGGGATACAATGCGCCCCTTTAGTCGCAGAAGGACCCTCAATGCCCGAACTCCCCGAGGTTGAAACCGTCCGCCGTGGCCTGGCCCCGGTGATGGAGGGGCAGGTGATCGCCCGGGCGGACGTCAATCGCCCGGACCTGCGCTGGCCCTTTCCGCCGCATATGGCCGCGCGGTTGGCCGGGCAGCGCGTGCTGGGCCTGCGGCGGCGCTCCAAATACATCCTGGCCGATCTCAGCTCGGGCGAGACGCTGCTTATTCATCTGGGCATGTCCGGGCGGATGCTGATCTCGGGCGACCCGCTGGGCCGGTTCGTGCATGACCACCCCGCACCAGAGAAGCATGACCATGTCGTCCTGCATATGGAGACCGGCGCGCGCATCACCTTCAACGACCCCCGCCGCTTTGGCGCGATGGACCTGATGCCGACCGCCACCGCCGAGGCGCACCCGCTCCTCGCCAAGCTTGGGCCGGAACCCCTGGGAAACAGCTTCAGCGAACCCTACCTGACCGCCGCCCTGAGGGGCAAAAACACCCCCATCAAATCCGCGCTGCTGGATCAGCGAATCGTCGCGGGACTGGGCAATATCTATGTCTGTGAGGCGCTCTTCCGGGCCCGCATCTCTCCCCGCCGCCGTGCCGGGCAGATTTCCGCCTCGCGCGTCGCCGCCCTTGTGCCCATCATCCGCGACGTGATTGCCGAGGCGATCGATGCAGGCGGGTCGTCCTTGCGCGATTTCCGCCAAACCGATGGAGAGCTTGGATATTTCCAG
This sequence comes from Roseovarius faecimaris, assembly GCF_009762325.1. Lineage (NCBI taxonomy): Bacteria > Pseudomonadati > Pseudomonadota > Alphaproteobacteria > Rhodobacterales > Roseobacteraceae > Roseovarius > Roseovarius faecimaris. The sequence goes on from NZ_CP034348.1 coordinate 3,856,749, forward strand.
CACCGCTTCGATGTCTATGACCGCGAGGGCCAGCCCTGCCGCCATGACGGTTGCGCCGGGACCGTGCGCCGCATCGTTCAGTCGGGGCGCTCCAGTTTCTATTGTGTCAAGTGCCAAAGATAGGTTGAACCGTATTCCCACGGTGCTATTGATTCCCCCCGAACAGCAACAACCGGAAGCAAACCAAATGGCCTATGAGACGATCATCGTCGAAGTAGCAGACCACGTTGCCCTCGTTACCCTGAACCGCCCTGATGCCATGAATGCGCTGAATGACCAGCTCCTCGGAGAGCTGGCCCATGCGCTGCAAGAGGCGCAGGAGAATGACAAGGTGCGGTGCATCGTCATCACCGGCTCGGAAAAGGCGTTCGCCGCCGGGGCCGATATCAAGATGATGTCTGAAAAGACCTTCACCGAGGTCTTCCTGGGCGATCTTTTCGCGGATGAACCTTCGGCCATTCTGCGCATCCGCAAGCCGATCATTGCCGCCGTGTCGGGCTATGCCCTGGGCGGCGGGTGCGAGCTGGCCATGATGTGCGATTTCATCATCTGCTCGGACACCGCCAAGTTCGGCCAGCCCGAGATCAATCTGGGCGTCATGGCCGGGATGGGCGGCTCGCAGCGGCTGACGCGGTTCATCGGCAAATCCAAGGCGATGGACATGAACCTGACGGGCCGCTTCATGGATGCCGAAGAGGCCGAACGGTCCGGGCTGGTCAGCCGCGTGGTGCCCGCCAAGAAACTGATGGAAGAGGCCATGTCGGCCGCCGCCAAGATCGCCGAGAAGTCGATGATCACCACCATGGCGGTGAAGGAAGCGGTCAACCGCTCCTACGAAACAACGCTGGCCGAGGGGCTCCTCTTCGAACGGCGCGTCTTCCACTCGCTCTTCGCCACTGAGGATCAGAAGGAAGGCATGGCCGCCTTCATCGAAAAGCGCGAGCCGCAGTTCCGCGACAAATAGATGTGACAAACAGACGTAGGGTGCGTGATCTCACGCACCTTACCTGTCACCGCACTTCCCCCTTTCCATTTTGGCCAAACTGCCCTATACGCCGCGTCAGATATGCGCGTGCGGCCCGCTCTGGCCAGAATCACCCCGGTTGATGACCTGCCGGTTCGGGTTTGCTGACGTGCAAAGACATAACAGACATGACCCGATGAAAGGTTAGATTCAAAATGGCAAATTCGCCCCAGTCCAAGAAACGCGCCCGCCAGAACGAGCGCCGTCTTGCCGTCAACAAAGCGCGCCGGTCGCGCATCCGTACCTTCCTGCGCAAAGTCGAAGAGGCGATCGCCTCGGGTGACAAAGATGCCGCAACCTCGGCCCTGCGTGCCGCTCAGCCCGAGCTGATGCGCGGTGTGACCAAAGGCGTCTTCCACAAAAACACCGCCGCGCGCAAAATGTCGCGCCTGAGTGCCCGCGTTAAGGCCCTCGGCTAAGGAAAAGCCGATAACGTATTGATGAAAAAGGCACCTGAACGCAGGTGCCTTTTTGCGTTCAGGGCCATAAAAAATTGGGCCGAGAGATTCTTTTTCACCAAAGCTCGTGTCAAGAGCAATGATCGGTTGCCCGGTCCGCAAAACGCTTGCTAGTTTCCTCAGGCGATTCACGCTTGGGGGGACAGGCAGGAGGCGCGAATGAGGGGCTGAAAAGCGTCGGCCCTTTGCTTGCGGCGCCAAAATTCTTGCCATGTTCTACTGGCGCGCATGTCACATGACATCTGGGCAGCATCCCAATGGGGACGGATGCGCCTGTTAATAATGTCGCTGGCATGTGTGCTCGACAGATTGATGAGGACCTGTTGCGCCGCCTGTTTGGGCGAACGAACGGTTCGTGTCTGTCATCCTTATCCGTGAACCATCGCACTGAGGGGCGGTGCCGTCAGGCGCCAGGCGGAATGAACAGATAAGTCGTGGAACAGGGTGGA